>NZ_PNEO01000001.1 GCF_002870125.1 Burkholderia sp. WAC0059
GAGCGAGGCGAACATGGCCGCGAGCATGCGCAGGATGGTGCGCAGCGCGTACTCGGGGAGCATGGCCGGGTCCAGCGAGATGACCTGGGTCCGGAGCGTGGACATCGGCGCCATCGTCTGGTGAAACCCGATCGCGAACAGCGCGATCACGCAGATGATCAGCGGGAACGTCACAAAGTCCCACCCGTTGGGCAGCAGCCGCCACGCCGACGCGTTCGCCGTCCGGTTGAGGTTGAAACTGGAATCCACTAACGGCCTCCCGCTACAGGGTGCGCGCGGCCCGCGCCGGCCAGCGTGCGGCGGGCGGTTCGCGCTGAAGAATGATGAACACGGATCATGCAGGAGCGCCCGCGATCAGACGAAGAATCACAGTGCCCGGGCCAGGGCGCCGAACCTCGTCACGGCAAATCGGCGCGCTCCGGAAGACGACGACGGAATGGGCGGCCATGACGGCTCGCCGGGTTGGCGCTCGCGCCGCGCATCGAAATGCGCCTGCAGCGGCAGAAGAAGGCTGAACTGCATGCTGTTTCTCCGGGACTTGCGGCCTGACACGGTTCGCGGAAAGCCAGCAGACCCGACAGCGGCGCGCGAAGCGCGCAACGGCGAACGTCTACTCGCTTTCCTTTCGCGACAACAAAAGGAAGCGGCATAACGGGTAACTGTCACTGTCGGACATCGAAGCTCCTTGCCTGCGTCCGGGGACGCCCATGCCTGTTCCGGCGGCCGCGCGCCCGCCGCGAGGCAGGGACACGAGCGCAGCCGCGAACAGGCGAACCGCAACGGGAGGCCGGCCGAACCCGCGCGAGCGCGTTCGTCGGGACGACGTCAATCGGGATGCACGAAGAGGTACGGCGGATATTGCGGTACTGCAGGACGCGCACCGTCTGCCTTCTGGCAGGACGGCGGCGATGGGAAGGGGCGCGGACGTCCTGCCGGTCAGGCAGCGAAACTTCTCGAAGATCGACTACTGCTACTGTCCAAGGCACCAGCCCCTTTTGTGAAGACGGGCGAATTTTAGACATTCGGCAAGCCCGAAGTCAACACGATTCGCGCGCGGCGTCATCGGCATGCACGGCCTGTGCGCGAGGCTCTCCGGCGGAGAGGCGTTCGAGCCACTGGCTCGCCTCGGTCAGCGCCCATAGCGGCGCCGTCTGCAGTTGCCTGTCGTAGACGGTCACGACCTGCGAAAACGCGTCGAACGCCGCGTCGTCGAGCCGCCACCGGCCGGTTTCCCGGCCGTTCGAGAAGCACGCGGTCACGGCCGCCTCGGCGGCCGCCATCAGCCCGGGCGCAATCGAGCCGTAGCCCGCATCCGCGATCGCCGAGGCGAGAGCCAGCGTATGCAGCAGCGTCTGGGCGTCCTGGCGGGTACCGCCCGAACCGTGCAGCGCGGCCAGCGCGAGATGGACCTGCAACGCCAGACCGTTGGCGCTCGCGCGCGGAATCGGCAACAGCATCGCCTTGCTGCGGCGCGCGCGGCCGCCTTGCTGCGGCGCGCGGGAAAACGAAGGGGTCCTGGCCATGGTGCGGGAAAGGAGTCAGTCACGCGCAATAACGGCAAACCGGGCCGAAAATTAAGCGTCTCGATCGTCTTCGGCGTCGCCCGAATCCTGCCCGCGCCGCCGGGCGGCCATGAACGCCTCGACGTAGCGGATCGCCTGCTCGCATTGCTCGAGCGACAGATGGTGGAGCGACGCGTGGGCCGGCTCGAATCCGAGCGCGTCGGCAGCCCAGCGGATCGCTCGCGCGCGCGCCTCGAAAGCGTTCACGCCGTCGCGCCGCACCTTGGCCGCGACCAGCGGTTCGAGCACGTCGTGCAGGCGGCTCTTCGCCTCGCGCAGCGCGGCATCGGCGAGGCGGCCGAGCGGCACGTTGCGCGTGCTGCGCGCGTGCACGCCGATCCACGCCCCGCAGGCCGTGCAGATCCAGAGCGGACCGTGATCGTCGCGATACGGATAGGCTTCGTCGCCGTATCGCGCGAGCACGGCCCGCTCGCCGCAATAGTCGCAAAGCGGCTGCGGCAGCGCCTTGACCGGGCGGCCTACGCGCATCGGCGGCTCCTCGGGGCGAAAACGGGCAACGGCTTCGTGGACATGGCGTGCGAAAGGAAGAAGGCGCGGCGGCGCCGTTCGCATCAGCATACCGGGAAACGCCGGCCCCGACGCCCGGAGCGCGGCACGACACGCCGCCCCCGGCAACGGCGGGATTACGTGCCGGCCGCGGCGCGCGTCTCCTCGTGCGCCAGCGAGCGCGTCCGGCGCAACTCGGGAAAGAGCCGCATCCACAGCAGCGCCACGCCGATCGTCGCGACGCCGCCCACCAGCACCGCGCGCGGCGCGCCCCACCAGCCGGCCGTGAGACCCGACTCGAATTCGCCGAGCTGATTCGACGTGCCGATGAAAAGCGAGCTGACCGCGCTCACGCGCCCGAGCATCTCGTCGGGCGTGCGCAGTTGCACGAGCGAGAGTCGCACGACGACGCTCACCACATCCGAAGCACCGAGCGCGGCCAGCGCGAGCAGCGACACGGCCAGGTTGCGCGACAGCCCGAACGCCAGCGTGGCGAGACCGAAGACGATCACGCCGCCGAACATCGCCGCGCCAGGCCGGCGGCGCAGCGGAAAATGCGCGAGCCAGACAGTGCCCGCGAGCGCGCCGGCCGCCGACGCCGAGCGCAGCAGCCCGAGCGCGAGCGGGCCGGCGTGGAGGATGTCGCGCGCGAACACGGGCAGGAGCGCGGTCGCGCCGCCGAACAGCACCGCGAAAAGATCGAGCGACATCGCCCCGAGAATGGCCGGCTGCGAGCGGATGAAGGCGATGCCCGAAAAGACGGAAGCGAGCGTCACCGGTGCGCGGGCGGCCGGCTTCGCCTGCAGCGGCACCGCGCCGACCAGCACGGCCGCCACGGCGAACGACGCGGCGCAGGCCAGATAGGCCGGCCCCGGGCCGATGCCGTAGAGCAGGCCGCCGAGCGCGGGGCCGACGATCTGCGCGGTCTGATTGGCCGACGTGGCCCACGCCGTCGCGTGCGGCAACTGCTCGCGCGACACGACGCCGGGCAGCAGCGACGAAATCGCCGGCGACTCGAACGCGCGGGCCGCGCCCACGCACGCCGCCAGCAGATAGACGAGCGGCGCGCCCAGCCAGCCGCCGAACGTTCCCGCCGCGAACAGCAGCGCCGCGGCTCCCTCGACGGACTGGCACACCGCGGCAATCCGTCGACGGTCGTAGCGGTCCGCGACCTGGCCGACCACGAGCGTCAGCAGGAACATCGGCAGGAACTGGGCGAGACCGACGAGGCCCAGCGAAAACGCGCTGTGCGTGATGGCGTAGACGTGCCAGCCCATCGCGACCGCCAGCATCTGGAACGACATCGAGGACAGCACGCGCGCCGCCCAGAAACGCTGGAACGCGCGGTTGCGCAACAGGCCGGCCGCTTCGCGCGTGCCTGACGCATTCGGGCCGCGATCCGGTACGGAAGGAGGAGTGCTCATGAACGGGCCGGCCGACTGCGACCGGAAACTCGAAAGCCGACGATTCTAGTGCAGGTCGCCGCTACCCATACGATCCATTACGCCCATCGATATACCTATTAAGGCATATCGATGGGCGCAGGCGCCTCGCCCCGATCGAGCCGTCCGGTCCGGGTAGAAGGACCTCGCCCTGCCCCGCCGGGCGCCCTGCGGGCGGAATTCCATCGATATATTCCGTGATATATTTCGAATTCCCCTACGACCGGCGATCGGCCGGCGCGCCTCCCGCGGAAACGGACGCGCCGACCGTCTTTCGCGCTTCGAACCGGACCAGAGGTCATCATGCACGCTCCGCCGTTTCGCCTCGCCCGAACGCCGGGCCTCGAATCGCCCGACGATGCGCCGTATCTGCGCGCCCTTTCAGGCGACGCCTGCTGCGAACCCACGGCCGCCGAAATCGACCGCCCGGGCAGGCGCGCCCGCCTGGCCGACCTCGACTCGCACCTGCACTGCTCGATCATCGGCACGTGTCTGAGCACGCACGAGCTGCGCAAACTGGTCCCGAAGTTTGCGAATCTCGACGCGCGCCACGCGAGCGACCTCGAAATCCACCATGCCGCCGTCGAGCTCGCGATCCACGGCGGCCCCGGCTGCAAGGCCCTGCAAAAGGCGCTCGACACGCGGTATGCGGGCGCGGTGCGCCTCTTCGCCTCGGCGCGCGATCCGCAGGCCCTGCTCGAGCGCTGGAACGACGCGCTGGCGAGCGGCGACATTCCGCCCGCCTACTGGGCGCTGATGACGCATCCGCAGGCCACGCTGGAAGTCCGCCAGGCCGCGTTCGGCGAACTGCACATGCTCTCGCACCTCGTCGGCGCGGCCAATCGGGCCGATATCCGGCGCCTCGTCGCGCTCGAAAAGGAAAACGTCGAACTGCGGACCAGGATGGAACGTCAGCAGGCACGGCTGCACGAGATGAGCATGCAGCGCGACGCGGCGCTGGCCGAACTGGCTGCCCAGGCAGCCCGCCCGCCGGCACCGGCCGACGACGCGCAACGGCAGGCCGAAGTCGCCGCGCTGCGCGAGGCGCTGGCCGCGCGCGACGCCCGCCTCGCGCTTCAGACGAGCCGTCGCGAAACCGCCGAGCAGCGTGCCGCGGCCGACGAAGCGACAGCGCACACGCTGCGCGCGCAGCTCGACGACGCGCATGCGCTCGTCAACGCGCTGCAGGCCGAGGCGGGCGCGATGGAGCTGGCGATGCAGCAGACGGAGCAAACGCCGTCGAACGACGTGCCCGTCAGTCTCGCGGGCAAGCGCATCGTCTACGTGGGCGGCCGGCCCGGCTCGAACCAGGCGCTGAAGCGATGGGTAACGTCGGCGGGCGGAGAGCTCGCCGTGCACGACGGCGGCATCGAGGATCGCAAGGGGTTGTTGGCGTCCACGCTCGCGGGCGCGGATCTCGCCGTGTTTCCGGTCGATTGCATCGACCACGATTCGATGAACCAGCTCAAACGCGTCTGCGAACGCCATCAGGTGGCGTATTACCCGCTGCGCACCGCGAGCGTCGCGAGTTTCGTCGAGCTGATGACCCGGCTCATGACCACCGGCGGCGACGCCGCGTCGGCCACGGCCGCCTCGATCCTCTCATCGGCGCAGCCCGCCTCGCGGTTCTGCCTGCGCCACGGCTAGGCCTCGCCGCTCCGGAGCAGTTTCGTCAGCGCGGCGATCTCGGGCGCACAGGACGCCGCCGCGCGCGCCTCGATGTCGCGATAAAGACGGACGATTTCCTCGCCGACCGGCGTCAGCGTGCTGCCGCCGCCGCTCTGGCCGCCATGCTCGGAAAGGGTGGCCGGCGACTCGAGCGCCCGGTTGAGTTCGTCCATGAGCAGCCATGCGCGCCGATACGACATGTTGAGACTGCGCGCGGCGGCCGAGATCGAGCCGTGTTCGCGCACGGCCTCGAGCAGCGACACCTTGCCGGGACCTAGCGCGATCATGCCAGCGTACCGGATCCGCATGCGAAAACGTACTTCAGGCTCCGCATTTTCGCGGGCAGGGACGGCCGGATCGTGTTCGGGATGAGTCATGCGCGCAAGCATACACGATGCGCTTCGTGCCTCGCGCCCCGAAGCCGCACGCGGCGCCGGGCCGACCGGCGCGTCGCTCAACGTCCTTCCGGAAAGCAGAACCCGAAGTCTTCGCAGCCGGGACAACCCGGTGCGGGCCCCGGCGTCGCGCCCGTTGCCAGCGCGAGTTCGCGCGCGAGGAATTTCTTCCACCGCAACCCGTCGACATTGCGCGCGACGAGCGCTGGAAAATAGCGCTCCAGCATGTGCGTGACGTCGTCGCGCCCGTCGAGGCCCAGGTCGCGCCAAAGATGATCGGGCCGCAGACAGGCATGCGCGATGATGGTCGCGAGGCAATGCGCGTCGTCGCCCTCGACGTCGGGCGAACGAAACGCCAGCAGCAGGTCGCGCATGGCGATGGTGAAGGCGAGCCGCCCGGCATCGGCTACGGCCGGCGACACCGCGCGAGGCGCGGCGGTCTCGACGAAATCGGCGAAATGCCGGCGATACAGCGCCGCCAGCCGGTCCGGCGGCAGGCCGAGCAGCGCGAGTTCGCCGCGCACGTCCCGCGCGGCGACGAGGCGCGCGAAGAGCCGGGCGTCGGACGATCCGGCCTCGGTCCGGCCGCCCGTCAGCGCGTCGCAACGCGCCCGCGCGGCCGATTCGAAGTCCTGCCCGGCGAATGTGTGCTTCGGCAGATCCGGTCGTTCAGCCATGACGTCGAGTCCGATTCGAGGCGAGCGATGCGATTGATGCACGCGGCATGGCGACGAACGCTTCCCGCCCGCGCGGGCGGCGTTCAGTCATCGACGCCCACGATCACGCTCGACGCCTTGAAGATCGCGGCGGCCGGCTGGCCGGCCGCGAGGCCGAGCCGGTCGACGCTCTCGTTGGTGATGATGGCGGCAACCTGCGCGCCGGCCGGCGAGGCAACGATCACCTCGGCATTGACGGCCCCTTTCGTCACCGACACGACCGAGCCCGCGACGCGATTGCGCGCCGACACCCGGCTGCCGTCGGCCCCGGTCATCACGATCACCGAGGACGCCTTGACGAGCGCGAACGCCGGCTTGCCGGCCGCGAGCCCCAGCGAAACCGCGCTGCCGTGCGTGACGATCGCGACGATCTCAAGACCGTGCTCGACGCTCAGGACGATCTCGTCGTTGACGGCGCCGGCCTTCACGGCGCTGACCTTGCCGGCAAAATGGTTACGGGCACTCGTGCGCATGGCGGTCTGTCTCCAGGGGTTCGTCGGGGCGGCAACGCGTCCCGGCCAGCCGACGATGGATGGGCGGCACTACCCGCGTAGTGTAGCGGTCCTCCCGCACGCCGTCTGCGGATAAGTCCCAACCCAAATATTCGGCAGACGCAAACAACGCTCGTTCAGTCCATCGTAATATATCGGCGTTTATAACGAACGATATGGGGTGGAAGACATGATTCGCAAACTTGCAGCTTCGGTGGTCGTACTGGCGGGAATCTTCAGCGCGAACGTCTGCGCCGCCGACGAAAGCGACGTCAACGTGCTGTACGCGGGCTCGCTCGTCAACCTGATGGAGCGCAGCGTCGGCCCCGCGTTCGAGAAGGAGACGGGCCTGCACTTCCGGGGCTATGCGGCCGGCTCGAACAAGATCGCCAACGAGATCAAGGGCAAGCTGCGGCGCGGCGACGTATTCATCAGCGCGAGCCCGAAGGTCAACACGAGCCTGATGGGCGCGGACAACGGCGACCATGTGACCTGGTACGTCACCTTCGCGCAGTCGCCGCTGATGATCGGCTACAACCCGAAGAGCCGTTTCGCCGCCGATCTGCGCACGAAGCGCTGGGATCAGGTGCTGGCCGAGCCCGGCATCCGCATCGGCCGCACCGATCCGAAGCTGGATCCGAAGGGCGCCTTCACGGTCGAGATGGTGACGAAGGCCGCCGCGCTCTACCACGAGCCGGATCTCGTCGAGAAGGTACTCGGCGCGCCCGAGAATCCCGAGCAGGTGCTGCCTGAGGAAACGCTCGTCGGCCGCCTGCAGTCGGGGCAACTCGACGCGGGCTTCTTCTACTCGACCGAAACGTCCGACCTGAAGATTCCCGCGATCAAGCCGGCGCCCGAACTGAAGGTCCAGGCCGACTACACGCTGACGATCCTCAACGACGCGCCGAACGCAAGCGGCGCGGCCCGCTTCGTCGACTTCCTGCTGAGCGCCGAAGGCCGCCGGCTCCTCGCCGAGCACGGCGTCGACGTCGTGCAGCCGACCGTGAGCGGCAACGAGCAGGCCATTCCCTCGCCGGTTCAGGCCGTGATCGACGCCGCGCAATGACGCGTTCCGCCGCGCGGCCGCTGCTCTGGCTCGCCGCGCTGCTCGCGGTCTATCTATGTGCGCCGTTCATCGCCAGCATCCCGCAGATCGGGGCGGCCGACTGGGCCGACGTCGACTGGCATGCGACCTGGTCCGCCGTCGGCGTCTCGGCCGCCAGCGCGAGCGTGGCGGCGCTCTTCATCCTCATCGGCGGCGTGCCGCTCGGCTATTGGCTCGCGCGCTCGCCCTCGCGCGCGGTCGCCCTGCTCGGCTTCGTCGTGCAACTGCCGCTTGCGCTGCCGCCGCTCACGAGCGGCGTGCTGCTGCTGTTCCTGCTCGGGCCATATAGCTGGATTGGCCGGCTGACGGGCGGCACGCTGACCGACTCGTTCGCCGGCATCGTGCTGGCCGAATCCTTCGTCGCCGCGCCGTTTCTGATCGTCGCGGCGCGTTCCGCCTTCGCCGCCGTCGACCCCGTCTACGACGACGTGGCCGCGACGCTCGGCCATCGCGCCGGCAGCCGGTTCCTGCGCGTGACGCTGCCCATCGCCTGGCCCGCCATCCGCGCCGGACTCGCGCTCGCCTGGCTGCGGGCATTCGGCGAGTTCGGCGCCACGGTCATGGTCGCCTATCATCCGTACTCGCTGCCCGTGTACACCTACGTCGTGTTCGGCGGCCAGGGCCTGCCCGCGATGATGCCGCTGCTATTGCCGACGCTGGCGATCGCCATCGTCTGCGCCGCGCTCTCCGTCTACAGCCACGGCAGGCGCTCGAGCATCGCGCCGCCGCACGAGAGCGGCGACGAGACACGCGCCGCCGGCCCCGGGTCCGCCGTGGCAGCAAACGAAGACCTGCGGCTCGCCTTCGATCTCAAGCGCACGCTCGGCGCCTTCAGCCTCGACGTCGCGTGGCGGCCGGCGACGCGACGCCTCGCCATCATCGGGCCGTCGGGCTCGGGCAAGTCGCTGGCGCTGAAGCTGATCGCCGGGCTCGAGCGCAACGAGGCCGGCCCGGTGACGCTCGGGCGCATCGACCTCGGCGCGCTGCCGCCCGAGCGCCGGCAGATCGGCTACATGCCGCAGGACTACGGGCTCTTTCCGCACATGAGCGTCGCGCGGCAATTGTCATTTCCCGCCGATGCCGACGCGGCCACCGCGCGCTACTGGGTCGAACATCTCGGGCTCGATTCGCTGACTGCCCGGCTGCCGCGCGAACTCTCGTTCGGTCAGCGTCAGCGCGTAGCGCTCGCGCGTGCGCTGACGCGCCACAGCCAGCTCCTGCTGTTCGACGAACCGTTCTCAGCGCTCGACACGCCGCGTCGGCGGCGCCTGCAGCAGTCGCTGCGCGCCCTGCAGCGCGAGATCGCCGCGGTCACGGTCATCGTCACGCACGACCCCGACGAAGCCGCGCTGCTCGCCGACGAAGTGCTCGTCATCGAACAGGGCCGCGCTCTCCAGGTCGGGACGATCGATACGGTGTTCGGGCAGCCCGCGTCGCCGCGCGTGGCGGAATTGCTCGGCCTGCACAACGTCGGAGACGGCACGGTGCGCGCGCCGGGCGTCGTCGAAACGGCGGCGGGCCTGCGCCTCGAAACGGCCGACCGTCAGGCCCGCGTCGGCGAACGCGTGATGTGGCGCGTGTCGCCACGCGCGATTCGCGCCACGCCCGAGGGGCCGCACGCAGGCTCGGTCGCCGGCAGCAGCCTGCGCCATGGCGATCGGTACGCGACGCTCGACATCGGCGGCCAGTTGTTCGACGTGGCGGCAGAAGATGCGCCGCCGGAAACCGGCGGCCCGTATCGATTGGCGATCGACCCCGATGGCGTATCGGTGTGGCCGGTGCGGACGACCGGTTCCGATAAACCTGCCGCCAGCCCCTGAAAAAGCTCACCTTCACGCAATCGTCCGACCGGTACGCAGGCCGCACAGTAGCGGTTTTTCCATTGATCGGGACACGGAAGGCACCGTTTCGAGGGACGCCGCGACTCTCCCGAAAAAACTCACCTTTCGCCGGTTTTAGCCAATTCCGGCAGTCGGTTCGCACGGCGCGCCTGCGCCTCGTATGCGGCTAAATCACGCTCGCGCTGGCTTTTTTTCGTACGGCAGGGAAAACCGCGGCGCCGGCGCGGGCCCCCGAATCCCGACTCCCGAAAATACTCACCTTTCAGATCGCCAGCCCGCCGGCGGCGTCGAACACGCCCGTCGACACGGTCAGATCGGCACGCTCGAACCGCACGAGCGAAAAGGCCCGGACACCGAGCGGACTGGCGGGAATCCGGGCAAGCGGGAACTCGATCGGCGCACAGTCTCGACTGTCATCGTCGACGACCACGTTCATCCGGTCGAGCCGGACGCGGCGCGTTTCGACCTGCGTATGCGCCTCGGGATGCGAAAGCACGTCGCAGATCACGTCGAGTTCGCGTTCGAGCGCGTCGGTCTTCAGGCCAAGCCTGGCCAATGCCTGCGCGTTCCGATCGAGCCGCGCCTGCAGACGCGCCACGCCGGCAACGTCCGCTGTTGGCGCTGCCGCGTGGCCGCCCAGCATGCCCGAGGTGCCGGCGCCCTGGTGAGCCAGCAGTTGCAGACGGGTCCTGAGCAGGGCCCGTTCTTCTTCGAGCGCATCGCGCCGCGATTCGTCGTCGCCGATCCGGGCAAGCCCTTCGAGCGCGATCTGCTCGACGACGCGCTGCACGATTTCGCGGCGCAACTCGACCTCGGTCTCGCCGCACACGCGCACCTGGTGATCGTCGAAGCTGAGCGTAGTGCGTGCCACGTCGACGCGCACGGCATCGCCCTGCTGCTCGACGCCGAACACGCGGCGCTCTGTCATGGCCATGCCGAGCACCGCATAACCATGCTGCGCCAGCGGATGAAGATCGAACCACGCGTGCAGCTCGGGCGAACGGCTCAATGCCGGCGCCACTTCGCCGGGCGCGGCAAAGAACGCGTGAATGTAGGGGTCGGTGGACCAGGACAACGCGCTGGCCTCGCGCGCAGCCGGTACGCGCCCGACCAGACCGGCGACGTAGTCGAACGACACCTGCAACGCCGGCGCAAGGCGCGCCCGGTAGCGACGGGCCAGCTTCAGCGTCGGACTGAGCCTGAGCACCC
Organism: Burkholderia sp. WAC0059; assembly: GCF_002870125.1. Taxonomy (GTDB): domain Bacteria; phylum Pseudomonadota; class Gammaproteobacteria; order Burkholderiales; family Burkholderiaceae; genus Paraburkholderia. The sequence goes on from NZ_PNEO01000001.1 coordinate 10,937, forward strand.
GCGCGATCAATTCCGCCGTCTGCGGCGTCTCGCTTGCCCGCCCTGCACCCGGCCACAGCCAGCCGAAGAGACCCATCTCCGCGCTCCGTGCGTTTGTCCGTCGCCTGCGTTCCACCCGCATCGTCAGGACAGGAGCATGCCAGATTCTTCCGCCGGGCCGGAGCGGGCCGCCCGGCTCCCGAAAACCCTCACCGCTGATGCGGCACCCGCCCGACGGACTCGTTCGCATCCAGTATCTGCTGGGCCGCGGCGCGCGCATCGCGCGCGGCATCGGCATCGCCGCTCACGAGCGCCACGCCGATCGCGCCGTCGATCAGGATCAGCCACTGCCGCGCGAGCCGGGCGGCAAGCCGCCGCTCGATGCCGGCCGACGCCACGTAGTCATCGAACTGCTCGCGCACGAACGCCAGCAGGCGCTCCTTGTGCATGCGCGAAACGGCGCGTATCGGATCGTCCGGATGCGCGATCTCGCCCGCGGCGTTAAGAAAAGCGCAGCCGTGAAAGTCGTCGGCGACGAACCACTCGCGCAACGCGTCGAACATGCCGAGCAGGCGCGTGCGCGGCGTGCGTCCGTGGCGCAGCGTGGCCTCGATGAACCAGCGCATCCAGCGCTCGTCGCGCCGTTCGAGCGCGGCCGCGACGAGCGCATCTTTCGATTCGAAATGGGTGTAGAAACTCTTGCGCGCCGCCCCGGACGCGCGAACGATCGCATCCACGCCGGTTGCGTGGATACCGCCCGCATAAACCAGGGCTTCGGCGGCCTCGAGCAGGCGTTCGCGGGCATCGGCCGGCGGCTCGCCTGAAGCGGAACCTGTCTTGCTCAATGGCGTGACCTCGACATCGGGAGAACGACCATTCTCTCACAAACACGCGGTGGCGGCACGCCTTCGTCGGGCGGAACCGCCGACCGTGGCGACCGCCCGTCAGGCGGCCCAGTCGAGAATCACCTTGCCGCTCTCGCCGGAGAGCATTGCCGCAAACCCTTTTTCGTAATCGTCGACGCCGAAGCGGTGCGTGATGACCGGCGAGAGATCGAGCCCGCTCTGCAGCATCGCGACCATCTTGTACCAGGTCTCGAACATCTCCCGGCCGTAAATGCCCTTGATCTCCAGCCCCTTGAAGATCACCTGGTTCCAGTCGATCGCGGTCTGCGCGGGCGGAATGCCGAGCAGCGCCACCTTGCCGCCGTGGTTCATCGCTTCGAGCAGCGCCGTGAACGCGCTCGGCACGCCCGACATTTCGAGTCCGACGTCGAAGCCCTCGGTCATCTGGAGGTCCGCCATCACGTCGCGCAGCGATTCGCGCGCGACGTTCACCGCGCGCGTCGCGCCCATCTTGCGCGCCAGGTCGAGCCGGTAGTCGTTGACGTCGGTGATCACGACGTTGCGCGCGCCGACATGGCGGGCGATCGCCACCGCCATGATGCCGATCGGCCCCGCGCCGGTAATCAGCACGTCCTCGCCCACGAGATTGAACGACAGCGCCGTGTGCGCCGCGTTGCCGAACGGGTCGAAGATCGCGGCCAGATCGTCGGAGATTTCCGGCGGAATCTTGAACGCGTTGAACGCCGGAATCACCAGATACTCGGCGAACGCGCCCTCGCGATTCACGCCGACGCCCACCGTGTTGCGACACAGATGCCGACGGCCGGCCCGGCAGTTGCGGCAGAAACCGCAGGTGATATGCCCTTCGCCGGACACGCGATCGCCGATGGCGAAGCCGCGGACCTCCTGCCCCATCTCGACGATCTCGCCGACGTACTCGTGGCCGACGTGCATCGGCACGGGAATCGTCTTCCGGGCCCAGTCGTCCCATTTCCAGATGTGGATGTCGGTGCCGCAAATCGCCGTGCGGCGAATCCGGATCATCACGTCGTTGTGGCCGACTTCGGGCTTCTTCACCTGGGTCAGCGTGAGGCCCGGCGCGCGTTCGAGTTTTGCCAGTGCTTTCATGGAAATTGTCGCTCCTCAGATCACGCCGAGTTGTCGGCCGACGCGCGCGAACGCCTCGACGGCCCGTTCGATCTGCTCCGGCGTGTGCGCGGCGCTCATCTGCGTGCGAATGCGCGCGCGTCCCTTCGGCACGACCGGATACGAGAAGCCGATCACGTAGACGCCCTCGCGCAGCAACGCGTCGGCCATGTTCGAGGCGACCTGCGCGTCGCCGAGCATCACGGGGATGATCGGATGTTCGCCGGGCACGAGCGTGAAGCCGAGCGCGCTCATCTCGCGCCGGAAATGCGCGCCGTTCGCGCGAACGCGCTCGCGCAACCGCGCGCCTTCGTCGCTCGCGATCAGCTCGAGCACTTTCAGCGACGCCGCCGCGATGCTCGGCGCCAGCGTGTTCGAAAACAGATAGGGCCGCGAGCGCTGGCGCAGCAACTCGACCACTTCCTTTCGCGCGGCGACGTAGCCGCCCGACGCTCCGCCGAGCGCCTTGCCGAGCGTGCCGGTCACGATATCGACGCGTTGCGCGACGCCGCAATGCTCGGGCGTGCCGCGACCATGCCCGCCGATGAAGCCGACCGCATGCGAATCGTCGACCATCACGAGCGCCCCGTAACGGTCGGCCAGATCGCAGATGCCGGCCAGGTCGGCGATGATGCCGTCCATCGAAAACACGCCGTCCGTTGCGATCAACTTGTAACGCGCGCCGGCCGCGTCGGCCTCGCGCAGCTTCGCTTCGAGATCGGCGAGATCGTTGTTGCGGTAGCGATAGCGCTTCGCCTTCGAAAGCCGCACGCCGTCGATGATGCTTGCGTGGTTGAGCTCGTCGCTGATGATCGCGTCCGCCTCGTCGAGCAGCGTTTCGAACAGGCCGCCGTTCGCGTCGAAGCAGCTCGAATAGAGAATGCAGTCGTCGGTCTGCAAGAACGCGGCGAGCGCGCTTTCCAGTTGCCGGTGCACCGTCTGCGTGCCGCAGATGAAACGCACCGACGCCATGCCGAATCCGTCGCGGTCGAGCCCGTCCTTCGCTGCCGCGACGAGCCGCGGATCGTCGGCAAGACCGAGGTAGTTGTTCGCGCAAAAATTCAGCACCGCGGCGCCGTCCGCGAGGCGAATCTGCGACGACTGCGGCGTGGCGATCACGCGCTCGCTCTTGTAAAAGCCGTCGGCGCGAATCTGGTCGAGCGTCGCGCGCACATGGGCAAGATAGGGTTCGTGCATGAATCGGACTCCTCCGGGAGACGGGCTCGCGGCCGGCGCGACACGCATGTGCCTCGCGGCCGCTCGCTCGCCGGCTATCCGGGACGGCCGACGCCTGTTATAGTCGCCGTCGACATCGCCGGATTTTTTCAATTTATCGAACTTAATTTCGATATACCGGACGAACTCTAATCGATAGGTCAGTAAATGGCAAGCTCACGCACCCCGCGCGCTTCGACGCCGGCCGCCCACCCGGCTGGAACGCTCACCGCCCCGCCGCGCGTGGGCGAACAGATTCAGCGCCTGCGCAACGAGCGCCGGATGACGCTCGACGAGCTCTCGCGCGCCGCCGGCGTGTCGAAGTCGATGCTCTCGGAAATCGAGCGCGACAAGGCCAATCCCACCATCGCCGTCGCGTGGCGTCTCACGAACGCATTGGGCGTCAATCTCGATTCGCTGTTCTCCGCGCCGCGAGCGCCCGAGGCGATCGCAGTCGCCGGTCCGCACGACATCCCGACCCTGCACGGACAGGACGCCGGCTACCAGTTGCGCGTCTGGGGGCCGATCGAGCTGGCCGGTCGCTTCGAGTGGTACGAACTGACGTTGAAACCGGGCGGCGCGCTGGTGTCGAACGCGCACGAACCGGGCACGCGCGAACATCTGACCGTCCTGCACGGCAGCATCGACGTCGAGGCGGCCGACACGACCCGCCGGCTGAAGGTGGCAGACACGGCCCGCTATGCGGCCGACCAGCCGCACGCGATCCGCAATGCGGGCAAGAACGAGGCGCGAGCCCTGCTGGTCGTGATTCACGGTTGACGCGCGCGACGCCGGCCGGAGGCAAGCATCGGCCAGTCGATAGAGGCCGTGCGGGAAATATCGCTGCCAGCCCGATTACTGTATATTCATACAGTGATTGAGATCGACTGGAGCAAGATCATGCAGACCCCGAACGAACACGATCTGGCCGCACTCCGCTTTCAGGCCGCGGCGCACGACCTCGAGCAGATCGTCCGGCATATTGCGCAGCGCTACATCGCGAAGGCAGTACCGCTCACCTGGCGGCTGCTGCACGCCATCGAGGCCGAAGCGCTCGCGGACCTCGGCCTGGCCAGCCGTCACGACGCACACGTGCTCGACCTGTTCCGGCGACCTCGCGATCTGGCCTGGCCGGAAACCGACGATCCTGTCGATTTCGGCAAGTCGAATGCGCTGCCCGCTGCGTTCGGATTCGTGATCGAAACCTATGAGGAGGTGGCCCAGGTTGCGCCCGATATGCCGGATACGAAACGAGATCGGGGCATCTACCCTCCCGGAAGCCGGCCATCGACGTTCCGCACGGCATCCGGACACGGCTGATTACAACGAGGCCGAAGACGATGATTTCCGCGCACGGCCCAGGCGACCTGTTCGATCAGCAGCGCGACGACTGGCGACTGGACCCGCGCTCGGCCTTCGACGCGTGGCTTGCCGCACAAGGATTCCGGCGCTCGTCGGCTGACGTTTATCGAGCGCAATGGGGCCTGTTTCTCGACTGGCTTCGACTCAGGCACAAGACGCTTCAGACCGTCGATAAGCCGACCATTGCCGAATTCGCGGCCGGCCTCGACGTGCGTAAGCCGCAGCGCGCCCGATATCTGCGCCTTGTCGAACGCGTACTGGACCACATACGCGAAATCGAACTGGCATCGACGAACCCGGCACGCTTCATCGCACAGGACGGAGAAGCCGCCTGGCGCAATGCGCGCGAAAACGAACCGACGGGCTTCCTCACGCAGGAGGAACGCACGGCACTGGTCGCTCGTCTGGCGGCCCCGCCCGGGGAACGAACCGCGGCACGACGCTGGCGCGAAGCGCGCGACAGGGCACTTGCGGCCGTCTTCCTCGGTGCCGGACTCAAAACCAGCGACGCCATTGCCTTACCGCTGAACAACGTCGACCCGGCGGCGCGATGGATAGAAATCGAATCGGCCCATCCAGCGCCCGCACGCCGGATTCCCCTGACGTCGTTCGCCGTCCCCGTACTCGCAGTCTGGCTCGACGAGCGGCGGCTGGCTGGCCTGCCGGGCCAGCACGCGTTTCCCGGCTCGCCTTCCGGCCGGCCGATGCACAAGGCGACCATGCTGCGCGCAGTCGACGACCTGATGGAGACCGCAGGCATCGCCGCGACACGCACCGAACGCGCCAGTCCTCGAACGCTGCGTAATACGTTCGCCGCTCACCACTTCGAAAACGGCATGGCGCCGGAACAGGTCGGGCAATGGCTCGGACTCATGCAGCCGATATCGGCTAACCGGCTACATCGTGCATGGCAGGCGTGGGCTGCACGCGAAAGCCGGAAGCCCCCGGTAGGTAGCCGTTTCGGGCAGGCAAAAGCGTAGATAGTTCGGTCGGATTTGTCGTTGTGAGCAACGCGATCGAAACCGTGTCCTGACGGGCGCCGACTAAACATGGAAAGCTCCCGGAAAAGCTCACCGGATAGTCTTGGGAGGAAGAGGTCAGGAATACTCGCAATAGAAGTTCGATCGCAGTGGCTTCGGGCCTGAGTCAGCTCGAAGTCTTCCCGCCAATTAAAGGGGTTAGTCCGACATGAAGTGGGCGACGGCTTCCAGCCGCGAGTGCTGTACGCCGGACGAGCGATCGCATTCCGGGCACGATAGCTCATAGCCGTCGTCGGCTTGCGATAGTTCGGGCTCTCCGTCCCGGCATTTGGGGCAATGCGGGGGGAGTTCGACATGGCCATCCATTACGGTTCCGATTCGGGCCAACTCGTCCTTGCGTAGCCGGCCGGAAGCCGCCAATGAAGACACGACGCCGGCCACCGAAGCATCGACGCCCGAGCGGTCGCGTAACGCAGCGACTTGGCGGGTCAGGATATCGATCTCGTCGCTGCGCTCGCGCAATTGGGCATCGAGCCGGTCGCCGCGCGCCTTGGCGGCCGCCAGTTGCTGGATGTAATCGAATTCCTTGCGGCTTGCCTCTCGCTGGGCCGTCTGCCACGTGGACGACATTGAACGCAGCGAGTCGAGTTCAACCAGCATTGGCTTGACGCGTCGCTCCGCTTCGCTGAGCGCATCCTTGATCTGCTGCGCGTAATGTTCGGTGCGTTCGCGCAGTTCTCTGTTCAGGGCATCGATGCGGTCATGCAGGGTTGCGTTGGCCGACAGCTCCGCGTCGATTCGCTTGCGCAAAACTTCATTCTCGTTTTCCAGACGGTGCGCCGTCGCCTGCCATCCGTCCTGTTCGCGACGGTCGTGCGCGGTGGAAGCAGCCAATTGCGCTTCGAGTTCGCGAACTCTCGTCCATGCGGTTTCTGCCTGGGCTTCGCTACGTTGCAGCATGCCCTCGGCCGCTTCGCGACGACTCTCGGCATCGCGTACGCGCTGTTCCATTCCAGCGGATGCCGCCTGCATCTCCGTCCGTTCGCCTTCGAGTGTACTGCGCGCCTGAGCCAGCGCTGCGTCGAACAGCAGGCCCAGCAGTTCTCCGGCCTGCTCCTCGAGCATGGGCGGAATTGCCCCGCCGCCGATACGCACTTTCGACGCGTTGCGAATTCTCTGCCAGAACAACTCGATGTCTTTCGGGATGTCGCTGGCGCTACCGGTTTGCGTCAGTTCCCGAACCGAGGCCATCGATGGACGAATACCCAGGTCGAAAAACAACCGCTTGCAGGCGTGTAGCGACAACTCCTGACGCTTCGCGCCATTCTTGCGCAGCACATCGAGTTCCTCGCGAATGGCGAACCGCTCGTCATTGACCGTCATCCGGGCCTCGAAAAAGAAAACACTTGTTGATCATAACAAATCGTGTATTGATTGATACAGCTTTGCTGATCGATGGCGCAGCGGCACGAACTTCTGCTGCGAGCGGCCGGAAGCGTTCGTCTATCGCGATTGCAGGATCTGGTCGGTGTGGTAAGCCTGGTTGGCACGACGTGGATGAATGTATTTAATACATCAAATAACGTTACTTTAAATACATTTTTGGCCATTTGGACATCGTGGCCTGGCGTTTAGCCAGATGGTGGAAAATTTTTTGTCTGGGGTCTTCTTGAGGCGTGAAACATCTGACCCGATTGCGCTAAGTCTTTGTCATTAAAGGAATTTAAGGAAGCCCTCGGTTTTTTAAAGTTGTTTCACGGAAGTTCCTCTACGGCCTTGTATCTGTGGTTGAAATGCCCTTGGGGGCTTGCCCAAGGTTTGGGATGGAAGGTGTGGGCAATTTTTCTGAAACTCTCAGGCAGGGTCGTTGAGAGTAATAAAAGTAAACACCCTTGATACTTGTTGAAAAACGTTAACGCCTCGCCATATCCTTATCCAGCAAGGCTTAGCGGGGAGCGAGGTGATGCTTTGCGGGATAGTGGGTGAGCTTCTGCGGGACGGTACCGTGATTGGGTTCAGGAGTGATGGGGAGCAGTTGCAGGAAGGGTCGTGAGCGGATTCGGGGCTGCTTCGGCTAGGCTGTATAGGCAAAGGTGAGGAATTACGGGATCAGACGTGCGTTATGCTCCCGAGTAGCTTACCTGGGGCGAATGTTGGGTGACCTGTAGTGGTGAGCGGATACGGGGAGCCGATATGTTGGTGTCTGGAGCGAGATTCTGGAGCGCTTTGAACTTGAGGTGAGATCTCCCGGGAAGAAACGGCAAACAGAGGTGAGATTTTTCGGGGGATGTCACCGGTCTGCCCTGGCCTTGGGCCGGCTGGCCTCCATAGGTGAGCGTTTTCAGGATCATGGGTGACGAGGGACGCCGCTCGCGATTTTTCGTTGGCAATAGGTGGGAGCCTTGCCCCGCTAAAGGTGAGCTTTCTCGGGACCTTACCGGGGATTGGCGCTTGCGAGGCATTCATATTGAGGTGAGCCTTTTCGGGGTGTCTTCGTTGTAGTCTGGCCGGCGGATCAAAGAGCTAATCCATAGTAAGTTTGCGTTCACTTACTCTAAGATGGCGGTATACAGCGATAGGTGAGTTCCATCTGGCACGCTTCGAGCGTTCGATGGTGAGGAAATACAGGATTATCAGTTAATGAATCGCCAGGAGCTCTTCGTTGCGCCGCGATTTGCTACTGGTGAGCTTTTACGGGATATGAAGACACCGATGAAGTACTCGAAGTGCCACGGGTAACTATCCGGATCGATTGAATTTTTAGGCATCGTTCTCCGGAAGGTGAGTTTTTGCGGGAGCTGGCCTGGGAGGCTTCCGCTTTGGGCAAGGTTCGGGCATTACGCCCCAAAGGTGAGGGTTTTCGGGGGTATCTCGGGTCTCTCCGGATAGCTGACCTCAGCCTAGGCTTGGTGGAATGGGCGTACCGCGTTTTCCTGAGGTGAGCCTTTTCAGGAGGCAGGCTGACAGGTTGACATAACGCAAGGTCGACGGAGCGGGCGATCCGTCGATCCTGATCTGCCGGTGATGGTTTCTCCTTATCTTTCAGGACGTTCGGAGCAGGTGCCCATCGGGCTTGGGCAGCGTCGTAGATATGAGACAGTTTGAAAGTGAGGGGATACAGGAGAATCAGGGGCGATGTCCTGGCTTGTCGGAAAGTGGGGGATCGGAGCGATCCGGCGACGGACAACGATGGGCGGTGTGCCCCGGCAAAAATATAGGTGAGTCTTTACGGGAATGATTCGCGGTGAGCACCAGATTGGGGGCCTGAATCACCTGGAATGGTGAGGTCGTTTCTGTAGACGGCTATCACCGCAGACGGTATGCTGTCGGCAGAATCCTCTTCGACTCCGACGCATGGTTACGAAGCGCGTAAAGAAGACCGATGTGGTGAGCCCCAGTTCGGCCGAGCTGCGCAAGGCCGTCGAGGCGATCGCCATCCAGCCCAAGAGCGGCAAGATTACCTTGCTGACCCGCAAGCTGTTCAATGTCCTGCTGGCGGTTGCCCAGCAGGCCGACGAGTCGGGCGATACCTATCGCGCGCTGCTTTCCGACATTGTGGCCAATTCTGCGTTCGATTCTAACGATACGGCGCTCGTCAAGGAGCATCTGCGGCGCATGGTGTCGGTGCAGGTCGAATGGAGTCAGGGTACGTCGAGCCAGAAACCCGGGCGCAAATGGGGTATCTCGACGCTGATTGCCGACGCCGAAATTCTCGAAGATCCGGCGACCCGTCGCGTCTGGGTCGAATTCTCGTTCGCTCCAAAGATCAAGAAGAAGCTGCTCGACCCGGTTCAATATGCCCGTTTGAGTCTGCAGTTTCAGAGTCAGTTGCGCAGCAGTGCCGGGTTGGCCCTGTACGAGATTTGCGTGCGCTACCTGACGAATCCAAGCCATCTGACGATGCGGGAAACGTGGGAATGGTGGCGTCCCATCCTGTCGGGTACGCCGGACACGGAAGCAGGCGACGAGGCTAAACGCGAGTACAAGTATTTCAAACGCGACTATCTTCGGCCGGCGATCGCGGAAGTCAACGCCGTGACGAACATTTTCGTCGAATTGATCGAGCATCGCGAAGGTCGGCGCGTGGCTGAGATCCAGTTCCGGGTATCCGAACGGAAACAACCGATGCTGGCGCTCGACGAGCATCCGAACGTGTTCGACAGCACGCTCGTTGATCGCATGGTCAAAATCGGCATCTCGCTGAAGGAAGCGCAGTCGCTATATGCCGATAGCGAGGAAAATCGCATTCGTGCCGCGCTGCAGATGACCGAGCAGCGCATGCGCAGTACCACCCTGCCCCCCGTGCGCAGTGCCGCCGCGCTTTTCAAGGATGCGCTCAAGAAGGGTTATGCGCCGCCGGTCGAGGATGTGCCCGCTTCGGGAACGGCAAGGATTGCGGCAGGCGCGGCGGTGCCCGCGGACGATCTCAAGGCTCGTCTGCTGGGCGAATATGCAGCCTACCGACGCAAGGAAGCTCAGGCGTTGTACAACGAGCAGGGGGAGACGGGACGCGAACTGGCGCGTCGCTCATTCGAAGAGGATGAGCTGCCGGCGCTGGGGGCGCATATGCGCGACGACTGGCGTCGTCGCGGGCTGGAATCGAAGCTGGCCGAAACGGCGTTTTTTGACTGGCTCGCCCGCAAGACTTGGGGTGAGCCGACCGATGGCGATCTGCTCGCCTTCACCTTGAGCCAGTCCCGGGCGGCGGCGTAGCGGTTTCCGGTTATTGAAACTGCAATATCTGCTCGATTTGCCGCAGGATGTCGTCGCGCCGCTCCTTTTCCAGTCCCTTGAGCCGCAATTCCAGTCGGTCGTCACCGTAAGACTTCAGATCTCCGACGGATACTCCGCCGAGCTTGATCTCGAGACGCCGGGCATATCGCTGGCGGCTCGAGGGTGTGGCGTTTTCCTGATCGCTGCTGGCCCGTCCCTTGACGATGTCGGCAACCTGGCGGGTACTCAGATCGTCGGACAGAATCCGGTTAATCAGGCGCAACGTGGCATCGGTGCCGCGTGCGGTGTGATAACGCCCGACCTGGTAGGCCATGTTCGAACCGAAGCGGTCCGGTCGCGCGACCATTTCCTGCATGATCGCTTCCGGTAATTTCGCGATCGACAGGGCTACGGCGATGGTCGATTCGTCTAGCCCCAGGTGCTCGGCCAATTCTCTCTGGCTTTGGAAGTAATTTTCTTCGAGGAAGCGCTTCCAGACGACCGCATTGTCGAATACGGTTTGCGAGTCGCGTTGAACGTTGAGATCGTAGCCGAGCTTGTAGCTTTCGATGCCAATCGGCAGATCGACGACGATTGCCTTGACGGTCTCCTTATTCGCTTCTCTCAAAGCGCGAACGCGTCGCCCGCCATCGCTGACGAAATAAGTGTCGGGATTGGCGTAATCCGGAATGACGTGAATGGCCTGTTGTTGCCCCTGCTTCGCCAGATTGACCGCAAGCTCTGCAATCGACGATTTCAAATAGAAATGACGCGGATTGAACGGGCTGGCCTTGATGGCCTTGAGCGGTAATTCGATGACCTGCCCCGGTTGATATCCCTGCCCGGTTCGCCATACGCGATATTCGGGCGACTCGCCTTCGACGCGAAGGGTCTGTGCGTCGTCTTTCACGTTGGATCGCGATTCAGGCTGCGGCGAGTGTGCCGTTGCCTCGGTTGCTTTCCGCTGGTCTTGCTCGACGAGCCCGTCGATTGCATTCAGACGATCGAGCGCGGTCCGCTTTTCGCTGCTGCTCTTGTCGGGGCGAGCCTGGAAGCCTTTTGCCAGTTGGGAAGGTTTCATTCGGGGGCCTTTATGCGCATAAAGTCAGGGGAGCATCGCCGCGATCTCGTCGGCGCATGCACGTATTTCGGCACTGGCGAGCTTTGCGCCTCGGTCCGTCATCTGAAGAACCGTCTGTCCGAGCGCCATTGCCTGCTTGTAGGCTTCGCGGGTGGGGATTTGTGTTTTGAGTAAAGGAAAGCCGAGCTCTTCCAGGGCACGCTTCAATTCCCGGGTGAGCATGCGTTTCTCTTCCGTCTTGTTGAGTAGAAATACGGCCCGCAAGTCTTCGTTCATAACCTGGGCTTGCTGCACCAATTTGACCAATCCCACACTGGACCAGTAATCGGCGGGCGAAGAGGATGTCGGGATGACGGCAATCGTCGCGGCCAGCAGGACAACGCCCGAAACCTTCTCGGTGATCGACGGTGGACAATCGACCACGATGATGTCGTAATCCCCGATGAATTTTTTGATTTCCCGGTGAATTTGGCCGCCGGCCTCGGATAGATTGACCACGGGAAACGGGATGCCATTCTCTTCGTCTGTCGATGCACTGGCCCAGTGAATAAGGGTGTTTTGTCCGTCCGCATCGACGACCAGGACGCGCTTGCCTCTTTCGTGGAAGGCCGCACCAAGATGCATGGCGATTGTGCTTTTGCCGACCCCACCTTTTTGCTGCGTGATTGCAATGATTTCCGCCGCCAATTCATATCCCCTTTTTCTCAGGATTGTTGAATTCTACAGAAGAAAAAAGCGATTTCAATGTTTGTTGCAGCATTCGTTGTGTATTAGCCATCTGGCTTACGGTTTATGCGCATAAAGCTACAGCAGTATTCTCGGCAGCGGCATGTTGGGGCGCGGTTTGTGGATTGCCTGGCTCGTTGTGTGCGGGTGTGAGCCGGTTTGGGTGGCGGGAGGAGATGCTCTGGCGAATACGTTCCGGCTGTTCCTTGATCGGCTGGTTGGGATTCAGGCGGAAGGTCTTATCTGGAAGGTGCTTTATGCGCATAAAGCACCTTCCAGTTGACGAGCGTTCCGCGAGTTCATTGGGCGGCGGGTTATCTACACTAGATGCTTATGGTTGCAGGTTAATTTAAATTTTAAATAAAACTAAAATTGAAGGAGGTGTGTGGGAAATGAATCTAACCCTGCGTTATGCATCCAGTTGATCACCCTGCACAGATTGCACCTGCCTACCTCTTCCTTGAGTTCAAGTGTCGCCATAACAAGGAAAGGAGAGGGGTAAACTCATCACGGTCCCGCTAGATCGATCCGGTTCCATATAGCGATCGACCCGCTTGCCTGCCGAATAAATCGCTCCTTCCATGATCACCATCTATCACAACCCTCGTTGCTCGAAATCTCGCGCGACCTGCGACCTGATCGCTAACGTTCTGAACAACGACCGGAATGAACACGTCGAAATCGTCGAATACCTGAAACAACCGCTTTCAGTCGAACAATTAAAGAAACTTCATGCGATGCTGGGTGGTTCGGTGCGCGAGATGATCCGGTCCGGCGAAGCGGAATATAAGGCGCTGAACCTCGATGCCCAGGACGTGACCGAGGAGATGCTTTACGAATCGTTGGCGAATCATCCGATCCTGCTGCAACGGCCTATTGTCGTGCGTGACGGCCGGGCGGTAATCGGTCGACCCGTCGAAAACATCAGGACATTGTTCGCCTGATTCACGCGAGCCATCTGGAATCCTTTCCTTTTGCCATTCGCGTCAGGCCGCTCGCGGAATCACGATGCGCCAGGGCCCAATGCCGATCTGACGGAATGCCTGATGCCGCCGGCGAATGCCGGAGATTGTCCACAAGGTTCTCAACAGAAACTGTGGATAACTACCGGGACGGCTTCGTTATTCACAACATGGCCAGCCCGGGAAATTGAATCGGCATCCTTGCGTTTATCCCGCGGCATCGCTGTGGGCGGTCAGTTCGCGCTGAATCGTTTCCAGCATCTTTTCGAGTAGCGCGATATCGAACGGCTTGGACAACACGCGCACGTCGGCATGACGGGCGCGATCCAGTTGCTCGGCATACCCCGTCACGAGAATGACGGGCAGCCTGGGGTCGATGTTCCGGACCGCTTCGGCCAGGTCGATGCCGTTCATGTTGCCCGGCATGTGAATGTCCGAGATCACGAGATCGAACGGCAGGATCGCATCGTGTCTCGCGTCGCCGGAATAGCGCTCGCCGAGCAGATGCAACGCGCTCGCCGCATCGTTCGCGCAGGTCACGTGGTGCCCCATCATCTGCAGCAGCGCTTCCGTACCGGCCGCGACTTCGTCGTTGTCCTCGACGAGCAGTACGCGTAGCCCCGGCAGGACCTGCGCGCGGGTCGGCCGGCCCGGCTCGGCCGGCCGTTCGGCCGTCGGGGCGATCTGCGCGCGAGGCAAATACAGATGCACCGAGGTTCCGGCGCCAATGGCGCTGTCGATCGCGGCGAGACCGCCCGAGCGCTCGCAGAATGCGAACACCTGGGGGAGTCCGAGACCGGTGCCGGTCCCCTTGGGCTTGGTCGTGAAAAGCGGTTCGAAGGCGCGGGCCAGCACGTCGGGCGGCATGCCGATGCCCGTGTCCTCGAGCGAAAGCTGGACGAAGTCGCCGTCGAGCGGAAAGCCGTCACCGGGTCGGAAGGTGATATTGCGCACGCGTACCGTGAAGCGGCCGCCGTTCGGCATGGCGTCGCGCGCGTTGACCGCGAGATTAATCAGCGCGAGTTCCAGTTCGGCGACGTCCACGAGGATCGGCCATATGCCGTCGCCGGCGTCGATCACGAGCGACACCCTGGCGCCGAGCGATGCCCGCAGCAACTCGCGGCACGCGGGCAGCCAGCGTGCGACGTGGATCGTCTCGTTGCGCAGCGGCTGTTTGCGCGCCACGCCGAGCAGTTGGCGGGTCAGCGACTGTCCGCTCTTGAGCGCGCGCTCGACGGCCGAAAGCTCGCGATCGAACCCGGTCGCGCCGCCGCGGCGCCGCACGATCTGCACGTTCGCGGACACGATCATCAGCAGGTTGTTGAAGTCGTGCGCCACGCTGCCCACCAGGTTGCCGAGCGCTTCCATCTTGCGCGACTGGCGATAGGCGGACTCGATCGAGCGGCGCATCGAGGCCTCGGCCTGCCAGCGCTCCCACGCTTCCTCCTCGGCCGCGAGCCGGCGCAGCGACAGCCAGATCACGCACCACAGCGCGACGGACGGCGTGAACATCGACAGAATCAGCAGGCTCAGATGGCGATACCAGCCGGCCCGGATCGCGGACGTGCGATAGCCGCACGATACGTACACCGGGTAGCCGCCCACCCGCCGGTAGGCAAGGATCAGGTTGTCGCCGACCAGTTGCGAGTGCACGCGAATGAGACCCGCATCGCGGCCCGCGGCGAGCGCTTCGGTGAAGGCGGGATTGTCCGTGATGACCTCCGGTATGCCGCGTCCCAGCGGATGGTGGGCCAGCACGGCGCCGTCGCTGCGCACGAGTCCCATCGTCATCGGGGAGTCGGGGCCGAGCAGGTCGCGGTAGAAGCCCGTGAAATAGCCCGGCCGCAGCGCGACGGAGACGATCCCGGCGAACGTGCCGTCGGCGTCGCGGCGCGCGACGCCCATGTTGAACACCACTTCGTCGCTGACCTGGCCGAACATCACGCGCGAAACGTGCTCGATGACCTTGCCGTCGCGAATGCCGGTGAAGTCGTCGCGTTGCGCGATCGATATCTGCGGCGGGGGCGAAAAGCGGCTGCTCGCGAGCAATTGGCCGTCGCGGCCGAAGATCGAGACCGCCGCGACCTGGGGATAGCCGCCTCCGATGGCCTTGAGCTTGTCGTGGATCTGCGGCTCCTCCGTCCGGATGCCGTCGTCGTCGAGTCCCTGCACGAGATCGACCACGCGGGCGTCGAGCGCCTCGTTCATGTCGAAGACCTTCAGGGCGTGCTCTTCCGCGACCCGTACCGTGCGTTGCGTGGCATCGGCCGCTTCGGCCTCGCGCGCGTGCAGGTCGTTGATCGCCATGGTCGCGACATAGAGGCAGGGCAGCACGATGGCGGCGACAAGCAGGGTGATCAGCGTTCTGCGCCGGACCGCGAAATCGTGCTCCGGGGCAGCCGGAAACGGGGATTCCTCGTCGCGAGCCGGTTCGGGCGGACGCACGGCGGGTTGGGCGGGCCGTTCTGGAGTCATGTCGGGGGCGGCGGCGTCGGGCGAAACTTGCGTTCCGTCATCATAAACGACAAGTCCGACGGGTTTTTTTCCGGGTTGACCGGATTTCGGCGGGCCGTCCGGACAGGCGCGCCGGTCGCGCAGGGCGGGGCGCGGGCACGGAATGACGGCTGCGCGGTTTTGTCCAAATCCGGGATGAATGCGGAGTCGCAAACGTAATCAAAAGCATGATCAGCGTGGTTTTCCAGCCTGAGAAGGTAGATATTTCAAAAATTGTTAAATTTTGGGGTGATATTATTTACAAATCCGTTTTGGGCGAGTTGCGTTTTCGCCGGTTTACTTCGAGAATTTGCGACGCGATAAAAGCGCGTCCTGACAGGTAGATTTCCGGCGGCACACCGTTCAGTGCCTGGCCGGGCAGTCCCTACGCTGCCATGCCCGGTTTCGGCAGCAGATGCGGTTTGCAAGCGGCAACCGCCTTCACAATCGCTTTTTTCACGCAGACTTTCACTTTGCATGGCGCGGGCATTCAGAATCCCTGCGCCGGGTTTTCTATTACTCAGCCAGCCATGTCCTTGCCCATCGTGATCGCCGACGATTCGCTGCTTGCCCGCAAGCTGCTCACGAAAGCGTTGCCCGAGGATTGGGACGTCGATATCTCGTACGCGTCCAACGGGCGCGAGGCGCTGGCGCTTTATCGCGCGGGTCGGGCGTCGGTGATGTTTCTCGATCTCACGATGCCGGACATGACGGGCTTCCAGGTGCTCGAGGCGCTCCAGCACGAGGACCTGAACACGTTCGTGATCGTGGTTTCCGCCGACGTGCAGCCGCTTGCCGAAGA
This sequence comes from Burkholderia sp. WAC0059, assembly GCF_002870125.1. Classification (GTDB taxonomy): domain Bacteria; phylum Pseudomonadota; class Gammaproteobacteria; order Burkholderiales; family Burkholderiaceae; genus Paraburkholderia. Next base: position 27,241 of record NZ_PNEO01000001.1, read on the forward strand.
GCGCGTGCGCCGGCTCGGCGCCGCCGCGTTTGTCGCGAAGCCCGTCACGCCTGAAGCGTTGCTGCCCATCCTGAGGGAGTATGGGTTGTATGCGTGAACCCGTCCTGACCGAAGACCAGCGCGATGCGCTGCAGGAGCTAGCCAACCTCGGGATGGGGACGGCGGCGAGCCGGCTGTCGCGGCTGCTCGACTCGTTCATCGAGCTGTCGGTGCCGCGCGTGCGCACGGTCGCCCTCAGCGAGGCGGCCGGGGCGCTGCGCGAGATGACGGGCATCGAGGACTCGGTCACGGTGGTGCGCCAGGGCTTCCGCTCGGAGATCAAGGGCGAGGTGCTCGTCATCTGCCGCAGCGCCGGCATGACCGATCTGGCCGCGCTCGTGCGCGATCCGCAGGCGGAGGAACAGGCGAGCGAGACCGAGCTGATTTTCGACATCGCCAACGTGCTCACCGGCGCCTGCGTGTCGTCGATCCTCGGCCAGTTGGGGCTCGTGCCCATCTTCTCGGCGCCGGACATGCTGGGCGAGGCGGTATCGCTCGTCGACGTCTTCCAGCCGGGCATGCTCGTCTGGAACGTGGCGTTGCTCGTGGAAGTGAATCTCTCGCTCGAGGACCGTCCGCTGCGCGCCCATCTCGTGATGCTGATGGCCGAGGAATCGATCCGCCAGGTGAGCCGCGCGCTCGACACGCTGCTGCAGGGGCTATGAGCACGGCGCCTGACGGGCCATCGCTGTCGCTGTCCGATCTCGTCGTCGAGCGGGTCGGTTTCGGCATTTTCGTGCTCGATCGCGAGATGAACGTGCTGATGTGGAACCGCTTCATGCAGGACCACAGCGGTTTGCCGGCGCAGCAGGTGCTCGGTTGCTCGCTCTTCGAGCACTTTCCCGATCTGCCGCGCGCCTGGCTCGTCCGCAAGGTGGAGAGCGTGTTCCAGCTCGGCACCTTCGCGTTCAGCTCCTGGGAGCAACGGCCTTACCTGTTCCGTTTCGATCACGACCGGCCGATCACCGGCGGCGTCGATTTCATGCAGCAGGACTGCACGTTCATGCCGCTCATGCGCGATCGCGAGGTGGTGGCGGTTTGCGTGACGATCTCCGACGTGACGCACGTGAGCATCGTGCAGCGCGAGCGCGAGGAGGCCGTCGCCAAACTGCAGGAGTACGCGCATCGCGACGGGCTGACGGGCATTGCGAACCGGCGCTATTTCGAGGAACGTTTCGTCGATGAGTTCATGCGCTGGCAGCGCTACGGCGGCGAGCTGTCGGTGCTGCTGTTCGACCTCGACCATTTCAAGCAGATCAACGACCGTTACGGCCACGCGGCCGGCGATACGGTGCTGCGCGAGATCGCCCAGCGCGTGGCGGACGTGGTGCGCAAGCAGGACACGTTCGGGCGCTTCGGCGGCGAGGAGTTCGCGCTGCTGATGCCGGCCACGGCGTTCGAAGGCGCGATGCAGGCGGCCGAGAAGATCCGCCGCATCATCGGCAGCGTGGCCGTCGAGGTGCCGGGCGCGAGCGTGAGCGTGACCGCCAGCGTGGGCGGCACGACCGCGCGGCCGGGGGCACCCACTTGCGACGCCCTGATCAACGAGGCGGACGAGGCGCTCTACGAGGCCAAGCGCGGGGGCCGCAACCGTTCGGTGATGTTCACACCGCCGGGCGAGCCTGCCCGGCCCGTCTGAGCCGGCCGGACGGGCCGGCCCGGGCAGGGACTGCGGCCGGGCCTAAAGGTTGGTATACTTTCGCCCATTTTCCGGCTTACAGCTGGTGCCCTGCGCGTGTTCCGCGCGCGCGGGCGGCCCGCGCCATGCGGGCCTGAGAGTTCCTGATCGCCCCGTCGCGGGCTCCTCCCAGCGGAGATCGTCTTGGCCGTTTCCAACCTCGTCGTGGACGATACGCAGCAAACCGACGCCGCCGCCGTCACGGCCGGCAGTTCGTTCTATCTCGCCATGCGCATTCTGCCGGCGGCGCAGCGCGATGCCATGTACCAGGTCTACGCGTTCTGCCGCGCCGTCGACGACATCGCGGACAGCGATCTTCCGCGCAGCGAGCGGGCCGCCGGGCTCGAGGCCTGGCGCGCCGACATCGACGCCTGCTATGCCGGCACGCCTCGCCCGTCGCTCGCCGCCCTGACGCGGCACATCCATACGTTCCAGCTCCAGCGCGACGATTTCCACGCGATGATCGACGGCATGGCGATGGATGCCGCCGCCGACATCTGCGCGCCCGACGAGGCCACGCTCGACCTCTACTGCGACCGCGTCGCGAGTTCGGCCGGGCGGCTGTCGGTGAGGATCTTCGGGATGGAGCCCGAGCCGGGACGCCTGTTGGCCCATCATCTGGGGCGCGCGCTGCAGCTTACCAACATCCTGCGCGACATCGACGAGGACGCGGACATCAACCGCTGCTATCTGCCGCGCGAACTGCTCGCGCGCGAAGGGATCGACGCCGGCGGCGATCCGCACGCGATTGCCGCCGATCCGTCGTTGCCGCGCGTGTGCGCGACGCTGGCCGAACGCGCGAAGCAGCACTTCGCCGAGGCCGACGCGATCATGGATCGCGCGCCGCGCATCCAGGTGAAGGCGCCGCGCATCATGTCGGGCGTCTATCGTTGCCTGCTCGATCGCACGCTCGAGCGCGGCTTCGATCTGCCGCGCGCGAAGCTCGGCAAGCCGCGCGCGCGGCTCTTGTGGATTCTCGCCCGCTACGCGCTGTTCTGATGGCGAGGCTCGTTCACGTGATCGGCGCGGGGCTTGCCGGCCTTGCCGCCGCGGTCCAGTTGCAGCGGCGCGGCGCCCGGGTGGTGCTGCACGAAGCGGCGGACCAGGCCGGCGGGCGCTGCCGCTCGTACTATGATCGCGTGCTCGGGGTGAACCTCGACAGCGGCAATCACTTCGTACTCTCGGGCCATCACGCGACGCTCGGCTATCTGCGGGCGATTGGCGCGAGCGACGAGCTCGTCGGTCCCGCGCAGCCCGAATTCGCGTTCATGGACCTCGCGACGCGTTCGCGCTGGACCCTGCGGCTCTCGCGCGGCCGTCTGCCCTGGTGGATCTTCGACGGGGGCGCGCGCGTGCCCGGCACGAGGGCCGTCGACTATCTGTCGCTGCTGCCGCTCCTGTTCGCGAAGCCGGGCCGCACGATGGCGCAGACGATGCGCAGCGACGGCTTGCTGTGGGAGCGGCTCGTACGGCCGTTTTTTCGCGCGGTGCTCAACGTGGAGCCGCGCGAGGGCAGCGCGGAGCTGGCGGGCGCGGTGGCGCGCGAGGCGCTTGCCGGCGGCGGCGACGCCTGCCGGCCGCTCGTCGCGAAGAACGGCCTCGGCAGCGCGTTCGTCGATCCCGCCTTGCGGCTCCTGCAGCACGGCGGCGCACAGATCCGGCTGGGCTCGCGTCTCACCGCCATTTCCTTCGACGATACGGCCGGCCGCGCGAGCGCGCTCGATTTCGACGGCACCCCGGTTCCGCTCGATTCGCAGGATGCCGTCGTGCTCGCCGTGCCGCCCGATGTCGCGCGCACGCTCGTGCCCGGCATCCAGACGCCGCAACGTTTTCGCGCCGTCGTCAACGCGCATTTCGCGGTCGAGCCGCCGCCGGGCCTTGCGCTGCTCACGGGCCTCGTCAACTCGACGGCCGAATGGCTGTTCGGTTTCGACGGACGCCTGTCGGTCACGATCAACGGTGCCGACCGGCTGCTCGACATGCCGCGCGAAGAACTGGCCCGCTCGATCTGGGCGGACGTCGCGCAGGTGACGTCGCTGCCGCCGGAACCGATGCCGGCCTGGCAGATCGTGGCGGAGCGGCACGCGACGTTCGCTGCCGTGCCGCAGGAGGAAATGCGTCGGCCGGCCACCCGCACGCGCTGGAACAACCTGATGCTCGCGGGCGACTGGGTCGCGACCGGTCTGCCCGCAACGATTGAAGGGGCGATCCGCTCCGGCCAGAAGGCCGCGGATACGCTTTTCACGGTATCCCTGGAGCACCGATGAACGATTTATCCCAAGCCCTGCCGCCCGACACGCAGGCAGATCGCGCCGCGCCCGCGGCAAACGCGGCCGACGTGCTCGGCACGGCGATTAACCGCGCCACCGACGCGCTGCTGGCCGACCAGCGTCCGGACGGCCACTGGGTTTACGAACTCGAGGCCGACGCGACCATTCCGGCCGAATACGTGCTGCTCGTCCACTACCTCGGCGAGCCCGCGAACCCGGAACTCGAACGGAAGATCGCGAGCTATCTGCGCCGCATCCAGCTCGCCGACGGTGGCTGGCCGCTGTTCACCGACGGCGCGATGGACGTGAGCGCGAGCGTCAAGGCTTATTTCGCACTGAAGATGATCGGCGACGCCGAGGATGCCGAACACATGGCGCGCGCGCGCGCGGCGATTCTCGCGGCGGGCGGCGCGGAGGCGTCGAACGTGTTTACGCGGGTGTTGCTCGCGCTCTTCGGCGTCGTCACCTGGTACGCGGTGCCGATGATGCCCGTCGAAATCATGCTGCTGCCGAAGTGGTTTCCGTTCCACCTTTCGAAGGTGTCGTACTGGGCCCGCACGGTGATCGTGCCGCTCCTCGTGCTCAACGCGAAACATCCGGTCGCGCGCAATCCGCGCGGCGTGCGCATCGACGAGCTGTTTCGCGGCGCGCCCGTCACGACCGGGCTGTCGGAGCGCGCGCCGCATCAGAACAAGGGTTGGTTCGCGTTCTTCCGCGCGGTCGACGGCGTGCTGCGCGTGCTCGATCCGCTGTTCCCGCAGTATCTGCGCCAGCGCGCGATCAACGCGGCGGTTGCGTTCGTGGACGAGCGGCTGAACGGCGAGGACGGGCTCGGCGCGATTTTTCCGGCGATGGTGAATTCGGTGATGATGTACGACGTGCTCGGCTATCCGCCCGATCACCCGCATCGCGCGATCGCCCGCCAGTCGATCGAGAAGCTGCTCGCCGTTCACGACGACGAGGCGTATTGCCAGCCCTGTCTGTCGCCGGTCTGGGACACCTCGCTCGCGGCGCACGCGTTGCTCGAAACCGGCGACGCTCGCGCCGAGGCGGCGGTGCAGCGCGGCCTCGAATGGCTGCGGCCGCTGCAGATCCTCGACGTGCGCGGCGACTGGATTTCACGCCGTCCGGACGTGCGGCCTGGCGGCTGGGCGTTCCAGTACGCGAATCCCCATTATCCGGACGTCGACGATACGGCCGTCGTCGTCATGGCGATGCACCGTGCAGCCGGTCCCGACCGGCCGGAGCTCTACGGCGAGGCGATCGCGCGCGCGAGGGAATGGGTGGTCGGCATGCAGAGCAGCGACGGCGGCTGGGGCGCGTTCGAGCCGGAAAATACCCAGTACTATCTGAACAACATTCCATTTTCCGATCACGGTGCGCTACTCGATCCGCCGACCGCCGACGTGTCGGCGCGCTGTCTGTCGATGCTCGCGCAGATCGGCGAATTGCCGGCGACGAGCGAGCCGGCCCGCCGCTCGCTCGACTACCTGCTCAAGGAGCAGGAGGCGGACGGTAGCTGGTACGGCCGTTGGGGCATGAACTACGTCTACGGCACCTGGAGCGCGCTGTGCGCGCTGAATGCGGCCGGTCTCGCGCCCGACGACGCGCGCATCCGCCGGGCGGTGCAGTGGCTCGTCGCCATCCAGAACGACGACGGCGGGTGGGGCGAAGACGGCACGAGCTACAAGCTCGAGTACCGCGGCTACGAGCGCGCGCCGAGCACCGCGTCGCAGACGGCCTGGGCGCTGCTCGGCCTGATGGCGGCCGGCGAGGTCGATCATCCGGCCGTCGCGCGCGGCGTTGCGTATCTGCAGACGACGCAGCGCGAGCACGGCCTCTGGGACGAAACGCGCTTTACCGCGACGGGTTTTCCGCGCGTGTTTTATCTGCGCTATCACGGCTATCGCAAGTTCTTCCCGCTGTGGGCGCTGGCGCGCTATCGCAACCTGAAGCGCGACGGCACGACGCGCGTCGCGGTCGGGATGTGACCGTGCCGGCCACGTCTTCTTCCGGAGCCGACCGTCGCGGGTTGCCCGTTGTCGCGGTGACTGGCATGGCGTTCGAGGCGCGCATTGCGCGCGGCCCGGGCGTCGAGGTCGTGTTCGCTGCCCGGGCGGATCTGCTTGAACGGGCGCTCGCCGCCGCGCTCTCGCGCGGCGCGTCCGGCGTCATCAGCTTCGGGACGGCGGGCGGTCTCGCGCCCGACCTCGCGCCGGGTACGCTGATCGTCGCGGAAGCCGTAGAGGGGCCGTTCGGCCGCGCAGACACGGATGCCCAGTGGTCCCAGCGCCTTGCCGCCGCGCTCGAAACGTCGCCGCTGGCCGGCCGGGTACGGCGCGGCGTGGAAGCGGCGGTCGTGGCGCCGCTGACGGGCGCCGCCGACAAGCAGGCGCTGTTCCGCTCGACGGGTGCGCTGGCGGTCGACATGGAGTCGCATCTCGCGGCCGCGGCTGCGGCCGCGCGCGGCCTGCCGTTCGCGGTGTGCCGCGCGATCGTCGATCCGGCCTGGCGAAGCCTGCCCGCCGCCGCCACGGCCGGGTTGCGCGACGACGGCAGTACCTCGGTCTGGCCGATTCTGCGCGAATTGGTGCGCGATCCCGCGCAGCTTGGCGCGTTGCTGCGTCTCGCTGCCGATGCGCGGGCGGCGCGCGCGGCGCTCGTCGAGGCGCGACGGGTTCTGGCGCAGGCCGGCGTACTGTAGCGTCGCTACAACCAGCACAATTTTGGCTCTCTTGTATTGATTCGGGAAAACCCTTATATTCGCTACAATCCTAGCGTTAACCCTAGGTCCACCTGGGAATCGGGAAATCACTTTCGAGGGGCGTACCAGATGAGCCAGATGAATTTCCATACCCGCAAATGGGTCAAGCCGGAAGACCTGAATCCGAACGGCACGCTGTTCGGCGGCAGTCTGCTGCGCTGGATCGACGAAGAAGCCGCCATTTACGCGATTTGCCAGTTGGGCAACAAGCGCGTCGTGACCAAGTTCATGTCGGAGATCAACTTCGTCAGCTCGGCGCGCCAGGGCGACATCATCGAGCTGGGCATGACCGCAACCCATTTCGGGCGCACCTCGATCACGCTGCGTTGCGAAGTGCGCAACAAGATCACGCGCAAAAGCATCCTGACGATCGACAAGATGGTGTTCGTGAATCTCGACGAGGTTGGCAATCCGGCGCCGCACGGCCGTAGCCGGGTGATCTATGCCGACGAGGCCTTCGAGCAGTTTCGCGGGCAGACGGCGGTGCCGCCGGCCGGCGAGCCGGAGGCCCCGAAGGCGGGGGATGGGCTGGAAGAACGCCTGCCCGAAGTGGATACCGTGTATTGATTCCGTAGCGGTTTCGGCCGGTGCCGTCGGGCGAGGATCGACAGTGCGGCTCGGCCGGCTCCGGAGCCAGAAAAAACCCCCGGCAGGCGCGTAGCGTCTGCCGGGGGTTTTTCATTGCCGTGGCCGAAGATGCCTCAGGGCGTCGTTGCGCTGGCCGTACCCGATGCGGGAGCAGCCGGCGCCGCAGCGGGGCCGCTGGCAGCTACCGGCGCGGCCGGAGCCGATGCGGCAGCAGGAGCCGATGCCGCCGCCGTGCCTGCCGCTACACCCGACGCCGCGCCCGTACCGGCGGCCGGGCTCGTGGTGGAGGAACTGCTGCCGTCGCCCGGGTCGCCGTAGTCGGGCGGCGGTGGCGAAGTCGAGCCCGACGAGCCGTGCAATGCCGAATTGCGCTGCTGCATGTAGGCGTCGCGTACGAACGAATATTCGTCGAGCGCCGCCTGCGAGAGCAGATCGCTTGCGCCGAGCATGTCGGCGCGGGCGCTGACGAACTGTACGACGTAGAGCGCGTTGCGATCGCGCGGATCGAGATCGTAGTTCAGCAGATTGAATCTCACGTCGACGGCCCGGCCCACCGCGTCGCGGAACGAGCTCGGTCCGAACAGCGGCAGCACGAGATACGGGCCCGACGGGATGCCCCAGTAGCCGAGCGTGAGCCCGAAGTCCTGGTTGTGCTTGGGCAGCCCTGCCGGCGTGGCGAAGTCGAGCAACCCGCCGATCCCGAAGGTCGAGTTCATCGAGAAGCGCACCAGGTCTTCGGTGGCGGCCGTTATCTTCAGTTGCAACAGGTCGTTGGCCATGTTGCCGAGGTCGCCGAGGTTCGAGAAGAAGTTGCTGATGGCCTGTTGCAGCGGCCGCGGCGTGATCTTCTGATAGCCGCGCGCGGCGGGTTGCGCGACCGTGTGGTCGATGGTGTCGTTGACCTTGAATATGACCCGGTTCATCGGTTCCAGCGGGTCGTCCGCCTTGCGGTTTGGCCCCGTGGCACAGCCCCCCATCAGGACTGTCAGACTGGCCGCGGCTACCATCAGCGCGGCTTTTTGCTTCTTCATCGGTCGATCCCTTATTTTTGCGATCTTGCGCGCTTCGCACGCGGCTCGCCCATCAGCACCGGCTGGAACACCACGGCGCCGATCAGCGTACAGAACAGCGACAGCGCAAGCAGCCGCCCCATGCTCGAGGTGCCCGGATGGTGCGATAACCAGAGGCTGCCGAACGCGGTCGCCGTCGTCGCGGCGCTGAAGAGCACCGCATGCGTGAGGCTGGAATGCAGCAGGCCGGTCTGGCCCGCGCGCCATGCCATCACGAAGTAAATCTTGAAGGCCACGCCGACGCCGAGCATGAGCGGCAGCGCGATGATGTTCGCGAAGTTCAGCGGCATGCCGAATACGACGCAGAGTTCGAGCGTGACGAGCGCCGACACGAGCAGCGGCACCAGCGTGCGCAGCACGTCGCCGAAGTGGCGCAGCGTGATCCACAGCAGGATCGTGATGAGGAGCACGGCCCATCCCGCCGCCTGCAGGAACGCCTTGATGATCGTGTCGGCCGAATGCAGGATCGAGATCGGCCCGCCGATCGCGCCGGGCTCGGCCGCCTTCACCCCGTGCGCGAAGCGCGCGAGCAGGGCGTCGTTGTTAGGATCGACGCCGGCCGGCACGCGCGGCGCGACGTCGACGATCGCCTGGCCCGTCGGCGCCACCCAGTCGCGCACCATCGCCGGCGGCAGCGTCTCGCGCGTGATCGGCGCGGGTTGCAGCAAGTCCGAGAGTTGTCCGAGCGCGAGTCGCAGCGGCAGCGAGAACGCGGCTTCCGCGCGGTCGCGCGTGGCTGCGTCGGCGTTGGCGAGTTTCGTCAGCGACGCCGACAGGTGCTCGGCCTCGGCCGCGCCCGGGCCCGGGTGGTCGCCGGCCGCGAGCGAGAGCTGGCCGGCGGCGCGCTTCAGCGCCGCGACGCGTGCCGCGTCGGTCGCCGCGGGCGCGGCCGGCTGCGTGAGCGCGGGCAGCAGTTGCTGCGCCGCGGCCGAGATCAGCGCCAGCTTGGGCGGCTGGTCCGGGGGAATCAGCGAACTGAGCGTCGTTGCGCGACCGACTTCGGGCAGCTTGCCAAGACGTGCCGCGATCTGGTCGGCCGCCGCGAGCGACGGTGCGAGGACGCTCACGTCGTTGATCGAGATGACCGGCGAATTCTTCAGCGCGATCAGCGTGGCCATCGATTCGGTATGCGGATCTTTCAGGTGCAGCGGATTGAAGTCGAAGCGCAGATGCAGCAGCAGCGGCGACGCGCCGAGCACGACGACCAGCGTGCCGACGAGCACCGGCTTGCGATGGCGCGCGAGATACGCGTCCACGGGCGCGAGGCGCGCGAAGCCCGGCGAGGCCGCTTCGCCGCGCGGCGCGAACACGCGCAGCAGGGCCGGCAGCAGCGTCATGTTGCAGAAATACGCGACGAACATGCCGACGCCGGCGATCTGGCCGAGCTCCGAGACGCCGCGATAAGCGGTCGGCAGAAACGAAAAGAAGCTCTCGGCCACGGCCACGGCTGCGAGCGTGAGCGGCACGCCGACGCTGTGCGCGGTTTTCAGCAGCGCGCTGTCGAGCCGGTCGTCCTTGTAGCGCTCCTCGCGATACTTGACGCCGAATTGCACGCCGAAGTCGACGCCGAGGCCGACGAACAGCACCATGAACGCCACCGAGATCATGTTCAGCGCGCCGACCATCATGAGCCCGAGCGCGGCCGTGATGACGAGGCCGACCACGAGCGTGATCAGCACGGCGACGATCAGTTTGGCCGAGCGCAGCGCGAGCCAGAGGATCACGAGCACGACGATCGCGGTGAGGGCGCCGTTGAGCGCGGCGCCGTCCTCGACGGAGGCGAACTCCTCGTCGGCAAGCGGCTGCTCGCCGGTCAGCCTGACGCGCGCGCCGTAGCGCGCGTCGAGATGCAGCGCGGCGGCGGTGGCGCGGACCGCATCCGAGGCGCTGGCGCCGGCCTTCAGCGCGCCGTAATTGAGGACCGGCTGCACGGTGATGAACGCGTAGGCCGGCTTCGTCGCGACGTCCGTGTCCACCAGCGCGCGCCACGAGAACGCGGCCGGCTGGCCGGCCAGCACGCGGTCGACCGTGTCGGCGCTTTTGCCGAGCAGATGGGCCATGTCGGGCAGCTTGACCTGGCCGATCGTGAGCGGCAGCAAGAGCGTCGTCGTCAGCGTATCCGCAAGGCCGGTCACGCTCGGATCCTTCGCGAGCGTGTTGACGAGCGGGCGCGCCTGAACGAGTTGCTTCGTCGTCGACTGCACGGTCGCGAGATCGGGGAACAGCAGGCCGTTGTGCTCGAAGAATGGGCCGCCGGCCGGCTGCGTGACCGAGCCGAATTCGCGGGCGTCCTGCTTTAGCGCGTCGGCGAGCGTGTCGGCCGCCGCGTCGGCGAGCTCCGGCGCATTGGCCTCGATCACGACGAGCAGCGCCTGGTCGCGCTGCGGGAACGCCTTGTCGAGGGCGTCGCCGAGCGCCGCCCATTTCGCGTCGTCCTGAACCAGCCCGCTGACGTCCGTGTTGATCTTGAAATGCCCGGCCACGTAGACGCCGCTGAGCACGGCGACCAGCAGCGCCAGTGCAATGACCCACGCCGCGCGGCGCACCGACCAGGCGACGAGGTGAACGATGAAAGGCTTCAGCATACAGACACAGGTGCGTTGTCAGAGGCGTTTTTTTGGGCAATAGCGCACAAGTATACCGGCCTCGCGCACGGCGGCGTGCCGCATGCACACGGGTCGGCCGGGGCAAAGCCGGTATACTGGCCTCGCCGGGCGCGCTGCGCCAGCCGGTCCGGCGTTCACTCCACTGCCCAGATGAGCGTATGAAACGTTATTTGACCGCTTTTTTCGCGGCTGCCCTAGTGTCGGGCACCGCCTGTGCACAGACTATTCCCGATACCGTCGTGAAGAACGCGGTCGAGGGAACGGTCGATGCAATGAAGGCCGACCCGCAGGCGCGCAGCGGCGACATGGCCAGGATCACCGCCGTGGTCGAAAGCCATTTCGTGCCCTCCACGGATTTCGAGCGCACGACCCGCATCGCGGTCGGCAAAGCCTGGACTACCGCGACGCCGCAACAGCAGCAGCAGCTCTATCAACAGTTCCAGTTGCTGCTCGTGCGAACCTACGCGGCGTCGCTTGCACAGTTGCGTGACCAGCAGGTGACGTTCAACTTCGTGCCTTCGCACACGGCGGCGGACGCGAAGGATACCGTCGTGCAATCGCACGTGATCAGCAACGGCGGCGACGACGAGATCGACTACCGGCTCGAACACGCCGCGTCGGGCTGGAAGATCTACGACATCAACATGATGGGCGCCTGGCTGATCCAGGTGTATCAGAACCAGTTCGCCGAGCAGCTCTCGAGGGGCGGCATCGACGGGCTGATCAAGTTCCTGACCGATCACAACGCCCGCGGCAACGACTGATCGTTTTTTCCGCGCGCCGCGGGGATCGTCCCCGTCGCGCGCGGACTCTCGCGGCAGTCTTTCCCGGCAAGAACCGGATTCCCGGGTCAGGCAGCGCCGCGCATGCCGGTGGCCGCGCGGCGCCTCGCGCTCAATGCGCCGCGACCGTCGCCGGCTTGCCGGTCTGGGCCGCGTGCTTGATCTCTTCGAGCTTGATCTCGACGTGGCGCGAGAACACGTACTCGGCCGGCCGCTGATGATCGAGCGGAATGTCCTGCACGAACGCGCCTTCCGTCTTCGGGCCGCTCAGGCTGACCTTCAGCGCCTTGAGCGGATGCGCGAACGTATCCATCACGGCCGTCGCCTCGAAGCCGCTGTGGACCATGCAGTCCGCGCACTTCTCGTAGTTGCCGGTGCCGTACTTGTCCCAGTCCGTCGTCTCCATCAGCTCCTTGAAGGTCTTCACGTAACCTTCGCCGACGAGATAGCAGGGCTTCTGCCAGCCGAACACGGTGCGCGCCGGGTTGCCCCACGGCGTGCACGCGTAGGTCTGGTTGCCCGCGAGGAAGTCGAGGAAGAGGCCCGACTGGCTGAACGACCACTTCTTGCCCTTGTTGCCGCGCTTGAAGATATCGCGGAACAGCGTCTTGGTCTTGTCGCGATTCAGGAAATGCTGCTGGTCCGGCGCGCGTTCGTAGGCGTAGCCCGGCGACACGGTGATGCCGTCGACGCCGATCGGACCGAGCGAATCGAAGAACGCGGCGACGCGCTCGGGAACCGCGTCGTTGAACAGCGTGCAGTTGATGTTGACGCGAAAGCCGCGGCGCTTGGCTTCCCTGATCGCCGCGACGGCCTTGTCGTAGGTGCCGTCCTGCGAGACCGAGTGATCGTGCATTTCACGATCGCCGTCGAGGTGGACCGACCAGACGAAATACGGGTTCGGCTCGTAGTCGTCCATCTTCTTTTCCATGAGCAGCGCGTTCGTGCAGAGATACACGAACTTCTTGCGCGCCATGATGCCCTTCACGATCGCCGGCATGTCCCGGTGCAGGAGCGGCTCGCCGCCCGCGATCGAGACGATCGGCGCGCCGCACTCGTCGACGGCCCCGAGACATTCCTCGATGGAGAGGCGCTGGTTCAGGATGGGATCGGGGTAGTCGATCTTGCCGCAGCCGTTGCACGCGAGGTTGCAACGAAACAGCGGCTCGAGCATCAGCGCGAGCGGGTAGCGCTTGTTGCCGCCGAAATGCTGGCGCGCGATATAGGCGCCAACGCGGATTTTTTGTAGCAGCGGAATAGACAAGAGGCGTCCTCCTTAGACTTCACGTGCAACAAGCGGCTCCATCAGTTTCGATGGCAGCTTGAATTCGACTTTTTCTTCACGGCCCGCCATGGTCGAAACCTCGACGGGGCCCAATGCGCGCAGCGCATCGATGACGTTCTCCACCATTTCCTCGGGTGCCGACGCGCCGGCCGTGATGCCGACCGCCTGCACGTTCGCGAACCACTCCGCCTTCACTTCGGAGCCGTCGGCGACGAGGTAGCTCGGCACGCCCGTTTCGCTGCCGATTTCACGCAGCCGGTTCGAGTTCGAACTGTTCGTCGCGCCGACCACGAGCAGCACGTCGACCTGGGTCGAGAGCTCGCGCACGGCCGCCTGACGGTTCTGCGTCGCATAGCAGATGTCGCGCGTGTCCGGGCCGACGATGTCGGTGAACCGCGCGAGCAGCGCGTCGATGATGCCACGCGTATCGTCGACCGACAGCGTGGTCTGCGTCACGTAGGCGAGCGGCGCGTCGAGCGGCAGGTCGAGCGTCGCCACCTCGGCTTCGCTCTGCACGAGCAGCACTCTGCCCGGGATCTGGCCGATCGTGCCCTCCACCTCCGGGTGGCCGGCGTGGCCGATCAGGATCAGCGTGCGGCCGGCCGAGACGTACTGGCGGCCCTGCACGTGCACTTTCGTGACGAGCGGACAGGTGGCGTCCAGCACGTCGAGGCTGCGCTCGTTCGCGGCGCGCTCGACGCTCTTGGCCACGCCGTGCGCGCTGAAGATCGCGACGGCGCCTTCCGGCACCTCGTCGAGCTCTTCCACGAAGCGGGCACCTTTATTGCGCAGGTTTTCGACCACATGCCGATTGTGGACAATTTCATGGCGCACGTAGATCGGCGCGCCGTGCTTCTGCAATGCGCGATCGACGATCTCGATCGCGCGAACCACGCCCGCACAAAAGCCGCGGGGCTGGGCAAGGATGACTCGCATAGGGTGGCGAACTCCGACTGACGCGGGTTTCGAAGAAGTCGGTAAAAAAGACTCTATCGCCGCGACCATCATAATTAATGGGCGCACCGAACCCGATTTCAAACCGGCGCACCAAGACCAAACGCGCATTTTAACGCGATTACGGGCAGTTTGCTGCGCACTTCTCGCGCTGCGGCGTTTGCACCGCGGCGGCATTTCTTGCCAGTGTTTCCCCTATGTTGCCGTGCAGCGCGATTCGGGAACCCTTAAACTGTTCGGTCCTGCCCGGACAGCGCGTTGTGCGGCTCACGGGCCGGCCGGACGAAAGAAATCCGAAAGAAACCGATTGCGGATATCCCGATGGAAGTCGACCACTACGAAAATTTCCCGGTCGCGCGCGTGTTGATGCCCAAGGCCCTGCGCGCGGCGGTGAGCGCGATCTACCAATTCGCGCGCACGGCCGACGACGTCGCGGACGAGGGCGACTGGAGCCCCGCCGAGCGCCACGCGCGGCTCGCCGACCTGCGCGCCGGCCTCGAGGCGGTCGCCGCGGGACGGCCCGCGCCCGTGCACCCGATGCTGTTCGCGAAGCTGGCGGACGTGGCGGCGGTCCACCGGCTGCCGCTCGAACTGTTTCACGATCTCGTCGAGGCATTCGACCAGGACATCGACACGCTGCGCTACGCCGACTGGCCCGCGCTGCTCGACTATTGCCGCCGCTCGGCCAATCCGGTCGGGCGGCTCATGCTGCATCTGATCGATGCCGCAACGCCCGAGAACTGCGCCGATTCCGATGCGATCTGCACCGCATTGCAGCTCATCAGCTTCTGGCAGGACGTCGAGGCCGACTGGGAAAAGGGCCGCATTTATCTGCCGCATGCCGATCGCGAGCGTTTCAACGTGACCGAGGTCCAGATCGCGGCCGGCGTCGTGGACGATTCGTGGCGCGCGCTGATGCGGCACGAGGTGGCCCAGGCGCGCGCGATGATGGTGAGCGGCGCGCCGCTCGCGCTGCGCATTCCGGGCCGCTTCGGGCTCGAACTCTGCAGCGTCGTGCACGGCGGGCTGCGCGTGCTCGAACGCATCGAACGCGCCGGCTACGACGTGTTCCGGCACCGGCCGACGTTCAAGGCGCGCGACTGGATCGTCGTCGCGCTGCGCACGGCGGGCATGTGGCTCTCGCGCCGCGTCAGCGTGCGCGTCGCGTCGATCGAGGGCCGGGCATGACGACCGTTCTCTTTGGTCTTGCCTGTCTTTCGCTGCTGATCTGGGTCGTCCTGCTGTTCGCGCGCGGCGGCTTCTGGCGTGCCCGGCCGGCCGCGCCGCTTGCCGTGACCGAGCCCGACGGGGGCGGCTGGCCGGCCGTCGTCGCCGTGGTGCCGGCGCGCAACGAGGCCGACGCGATCGGCGAGGCGGTCGGCTCGTTGCTGCAACAGGACTACGCGGGCGCGTTCCACGTGGTCGTCGTCGACGACCACAGCACCGACGGCACCGCCGAGGCCGCACGTGCCGCCGCGCTGGCGCTTCGGTGCCCGGAGCGGCTGACGGTGATCGCGGCGAAGCCGCTGCCGGCCGGCTGGTCGGGCAAGGTCTGGGCCCAGTCGCAGGGCATCGAGGCCGTGGGCACGCTCGGCCTGCCCGCCGACTATCTGCTTCTCACCGACGCCGACATCGGCCATCCCGCCGACGCGCTCGCCCAGCTCGTCGTGCGCGCGCGGGCCGAGGGCCGCGATCTGGTGTCGCTGATGGTGCGGCTGCGTTGCGATTCGTTCTGGGAAAAGGCGCTCATCCCGGCGTTCGTGTTCTTCTTCGCGAAGCTCTATCCGTTCGCGTGGGTCAACAATCCGCGCAACCGCACGGCCGCCGCCGCGGGCGGCTGCATGCTGGTGCGCCGCGCGGCGCTCGAGGAGGCGGGCGGCATCGAGTCGATCCGCGCCGAGTTGATCGACGACTGCAGCCTCGCCGCGCGCATCAAGCATCGCGGCGAAGGCCATCATCCGATCCGGCTCGACGTGGCGGCGCACAGCGTCTCGCTGCGCCCCTACGATAGCTGGCAGGACATCTGGAACATGATCGCGCGCACGGCGTTCACGCAGCTCCACTATTCCGCGTGGCTGCTCGCCGGGACGCTGGCGGGCATGGCGATCATCTATCTGGTGCCGCCCGTGGCGGCGCTCGTCCTCGGGCCGACCGGCTGGCCCGCGTGGCTCGCCTGGGCTGCGATGTGCTGCGCCTACCTGCCGATGCTGCGCTATTACCGCCGCTCGCCGCTGTGGGCGCCGGTGTTGCCGCTCGTTGCGCTGTTCTACGTGGGGGCCACGTTCGCGTCCGCCTGGCGGTATTGGCGCGGCAAGGGCGGACAGTGGAAGGCGCGCGTGCAGGCGCCGGTGCAGGAGCGCTGAGCGTTGGCACGGGGCTGCGCGGCCCGGGATTTCGCCGGGTCTCGTAGGGGGCGCGGTTCACCGCAGTTCGCGTTAATGACAGGCTTGCGCTGACCGCCCGAAGGGCCCGGGCCGCGAGGAGCCTGACGTGGCGATCGGCCGTTCTCCCGTTCTCCCGGGTAGTCGGCCCCGCAAGGATTGGCGTGACCGACCCTAGCGCTGCGTGAGCATCATGTATAGCTGGGCGACCATGTCCGGCGAGAGCACGAACGGCACCCAGCCGTGGCCCGTGTGCCGCATCACCAGCAGCCGGTCGCCGTTCGACTGTTTCTGCACGGCCATCACCGGATTCCTCGTCGACGCGAACCGCCAGCCCGCCGGAAGGCTGGCGGGCGGCTCGGGCGTCATCGAGGCGCGCGCGTTCGACAGTTCTTCGATCAACTGACTGATTTGCTGCGGCTGGAGCGAGACGCTCTGGCCGCCGATCGTCATCGTGATTTCGTTCTGCGAGGGCCGGCCGATCTGCAGGACCGGCACTTCGTCGGTGTGGCCGGCCGGCGGCGCGGCGGGGGCCTTTTCTTTCTGCGTTTCCCGCTCGGTGTCGGGCGTGGCGGTGGTCGCGCCCGAGGCGGGCGCGGCGGCGGTCCGGATGAGCTGATCGACGCGGGTTTCCAGCGCGCCGATCTGTTCTTGAAGGTTCATGCGAGGCTTCTCGGGTAGGACCCGCGATTTTACCCGCAGCCCGCATCGCGACCGTCCGGCAAGGCGCGCCCTTACCGCGAAAGTTGTAACAAATTTGCCGGCTTCGCTCACGAAGCGCGCAGATAGCCCGCCTCGCGAAACCAGTCGAGCGCGTCGCGCAGCCCCTCGCGATAGGGCCGCGCGCGATAGCCCAGCTCGCGTTCCGCCTTCTCCGACGTGAAGTACATCTTGTTGCGCGACATCTTCAGCCCGTCGACGGTCACGAACGGCTCGCGCTTCGTGAACTGCGCGAGTGCCTCCGCGCCGAGCGCGAGCGGGTAGAGCGGCCAGCGCGGCAGGCTGATCGTCGGCGGCTTGCGGCCGGTCAGGTTCGCGATGTCGGCCAGCATCTGCTGCAGCGGCAGGTTTTCGCCGCCGAGAATGTAGCGCTCGCCGATTCTGCCGCGTTCGAGCGCGAGGAAGTGGCCGGCGGCCACGTCGTCGACGTGCACGAGATTCAGCCCCGTGTCGACGAACGCCGGCATCTTGCCGAGCGCCGCCTGGACGATGATGCGGCCCGTCGGCGTGGGCTTCACGTCGCGCGGCCCGATCGGCGTCGAGGGATTGACGATCACGGCGGGCAGCCCGTCGCGCTCGATCATCTGCTCCACCGCGCGCTCGGCCAGCACCTTGCTGCGCTTGTAGACGCCGATGGCCTGGGCGGCCGCGAGCGGCGAGGTTTCGTCGGTGCTCCGGCCGGAACTCGTGACCTTCAGCGTGGCGACGCTGCTCGTGTAGACGATGCGCTCGACGCCCTCGTCGAGCGCGGCGCGCATCGTGGCCTGCGCGCCTTCGAGATTCGCGCGCTCGATCTCGGCCGGATCGGGCGCCCAGAGCCGGTAGTCGGCGGCGACGTGAAAGAGATAGCGCACGCCGCGCAGGGCGGCGCGCATCGACGCGACGTCGCGCATGTCGCCTACGGCGACTTCTGCGTCGAGCGCGTCGAGATTGGTGCGCGGGCTCGTCGCGCGTACCAGCACGCGCACGGCAAAGCCTTTTTGCTGCGCAATGCGGGCAACGGCCGAGCCGACGAAGCCGGAGGCGCCGGTGATCAGCACGAGGTCGCGGTTCGGATCGGTCATGCGGGGTTCGGTTCCATGGTGATGAGGGGCGCGAGGCGCCGAAGGCGGCGTGGCACGGATTGTACGTGGCGCGCGCGCCGCGTGGGGCGGGCGGATGTCGCGCCGGCAGGCGCGCGCGGGGACGGCTACAATGCCGGCGTAAAACGTACCGGGAGATCGAACGATGACGGATCTGGATTCGCGCGTCGAAACGTATTACGTGCGCGTGCGGGGCATCGTGCAGGGCGTGGGCTTTCGTCATGCGACCGTGCGCCAGGCGCATGCGCTCGGCATTCGAGGCTGGGTGGCCAACCTCGAGGACGGCTCCGTGGAGGCGCTCGTGCAGGGCTCGGCCAACCAGGTGGACCGGATGCTGTCGTGGCTGCGTCACGGTCCGCCGTCCGCGCGCGTGACGGACGTGGTGAGCGAAGAACGTTTCACCGAGAAGCGCTACGAACGCTTCGAGCAGCACTGACCGCGCCGCGCGCGGCGCGGTCCATCCGCGTCCGTCCTCCGGTCACGCGGCCGCGAGCAGGCTCTCGGCGAACCCCCAATCCGTCTCGAACCATTGCCGGCGGCATTCGAAGCCCGCATCGGCCGCGATCGCGGGAATTTCGGCGGCCTCGTACTTGTGGCTGCTCTCGGTCCAGATCGTTTCTCCCGCCTCGAACGTCACGGCAAGCTCCGCCGCCCGCACGCGCACGTCGACGCGCCGCCTGGCGCGCAGATGCATCTCGACGCTGCGCGCCTCGGCGTTGAAGCGCGCGACGTGCTCGAACGCCTCGAGCGGAAAGTCGCCGCCGAGTTCGCGGTTGATGCGCGCGAGCAGGTTGCGGTTGAACGCGGCGGTGACGCCGACGGCATCGTCGTAGGCCGCGAGCAGCGTCGCGACGGGCTTCATGAGGTCGGTGCCGAGCAGGAGCATGTCGCCCGCGCGCAGCATCGCGCGGATGTCGTGCAGGAAGTGCGTGGCGGCCAGATACGCGAAATTGCCGATCGTGCTGCCGAGAAACAGCACGAGCAACTGCTCGCCCGGCGCGCGGTGCCGGCTCACTTCGGCGAGACCGGCCAGATAGTCGCGCTCGTAGCCGACGATCGAGATGCGTTCGAGGTCGGCGAGTTCGCGCCGGCAAAGCTGCAACGCGGTGCGCGAAATCTCGATCGGACTGTAGGCCGTGGGATGGCGGCGGCAGAGCGCCTCCAGGATGCGCCGGGTCTTGCGGCCGCTGCCGCTGCCGAGTTCGGCGACGCTGACGTTGTCCGGCAGGTCGGCGACGATGTCGGCCGCATGCGCGGCGAGCAGGCGCTCCTCGGCGCGCGTGACGCCGTATTCGGGCAGCACGGTGATGACTTCGAACAGCGCCGAGCCGACTTCGTCGTACAGGTATCGCGACGGCAGTTCCTTTTGCGGCGCATGGGCGAGGCCGGCGCGGACGTCGGCGGCGAAGTCGGGGGAAACGGCGTTGGGCAGGGGCGCGGGCAGAGGCATGCGGGGCTCCAGGTGGGTCGGATGGGACGAGTTCTCGCGGCCACGTTCGACGATCCGGCAGACACCGGCGGTATGCGCGAGACGCAGCCGCGGGAGAGTGGCGTTCGCTGTCACGCCCGCATCTACGTTATGGTACATGCCGTAATTGTCATAACGGAGGAATCGACCTGATAACGACGACCCCCGCCGCTGCCCTGGCCTGGCAGCATGCGGCGTGCCCGGGCATTCGCCGCGAATGCGCCCATCGCTGTCCGCACCTCCCCGGGGCGTCTAGAATGCCGGCTGCCTTGCCGTCCGCAAGGCCATACGCCCAATTGATTCGATGAGAACGATCCTTCCCGCGTGCATTTATTTTTCCGCACGCCATGGCACTTTCCCGCTGTCGCGCCCGTGTCGATGAATCCGCCTGAACTGCGGCGCGGCCTTGCCCTTTCCGCGAGCGCGTCGGCGTTGTTCGCGCTCATGTCGGCCTATACGCTGCTGCTCGCGCCGCTCGGCGGCCTCGACATTTTCGCGTGGCGCGTGATCTGGACGACGCCGGGCGCGCTATTGCTGCTCGGCTTGCGCGGCCGCTGGCCGGAGTTGCGCGCGCTCGCGGCCCGGGTGACGACGCAGCCGCGCATTGCGCTTGCGCTCGCGGCCAGCGCGACGCTGCTCGGCGCCCAGCTTTGGGTGTTCCTGTGGGCGCCGTTGCACGGCCGGATGCTCGAAGTGTCGCTCGGCTACTTTCTGTTGCCGCTCGCCATGGTGCTGGTGGGGCGCTTCTACTATCGCGAGCGCATCGACGGGCTGCAATGGCTTGCGGTGGCCTGTGCGTCGGTGGGAGTGGCGCACGAACTCTGGACGACCCACGCGTTCGCATGGCCGACCGTGCTCGTCGTGTCCGGTTATCCGCCGTATTTCGTGCTGCGCCGCAGAATCCGGCTCGATTCGCTGACGATTTTCGCCGTCGAGATGGTGCTGCTGTTGCCGGTCGCCCTCGTCGAGGCAGTGGCGGGCCATTCGTTCCCGGTGCTCGAAGGTCGCGCGCTGCTCGCGTTCGTGCTGCTGCCGGGGCTCGGCGTGCTGAGCACGCTCGCGCTGGCCGCCTATCTGAAGGCAAGCCGGCTGCTGCCGATGGCGCTGTTCGGCATCCTCGGCTATGTCGAGCCGGTGCTGCTCGTGCTCGTCTCGGTCACGCTGCTCGGCGAGCGCCTGAGCGCATCGCAACTGGCCACCTACGTGCCGATCTGGTTCGCCGTCGCGTTGACCGCATGGCACGGCGCGCGGCTCGTGAGGCTTGCGCGCTAACCGTGTTCACCGGCGGGCGGATCAGTGCTTGCTGAAGAGCGCGCTTTCCGCGTGAACCGGCATGCGGTCCACGGCCTGGAGTTTCCAGAATCCGCTCGCCAGCGTGTGCGAGGGCGTGCACGACCAGGTCGCGTCGCCGGCGGTCGAGCGGAACTGCCGCTTCGGGTCCGGGTCCACGTGCAGCCCGCGCAGCGTGCAGAGCGGCTCGTCTTCGCCCGGCGCGCACAGGGTGGTGAGACTGCCCGTATCGTGCAGCTCGCCCCACTCGGGCAGGTCGATGCCCTCGTGCGATTCGCGTGACCAGCGCTGCTGCTCGGTATCGAGCCAGAGGACGGCGTAATCGTGATGGGCGGCCTGGTCGGGGCCGTTGACCAGAATCGTGAGTCGCATGATGGTCGGCACTGAAAAAAAGAGACTGGGTAAACAGTCTAGGACGCCTGCCGACGGGTTCAAGGCGCGTCTACCCGACAGGGCGAAGTTGCAGCGGTGCACACATATTGCCGGTTCGTGTGCTCGCCGCCGCAATGTGCCCGTTACGCGTGCCCGGCCACCGTGTGCGGAATATACGGCGTCTCGAGCGCGGCGATTTCGTCGTCGGTCAGTGCGAGCGACAACGCGGCCACGGCGTCCTCGAGATGCTGCGGCTTCGAGGCGCCGACGATCGGCGCCGTCACCGGCTGCTTTTGCAGTATCCAGGCGAGCGCGACCTGCGCGCGCGACACGCCGCGCGAACGCGCGATGGTCGCCACGGCTTCGACCACGGCGCTGTCCGCGTCGGCGGTGGTTTCGTAGAGCGTCTGTCCGTAGGTGTCGGTCTGCTGGCGTTCGCTCGCCGCGTTCCATTCGCGCGTGAGGCGGCCGCGCGCGAGCGGGCTCCACGGCAGCACCGCGATGCCCTGGTCCTTGCAGAGCGGCAGCATTTCGCGCTCTTCTTCGCGATAGAGCAGATTCAGGTGGTTCTGCATGCTGACGAACGGCGTCCAGCCGTTCAGGCGCGACGTGTAGAGCGCCTTGCTGAATTGCCACGCGTACATCGACGACGCGCCGATGTAGCGGACCTTGCCGGTCTTCACGAGATCGTGCAGCGCTTCGAGCGTTTCCTCGATCGGCGTGTGATAGTCCCAGCGGTGAATCTGGTAGAGATCGACGTAATCGGTGCCGAGGCGGCGCAGGCTGTGGTCGATCTCGGTGAAGATCGCCTTGCGCGAGAGGCCCGCGCCGTTCGGGCCGGGACGCATCCTGTTGAACACCTTGGTCGCGATCACGACGTCCTCGCGCCGCGTGAAGTCGCGCAGCGCGCGACCGACGATTTCCTCCGAGGTGCCGTCCGAATAGACGTTCGCCGTGTCGAAGAAGTTGATGCCGGCGTCGAGCGCCTGGCGGATCAACGGGCGGCTGGCGTCTTCGCCGAGCGTCCAGGGATGGGTACCGCGCTCGGGCACGCCGTAAGTCATGCAGCCGATGCACAAACGCGATACCTCGAGTCCCGTCGAGCCGAGCCTGACGTAGTCCATTGCTGTTGCTCCTGTGATGAATGAAGGGACGCGCGAACGCGGGGCCGGCGGCCGGTGCGCCTTGCGCGCGGTGACGGGGCAGGAAGGGCGGGCGCTGCCTGCAAAGCGCGCGGGAGCGGGCCAGTCGCAGGCGGGCTGCCGGGCCGCTGCCGCCCAGGCTTCGTAAAGGGTATCGCAGCGGCCGTCGGCGTGCCGGCCCGTTTGCAGACGGCACGGAGCCTCGCACCGACCGGGTGCGGCAAATCCTCTCCGTTTTTGAGAGGTCTGCGGCGCCCGGACCTGTGCTAGTGTTCGATCTGGTTAAATTTAGCCTGATTTTAGCCCGACGAAGGGGCTAACACAGGGGCTGACAAATAGGCTTCCGCACTTTCCGCCCGTCCTGCCATGACCGACGACGCCACCGACTACATTGCGCCTTTTGCCCTCTGGCTCGTGGTACGCCGCCATTACTGCCGGGACGGCACGCTGTTCGTGGAGCCGGCGTGGGTCGGCGGCGGCATGCATCTCGGGCCGGCCATCTTCGTCTCGCGCATCCATGCCGAGGTGTACGCGACGCTGCGCAACGAGCACCATGCGCGCGGCGACACGAACAACTGGCACTGCACGCCGTTGCAGGCGTTCGATTTGCGCGAGCACGTGCGCGAGATGGACGGCAGGCTCAACTGCCAGATGGTGTTCGGCTTCTGCATGGACGTCGCCGGCGCCCTGATCGTCGCGAACGGCGCGCCGCTGCTGCGGTACGTCGAACTGCCGTTCGAGGTGGCGAACGACGTCGAGCGCGCGAAGTTCAATTTCAATCAGCGCGTATTCGACTTCATGCGCCTCCAGTGGGCCGACATCGGCGCGGCCGGTTTCGAGTCCACGCTCGATTGCGTCGATTCGATGGAAGGCGTGGCGCTCGGGCGTCTCGTGCGGGCCGCGCTGGCCGACGTCGCACTGACCCATGACGATCACGGCCATTCGCTGGTGGGACACTGGGCCGTCTATCTGCCCGATCTGGCCCAGTGGGTCGGCTCGTGCGTGACGGCGCACGCGTATTCGACCCTGCATTGACCGGGCCCGTTACCCGGGCAGCACATTCTTCATTCTTTTGCCGGACCTGGGTTTCGTCGGACCTGGGGCGGGGCGGCAAGCGCCGCTTGCCGGGAATAGGTCGGTATGCCGTTTGCGCGTTGCTTCCTGTCCGTAACGAACGATCAGGGAGACATGAAGATGAACAAATTCCGGCAGTGCGCCACCGGGCTCGTGCTGGCCCTCCTCGCCGCAGGAACGGTGTCCGGCACCGGGGCCTGCACGCTCGGCGGCGCGGCGGCGGGCGGCTACGTCGGCAATCGGGCGACGAACGGCAGCGCGGTCGGCACGGTGGGCGGCGCCGTGGCCGGCGGCGTAATCGGTCACGAATTGGGCAAGTAGCGGGGCGCCGCGCGAGGTTCAGGGTGCCGGGCCGGACGGCGGATTTGCCGCCGGCGTGGACGACGTGGGCGCGGCAGCCGCACTGCGGGTGCCCGTCGCCGCGCCGGCTGCTGCCGATGGCGCCGTGACGGTGGGCGCTGCCGGCGCGACAATGGGCGCCGCTGGTAAGCCGACGGTCGCGGAGACGGGCAGGATCGGCGGCTGGCCGATGCCGGCCGGCACCGCCGTCGGACCGGTCAGCACGACGGTCGGCGAAGGGGCCAGTAAAGGCGCCGGCAAGGGTGCCGGGCTGGCCGGCATCATGGCTTGCGGCATCGTCGCTCGCAGTTCCGGGTCCGCGGGGCTGGTCGCTGTCGTCGTCGCGTGGTCGCTCGCGCCCGTCGTTTCGGCCGGTTGTGTTTGTACGGCCGCGGGAACCGTTGTCGCCGTGGGTTGCGCGCCGGCCGTGCCGGCGTTCGCGGCGGCAGTCGTCGGTTCGGGCGTGGCGGAAACCGTCGCCGGCGAGGGCGGGATCGCCGTGGTCGTGGAGGCCGTTTGCGGGACGGCGGCCGCGGTCGCGGCAACCGGCGGCGTTTCATGCGCCACGGGCGGCAGCGGCGTGATGTCGATCGATCCGCCCGGCACGGCCTCGGGATGCGCGACCGTGTTCAGGTACTGGCCGACGAGTTCGAAGAACCGCGTGTAGAACGCGTCCGACTGGATCGTCTCGCTCGAAATCTTGACCATGGCGTCGTTGTTCGAGCGGATCGGCAGCGACAGCGAGCCGAATATCGAGAGCCCCACGCTGGCCGACGTGTCGCTCTTCTTCAGCGCATAGCCGTCCTGTATCGCGTTCACGTAGACGACGCTCGTGTTGCCCGCATCGCCGGGCGTGCAGACGACGTGCACCTCGACCACGTAGTGCGTGTCGTTCGTCGGCTGAAAGTTCTTGGTCGCGTCCACGGTGTCGTCATGCGGCATCGTGCTCATGTAGCCCTGGCTCAGCAGGGCGCGCCGGGCCGCATCGCAGGCGTCGGCGTTGGAGAAGCTGAAATTGCGCGCATACGGGCTCGCGCTGCTGTTGAGCAGTTGATCGTCGCGGAATTTCGGTTGCGGCGACGCGCACGCGCCGAGGACGGCGAGCAGCGGAACCAGCAGGAACGGGGCAACTCTCGGAAACAGGGACATTTTCAGAACGGACCAGCAACCTGTACGTCGGACGGGATGCATTGTAGTGCGGTTCCCTTCCCGCCTACCAAATCGGCCGGCGGCCCGCGGGTAATCGCGGGGGGCCAAATCTCCGGAGGTCGCGCCGCCGGACGCTGCCCGATCGGAGGATCCCGGGCGCCATTTGCGTTTATTCTGGACGCGAGCCCGCAGCGACGGGCCGCTGGCGAGGGCACGGCCGTCCGCGCAAGGCGCGCGCCCGGCAAGCCCGACGCCTTTCCCCAGGCTTCTTCCGCCGTCGGACATGAGAGGAGACACCATGTCGAAACCCGCTGATACCGGCATTCCCGATGCTTCGTCTGCCCCGCAGGGCAATGCGCCGCGCCGTCTGCGCAGCCGCCGCTGGTTCGACGATCCGGGCGACCCCGGCATGACCGCGCTCTATCTCGAGCGCTACATGAACTACGGCATCACGCGCGAGGAGTTGCAGTCGGGCAAGCCGATCATCGGCATCGCACAGACCGGCTCCGATCTCGCGCCCTGCAACCGCCATCACCTGCAGCTCGCGCAGCGCGTGCGCGACGGCATTCGCGACGCGGGCGGCATTCCGCTCGAATTTCCCGTGCATCCGATCCAGGAAACCGGCAAGCGCCCGACCGCCGCGCTCGACCGCAATCTCGCGTATCTGGGCCTCGTCGAGGTGCTGCACGGCTATCCGATCGACGGCGTGGTGCTGACGACGGGCTGCGACAAGACCACGCCCGCGTGCCTGATGGCCGCGGCGACCGTCAACCTGCCCGCCATCGTGCTCTCGGGCGGCCCGATGCTCGATGGCTGGTGGCAGGGCAAGCTGGCGGGCTCCGGCACGGTGATCTGGCATGCGCGCAAGCAGCTCGCGGCCGGCGAGATCGACTACGAGAGCTTCATGGAGATGGTCAGCGCCTCCGCGCCCTCGGCCGGGCACTGCAACACGATGGGCACGGCGCTCTCGATGAACGCGCTTGCCGAGGCGCTCGGCATGTCGCTGCCCGGCTGCGCGGCGATTCCCGCGCCGCATCGCGAGCGCGGCTGGATGGCTTACGAAACGGGCCGGCGCATCGTCGCGATGGTGGCCGAGAACCTGCGCCCGTCGGACATCATGACGAAAACCGCGTTCGAGAACGCCGTGGTTGCCGCCGCGGCGCTCGGCGCGTCGTCGAACTGCCCGATCCACATGATCGCGATCGCTCGCCACATGGGCGTCGATCATACGCTCGACGACTGGCAGCGGCTCGGCCCCGACGTGCCGCTCCTCGTCGATTGCCAGCCGGCGGGCCGCTTTCTCGGCGAGGCGTTTCACCGCGCGGGCGGCGTGCCGGCCGTGATGCGCGAGCTACTCGCGGCCGGAAAGATCGACGGCCGCGCGCTGACCGTCACGGGCCGCGCGCTCGCGGAGAATCTCGCGCAGGTGCGGGAGCCCGATCGCGAGGTGATCCGCCGCTACGACGCGCCGCTCAGGCAGGCGGCCGGTTACGTCGTGATGTCGGGCAATCTGTTCGAAAGCGCGGTGATGAAGATCAGCGTGATCGACCCGGCGTTCCGGCGGCGCTTCCTTTCTGATCCTGAGCAT
The DNA here is from genome assembly GCF_002870125.1 of Burkholderia sp. WAC0059. Lineage (GTDB taxonomy): Bacteria > Pseudomonadota > Gammaproteobacteria > Burkholderiales > Burkholderiaceae > Paraburkholderia. The sequence continues at coordinate 53,882 of NZ_PNEO01000001.1, forward strand.
CCCGACGTATTCGAATGCCGGGCCGTGGTGTTCGAGGGGCCCGAGGATTACCACGCGCGCATCGAGGACCCGGCGCTCGGCGTGGACGCGCGTACGGTGCTCGTGATCCGCAACTGCGGGCCGGTCGGCTATCCGGGCGGGGCCGAGGTGGTCAACATGCAGCCGCCCGCCGCGCTGCTCCGGGACGGCGTCGACACGCTGCCGACGATCGGCGACGGCCGCCAGAGCGGCACGTCGGCGAGCCCGTCGATCCTGAACGTGTCGCCGGAAGCGGCCGTGGGCGGCAACCTCGCGCTTTTGCGCACCGGCGACCGCATTCGCATCGATCTTGCCGCGCGTCGCGTCGACGTGCTGATTCCCGATGCGGAAATGGCCGAACGGCGTAGCGCGTGGCAGCCGCCGGTCCTGCGGAACAAGACGCCGTGGGAGGAGATTTACCGCAGCATGGTCGGGCAGCAGGGCAGCGGCGCATGCCTCGAACCGGCGACGCTTTATCTGAACATCGTGGAGACGCGCGGCGAGTCGCGCCACAATCACTGATTTGCCGATGCGCGGATGGAGTGGGCGGGGTTAGAACCTAGAACTCGACGAGCGCGAAGTCTTCCTTGCCCACGTCGCACAACGGACAGCGCCAGTCGTCGGGGACGTCGGCCCAGCGCGTGCCGGGCGCGAGCCCCTCGTCGGGGGCGCCGGCCGCTTCGTCGTATATCCAGCCGCAGATCAGGCAAACCCACTGTTTGAATTCGTTCGAGTCTGCTGCTTCGGGGGCGGCGGTCGGCGTGGATGGCGCCGACGTCGGCGTCGGCGCAGCGGCATTTCCCGCGCCTGTGGCCGCGGCGTCGAGCGTGATGACGAGCGGGGAGGCCGTGCCGGCTTCGTGCTCGCCGAGCTGCGTCTGCAGCGCGCGCAGGAGCGCGGTCGCTTCGGCCGCGCTCAGGTCGATCCAGTACGGGTCGCCCGCCGCGTCGTTGAGGCGCTCGGGAGAGAACTGGATTTCGACGGCCACGCCCTTCTTGTACATGACGCGGAAATCAGGCGAGCAGGCGGAACAGCGCCGACGCGGCGATTCCGCTGAGGCCGAGCAGCGAGAGGATCTGGAGCAGCGTCAACGATTTGCGCGACGGGGAGGACGGGGCAGCGGGAGTCGGGTTTGAGCGGGTCATCGGATTTTCCTGCGGGTCGGGATGGCGTGCGGCGCGCCGGACACGGCGCGGGCGACGAGTTTCGCACGATTTCACCCAACCGGCTTGCGGAGGTATTGATGTAAGTCAATGCTGATATCGGCTGGGCCACGATTATCGCCGCTCCAAACGCCGCGATTAGCGCTCGCCGGGAGATGGACTATTTCTTCGTGGTTATCGAAGCCGGGGCGGCGCCGTTCGCCGGCCTTCAGTTGTGCAGCCAGCGCCGCTCCGCATACGAAAACAGCCAGCTCACCGGCAGCGCGCAGACCATGCCGATCGTCACTTCGGCGAAACGCACCAGCGCGACGCTCCAGGCGGGACCGGCGGCGGGCACGAGCAGGACGATCGTCGCGGTGATCGCGCCGAGCCGCGCAGCGCTGCCGACATTCAGGCACCAGCAGCCCGTGATGACGATGGCGATCGTCGCCACGTAGGCCTCGTAGTAACCCCCGCCCAGCACCGCGCCGGCAAAGCCGCAGACGCCGCCCGCCAGCGCGCCGATGAACTGGTCGCGCGACAGGTTCAGCGTATCCGCGTAGTTGTGCTGGGTGACGGCGATGGCCGTGATCGCGGCCCAGAAGGCCTGCCCGGTGTGGAGCAGTTCGCCGAGGCCGTAGGCGAGGCTCGCGGCACAGACGGCTCGCAGCGCCATCAGCAGCCCCTGGAGCGCGCGGCTCTTGAGCGGCAGGCGCTTGAATACGTTGAACACCGACTGCTGGAGTGTAGTCAGATGGGCTAGGAGGTTGTCCGGAGAGTCGTTCATGCCCGCCTGTTTTGGGGAGTGGAAAACGGCCGCGCCGTTTCAGCCCTTGTCCGCGTCGCCGTAGAACTGCTCGATGAGCTCCTGCACGAGGTAGCGGTGATGCGGCGTGAGCGCCTCGATCTTCGAGGCCAGCTCCAGCGTCTCGGTCGAGGGCGGGTACTTTGCATCGCGCGGCACCGGTTTCGGCGGCCCCGGCGGCATGCCCGCCGGCGGCGGGCCGTAGTGCAGCCAGTGCAGGTCCACCTTGAACCAGTCGGCGAGCGTGCGCAGTTTGTCGTCGGTGGGAACGGTGCGGCCGCTGAGCCACTTGTGGGCGGTCTGGGCGGAAACCGGATGGGCGCCGCGATGGCGCAGGTTGAAGTGCAGCGCAAGATCGGTGCCGCCGCGCAGCCGCTCCGGTGCGCGCTTCATGGCGAATCTCAGTCGCTCGGCAAAAGCAGCTTTTTCATCGGCGGTCGGCATGGGCCAGATTGTGCAATCCGGTTTCGCCGAAGAAGCCAACTCGATAGGCTATTTTTAGCTTTTTAAGGCATGAATTAGCCTATTTCGGAGTATGGGGATGCCGAGCGCGTGAGTCTGTCCTCGACGAAAATATCCGCTATCCGACAACTTCCTCTGCTATTTACCGTCCCTATACCGGTTCGGTCGAGGAATGCGCCGTTAGCTGGTTCGGGATACGCGGGAATGCCGCATGGTGCGCCCGCCCGGATTGGGTGGACGCACCATGCCTGCGCGAGCCGGTCCGGTCGCGACGATTACTGCCGGTCGATCGAGAACCGCCCCGGTCCGGTGACGGCGAGCGCCAGCAGTCCGCCCAGGATGCTGATGTTCTTGTAGAAATTGATCATGTCGCCGTACTGCGCCATGCCGGTCTCGTTCCAGAAATGATGGCCGATGACGGCGGTCCCGATGGCGTACAACCCAAGCAGCAGGGCCAGCGGACGGGTATAGAACCCGACGGCGATCAGGATGCCGACGAAGAGCTCCATCACGACCGCGACGACTGCCGACAGGGCCGGCGCCGGCGCGCCGACCGACGTCATGTAGCCCACGGTGGCATGGAAGCCCGTGAGCTTCTGCCAGCCGAACAGGATGAACAGGACGACGAGGAGGACGCGCGCGACGAGCAGGACGCCGTCGTTGCGCTGGCCGAACAGGTTGTATCTCATGTTGATTCTCCGGATAACGAATTATTGGGGTGGTTCTATCGGGGTTCGGACCGCCGCGGCCGGAGGATCGCCGCTTCCGGCGGCTGTCCTCCCTGCATGCGGCGGTTAATGATGCGTCAGGACCAGAAGTCCGACATTTCGTTGTTGCGCAGGTCGAACAACAGGACTTCCGCGTTCCGGCCGTCCGTGAAATCCAGCGCCTGCTCGGCGCGGATGCGCGCGCCGTCGCCTTCGTTCAGCACGACGCCGTTGAGCGTCACGCTGCCGCGCGCCACGTGCAGATAGGCATAGCGGTCCGGCCCGAGCGCGAAATGCGCGCGCTCGTCGCCGTCGAAGCAGCCTGCGTACACGCGGGCATCCTGGCGGATTTGCAGCGATTCCTCCGCGCCGTCGGGGGACAGCACGAGCTGCAGCCGGCCGCGCTTTTCCGCGTCCGTGACGTGGCGTTGCTGGTAGCGCGGCTGGGCGCCCTTTTGCGACGGCACGATCCAGATCTGCAGAAAGTGCACGAGCTCGCGCGCCGAATGGTTGAACTCGCTATGGGTGACGCCGGTGCCGGCGCTCATGAGTTGCACGTCGCCGGGCAGGATCGCCGAGCCCGTGCCCATCGAATCCTTGTGCTCGAGCGCGCCTTCCAGCACGTAGGAGAAGATCTCCATGTCGCGATGCGGATGCGTGCCGAAGCCGCGGCCCGGCGCGACCCGGTCGTCGTTGATGACGAGCAGGTCGGAGAAGCCCATCTGCTTCGGGTCGTGGTAGTTCGCAAACGAAAAGGTGTGGCGGGAGCTGAGCCAGCCGTGTTCGCCGCGGCCGCGTTGCGCCGCCTGTCTGATTTCGATCATTTCGACCTCCGTCGATCTGGTTGAATGATCGAAAGTTTAGGTCAATCCGGATGAGTTCAATGACGGTAAAATGTGAATCACTGTCTCATTTGGGTGGACAAATTCTATGCAGCTCGACGACATGCGAATTTTCGTGGCCGTGGTCGAGGCCGGCAATTTCACGGCGGCCGCGAACCGTCTGCGGTTATCGAAGCAGTTCGTCAGTCGCCGGGTGGCGGCGCTCGAGGCGAGCCTCGGCGTGCGGCTGCTCGTGCGCAATACGCGCAAACTGGCTGTCACGGAACTCGGTCATGCTTTCCGGGAACGGGCGAAGCGCATCCTCGCCGAGGTGGCCGATGCCGAGCAGGCCATGTCGGCGCGCCGTTCCGAACCGCGCGGGCTGCTGAAGGTGAGCGCGCCGATGTCGTTCGGCGTGGAGCATCTGTCGCCGCTCGTGGCCGAATTCCTCGGCGCGCATCCGGACGTGCGTTTCGACATGGTGCTTTCCGACCACATCGTCGACCTGGTCGGCGAAGGCTTCGACATGGCGTTGCGCATCGGACGGCTCGCCGACTCGACGCTGATCGCCCACAAGCTGGCCGACGTGCGGATGGTGGCGTGCTGCAGCCCCGGTTACCGGCGTCGGCGCCGCGCGCCCGCCGTACCCGCCGAGCTGGCGCAGCACGCCTGCCTCGTCTACGGGCAGGAGGGGCGGGCGAACTGGGAGTTCATCGTGGACGGCGCGCACGTGCCGTTCGACGTGCACGGCCCGCTGCGCGCGAACAACGGCGAGGTGATTCGCGATGCGGCCGTCGCCGGTCTCGGCATCGCGCTCCTGCCCGATTTCATCGTCGGGCCCGCGCTGGCCGCGGGCCAGTTGGTCGAAGTGCTGGCCGACCATCTGCCGCCGCCGACCGCGCTGCACGCCGTCTATCCGCAGCATCGTGAAGGTGCGGTCACGATCCGCGCCTTCACGCAGTTTCTGCGCACGCGGCTGGCGCCGAGCGGGCCGGACAAGCCGTACGGCGAGCGCGGCGCGGCGCGCTGACGTCCGCTGCGCCGCCGGCGCGCCCGAGGGGCAACCTGTCGATTGCCTGTCGGGCTCAAGCCAGGCGGAATCGGGCCGTTCGTTGTATGCTCAATGCCCCGCGGTGCGGGCTGTAGAGCGCGCCTGCACGGGCCCGAAAAGCCCGATAGGGACAGGCAATATCCGCGATACAAGCAACCAATTTTTCAAACCGGCGAGATTCCCTTAATCTTCGTCCATACCTCTTCCCAACCCAGCGTAAGGAAACAACGCATGTCTCTCATCAACACGCAAATCAAGCCCTTCAAGGCAACGGCATTCAAGGACGGCAAGTTCGTCGACGTGTCGGACGCCACGCTGAAGGGCAAGTGGTCGGTGGTGGTGTTCTATCCGGCCGATTTCACGTTCGTGTGCCCGACCGAGCTGGAAGACCTGGCGGACAACTACGCCGAGTTCCAGAAGCTGGGCGTCGAAGTGTACGGCGTGTCGACCGACACGCACTTCGCCCACAAGGCATGGCACGACACGTCGGATGCGATCGGCAAGGTGAAGTACGCGCTGATCGGCGACCCGACCGCCACGCTGGCCCGCAACTTCGAGGTGCTGATCGAGGAAGAAGGCCTCGCGCTGCGCGGCACGTTCCTGATCAACCCGGAAGGCCAGATCAAGCTCTACGAAATCCACGACAACGGCATCGGCCGCGACGCGTCGGAACTGCTGCGCAAGGTCAAGGCAGCGCAATACGTCGCTTCGCACCCGGGTGAAGTGTGCCCGGCCAAGTGGAAGGAAGGCGCCGAAACGCTCAAGCCGTCGCTCGACCTCGTCGGCAAGATCTAAGGAAGCGGTGCCGGGCGCATGCTCTTGATATGCGTGTGCCTGCCCCCATCCATGCAGTAGACGGGCTGCTCCAGCCGGAGCGGCCCGAATCAGGGAGACGGATATCCCGTATCCCGAAGTTGGTTAGCAGTATTTAGCAATTATCGTCTCTCCCTGTTACCCACAAGCCGGAAAAAATCATGCTCGACGCCAATCTCAAGACGCAACTGAAAAGCTACATGGAACGGGTCACGCAGCCGATCGAGATCGTTGCGTTCCTGGATGACGGCGAAAAGTCGCAGGAACTGCACGGGCTGCTCAAGGATATCGAGGAATCTTCGGAGAAGATTTCTTATGTGGAAAGCCGCGGCGACGAAGCGGGCGATGCGCGGGTGCCGTCGTTCAAGCTGCGCCGCGTGAACAGCGACGTCGAAGTGACCTTCGCGGGCATTCCGATGGGTCATGAGTTCACGTCGCTCGTGCTGGCGCTGCTGCAGGTCGGCGGCTATCCGGCGAAGATCGAGGCCGACGTGATCGAACAGATTCGCGGCCTCCCCGGCGAATTGGTCTTCGAAACGTACATGTCGCTGTCCTGCCAGAACTGCCCGGACGTCGTGCAGGCGCTGAACGCGATGTCGGTCGTCAACCCGCGCATCCGTCACGTCGTGATCGACGGCGCGCTGTTCCAGGATGAAGTCGAGGCGCGCAAGATCATGGCGGTGCCGACGGTCTACCTGAACGGCGAAGTGTTCGGCCAGGGCCGCATGGGCGTCGAGGAAATCCTGCAGAAGCTCGACACCGGCGCGAGCGCACGGGTGGCGGAAAAGCTCAACGCGAAGGAAACGTTCGACGTGCTCGTGGTCGGCGGCGGTCCGGCGGGCGCGGCGGCCGCGATCTACGCGGCGCGCAAGGGCATCCGCACGGGCGTGCTGGCCGAGCGGTTCGGCGGCCAGGTGAACGACACGCTGGCTATCGAGAACTTCGTCTCGGTGCAGGAAACCGAGGGGCCGAAGTTCGCGGCCGCGCTCGAAGCGCACGTGCGTGCCTACGACGTGGACATCATGAACACGCAGCGCGCCTCGCAGATCGTGCCGGGCAAGGTCATCGAGGTGAAGACCGAAAGCGGCGCGACGCTGCGCGCGAAGAGCGTGATTCTCGCGACCGGCGCGCGGTGGCGCAACGTCGACGTGCCGGGCGAGCAGGAGTATCGCAACAAGGGCGTGGCCTATTGCCCGCACTGCGACGGCCCGCTGTTCAAGGGCAAGCGCGTCGCCGTGATCGGCGGCGGCAATTCGGGCGTCGAGGCGGCGATCGACCTCGCGGGCATCGTGAACCACGTGACGTTGCTCGAGTTCGGCGCGCAATTGCGCGCGGACGAAGTGCTGCAACGCAAGCTGCGCAGCCTGCCGAACGTCACGGTGCATACGCAGGCCCAGACGAGCGAGATCATCGGCGACGGCCAGAAGGTGACGGGGCTGACCTATCTCGAACGCGACACGGGAGAGAAGCGTCACGTCGAGCTGGAAGGCGTGTTCGTGCAGATCGGTCTCGTGCCGAACACCGAGTGGCTGAAGGGCTCGATTGCGCTGACGAAGCATGGCGAGATCGAGGTGGACGCGAAGGGCCAGACGTCGGTGCCGGGCGTGTTCGCCGCCGGCGACGTGACGACGGTGCCGTTCAAGCAGATCGTGATTGCGGTCGGCGACGGCGCGAAGGCTTCGCTGGGCGCGTTCGAGCATCTGATCCGCACGTCGGCCGATACCGAGGAAGACGTGAAGCAGCAACTGGCGGCAATTGCCTGATACGGGAGAGACGCGCATAACGCGGTTTCGGCGGTTTCTTTTCCCGGGCGGCTTCGAATATCGGGTCGCGATGTTATATAGATAAAAGCGCCGGCATATTGCCGGCGTTTTTCTTTTTGAAGCCGATATTGCATCTCCGCCGTAAGCGACGGCCGGGAATCTCATGGCGGAAGGCTGCCGGAACCACCTTGCGGGGGAGTCCGCGCACCATCTTCGGGCAGTCGACACGCGTAAATGTCGGTGGTTGTCGATGGCAAACGTTTGTTGCACCTGCTGCATCAATCGATCGCCCCGGAAATGCCTGATCCTGGTGCCGGAAGAGGCGTGTCTGGTGCGCTTCCCGGGCCGAAACACGGCGCGGTTCTACCGGGACCGACGCTGTCGCAGAGGCCGTGAGCCGTTAGCCACACCCTAATTCGCAGTGCAAGCCGGTTCGACCAGGTGGAACAAAGGGGTTCGATCATTCGGCATCGACAATCGCCTCGATTCTTGATTCTTCCGACAAGAATAACGTTCGGGTGGGCCAACGGAAAAGGGCGGGGAAGGCCGGAAATCAAGCGCTGGCCTTGGGCCTTGACGGGCGCCTCGTTCCGTCGCCATATGGTTATTATTGCGTTTTTTTAAATTTACATTTGTCAAATATAAAAATATCTGTAAGACCCATTGTTACTTAATTGACACACCTTTTTTAAATTTTTTACTTCGGAGATTGGTCAGGTTAGTCTCCCGGCGGAAGTTAGTTAGTAGTAGTTTCTTTAGCGCCAGGAGAATCAACGATGATGAAAAAATTTGCTCTAACCTCCATTTCGCTCGCCGTCCTCGGCGTGGCTGGCACGGCTCACGCGCAGTCGAGCGTGACGCTGTACGGCACCATCGACACGTCGATCACCTACCTCAACCATGCCGGCGGCAACTTCGGCGAAGGCCCGGGTGCCACCGTCTGGTCGATCGGCAACAGCAGCGGCGGCGACTTGTCGGGCTCGCGTTGGGGCATCAAGGGGGCGGAAGATCTGGGCGGCGGCCTGAAGGCCGTTTTCCAGTTGGAAAACGGTTTTAGCCCGAACAACGGCCAGCTCAATCAGAGCAGCCGCATGTTCGGCCGTCAGGCGTTCGTGGGCCTGACGAGCGACCAGTACGGTTCCGTCACGCTGGGCCGCCAGTACGACCCGCTGATCGACCTCGTGCAGGGCATCACCGAAGACAACTACTTCGGCTCGTCGTTCGCGACGGCAGGCGACGTCGACAACTACGACAACAGCTTCCGCGTGAACAACGCGGTCAAGTACACGACGCCGGTCTGGAGCGGTCTGCAAGCCGAAGTGATGTACTCGTTCGGCGGCATTGCGGGCTCGACGGGTTCCGAGCAGTCCTATTCGGCTGCCGTGGCGTACAACAACGGCCCGCTCGCCATCGCCGGCGGTTATTTCTACGCGGCGAACAACGAAAGCGCGGTCACGCGCGGCGTGGAAGACTGGTCGAGCACGTCGGACGGCCCGTTCGACGGTCCGGTCAACATCGGCTACTCGTCGGCTCACTCGCTGCAGATCGCCCGCGCGGCCGTGCAGTACACGATCAGCAAGTTCACCCTGGGCCTCGGCTACAGCAACGCCCAGTACGCGCCTGACTCGGAGTCGGCGTTCGCGAGTACCGAAACCTACACCACGGGTCAGGGCTTCGTGAACTTCCAGGCCAACTCGGCGCTGCTGGTGGGCGTCGGCTACAGCTATACGCACGCCAGCGGCGATACGTCGGCGAGCTACAACCAGGTGTCAGCCGGTGCCGACTACAGCCTGTCCAAGCGCACCGACCTGTACGCCGTGGCGGCCTGGCAGCACGCGAGCGGCACGACGATCGGCGACGTCGACGGCGTGGCGACGCCGGTGGCGGCGGAAGCCTCGATCGGTTCGTACGGCTACTACGGCACCAGCTCGCAGACGCTGGTCAGCGTGGGTATCCGTCACAAGTTCTAATAAAAACGTAGGGCGTTGTCTCATGGCCGGGTGCGCCGCTTCGACGGCGCGCCCGGTTTTTTTATGGCTTCGCAGTAGTCCTGCCGTTCGATCGTCGATCTCCTGGACGGCCCCGGCACCCGGCACCGCTCTCGCCGGACTCGTGGTTTTCCCCTATACGCGGTGCGCAGGCATGGAGGCGGCACCGCGTCGTCCTACGCTGCCGGGGCAGCGGCGGCGATCTCTGGTTATGCTGCCGTCGGCGGCCCGAGCGTTCCGGGACGCCTGGACGGACATCCCCATTTTCCTCAATGGCGCTACCCGAAAGGGTTCTGTACCTTCTGCTGCATCGATCCAGCCAGCGATCGCGCCGGGTTTCGTCCGAAGCCGGCGACGACAGGGTGGAAGCCGCCCGAAAGGTGGCAGGAGGAGACATGCCGGAACGATTGGCTCTACTACAGGTGATTTCGATGGCCGCATGGCTGGGCGGTGGGTTCGCCCTGGCCTTCGTGCTGGGCGCGCTCGCGCAGCGGACCGGGTTCGTTGTCTCGCGCCGTTCCGGCGGAGCGCCGCGCTGTCCGCGGGGGCGCTCGCGGCTCGCGGCGCCGTCGTCCGAATACGCGACGAGATGGCGGACGAGCGCGTTTCTGGTGGCGCTCGTTGCATTGCCGGTCTTCCTTGCCGGCAGTCTGGGGCGCGACGTCTGGGCGATGACGGCCGGTCTGACCGGCGGGCTGGGCGGCGTATGGCTCGCCCGCCAGTTCGACCTGGACGGTCGCTCGCGCGTCGTCGGCTTGCTCGGCGGTGCGGTCGGCCTCGGCGCATTGTGCGGCGGCTTCCTGCTTGATCTGCGGCTTGGCAATTCCGCGCCCTGCCAGCGCGCGGGCCTCTATCTGGCGGTGCTGGTCGGCGCGTTGTCGCTGGCCGGCTCGGCCGCGGTGCTGCTCGACACGCACCGTTCGCGCTCGCAGAGACGCATCCGGCGCTCCGCCGGCGACGACATCGTCCAGGGACTCGCCCTGCTGCTCCTGCTCGGTCTCGGCTGCGGATTCGTGAAGTCATCCGGCGCGCCGGATGCCGGGCTTTCCGTCCTGATCGCGGCAAGCGGTCTCGCCGCGGCATGGGGCGCGCGTTTGACGACGGTACGGCTGGAAAATGCCTCGAGGGCTTTGCCTCAGGCTGGCCTACCGGCCGGCTCGGGGTGGTCGTCCGCGCCGTCGCTGGCGGCGTGGGGCGGTGTCGCACGGCCCGGTTTGGGCGCGGCCCTCGTCGACGCCCCGATGTCCGTCGCATTGCTGGACTGTGCCGACTGGTTTCCGCCGTTTTACGCCGACTTCGCGGCCGGCACGGAGGACGAACTGGCCGGCGGCGAGCGCGTCCGGTCGTCGGGACCGGGACGGCACGGCCGGCGTTGCGTCGCGCGGGACCGTTGGCGACGGCAGCGGTCATAACGACAAAACGGAAGTAGCGCGAGCCCGCAAAGCGCGGGGCGCTTCCCTTGTGCGCGTGGCTCGCCCGGCGGGCCGCGCGTGTCCTGCCATCGGAAGTCGGCTGTCCGGTCCGCGGTTCGAGGCCATGCGTGCGGGCTGAAACGAGCGCGATATCCATGTCCGCCATCTCCCCGGCACGCCTTCCGTTCCATCGCGATCTTCAGGCTGGCGAACCCCTTCTCCATCGAACTTCCGCTCTCCTGGCCGCCCTTGCGCAATGCAGCACTGCACGTTTAAATACCGGGCGGGCCAGGGTCGGCGACGACGTTATCGACGCGGAATCGGGCCTCGCGCGGCCTTGCCGCCCCACGATTCACGACAAATTCCGACGATGGAGAAGCGCATGAGTGCGAGCACCATAGCTGAGCGCGAGGCGGCAGGCCGGGCGGCGCGCGAGCGCGCGAAGCGCTCGAGCCACCGGCAGACGGGCGAGCCGCGCCGCGACCCGCTCGACCTGCTGCGCGAGAGCAGCGAAGGCCGGCTCGCCGGGCTCGTGCCGCTGCGCCACGGCCGCATGCTCGCCTCGCCGTTCGCCTTCCTGCGCGGCAGCGCGATCCTCCAGGCGCACGACCTCGCGTTTGCGCCGCATACGGGCATGACGATACCGATCTGCGGCGACGCCCATCTGCTCAACTTCGGCGCCTTCGCCACGCCGGAGCGACAGCTCGTCTTCGATCTGAACGATTTCGACGAAGTAACGTCGGCCCCCTGGGAGTGGGATCTCAAGCGGCTCGTCGCGAGCCTCGTCGTCGTGGCGCGGCAGGGCGGCTACTCGCGCGGCGTCGCGGAGACGTTCGTGCTCTCGGCCGTCGGCGAGTATCTCGACCGGATGCGCCAGTACGCGCAGTGCGGCGTGCTCGAACTCTGGTACGACCGGATCGGTTTCGACCAGATGGTGGAGACCGCGCTTGCGCCCGAAGGACGCCGCCCGATCCGGCGCAGCATGGAGAAGGGCGCGGGCCGCGTGCACGAAAGCGCGCATGACCGGCTCGTGCAGCGCGACGGCGAACGCTGGACGATGCGCGATCTGCCGCTGTCGTTCTTTCACGTGAAGGACTGGCCGGCGTTGTTCGAGCAGGCGGGCGACGAGCGCGAGGCCGCCGACTGGCGGCGCTGGATCGGGCCGGTTTACTCGGGCTACCTCAAGACGCTGCCGCCCGACCGTCGCGCGCTGCTCGGACAGTTCCCGATTCAGGACCTGGTGCTCAGGGTGGCGGGCGTCGGCAGCGTGGGCCTGCGCTCGCTCGTGCTGCTTGCCGTCGATGATCGCGACCAGCCGTTGTTCCTGCAATTCAAGGAGGCGCGCGGTCCGGTCATGGCCCGCTATTTCCGGGCCACGCCGCACAAGCACGAGGGCGCGCGCGTCGTCGACGGGCAGCGCCTGCTGCAGGCGGCAAGCGACATTTTCCTCGGCTGGACGACCGCGCCCTCGGGCCACCAGTTCTATGTCCGGCATCTGCGCGACAGAAAGCTCACGGTGGACCTGGAGTTGTTCGACAGCGCGCAGCTTGCCGGCTATGCGCGGCTCTGCGGCTGGGCGCTCGCGCGCGCGCATGCGAAGGCGGGCGGGTCGGCCATCGAGATCGCGGCCTATATCGGGCGCGGCGAACAGTTCGTCGAGGCGCTGACCGGCTATGCCTTCGCCTATGCGGACCAGGTGGAGCGCGATTACGAGGCGTTCGTGAAGGCCGTGCGCAGCGGCGCGCTGCAGGCGCGGACCGACGAGCAGATGATGAACGAATTTTTCCCGGCCTGACTGTCCCGACCCGACGCGCGCCGGATTGCGCCGACGTCCGTTCGCTTCTTTCAACGACCCTCCAGGTGCCTCGGGACATGCTGCCATCGATAGACGAACTGCTTGACCTCGACGTGCTCACGCTGCGCGAACATACGGAGCGGGCCGGCGACACGTTCGACGTCGACCGGCACCGGGCGAGCCTGCAACAATCGCTGGCGGCCGGCAGCACGCTATGCGCGGTACGCCGGGACGGCACGCTCGTCGCCTATGCCATGCTTCGGCCCGAATCGCAGACTTGCTGGTTCGTGAGCGCGTTCAGCACGCATCCGCTGCACCGGACATCGGCCGTATTCGAACTGCTCGTGCAGATAGCCGGGCTCGCGCGCGCAAAGGGCATCGCCGAACTGAGAAGCCACGTCTATAAGACGAACCGGCTGTCCGTTTCCTTTCATCGAAAGCTGGGCTTTCAGGTCGTGAAAGAGAACAGCAAGGGCGTCGAATTCTTCGCCCCCGTATCCGCGCTCGGCAACCGGCCCGCCGTGCTGCGCGCCGCCGGACGGCATGGAAACCGCGGGTTTTCTGCCTGATTCCCCCATTTGTCATCCCCTACCCACTACGGTATGGTGCGGAATCGACACACCGTCGCCCCGACGATTGCGCCGGCCGCAACACGACGCGCCGCGCATCGGCATCGACGGGCGAAGACAAACCCGGACCCATGAGGAGAGCAAGCAATGAGCAACGACGGACAGCACGGCAAGGTGGCGCTCGTGACGGGCGCGGGCAGCGGCATCGGCCGCGCCTGCGCAAAGAAACTGCTCGAACACGGTTATAGCGTGGTCCTGGCGGGGCGGCGGGCGCCGTTGCTCGAGGCGCTCGCGGACGAAGCGCGTCAGCAGGGCCGGGATGCGCTCGCCGTGCCTTGCGACGTCGGCGACGCGGCCAGCGTCGAGGCGCTGTTCGACGCGATCCGCACGCGCTACGGGCGGCTGGACCTGCTCTTCAACAATGCGGGGCGCGGCGCGCCGGCCGTCGACATCGACGAGCTTTCGGTCGAGGACTGGCGCGCCGTCGTCGATACGAACCTGACCGGCATGTTTCTCTGCACGCGCGCGGCGTTCGGCATGATGAAGAAGCAGTCGCCGCGCGGCGGACGGATCATCAACAACGGTTCGATTTCGGCCCACGCGCCGCGGCCGTTCAGCATCGCCTACACGGCGACCAAGCACGCGGTCACGGGCCTGACCAAGACGGTATCGCTCGACGGCCGGCGCTACGACATCGCGTGCGGCCAGCTCGACATCGGCAACGCCGAGACCGACCTGGCCGAGCGCATGGCGCGCGGCGTGCCCCAGGCGAACGGCCAGATCGCGGTCGAGCCGCTGATGAACGTCGGGCACGTGGCCGACGCCTTGCTGCACATGGCCAGCCTGCCGCTCGAGGCGAACGTCCAGTTCATGACCGTCATGGCCACGAAAATGCCGTTCGTCGGGCGCGGCTGACGCGCGGGCGCCGTCCTCGCGGGACGGCGTCACGCGCTATATACTGGGCCGAGCCGCGAGCCTTGCCGGCACCCGCCGCGCCGGCGCACGGTTCGCGGCCCCGGCGCGGCGCGGCAGACAGGCCGTCTCCGTTCGTTTTTCGCGTCGCCGCCATGACTGCATTCGCATCCGTTTCCGAGTCCGCCCGCGTTCCCGAGCCGGTTCCGCCGTTCGCGGTTTCCGCTTCGGCCGCGCTCGATGCGCTCCACGCGTTCGCCCGGCGTCATCCGCGTCTTTTCGTGCTGACGGGCGCGGGCATCAGCACCGATTCCGGCATCCCCGGCTATCGCGACGAAAACGGCCAATGGAAACGTTCGCCGCCCATCACGCTGCAGGAATTTCTCGGCTCCGATCACGCGAGGCGACGCTATTGGGCGCGCAGCATGATCGGCTGGCCGGCTGTCGCGCAGGCGCGGCCCAACGGCGCGCATCGGGCGCTCGCGCGTCTCCAGGCCGGCGGACATCTTGCCACGCTCGTCACGCAGAACGTCGATGGGCTGCATCAGCGCGCCGGCAGCACCGGCGTGATTGAGCTGCACGGCAGCATCGGCCATGTCGATTGCCTCGATTGCGGCGCGCAGTACACGCGCGCCTCGATTCAGCCGCTGCTCGAAGCGGGCAATCCCGGCCTGGCCGGCGCGTATGCGGAGCCGGCGGCCGACGGCGACGCCCATCTCGACTGGGACGGTTCGGCGGCCTTCGACGTGCCGGTCTGCCCGGCGTGCGGCGGGCGGCTCAAGCCTGCGGTGGTGTTTTTCGGCGAGAACGTGCCGCGCGAGCGCGTGACGGCGGCGAGCGACGCGCTCGAAGCCGCCGACGCGCTGCTCGTGGTCGGCTCGTCGCTGATGGTGTATTCGGGCTATCGCTTCTGCGTGTGGGCGCAGCGCATGGGCAAGCCGATCGCCGCGATCAATCTCGGCCGGACCCGCGCGGACCCGCTGTTGGCGCTGAAAGTCGAGGCGTCGTGCGCGCCGGCGCTCGAAACGTTTGTCGCGCGGCTCGCCACGGACGAGGCGCCGTGTTGAACCGCCGGGCGAAACCGGAAGAACGCCCGCCGGGCGCATCGAACCTGACAACCTGACCGGACGAGGCGCCGCCGGTCGTACCCGCCGTGTCGCTGCCCAAGGAGAGAGGCTTTCCCATGACGATCACGCTCGAGGCGCTCGAAGCCCTCTACGGACAGCCGCATGAACGGGCGATCAACAAGGAGATCGACCACGTCAACGAGGACTACCGGCGCTTCATCGAGCTTTCGCCGTTCGTCGTGCTCGCGAGCGCGGGGCCGGACGGGCTCGACTGCTCGCCGCGCGGCGACGCGCCCGGCTTCGTGCGCATCGTCGACGCGCGCACGCTGGCGTTGCCCGATCGCATCGGCAACAACCGCATCGACAGCCTGCGCAACGTGGCGGTCAGGCCGCACGTCGCGCTGCTGTTCATGGTGCCCGGCGTCGGCGAGATGCTGCGCGTCAACGGGCGCGGCCGCGTCTCGAGCGACGCGGCGCTTCTCGAAAGCTTCGCGGTCGAGGGCAAGCCGCCGCGCAGCGTGCTGATCGTCGAGGTCGACGCGGCGTACTTCCATTGCTCGAAGGCCGTCACGCGCTCGAAGCTCTGGGATCCGGCGCAGCACGTCGAGCGCTCGCGCCTGCCGAGCGCGGGCGAGATGCACCGGCGCATCAACGGCGAGCGCTTCGACGCGCAAGCCTACGACCTCGAGCTCGTGCAGCGGCTGCGCACGGGCCTCTACTGAGCGCTATCGAGCGGCGCCCGAAGCCGGGCTTGAACCGCGCGCGCCTCGCCCGACGACCGGAAGGCGCCGGGTCCGCCTTTCGCGCCACGGGCATGCGGTTTGCGCCTCGCGCGACGGCGGCGCCGCGCACGCGTTCGCACGGCCGGCGGCCGTTTCCCTTATCCTTGCACGATCGGCGCCGCCGGGCGCCCAGGATTTTGCGAGAAATGGAGAGTCATATGGGTAAGCAGGCAATCGGCGTCGTGGGGCTCGCCGTCATGGGGCGCAATCTGGCGCTGAACATCGAGAGCCGGGGGCATGCCGTATCGGTGTACAACCGCAGCCGGGAGAAAACCGACGAGCTGATCGCGGAGTTTCCCGACCGCAAGCTGGTGCCGGCCTACACGCCGGAAGACTTCGTCGCGTCGCTCGAAAAGCCGCGCCGCATCCTGCTGATGGTGAAGGCCGGCGCGCCGACCGACGCGACCATCGCCGCGCTCAAGCCGCTGCTCGATGAAGGCGACATCCTGATCGACGGCGGCAACACGCCGTTTACCGACACCATCCGCCGCAACCAGGAGCTCGCGAAGTCCGGGCTGCATTTCATCGGCACGGGCGTCTCGGGTGGCGAGGAAGGCGCGTTGAAAGGGCCGTCGATCATGCCGGGCGGCCAGCGCGACGCCTACGAGCTCGTCGCGCCGATCCTGACCGAGATCGCTGCGAAGGCGCCCGACGGCGAGCCGTGCGTGGCCTACATGGGCCCGGACGGCGCCGGGCACTACGTGAAGATGGTCCACAACGGCATCGAGTACGGCGACATGCAGTTGATCGCCGAGAGCTACGCGGTGCTCAAGCAGGTCGTCGGCCTCGACAACCGGGCGCTCGGCGAGGTCTACACGCAGTGGAACCAGGGCGAGCTCGACAGCTACCTGATCGAGATCACCGCGAAGATCTTCGGCAAGAAGGACGACGAGACGGGCCAGGACCTCGTGGACGTCATTCTCGACCGCGCCGCGCAGAAGGGCACGGGCAAGTGGACGAGCCAGAACGCGCTGGACCTCGGCGTGCCGCTGCCGCTCATCACCGAGTCCGTATTCGCGCGCGTGCTCTCGTCGCTGAAGACACAGCGCGTCGCGGCGAGCCGCGTGCTCGCCGGTCCCGGCGCGAAGCCGTTCGCGGGCGATCGCGCGGCGTTCGTCGAGTCGGTGCGGCGCGCGCTTTACCTGAGCAAGGTGATCTCCTACGCCCAGGGCTTCGCGCAGTTGCGCGCGGCCTCCGACGAATACAAGTGGGACCTGCAATACGGGACGATCGCGAAGATCTTCCGCGCGGGCTGCATCATCCGGGCGCGCTTCCTGCAGAAGATCACCGACGCCTACGCCCACGATCCGCAACTGGCGAATTTGCTGCTTGACCCGTACTTCCGCGACATCGCCGCGAACTACCAGGCCGCGCTGCGCGAAGTGGTGACGGCAGCCGTGAACGTGGGCGTGCCCGTGCCGGCGTTCTCGTCGGCCATCGCGTACTTCGACGGCTACCGCTCGGAGCGCCTGCCGGCCAATCTCGTGCAGGCGCAACGCGACTTCTTCGGCGCCCATACGTTCGAGCGCGTCGACAAGCCCGGCAGCTTCCACGCCGAGTGGTTCTGAGCGTTCGAACGCACGGCTGACTGAAGGCGCGCGGGCATTTCGCCCGCGCGCCTTTATTTTTTCACCGTCCCGGCAGATGCGGGATGCCTTCGTTGCTCGCCACGCTCAACTGGTGAATCGAGCGATGAGCCTTGTTCAACTGGGCTTGCGCCGCGATGCGCTGCGCCTCGAGCTGGGCGACTTCCTTGCGAACCTGGTGCTGGCGGTTCGTCACGAGATGTTCCTGCGTCGCGTGGCGTTGCAGATCGCTGCGCAGGCGCTCGGCGTGCGATTCCGATTGCGAAATCTGGCGCGTGAGCTGCTCGTTCTGCGCGATCAGTTGCGCGCGGCGCGTTTCGCCGTCCGCGAGGCGCATCGCCTGCTCCTCGAGATGGTGAAACACGGCATCCGCGGCATCGAGGTCGGCCGCCTTCAGCGCGCGCCAGAGCATGCCGTCCTGGTGGAGCGCGACGTAGTAGGTCAGCTCGCGCGCGTGAAACTGCAGGCTCACCGCGTAATCGAAGCTGCGGAACAGGCGGAACGTCGTCAGCGCATCGGCGTTCGCGAGCGCGTCGAATTCGCTGCTGTCCGCCATCTGCACGGGCCGTCCGTTGACCTGCGAAGGTACCACGGCCACCGCGCGCAGCGTGGGCACCGGGCGCGCCGATTCGGCCGTCTCGGGCGGTGGTTCCCCGGCCGTTGCCGGGTCCGGAGCGGGTTCGGCGGCGGGCTGCACGTCGCGCGCGACGGCGACGAGATGGGACGGGCCGGCGGCAAAGAGGCCGGTGCGGCGGTTCAGGAAAGTTTTCACGGCAATTCCCCAAAAGGGCACGGCGATATTCCGCGCGGTCCCTCGCGCCCGACGGCGCAGGGAACCGCGCGGCCCGTGCGAAACGACCGGGCGTCCGGCGAAGGGGCCGGTCCTGCCCGCTTCCTGCTGGCAGCGTCAGTGCAGCGTGCGCTGCCGGCGTGCAATATCGTCGAAGAGTGCGTGGCTCGGTTCGAGCGCGAAAAGCCAGGTTTCGTCGTAGCCGCTCAGCGTGTCGAGCGCGTCGCGCAGCCGTTCGATCGCCACGGCGGGAAGCTCGACGGTCGCCTCGACGCCGCTCGCGAGGCGGGCGATGCTGGCGAGCTGCACGAGTTCGTCGGCGGCCTCGGCGACGTCGGCGGCGAACACGAGATGGTTGTTCAACAGTTCGACGAGCCCCGGCGATGCTGCGACGTCTTCGGCATTAAGCTGCACGGACACGAAGGTGGCTTTGTTCATCCTCGGATTCCTCACGAATGCGGGAGCGCGGCGGTGCAGATCGGCGGCCAGGCCGTTTTTGGAGAGCAGCACGACGGAGTATAGGCGAGCATGGCGTCGAATCAATATCGGCGGGCCGGGTCGGCGCGCGGGCAACGGCCGATATAATGGGGGCGCGTTCTGGGTTTTCGCCCGGCGTTCGCGCGCTTCATGACGAACGTATGCGAACGAATGTGCAGGATCGGCACTCGAATGCATGTCGAGTACGCAAGCGAGGATAAGCGAGATGAACCGACAATGGCGACGCCTGGGCGCATATCCGGCCTGGGCCGCGGCGCTGCTGATGAGCGCCTGCACGCTCACGCCGTGGAGCGGAGGAACGGCGCCGGCCGGCAGCATGGCCGCGCCCGCAGGGTATTACCGCGTCAATCCGGGCGACTCGCTCGCGAGCATCGCCGCCGCGTTCGGGCAGCGTCCGCAGGACCTCGCGCGCTGGAACCAGCTCGAGAATAACGCGCCCGTGGCGGCGGGCGAGATCCTGCGCGTGGCGCCGCCCGTCGCGACGCCGCCCGCCGCCACGGCGCAGGTCGCCCTGCCGCCGGGGTCGCTCGCCTGGCCCGTGCGCGGCCCGATCCTCCAGCGGTTCGTGCCGGGCCAGTCGACGGGCATCCTGATCGGCGGCACGCCCGGCGAGACGGTCCACGCGGCCGCGGCCGGGCGCGTCGTGTACGCGGGCAACGGCATGGCGGCCTACGGGCCGCTCGTCATCATCAAGCACAACGACGCCGTCGTGACCGCCTACGGACACAACGGCAGGCTGCTCGTCAAACAGGACGACGTCGTCGTGCAGGGGCAGCCGATCGCCGAAATGGGCACGGATAGCCACAACGTGACGGGCGTGCAGTTCGAAATCCGCAACGACGGCAAGCCTGTCGATCCGCTTTCGATTCTGCCGCGCTGATCGCGCGCCGATTGCAACCACGCTTCATCGTCCCGTCGGCGCCGCGCAAAATGCGCCGCGCCGATTTGCCTGTCGTCCCCGTTTGAAAATACACTCGGAAGCTTCGATGCCGCGCCCGCCCGGGTTCGCCCCCGCGCGCCATTCCATTACCGAGGAGCCCGACGCATGATCGATTTGCGCAGCGATACCGTTACCCGCCCGAGCGCGGCCATGCTGGCCGCGATGACCCGCGCCGAAGTCGGCGACGACGTGTGGGGCGACGATCCCACCGTGATCCGTCTGCAGGAGCGCGTGGCCGGGGCGGCGGGCAAGGAGGCCGGGCTCTTTTTCCCGAGCGGCACGCAGAGCAACCTCGCCGCGCTGATGGCGCATTGCGCGCGCGGCGACGAGTACATCGTCGGCCAGGCCGCGCACACCTACAAGTACGAAGGCGGCGGCGCGGCGGTGCTCGGCAGCATCCAGCCGCAGCCGCTCGACAACGCCCCGGACGGCACGATTCCGCTCGAACGCATCGCCGCCGCGATCAAGCCGGTCGACGATCACTTCGCGCGCACGCGCCTGTTCGCATTGGAAAACACGATCGGCGGCAAGGTGCTGCCGGCCGATTACGTCGCGCGCGCGACGGACTTCGTGCGCACGCGCGAGCTCGCCGCGCATCTCGACGGCGCGCGCGTGTTCAATGCCGCCGTCGCGTCGGGGCAGCCGCTCGACGCGTTGACGGTGCCGTTCGACAGCGTGTCGATCTGCTTCTCGAAAGGACTCGGCACGCCGGTCGGCTCGGTGCTCGTCGGCAGTCGCGAGCTGATCGCGAGCGCTCGCCGCTGGCGCAAGATGCTCGGCGGCGGCATGCGCCAGGCGGGCGTGCTCGCGGCCGCCTGTCTCTACGCACTCGACCACAACGTCGAGCGCCTTGCCGAAGACCACGCGAACGCGGCGCGATTCGCGGCCGGCCTCGCGCAGATCGACGGGGTGACGGTGCTTTCCCAGGCCACCAACATGGTGTTCGCGCAGGTTCCCGAGGCGCATTGCGCGCCGCTCGAAGCCTGGCTCAAGGAACGCGGCATCCTCACGCAGATGCTCTACGCGACGCGGTTCGTCACGCATCTCGACGTGTCGGCGGCCGACATCGACACGGTCGTCGCGGCCGTCAAGGGGTATTTCGCGAAGTAAGCGCCGCGCGCCGGACCGCTTCGGCGCGCGGCCTCGCGTTCAGGCGGCCGGCGCGCCCGAGCGATGCGACGGCGCGAAGAGCCGCAGGCCGCTCGCGATGCTCGCCGCGCCCGCGAAGACGGCGCCCAAGGCGAGCGCGAGCGTCGGGCCGTGGTGTCCGGCGATGCCGAAGCACAGCGCCACGAGCGCGGCGCCCGTGGTCTGCCCGAGCAGCCGTGCCGTCGCGACGATGCCGCTCGCGCCGCCGCTGCGTTCGGGCGGCGCGCTCGCCATGATCGCCTTCAGGTTCGGCGACTGGAAGAACCCGAATCCCGCCCCGCAAATCGCCATGCGCACCGAGATGTTCACGACCGACGGATGCGCGGGCATTAGCGCGAGCGACGCCATGCCCACGCAGAGCACCGCGAGGCCGATGCCGCCGAGGAGCCCCGGCGGATAGCGGTCCGAGAGGCGCCCCGCGAACGGCGCGGCGAGCGCGACGACGACGGGCCAGGGCGTCATCAGGAAGCCGGTCGCCACCTGGCTGCGATGCAGGATCTCCTCGAAATAAAACGGCAGCGACACGAACGCGAGCCCCTGGGCCGCGAACGAGCACACGGCGGTGACGGCCGAGAGCGCGAACACGGGCCGTTTGAAGAGGTCCACCGGCAGCATGGGCGCGGGGTGCCCGGCTTCGCGCCGGAGCAGCAGCAGGCCGAACACGACGGTGACGACGGCGGCAACGATCACGACGGGTAGCGGTCCGCGCTGCGCGGCTTCGCTGAGCGAGAAGATCAGCGCCGCGAACGTGATGACGTTCAGCAACGCCGCGAGCGGATCGAACTGGTGTTTGCCGCGCGCCGTCTGCGGCAGCGCGGGCAGGGCGAAGGCCAGCGCGATCACGCCGAGCGGCACGTTGACCGCGAAGAGCCAGGGCCAGGTGGCGGCGGAGAGGATCGCCGAGGCGACGGTCGGCCCGACCGCGAACGACACCCCGACCACCAGCGCGTTGAGCCCGAGGCCGCGTCCGAGCTGATGCGGCGGATACAGGTAGCGGATCAGCGCCGTGTTGACGCTCATGATCGCGCTGGCGCCGAGGCCCTGCAGCACGCGCGCGATGGCGAGCGCGGGCAGCGTCGAGGCGACCGAGCAGGCGAGCGAGGCGACCGTGAAGACGGCGATGCCGCTGAGGTAGATGCGCCGGTGCCCGACGATGTCGCCGAGCGCGGCGAGCGGCAGTAGCGTGGCGACCATCGCGAGCTGATAGGCGTTGATGACCCAGACCGACGCGGCGGGCTCGGCGTGGAGGTCGATGGCGATGGTGGGCAGCGCGGTGTTGGCGATGGCGGTGTCGAGCGTGGCGAGCGTGACGGCCAGCATCACGGCCGCCATGGCGCGACGATTCCTGGCGGACATGGGCGCGTCGGCGTTCCCGGTGTCGTGCGACGCGGAGCGGGTTTCGGACAAGGTGGACTCGTGTCGGTGGCGGAGGGCCGCGACGGTGCGGCCGGATTCGGATGAACCTGCGTCCGGCGGCGGGGTGTTTGGCCGCCGATTGATTAGGGTTCGCCCGAGATTGTTGCAGAGGCTGCGGGATTGTGCAGCTTGGGCTTCGCATCGTAGGGTAAACGTAATGATTGGGCTTTGAACGGCGGGCCGGCCGGGACGTGGCCCGAACGCGGCCCGTCAAGCGTAATTTATAAAACGCAACTAACTGTCTAGTCCGTCCAGCACCTCCGAATTCACACCCGCCTCGCTATTCCAGTGCCTCGAACGAAGGCCGGCCCGGGCCCCGGCAATCCTTCCCGCCAGCCTGGCAGATCGACCGGGGGATGATTTGCGAGCAAGCACCGGACCCGGATAACGCCTCGCCCGGCCGAGTCGCCTTCGCCGGTCGGCTTCACGGCCGCCGGCCGGGAAAATGTCCTACTCTGCAAGCTGACCCGTGGCCATGCGGCACCTCCGTACCGGACGCGCTGCCTGGAATACCTGCGCGATTGCGCCGCTTTTCCCGGAGGTTTCGATGACAGCCGTGGACCTCGAGTTCGATCAGCTCGACAACAGCGTCGGCGCGTTGCGCCGCTCCCTTTCCAACCGTCTTGTCTACGGCGTGGGCAAGGACGCCGTGGCCGCGCGTCCGCAGGACTGGCTGCATGCCGCGGCGCTCGCGGTGCGCGACCGGCTCGTCGCGCGCTGGATGGCGACCACGCGGCGCCAGTACGAGCAGGACGTCAAGCGCGTCTACTACCTCTCGATGGAATTCCTGATCGGCCGGACGTTTACCAACGCGCTGCTCGCGCTCGGCATTTACGATCCGATGAAGGAGGCGCTCGCGGGCGTGGGCGTCGACATGGAAGCGCTGATCGAGCTCGAGCCCGACGCGGCGCTCGGCAACGGTGGGCTCGGCCGGCTCGCTGCCTGTTTTCTCGACTCGATGGCGACGCTCGGCGTGCCGGGCTACGGCTACGGCATCCGCTACGAGTACGGCATGTTTCGCCAGCAGATCGTCGACGGCGAGCAGGTGGAGACGCCCGATTACTGGCTGCGTTCGGGCAATCCGTGGGAGTTTCCGCGTCCCGAGATCCAGTATCCCGTCCACTTCGGCGGCCGCACGGTGCAGCGCGACGGCCGCATCGAGTGGATCGACACGCAGCACGTCAACGCGATGGCCTACGACACGGTCATCCCCGGTTTTGCGACGACGGCGACCAACACGCTGCGGCTGTGGTCGGCGCGCGCGCCCGAGGAGCTCGATCTCTCGGCGTTCAACCAGGGCGACTATCAGCGCGCGGTCGGGGCGCGCAACGTGTCCGAGAACGTCTCGCGCCTGCTCTATCCCGACGATTCGACGATGGCGGGCCGCGAGTTGCGGCTGCGCCAGGAGTATTTCTTCGTGTCGGCGACGATGCAGGACCTGATTCGCCGCTATCTGCGCACGCACAGCACGTTCGGCCGCTTCGCCGAGAAAGTGGCCGTGCATCTGAATGACACGCACCCGGTGCTGGCGGTTCCCGAACTGATTCGCCTGCTCGTCGACGTGCACCGCGTGCCGTGGGACGAGGCGCGCGAACAGGTGCAGCAGGTGTTCTCGTACACGAACCACACGCTGATGCCCGAGTCGCTCGAAACGTGGGATGTCGAACTATTGGCGCGGCTTCTGCCCCGTCACCTCGAGATCATCTTCGACATCAACGCGTCGTTCCTGCACGAGGCGGGCGTGAAGGGCGCGCACGATCTCGACCTGATCCGCCGCATCTCGCTCGTCGACGAGTACGGCCCGCGCCGCGTGCGCATGGCCTATCTCGCCATCGTCGCGAGCCGCAAGGTGAACGGCGTCTCGAAGCTGCATTCGCAGCTAATGACGAAGGACATTTTCGCGGACTTCGCGCGCCTCTATCCCGAGCGTTTTACCAACGTGACCAACGGCATCACGCCGCGCCGCTGGCTCGCGCAGGCGAGCCCGCCGCTCGCGCGCCTCGTCGACGAAAGCATCGGCCCGCGCTGGCGCACCGATCTGTTCGAGCTGGCGGCGCTGCGCACGCTGCGCGGCGACAGCGCGTTCGAGACCGCGTTTCGCGAGGCGAAGCGCAGCAACAAGGCGCGTCTCGCGCAGCACCTCGCGCGGCGCGCGGGCGTCGAGCTGAATCCGGACGCGCTGTTCGACATGCAGGTCAAGCGCATCCACGAATACAAGCGGCAGCTGCTGAACGTGCTGCACGTCATCGTCCGCTATAACCGCATTCGCGCCGAGCCCGGGCGAGACTGGGTGCCGCGCGTCGTGCTGTTCGCCGGCAAGGCGGCCTCCGCGTACCGGATCGCCAAGACGATCATCCGGCTCGTCAACGACGTGGCCGCGACGGTCAATCGCGATCCGGTCGTGGGCGACCGGCTCAAGGTGCTGTTCATTCCCAACTACGGCGTGAGCGTGGCCGAGCTGCTGATTCCGGCCGCCGATCTTTCCGAGCAGATCTCGCTCGCGGGCACGGAAGCGTCGGGGACGGGCAACATGAAGCTCGCGCTGAACGGCGCGCTTACGATCGGCACGCTCGACGGCGCGAACATCGAGATTCGGGACGCGGTCGGGCCGGAGCACATCTTCATCTTCGGTCACACGGCCGACGAAGTGGACGCGCTGCGCGCGACGGGCTACCGGCCGCGCCAGATCTACGAGGAGAATGCCGAGCTGCGCACGGCGCTCGACCAGATTCGTACCGGCTTCTTTTCGTCCGGCGATGCGGGGCGTTTCTCGGACATCTTCCACACGCTCGTGGACTGGGGCGATCACTACATGGTGCTCGCCGATTTCGCGGCGTTCGCGCGCGAGCAGGAGGCGGTGGACCGGCGCTTCGTCGATGTCGGGGCGTGGACCGCGAGCGCGATCGAAAACGTCGCCGGCATGGGCCAGTTTTCGTCGGATCGTGCGATTGCCGAGTATGCGCGCGACATCTGGCGCGTGAAGCCCGTCGAGTTGGGCTGAGCGGGCGGGGCGAAACCCGCGGGTATGGCGGCGGGTTTTTCCCGGATCAGGGCTGGGCGCGTTCGCCGCCCGGCGCGGCCGCTGCGTTTCTGCTTTCCATCGCGTTGCGCAGCGCGGTTTCGACGCGCCCGGCAAACGCACGGTCGAGGCTCGACAGCACCTCGCGCGGCTCGCCGCCGGACACGACCACGAGCCGGTGCGTGACGTCCTGGGTGTACCACGACAGGATGCCGACCACGACGAGCATCGCGCCGCAGACGAGCCCGGCCGCCGAGCCGTACACGGCGCTCGCGATCGCGCCGGCGATGCCGATCAGCCCGAGCACAACGGGCACCGCGCGGTTGCGCTTGACCGTGACGACGCGCAGGTCGGCGATGTCGCGCAGCGCGAGCACCTGGCCGGCGACGGACAGCGCGTTGCGCGTGACCGAGACGCCGCCTTCGTTGAACGGGAGTTCCATTGATTCTTTCTTCAGTGTCGACAGGGAAAGGGCGCAGAGTACCAGAAGCCGCCGCCCGGCAGGAAGCGCCGCCGGGACGCATGGCCGCCGGCCTGCACCCAAACGGAACAGGCCCCGCGCTGCGGAGCCCGTCCGGCCTGAAGCGGCGAGAACGGCGCGGGCGGAGGACCGCCCGCGCGACGCGGCATCAGCTACCGTACACGTCGAAATCGAAGTACTTCGCCTCGAGCTTCTTGTAGGTGCCGTCCTTGATGATGCCGGCGATGGCCTGGTCGATCTGGGTCCGCAGGTCGGTATCTTCCTTGCGCAGACCGATGGCGGCCGCGCCCGACGGAATTTCCGCGCCGGCGAACTGGTAGCCCGCGCCGCGCGGGGTCTTCAGGAAGCCGATGCTGGCCTGCACTTCGTCTTGCAGCGTGGCGTCGAGGCGCCCCGAGAGCAGGTCGGCGTAGACCTGATCCTGGTTCTGGTACGAGACGACGTTCACGCCCTTGGGCGCCCAGTTGGCCTTCGCGTAGGTTTCCTGGATCGTGCCCTGCTCGACGCCGACCGACTTGCCCTTCAGCGAGTCGGCCGTCGGCTGCAGCGGCGAGCCCTTCTTCGTGACGAGGCGCGTCGGCGTGTCGAAGAGCTTGGACGAGAAGGCGATCTGCTCTTCGCGTTGCGGCGTGATGGTCATCGAGGAGAGCACGCCGTCGAACTTGCGCGCCTTCAGCGCCGGGATCATGCCGTCGAAGTCGTTCTCGACCCAGACGCACTTCGCCTTCAGGCGTGCGCAGATCGCGTTGCCGAGGTCGATGTCGAAGCCGACCAGCTTGCCGTCGGGCGCCTTCGATTCGAAGGGCGGGTAACTGGCGTCGACGCCGAAGCGGATGGTGGTCCAGTCCTTCGCGTGGGCGGTGCCTGCCGATACGGCAAGCAGGGCGATCGACAGGGTGGCAAGCAGTTTCTTCACTATCTGTAACTCCTCGGAGTGGTTCGAATGGCCCCGCGTGTGGGGGTGCCGCCGCGCGGCATGGTCCTGCGTTTTTGCGTCAGGAATCCGTCGGGTTTGGCCGGGCGGGCCGGAAACGGCGTGACCCAAGCTTACCAGGTCAAAACGATTGTGTGACAAGTGTAATACCGGATGGCGCGGGGAAGGCTGTTGCGGCACGCCGACATGGCAGCGCGATCCGTTCCTGCCGGATGGCCGTGGATCGGACGTTTCGGGCGATCGCCCCGCGTGGACGCGGGTCGGGAGGGGAGGGAAAACGGTTCCGCTGTCGCGATCTCGCTACAGCGGGAAGGGCCTGCCGCCGGGGACGGCAGGCCTCGCCAGACAGGGCGCGAATGCTCTTTGAATAAACGCTGTCGGCAGATTGTCGGGCCTTGCGCGCGCGGCCGCTCAGACGACGCGCTGGCCTTCGCGATAGGTGGCGCGCGGCACGGGCAGCGTGTCGAGCATCGTGACCCGCACGAAGTCCGCGCGCAGGCCCGGTTCGATCGCGCCGCGGTCGGTCAGCCCCGACTTGCGGGCCGGCTCCGCCGATACCGTGGCGAGCGCGCGCGGCAGCGTCCATTCGGCCTTGTGCACGAGTTCGAACGCGGCCGTGAGCAGGCTCGAGGGCACGTAGTCCGACGAGAGGATGTCGAGCAGCCCGGCCTGCGCGAGCTCCAGCGCGGAGACGTTGCCCGAGTGCGAACCGCCGCGCACGATGTTGGGCGCGCCCATGATCGTCGCGATGCCGTGGTCCCGTGCCGCCTGCGCGGCGACGCGCGTAGTCGGGAATTCGGCGAGCGCGACGCCTTCGGCCGCCGCCTGCTCGACGTGCTCGACGAGCGTGTCGTCGTGGCTCGCCACCGGGATGCCGCGCTTCGTGCACCGCTCCACGATCTCGCGCCGGTGCTTGTCGGCGTAGCGCTGCTGCTCCTCGGCCAGCTCGACGAGGAGCGCTTCGGCATGTTCGTCGGTCCACTTGCCGTGCCGCTCCTGATAGCGGCGCCACTGTTCGCGGTCGTGCCACTGGCGCTGTCCGGGCGTGTGATCCATCACCGAGGCGAGGCGCATGAGCGGATGCACGCTCAGCAGATCGAACAGTTCGACGACGTCTTGCGTCGCGATCTCGCAGCGCAGGTGCAGGAAGTGGTCGGCACGCAGCAGGCCCCGTTGCGAGAAGCGCGCGAGCGACTCGGCGCAGCGCGTCTGCACGTCGCGTCCGCGCACGCCGACCGACAGGCGCGTGCCGATGGCGAGCGCGTCGAACACGGTCGTGATGCCGGCCGCCGCGATCTGCGCGTCGTGAATCGCGAACGCGGCGTCGGTGTTCCAGTGCACGCCGGGGCGCGGCGCGAGGTGCTTTTCGAGGTTGTCGGTGTGCAGCTCGATGAGGCCGGGCAGCAGATAGTCGCCGTTCCAGTCCTCGGCCTCGCGCGCGGAGGTCGTGCCCTGGGAGACTTCGGCGATCGCACCGTTCTCGACGCGCATCGTTCCGGTGAAAACTTCGTCTCGCGTCACGATGCGAGCGTTCTTGATCAACATGTGTGGGTCTCTCCGTGTCAGACAGGTTCGGCAACGGGGGTTTCGGCGCGCGGCGCGCTCAGGGCCAGCCGCCGGGTGGCGACGCGCTCGCGCGTGTCTTCGTCGTGGAATACGCCGACGATGGCTGCGCCGCGCTCGCGCGCCTCGACGATGAGGCTCGCGACCACTTCGCGGTTCTCCGCGTCGAGCGAGGCCGTCGGCTCGTCGAGCAGCAGCACCCGGTGCTGCGCGATCAGGCCGCGCGCGATGTTCACGCGTTGCTGCTCGCCGCCCGAGAAGGTCGCCGGCGCGAGCGGCCAGAGCCGCTTCGGCACGTTCAGCCGCGCGAGCAGCGCCGCAGCGCGCTCGCGCGCCTCGCCTTCGTCCGTGCCGTGCGCGACGAGCGGCGCGGCGACGATGTCGAGCGCGGGCACGCGCGGGATCACGCGCAGGAACTGGCTGACGTAGCCGACCACGTTGCGGCGCAGGCGCAGCACGTCGTGCGGCGCGGCGCGGGTGATTTCCAGATGCTGGAGCGGCGCGTCGTCGTCGCGGATCGCGATGGAGCCGCCGCTCGCGAGATAGTTGCCGTAGAGGCAGCGCAGCAGCGTGCTCTTGCCGGCGCCCGAGGGGCCGACGAGCACGATGCATTCGCCGCGCTCGACGTCGAGCGAGACGCCGGCCAGCGCTTCGATGCCGATGCCGCCCTGGCCGTGCAGCGTGAAGGTCTTGCGCACGCCGGTGGCGCGCAGCATCAGCGCGGGCCGCTCGACGAACGCGCGCGTCGCGCCGGCGGGGGAATCGGTTGCGATGAGGGTGGTCATGATGGTCGTCGTCCTAAACCGGCAGCACCGAGGCCACCAGCGTCTGCGTGTATGGATGCTGCGGGTCGTCGAGCACCTGGTCGGTGAGACCGGACTCGACCACGGTGCCGCCCTGCATCACCATGAGCCGGTGCGCGAGCAGGCGCGCGACGCCGATGTCGTGCGTGACGATGAGCACCGACAGATGCAGCGTCGAGGTGAGCGTGCGCAGCAGATCGAGCAGGCGCGCCTGCACCGAAACGTCGAGGCCGGCCGTCGGCTCGTCCATGAACACGAGGCGCGGGCTCGTCACGAGATTACGCGCGATCTGCAGCCGCTGCTGCATGCCGCCCGAAAACGCGGACGGCAGGTCGTCGATGCGCGTCGCGTCGAGTTCCACGCGCTCCATCCATTGCGTCGCCGTCTCGCGAATCCGGCCGTAGTGGCGCGCGCCGACGGCCATCAGCGGCTCGCCGATGTTCGCGCCGGCCGAGACGCCCGTGCGCAGGCCGTCGCGCGGGTTTTGCTGGACGAAGCCCCACTCGGTGCGCATGAGCTGCCGGCGGCGCGGCTCGGACAGCGCGCGCAGATCGAGCGTTTCGCCGTTCGCGTCCGTGTAGTGCAGCACGCCGCGGTCGGCGTCGAGGCGCAGCGCGAGCGCGTTGAGCAGCGTGGTCTTGCCGGAGCCGGATTCGCCGACGATGCACAGCACCTCGCCCGGATAGAGGTCGAAGCTGATGTCGCGGCAGCCGTTGCGGCCGCCGTAGAGTTTGGTCAGATTGCGGGCGCTCAGCAGGGGCGTCATGCCGGTTCTCCGTGGTGGGGCGTGGCCGCTGTCTCCTGCTCTTCGCGGCGCTCGTGGCAATAGTCGCTGTCCGAGCAGACGAACATGCGCTTGCCGGCGTCGTCGACGATCATCTCGTCGAGGAAGCTTTCGCGCGAGCCGCACAGCGCGCACGCGTGCTCCCAGCGCTGCGTTTCGAACGGATGGTCGTCGAAGTCGAGGCTCTTCACCGGCGTGTACGGCGGGATCGCGTAGATGCGCCGCTCGCGGCCCGCGCCGAACAGTTGCAGCGCCGCGTTCATGTGCAGCTTCGGGTTGTCGAACTTCGGGATCGGCGAGGGCGACGTGAGGTAGCGGCCGTTGACCATGACCGGATAGTCGTAGGTGGTCGCGATGCTGCCGTGCCGGACGATGTCCTCGTAGAGCTTCACGCTGATGAGCCCGTAGTCGGCCAGCGCGTGCAGCTTTTCGCACTCGGTGCGGCGCGGTTCGAGCTTGTAGAGCGGCTCGGGCTGCGGCACCTGGTAGACGAGAATCTGCTGCTCGGTGAGCGGCGTTTCCGGAATGCGGTGGCGGGTCTGGACGATCGTCGCCTCGCGCGTGTGCCGCGTCGTGGCGACGCCGGCCGTGCGCGCGAAGAAGCGGCGGATGTTGACGGCGTTGGTCGTGTCGTCGGAGCCCTGGTCGATCACCTTGAGCGTGTCGCGCTCGCCGATGATCGCGGCCGTGACCTGGATGCCGCCCGTGCCCCAGCCGTAGGGCAGCGGCATTTCGCGCGAGGCGAACGGCACCTGGTAGCCGGGAATGGCGACGGCCTTGAGCAGCGCGCGACGGATCATCCGCTTGGTCTGCTCGTCGAGGTAGGCGAAGTTGTAGCCCTCGGTGGTGGGCTGGGCGGTCGCGCCGGCCGGTCGTGCGTCGGGCTGCCTGGCGGTGGCGAGGGCGGTGTTGTCGGTGGCGCTCATGCGGCCTGCTCCCTGTGGTCGTCGTCGGCTTCCTGCGCGGCGCCGTGCTGCGCGCGCAGCCGGCGCACGAGTTCGAGTTCGGACTGGAAGTCCACGTAATGCGGCAGCTTCAGATGCTGGACGAAGCCGGAGGCCTCGACGTTGTCGCTGTGGGACAGCATGAACTCGATGTCCTGGGTGGGCGACGAGAGCGACTCGCCGAGCTCTTCGGCGCGCAGCGCGCGGTCCACGAGCGCCATGGCCATGGCCTTGCGCTCGCTGTGGCCGAAGGCGAGGCCGTAGCCCTGCGTGAATGCCGGCGGCGCCGCCTTGCTGCCCGCGAACTGGTTCACCATCTGGCACTCGGTCAGCTCGATGTCGCCGATCTCGACCGCTTCGCCCAGCTCGTCGAGCTCCATTTCGACGGCGACCGAACCGAAGCGGATCTCGCCGGCGAACGGGTGCGAGTGCGCGTAGCCGCGCTGTGTTGCGTAGCCCATCGCGAGCAGGAAGCCTTCGTCGCCGCGCGCGAGATTCTGCAGGCGCGTGGCGCGGTCGGCCGGGAACGCGAGCGGTTCGCGCGAGAGGTCGCCGGGTTCGGGCGCGTCGGGCGAGGGCGTTTCCTGCTCGATGAGGCCTTCCTGGTCGAGCAGCGCGACCACGCGCGGCATCGATTCTTCGTGCTGCGGTTCGGGCGCCGGAGCGTTGGCCTTGCTCTCGCCGCTCCGTTCGCCGCCTTCGGCGAGCAGCGTGAAGTCGAGCAGACGCTGCGTATAGTCGTAGGTCGCGCCGAGCACCTGGCCGCCGGGCACGTCCTTGAACGTGGCGGAGATGCGCCGGCCGATCAGCATGTCGCCCGTGTCGACGGGCAGCGTGTAGCCGAAGCGCGGCAGCGTCGTGCGGTAGGCGCGCAACAGGAAGATCGCTTCCACGAGGTCGCCCGCGGCCTGCTTGATGGCGAGCGCGGCCAGCTCCTCGTCGTAGACCGAGCCTTCGGTCATCACGCGCGCGACCGCAAGCCGGAGTTGCTCGCGAATCTGCGTCACGCTCAGTTCGGGCACCTGCGGATCGCCGCGGCGCGCCTTGTCGAGCTGGCGCCACGATGCTTCGATGGCGCGCTCGCCTCCTTTGACAGCGACGTACATCAGTTCACCTCCACGTGCGTGGTGCGCGGCAGGCCGATCAGGCGCTCGCCGCAGACAAGGTAGAAATCGACGCCGCACGGAAAGAGCGGCGCGAGCGCGGCGCGCTCCCGCCAGAACCGCCCGGGCAGGCCGGCCGGCGCGATGGTTTGAACGTGCTCGATGCCGGGGCCGCGCAGCGCGAGCGGCGCGCCGCCTTCCAGTGCGTCGACGCGCACGAACACCGTCGCCGAGTGCTCGGGCGCTTCGGGCGTGCCGCAGGCGAACTGGTCGAGCGGCGGCAGCGCGGACGCGTCGTGGACGTAGGCGAACGAGGCGTCGCGGGCGTGGCCGGCAATCGGCGCGCCGGTGTGAAAGCGCACGGCCGCCGCGAGCGCGTCGTCGCTTCCGGCGAGCCAGACCGGCGTGGCGTAGTCGCAGAGCGCAAGCAGCGACGCGAAGGCGGCGAGGCCCGCGCGCGGCGCCTTCGCGCCGGCCGGCGCGGCGGGCAGCGGCGCTTCGATCGCGCAGACCTTGCCGGGCCGCGCGAGCGCGTCGAGCAGCGTGCGGAACACCGTCTGGGTGTCGCGCACGGGTTCGGCGAATCCGGGCGCGAGCGCGGCCAGATCGATTCGCGAGGAGTGGTGTTCGTTCATGCGTCGCCCCGGACCATCGTGAAGAATTCGACCCGCGTGCCGGCGGTGTCGTTGCGCTGCTGCGTGCGTCGTGCCTCGATGCGCCCGGCGAGCGGCGCGACGAGCCGCTCGTACAGACGCGCGTGGCGCTCGGGCAGTTGTAGCAGCGCGTCGGCGAGCGCCGCCAGCTCGACGCGGCGTTTGTCGCGGCCCAGGTGGCAGGCCACGCCGACCACGCCGGTCGCGCCGGACAGGTTTTCGCCGCGCAGCCGCAGCGTGGCGCGCGTGACCGTGGTTTCGCCGAGATTGAAGGCGTCGCCGGTGCCGCCGACGCGCCCTCGCACCATCGCGAGTCCGGTCTGCGGGGGTCTGAGCCAGTCGAACGGCGGCGCGCTTTCGCCGTCCAGCGCGTCGGCGAGCGCGGTCTCGAGTTCGGCGCGCGGCGTGCGCGCAAGAACCGCCATCCATGCGCGCCGGGCGGCGGAGGAGGGCGGGGCGGACGATGCGTTCATCGGGATTCCTCGGGTCGGAAGCAGGGGAGAAGAACGGGGGTACGGATTATCGCTATTTGAGCATCTATTCATCTAAACGTCTAGACGTTTATAGATATAATCAACCCGCGGAACGATGACGGATATATTTCATATTTCCATCACGCCCCGCGCACTACAATGCAGAGACTGCAATTGGACTCCTGGGGAATGACAGCACCATGACATCGAATGACGAGGCCCCGCGCAGTATCGAGGTCGAGCGGGGTGCGGGCGTGGCGGTGTGGCGGCAGATCGAACAGATCCTCGCCGCGGAAATCACCGCGAACGGTTTCGGCGAGGACGGTCGCCTGCCGAGCGAAGGAGAACTGGCAAAACGCTTTGACGTCAACCGGCACACGGTGCGCCGCGCCATGCTCGGACTGGCGGCGCTCGGGCTCGTGAGCGTCGAGCAGGGGCGCGGCACTTTCGTGCAGCCGGGCGCGATCGATTACACGATCGGCCGCCGTACGCGCTTCACGGAAAATCTGCAGCGCCAGCAGCACACGGCGGCCGGCAAGATGCTCTCGGCATCGCGCGCGAAGGCCGATCCCGGCGTGGCGAAGGCGCTCGGGCTGCGCGCGGGCGTACTCGTCTACCGGATCGAGACGCTGCACGAGTCCGACGGCGTGCCGCTCACCTACGCGCGTAGCTGGTATCCGGCCGGGCGTTTCGCCGATCTGCCGGCCGTGCTGGAGCGCGTCGACGGCACGACCAAGGCGCTGGCCGAGTTCGGCGTGCACGACTACCTGCGCAAATGGAGCCGTATCGGCAGCGTGCTGCCCGAGCCCGAAGTGGCGCGGCGGCTCAACATCAACCGGCAGCAGCCGGTGCTCTGGGTCGAGAACGTCGACGTCGATCTCGACGGCGTGCCGATCAAATACGGCGTCACGCATTTCGCGGCCGATCGCGTGCAACTGATGGTGGAGCACGACGTATGAACGCAGCCGCGGCAGAAAAGCGGGAGACGCCCGCTTCCGCGTGGAGTGCGTCGTCGCGCTTCGCGCTTTACTTCGCGCCGTCGCGCGGATCCGCCTGGTGGCGCGCCGGCTGCGTCTGGCTCGGCCGCGACGCGGAAAGCGGCGAGACGCTCGAGTCGCCGCAGCCGGCGGGCCTCGCGCGTCCGCTGGCGGAGCTGACGCGCGAGCCGTGGCGTTACGGCTGGCACGGCACGCTCGTGGCGCCGTTTCATCTGGCGTCGGGCGTTTCGCCCGACGATCTGCTCGAGGTGACCCGGCGCTGGGCGGCCGCGCGTGCGCCTTTTCCGGTGAACGTCGAGGCGGCGACGCTGGGCCGGTTCGTCGCGCTGCGGCCGGCCGACGAGACGGGCACCGCCGCCTTGCGCGAGCTTGCGTCCGACGCGCTGCGCATGCTCGGGCCGTTGCGCGCGGCGCTTTCCGAAGCCGATCTCGCGCGCCGGCTCGACACTCCGCTGACCGAACGGCAACGCGCGCTGCTTGCCGAATGGGGTTATCCGTACGTGTTCGACGAGTTCCGTTTTCACATGACGCTGTCGGGCCCGCTCGACGACGCGCGCGAGCGCGATCTGCTGCGCGACGAATGGGCGACGCGCAGGCAGCCGGAAGGCGCGCTGCCGGTCGAGAGCGTGGCGCTCTTCGTCGAGCCGGCGCGGGGCGAGCCGTTCGTGCTGTGGAAACGCGTGACGCTCGGCGAGCGACGGGAGCAGCACGTATGAGCGAGCGGCTGATATACGTCATGGGGCCCTCGGGCGCCGGCAAGGATTCGCTGCTCGGCTTCGCGCGCGGCCGGATCGCCGGCAGCGGCGTGGTGTTCGCGCATCGGTACATCACGCGCGAGGAAGGCGCGGGCGAAAACCATATCGCGCTGAATGCCGCCGAATTCGACGCGCGCTCGCGACACGGTTTCTTCGCGCTCGAGTGGCGCAGCCACGAGCTGCGCTACGGCGTCGGGATCGAGATCGACCAGTGGCTGGTGCTCGGTTGCGCGGTGGTCGTCAACGGTTCGCGTGCCTACGTCGACAGCGCGCTCGCGCGCTATCCGCGCATGACGGTCGTGCACATCGATGCCGCGCCGCACGTGCTGGCCGCGCGGCTGGCCGCGCGCGGGCGCGAAACCGAAGAGCAGGTCGCCGCGCGTCTCGCGCGCCGCGCGCCGTTTTCGTTGCCCGAAGGCGTGAGGTTCGAGGCCATCGACAATTCGGGCCGGCTCGACGACGCCGGCCAGCACTTCATCGACGTGCTCTCGCGCGTGCAGGGCGGACCCGTGGCCGCCTGATGTCCGACGCGCCCGCCGCTTCCGGCGGGCGCGCTTTTCCCGTCGCCCCCTACTTCCTACGTGCGCTGCGAGACGAGACTCGAGACGCGTTGCGCCGCCTGCTGCAGCGGATTGAGAAACGTCTTGACCATCTGCTTCGCGGACGTGCGTTGCGCGTTGCCGCTGATGTTCATGGCCGCGATGATGCGGCCCTGGCGATTGCGGATCGGCGCCGAGATCGAAATGAGCCCGTCCTCCAGCTCCTGATCGACGATGGCCCAGCCCTGGGCGCGTACCTGTTCGATGATCCGCTTGAGTTCGTCGCGGTCGGTGACCGTGCGCGGCGTATGCGCGTGCAGCGGCACGAGATCGAGCGCGGTGCCGAGCGCCGCGTTGTCGAGCGCGGAGAGCAGGACGCGCCCCATCGACGTGCAGTAGGCCGGCAGCCGGCTGCCGATCGACAGGTTGATCGTCATGATCTTGTGAGTCGGCACGCGCAGGACGTAGACGATCTCGGTCCGGTCGAGCACGGCGGCCGAGCAGCTTTCGTGCACCTGCGCCGACAGGTCTTCCATGATCGGTTCGGCGAGATTCCAGAACGGCATCGACGTGAGATAGGCGAAGCCGAGATCGAGAATTTTCGGCGTGAGGCGGAACAGGCGTCCCTCGGACTCGACGTAGCCGAGCGTCTGCAGCGTGAGCAGGATGCGGCGGGCGCCGGCCCGCGTGAGTCCGGTGGCGGCGGCGACGTCGGTGAGCGTCTGTTCGGGGTGCTCGGCGTTGAAGGCGCGGATGACGGAGAGGCCGCGCGCGAACGATTGCACATACGAATCGCCCGGCTTCTCGGGCGGACCGGCCTGCCCGGCGGGACCGCCGGGCGATGCGCTGGGAACGGGGCTCATGGGCATGGGGCGGAGTAACGGTGCGGCCTGGCCGCTTCGGGAAGCCGTGAAGATAGCGCAAGCGCCTGGTTTCGCCAACCGGCGGCCCGGAGAGCGGCGGCCCGGTTCGGGATGACGGCGCGTGTTTTTATTGGATTGTGATTTGATTTACGTCAAATTATTTTAATTGAAATGATTTGACATTAAGGGGGTTATTTTGATGGGTTTGTTGCTTTTTTGAACGACTGTAATAATAATGAAATAAATAAGAATATTTTATTAAATGATCTGCCGGGTTTGTAAAATATTCAAACTCGCCTGATTCGCCCGGCGGCAATGACGTAGCAGACGAATATATCTCTCGCTCAGCAATGCGTCGCGGCTTTAGTCTTGGTGGAGGAATCGTTTGAGCCCTTGTCCAGAGGGCTTTTTGTCGCGCCCGCGTATCGCGCGCAAGGTCGCCGTCATCTACTTCGCGCCGTCTGCTCATTTATCGTGCAACCCACAATCCGCTTTGGATTATTTGGCAAAGATCAAATTTAGCCCTTTGCCCATCTCGTAAAATTGCCCGGCAAACGATACAGGCGTATTTTGCATGGCCTTTATTGGAATGCAAATGCCTTTGGGGTGTCCATGGTAGTTCAAAGGAATCGGGCAAACATGATAGATAGAAAAACCTTCAAAAGGTTGTTAATCCCTCTGGGGTTAGTTCTGGTGGCCTCCCTTTCGGGGTGCGATCTTGCCGTCCTCGACCCGCAGGGAAGCGTCGGGGTGGCCGAGAAGTCATTGATCGTCACCGCAACCGTGGCGATGCTGATCGTCGTGATCCCGGTCATCGTGCTCACGCTGCTGTTCGCGTGGCGCTACCGGGCCGGCAACACCCGCGCCACTTACGCGCCGAAATGGTCGCATTCCACGGCGATCGAAGTCGTCGTCTGGACCATTCCCGCGCTGATCATCCTGTTCCTCGGCATCCTGACCTGGAAGACGACGCACGAGCTGGACCCGTACCGGCCGCTCGAATCGAACGTCAAGCCGATCGACGTCGACGTGGTGGCGCTCGACTGGAAGTGGCTCTTCATCTACCCGGACCTCGGCATCGCGACGGTGAACCAGCTCGCCATGCCGGTCGGCACGCCGGTCAACTTCCACATCACGTCGGACTCGGTGATGAACTCGTTCTTCATCCCGCAGCTCGGTACCCAGGTGTACGCGATGGCGGGCATGCAGACGCGCCTGCATCTCATTGCCGACCACGCGGGCGACTACGCCGGCATTTCTTCGAATTTCAGCGGCAGGGGCTTCGCGGACATGAAGTTCCGCACGCTCGCCACGAGTCCCGACGAATTCAACGCCTGGGTCGCGAAGGTCCGGGCGTCCGGGAGCCATCTCGGCATGGACGAGTACGGGGAGGTCGCGAAGCCGAGCGAGAAGAACCCTGCGCAGTACTTCTCGTCGGTCGATCCGCGGTTGTTCCACAACATTATCGCGAAGTACAACAACGGCCACGTCCTCGATTTTCAGGACGCCGCCTGCGGTACAAAGGGGTAACGCATGTTCGGTAAATTGACATTAGAGGCGATCCCGTTCGATCAGCCCATCATCATGGGCGCGGCCGCCTTCATGGTCCTGCTGGTGCTGGCCGTCGTGGTCGCGCTGACGGTGCTCGGCCGGTGGAAGTGGCTATGGAGCGAATGGCTCACCAGCGTCGATCACAAGCGGATCGGCGTCATGTACATCGTCGTCGCCGTGCTGATGCTGCTGCGCGGCTTCATCGACGCCGTCATGATGCGCGTCCAGCAGGCCATCGCTTTCGATAGTCCAGGCTATCTGCCGCCGCACCACTATGACCAGATCTTCACGGCCCACGGCGTCATCATGATCTTCTTCATGGCCATGGCGCTGATGATCGGCCTGTTCAACCTCGTCGTGCCGCTGCAGATCGGCGCGCGCGACGTGGCGTTTCCGTTCCTGAACTCGCTGTCGTTCTGGATGACCGCGATCAGCGCGATTCTGGTCAACCTGTCGCTCGTGATCGGCGAGTTCGCGCAGGTCGGCTGGCTCGCCTATCCGCCGCTTTCCGAGCTGCAGTTCAGTCCGGGCGTCGGGGTCGACTATTACATCTGGAGCCTCGAGCTCTCGGGCGTCGGCACGCTCATCACGGCCATCAACTTCTTCGTGACCATCGTGAAGATGCGCGCCCCGGGCATGAATCTCATGAAGATGCCCGTGTTCACGTGGACCGCGTTGTGCTCGAACGTGCTGATCATGGCGACGTTCCCGATCCTGACGATCGCGCTCGCGCTGCTCGGCCTCGACCGTTACCTCGGCATGCACTTCTTCACGAACGACGGCGGCGGCAACGCCATGCTCTATCTGAACCTGATCTGGGCCTGGGGCCACCCCGAGGTGTACATCCTCGTCCTGCCCGCGTTCGGCATCTATTCGGAGGTCATGGCGACGTTCTCGAAGAAGCCGCTGTTCGGCTACCGGACGATGGTGTATGCGACCTGCGCGATCATGGTGCTCGCGTTCCTCGTGTGGGCGCACCACTTCTTCACGATGGGTTCGGGCGCGGACGTCAACGCGTTCTTCGGGATTATGACGATGATCATCGCGATCCCGACCGGCGTGAAAATCTTCAACTGGCTCTTCACGATGTATCGAGGCCGGATCGAATTCACGGCCCCCGTGCTGTGGACGATCGGCTTCATGGTGACGTTCACGATCGGCGGCATGACGGGCGTGATGATGGCGATTCCGGGCGCCGACTTCGTGCTCCACAACAGTTTGTTCCTCGTTGCGCACTTCCATAACGCGATCATCGGCGGCGTGGTGTTCGGCTACCTTGCCGGGTTCAGCTACTGGTTCCCGAAGGTGTTCGGTTTCAAGCTTCACGACAAGCTCGGAAAAGGCGCGTTCTGGTGCTGGTTCATCGGCTTCTACGTCGCGTTCGTGCCGCTCTACGTGCTCGGCTTCATGGGCGCGACGCGCCGTCTGAACCATTACGACAATCCGGCATGGCATCCGCTGTTCGTGGTGGCGGCCGTGGGCGTCGTATTGATCGCGATCGGCGTCGCGCACCAGGTCGCCCAGGTCTGGGTCAGCATCGTCAACCGCAACAAGCCGGAATATCGCGACGTCACGGGCGATCCGTGGGGTGGCCGCACGCTGGAATGGTCGACGTCGTCGCCGCCGCCCGCCTATAACTTCGCGGTCATTCCGCAGGTGCAGGAACTCGACGCGTTCGCTCACATGAAGGAAACCGGCCAGGGCCTCGGCATGGCGGCGACCTACAGCGACATCCACATGCCGTCGAACACGAGTGCCGGGTTTCTTATCGGCATGTTCTCGCTGGTTTTCGGGTTCGCCGGCATCTGGCACATCACGTGGCTCGCCGTCGTGGCGCTGGTGGCCATTGCCGCCACCATCATCGGCCGCAGCTTCGGCCGAAACGACGGTTATTACATTCCCGCGGCCGAGGTCCAGGAAATCGAAGAAAAGCGTAGCCGCGCGCTTGCCGCGCTGGAGGCCAACTGATGTTACAGCACACCCAAACCGCATCTCTGGCCGAGGCGGATCACGGCCATCCACCGTCCTACTCGGTCTTCGGGTTCTGGCTGTACCTGATGACCGACTGCCTGCTGTTTGCGTCGTTGTTCGCCGTGTTCGCAGTGATGTCGCATCAGTACGCGGGCGGGCCGACCGGCAAGGATCTGTTCGACATCCAGGACGTCGCGCTCGAAACCGGCGTGCTGCTGCTCTCGAGCATCACCTACGGTTTCGCGATGCTCGGGGCGCATCGGCGTAAGTCCGGTGCCGTCCTGGGCTGGCTTGTCGTGACGTTCGTGCTCGGCGCGTTGTTCCTGTTGCTCGAAGTGACCGAGTTCTCCCGTCTGATCGCGGAGGGGGCCGGTCCGGATCGCAGCGCGTTCCTGTCGTCGTTCTTCACGCTGGTCAGCACGCACGGGCTGCACGTGAGCGTCGGTCTGATCTGGATGGCGGTGCTGATCGTGCAGGTAATCCGGCAGCCGGAGTTGACCGAGCAGGAAGTCCGGCGGCTGACGTGCCTGAGCCTGTTCTGGCACTTCCTCGACGTCGTCTGGATTTGCGTCTTTACTTTTGTCTATCTCGGGAGCGTGATCTAAATGGCTCAATCGCAACCCCATCATGTGCAGGAAGGGCACGGTAGCCTGGGGAGCTATGTCACCGGGTTTGTCCTGTCGATACTGCTGACGGCCGGCGCATTCGGCATCGTGATGCACGGCGCGCTGCCGCACGGCAGTATGCTGGCCGTTCTCGCCATACTCGCGTTTGTTCAGATCGTCGCGCATCTCGTGTTCTTTCTGCATCTGAACATATCGCCCGGGCAGGGCTGGAACGTCGCGGCACTCTGCTACACGCTGCTGGCCGTGTTGTTCCTGATCTTCGGCACGATCTGGGTCATGCACAACGTCAGCATGAACATGATGTCGCGCTAGACGCGTTGTCCGCGCTGGAATCCGATGATGGATTCCAGCGCGCCCGGACGGAGTAACGTAACGTCCCGATTCATTCGCAAAGCCACATGGACTCCGGTCCATGTGGCTTTTTCGCGTCTCTTCTTCTATCCCCGTCCGTGGTCCCGGTCCGCTCACTTGACACCCATCGCATAGGCCACCTATGATCGGCGAAAAGTTCGATATACGCCCATGAGTTCGTATTTAGAACTTTATGGGCCATGGTTGACTGTAGTCGACTCGAGCGCGAGCGCCGTGCCCGTTGCTTGCCGGGACAGTCAGCCGAACCGGAGATATACATGGCGGAAGCCTATCTGTGCGATGCAATTCGCACCCCAATTGGCCGTTATGCCGGAGCGCTCGCGCAGGTCCGTGCCGACGATCTCGGTGCCGTGCCGCTCAAGGCGCTGATGGCGCGCAACAAGGAAGTGGACTGGGAGGCGGTCGACGACGTGATCTACGGTTGCGCGAATCAGGCCGGGGAGGATAACCGCAACGTCGCGCGCATGTCGTTGTTGCTCGCGGGGTTGCCCCAGGCCGTGCCGGGCGCGACGGTCAACCGGCTGTGCGGCTCCGGCATGGACGCCATCGGCATTGCCGCCCGGGCGATCAAGGCTGGGGAAGCGGCGCTGATGATTGCGGGCGGCGTCGAAAGCATGAGTCGCGCGCCGTTCGTGATGGGCAAGGCCGCGACGCCGTTCGCGCGCGATGCGGCGATCTACGACACGACCATCGGCTGGCGTTTCGTCAATCCGCTGCTGAAGCAGCAATACGGCGTCGATTCGATGCCGGAGACCGGCGAGAACGTCGCCGCCGAATATGGCGTAAGCCGCGCCGATCAGGACGCTTTTGCGTTGCGCAGCCAGCAGAAAGCCGCTCGCGCGCAGCGCGACGGCACGCTCGGGCAGGAAATCGTATCCGTCACGGTCGCGCAGAAAAAGGGCGATCCGATCGTCGTGTCGAAAGACGAGCATCCGCGCGAAACCAGCCTGGAAGCGCTGGCAAAGCTCAAGGGCGTCGTGCGGCCCGACGGCACCGTCACGGCGGGCAACGCGTCCGGCGTCAACGACGGCGCGGCCGCGCTGCTGCTGGCCAATGCCGAAAGCGCGAAGCGTTTCGGCCTGACGCCGCGCGCGCGCGTGCTCGGCATCGCGACGGCGGGCGTCGCGCCGCGGGTCATGGGCATCGGTCCGGCGCCGGCCACGCAAAAGTTGCTGGCGCGCCTGAACATGACCATCGACCAGTTCGACGTGATCGAGCTGAACGAGGCTTTCGCTTCGCAGGGATTGGCCGTGCTGCGGCTGCTCGGCGTTGCGGACGACGACGAGCGCGTCAACCCGAACGGCGGCGCGATCGCGCTCGGGCATCCGCTGGGCATGAGCGGCGCGCGCCTCGTGACGACGGCGACGTATCAACTGCAACGCACGAAGGGACGTTATGCGCTGTGCACGATGTGCATCGGCGTCGGGCAGGGCATTGCCATCGCGATCGAGCGCGTATAACCCGCGTAAGGCATGAAGAGAAAAGGCGCGGCACGACCGAGTCATGCCGCGCCTTTTCTATTGTCCGATTACGGGCGCGTTCGTCAGGTAACGCGTTTGCGCAGCCAGGCGGAGATCACGTCGATCGCCGTGACGACGGCGATCACCATCACCATCACCGCGGCGGTTTGCGCATAGTCGAACGAGCGGATTTCCTCGTATATCACGACGCCGATGCCGCCCGCGCCGACCATGCCGACCACCATCGCCGAGCGCACGTT
This sequence comes from Burkholderia sp. WAC0059, assembly GCF_002870125.1. Lineage (GTDB taxonomy): Bacteria > Pseudomonadota > Gammaproteobacteria > Burkholderiales > Burkholderiaceae > Paraburkholderia. The sequence goes on from NZ_PNEO01000001.1 coordinate 96,520, forward strand.
CGATTCGAAGCGGTACAGCGTGTACGAAATCCACAGCGGCATGACTTGCGGCAGCACGCCATAGACGATCTCGTCGAGCGGCGTCGCGCCCGTGGCGCGCACGCCTTCCGCGGGGCGCGGGTCGATGGCCTCGACGGCCTCCGCGAAGAGCTTCGCGAGCACGCCCGTGGTATGGACCCACAGCGCGAGCACGCCGGCGAACGGACCGAGCCCGACCGCGACGATGAACAGCATGGCGAACACCATCTCGTTGATGGCGCGGCATGCGTCCATCAGGCGCCGAACCGGGTGCAGCACCCACGCGGGCGCGAGATTGTGCGCGGACATGAGCCCGAACGGCACCGCGCAGACGATGGCGAGCGCGGTGCCCCACACCGCGACGGCGAGCGTCACGAGCATTTCCTGGACGTAGGTGGGCCAGTCGGTGAAATCGGGCGGGAAGAACGAGCTGGCGAACTCGCTCATGTTCGACGCGTCGGAAAACAGGTCGAGCGGGCGCATGTCCGCGCCGTGCCACGACGCGCCGAGCACCACGAACACGATGGCCCAGCCGAGCATCGACGCCCAGCTCCGCTTGCGGTGGGCCTCCTGGTCGACGGGTCCTTTGACCGGACCGGTGGCGGATGGCGGTCCGATCTGCGCCGCCGTCTGCGGGAAACGGACGCCGGGATTGGCGGACAAGGCCGGCCGCGCGCCGGTCGTGTCCGTCTGGGCGGCGTTCAGCGCGCCGCCCGGACGGCTTGCGTCGCCAACACCGGCATCGCCGGACTGAATGGCGCGGGGCGTACCGGGGTTGGCCGTGCTCATGGCTTCGGCTCGGCTTGAAGCGCGTCGATCTTCGCGTCGATCGCCGCCACCTGGGTTTTGCGATCGTTGGCGGAGATGCGCGTGTTGTCCTGGATCGCGACCTTCTGCTGGAACAGCGCGATCTGGCGGATCGGGTTCAACTGAGCGTCGGACGAGGGCGCGAAACCCGCGTAGCCGGTGATGTTCATCATCACCTGCTTCTCGCGCGGATCGGTCTTGGCGTAATGGTAGAAGAACTTGCGCAGCGCGGCCTTCGCCGATTCGGGCAGGTCCTTGCGCCACACGAGCGGGTCGGACGGAATCAGCGGCGAGGTCCACAGCACGCGCACCTGGGCGAAGCGATCCGGATGCGCCTGTTGCAGCGTCTGGAGCTCGATGGTGTTGTTCGTCGCGATGTCGACCTTGTCGTTGACGACCGCGAGCAGGTTGGCTTCATGGCTCGACGGCAGTACCGACTTGAACGACGAGTCGAGGTCGGTGAGGCCGTGCTTCGCGAACAGGTAGTAGCCGGGGATCAGCGTGCCGGACGTCGAGTTCGGATCGCCGTAGCCGAGCGTCACGTCCTTCGTGTCCTTGAACACGTCGTCGAGCGTCTTGAAGCGGCTGTTCACGTTGGTGATCAGCACGGACTTGTAGCCCGCATCGCCGTTCGCGTAGAGCACCCGCGCGAACACTTCGCCGTCCGAGCGGTCGACCGCCTCCATGGCCGAGGCGTTGCCGAAGTAGGCGATCTGCACCTTGTTGAAGCGCATCGCCTCGATGATGCCCGCGTAGTCGGTGGCGAAGAACGCGTGGACGTGCATGCCCGTTTCGCGGGACATGTCGTCCACGAACGGTTGCCAGCGCTGCGCGAGCACGGCCGACGAATCGGTCGAGATGATGCCGAAGTTCAGGTCCTGGGCGTGGGCGGCACTCGCGCCGAACGCGAGGCACACCGCCGCGCCGGCGAGAAGGGTGCGAAACAGTTTCATGGGATGCGGTTCGTTGTGGAGTAAAGGACTTCGTTTAATGCACGGGATGCGACACGAGCCCGAAGGTCGGGGAGGACGGTGCAGGTGCCGATTCGGCGTCGCCGGGTTCCAGCAGTTCCTGCGCGGCGGCGCCGTACAACTGCTGCAGGAGTTCGGGGGTGAGGGCCGCGGACGGCCCGTCGTAGACGACGCGGCCCTGGCGCAGCGCGATGGTGCGAGGGCAGTACGTCATGGCGATATCGACCTGGTGCAGCGAGACGAGCACGGTCAACTGGTGTTCGGTGTTCAGCTTGCGCAGCAATTCCATGACGCGACGCGACGATTCGGGATCGAGCGAGGCGATCGGTTCGTCGGCCAGCACGAGGCGCGCCTGTTGCACGAGCGCGCGCGCGATCGCGGCGCGCTGCTGCTGGCCGCCCGAGAGCGTCGAGGCGCGTTCGGCGGCCTGCTCGCCGATGCCGACTTCGACGAGCGCCTGCAGCGCGCGTGCGCGCTCGTTGCGCGGGAACGATCCCGTCATGCGCCGCCATAACGGCAAGCGGGCGAGCGAGCCGATCAGCACGTTGGTTTCGACCGACAGGCGGTTCACGAGATTGAACTGCTGAAAGACGAAGCCCACGTCGCGCCGGATGCGCCGCACTTCGCGCACGATGCGGCCGTTCTGCTGGATCGGGCGGCCGAGAATCGAGATTTTCGACGGCTGGGCGTCGGAGGCCGTGAAGCCGGCGATGTGCCGCAGCAGCGTCGACTTGCCGGAACCCGACGCGCCGATCAGCGCAACCATCTCGCCGGTGCCGATGCGCAGATTGACTTCATCGAGTCCCTTGCGGCCGTTGCCGAAGGTCTTCGACAGGCGTTCGATGTGGATCGCGTCCATTGGGAGTCCATTGCGAAATGCCGGCGACGGCCGGTGAGTGGGCTCATTCTAGGAAGCGACTATGACGGTTCGGTGAATGTGTCTCGACATCTAGACGACTAGATATCTAAACTCTCCGTATGCGAGGCCGCGGCCCGGTTGTGACGGCGCCGTGACATCGGCCACTGTCACGCGAAATGACCGCTGGGGCGGCTATATTGGAAGACGTCTACCGTGCTGTCCCCGATAACCCGTCCGCGCAAGCCGGTGCAGCCATGCAGGCCTTGAGTTTTCTTCCCGACAGCTTTGCGGAGTACGAGGCGCTGAAAATACTGCTCGACGACGGTGGCCGCTGGTTCGATGTGCGCAGTCTCGGCGAGACGTCGGTGCGCGGGCGCACGTTCACGCTCTATGCCGCGGGCGTCGGCTCGCGCGCGCCGGACGCGCCCGCGATCGGGTTTTTCGGCGGCATACACGGGCTCGAGCGCATCGGCTCGCAGCTCGTGCTCGACTACATGCGCGCGTTGCTCGGCCGGCTCGCGTGGGACGAGCTGCTGCTGCGCCAGCTCGAATCGGTGCGGCTCATCTTCATGCCGATCGTCAATCCCGGCGGCATGTGGCAGGCGACGCGCGCCAATCCGCACGGCGTGGACCTGATGCGCAACGCGCCGCAGGACGCCGACGCGCCCGTGCCGTTTCTCGCGGGCGGGCAGCGCGTCGGCTCGTGGCTGCCCTGGTATCGGGGCCGGCGCAACGCGCCGATGGAAATCGAGGCGCAGGCGCTTTTGCGCGTCGTCGACGAGGAATTGGCGCGGCGCCCGCTGAGTTTCGCGCTCGACTGCCATTCCGGCTATGGCTGGCGCGACAGCATCTGGTTTCCGTATGCGCGCACGCGTCAGCTCATGCGTCATCTGCCCGAGATGTATGCGCTCAAGACGATGTTCGAAGGCGCTCATCCGCATCACGGCTATCGGTTCGAGCCGCAAAGCCACCAGTATCTGTTGCACGGCGACCTCTGGGATTGCGCCTACGATCGCGCGCCCGGGCAAAACGTTTTCCTGCCGCTGACGCTCGAGCTCGGTTCGTGGCTGTGGATCAAGAAGAACCCGCGACAGATTTTTTCGCGCCAGGGCATCTTCAATCCCGTGAAGGCGCACCGGACCGCGCGCGTGCTGCGCCGGCACGCGAACCTGTTCGAGTTTCTCGCGCGCGCGGCGTTTTCGGCGGCGCGCTGGCTGCCGCAGGGCGGTCAGCGTCAGCAGTTGATGCAGCGCGCGATCGGCTATTGGTACGGCCGGCCCGGCGGCTGGGGCGTTCGGGAGGCGCCATGAGCACCTGGATTCTGTTGCGCGGCCTGACGCGCGAAACGCGGCACTGGGGGAATTTTCCGGCGCTGCTCGCGCAGTCGGTCGGTCAAGGCTCGCCGGTGTTGCCCGTCGATTTGCCCGGCAACGGCGTTTATGCGCCGCTGCGCTCGCCCGCCGACGTGGCCGCGCTGGTCGGCTTCGTGCGCCTTGCCGTGCGGCGGTGCGGTGCGCACGGCCCGTATCGGCTGCTGGCGATGTCGCTAGGCGGCATGGTCGCCGCCGGGTGGGCGCTGCGTTATCCGGACGAGGTCGAGTGCCTCGCGCTCGTGAACACGAGCATGCGGCCGTACGGCGGCGTCCACGAAAGACTGCGCGTGCGTGCGTGGCTCGCCGTGGCGCGCATCGCGTCCGGCTGGCAGGCCGCCGAAGCCGTGGAAAGACGCGTGCATGCGCTCACCTGCAACCGGCGCGACACGGTGGCCGCCGATCTTTCCGCCTGGTGCGCCGTGCGCGCGAGCGCGCCCGTCAGCCGAAGCAACGCATGGCGCCAGCTCTGGGCGGCGGCGCGGTTCGCCGCGTCCGGCGTGCCGCGCTGTCCGGTACTGGTGCTGTCTTCGCAGCACGACCGGCTCGTGCATCCGGCCTGCTCGGCGCGTCTCGCCGAGGCATGGCAGGCTACGCACCTCGTCCATCCGTGGGCTGGGCACGATCTGCCCCACGACGATCCTCAATGGATCTGCTCCGTGTTGCAGGCATGGTCGCTGGCGCGGATGCCGGTGAAGGCATCCGCCTGAGCGGGCAGGCGAGGCGTCGGGCGGAGGGCAACCATCCGCCGTTCACCGAAGCATTTGGCCGATAATAGGGCACATTGATTTCGCCCTGGCCGATCACGATGACCCCATGCTTTTTTCCGGCGCCGCCGGGACTGCGCTTCCCCGCGCAACCGTTCTTGCGCGCCGCCGCGTCGATGCCGCGGTCGGCCCGTGCCGAGGTCGCATGAGCGCGGAATCTCCGAAAGCGATTCTGTATGCGCTCGCCGCGAACGTCGGCATCGCGCTTTGCAAGTTCGCCGCTGCCGCGTTTACGGGCTCGGGCTCGATGTTCGCCGAAGCGATCCATTCGACCGCCGATTGCGGCAACCAGTTGCTGCTGCTGTTCGGCCTGCGCGAGGCAAACCGCCCGGTCAGCGTGCTGCACCCGATGGGGACGGGACGCGAGATCAATTTCTATTCGCTGCTCGTCGCGCTCATGCTGTTTTTCGCGGGCGGCGCGTTCTCCGTGTACGAGGGCGTGCACCGGCTGATCGCGCGCGAGCCGCTCCAGCACGTCTACGTGGCGCTGGGCGTGCTCGGCGTGTCGGTGGTGCTCGAAACGCTGTCGCTCATGGGCGCGCTGCGCGTGATCCGCAGCGAGCATCCGGGCAAATCGCTATGGCGCTGGTTTCGCGAAACGCGCGAATCGGATCTGCTCGTCGTCGCGGGCGAGGACATCGCCGCGCTCGCGGGTCTGGCGATCGCCTTCGTCGCGGTGCTGCTGACGGTGACGACCGGCTACTCCTTTTTCGACGCCTGCGGTTCGATCGGAATCGGCATCCTGCTGATGGTGATCGCGGGCCTCGTGGCGCGCGAGGTGAAGTCGATGATCGCCGGCGAATCGGCGAGCCCCGAAGTGCGGCGGGACATCGAGGCGTTTCTGCGCGCGCGCGCCGAGATTCGCGGCGTCATCAATCTCATCACGCTGCAGTGGGGCAAGGACGTGATGGTGGCCGTGCAGGCCGAGATGATCGACTATCCGCAGAGCCGCGCGCTCGTCGACGCGATCAACCGCATCGAGGCCGACCTGCAGGCCGCGTTTCCGCAGGTCCGCTGGGTGTTCTTCGAGCCGGACTTCATCGAGCGCTGACGCAGCGCCGTTCGCGCCGTGCCGGCGCGGACGGTCGGTACTTACGCCTGCGATACGCCGCGAAACGGCGTCCAGACCGGCGTCGAGCTGTCCCAGTTGTCGAGTTCCGAGGGGATGGCGGGGGTCATGTCGTGCTCCTTGCAATAGATCCTGACAAGTGATGCTGGCAATGGACAGTCGTGACTGTAGACGCCGCCGCGACGCCGATAAATCGCCGACCCGCGAAAAGAATTGTCGAATTTCCGGAACAATCCGGAACGGCGCGCCGGGCCATATCAGCAAGGGCGATTTGCTTTGCGCAATCCGTTCGTAGACCGCATTCGCCGGTGTTTCTATCATCGGCTGCGCCCCACACGGAGCGGGCGAGCGCGTCATGTCTTCTTCATCCGGGCATGAGCCTGGCGCATCGACGGCGCCGCCGGTCTGCCGGGCGCGGATATCGTCGTCATGCTCTGCTATGCGCCGCGTTCGCGGCGGACTCTTTCCGGGATTTTTCCGGGTCTGCCGGTGTCGATGATCGCCGGCGGCAGCCCGCGGCCGGTCGTTGCGATGTGCTGTGCTCGCCGGTAGAAATCCCGCGCGCGCCTGCAGACCGGCACGCTGCGTTCGTTGTATCTTGCCGGGATTCGCCGTATATCGATCGTGTGTGGTGCCGACCGGCGCGCGGCCTCGGGCCTGCGCGCGGCGTTACCGGAATTTGAACCAATCGGGAGTCGGGTATGAACGATCCTCGCGGACCTGCCGAGGCACGCGCGCAGGACGGGCAGGAACTGGGAGCGCGCCTCGCCGGACTGGTCGCGGCGTTGCGCGAAAGCGCCGCCAGGCGCGACCGCGCGGGCGGCCACGCGGCGCACGAAAAGAAGCTGATCGCCGACGCCGGACTGCTCACGCTTTCCGTGCCGCGCGAATACGGCGGCGCGGGCGCGAACTGGTCGGAGCTGTTCGGCGTCGTTCGCGCGCTGGCCCGCGCGGACGGCGCGCTCGGGCATTTGCTCGGCTTTCAGTATTTGCAGATCGCAAGCGTCGATCTGTGGGGCGACGCGGCGCAGCGCGCGCGTTATCTGCGCGGCACGGTCGATGGCGGCTGGTGGTGGGGCAATGCCGTCAATCCGCTCGATACGCGTCTCGTCGCGCATGCGACGCCCGACGGCGGGCTGCGTCTCGACGGGCGCAAGGGCTTTTGCTCCGGCACGTTCGGCTCGCAGATGATGACGATCAGTGCCCACGACGAGGCCAGCGGCGAGCCGGTGTTCGCCGTGGTGCCGACCGCGCGCGCGGGCATTACCGTGCACGACGACTGGGACCCGATCGGCCAGCGGCAGACCGACAGCGGCACCGTCTCGTTCGACGGCGTGACGGTACGCCCGGACGAGGTGCTGCATCGGCCCGAGCATCCGCGCACGACGCTGCGCACGCTCGTCGCGCAGCTCGTGCTCGTCAACCTGTTCGTCGGCCTCGCCGAGGGCGCGCTCGAAGAGGCGCGCGCGTGGGTGGTCGAGCATGGGCGGCCCTGGGTGAACTCGGGCATCGAGCGCGCGACGGACGATCCCTACATGCTGCAGCGCTTCGGCGAAATGCGGGTGAAGGCGCTCAGCGCGTCGGCGCTGGCCGGTCGCGCCGTATCGATGCTCGAGAACGCATGGGGCGAGGGCGAGCGCCTTTCGGCATCGGCGCGCGCCGAAGTCGCGCTGGCGGTGTCGGAGGCGAAGATCGTGGCGCATCGCGCCGCGCTCGATCTCGGTGAGCAGTTGTTCGATGCCTGCGGCGCGCGGGCGACGGCCGCCGCGCTGGCGCTGGACCGCTTCTGGCGCAATGCCCGGGTCCATACACTGCACGATTCGCTCGACTATCGCGTGCGCGCCGTGGGCCGTTATGCGCTGACCGGGGACCTGCCGGAGCCGACGCTGTACACTTGAGGGGCCAGATTGCGGCCGCCGCCGCGTCACTCTCGAGGATCATCCGTTGGAGTTCAGATTACCGACCACGGCCACGGCGCCGTTTTGCCCCTCGGAAGTGCAGGGCAGCGTCGAGGTCTCGACGCACGCGCCGCTCTGGAAGCGGATCCTGCAGTTCGCGGGTCCCGGACTGCTCATCTCCATCGGCTACATGGACCCGGGCAACTGGGCCACCGACATCGAGGCCGGCTCGCGCTACGGCTACAGCCTGCTGTTCGTCGTGGTGCTCTCGAGCCTCGCGGCCATCGTGCTGCAATGCCTGAGCATGAGGCTCGGCCTCGTCACCGGCCAGGACCTGGCCCAGTTATCGCGCACCCGTTACGTGCGCCCCGTCGCGATCGTCCAGTGGCTGCTCGCCGAAGTGTCGATCATCGCGTGCGATCTCGCGGAAGTGCTCGGCGGTGCGCTCGCGTTCCATCTGCTGCTGCACTGCTCGCTGCTCGTCGGCGTGGTGCTGACCGCCTTCGACACGCTCATCGTCCTCGGCCTGAAGGGCAAGAAATTCCGCACGCTCGAAGCGATCATGCTGGGGCTGATCGCGACCGTCGGGGTCGGCTATCTCGTCGAGCTGGTCCTCGTGAAGCCGCACTGGCCCGCGGTCTTCCTCGGCGCCATCCCGTCGTGGCAGGCCATTTCGTCGAGCGAGCCGCTTTATCTCGCGATCGGCATTCTCGGTGCGACCGTGATGCCCCACAACCTCTATCTGCACTCGTCGATCGTGCAGACCCGTGCGGTAAAGCGCGATCCCGCGAGCATCGGCATGGCCATCCGCATGTCGCGCATCGACACGATCGCCTCGCTCGTCGTCGCGCTGCTCATCAACGCGGCGATCCTGATTCTCGCCGGCGCGGCGTTTCACGCGACGGGGCACAACCAGGTCACGGAGATCGAGGATGCCTACCGGCTGCTCGCGCCGATCGTCGGCACGGGCGCGGCGGCCGTGCTGTTCGCCGTCGCGCTGTTCGCCTCGGGCCAGAGCTCGACTTTCACGGGCACGGTGGCGGGCCAGGTCATCATGGAAGGCTTCCTGCAGATGAAGATTCCGTGCTGGCAGCGCCGGCTCATCACGCGCACGCTCGCGCTGATCCCGGCCCTGACGGGCGTGGCGCTGCTTGGCAACGGCGCGGTGGGCACGATGCTCGTCGCGAGCCAGGTCGTGCTGAGCCTGCAACTGCCGTTCGCGCTCTGGCCGCTGATCCGCATGACCAACGATCGCGCACTGATGGGCGCGTTCGCCAACCGGTTCCCGACGCGGCTGCTCGCCTGGCTGCTTTTCGTCGTGATCACGGTCGCGAACCTGTGGCTGGCCTGGCAGACGTTTACCGGAAACTGAGCGGAAACTGAGAAATCGGTCGGCCATACGGCACAACGCCGCGGACCGGATGGTCCCGGTCCGCGGCGTCGAATGGAAGTCCCGAGGGGAAGAAGGTTCCGAAAAGGCTCGCCCGAAAAGATCAGGCGGCTTCGGCGATCCCGTCCGCGGCCGGATCGGCCGCGCGGTTGACGTCGGCGTCGCGCCGCGCGGCGGCGGCCTTCTTCGTCTTGCCGGCTCGCGAGGGCGGCTGGCAGGCGCCGCACACGACGTTGTGCTGCAGGTCGTGGCGATGGGCGACGAACTTGCCGCCGCAACGGCAGCAGGGCGTGAGCTGGAGGATGTCGGCCTCGAAGAAACGCACGAGCGTCCAGGCGCGCGTCAGGTCAAGGACGGGTTCGGTGCCGGCGTGGCGGCAGTGCTCGAGATAGAGCCGGAATCCCTTCGTCAGCGCGTCGAGATGCGAGCAGCGCGCCTCGTTCTTCAGGAACAGATAAGTGTTGTAAAACAGCGACGCGTGGATGTTCGCGAGCCACGTCATGTACCAGTCCGCCGAGAACGGCAGCATGCCCTTGGGCGGCGATACGCCCTTGATCTCGCGGTACAGGCGGATCATCCGGTCGCGCGAGAGGGTCAGCTCGCTTTCGAGCACCTGCATGCGCGCGCCCAGCTCGATCAACGCGATGGCGCGGAATACTTCCTGGGCGTCTTCGGTCAGGCTGCGCTTCGTCGACATGACGGCCGATTCCCTTGTCATGCGAACTGCTCGGCAGGTTGACCCGCGAGCAGGATGGCCGCATGGGTCGAGCCCACGTCGGTGTGCCGCGTGGTCTGCGTGAGCGCCGACAGCATGGTGTGGTCGTTGAAGCGGAACAGGCACAGAAGCTGGTCGGACGACGCCAGCTTGACGATCTGCGCGAGCGACAGCCCGGCCAGCAGATCGGCCAGTTCGGCCGACAGGCCTAGCCGGAACATGCCAACGGCCTTGTCCTCACGCAGCATGCGCTGCGCGAGCATGATGTACGACAGATTGATTTCGCGGATTGACTCCAGCGTCTCGCTGCTACGGTCCATTTCCCAGTTTCCCGAAGCCCCGAATTAACCGCCGGCATTAGTTGCCGTTATGACTTTGTCATGTATCGGGTGTTTTTGCCGTTGCTGACCAGACCCCGATCATTTGATACAAGGTGTTACAACTCGTAACACCTTGAGGCAAATTGTATGAGGACTTATCCCGGAAAGCAATCCCTTTTCAAAAACAGGTCAATAAAAAAACTTCCGAATTTCGGTAACTTTTTCATCTAATTGTCTTGAACGTCAAGATTGCGTCGACGCTCGCCGTCCAGGCCGACGGCGAGGGCGCCGAGCCCGTGCCGTATGGCGTTGAGGCGAATCCTGCCCGGTCCGCTTCCCGGTCGGTTTGCCGACGCACAGAGTGTATACAATTAGTTTGTTGAATAAATATTTCAAAAAAAACAGGTTGGCTAAGTAAGAAGTTCCGCCTGCCTTATTCGCTCTTTAGCCGATAAACTTGTTACAACTTGTCAGATGTTCTTCCTGCTCCGTGCGGCAGGGGTCGGAACGGCGCGGGCTCCGCCGGGCCCGCGCGCGAAGACGCGCGCTCAGGGCGGGGCGGCGGGCCTGGCGGCGTCGACCACGGTGCGGCCGAAGCGGCACTGGTAGCGCGCATGCCATCGCCTAAAATATCGAGATGACGAAGGCGAATACATGGCGAGGAGCGTGCCATGAGCGAGATGGTGGTGGCCTATTTGCTGGGACCAGCCGTGATGCTGGTGATCAGCGCCGCGATCTGGGGCGTGTCGAGACATAGCCGCGGCAGGATCGAGGCGCGGCTGACCCGATGGCTCGACGAGCATCGCGGGCACTGGATGCATCATCGGCATTGAGTGCGTCCCGGGTCGGTCTTCTTTCTGCAAGATCCGCGTGATCGGCGAGGTCCGGTGCCTGCCGCCGGCGCGTTTCCCTTTTTCTTTTCAGGTGGATCGTTCGCTATCCGGCGCAATGTGCCCAGCCGTGACGCGGCTCTCGAATGTGCCTGGCGGTTCGCTCGCGACTCCATCTTCAACTGATGGTTGGGCGCTTCATTGTCGTTGACGGTTAGCCGGTTCTTTTCGTCGTCCGCGGCGAGCGGTCATGCAAGCGCATGGCGCCGACCGCGGATCGCGTTTCACATTCCACTCCGGGGCGCGCGGGAACTGCCCGTGTGCGCGGCGGTCATCTCCTTATTGCCCACCGGAGTGCCCTGATGACGCGTCCCTTCGATTCCCTGATCATTTTCGTTGCCCGCGTGGCGCTCGCCATCCTGTTTCTCTGGGGCGCGGCAATGAAACTGCTGGGATACGCGGGGTTCGTCGGCTGGCTGCAGACGAGGGGCGTGACGTTCTCACAGATCGCCGCGCCGGCCGTGGTCGCGGTCGAGTTGCTGGGCGGTTTCGCGCTCGTGCTCGGCGTGCGAACCCGTTTCGTCGCATTCGTGCTGGCGGTGTACAGCGTCGTGGCTGCCGTGTTCGGCCACGACTTCTGGAACATCGCCGCTACCGCGCTGCAACAGGATGCGATCGTCCATTTCTGGAAGAATGTGGCGATTGCCGGCGGTTTCCTGCTGCTGGCCGTAACGGGCGCAGGACGCGTATCGGTGGACGGCCTGCGCGCGCCGCGCGGCGGCCTGCTGCGCGGATGAACTCGAGGAGCGGACCTTGATACAGACCTTCGATTGCAACGTGGGCGGTAAAACCGAGCGGCTCTGCGCGAGCCTTGCCGAAGACGGCTCGCGCCGCATCCTGATCAGCTATGCCGATTCGGCGAAGACGCTCGTGATCCTCGACGCGTCGGGGTTGATCGGCATGCTGAAGGTGGAGCTCGAGGACCCGGACCGGCTGATTGCGCATGCCATCCGCAAGGCCCAGGACGCCGGTCTGATCGACAAGGCCGTCAGCACCGGGTCGATTCAGGAAACGAGCTTGTAGGCTTCGTTCGATCCGGGAGGTCGGCGGGTGGACGAGGCCCACCCGGCCGTCCGGCCTTTCAGCGTTGTGTCCGCCGCCCGGCGGGCGAATCCTTGACGAAGCACGCGGTGACGACGCCGAGCGCGCAGACCGCGCCGACGTAGAGCACGGGCGCGACCGGCTCGGACTTCATCATCAGCGCGACGACGATCGGCGTCAGGCCGCCGAACATCGCGTAGGCGACGTTGTACGAGAACGAGATGCCCGAGAAGCGCACGGCCGCCGGAAACGCGTTCACCATCACGACCGGCACGGCGCCGACCACGCCGACGAAGAGGCCCGTCACCGCGTAGAGCGGTATCAGCAGCGAGGGCGCGACGGCCAGTTGCCGGAACATCAGCGCATACGACGCGGCCAGCACGATGCCGCCGAGCACCAGCACGCGCCGCGCGCCGAAGCGGCCGGCCAGCGAGCCGGCGCAGACGCAGCCGATGCTCAGGCACAGCGTGGCGACGCAGTTCGCGAGCTGCGTCGTCGCGGCGTCGAGGCGAAACTGCTTTTGCAGCAGCGACGGTGTCATCAGAATCACGACGACGATGGCGGCCGACAGCATCCACGTGAGCAGCATCGAGACGACGACCGCGCGGCCGTGATCGCGCAGCACGGCCTTGAGCGGGATTTCGTCAGCGAGCGACCGGCGTTGCCGGAGCTCCGCGAAGACCGGCGTTTCGTGAAGCCAGCGGCGCAGATAGACGGAAACCATGCCGAACAGGCCGCCGAGCAGGAACGGGATGCGCCAGGCATAGGCGACGACTTCGGCGGGGCCGAACTGCCGATGGATTGCCGTCGCGATTAGCGAGCCGAGCAGGATGCCGGCGGTGAGCCCCGCCGTGAGCGTGCCGCAGGCATAGCCGACATGGCGTTGCGGCACATGCTCCGAGACGAACACCCAGGCGCCGGGCACTTCGCCGCCCACGGCTGCGCCCTGCAGCACGCGCAGCGCGAGCAGCAGCACGGGCGCGAGGCTGCCGATTGCCGCGTAGGTCGGCAGCAGGCCCATCGCGAGCGTGGGCAGCGCCATCAGGAGCACGCTCAGCGTGAACATGCGCTTTCTGCCGAGCAGGTCGCCGAAGTGCGCCATCACGATGCCGCCGAGCGGACGCGCCAGATAGCCCGCCGCGAAAATGCCGAACGTCTGCAACTGCCGCAGCCAGTCGGGAATCGACGCGGGAAAGAATAGCTGCCCGATGGCCGGCGCGAAGAACACGAAAATGACGAAGTCGTAGAACTCGAGCGCGCCGCCGAGCGCGGCCAGCGCCAGGGTCTTGTAGTCGCGAGGGGCGAGCGCACGCGCTGCCGCGGCGCCGTTCAGGTCGGTTGCCTGCATGCCGGAAAAGTCGGGATGAAATGGATCGTTACACGCGGGACGCGTGGGGCGTGGCGGTCGTCGGGGCGGGCGCGGGATGGGGCGCCGGAGCGGGAACGCGTTCGTCCGGATAGGAGAACGAGCCGACGACGAAATTCAGCGGGTCATTCTACAGGATCGGCCGGGGCGGCCAGCGAGGCGGGGAGGGGAAGACCGACGCGCGCGGCGCGTCGGCGAAGGGCATTGGCAGGAATGAAAATCAGGCGAGGCCAAGCCCTTGCAGGACCGCGTTGCCTTCGGGCGTCAGGCGAATCTGCGGCGTCCCGACGTCCTGGGCGACCGTTTCGACGAGCCCCGCTTCCTGGAGCATGGGGATCTCCGGTTTCGCGTGCGCGTCGATCGGCGCGTGCAGCAACAGCAGCAAGGTTGCCAGTTCGTGATGGCCGAGCAATCGGCGCAATATCGTCCGTTTCGCGGGGCGGACGGGGGCGGGCGCCGGACTCGCATTCCGGGCGGCCGCGAGCGGGCGTTCTGCAATCGTCGTCGGGTCCTGCTTGGGCATGGGCACCTCCTGCTGCTTTCTGGTTCGACGATGGTGCGGAGGAAGACTTAAACGATTCTTAAGACTCGCCCCGATTGTGTTACAGCAAGCCACAACGCGTAACCGGATTTAAACGCAGCGCCTGCCGGCGGCCCGCTTCATTAGTTTCGTTATTTCGTCAGGGTGCGCAGGTTTCGCTCGAGCTTCCGATCCAACTGGCCGAAGACGGATGGCCGGCCGCGAAAACGCGGTAGCTGGTCGTGCCGCTGCCGGCCGCGCGCAGCAGGATGACGGTCGAGTCGCTGAACTGGAGCATCGTCGCGCCCTGCGTTGCCGCCGACGTGCTGAAGCTCGTGTCGTGCTTCGATGCCTCGACCGTCAGGCAGGCGATTACGTCGTTGACCGAGCGGGAAGTGGTTTTGTCGATGACGAGCCTGCTCGCGTCGGGGTTTTTCTGAAACCAGGCACATGCGCCGAGCGCAAGCGGGATGAACAGCAGGGGCACGGCAAGTTTCTTCATCTCTTTCCTGAATGCTCCGAAAAAAGGCACGCGCCCGACAGGCCGCGCGTTCTCCAGGGAGAAGCCGGTCATTATATCGGCGATATATCGGCGGCACGGGCCGAAGCCGCGTTTTGCGGCGGCCCGTTCGCCTCGCATGCTCGTGGTGTTGTAGCCATGCGACTGCCGCTTCGGGCGCGTCGCGACGTTCACACAAGTTCGAACGCAGCGAGCTAGACTATTCGCGAAAGGCGTAGTTCCGCGATTTGCCGCAGGTCGGGAGAATTCCCCATGAATCGCCCGTCGGTCCGCTTTCCGCTTCGCGTCGCCGGTCCCAGCTCACCCTGGCGGTGGGTCGGGTGGGGATTCGTCGTGGCCTTTTTGCTGGCCGCCGTGCTCGCGGCGCGCATCGTCCAGGTCGAAATCGAAACGTCGCGCCTGCAGGCGCATTACCTCTCCGCATTGACGCGCGATGTCGGCTTCGCCGTCGCGCCGGGTCCGAGCGACCGCATTCGTTTTCCTTCCAGTCGCGGTCCCTACGACGTTCGCCTCGGTTATGCCGGGCTGCCTTCGTTCGAGGCGCGGCTGCGCGCGCACGGTTTCGTCGTCGCCGGCCAGGCGCGCGATTCGGCGCGCCTGCTGGCGCTTGCCGACGACGGCCTCTTTTTGCCCTACGCCGAGAAGGACCAGGCCGGCCTCATGCTGCGCGACGCGGGCGGCACGGTACTGTTCGACGCGCGATACCCGCGGCGCGTCTACGAGCGCTTCGACGCCGTGCCGCCGCTCGTGCGCGATTCGCTGCTCTTCATCGAAGACCGCTATCTTCTTGATGCCGATCAACCCGACCGCAACCCGGCGATCGACTGGGGGCGCTTCGGCCGCGCGCTCGCCGACCAGGGCGTGCGGCTCGTCGACCGGCATCAGTCCGCGCCGGGCGGCAGCACGCTCGCGACGCAGATCGAGAAGTTCCGCCACTCGCCGGGCGGCCGCACGGCGACGCCGCCGGAGAAGCTCCGGCAGATCGCGTCCGCGTCGGTGCGCGCCTACCTGAACGGCCCGCAGACGCTGCCCGCGCGTCAGCAGATCCTCGTGCATTACCTGAACTCGGTGCCGCTCGCGGCGCGGCCCGGCATCGGCGAGGTGAGCGGCATCGGCGACGGCCTTGCCGCGTGGTACGGACGAGATTTCGACGACGTGAACCGCATCCTGCGCGAGCCGGTGTCGGCCGCGACGCTCGACGAGCAGGCGCTCGCGTTTCGCCAGGTGCTTTCGCTGCTCGTCGCGCAGCGCGCGCCGTCGTGGTTCCTTCAGCGCGACGAGGGCGATCTGGCGAAGCTGACCGACAGCTATCTGCGTCTGCTCGCGAGCGGCGGCGTCATTTCGCCCGAGTTGCGCGACGCCGCGCTGGCCACGCATTTGCAGCCCGTCGCCGCGGCTCCGGCCGACGAACCGGCTTCCTACGTCAGCCGCAAGGCCGTCACTTCGGTGCGCACGCAACTGATGGGCGCGCTCGGCGTGCCGACGCTCTACGATCTCGACCGGCTCGACCTGACGGCCAGCTCGACGCTCGACAACGGCGTGCAGCAGGCCGTGAGTGACCGGCTGGCCGAGGCGATGACGAAGGACGGCGCGCGCGCGGCGGGGCTCGTCGGGCAGGAGATGCTGCGCCCGCAGGACGATCCGTCGAAGATCGCCTACAGCTTCACGCTGTTCGAGCGGCGCGGCGGCGAAAACCTCGTGCGCGTGCAGACCGACAGCGTGAACGAGCCGTTCGACATCAATCAGGGCGCGCGCCTCAATCTCGGTTCGACCGCGAAGCTGCGCACGCTGATCACCTATCTGCAGATCGTGAGCGACCTGCACGACCGCTATGCGCCGCTCGACGCCGCGCAGCGGGCGGCCGTCGAGCCGGACCCGTCCGACGCGCTGACGATCTGGGCGCTCGACTACCTCGCGCACGCGCCGGACCGCTCGTTGCGCCCGATGCTCGAAGCCGCGGTCGAGCGCAAGTATTCGGCCAATCCCGGCGAGGTCTTCTACACGGGCGGCGGCGCGCAGACTTTTACCAACTTCGAGTCGAGCGACAACGCGCAGATCATGACCGTGAGCACGGCGTTCCAGCACTCGGTGAATCTCGTGTTCGTGCGGCTGATGCGCGACATCGTCCACTACGAGATGATCCAGACCTCGGGGCCGCCCCCGGAATGGCTCGACGACCCGGCCGCGCGTCGCCGCTATCTCGTGCGCTTCGCCGACGGCGAAAGCCGCGTGTACATGAAGCGCTTCTATCTCCGCTATCGGGGCAGGAGCCCCGACGAGGCCCTCGCGCTGCTGCTGCAACACGTGTACCGCACGCCGCCGAGAATCGCGACGGTGCTGCGCAGCGTCGCGCCCGACGGCTCGCCGGCGTGGTTTGACGCGCAGATGCGCGCGGCGCTCAAGGGGACGCAGTTCCAGTGGATCGACGACGCGACGCTCGCGGACCTCTATGCGAAATACAGCGTCGAGCGCTTCAACCTGAACGATCGCGGCTACATCGCGCGCGTCCATCCACTCGAACTGTGGCTCGTCAACTATCTGCGCGCGCATCCCACCGCGACGCTCGACGAGGTGCAGCAGGCGAGCCGCGACGTGCGGCTCTACACGTACTCGTGGCTCTTCAAGACGCGCTATCGCGTCACGCAGAACCGGCGTATCCGTCACATGATCGAGTTGCGCGCCTACGCGGCGATCGGCAAGTCGTGGCGCGCTCTCGGCTATCCGTTCGCGTCGCTCACGCCGTCGTACGGCGCGGCGATCGGCGCCTCGGGCGATCGGCCTGCCGCGCTCGCGCAACTGATCGGCCTCGTGGCGAACGACGGCGAGCAAGTGCCGACCCACAGCATCGAGTCGCTCGAATTCGCGCGCGGCACGCCTTACGAGACGTGTTTCGTCCACGGCGACGTGGTGCCGCGGCAGTTGGTGTCGCCCGACATCGCGGCCGTGGCGCGCGAATTGATGACCGACGTCGTGCAGGGCGGGACCGCGGGCCGTCTCGCCGGCGGCATGACGTTCCCCGATGGCCGCACGTTGCAGGTCTACGGCAAGACCGGCACCGGCGACCAGCGCTTCAACGTCTATGCGCCCGGCGCGCGTCTGATCGAGTCGCGCAAGGTGAATCGCAGCGCGACGTTCGTCTTCGTGATCGGCAATCGCTTCTACGGGACGCTGACCGCCTGGGCGCACGAGCCGTATGCGGCGCGCTACGTGTTCACGAGCGCGATGACGGTGCAGTTGCTCAAGTCGCTTGCGCCCGAGTTGCAGCCGCTGCTGGACGAGCGTCCTTCGGACGATGCGGGGCCGGCGGCGGGCAATGAGGCGGGCGTTCGGGCGGACGGCCGGCGCGCGGGGGACGATGGTGCGGTTGTCGGCAGCCTGCGGCGGACGGGCTGGCAACCCGGCTCCGGCGGCGGAGCGGTTCCGGACTACGGCGCGCTGAAATGACGAATGCCTGGCTGGGGCGCAGGGCGCCCCAGCCAGGCATCGAGACCGGAACCGCGGAGCAATGCGCGCACAGGCTACGCGTTCTGCGCGCGCGGGCCGGGTACGGGAACGCGGTTCAATAAGCGCCCGGCGGCGGGGGCGGCGGCATCGAGCCCGGGGGCGGAGGCGGCATGTAGCGCTGTTGCGGCGGCGGCGCGGAACTCATGCCGCCGGCGACCGGGATGCGGTTGCCCTTCGCATACATACACTGCATGTAGGCATAGTCGTAGCGACGTTGCACGTCGTAGGCGGAACCCTGCGCCGAGTTGGCGCCGAACAGGCTGCCGGCGAGCAGGCCGGCGCCGGCGCCGACCGCCGCACCGTTGCCGCCGCCGAACGCCGCACCGGCCGCGGCGCCGAGCGCCGTGCCGACCACGGCGCTGCCCACCGCGCTGTTGGTGGCGGCCTGGTTCGTCGACACGCCGCCTACCTGCTGGAATGCGAACTGGCGGCACGTGGCGTCGTCGACCCGGAACTGGTCGAAGGTTTTGCCGGAGCCCGGCAGGGCCATCACGCTCGGTCCGGTGGGAACGACCGCGCAGGCGCCCAGAACGCCGAGAGAGGCGAGCAGTGCGAGATGCGTATATTTCATGTGCATCGATTCCATCAAAAAATTTAGTTGGCCGGGGCGGGCTGCGCCGGAACGGGACGCCAGCCCGACGCGCATTGCTTCACGTACGGGTAGTAGGTCTTCGACGCGTCGCAGTAGTACCAGCTCGACGAGTCGTCGCCCTGGTCGGGGTCGGCCTGCTGGCCGTCAACCTGGCCCTGCTCGACGTAGGTCGGCGGCTGCGTCGGGACCGGAACCGGGACGGCCACGACGGGCGGAGGCCCGTAATAATACGGCACCGGCGCGACGGGGTAGTAGGGCCCGCCGATGAACACGCCGACCCGCGCCGCCTCGGCCGCGCCGCTCGCACACACGACGGCGACGGCCGCGGCGCACACGAATAGAGTTGACCTTCTCACAACGATCTCCAGATTGGGATTACCGGACTCACTTGACCCGCGAGTGACTTCCTGAAAGCTACGGCATTGCATAAAGCATTGCAATTACGCATTCTGGCAGCGTTTTTTCCAGTTGTTACAGCAGGATGTCGGTTCGACCCGCTGTGCGACGCCGCATTCGGGCAGATTGGCCCGGACTGCCCGGAATATGGGGCCGGGCAGTCCGGAATCGATTCGTACCCGGGGCGGCGACGACGACGAAATGTACCTGTAAGTAATATTCGGGACACTGGAAAGGCGCAAATCCATCGATGCGGGGTGCCAGACGGCCTCGCCTCATGCCTCGAGCGCCAGCGTCGCGAACGTGGCGAGCCAGTGCTCGCCCATGTAGTCGCCGGCCACGTGGGGCAGCGCGTTTTCGAGGTGCGTCCCGGCCGCCGCGCGCAGCAGGGCGGCCCGCGCATCGCCGGCCGGCAGCGCCCGGGCGAGCGTGCGCTGACACCATGCGCGGCTCAGGTTGAGCCCGTCGAGATGGGCGATCTTGCCGTCGCTGCGGTCCGTTACGGCGGCGGGGACGAACAGCGTGGCGGGTTCGCGCGCGGCGAGCCCGGGCAGAAAGGCCGTGAACCATGCGTCGAATTCCGGACCCGGCAATACGCGGCTCATCAGCACGGCTTCCATCAGCGCGGGCGAGAGGAATTCGTCGCCCGAAGGCTCCCACGCCTGACAGCCCGCATCGCGCAGATACCAGCGCCGCGCCGTCTCGTCGATCAGGGCCGCGAGCGCCTCGCGCCCGGTTTGCCGCGCGAAGTCGAGCGCGAGCGTCAGCGCGAACGCGGTGTTGAAGTGCGTGCCGACGCGCAGCGGATAGGTCGCCTTCGGCAGGAACGACTCGAAGCGCTCGACGAAGGCGTCGGTCAGCGGTTCGAGCGCATGCGACCAGCGCGCCGCCGGGTTGTCCGCCGCATCGCCCGCTGCGGCGCCCGCCATGCCGTGCAACTGCGCGGCGAGCGCGAGCAGCCACGCCCAGCCGTAGGGCCGCTCGAACCCGCGGTTGTGCGGCAGGTCGAGATAGGCGCGCTCGCCGGCCATCTTCGCGGCGGTGAAATGCGCGTCGATCGTCGCGACGATCGCGCCGGCCTCGGGCAGGTCCGGATAGCGTTGCAGCAGATGCGCGACCAGCCAGTAGCCGTGCACGCACGAGTGCCAGTCGTAGCTGCCGTAGAACACCGGATGCAGCGCGCGCGGCCCGAGCACGTCCTGCGGGCCGGCGAGCGAATGCGTGAGCTTGTTCGGATATTCGCGCGTCAGATGGGCAAGGGCTATCGCCGCGAAACGGGAGGCGGTCGAGGCGGTGAGCCCGGTCGTCGTCATGGTGGTCAGGGAAGCGCGGAGCGGGCTCGCCAGCGTACCGCAGAATCAGCTCGCCGGGTTCCGTGAGCGCGTGCGGCCGCGGTGCTTCTCGAGCCGCCGCATCGCCTCGCCGACTTCCTCGCCGAATCGCGCGAGCGCGGCCGCGTCGAGGTCCGGCGGCTGGAGCGCGGACCAGAGCACGTCGACGAGCCGCTGGGCGGTCGCCTCGATGTCGACGCGGCGGTTCGCGAGCGTCGCGTCCCAGAGCACGTGTTCCATCGGACCGAACACCAGCGAACGCAGCAGCCGCAGCGGCATGTCGCGGCGAATCTGCCCGTCTTCCTGGCCGCGCGCGAGCACGCGCATGAGCGGCGCCGTGTAGCGGCGCTGCATTTCGGTCAGCGCTTCGCCGAGGTCGTGGTGGCGCGTGCGCCCTTCCGAGAGGACGAGGGCGCACAGGCCCGAGCCGTTCTCGAGCATCAGCCGCAGATGCGCGCGGACGATGAACGCGAACTGCTGGCGCACGGTGCCGTCGACGGGCAGGCCCGCCTCGATGGCGCCGATGATTTCGTCGTACCAGTCGCCGATGACCCGCACGCAGAGCTCGCGCTTGCCGCGAAAGTAGCTGAACACCGTGGCTTCCGAGACGCCGAGGCGCTGCGCGATCCCGGCCGTCGTCGCGCGCTCGTACCCCTTCTCCGAGAACACCTCGCGTCCGGCCCGGAGGATGTCCTGCACGCGTTGCTGCGACTTGCGGCCCGCCGGCTGGCGGCGCGACGCGGATTCCGGGGTTTTCGACGCGACAGACATTTGAGTGGAAGTCAATTAATGGCGGATGTCGCGGATTATCGGATTTAAAATCCGGATAAACAAGAGAAAGGTTCGCATATAAATTGTGAGTGTTGCTCAAAATACCTATTGACGCCCGCACCGACGCGGAGTGAAATGGGCACCGGCATGCGGGCATCCATCGAATGTCCGCGCCGGTATGGAGGAGACGACGATGAGCACCGTGCCCGGATTGGCGTTCCCGCTCGGCGAGGAAATCGCGATGCTGCGCGACAGCGTGGCGGGTTTTGCCGCGAGGGAGATCGCGCCGCGCGCCGGCGCGATCGACCGCACCGACCAGTTCCCGATGGACCTTTGGCGCAAGTTCGGCGAGCTGGGCGTGCTCGGCATGACCGTGGCCGGGGAGTACGGCGGCGCGAACATGGGCTACACCGCGCACATGGTCGCGATGGAGGAGATTTCGCGCGCGTCGGCCTCGGTCGGGCTTTCCTACGGCGCGCATTCGAACCTCTGCGTGAACCAGATCCATCGCAACGGCACCGAGGCGCAGAAGCGCCGCTATCTGCCGAAGCTCGTCTCCGGCGAGCACGTGGGCGCGCTGGCGATGAGCGAGCCCGACGCCGGCTCGGACGTCGTCGGCATGAAGCTGCGCGCGGACCGGAAAGGCAGCCGCTACGTGCTGAACGGCACGAAGATGTGGATCACCAACGGCCCCGATTGCGACACGCTGGTCGTCTACGCGAAAACCGATCTCGCGGCCGGGCCGCGCGGCATCACGGCGTTCATCGTCGAGAAGGGGATGAAGGGCTTCTCGGTGGCGCAGAAGCTCGACAAGCTCGGCATGCGCGGCTCGCACACGGGCGAGCTCGTGTTTCGGGACGTCGAGGTGCCGGAGGAGAACGTCCTCGGCCAGTTGAACGGCGGCGTGAAGGTGTTGATGAGCGGCCTCGACTACGAACGCGCCGTGCTCGCGGGCGGTCCGGCCGGCATCATGGCCGCCGTGATGGACGCGGTCGTGCCGTACATTCACGAGCGCAAGCAGTTCGGTCAGGCGATCGGCGAATTCCAGCTCATCCAGGGCAAGGTGGCCGACCTCTACACGACGTTCCAGGCGTGCCGCGCGTATCTGTACGCCGTCGGCCAGCAACTCGATGCCCTCGACACGCCCGGCAGCGAGCACGTGCGCCCGCTTCGCAAGGACTGCGCCGGCGTGATTCTCTACACGGCCGAGAAGGCGACCTGGATGGCCGGTGAGGCGATCCAGATTCTGGGCGGCAACGGCTACGTCAACGACTATCCGGTCGGTCGCCTGTGGCGCGACGCGAAGCTCTACGAGATCGGCGCGGGCACGAGCGAGATTCGCCGCATGCTGATCGGCCGCGAGCTTTTCGCCGAGACGGCCTGACGGCCGCGCCCGTCCGGTTTCGCTACGCAGGGAAGCGCGCCATGCCGATCATCGAAACGAAGCTCGACCCGCGTTCGGACGCGTTCCGGGCCAATGCCGCCGCGCTCGAGGCGCTGGTCGCAGATTTGCGCGAGAAGGTCGCGCAGATCGCGCGGGGCGGCGGCGAGGCCGCGCGTGCGAAGCACGTCGCGCGCGGCAAGCTGCTGCCCCGCGAGCGGGTCGAGCAACTGCTCGACCCAGGCACACCGTTTCTCGAACTGTCCCAGTTCGCCGCCTACGGCATGTACGACGGCGCCGCGCCGGGCGCGGGGCTCATCACCGGCATCGGCCGCATCGCCGGACAGGAATGCGTGATCGTCTGCAACGACGCGACCGTGAAGGGTGGCACCTATTACCCGATGACGGTGAAGAAGCACCTGCGCGCGCAGGAGATCGCCGCGCAGAACCGCCTGCCCTGCGTGTATCTCGTCGATTCGGGCGGCGCGAACCTGCCGAACCAGGACGAGGTGTTTCCGGATCGCGACCACTTCGGCCGAATCTTCTACAACCAGGCGAATCTGTCGGCCGACGGCATCGCGCAGATCGCGGTCGTGATGGGCTCGTGCACGGCGGGCGGAGCCTACGTGCCGGCGATGAGCGACGAGTCGGTCATCGTCGGAAACCAGGGGACGATTTTTCTCGGCGGGCCGCCGCTCGTGAAGGCGGCGACCGGCGAAGAGGTGAGTGCCGAGGACCTCGGCGGCGGCGACGTGCACACGCGGCTTTCGGGCGTGGCCGATCATCTCGCGCACGACGATGCGCATGCGCTCGCGATCGCGCGCGGCATCGTCGGCCGGCTGAACCGCACGCGCGAGGCGCGCGTCGCGCTGCGCGAGCCGCTGCCGCCGCGCTACGACGCGAAGAGCCTCTACGGCGTGATTCCCGTCGATACGAAAAAGCCCTTCGACGTGCGCGAGGTGATCGCGCGCCTCGTCGACGATTCGGCATTCGACGAATTCAAGGCGCGCTACGGCGCCACGCTCGTCACGGGCTTCGCCCATCTCTGGGGATATCCGGTCGGCATCGTCGCGAACAATGGCATCCTGTTCTCCGAGTCGGCGGTGAAGGGTGCCCACTTCATCGAGCTGTGCTGCCAGCGCGGCATTCCGCTCGTGTTCCTGCAGAACATCACCGGGTTCATGGTCGGCCGAAAATACGAGAACGAGGGCATCGCGCGCCACGGCGCGAAGATGGTGATGGCCGTCGCCACCGCGAAGGTGCCGAAGTTCACGGTCATCATCGGCGGCTCGTTCGGCGCCG
This sequence comes from Burkholderia sp. WAC0059, assembly GCF_002870125.1. GTDB lineage: Bacteria > Pseudomonadota > Gammaproteobacteria > Burkholderiales > Burkholderiaceae > Paraburkholderia. Next base: position 120,318 of record NZ_PNEO01000001.1, read on the forward strand.
GCAACTACGGCATGGGCGGACGCGCGTACTCGCCGCGCTTCCTCTGGATGTGGCCGAACGCGCGCATCTCCGTGATGGGCGGCGAGCAGGCCGCCTCGGTGCTCGCGACGGTGCGCCGCGACGGCATCGAGGCGAAGGGCGGCACATGGTCCGCCGACGAGGAAGCCGCGTTCAAACAGCCGGTTCTCGACCAGTACGAGCGCGAGGGGCACCCGTACTACGCGAGCGCGCGGCTCTGGGACGACGGCGTGATCGACCCGGCCCGGACGCGCGACGTGCTGGGCCTTGGGCTGGCCGCGGCGATGAACGCGCCCATCGAGCCGACGCGCTTCGGCGTGTTCCGGATGTGACGCAACGGCCCCAGGGCACCGGATGCCCGGCGCGGCGAAAGGAGACGCAACGATGCAATACGGAACGCTGACGGTCGGGGTAGCGAACGAGGTCGGGACGGTCGTGCTGAATCGGCCCGAGGTGCGCAACGCGTTCGACGAAACGATGATCGCCGAGCTGACGCGCGCGTTCGAGGCGCTCGGCGCGCGCGACGACGTGCGCGCGATTGTGCTTGCGGCGAACGGCAAGGCGTTCTGCGCCGGGGCCGACCTGAACTGGATGAAGAGGATGGCGGGCTATTCCGACGCGGAAAACCGCGCCGACGCGCGGCGGCTCGCGCGGATGCTCGACGCCGTCTATCGCTGCGCGAAGCCGGTCGTGGCGCGCGTCAACGGCGACGCCTACGCGGGCGGGCTCGGGCTCGTCTGCGCGGCCGACGTCGTCGTGGCGGTGGACACGGCGCGCTTTTGCCTGTCCGAAGCGCGGCTCGGCCTGATGCCGGCTACCATCGCGCCGTACGTGATCCGCGCGCTCGGCGAGCAGGCGTCGCGCCGCTACTTCGCGACCGCCGAGACGTTCGACTGCGCGACGGCGCTGCGGCTGGGTCTCGTCGGCGAGGCGGTCGCGGCGGACCGGCTAGACGCGGCCGTGGCGCGGATCGTCGGCGCGTTGCGCGCCAACGGTCCGGACGCGGTGCGCGAATGCCGGGCGCTCGTGCGGGACGTGGCGGGCCGGACCATCGACGAGGCGCTGATCGAGGACACGGCGCTGCGCATCGCCCGCATCCGCGCGAGCGACGAAGGGCGCGAGGGCATCGCCGCGTTCCTCGAAAAGCGCGCGCCGCGCTGGCGTGGCGAAGAGGCGAACTCACGCTAACGCGGGCCTTTGCCGCCGATTGGCGAAAACGCGTCGCGGCGAAAGCCGCCGGCGTATTGCGAGACCACTCATGTTCGACAGGATCCTGATCGCCAACCGCGGCGAAATCGCCTGCCGCGTCGCGGCCACGTGTCGCCGGCTCGGCATCGCGAGCGTGGCCGTCTATTCGGATGCCGATGCGCGGGCAAGACACGTCGCCGTCTGCGACGAAGCCGTGCGCATCGGCGAGGCGAGCGCGCCGCAGAGCTATCTGCGCATCGAGCGGCTGATCGAGGCCGCGCGCGCGAGCGGCGCGCAGGCCGTTCATCCCGGCTACGGCTTTCTTTCCGAGAACGAAGCGTTCGCGCGCGCCTGCGAGGCCGCCGGCCTCGTGTTCGTCGGGCCGCCCGTCGGCGCGATTGCCGCGATGGGTTCGAAGGCGGCGGCCAAGGCGCTGATGGAGATGGCCCCGGTGCCGCTCGTGCCCGGCTATCACGGCGAGGATCGGAACCCGGAACGGTTGCGGCGCGAGGCGGACCGGATCGGCTACCCGGTGCTGCTCAAGGCCAGCGCGGGCGGCGGCGGCAAGGGCATGCGCGTGGTAGAGCGCGGCGCGGATTTCGCGGCGGCGCTCGCGTCGTGCCGCCGCGAGGCCGCGAGCAGTTTCGGCGACGACCGCGTGCTGATCGAGAAGTACCTGACGCGACCCCGGCATGTCGAGGTGCAGGTGTTTGCCGACCGCCACGGCGGCGCGGTGTATCTGTTCGACCGGGACTGCTCGGTGCAGCGCCGTCACCAGAAGGTGCTGGAGGAGGCGCCCGCGCCGGGGCTCGACGCACATGTGCGGCGCGCGATGGGCGAAGCGGCCGTTGCCGCCGCGCGCGCGGTCGGTTACGTCGGCGCTGGCACCGTCGAGTTCATCATGACGGGCGCCGACTTCTACTTCATGGAGATGAACACGCGGTTGCAGGTCGAGCATCCCGTGACCGAGATGGTGACGGGACTCGACCTTGTGGAATGGCAACTGCGCGTGGCGGCCGGCGAGCCGCTGCCGCTCGCGCAATCGCAGCTCGCGTGCCGCGGGCACGCGCTGGAGGCGAGACTCTACGCGGAGCATCCGGCGCGCGGTTTCCTGCCGTCCACGGGGACGCTCAGGTATCTGCGGATGCCGGAGGCCGTCGAGTTCGAGGTGCGTGACAACAGCGTGCGCATCGACAGCGGCGTGCGCGAAGGCGACGAGATCACGCCGTTCTACGATCCGATGATCGCCAAGCTCATCGTGCACGGCGCCACGCGCGACGAGGCGCTCGCCCGCATGCGGCGCGCGCTCGAACGATGCGAGGTGGTCGGCCCGCACACGAACGTCGAGTTTTTGCGGCGCCTCGTGGCGAGCGAGCCGTTTGCGACCGCCGATCTCGATACGGGGCTGATCGAGCGTCATCGCGACACGCTGTTCGCAGCGCGATCGGGGCCACGACGCGAAGCATTGGCGCTGGCCTGTGCCGCACTGCTCGCCCGCGAGCGCGGGCCGGCCGGCGATGTCTCGCCGTGGGCACGCCTTTCGTGCTGGCGGTTGAACGGCGGCTACATGCGTTCGCTCGTATGGCGCGAACTCGACACCGATACCGGTTCGCAGACGACGCGGGAAGTTGTCCTTGCCGACGACGGCCGAACGCGGACACTCGGCTTCGAGGGCCGGTCCGATGCCTGGGCATGGCGGCAGGGCGAGCGGCAGCACGAGTACGAGGTGTCGCTCGGCGATGCGCGCGCGAGCGGCCGCGTATTCGTCGACGGCGAGGTTTTTCACGTGTTTTGCCGCGGTACGTCGATGGCGTTCGGGTGGCGGAATCCGCTGGCTCATTCGACCGATGCTGGGGAGGACGAGGGGCGTCTGACCGCGCCGATGCCGGGCAAGGTGATCGCCGTCCTGGTCGAGGCGGGCGCGGTGGTCGAGAAAGGCGCGCCGCTGCTCGTGATGGAGGCGATGAAAATGGAGCACACCATTGGCGCGCCGACGGCGGGCAGGGTAAAGGACGTGCTCTATGCGGTTGGCGACCAGGTGGCCGACGGTGCGCAGTTGCTGATTCTCGAAGCGCCGTAACGGAGATGGCCGGAAAGGCCGGCCGGCACCTCCTCGTGCGCGGCCGGATTCGGCGGATCGGCGGGATTGAGCGGGATGGCTGCGCCGGGAGACTAGGGCCCGGCGCGCGCGATTCGTCCGCTATCGGCTCACGAACCGTGGGCCAGGCGGCAGGTGTGATCGAGCAGGCCTTCGGCCGTGCCCGTGCCGCCCTTCAGTCGGGAACTGCTGTTCACGATCAGCCAGCCGTCGTGGCTCGCGTCCTGTCCTGCGCCGGTGACGAGTATCGTCTGCGAGGCCATGCCCTGTTGCGCGTCGAGGTCGCGGTTGACCACGCGGAACGGGTTGTCGCGATCGACGAGGCTCGCGACGCGCATGATGCGATAGCGCTTGCCGTCGAGCGTATCCCACTGCCAGGCGTCGGGCGGGTCGTTGCGATGGGCGGCGAGCGCGGCGGTGATGTCGGTGCGCATGCAATCGACGTGGATGTGCAACTGGTTCTGCGAGCGGCGCGTCGATGCGTTGATTTCGAGGCCGAGCTGGTCGGCCGCGAGCGGCACGCCGGCCCGCTCCTGAACGTAGTGGCCGGCCTTCCAGGCAGCGGCCCAGTATTCCGGCGAGCCGGCGTAGAGGATCTCGGGGCTCTCGATACCCGGCACGCGATCGGTCGGGATCAGCAGATATTGCGTATGGCCGTTGATGTCCTTGAGGACTGCATAGCGGTGTTGCAGATCGACCTCGGTGCAGGGGCCGGGATGCTCGCCGTTGCTCGCCTCGGGCACGCACTGGCCGCCCACGATCTTCCATAGGGCGTCCGAATCGGCCGAGGCGAGATGGGTGCAGCCGCCGGTGGCGGCGAGCAGGGCGGCGAGTCCGGTTGCGAGGGCGGCGAAACGGACGGTCTGGAGGAGGTGGACGATACGCTTGGTCATGTCGGCGAGGCTCGGCGTAGGCAACGGGATGGAAAAACGCGCGGCCGGCCTGGCGCCGTTTGCCGGGCTGGCCGGCGGGACTTCTGCGGATGGGGCGGCTCGCGCGCGGAGCGATGCAGCAGCCCGCATGTTGCCACGGGACGGGGCACAGGAAGATGACGACGACCAGGATGATGCGCGGCCGGCGCGGGCCGGACGATGGAAAAGGAGGAGCGGCGGCCGGTCGGGCCGTCACGGCGGGGCGCGGTTGGGTGCGAGCCGCCGGCGAGATCGAAATGGAGGGTTTTCGGCGGCAGGCGGGGGGCCTTGCCGCGGTAGGGCGGCGTTACGCGCAGGCGCGCACGCCGCGGTGATCGTCGATCCACATGCGGGCCCAGCGCGAGGCATAGGCAAGCGCATGCTCTTCGTCGAAGAAATAGTCGAGCGCGTCGAACGACCAGGCCCTGCCCATGTGGACCGACGACGTTTCGATGGTGAGGCCGGCGGCGAACAGGCCGTTGGGCAGCGGCTGTGCCGTCAGGGCGACTTCGTAGCCTTTGTAGCGAATGGATTGATTCATGGCGTGGCTATCCGCTTGAGTGACGTTGCGTTGCGAGTAGGACACACGATAGGGCACGCGGCGCGCGACGGAAACCAATCTTTATTCGCAAGCAAATGACGGGCGGCCTGCAACGGTTTTCGCCGTGACGACGGGAAGCGCTCGCGCGGCGGGAATAACGGTGCGCCACGGCGACCGGGGCGGCATGGCGGACGATGCGGAACCGCCCCCGCGCGGCGATGCGTGCCGGGCGCTCCGCACCGTCCCGCCGTTCGTATCGGCGGCGAACCGGATGCTTCAGACGGCGAGGCTCAGCAGACTTGCCGGGGACGTTTCTTCGGACGCTGCACCCGTTTGTGACGCGGCGCGATGCGTATTGAATGCCAGCGCGAACTGCGCGGCCTGGGTGCCGACGGTCGAGAGCTGGTCCACGACCTTCGGGTCCGAGCACTGATGGGCGCTCTCGAAGCGCGTTTCGAGCGTGTTGATGCCGGCGCCGAACGGCGTCGGCCAGCCGCGCAGCGCATGGACGATCGAGCGCAGCGAAGTGAGCACCGAGCCGGCGGCCTGCCAGCCGTAGGCCGTGACGATGCAGCCGACCGCGCGTCCGTCCAGATAGGGGCGGCTGTCGTTGCGCAGTTCCTCGAGCGTGTCGAGCGCGTTCTTTACGAGGCCCGATACGCCGCCGTGATACCCGGGCGTCGCGATGATGACGGCATCGGCCGCGCGGACCGCCTCGATCAGTTCGAGCTGGGCGTCGGTGCGCTGCGCGCTTTCGGGCGCGTAGTGCGGGAGGCTGTGCAGAAAGGTGCCGCCGAACAGTTGCGTGCGTGCGCCCGCGTGTTCGGCGCCGCGCAGCGCGAAGCCGAGCGCGCGCTCGGTCGACGATGCAGCGCGCGTCGTCCCGCCGATGCCGACGACGAGCGGCAGGCGGGGGGAATGGGATGTACTCAACGAATGCTCCTCCGGTGACGGGCGGCAGGGGATGGACGCTGCGATCGAACGCTTGTCACCTGACGAACGAAGCCCGAACCGCCATCTTAGTGAGCGGTTCGCGCCGGACGAAGCGACTTTTCGTTCTAACGATATGAGCGGGTCGGGTTACTGCTGCGTATCGCGCGACGGCTGGGCCGGCACCGTCGTTCCTTCGCGGTTTGATCGCCGGTCGGCGGCCATATCCATATGCGAAAGCATTGGTTGGTCGCGGCGGCGGGGCTGCTTATGATGGACCCGTCTCCTCCATGACATCTCCTTGACATGGGATTGGGCCCCGTACCGTCACCGGTAGCGGGGTCTTTTTTTTATCGTCGACGGGTTCCCGCATGGGGCGATGCATGCCGGGCGACTCCGCCCGTTCGCCCTACAGGGCCAGGGGCGTGCGGACCGGCCGGCCGCCGGCGGCCACGTGGTAGCCGACTTGCAGCGGATGACCGTTCGGACCGATTTGCGGCGTGAGGCCGGGATGGCGGCGCGGGGCCGCGGCGTGACGCCAGGGCGCCGACGCCTGCATGGCGGACCCGGTTACCCGATGCGGCGCGGAATGTCCGCCAGCATTCGGGGCCAGCTTGCGCCTTGCGTGCCGGGCAAGGCTTCTCCGGCTGCCGACGTGGGCCCGATGGACCGGTTGGCGTACCTCGGGCGGATTCCAGACTTCGGCGTAGTGTTCCTCGGCAAACGCGGTGGATGCGAGGGCGCACAGCAAGGCCCCCGCCATGATGAATCGCACGTCAATTCTCCGTATTGATGAACCGGCCGGCCGGAAGTGTCGGAAATATACGCCCGCTTTCGCGTTCGCGCTGCGGCGTTCGCTGTCGCGGCGAAGTCGTTCCAACGCGCAGCGTCATCGAATGTCGTTTGCCGCGTGTCCGGTCTTCGCACACTGTACATTCATACAGCTCATCGTGCAAACGCCGGACGCGGCTGTCCGGGCGCCGGGATTCCACCATGCCGGCCGGAAGGGCGCGCCATGCGTGTTTGACGGGATCGGCCGTATGCGGTGAGAGCGGAGGGATTGCTGCCGGAAAAGGAGAACAGCATGGCGGGCCGCGTGGGCGTGGGCGGCGGGCGGACGTCGATCGGAATCAGCGCGGCGCGTTGCGCTTGCGGAGTTCCTGGGTCGCGGCGATCGGGATGCGCGCGTCGTCCCAGGTCGCCAGCCATTCCACTTCTTTCGACGCGAATATCTGGCCGTGATTGCGCAGCGCGTATTGCAGGGAATCGACGACGTAGTTGCGGATGATTTCCGGCGTACGCTGGTCGTCGAGGACGGCACGGAGTGCTTCTAGCGTGGCCATCGAGTTGCTCCGACAAGGCGAAGCGTCTTTTATCGCACGACAAAAAACGCCCGGCCAGACAAAGAGAAGAGGGGGTTCGGAGCGGCTGCCGGCAAGGCTGTCCGTCCCGGTCCGAAGCCGTGTGTTTACTGGCCCGATTGCGCCGAACCGCCCGGGCCTGCCGCGGCGCTGGCCGCGGCTTTTTCGGCGGCCACGCGCGCTTCGGCGGCCTGAATGTTGTCTGGGTAGTGAATCCAGTCGTGCGGGTTGTAGCCGGCCTTTTCGAGTTGAGCGAGATCCGCTTCGACCTCGGCGCGCGTGAGCGGCGGCTGGGACTGGGCGAACGAAACGGCGGGTCCGGCGGCGACTACGGCGGCCGCGGCGGTCAGCGTCAGGGCCTTGAGAAGCGACTTCATGATTGATTTCTCCGACACGGCGCGGCACTGCCGGGCGGCAGGCCGGCCGATGGCTCCACTGTAGGCGGTCGGAGACCCGGGGTGAACGCCCGGTCCGGCGAATTCATTATTTGCCGGACGGCAATAGTGCGAGCCGTGCGAGCCGCCGCCGGCACGGAACCCGGCGTCACGTCGAGACGGCGCCGGGCGCTTCTATCACGAGATCGGTTTCGGCGACCGCCACGCACGGCAGGATCAGCCCTTCCGCTTTTTCCTCCGGCATGAGCCCCGGCCATTCGACCGTATAGCGGATCGTGCCGCTGACGAGGCGGGCGAGGCAGGTCCGGCAGGTTCCGTTGCGGCACGAGCGCGGCAGGCGGATTCTCGCGAGTCCGGCGGCTTCGAGCAGCGTGAGTCCGGCGGGCGCCTCGAACGTCTGGCCGAGCGGTTCGACGCGTACCAGAGGGGCGGTCGGGGCGGAACGATCTTCGGGGCTCATGCGGCGGACGTGATGACGGAATGAATGGGCGGAGGTGAATGGCGAATGGCGAGCCGGGAACGCGCCGTGGCGCGCGCCGCAGCCTTATCTACGACAGCGTATCTGCGTCAAGCTTAACCGGTGCTCTCCCTGGCTTGCGTTCGCGCGCGCAAGTGCCAGGATGAAAAGAGAGGGACGCGCTCTTCGTGCCGCGTCCGGCCGGCGGCGGCATGCCGCCGCCGGCTCCGTCTCGTCGGGAGGTCGTCATGGTGCGAAGCGAATGGCAGGTCGTGCTGGCGGCGCTGGCGATATTCGCCGCGCTCATGGGCATGGCGGTTTCGATCCACGGGATGGTGTACGACGACCATCGGGTCGCGCTGACCGGGGCGGCGTCGACGGGGCTCGGCATCGCCCTGTTCGTCGTCATGCTGAATCGGTTCCCGGACGAGACGCGGCGCCACGGTCCCTGACAACGCGCGGCGTAGGCGCTGCTCGCGCGGCGCGTTTCGCGACCGCCGCCGGAAGAGGACGCCTGTCCTTTTCGGTTTGCGCTCATGTCGACCTTGCGGTGCGCCGCCAGTCGTCTAAAGTGAATCCCATCAGCCGTCGCAAACGTATCGTCAGGCGCCGGCCGATTCTTCCCCTGCACGACACAGTCCGTGTCCGGTCCGCGGCGACCGGCGCGGGTCGTTTCATTCGTCAACCGAAGGCGATGCCCATGCAGATCATTTTTCCGAAAGAAGCCCCCGCCTATTCGGGGCCGGAGTTGACGCTGGCATTTCCGGTCATGATCGACGGCGAACGGGTGGAGTGCACGATTACCGCCGCAGCGCTGGAAGACCACTTCGGCGCGGCCTCGCCGCGGGCCGAAGACATGCTCGGCGCGTTCGACGCGCATCGCGACCGGATCGAGGCCGTCGCGCGCCGGCTGCTGTCGGAAACGCGGGCGCAGTGCCTCGTGCTGCGCAGCGGCTACGTGCGGTTCGTTCACCTGCACGCTACCGGGACCGTGTCGGGTTTCGTCTCCGGTTCCGCCTGATTTCTGCCTGGTTCCGCCCGATTGCCGCGCTCCGGGTTCCACGCGAGCGCGGCGCACCGGCGTTCTGACGGACCGACCCGCCCGGCGCGTCAGCCGCGGGACGAATGGCGGCCCCCTCGCGCCGCCCAGCTCATGCGGCGCAGCGTATTGTCGCGCAGCACGAGGTGATGCCCGATGGCGGCCAGCGCGTGCAGACCGACTATCCAGTAGAAGGCGTTGCCGATCAGGACGTGCGCGCTTTTCAGTACGCGCCGCGCGATCGGGTCGGGGGCGATGAGCTGGATATGCAGGCCGAGCCCGGCCAGCACGACGGGATGGCCGCCCGTATTGACCATCAGGATGCCGAGCAGCGGCTGCACGAAGATGAAGAGATAGAGCGCGAGGTGGACGAGGCGCGAGAGGAACGCGAGCAGCCGCGGCGCGTCGATTTCCGTCGGCGCGCCGTGCCAGAGCCGCCACAGCAGCCTCGGCACCGCGAGCGTGAACACGAGCGAGCCTGCCCAGAAATGCACGTTGGTCCAGAACAGGCGGCCGGGCGCGCCGGCGGGGCCGCGGACTTCGATGGCAAGCCAGGCCAGCGCGACCAGCAGGAACATCGCCCAGTGAAAGAAAACGGCAGGTTTCGAGTATTGCCCGGTAGGGGAAGGCACGGCGGCGGACTCCGGCGATGAGCGGATGAAGCGGATGAGGGAGATTCCTGCCGCGCAGCATAAAGGATGTGCCCGCCGAAGGGAACCCGCGGCCGCAAGGCCTCCCAGGCATTTTCCCGACCTGAACCGGGCCGTCGGCGCGGTCGTAGCCTATTCCTATCCCGAGCCGAGATAGCAGAAGCGGAACAGGAAGACCGCCGCGATGATCCACACCACCGGCTTGACCTCGCGCCCGCGCCCGGTAAGCAGCTTCAGGACGGCATAGGAAATGAAGCCGAACGCGACGCCGTTGGCGATCGAATAGGTGAACGGCATCGCGAGCGCCGTGAGGACGGCCGGCACGGTTTCGGTCGCGTCGTCCCACGGCAGCTCGACGAGGTCGCGCAGCATCAGGCACGACACGTAGAGCAGCGCGGGCGCCGTGGCGTAGCCCGGCACGACGCCGGCGAGCGGCGCGATGAAGAGGCAGGCGAGAAAGAGCGCCGCCACGGTGAGCGCGGTCAGCCCCGTGCGGCCGCCCGTCTGCACGCCCGCCGCGCTTTCGATGTAGGCCGTGGTCGACGACGTGCCGAGCAGCGCGCCGGCCACGATGGCCGTGCTGTCGGCCAGCAGGGCGCGGTTCAGCCGGTGCATCCGGCCGTGCGCGAGCAGCCCGGCGCGGCCGGCGACGCCCATCAGCGTGCCGGTCGCGTCGAAGAGTTCGACGAGGAAGAACACGAGAATCACGTTGAGCACGCCGCCCGAGAGCGCCGCGCGGACGTCGAGCTTCAGGAACGTCGGCGCGAGCGGGGGCGGCGCGGCGAAGACGCCGTGAAACGCGTTGCCGCCGAAGAAAAAGCTCAGCACCGTGACGCCGACGATGCCGATCAGGATCGCGCCGCGCACGCGCAGCGCATCGAGCGCGACGATGGCGAAGAAGCCGGCGATCGCGAGGATCGCGTGCGGATCGTGCAGATTGCCGAGCGTGACGAGCGTGGCCGGACTGCCGGCGATGATGCCGGCGGTGCTGAGCGAGATGATCGCGAGAAAGAGCCCGATGCCGGCCGTGATGGCCGCGCGGATCGAAGACGGGATGCCGGCGACGATCGCTTCGCGCACGCGCAGCAGCGTGACGGCGAGAAAGAGACAGCCGGAGACGAACACGGCGCCGAGCGCGGCCTGCCAGGTGAAGCCCATGCCCTTGACGACCGTGTAGGCGAAATAGGCGTTCAGGCCCATGCCCGGCGCGAGCGCGATCGGATAGTTCGCGTAGAGGCCCATCACGCCGGAGGCGAGCGCCGCGACGAGGCAGGTCGCGACGAACACCGCGTCCTTCGGCATGCCCGCGTCGCCGAGAATGGCCGGGTTCACGAAGACGATGTAGGCCATCGTCAGGAACGTCGTCAGACCGGCAAGCAGCTCGGTGCGCAGGTTCGTTCCGGCTTCCTCGAAACCGAAATATCGCTGGATGGCGTCCATGAGAGCGGGGTTCCTGACAGAGAGACGGCGATTGCGGCCTGAACGGGCGGCGGCGCGTGACGCTTGCGCCGGCTACGCGCGCAGGGGCAATCGGCGGTGGGCAATCGGCGGTGGGCGCCGGCAGCCGGCGACACCGGCCGGCACGCGGGCGCGGGCGGGTCCGCCGGGCGTGTGCCCGATCGACCCGCCCGCGCCGCGTTTCGTCACTCCGGCTTCACGGTCACCGAGGCTTCGGTCGTGAGGAGCAGGAACGTGAAGGTTTCCTGCAGGTACAGGCGCACGGTCGTGTCGGTGTGGCCGAGGTAGCCGATCGAGAGGTCCTGGCCGAGGTGCAGGTCGAAGTCGCCGCCGCGCGTGGACAGGATGCAGCCGCCTTCGATGGCCGGCGCCCAGATGATCTCGCCGTTCACGAGCCGGCGGATGTGCTCGAGGATCGGGTAGCCCTGGTCGCTCGCCTCGCTCACGGCCGTATAGGCGTCGGCGCCGAGCAGCACCGCGTAGGGGCCGTCCACGCCTTCGAGGCGCAGTTGCGTGAGCGCCTTCGCGATGACGGTCGGGTACTCGCGGATATTGGCCGGCAGCGCGAGCGCCGGGTTCGACGAGCCTTCACGGAGGCCGACGATCTTCGCGGCCGCGTAGCCGTCGAAGATGGCGCGGTCTTCGGCGTAGGCGAGCTGCTTCGCGGCGTCCTTGGCGGGCTGCCAGTCGGAGTCGTTCGCGCCGTGCTCGACGTCGTCGATGGCCTCGCGCGAGAGCTCGAACGGCACGCGCAGCTCGACGAGCGGCCGGACCTCGCGCTGGCGCGCGCGGATGCCTTCGTGCGGCGCGGCGATGCCGGTCTGGTGCCCCGTGCCGACGCCGGCGAGATCGGCGCCGGCCGGCCCCTTCAGGTCGACCACGCGGCGGCCCGCGACGAGGCGCCTGAACGTGCGCGAAACTTCTTCTTCGATCTGCGACCAGGCCGCGCTGGAGAGGGGCGCCAGTTCGCGATGCAGGTTATTCATACCGGGGTGCTCCTTTGAGGGAACCGATGTTCAGCGAGCCGTCGTCGCCGGCAAGCGCCGGCTCGGCGGACGGGATGTCGGGCGGTGCCGCCGGCGCGGGTTCGTCCGCGGCCGGCGCGCGTTCGGCCAGCGCCTCGAGCAGCGGCTGCGACGGCACGAAGAAGAGGCCGCCCGTCACGGCGCGGCTGTAGTCGAGCAGCCGGTCGTAGTTGCCCGGCGGGCGGCCGACGAACATGTTCTCGAGCATCTGCTCGATCGGCCGCGGCGAGCGCGCGTAGCCGATGAAGTAGGTGCCGAACTCGGCCGAGCCGGGCCGGCCGAACGGCATGTTGTCGCGCAGGATCTTCACTTCCTCGCCGTTTTCCTCGAGCGTCGTGAGCGCGCTGTGCGACCAGGTCGGCTTGACCGATTCGTCGAGCTCGATGTCCGAGAGTTTGGTGCGACCGATGATGCGCTCCTGCGCCTCGACGGACAGCGTGTTCCAGGCGGCCATGTCGTGCAGGTACTTCTGCACGAGCACATAGCTGCCGCCCGCGAAATCCGCGTCCTCGTCGCCGATCACGGTGAAGGACACCGCTTCGTTGCCGCGCGGGTTCTCGGTGCCGTCGACGAAGCCGACGATGCTGCGCATGTCGAAGAAGCGGAAACCGTGCACCTCGTCGACGGTCGCGACCGCGTCGCCGAGCCGGCCCATCAGTTGGGTCGCGAGCTCGAAGCACAGGTCCATCTGGTCGGCGCGGATGTGCAGCAGCAGGTCGCCCGGCGTCGCGACGGCGACGCGCTCGCCCGAGCCGAATTCGCGGAACGGATGCAGTTGCGCGGGGCACGGGGCGCCGAAGAGGACGTCCCAGGCGTCGGCGCCGAAGCCGCACACGCACGAAAGGTTGCCGCCCGGCACCCGCGTGCCGACCGAGCGCACGAGCGCCGCGACGTCGGCGCACCAGGCCCGCACGACGGCGCGGCTCGGCGCGTCGTCTCCGATCGTGGCGACGAGGAAGATGGCGCTGCGCGTGACGGCGGTCGAGACGGATTGGGACTCGGGAGCGGCGGGGGGCGATGTCATGGTGTCGTGCCTTGCTCGGCGTGGATGAGGCCCGCGGGCCAATGCGATCGATATATTAACCAATGTGGCCCGCATGGGGTCGGACAACCGGGGTTGGCATCGGATCGGCTCGGGCACGAACGTCGGGCTCCGTCGCGCGGCCGGCGCCGGCCGGCGATCAGGGCGCATCGGGTTCGAGCAGCGTGATGGGCCGGCCGTCGCAGCGCAGCGGGTCCGAGCGTGCGAGCGCATGCCAGCCGGCGGGCGGGTCGGCCGCGAAGCGGCGCGTCTCGTCGTCGTCGGTGCCGGGCGCGAGCACGTTGAACGGCCAGGAGGGCCGGCGCAGCCGCTCGTGCGAGAACGAGCCGAGCCAGATCGGCACGGCCGCTCCGTCGTCGCCGGGTGTCAGCACGTAGCGGGTCGGCCAGAAGCGCAGCACGTCGCGTCCCTCGCCGCCGTCGCGGCTGCGCGCGAAGCGCATCGCCGAGGGCACGCCGTTGTTCAGCGTGGGCAGTACCGGCAGCATCATCGCGTTCGCGTTGGGCGAGACGAGCGACAGCGCGCTGTGCATCGAGAGCGGCGCGCCCTCGGTCCAGCCTGCGGCGAGCAGCGCCGCCCGGATCGGGTCGGCGCGGCCGGCCCATTGCAGTGCGAAGGCCTCGCGGCTCGCGCCCCGCATGTCGGCGCGGTAGCAGGGCAGGCCCGTCCATAGCGCGGTCGTCCATTGCTCGCGCGTCGCGACGACGGGCGCGGCCACGCGCGTCGCGCGCTGCGTCCAGGCCGGCACGCGGTCCGCCTGCAGCACGACGGCGGCGCACAGCACGGCCAGCATCACGGCCGGCATGAACCGGTGCCGCTTCGGTTCCCCGGGGTAGCGCCACATCGCGGTCAGCGCGACGAGCGCGACCCAGATCGAGGCGAACGCCGCGCCGCCGAGCGCATCGGAGAACAGGAAGTGCCCGAAGTACAGCCCCGCGAACGCGACGGCCACGACGATCGCGTTGCCGGCCGTGCCGACCACGACCGCCTGCACCATGCCGACCCGGCGCACCAGCAGGAACATCGCGAAGCCGTAGACCGTGACCATGGCCGCGACGGTGTCGCTCGGGAAGAGCCACGCGTCGAGGTTCACGTCGTCGGGCGGCGCGTGGCGGATCTGCAGGCGCAGCGCGAGGATCAGCAACTGCGAGCCGGCCGCCGCGACGAGCCAGTAGACGACCGTGCGCCAGCGGCGCTCCCAGGCCATCCAGACGGCGACGGTCGCGACGACGGCGGCGAGCGTCGGCAGGCTGCCGAGCGTCGCGATCCGCGCGAGCGCGTCGTCGGCCCAAGGCGTACGGATCGAGCGCAGGAACAGCAGGACGGAGCGGTCGAGCTGCACGAGCGAGCGGGCGCGCAGTACGTTGTCGAGCACGTAGGTGAAGAGCGTCGCGCAAAGCGGCACGAACCCGGACGCGAAGGCGGCGAGGGCGCCGCCGGGCTGGCCCGGGTCGATGAGGCGGGCGAACGCGCGCGCGAGTGGTCCCCTGTGCGTGGCCGCCCAGCGCGCCACGCGGTCGCGCGAGGCGTCGGCCCAGGCCGAGGCGTGCAGCAGCACGACGCGGGTCAGGTGAAAGACGAGCCAGCCGGCCGCCGCGAGGATCGCGATGATCGCGACGAGCCGGAACGACACCGCGCCGGCCAGCTCCAGCGAAGCGCCGAATGCGGCGCCGGGCAGGATGTGGGCGGGCGCCCAGACGAGGGCCGAGAGCACGTTGACGGCAAAGAAGCGCAGCGGCGTCATGCCCGCCATGCCGGCGACGACGGGCACCAGCGCGCGCAGCGGCGCGACGAAGCGGGCGAACACGACGCTGCGCGCGCCGTGCCGCTCGAAATAGCGATGGGCCGCGGTGAGAATGCCGGGGTGGCGGCTAAACGGCCAGAGCCCGACGAGCGCCTCGCGGTAGCGGCGGCCGAGCCCGTAGCTGAGGCCGTCGCCGGCCACGGCGCCCGCGATGGCCCAGACGAAGAGCCAGCCGAGGTTTAGCGTGCCGGTGCCGGCCAGCGCGCCGGCGACGAACATGGCCACGCTGCCGGGCACGAACGTCCCGATGATCGCGAGCGATTCGAGAAACGAGGCCGCGAAGACGAACGCGAGCGCCCAGTCGCGATGGGCGGAGAGCAGATGCAAGAGCTGGGTGTAAGCGTGCTCCATGGACCGGGGCTGCTTTGCCGGGCGGCGGGGATGAACGGTTTGGCTGCGCGCGCCGGCGCTCGCGCATGCCTTGCGCACTATAACCGCGCTGGCCCGGGCGACGGGGATTGCGTGCCCGGTTCCGTGCTGCCGGCCGGGCGCGGCTCCGGCGGCCGGGGCGGCGCGGCCTTCAGATGACGCCCTGCGCCTTCAGTTGCGCGAGCCGCTCGTCGCTCAGGCCGAGCATCGCGTGCAGCACGTCGTTCGTGTCCTCGCCGAGCGACGGCGGCGCGCGGCGCACCGGCATGCGCGCGCCGTCGATGCGCCACGGCGGCGCGAGCACGGGCGTGCTGCCCGCCTGCGGGTGCGGCTGCATCGTGACGAGGCCGCCGTCCACGGCGCGCTTCGAGGTCAGCGCCTCGTGCAGGCCGGCCACCTCGCCGCACGGAATGCCGGCCCGCGCGAGCCGCTCGAGCAGATCGCGGCGCTTGCTGCGGCGCAATTCGGCGTCGAGGATCGGCAGCAGCTCGGCGCGATGGGCCGAGCGTCCGGGGTTGGTCGCGAAGCGTGGGTCGGCGGCGAGGTCGGGGCGCCCGATCACCTCGCGGCAGAAGCGCTCGAACTGGTTGTTGTTGCCGACCGTGATGACGAGCGGGCCGTCCTCGGCGTCGAACACGCCGTACGGCACGATGGACGGATGGCCGTTGCCGTAGCGCGGCGGGTCGCCGCCGCGGATCAGCGCCTCGAGCCCGCAATAGGCGGTGATCATCAGGCCGCAGTCGAACAGCGCCATCTCGACGTGGCGGCCGCGCCCCGTGCGTTGCCGCTCGAAGAGGGCGGCGAGGATCGCCTGGGCCGCGTACATGCCGGTGAAGAGATCGACGGCGGCGACGCCGAACTTCAGTGGTGGCTGGCCGGCCTCGCCGTTCAGCGCCATGAGCCCCGCCTCGCCCTGCACGACGAGATCGTAGCCGGGCCGCACGGCCTCGGCGCCGGTGCGGTCGTAGCCCGAAATCGAACAGTAGACGAGGTCCGGCCGCGCTTTGCTCAACTGCCCGTAGCCGAGCCCGAGCTTTTCGGCGCCGCCGAACTTGAAGTTCTGGATGACGACGTCGCAGCCGCGGGCGAGTTCGCGCGCGATCTGCTGGCCGTCGGGCGATTGCAGGTCGAGCGTCACCGAGCGTTTGTTGCGGTTCACGCTGTTGAAATACGCGGTTTCGGTCCGGCCGACGCGCAGGCCCCAGTCGCGCGTGTCGTCGCCGCGCCCGGGGTGCTCGACCTTGATGACGTCCGCGCCGAGGTCGCCGAGCACCATCGCGCTCATGGGGCCGGCGAGCACGCGCGAAAGGTCGAGCACGCGCACGCCGGCAAGCGGCAATCCGCTGGTGGGGGTTGGCATCGGGAGTACTCCGTCGATCGTTGGGACGGGCGCGGCGGCGTTCGTTTCAGGCCGGCGCCGTGGCCGCCGCGCGGCCGAAAGCGCGCAGTTTACGCGCTTTCGGCACGGCCGGACGCGGCGCGACGGGACGGAGCCGGGCGCCGGCGGCGGGCTCGCGGGCTTTTCGTCGCCGTTTCATGGCGATTTCGTAGCGATTTCGTAGCGATCTTTTAGCGATCTTTTAGCGATTCCACTGCCCTTTCGAGGTCTTTCCGTGGCGGCTTTTTGCGGCGGCGCCCGGCGACAGCGGCGCGCGCCGCTGCTAAAGTCGGCGACACGAGAACGGAGGAGACGGGCATCATGGAACAGGGCCGCGCGCGGATCGAGTCGTTGAGTGCCATCACGCTGACCGTCAGCGAATTGGCGCGTTCGGTACGTTTTTACGAGGCGCTCGGTTTCGAGCGCAAATCCGGCGGCGCGAGCGACGGTTTCGCATCGTTCGCGCTGGGCGGGGAGAACGACGCGAAACCGTCGTTCCTGAACCTGATGGCGGGGCCGCCGGCGGCCCCGGGCGGCCCGGCCGGCGGTTGGGGCCGCGTGATTTTCCACGTGTCGGACGTGGATGCGTTCTACCGGCAGGCGCTCGGGGCCGGCTTCGCGCCGTCGTTCGCGCCGGCCGACGCGCCCTGGGGCGAGCGTTACTTTCACCTGCTCGACCCGGACGGCCACGAGCTGAGCTTCGCGAGGCCGCTGGCGGAGGATTAATACGTTAATACGGCTGACACCGGCCGCGCCGATAGTGACTTCCGCGCCGGGCGGAACCCGGAGCGAATACAAGGCGGCACCAGACCCAACGCAAGGCAGAAAACGAGCCGAAACACAGGAGAGCTGCAATGAACGAGTCGGACCGGAATCTGGCTGCCGCCGAAAGGCAGCGGCGTCTCGACGAAGAGCTGATCGACGCCTATGACGAAGAACTCGAAATGGAAGTGGACGACCGCTTCCAGGACGGCGGCATCGCCACGCTCAGCGAAGAGTCGCGCGAGCTGCGCCGCCTGTATTTTCGCGAGCTCATCCGTTTGCAGGGCGAGCTGGTAAAGCTGCAGGACTGGATCGTCAGCACCGGCCACCGGCTCGTCGTGATCTTCGAGGGACGCGACGCGGCGGGCAAGGGCGGCGTCATCAAGCGCATCACACAGCGCCTGAATCCGCGCATGTGCCGGGTCGCGGCACTGCCCGCGCCGAACAACCGCGAGCGCACGCAGTGGTACTTCCAGCGCTACGCGGCGCATCTGCCGGCCGGCGGCGAGATGGTGCTGTTCGACCGGAGCTGGTACAACCGCGCGGGCGTCGAGCGCGTGATGAATTTCTGCACCGACGACGAATACGAAGAGTTCTTCCGGTCGGTGCCCGAGTTCGAAAAGATGCTCGTGAGAAGCGGCATCCAGATCGTCAAGTACTGGTTCTCGATCACGGACGACGAGCAGGAAATCCGCTTTCAGAGCCGCATCGAGGACCCGCTCAAGCAGTGGAAGCTGAGCCCGATGGACCTCGAGAGCCGGCGCCGCTGGGAGGGCTACACGCACGCGAAGGAAGTGATGCTGCAGCGCTCGCACATTCCCGAGGCGCCGTGGTGGGTCGTGCAGGGCGTCGACAAGAAGCGCGCGCGCCTGAACTGCATCCACCATCTGCTGAGCCAGGTGCCCTACCACGAGGTCGAGCATCCGGTCGTCGAGCTGCCGGCGCGCGTGCATAACCCGGACTACATCCGCCAGCCGGTGCCGGCGAACATGATCGTGCCGGAAATCTATTGACGAGGCAGGCCGTGCCGTCACGTGGGGCGCGCGGAGACGCCGGCTGGCGTCCCCGCGCTTTCCCGCGTCAGAACACCTGGCGGAACAGCCAGTAGAGCCCGCCCGCGAGCGCGATGGAGGCGGGCAGCGTCAGCACCCACGCGAGCACGAGGCTGCGCACGGTGCTCCATTGCAGGCCCGAGCCGCTCGCGGCCATCGCGCCGGCCACGCCCGAGGAGAGCACGTGGGTCGTCGATACCGGCAGGCCGTACACGTCGGCCGCGCCGATCGTCGCCATCGTCACGAGCTCGGCGCAGGCGCCCTGGCCGTAGCTCAGGTGCTGCTTGCCGATCTTCTCGCCGACCGTGACGACGATGCGCTTCCAGCCGACCATCGTGCCGAGTCCGAGCGCGAGCGCGACGGCGACCTTGACCCAGGTGGGGATGAACTTCGTTGCGTGGTCGATCTGCTGGCGGAAGTTCTCGATCGCGCCGCGATCGGCCGGGGCGAGCGCCGGTTGCGTCGACTTCTCGAGCAGTTGGATGGCCTCGGACGTCACGTACATGTTGTTGCGCACGTTGTCGACGTTCGACATCGGCACGTCGGCGATCGTGTGCACGCGGCTCACCTGGTCGCCCAACTGCAGGGAAAGCTGTTGCAGCGCGGGCAGCGTGGCCGGCGTAAGCGTGCGCGTGTCGATGTAGCGCTCGATCTCGGCGCGCGCGTTCGCGGGCGGCGCGACGCCGCCGGTGTATTTGCCGAGCGTCTGCGCCGCACGCTGCGAGACGGCGATGAAGGTCTGCGTCTCGGCCGGCGTGACGGCCTTGTTGAGCGCGTAGGCCGTGGGCACGGTGCCGATCAGGATCAGCATGATGAGGCCCATGCCCTTCTGGCCGTCGTTGGAGCCGTGCGCGAACGAGACGCCGGTGCAGGTCAGCACGAGCAGCGAGCGGATCCAGAACGGCGGCGGCTCGTTGCCCTTCGGCTGGGCATAGAGCGCCGGCACGTGCACGAGCGCCCTCAGCACGAGCAGCAGCAGCCCCGCGAGGAGGAAGCCGACGATGGGCGAGAACAGCAGCGCCTTGCCGACGCCGACGGCCTGGCCCCAGTCCACGCCGCTCGTGCCGGACGGCCCGTGCAGCAACTGGTTCATGAGACCCACGCCGAGGATCGAGCCGACCAGCGTGTGCGAGCTCGACGACGGCAGTCCGAAATACCAGGTGCCGAGATTCCAGATGATCGCGGCGATCAGGAGCGCGAACACCATCGCGAAGCCCGCGCTGCTGCCGACCTGCAGGATCAGTTCGACGGGCAGCAACTGCAGGATGCCGAACGCGACCGCGCCGGTCGAGGTCAACACGCCGGCGAAATTCCAGGCGCCCGACCAGACGACGGCCAGGTTGGGCGAGAGCGAGTGCGTGTAGATGACCGTCGCGACCGCATTCGCGGTATCGTGGAAGCCGTTGACGAATTCGAAGCCGAGTGCGATCAGCAGCGCGATGCCGAGCAGCAGCCACGGCATCGCCGAGGTTTCCCGCACCGGCGACAGATCGCTGGCGACGTGCGTGCCGATGTAGACGGCGCCGGCCGCCAGAATTGCGACGAAGATGAACAGACCGGCGTTGCGGCTGCGTATCGCCGCGGCATCCGGTGGTGAGGAATAGGAAAGATCCGGCATGGTCCGCTCGCTCCTCTCGATTCTCGACTCTCGAATATGAATGACGCCTTGCACGATCCTGACGTTCTCCCGTGTCGGTCTGATGACGCATTTGTGTAGCATGTGGCCCTGAATCGGGGGCGGCAAGGCGACGATTCGCAGGCGTTTTGCAGTAAGAAGCAATAGCGGGCGGGGCTTGGGGAAAGCGGAGAAAAGCGGCGCCGGCCGGGCGCGGCGTGCCGGGCGTCGACCCCGGCACGCCGGGGACACATTCAGGGTGACGAGCCGTCCGCCTGGCATCGCGGGACGATGGACGGACCGGTCACGACAAGGAGCGGGGCACGTGTCGATACGGGTTTTGTCGCAACGTCAGCGCCTGCGCAGATGGGTGGCGGCGCGCGGCGCGTTCGCCGCGCAGTTCATCGGCAACCGCCCCGTCTTCGGCGGCCTCTCGGGCACGGCCGTCGCCACGGTGATGGCGGCGCTCACTTTCCACGCGATCTATGCCGCGCGCGCCGACGAGTTCCGGTATGCGGCCGGGAATTCGAGCAATATCGTCACGATCGTCGACGACGATCTCGAACGCAATTTCGAGCTCTACGACCTGTCGCTCCAGGCCGTGGTCTCGGGCGCCGAAAACGCCGGGACGTGGACGCTGCCCGCGCCGCTGCGGCAGCGGGTGCTGTTCGACCGCGCGACGGTCGCGTCGTATCTCGGCGGCGCCTACGTGGTGGACGCGCAGGGGCGCGTCAAGGCCTCGCAGACCGGGCGCGTCGATGCCGCCGTCTCGCTGGCCGACCGGGACTATTTCATTGCCCAGCAGCGCGATCCGTCGGTGGGGCTCTACATTTCGCATCCCTATCGCTCGCGGCTGCGCAACGGCGTGCAGACGGTGGGGCTGACGCGGCGCATCAACGCGCCGGACGGCACGTTCGACGGCGTGGCGCTGCTCGGCATCCGCATCGAATATTTCCAGCGGCTGCTCGACCAGGTGAACGCCGGCGCGCACGGCCGCGTCTTCATCATGCTCGACGACGGCGTCATGCTCGCGGACAAGCCGGCCATCCCCGGCCGCGTCGGCGCTGACTATTCGGGCTCGCGCAACTTCGCGATCATGGCGAGCCACGCGTCGGGCACCTTCACGGCGCGCTCGTCGATCGACGGTGTCGAGCGGATGTTCACCTATGCACGCGTCGGCGACACGCGGTTGATCGTCTGCGTGGCGCCGGCCGTCGACGACGTGCTGGCCGGCTGGCGCCGGCGCAGCCTGTTGGCCATCGTGATGACGACGGTGATCGGCGGGGCCTACGTGGCCGTGTCCTGGCTGCTGGCGTTCGCGCTGCGCGACAAGCTCGTCGCCGAGGCCAGGCTGCTGCGGCTGGCCGTGACCGATCCGCTGACGGGCCTCGCGAACCGCCGCGCGCTCGATGTGCGGCTGGCCGAGGAGTGGCAGCGCGCGGTGCGAGATTGCGTGCCGCTTTCGGTGCTGTTCGTCGATATCGACCACTTCAAGCGCTTCAACGACACCTACGGCCACGCGGCCGGCGACGAGGTGCTGACCGTGGTGGCCCAGCGCATCGTCTCGGGGGTGCGACGTCTGCCCGACATGGTGGCGCGCTACGGCGGCGAGGAATTCGCGGTGGTGTTGCCGGGCGCGCCGGCCGCCAGCGCGTGGCGCGTGGCCGAGAAGCTGCGCAGGCGGGTCGAGGCCGCCAATCTCGCGAACCGGGAGACCGCGTACGGCCGCGTGACGATCAGCGTGGGATGCGCGACCTGCCATCCGCCCGAGGGCGGCAGCCCGGCGAAACTCGTGGCCGCGGCCGACGCTCAGCTCTACGTCGCCAAGGAGGCGGGCCGCAATCAGGTCAGGGCGACGGAGATCATGGGCGCCGACGAGCCGGAGGCGCCGCCGCTCGCCGGGCAGCGGGAAGTGGGGTGACGCGCGCGGCGCACGCTGCCGCCTGCACGGTCTTCTTGCCGGGGCGGCCGGCGCAAGCCGGTTATCGGCGTGAAGCAGCCCTAGCGCGCGGACTTCGACAGCCGGTGTCCGAGCCCGAGGTTGGAAACGATCTGCCAGGTGTAGACGCGCGAATAGTGGACGCCGAACTGCCGGCTGATGAGTTCGCGTACCCGGCCGTTGGTCCACGTGTCGCTCGGAAAGCCGTGCTCGCGCGCGGAGCCGAGGAGCGCGCTCGCGATCCACGAGAGCGCGGCCTGGTTCAGCACGGAAGGCCGGCCGCCGACGCTCATCTGCTTGAGCGCGTCGATGCCGCCGCCTTCGACGATCGACTTGTAGCGCCGCACCGTCTGGGCGGACAGATGCAGCGAATCCGCGACCGTGTTGACCGAGGCGCCTTCGATGAGCATCTGGCCGGCGGCGATTCTTCGCGCCACGCTGGGCAGGTTTTCCGTTCGGGTAAGCATGGGATGACTCGTCGACGAAAGATTCCGATCCATGCGGTGCGCATGCGCACCGCGCCAATAAGCCTTTTCCGGTGTCCCGCCCGATGCCGGGACAGGCATCGGACTACTGCTTCCTTTCAGTACTCAACGGATATTAATAAATGGTTTTGTCGGGATTGTGTATAACCCGGCGAAAAATAGTTTCCTTGACTTGTCGATTATCGTGGACTAATGGCGGAATCGGTTTTTCGTATGGGCGGGCAATACGGCCGGCTATTGCGTCATTCGGACGAATGGACCGGTGCGGCCGGCCGCCTTGGGATATGGGTTATCGAATTGCGCGACACCGGGTTTGTCCTTATTCCGCCTCGTTGAAATGCGCGCGGATGCCGGTCGATAAAAACGATTTTGTCTGAACAGAATGTGACAAATCCGTGCCGGATGATTCGGGCGTGAGACGGAATGCGACGGCCGCCTGTTGCGAACGCGGACGCGCGGGGTCGGCCGGTGCGATGAGGGGAGCGATGGACGCGCTGCGGTTCTTGAGGGACCGGACGTTTCTTTGGGCCATTTAAGGTCCGTTTAATTTTCGTCGGTCAGGATGAGTTCAGCCGGATAACGTTCCGGCTTCAGTTTCATCATCAAGGTTCCCCTCAGCATCACGTCCCCTGTTTGCCGCCGGCTTGCTGGCGGCATTTTTTTGCCCGGGTTTTTCCGGCGCCGTCGCGCGCCGCTCAATCGTCCGTCGTCGGCATCGTTTCGGGAAAGCGCGCGCGTCCCTGGGTCAGGTCGCGCAGCGCGACGCGAACGGCATCCTCGGCCACGGCCGGCAGGCGGATCGACAGTTGCACGCGCAGATCGTAGCGGGCGCCGGCGAGCGCGTACTGCCCGAGTTCGATCCAGTGGCGTACGCGCGCTTCGTCGGGGTAGTCGAGTTCGACCGTCAGCACCGTCTGCGCGATGCGCTCGACGCGCGAGGCCTGCTGCAAGGCCGTGGCGATGGCGTCCGTATAGGCGCGTACGAGCCCGCCCGCACCGAGCTTGATGCCACCGTAATAACGCACGACGGCGGCGAGCACGCCGTCGAGGTCGTGATGCCTCAGCACTTCGAGAATCGGGCGGCCCGCGGTGCCGGACGGTTCGCCGTCGTCGGACATGCCCGATTGCCCGCCCGCGAGCAGGGCCCAGCAGACGTGCGTGGCACCCGGATGCTGTTCGCGCAGCCGTCCCAGCTCGGCCATGGCTGCGTCGCGATCGGCGACCGGCAGGGCCTCGGCAATAAAGCGGCTTTTGCGGATCTCGATCTCCGCGGTGACGGGGGCGGCAAGCGTGTAGGTCGGCAAGGCGGCAGCGTGGGTCGTTCGGATTCAGGCGGACGCGTCCGCGAGCGGGGCGCATGAGCCCCGTATGTTAACGCTGTT
This sequence comes from Burkholderia sp. WAC0059, assembly GCF_002870125.1. Classification (GTDB taxonomy): domain Bacteria; phylum Pseudomonadota; class Gammaproteobacteria; order Burkholderiales; family Burkholderiaceae; genus Paraburkholderia. The sequence goes on from NZ_PNEO01000001.1 coordinate 144,217, forward strand.
GGCATACTGACCGGCGGGGGCAGGCTTCGTCGCAATCAATCGTCGCGATTAATATTGTCAATTTCGGTAATGGACCGTTGCGCACCATGAGCGTGACGGCGCGGGGACGAAACGGGATAATGCGAAGCGTGACGGGTCTAGCCTCCGGCTGGGGCGACGCCGGATCTCCTCAATCCGGTGATCCGTCATGCTCTTCCCCTCTTCTTCCGCTGTTTTTCTTTTCTCCCTGGTTTACGAAGCTTGCGACGGCAAGGCGTTTTCGCGCGCGGTTACGCGACGCTTTCAACGCAACGTGAACGGAATGAACGGTTGCCTCGTGTTTCGCAACATCGGACAGCGATGTGGCGGCGGCACCGGTTCGTGTAGCTTCCTTGTCTTGCGCCGCTTATGATTCGGATGACTGAGGATTAAGGGCAGCCTACCCTGCGCCGCGCAACCGTTATTCGGCGCGCGCGAAAGAAAGCGCAAGGCAGGCGGGGAAGGCGGACGGCGTTTATCGCGAGCGGTTCGTCGTGCCGGCCGGTTGCGGGTCCGATGCCGCCATCCGCGGCACGGCGGCCGGACGCGGACGGGCGGCGCGGGTTTGCAGCAGCTTGAAGGTCGAGACCGATCCGGCCGTACAGAACGCCATCGGAATCAGGAAGTCGTGGCCGACACGCGTGAATTCGAACATCAGCACGATGGCGGTCAGCGGCATCTGCATGGATGCCCCGAGGAATGCCGCGGCGCCCACGATCGCGAACGCGCCCGTCGTCGCGCCGGGCCACGCGAGGCTCCACGCTCCGCCCAGCACGATGGCGAGCAGCGCGCCGTTGGTCAGGCCCGGCGTGAGCAGGCCGCCCTCGGCGCCCGCGCGCAGGCTGCCGGCTTCGATGGCGACCTTGAGAAGCAGCAGGACGGCGGCGAGGCCGATGGCGAGGTCGCCGTCGAACGAGAGGCCGGCCGGCCCCTTGCCGTTGCCGGCCAGTTGCGGGAAGTAGATGGCGAGCAGGCCGATTACCGCGAAGTTGAGCACCGAGAGGAGGATCAGGCGCGCGTCCTTCGGCGCGTTCGCGCGGGCGCTCGTCGTGATGCGCACGAAGTACCACGCGGCGAGGCCAAACACTGGGCCGAACAGCGCGGACCAGACGACGAGCGGTTCGCTCAGCGCGAGCGCCGGCACGGCATATTGATGATCGTTGCCGAGTCCGATCCAGGCCACGATGGCGGCCAGCGCGGAGGTGACGACGGCGGGCACGAGCGCCGACCATTCGAACGTGCCGAGCAGGACTTCGAGCACGAACAGCGCGCCGCCGAGCGGAACGTTGTAGACCGCGGCCAGACCGGCGCCGGCGCCGCAGGCGACCATGATGCGGCAGTCGGCGCTGCTGAGCCCGGCGCGGTGCGCGAGCCAGCCGGCCCAGACCGCGCCGATCTCGCGCGGGGCGACCTCGCGGCCGAGCGGCGAGCCCATCGCGACCGTGATGATCTGCAGTAGGGCGTGGGCAGTCGTGCTGACGATCGGCATGCGCGGATCTTTCGAACCGACCGCCTTCTTGATGCTCACGAGCGGGCGGCCGAAGCGGTAGACCGCCCACCAGCCGAAGCCGGCGATAAGCCCGCACAGCACGAAGACGGCGACGCGGCGCAGCGGCGCGGCCGCGCTCACGCCGCTCAGGAAACTCTCGTCGCTGATGACGTGGTCGAGGCTGTAGCCGTAGGAGAGGTGCTGGATGGCGTGCAGCAGCAGCGCGAGCAGCATGCCGCCGAGGCCGGCGCCGAGGCCGGTCAGCAACGTGACGACGGACAGGACGACGAGCGAGCTGCGCGGTTCGGGCGTCGGAGCGGAAGGCGTCGGGGCGGCGTTCATGGCATGCCAGGGCAATGAGTAATGGATCGGGGTTGATGACTTACACGCATCTTACCTTTATTGCAATATGATATAGATGAATTATTGGTTTATATCAATGATCTATACTCATGACGGGGTTCCATGCAAGGGGCTACGCGCTGCGGGGTTCCCCTGCGAGCTCGATGATATTCGCGAGTCATTCGCCGGGGAATTAGCAAGACAGATCCCGGCATTGAAATCGATTATCGCCGAATGGCGATGTGCGGGGCGCTTGCATGGCAACCGCTGAAAGCGGAAATACCGGAGACGATTTCAAGGGAGCGGGGCGCGTAATGGCGCCGCTGGTTTGACATCCGGCGGCTTTGGCCAGCGGCGGGCGTCCGGCCGATTTTCTCCCTCAATGCCGGATCGTACCGACCGTGCCGTCCATGCCATCCGGCGAATCGCGGCATCCGGTTTGCCGCGGAAATTAAAGATTTTTATTCGAGCGCCGTTAGCTGATTAATCCCGTCCGTCGATCGGTCGCATTCAAACAGAAAGAAACGGCATGCTTAAAATCCCCTTCTCGAAACGCCTCTGGATTCCGGTGATCGTCAGCCTCCTGTGTCTGGCGGTCGTTTCGGTCATCTACGCCTACGAGCTGCGCGAGGTGCGCCTCGACGAGCGCAAGGCCGCGCTCGAGGAAGTCACGCAAAGCGCGATCGGCATCGTCGAGGCCGATGCGGCGAGAGTCTCGGCCGGCACGATGAGCCTCGCGGACGCGCAGAAGGACGCGCTCGCCAGGGTCCGCGTCATGCGTTTCGGCGACACGGGCTATTTCGCCGTGGCCGACACCAACGTGAATATCCTGATGCACGCGTTCCTGCCGAAGCTCGAGGGCACCAACGCGAGGAATCTGCACGATCCCAACGGCGTCTACATGTGGGCGGACCTCGTGAAGATCGCCGAGGATCACGGCAGCGGCTTTCTCACCTACATCTGGCCGAAACCCGGTTCGACGACGCTCGCGCCCAAGCTCGGCTACGTGGCCGAATACAAGCCCTGGGGCTGGATTCTGCTGACGGGCCTCTACATCGACGACATCCAGACCGCCTTCTGGCATTCGCTCTATCAACTGCTGGCCGTGCTGGTCGTCGCGGGCGTCCTGCTCGCGGCGACGGCGGCCTACGTGAATCGCGGCCTGCGCCGCGCGCTCGGCGGCGAGCCCGAATACGCGGCCGAGATCGTCAATCAGATCGCCGACAACAATCTGTCGCTCGACGTGGACGTCCGCCCCGGCGACGACAGCAGCCTGTTGAGCGCGATGAAACGCATGCGGGCCCAGCTCGTCTCCGCGATCGGCACGATCAAGACGTCCGCCGAGTCGATCGCCACGGCCAGCAGCCAGATCGCGGCCGGCAACCAGGATCTCGCGCATCGCACCGAGGAGCAGGCCGCCTCGCTGGAACAGACGGCGGCCAGCATGGAAGAGCTCAGCACGGCCGTGGGGCGCAATACGGAAAATGCCCAGCAGGCGACTGACGTTGCCGCGCAAACGTTAAAGGTGGCCGAGCAGGGCGGCGAGGTGGTGGGGCGCGTGGTGCAGACCATGGAGGGCATCAGGGCCAGCTCCGACCGCATCGCCGGGATCGTCGACATGATCGACGGCATCGCGTTCCAGACCAACATCCTCGCGCTGAACGCGGCCGTCGAGGCGGCGCGGGCCGGCGAGCAGGGACGCGGCTTCGCCGTCGTGGCTTCCGAGGTCCGCAGCCTCGCGCAGCGCTCGGCGACGGCGGCGCGCGAGATCAAGGCGCTGATCGAGGAGGCGGCGTCGCGCGTCGAGCAGGGTTCCGGGTTCGTTCAGGAGGCCGGCACGACCATGGAGGAGGTGACGCGCGCCGTGCATCGCGTCAGCGCGCTGATGACCGAAATCTCGGCGGCCTCGCGGGAGCAGAGCCTCGGCGTCGAGCAGGTGCACCAGGCGATCGGCCACATGGATGCCGTGACCCAGCAGAACTCCGCGCTCGTCGAGCAGGCGACCGCCGCGGCGCATTCGCTCGATTCTCAGGCGGGCGACCTCAAGACGGTCGTGGCCGCGTTCCGGTTGTAGGCGGCGCGCGACTCCCTTCTGCACTTCCGTGGCGCGGCCGGCTTCGTCGCCGCGTCAGGAGCGTACGGGGCGCACGTCAGGCCTCGTGCGTGGATGCCGTTTCGGCCGGTGCCGGATGATGGCGCCGGCTTAGCGCCCCGATCACGGCCTTCTTCTTGCGGTAGGTGTCGGCCGCCGTCGAAAGGATTTTCCAGAGCTCGTCGTTGTTCGGCGACATGTAGCGGATGATGCCGCTTTCGACGATGTCCGCAGGATTTCTCAAGCCGGGGTCGTGGTCTCCCGGCGTGCGGGCTGACTGCGAAAGCTGCGCCAGCTTCGCGTCGCTCAACTCGGTGCCGGTCGCGTTCGCGCTGTCGAGGAACTCGGGATGGAACTGCACGCCGATGATGGGTGCCGCGCCCGAGTAGATGGGCTCGACGGCCATGATCCAGTCGTTGCGGATGATGGCCGGCTCGATGTACCGAAGGCGTTCCTGGTGTTCGGGAACGGCCTGGTGGTGATAGACGGCGGTTTGCAGGTTCTTCAGCGCGCCGCGGTAGAGCCCCTCGATGCCGTCGCGCCGGCCTGTCGCCGGCAGACGTCTCACGCCTTTCTGGTCGTCGCCGATGTGCTGAAGCAGCGTCGCGCCGAAGTAGACGCTCGTCATCTGGAAGCCCCGGCAAATCGCCATCAACGGCACACCCTTCTTGAGCGATTCGCGGATGAGCGCCAGCTCCATGATCGAGCGCCGGTAGTCGCCGCCCCAGTTCGTGTGCTCGCCTTCCGGTTCACCGTATAGCTCCGGCGGCACGTCCTCGCCGCCGGGCAGCACGACGGCGTCGCTTTGCCCGACGAGCGTCCGGGCCTTGGCGACGATCGCGTTGATGGCCGGATTCTCGTCGCCGTTGCGCTCGGCGGCCTCGTCTGCGAGCGTCAGCAACTGCTGGGCGATCGACTTGCCGGACGCGTCGTCGCGGCGCACCTGGCCGAGCAACCGCTCGACTTCGGCGTTCAGCGCGTCCTTCGACTGCGCCGGCGATTGCATGGCGACGCGCAGCGTCAGGACGTCAGCGACGTCCTGTAGCTTGGCGCCGACTCTCGGCACGCTGACGCCGCGGCTGCCCGGAGAGACGAGCGTTGCGACGGCCGGCTTCGTCGTGCCGGCGGTGTTCGCCGTCTCGCCGTCGAGGTCGAAGCGGCCGGCGGCGCCGTCGAGAAACGCGTTCTTTACGTTGCTGCGGACGATCCGCGAATTCGAGATCGAACTGTTCAGGAAGTGTGTGCCGCGCAGCGTGCAGCCGTCGAACGTCGAGTCGGCGATGGTCGCGTCTTCGAAGCTGCCGTCGACGATTTCCCGACATTCGCGAAAGTCGACGTCGGCCAGTTTCGCTCCGACGAACATCGTGTTGCGCAGGCTGCTGTTCTCGAACGTGCACCTGTCCAGCCGGGCCTCGCCGAACGAGGCATGGTCGAACTTGCAATGTTTCCATCGGCAATCCGAAAAGTCGGCGTCGGCGAGCGCGTCCCAATTGAACGTGCAGCGCTCGAACTCGACGTCCTTCACGCTGGCTTTCGAGAGCGAGAGCCCGCCGTTGCCGTCGAACGCACCGCCCGTAAGCCGTTTCTCGTAGCCGGCCTGTTCCAGCGCCGCGGCGAGATCGAGCCGGCCGTCTGCCGTGCGCGGGCCCCCGGTTTCGCCGTCGAGCAGGCGTTTGAGTTCGCGAGGGGAAATTTCGTCGGGTTTTCCCTCGCGTTCCGGCGGGGCGGGGCGTGCTCCGTCTTCCGGTCCGGTCGAATGTCGCCGCTTCGCGGGGACCGTGCGGGGCGGCAATGCGAAAAGTCCGGGCACCGTCGAGCGTGTCGTCGCGGTGCGCGTGGACGGTGGCGTGCCGGCTAGAGTATCGGGACGATCGGGCGGATTTTCGGTCTTCGGGGCTGCGGCCTTCAGGTCAATCTTCATCGCGCGGCCTGACCGGTTGGGTAGCGAGTAGTCGATGCGTTCGTCGTGCAGCGCCGCTGAGGAAGCACAGGGCCTGCCACGACGAAGCATGCTAAAAATTCGGCACGGTTCCGTCTACGAATTTTTTTTCCGAATCAAACGGGAGAAAGAGATAACGCGGACGAACAGGAGAAGTCATGCCGTCATTGCATACGAAACGATGTTTTCTTGTCGTACTGCTCATCGTGGCCGCGACGATGCTGTCCGGTTGCGGATTGTTTGGCTGCGGGGCCGCGGCGGCGAATGGCGCCTTTCTCGGCGGGTGCCATGCCGGCGTGAGGTTTTGATCGGGTAGGGGTTGCCGGGCGGCGCGGATGGGTGCGGGAACAGGAACGGGCCGGACGCGATCGTGCGTCCGGCCCGACTTGCGGCGTCAGAACCCCGCGGCCAGCCCGTCGCGGCGGCTGTCGCTCGCGGCCACGTAGCCGCGCTCGGGTTCGTTGCGGTCGAGGCGCCAGATGTACTGGCCCGAGCCGAAGTCCATGTACGGATCGTCGATCGACTTGATGACGTGGCCGCGCTCGGCGAGCGCGCGCGCGCAGCCGGCGTCGAGCGTCGATTCGATGTCGATCGTGAAGTCGCGGTTCACCTTCCAGCGCGGCGCGTCGCAGGCGGCCTGCGGCTGCTGGCCGTAGTCGAGCATCCGCACGACCGACTGCAGATGGCCTTGCGGCTGCATGTCGCCGCCCATCACGCCGAAGCTCATGACGGCCTCGTCGCGGCCGTCGACGCGCTGCGTCAGGAACGCGGGGATGATCGTGTGGAACGGACGCTTGCCGCCTTCCACGACGTTCGGCGAGCGCGGGTCCGTCGAGAAGCCGTAACCGCGGTTCTGCAGCGAGATGCCCAGGTCGGGCACGACGACGCCCGAGCCGAAGCCCATGTAGTTCGACTGGATGAAGCTCACCATCATGCCGCGCTCGTCGGCCGCCGACAGGTAGATCGTGCCGCCGGCCTTCGGCATGCCGAACGTGAACTGCGTCGCGCGGCGCGGGTCGATCAGCTTCGCGCGTTGCGCAAGATAGGCCGGGTCGAGCATTTCCCGCGGCGTGACTTCCATCGCGCGCGGGTCGGCGACGTAGCGGTACACGTCGGCGAAGGCGAGCTTCATCGCCTCGATCTGCAGATGCTGCGATTCGATGCCGTCGAGCGGCAGCGCGCCGAGATCGAACTGTTCGAGGATGCCGAGCGCGATCAGCGCGGCGATGCCCTGACCGTTGGGCGGAATCTCGTGGACGGTGTAGCCGCGATAATCCTTCGCAATCGGCTCGACCCAGTCCGCGCGGTAGTTGCGCAGGTCCGCGACGGTCATCGCGCCGTCGCCTTCGCGCGCGAACGCGGCGATGCGCTCGGCGATCTCGCCTTCGTAGAACGCGCGCGGGCCCTGTTCGGCGAGCAGGCGCAGTGTCTTCGCGTGGCCCGGCAGGCGCACGAGTTCGCTCACGTCGGGCGCGCGGCCGTTCGGCATGAAGGCCGCGGCGAAGCCGGGCTGGTTGCGCAGGTCGGGAACCGCGGCGGCCCATTTGTGGGCGACGACGGATGCCACCGCGTGGCCGCGCTCGGCGAGCTCGATGGCCGGTTCGAGCAGGTCGGCGAACGGCAGCGAGCCGAACTTGCCGTGCAGCGCTTCCCAGCCGGCGATCACGCCGGGCACGGTGGCCGCATCCCAGCCGCGCGTCGGCTTCTTCGCGAGGCCGTTCGCCTCGCCGTAGCGGCGGCGGAAGTAGTCGACGTTCCAGGCAGCGGGCGCGACGCCCGAGGCGTTGAGCCCGTGCAGCTTCGTGCCGTCCCAGACGAGCGCGAACGCGTCGCCGCCGAGGCCGCACGACACCGGCTCGACGACGGTGAGCGCGGCGGCGGCGGCAATCGCGGCGTCGATGGCGTTGCCGCCTTTCCAGAGCATGCGCAGGCCGGCCTGCGCGGCGAGCGGCTGCGAAGTCGAGACGATGTTGCGCGCGAACACGGGCAGGCGCGTGGTCGGATACGGGTTTTGCCAGTCGAAGCGGGTCATGAAAAGCTCGCGTGAAAAGGGTGAGGGGCGAGACCGTCGCGCCCGGGGCCGCCGTCAGGTTTCGCGCGGATCGAGCGCGTCGCGCAGCCCGTCGCCGAGCAGATTGAAGCCGAGCACCGCGAGGAAGATCGCGATGCCCGGGAAAATCGACATCCACGGCGCCTGGCTGACGAAGTCCTTGGCGGTGTTGAGCATCGAGCCCCACGAGGGCGCCGGCGGCAACTGGCCGAGGCCGAGAAACGACAGGCTGGCCTCGGCGATGATCGCCATGGCGACGGTCAGGCTTGCCTGCACGATAATCGGTGGGAGCACGTTCGGCAAGATGTAGCGCACGATGATCGGGAAATGTCCCAGGCCGATGGCGCGCGCGCCCTCCACGTAATCCTCGGCCTTCACGGCGATGGCCTGGCCGCGCGCGAGCCGCACGAAGCGCGGCATCGCCGAAATGCCGATGGCGGCCATCGCGTTCGCGAGGCTCGGGCCGAGGAACGCGGCGAGCGCGATGGCGAGGATCAGGAACGGGATCGACAGCAGCGCGTCCGCGAGCCGCGAGATCACGCCGTCGACGAGCCGGCCGAAGTAGCCGGCCATGAGCCCGAGCGGCACGCCCACGATCACCGCGATGCCGACCGACACCACGCCCGCGAGCAGCGAGGCGCGCGCGCCCCAGATCAGCCGGCTCAGCACGTCGCGGCCCAGCTCGTCGGTGCCGAACCAGTGCGCGGCCGACGGCGCCTCGCGCACGTCCATGAAGCTCGTCTGCAGCGGATCGGCGGGCGAGATCCACGGTGCGAGGAGCGCGACCGCGATCGTCACGAGCACGATGAGCGCGCCGGCCACGGCCGCGCGGTTGCGCACGAAGCGCGCGAGGCGGCGCCAGCGCCGGCGCGGCGCCACGGCGGCCGCGCGCGCGTCCGGGTCGAGGGGAGAGGCGGGCGTCGTGGCCATCAGCTATGCCTGAGTCGCGGGGTGAGCAGGATGTAGAGCACGTCGGCGCAGAGGTTCACGACGATGAAGCCGAGCGCGGTGACGAGCACCACGCCCTGCACGACGGCATAGTCGCGGTTGAACACGGCGTCCACGACGAGCTTGCCGAAGCCGGGGATCGTGAACACCTGCTCGGTCAGCACCGCGCCCGCGAGCAGTTCGCCGAACAGCAGCGCGAGCACCGTGACGACGGGCACGAGCGCGTTGCGCAGCGCGTGCCGCACGACCACGGTGCCGCGCAGCAGGCCCTTGGCGCGGGCCGTGCGGATGTAGTCGGTGCGCAGCACCGTGAGCATCGCGCTGCGCGTGTGGCGCATTAGTTGCGCGCCGAGCGCCGCGCCGAGCACGAACGCGGGCATCAGCATGGTCTTGATGCTGAGCCAGAAATCCTCGGTGGGCGGCACGTAGCCCGACGAGGGCAGCAGGTGCCAGCGCACCGAGACGAGGAAGATCAGCATGATGCCGAGCCAGAAGTTCGGGATCGACATGCCCGAGAGCGCGAGGACGTTCGCGCCGTAGTCGAGCGGGCTGCCGCGGTTCGCGGCCGAGAGGACGCCGGCCGGAATGCCGATGCCGATCGCGAAGACCATCGCCATGGCCGCGAGCTGCAGCGTGACGGGCAGCTTCTGCGCGATCAGCGTCGTGACCGGCTCGTCGGTGCGCAGCGACGTGCCGAGGTTGCCGTGCGCGATGTCGCGGACCCAGTACGCATACTGCACGGGCACGGGCCGGTCGAGGTGGTACTTCACGCGCAGCGTGGCGATCAACTGCGGGTCCTGGTCCTCGCCCGCCATCGCCATGACCGGGTCGCCGGGCAGCAGCTTCTGCAGGCCGAAAATCAGCATCGACACGAGGATCAGCGTCGGCACGGCGACGATCAGGCGGTTGGCGACGACGCGCAGCATGGCGAGCTCCCTACCCCTTGAGGCTGACGCCGCGCAGCCGGATCAGCCCGTCCGGGTAGGGCACGAAGCCCTGCACCTTCTTCGAGAGCGCGAACGGCCAGGGCTGCACGTAGAGGTAGACGATCGGGTCCTCGTCGGCGAGGATCTTCGCGGCCTGGTCGTAGAGCGCCTTGCGCTGCGCCGGGTCGGTCTTCGTGCGCGCGGCGTCGAGCAGGTTGTCGACCGCCGGGTTGCAGTAGTGCCCGTAGTTCAGGTTGCCGCTGCAGGTGTTGAACTGGTGCAGATTGCCGTCCGGATCGACGCGGCCCGACCAGCCCGTGTAGAGCGCCTCGAAGTCGCCGTTGTGCGCGGCGTTGAGCGCGGCGGCGTAGTCGGTCGGCCGCAGCCTGAGGTTGATGCCGGCCTCGGCGAGCATCGCCTGGAGCATCTGCGCGACCTGGCTCGCCACCGTGTTGTTGCCGAACGTGAGTTCGACGTCGAGGTGCGGGTGGCCGGCGGCCTGCAGGAGCGCCTTCGCCTTCGCGACGTCGCGGTGCGTCATCGGCAGCGCCGCGTCGAAGTACGGGCTCGAGGGCGGCAGCCCCTGGTTGGCGGGCGCGAAGAGACCCGCGCCGATCACCTTGTTGAGGGCGTCGCGGTCGATGGCGAGTTCGAACGCCTCGCGCACGCGCTTGTCGCGCAGCGGCGTGTTGCTGCGCGGACCGTTGGCGATGTTGAACGTGACGTTGTAGAAGCCGAGGCCGCTCACGGGCACGAACTGCAGGTTCGGGTCGCTCTTCACGGTGGCGACGTCGGACGGCGCGAGACGCTCGACCATGTCGAGCGAGCCCGAGCGCAGGTTCGCGAGCCGCACGGTGGCGTCGGGAATCGGCAGGAAGATCACGCGCTGGATTGGGTAGTGGCTCGCGTCCCAGTAGCCGTCGAATTTCTCGAGCACGATGCGGTCGTTCTGCACGCGCTGCACGAACTTGTACGGACCCGAGCAGACCGGATGCGTGGCGACGCCGTCGGCGTTCGCGAGCGTGTCGGGCGCGAGCATCATGCCGGCGCGGTCGGTGAGCGTGGCGAGCAGCGCGGCGTCCGGGGCCTTGAGCACGATAGAGACCGTGTACGGATCGACGACGACGACGTGATCGACCGACGCGAGCTCGCTCTTGCGGTTGCTCGTCGGCAGCGTGCGATAGCGGTCGAGGTTCGCCTTCACGGCCGCCGCGTTGAACGGCTCGCCGTCCTGGAACTTGACGCCCTGGCGCAGCTTGAACGTGAGCGTCTTGCCGTCGGCGCTCGTGGTCCACGAGGTCGCGAGCATCGGCACGATCTTCAGGTTCGGGCCGATGTCGACGAGCGAGTTGCACAGCGAGCTGAACACGATGCGGTCGGCCACCTGCACGCTGCGCGCGGGGTCGAGCGAGCCGACGTCGTCCTGCATGCCGATGCGCAGGGTCGGGCCGGTCTGCTGGGCCAGCGCGCTCGTGGCGCTCACGGCCAGGGCGGCGGCAATCAGGAGTTTTCGCATGCGTGGGGTTCCTCTTTCCGTTTTTTTCAGGTCGGCCAGGCCGGAGGGCCGTCAGGCCGGCGCGGGGTTGCGTGTCGGATTAGATGCGGGATGGGATGCCGGATCGGTTCCGGCGTCGTCGCGGCGGCGCTGGCGGTCGCGGTAGAGCGCGAGCCGCTCCGCGAGCTTCGGGCTCGCGCTCGCGACGAGCGGCGCGCCGGCGCCCGCCTGCTGGATCTCCTGCCAGAAATGACAGGCGATCTGGCGTCCGCCGGGCAGCGTCTGCGCCGGCGGTTTCGCTTCGGCACAGAGCGGCTTCGCGTGCGGGCAGCGCGGATGGAAACGGCAGCCCGGCGGCGGCGCGGTCGGGCTCGGCAGGTCGCCCGAGGCGAGCGGCCGGGCGCGCGCCTCGCCGGGCCGGCGGGCCGGAATCGCGCCGAGCAGCGCCTGCGTGTACGGATGCAGCGGCGCGTCGAACAGATCGTCGACGCGCGCCTGCTCGACGATCTCGCCGAGATACATCACGGCGACGCGGTCGCTCATGTGGCGGATGACGGCGAGGTCGTGCGAGATCATCACGAGCGTGAGGCCGAACTGCGCCTTGAGCTGCTCGAGCAGATTGATGACCTGCGCCTGCACCGAGACGTCGAGCGCGGACACGGGCTCGTCGCCGACGATGAGCCCCGGCTCGCCGGCGAGCGCGCGCGCGATGCCGATGCGCTGACGCTGGCCGCCGGAGAATTCGTGCGGATAGCGCTCGCCCCACGCCGGTTGCAGGCCGACCGTCTGCAGCAGTTGCGCGACGCGCTCGCGCTGCGCCGCGCCGCGCGCGAGGCCGTGCAGCGCGATCGGCTCGCCGACGATCTGCTCGACGGTCATGCCGGGGTTCAGCGAGGCGAACGGGTCCTGGAAGATGAGCTGCATGTGGCGGCGCAGCCGGCGCAGCGGCGCGCCCGAGAGATGCGTGATGTCCTTGCCCCGGTAGAGCACGCGGCCCTCGGTCGAATCGATGAGGCGCAGCAGCAGCCGGCCGAGCGTGGACTTGCCGCAGCCCGATTCGCCGACGATCGCGAAGGTCTCGCCCTCGCGGACCGCGAGCGAGACGTCGTGCACGGCATGCACCGTCGGCGCGCGCGTGAAGAGATGGCGCGTGCCGCCGAACTGCTTCGTCAGCGCGCGTGCCTCGATGACGGGGGGCGCCGGATGCGCGGGCGCGGGCGGCCGTTGCCGCTCGGGCGGGCCCTTGGGAAGCGTGCTCATGCGTGGGCCTGTTGCAGGGGCGGTGCCGCGAACTGCTCGACGGGCGCGAACCAGCACGCAACCTCGTGGTCGCCGGGCGCGGCGCTCACGGCTCGCCGCGGCGGCGCGGCCTCGACGCAGCGCTCCGCCGCGAACGGACAGCGCGGCGCGAAGCGGCAGCCGGGCGGCATCCGCTCGGGCGAGGGCACCGAGCCGTCGATCGTCGCGAGCGCGCCCTCGCGCCTGCCGGTCGAGGGAATCGCGCCCATCAGCCCGATCGTGTAGGGATGCTGGGGGTCGTCGAACAACTCGCGCGCCGTGCCGTATTCGACGATGCGCCCCGCGTACATGACGGCCACGTGGTCGGCCACCTCGGCCACGACGCCGAGGTCGTGCGTGATGAGGATCATCGCCGTGCCCGTTTCGGCCTGCAGGTTGCGCACGAGCGCGAGCACCTGGGCCTGGATCGTCACGTCGAGCGCCGTGGTGGGTTCGTCGGCGATCAGGAGACGCGGCGCGTTGGCGAGCGCCATCGCGATCATCACGCGCTGGCGCATGCCGCCCGAGAGCTCGTGCGGCCACGCGTCGAGCCGCGCGCGCGGCGCGGGAATGCGCACGCGCTCGAGCATTTCGAGCGCGGCTTCGCGCGCCGCCTGGCGCGAGGCGCCGCGATGGCGGCGGATGCTTTCGGCAATCTGCTCGCCGATCGTGAACGCCGGATTCAGCGAGGTCATCGGCTCCTGGAAGATCATCGAGAGCCGGTTGCCGCGCAGGTCGGCGAGCTCGCGTTCGGCGAGCGTGAAGAGGTCGCGGCCCTCGAAGCGGGCGGTGCCGGCCACGCGCACGGCCGGCGGGCTCGGCAGCAGGCCCATCAGCGCAAGCGAGGTGACGCTCTTGCCGCAGCCCGACTCGCCGACGATGCACAGCGTCTTGCCGGCCTCGACCGAGAACGACACGTCGTCGACGAGATTCGGCATGTCGGCGGCGCGCGAAAACTTCAACGAAAAACCCTCGACGGCGAGAACGGGACGGCGCACGGCATCGGTCATTCGCACAGGCTCCACATCGGACTCGGCATCCTTTTCGGTCGGGGCGTCGGAGCCATTATGTGGTGCGCGAACGACGAGGAAATATTAATATTTCTTTTTCACGCTTAAATTTTTCTTGAACATGACGGTGCCGACCCTGCGGATGCTGAAGACCTTCCAGGCCGTGGCGCGAACGGGGTCGTTCGCGACGGCGGCAGAGAAGGTGGCGCTGACCCAGGCGGCCGTCAGCCTGCAGATGCGCGGGCTCGAACAGGCGCTCGGCCGGCAGCTTTTCAACCGCGACGCGCGCCAGGTCGTGCTGAGCCGCGCGGGACGCGAAATCCAGCCGAAGGTCGAGCAGATTCTCGAATTGCTCGACGCGCTCGGCTCGGCGCGGCCCGACTCGATGACGGGGCCGGTGACGATCGGCGCCGTGGTCTCGGTGATCGGCGCGCTGTCGCTCGTCGTCGCGCGCCTGAAGACGGTGCATCCGCAACTGGACGTGCGGCTGCTCGCGGCGCGCTCGGACGAGCTGGCCGGCATGGTCGAGGCAGGCGAGGTGGACATCGCGGCCGTGGTCGCGCAGCCCGACGCCATGCTGCCCGACACGCTGCGCTGGAGCATGCTCTACGCCGAGCCGATGGTGCTCGTCGCGAACCGCGAGCTCGTCGAGCCGGACGCGCGGCGCATCCTGCGCAACCACGGCTTCCTGCGCTTCGACCGGCGCGTGCGCACGGGCCTCGTCGTGCAGCAGGCGCTCGACGCGGCCGGCCTCGCCGTCAACGAATACCTCGAACTCAATTCGATCGAAACGATCGTCGCGCTGGTGCGCGAAAACGTGGGCGTCGCGGTGCTGCCGCTGCTGCACGGCGGCAACTGGCGCAACGACCCCACGCTGCGCGTGCTGCCGATCGCGGACCCGCCCGTGGTGCGCACGGTGGGGATGATCCAGCGCGTCTCCTACGACCGGCCCGGCATCACGCGGGCCATCATCGACACGCTGCACGAGGCCTGAGCGGTTCGCGGCGGTGCCGGGCCGGCTGCAGGCCCGGGCTGTGCTCGCTATCATCGAACGACCCACGCGGTTCCCGGCCGCGCTCCGCGTCCCGCTTCGCGGGTCCGCGGCGGCATGCGGCTCGTGCCCTTTCTTCCCGCTTTCCTTTCTCTCAAGGAGCTTTCATGAGTTCGACTACGACGCCTGTCTGGTTCATCACCGGCTGCTCCACCGGCTTCGGCCGCGAACTGGCGGAAGCCGTGATCGCGCGCGGCTGGCGCTGCGTGGCGAGCGCCCGCGAGAAGGCCTCGCTCGACGATCTCGCGCCGTCGGCGGGCGACCGCCTGCTGCGCGTGGCGCTCGACGTGACCGACAACCGCCAGATCGCGATGGCGGTCGAGGCGGCGCAAGCGCACTTCGGCACGATCGACGTCCTCGTCAACAACGCGGGCTACGGCTACCAGAGTTCGCTCGAAGAGGGCGTGGAGGAGGAGATTCGCGCGCAGTTCGACGCGAACGTCTTCGGCCTGTTCGCGATGACGCGCGCCGTGCTGCCGGTCATGCGCGTGCAGCGGCGCGGCCACGTGCTGAACGTGACGTCGGTGGCCGGCCTCGTGGGCTTTCCCGGCTCGGGCTATTACTCGGCGAGCAAGCACGCCGTCGAAGGCTTTTCCGATTCGCTGCTGGCCGAGGCCGGTCCGCTCGGCATCAAGGTGACCTGCGTCGAGCCGGGGCCGTTCCGGACCGACTGGGCGGGTCGCTCGCTCAGGCAGACGCCGAGCCGCATCGCGGACTACGTGGAGACCGCGGCCGCGCGGATGCAGCGCACCGCGCAACTGAGCGGCAAGCAGGTCGGCGATCCGGCCCGCGCGGCGCAGGCGATGATCCGCATCACCGAACTCGACGCGCCGCCGCGCCACCTGGTGCTCGGCGCGTTCGGCGTGGACGCGGTCGCGCAGCGGCTGCGCGCGGCGCTCGCGGACATCGAGGCCTGGCGCGACGTGGGCATCGCGACCGATTTCCCGGCGTAAGGAAAGGGCATCGAAAACGGGCACGCGAGTTTGCGCCGGGTTCGCGTCGGGTTTGCGTTTGCCGTGACGCACAACGTCCGTTCGCGTTTTCCGGCGCGGCGTCGCGCGCTGCCCGGTCCGGGCGCCGTTGCGACGCAGTACCGGCGGCGCGACGCAACGGCCGTGCCGCCTGCCGCCGCCGGCGTCAATAGTGATTTCCGATCCGCGCATTTGTTCTCGCGCGCGCACTTCCTAGACTGTGTATTAAGGGCTGAGGACAGATCGGTCTGCCGCCCTGCAAAAGTCGGAGGTGTGAAGATGAAAACGATCCTGAAGTCACTTGTCGTTGCTGCAGTCATTGCGGTTCCCGCGGTTTCGTTCGCGCAGTCCCAGTCCAACGGCCCGCTGACGCGCGCCCAGGTGACGGGCGAGCTGGCGCAACTCGAGCAGGCCGGGTATGACCCCGGCGCCAACGATGCCCACTATCCGGCGGACATCCAGTCGGCCGAAGCACGGGTCGCGGCCCAGAACGGCACGGCCGGCGCCGGCAGCGGTTATGGGCCGTCCACGAACGGCTCGTCGGCGTCCGGCGGCGGGAGCGCCGTCTATACCCCGCCGATTCCCGTTTATTTCGGGCATTGAGGGGATGCGCGGGCGGTGGTCGGCTTGAGGCCCGCTACCGCCTTGCCGTTATCTACTGGCATATAGAAACAAAACCCCCCCGGGGTTGGCGTGTCATGCGCCAGCCCCGGGGGGGTTGTTTTTGCGTCCGTCCGTTCAGGAATCGACGGCTCTTGCCGATAAGGAAATAAATAAAAAGGTGGTGTTTAATACGCGGGGCGATTTTTTGCTGCGAACCCGGGTCGGGCCCATCGGGCAGCGATAATAATTCAATAGAAATTCAGTAGAAGACGGAGAGCCTGTAGATGAAAAAAAACCGCGCGCTGACAGGGGCAATGCTGGCGATGCTTACGTTGTTGTCGGGGTGTATTCAATTCGTATCGGTCAAGGATATCGCGAAAGACGAGCCCGGTTATCTTGCCGCGAATTTCGGCGTTGATGCGCTGCCGGCCTCGGTCCGGAGCAGGCTGCCGGCAGCCGGCGCCCATCCGCTGCCGTTCCGGCAATTGATCGCGTCGGGCACGTTGACGGGCCACACCAATACGGCCCGGATCGACAGCGATTTCAAGGCGACGTTCATCAATGCCGGGGATACGGGCCTCGTGCAGGAGGTGCTCGAAGTCTCGGCAAACGGAATACCGAGCAATGTGTCGTTCAACATTTCCTATCTCAACATATACGAGCTGAAAGCAGAAACGGCGGCGTATGCGCAGTCGATCGCCTTCATTCCATTTATGGTGCATGGCGTCGACAACGATCAGTTCGCATTCGACGTGCCGAAGGAAGACGAAACCTACACGACCCGCTTCAGGATCGGGACGACCGTCCAGATCGCCAATTTTTCCTCGATGGTGGAAACCTGCCATGCCGGCCACTACTATCTGGCGTCGCAGATCAATCCGGCGCTGACCGGTAAGGCTATCGATCTCGACTGCGAAGAGACCCGGGACGGCATCGTCCAGAACAAGGGCCTTCATACGTACCTGACCGAGTACGGCATTGCGCTCAGCCGTTCGTTTGCGACCTCGACGGCGAAGCTCGAGTGGAATTACGGCGAATTCGAGAAGGACGGGCAAAAGACGCCGACCCGGCTCGACAAGGCGGTGGACGACAAGTCGGTGTGAGGCGAGCGCGTTTTTTGCGGAGTCGGGCGGGCTCGATCGATTCGACCGTCCGTTGCGCCACGCGTGCCGCCATGCCCTGCCCCCGAATCGGATAAGATGCGGCTCTTTCCAGCACTGCGGAGCGATTCAGGTGATTCAGCCGGGCAACGTATTCAAGGACAATCTCGCGCGCCTGCCGGCCATCGACGGCATCGAGCGCATCGATCTGCTCGACGGCAACGGGACCGTCGTGGCACGCATCGAGAACCAGCCCGGCAAGCAGGGCTCGCTCGCGGTGTATCGATACTTGCGGCAGACGTTCGGCACGCTGGACGCGAAGGCGGCCGAACACGGCCTCGCCGTGTTCGCCGAGCACACGGCCGACGCGCGCAATCGTCCGGGCGCCCACCCGAACGTCGATCGTCTGTTCGAGATCGCGGCCGGCGCGCCGGCGCTGCGCATCGAGGTCGTTGCCGCGACCTGAGCGCGCCGCGACTTTATCCGCGCGCGAGGAGACCTGGCATCGGCCGAGGTCCGCGTAGCGACGCCGGGCGGGGTGTCCCGACGGGTCGGCCGCGCGCTCCGGCGACCGCATGCAGCAAGGACAGCCCGACCCCAGGATCCATCCCATGTCTATCGTTTCGCCCTCGGCCTTGCCGCAGGGGAGCCTGCCCCGCCGCGTCGCCGGCATCTATTTCGTGCTCGCCCTCTTCAACGTCGGCGCCTGGGTCTGGGCGTTCGTTGCCTTCCATGCGCATCCGCTGCTGCTCGGCGCCGGTCTGCTCGCCTACGGTTTCGGCCTGCGCCACGCGGTCGACGCCGACCACATCGCCGCCATCGACAACGTCACGCGCAAGCTGATGCAGGACGGCCAGCGTCCCGTCACCGTCGGCTTCTTCTTCGCGCTCGGCCACTCCGCCGTCGTGCTGATCGTGGCGGCCGCGGTCGCCGCGACGGCGGCGGCGCTCGAGAGCCGCGTCGAGGCTTTGCGAGGCCCGTTCGGCATCCTTTCTACCGGCATCTCGGCGCTGTTCCTGTTCGTGATCGCGGCAATGAACGTCATCATCCTGCGCGGCGTCTGGCGCTCGTTCAACCGGGTGCGGCGCGGCGAGACGTACGACAGCGACGACCTCGATCTGCTGCTCAACAACCGCGGCCTGCTCGCGCGGCTGTTCCGGCCGCTGTTCCGGTTCGTCTCGAAGTCGATCTGGATGCTGCCGCTCGGCTTCCTGTTCGGTCTCGGCTTCGATACGGCGACGGAAGTGAGCCTGCTCGGCATCTCGGCGAGCCAGGCCGCGAACGGGGTGTCGATGGGCGTCGTGCTCGTGTTCCCCGTGCTGTTCGCGGCGGGCATGTCGCTCGTCGACACGACCGACGGCATCCTGATGCTGGGCGCCTACGACTGGGCGTTCGTGCGCCCGATCCGCAAGCTCTACTACAACCTGACGATCACGCTGGTGTCGGTGATCGTGGCCGTGCTGGTCGGCGGCATCGAGGCGCTGGGCCTCGTTGCCGACCCGCTCGGGCTGAAGGGCGGGTTCTGGGCGTTCATCGACATGCTCAACGACAACTTCAGCGATCTCGGCTTCATCATCATCGGCGTGTTCGTCTTCGCCTGGGCGGCTTCGTTCGTCATCTACCGGATCAAGGGTTAC
Source organism: Burkholderia sp. WAC0059 (assembly GCF_002870125.1). Taxonomy (GTDB): domain Bacteria; phylum Pseudomonadota; class Gammaproteobacteria; order Burkholderiales; family Burkholderiaceae; genus Paraburkholderia. The sequence goes on from NZ_PNEO01000001.1 coordinate 163,166, forward strand.
GACGATCTGCCGGCGAGCCCGGCCGGAAAATAGCGCTTTCCCGCATCGGGTCGGGGTCGTCCTCGCGCGAGGCGGCCGGCGGGCTCGCCGCGGTCACGGCCCCACGCCCCCCGCGTCCTGTTCCCCGACCATGCACTCGAGATTCAACGCCGTTTTCACCGCACTCGCCGCCGCCGCGCTGTTCGGCGCCGCCACGCCGCTCGCGAAAGTCCTGCTCGGCACGATGTCGGCGTTCATGGTGGCGGGCCTGTTCTATCTCGGCAGCGGCATCGGGCTCGGCCTCTGGATCGTCGTTCGCCGGCTTCGCCCGCACGCGGAAAAGCGGCCCGACGACCAGGGCTCGCGCATCCGCGCGGGCGAACTGCCCTGGCTGATCGGCGCCATCGCGGCCGGCGGCGTGGCCGGCCCGGCGCTGCTCATGCTCGGCCTCGCGAGCACGCCGGCCGCGACCAGCTCGCTGCTGCTCAATCTCGAAGGCGTGCTGACGGCCGTCATCGCGTGGAGCGTCTTCCGCGAGAACGTGGACTGGCAGGTGTTGTTCGGCATGGCGGCCATCGTCGCTGCGGGCGTCATGCTTTCGTGGCACGGGGCGGGCGGGGTTTCCTCCGGCGCGCTGCTGATCGTCGGCGCCTGCCTGTGTTGGGCCATCGACAACAACCTGACGCGCAAGGTCTCCGCGAACGACGCGGCCGTGATCGCCTGCCTGAAAGGGCTCGTCGCCGGCCCGACGAATCTCGTCGTCGCCTTCGCGACAGGCGCGTCGCTGCCGGGCGCCCCGGCCGTCGCGGCCGCGATGGCGACGGGGCTGGCCGGCTACGGGGTGAGCCTCGTCCTGTTCGTCGTCGCGCTTCGCCATCTCGGCACGGCCCGGACCGGCGCGTATTTTTCCGTCGCGCCGCTATTCGGCGTGGCGCTTTCGCTGCTCGTCTGGCCCGCGCTGCCGGGCGCGAGCTTCTGGATCGCGGCTGCGCTGATGGCGCTCGGCGTGTGGCTGCACGTGCGCGAACGACACGAGCACGCGCACACGCATGAACGGCTCGAACACACGCACCGGCATCGCCACGACGCGCATCATCAGCATGCGCACGATTTCCCCTACGACGGGGACGAGCCGCACGCGCATCCCCACGTTCATCTGCCGATGACGCATTCGCACGCGCATTACCCGGACATTCACCACCGTCATTCGCACCAGGGGCCGTCGTAAAGCGAGTTTTCGTTACGGCGAATCCCGCAGCGTCAGCGGCAGGCGCGGCGCGCGCCGGCGTTCGGGCGCGGCGGCCCGCCGGACGGCCGTCGCGGCCTCGCGGGCGGTGCGCTTGTCGAGCCGCTCGGCCAGCAGCTCGAGGAAAGCGGCGAGATCGTCCTCGCCATAGGCCGCCACGAAGGCGTTGCGTACTTCGTCGACGGCATCGGCCAGGCTCAGCGGCGTGAGCGTGCTGGCGATGTGCGAGCTGCCGCGCGCCAGCTCGAGGCTGTATGCGCGCTCGCACGAGGCGCGCACGGAAGCCGTGCAGCGCAGTTTCCGGACGTTGTTCATGGTCTCGTTCCGCTTGACGGTCGCGGTGGCCCGGGCCGGCCGTCTCTCCGTCGTCGTGTGGCGTTTCTCGTCTTGCGCACGGGCGGTTGCGGCGCGGCCCGGATGCGTAGCGCCATTTGATCCCGGCCCCGGCCGCGCGCGCAATCCCTGGAATCTGGTAATCGCGGGGCGGGCGGTGCCCAGTTATGCGAAGCCCGGGGCCTGGCCGACCCGGCCTTTCGCCGCGGCGAACCCGGGCACGGCCGCGCGAGCGAAGGTCGACGTCTGGTTGCGGCAGGATGCCGGCGGCCGGGTGCTCGTGGTTCTGGACGACGGCATGGGCTTCGATCCCGCCGCGGACGGCAACCGTATTGACGGAGACGGCGATGGCGGTTGGGCCGGGCTGTGCAGCGCGCGAGGCATCCCGGCGCGACGCTCGACATCGGATCGGCGCGCGGCGGCGCGGCCGTGCCGAGCCTGCGCGTCCGCTGGCGCGGTTCGTTACGGAAGCGGCGTCGGCCGCGCGGCGCGAGACGGCGTCAGGGGAGCGTCAAGGTGGCGGGACCGGCGTGGTGACGACCGCCTTCGAGCCGGCATCGGTCGTCGCCGTTTCGTCGGTTGCGGCCGGCGGAGGCTGATCGGCAGCGCCCTGGCCGTCGTCCGCCGTTTCCCACCCGCCGCCGAGCGAGAGGAAGAGCTGTACCTGGTCCGCCGCGACCTGACCTTCGGCGGCCGCGAGCGCGCCGCGCGCCGAGGTCAGCGCGCGCGTCGCGTCGAGGTCGGCGAGGAACGATTCGCGCCCGGCGACGTAGAGCTGGTGCGTCTGGTCCGCCGAGACCTGGGCAGACTGCAGCGCGGCGCGCAGCGCGTCGGCGCGCTGGTAGTCGGCCGCATAGGTGGCGAGGTTGCTCTGCACCTCGCGCAGCGCGTTCAGCACGACGCCGTCGAAGCGGGCCAGCGCGCCGCCCGTTTCGGCCTCGGCTTCGCGCACGCGCGCGCGCTGGCCGTTGGCCGGGAATTCCCAGTTGATCGTCGGACCGAAGGCCCAGCGCGTCGTGGCCTGGTTGCCGAGGTCGCCGAGCACGCCGGTCAGGCCCGTCGAGGCGCCGAAGCTGATGGTCGGATAGAGCGCGCCGACCGCCACGCCGATGCGCGCGGTGGCGGCGGCCAGTTGCCGCTCGGCCTCGCGCACGTCGGGGCGCCGCCGCAGCAGCGCGGCGCCGTCGCCGACGGGCAGCGGCTGGCTCAGCGTCGGCAACCGGTCGCAGGCGAGCGCGGCCGGCGGCAGGTCGTCGGGCGCGCGCGCGAGCAGCATCGCCAACTGGTATTGCGCGACGCGGCGCTGGCCGACGAGGCCCGGAATCTGGGCCGCGAGCGTCTCGGTCTGCGTCTGTCCGCTCGTCACGTCGGGCTCGTTGCCGCGTCCCGCGTCGCGCAGCCGGCGCGTAAGTTCCACGCGCTGTTTCTGCAGGGCGAGCGACTGTTGCGCGACGGCCAGCTCCTCGGCTGCCGAGCACGATTGAACGTAGGCGCGCACGACGGCGGCCGCGACCGTGACCCGCGCGAGGTCGCTGGCCGCGGCCGTGGCCTCGGTGTCGGCCCGAGCCGCCTCGACGCCGCGCCGCAGCTTGCCGAACAGGTCGAACTCGTAGGAGACGTTCAGGCCGATGTCGCCCTCGTCCGCGACGGGCACCTTGCTGAAGATGAGGTATTGCTCGCCGGCCTCCTGGGCGTGCTTGAACGCGGCCGACGCGCCGCCCGAGAAGCCGCCCTGCGCACGGGCGACGTCGAGCACGGCCCGTGCGCGCGAAAGATTGGCGGCCGCCACGCGCAGGTCGGTGTTGGACTTGAGCGCGTCTTCGACGAGTTCGTCGAGCACCGGGTCGTCGTAGAGCCGCCACCACATCGGCGGCACGCTCGTCTGCGCGACGGGGGCGTCGTTCGCGCCCGCGATCGGTCCGTGCGCGAGCGGCGCGTTGACGAGCGCGCGCCCCGGCAGCGCATAGTTGGGGCCGACGGTGCAGGCGGCGAGCGCGAGCGCGGCGGCGAGCGCGAGCGCGCCGCGCACCGGCCGGCGCGAAAGACGCCGTGTCATGGCGCGGCTCCCGACGCCGCGGGTTGCGTGTGCGCGCCGCTTGCGTCGCCTGTGCCGCTTGCGCTGTTTGCGCCGACACCCGCGCTCGCCCCGTTCGCGGCGCTCGCCGGCGACATGCCGGCCGCCGCGGCCCGGTTGGCGGCCAGTTCCTCGTGCCGCTGCTTCGGCGTCTCGGTGTGGACCGAGACGGTCGCGGTGCGGCCGGCGATCAGGCGGAAATCGGTCGGCACCTCGTTGAGCGCGACGCGTACCGGAATACGCTGCGCGAGCCGCACCCAACTGAACGCCGGGTTCACGTTGGGCAGCAGGTTCGGGCTCTGCGTGCTGTCGCGGTCCTCGATGGCGGCGACGATGCTCTGCACGTGTCCGTGCAGCACGTCCGGCTCGCCCATGATCTTGATGTCCACGGGCTGGCCGATGCGGATGCCGTGCAGCCGGGTTTCCTCGAAGTAGCCGTCCACGCGGAACGAGTGCATGTCGACGACCGAGACGACCGCGCGTCCCGCGAAGACGTATTCGCCCACGCGCGGCGCGCGGTCGTTCAGGTAGCCGTCGACGGGGCTCACGATGGTGGTGCGCTGCAGGTTCAGGCGCGCGGTGTCGAGCGCGACCTGTGCCTCGGCGTAGGCCGCGTCGTCCTGGTCCATGCGCGCGTGGCTTTCCTCGAGCACCTCGGCCGCGACGAGGTTGCCGAGCGTGACGTTGCGCGCGTATTCGCGCTTCGCCTCGTCGAGCGCCGCGCGCCGCTGCGCCAGCGTGGCCTCGGCCTCGCGCTCGGCGAGCGTGTAGCGCGCCTGGTCGATCACGAACAGCACCTGGCCGCGCCGGACCTGCTGGTTGTCGATCACGTCGACGCCCGTGACGAGCCCGGACACGTCGGGCGCCACCTGGATGACGTCGGCGTGCACGTGGCCGTCGCGCGTCCACGGCGAGAACATGTAGTACTGCACGAGGCGCCAGAGCACGAGCGCGGCCACGACGACGACGATGAGGGTCAGCAGGATCTGACCTGCGGAGAGCCAGGTTCTTTTCACGTTACCAGATGACGGGAGACGACGACGATGGCGCCGAGCACCAGCACGTAGATGCCGAGGTCGAAAATGGACTGGTGCCAGACGAAACGATAAAAGCCGATTCGCGTGAGAACGTTGCGAATGACGAGATTGAACAGGTACGCGACCAGCATCAGGACGAGCACGGACGGCACGAATACGCCGATGATGTCGATTTCGCCGATCATGGTCTGGGGCCCTGCCCGATGCCGATGCGGCGGGAAACGGAAAGCGCGCGCGTCATGCGGCCCCCTCGCCGGCGATGGGGCCCGCCGCGGTCGCCGCCGGGAAGAGCGACAGGCGCAGGCCTACGAGCGCGTGCAGCGTGTCGCGCAGGCGGTGCCGGAGCATTTGCGAGACGTCGTCGGCGCCGTGCGCGGCGACGCGGTCGAGCGCCGCGTCGATCGCGCCGAGCAGCGCGGGCGGCACCGGCTGGCGCGCGCGCCGCTTCGCGCATTCGGCGAAATAGGCGTTCACGTCGGCCATCACGCCGTCGACGCAGGCGAGCACGTCGCCCGTCAGCCGCCGGCGCGTACGGCGCAGGTCGAGCGCGTTGAGCGCGACGCGCAGGTCGCGAAAGCTCTCGATGGACGGATGGCGGTGGTCGTCGGACGCGGCGAGGCGCGGGATCAGTTGCATCAGGCGGTCGAGCATGCGCGAGTAGAGGTTGCGCTGGTCGTCGATCGGCTCGGTCGAGGCGGTCAGCGCGACGTCGCTCCAGCTCGAGACGAGCAGGCGCCGCGCGGCCAGCTCGGCGCCGAACGGGCGCGTCGCGCGGGTCCAGACGAACGCGTAGAGCAGCCCCGCGACGCCCGAGAGGTTGCTGTTCAGGAACACGAGGACGTCCGTGTCGTAGGCGCTCTGGATGCTGATGAAGGTGGCCGTGTTGACGGCGACGAGCATCGTCACGAGGTTGAACTGGGGGCGCGGAATCAGCGTGCCGACGAGGATGAACGGCCCGGCGAACATGAGCGCGAGCATCGGAAAGTCGTGCACGTGCGGCAGCACGACGAAGAGATAGAGGCCCGCGAGCACCACGGCGATGCAGGTCGCGAAGAAGAAGCGGAACACCTGCGGGGCCGGCTCGTCGAGCGCGGCGAAGAAGCAGCAGGCCACGGCCGCGAGCGTTACGCCGCTCGCGCCGTCGTTCCAGCCGGAGCTGATCCACAGGCCGCAGGCGACCACGATGGCGCCGACGGCCGAGGCCGTCGAGAACAGCATCATGCCGCGGTCGTAATAGCGCTCGGTGCCGCCGAGCCGCCAGTGGCGAAAGCGCGGGCGCCACACGCTGCGCTCGTGCGCGATCGCCGCGCGCAGCGAGCGGCAGTCCTGCCAGACGTCGACGAGCTGGCGCAGCCGCCACAGCGCGTTGGAGAGCAGCGCGCCGTCCCAGCCCGCGAGCGCGCCGGCGGAGGGCTGCAGCGCCGCGATCTGCCGGCGCAGCGCGTCGGCGGCCGGGTCCGCGCCGTCGTCGCGCGCGGCGTTGGCGAGCGGCGCGTCGAACCAGCGCGCCGCGTCGGCGAGCAGCGCCTCGAGTCCCTCGGGCAGCGTGCGCATGTCGGCGAGCAGCGCGGCGAGCGGGTCGCCGAGCGCGGAGATGATGGGCATGAAGATCTGCATGCGGCCGCGCAACGTCTGCGCGCGCGTGATGGCCTGCGGATGCGCGTTGTCGTAGCTGAGCTGGCTCAGCAGGAACTCGAGGCCGTTGGCCGTGGTGGCGAGCCGCTGCCGGCAGGCCGAGATCTGCGTGCCGGCGATGCGCCCCGAAAGCGTTTCGCGGCCGTAGAACGCGGCGTCGCGGAACCAGGCGTCGGTGCGCTCGATCAGCGTCGGCGCGAGGCGGCTCGGCAGCACGGCGCTGCCGACGACGCTCGCGCAGACGATGCCGAGCGTGATCTCCTCGGTGCGGGCGATCGCGAGGTCGAACACGGCGCCCGGATCGGTCACGGCCGGCAGCGCGATGAGCGGCATGGTGTAGCCCGCGAGCATGAACACGTAGCTGCGCGCGGTGCGGTCCGAGATGGCGAGGTAGAGCAGCACGCCGGTCCAGAGCGCGACGACGAGGCTGAAGAGCCAGGGCGTCTCGACGAACGGCGGCACGAGGGCGATCGCCCCGACCGCGCCGAGCGCGGTGCCGAGCGCGCGGTAGAGCGCCTTGGAGCGCGTCGCGCCGACGAACGGGTTCGAGACGATGTAGACGGTCGCCATGGCCCAGTACGGGCGCGGCAACTGGAAGATGAGGCCGAGGTAGAGCGCGAGGATCGATGCGGCGAAGGTCTTGACCGAGAAGAGCCAGTCGCGGACGGAGGGGTAGACCATGGCGCGTCTAGTCGTCGGCGTGGCGTCCGGCGGCGCCGGCCGTTTCCAGGGCGTTGAAGGCGTTCAGCACGCGCAGCGTCGCCTCCAGGTCGGCGCGGCTCACGCCCTTGAGGATGCGGCCGCGCAAGAGGCGCAGGTCGTCCTCCATCTTCGCCGTGACGGCGCGGCCCGCGTCGGTGAGCGAGATCGTCTTGGCGCGCCGGTCGTCGGGGTCTTCGTTGCGGCGCACGAGTCCGGCCGCGCAGAGCTGGTCGAGCAGGCGCACGAGCGACGGCCCCTCGATGCCGACCTGCTCGGCCAGCGCCACCTGGCGCACGGCCTCGCCGAGCCGGCCCGCGATGAGGAGCGGCGTGGCGCAGGCTTCCGAGACGTTGTAGGCGGTCAGGGCGGCGTTGCTCGTGCGCCGCCACCGGCGGGCGGCCAGGACGAGCGTGCTGCTCACGGACAGACGTAACGAGTGGAGATTCGGCATCGGCGCGATGATAGCCTGGAATTCGATAGCAAACTATCTTTTTTGCCGGGCCTCGCCGGGCGTCGAAAGTTCGGCGTTCAGGCCGGGGGACGCGCTGGATTCTCCCAGCCGGCGAGCAGTTCGGGCAGCGCCGCCATGTCCCGGAACACGCACACGGCGCCGGCCTCGCGCAGCGCGTCGGCGCGGCTGTGGCCGTGGCCGGGCGCGTCGGGGCGGTAGCCGAACACCGTCGCGCCGGCGGCCACGCCGGCCGTCACGCCGGTGACGGTGTCCTCGATCACGGCGCAGCGCCCGGGCGCGACGCGAAGCGCTGCGGCGGCGGCCAGGTAGACGTCGGGCCAGGGCTTGCTGCGCGCCGTCTCGTGGCCGCTGAAAAGACGGCCCTCGAAGGCAGCGAGCAGGCCGACCTTCGCCAGTTGCAGTTCGAGCTTGAGCCGGTCGGAGCCCGAGGCGACGGCGATGCGCCCGCCGAGCCGCCGGTGCAGCGCCGCCACGGCCGCCGGCGCGCCGGGGATGCCGGCGAGGTCGCGCTCGAGCGCCGCGTTGCGCCGCGCGCGGAACGCGGCGATCCACGCGTCGGTCAGCGCGAACCCCGTGCGCGCCTCGATCAGCGCGGCTTCGTCCCGGACCGCCTTGCCGACGAAAATGCGCATGGCTTCGTCGAGCGTGAGCGTCCAGCCGAGTGCGCCGAGCATGTCGACGAGCACCGTGTGGGTGATGCGTTCCGAATCGACGAGGACGCCGTCGCAGTCGAACAGCACGGCATCGAAGGGAAAGGAGGCCATCGGCGCGCGGGGCGAGGTTGAAAGCCGCCGATGATACCCGGCGGCGCCGGGCTCGGGGCGGCGCTGCGCCCGGGGGCGCCCGATCCTATAATGGCCCGCGATCTTTCCCGCGCCGGCGCGCCTTGCGCCGCCGCTTTCCGTCAGCCTCCCGGAGCCCCGCCCATGTCCGCCCAGCCCGAATACGCCCTCGACAACCCGTTTCTGGAGACGCTCGGCGTGCGGCTCGTGGCGTGGCGCGCGGGCTATGCCGAGCTCGTCATGCCGATCGACGCGTCGAAGCTGAACCGGCAGGGCGTGCTGCAGGGCGGGGCGATCGCGACGATGCTCGACGCCGCGGCCGGCTACGCCGGGCTCTTCTCGGCGCCGGGCGAGCCGCCGCTGCACGCGTTCACGCTCTCGCTCACGACGAATTATCTCGACAAGGGGCTCGGCGAGCGCGTGAGCGCGAAGGGGTTTCTGGAGCGGCAGGGACGGTCGATCTTTTTCTCGCGCGCCGAAGCCTGGGTGGACGGCCGCCTTCTGATCGCGAGCGCGCAGGGCACTTTCAAGTATTCCGGGCCGGCGAGGCCGGCCGTGGCCGGCTGATTGCGTCTTTTCGCATTCGCCCGGCTGCTGCGCGCTGCGCGGGCGCGTTTCGCTCACCCGTTCTCGTCGCAGACGATGGCGGTCAGGAGCAGCGGGATGACGGACTGCACGATCGCGTTGTTGTTGGCGGCGCGCAAGCGCGCCTGCACCCGTTCGGCCGGCGCCGACACCACCACGCCGTACACCGGGCCGTCGACGGTCTTGCCGGTGCCGGCCCGGAACAGGGCGTCGTTCTGCTCGTAGCCGATCACGGTGTAGATGGGAAAGCCGAACGCCTTCAGCCGGGCGCCCTGCACGGGCCGGAACGCGTTGACCGAATCGGGCTCGACGCGCGTGGGTTGCGGATCGATCGACTTTTCGTCGATCAGCGACGTGATGAACGCATGGGGGTTCGACGTGCAGTCGAACTGCTCGTCATGGCCGTCCGCATGGGCGCCGCATGCGCCGAGCGCGGCCGCGAGACCGGCGAGCAGGGTAACGGCATGAGTACGGCGCTTCGTCATGGCAGTGGCAACCGGGCACCCGACAGGAAACGTTCGACCGGCAACGCGGCGCAACGTTCAAGTGACGGATGCTGGCACGGCTTCGTGGCGGAAATGTGGCGGACCGGGGCAGGGGGGCGATAGCGCCGCGGCCGGATGCCGGCGCGGTTCGAAGCGCAGGTTCGGGCGCAGGTTCGGGCGCAGGTTCGGGCGCAGGTTCAGGCGGCGGGTTCAAGTGCGAGTCGGCGGGTCCGACGGCAGGGCGCGCCGGGCGCGTCGGCCGGGGTGACGCGACGACGGCCCGGGTCCTGGCGGCCGTGCCGTCGGGCGCCGCCCGCGTGTCGTCACAGCATCGACTTGCCTTGCGAGAGCACCTGATTGCAGACCTGCTTCGTGGCGTCGGCCTTCAGCCCGCCGCCGTTCAGGTCGAGCTGGGAACCGTTGCTGCCCGTGAGAATGCCGTTGCTGCCGCTCGCGTAGCCGCTATCGGTGGTGTGCGCGCCGCCCGGCAGCTTGCCGAGCAGCGAGTTCTGGATGCCGCCCGCGCTGGCCGGGCTCAGGTAGTTGTTCTTGATGCAGAACTGCAGCAGGCCCGCGACGTTGCCCGTGCTGCCCGAGCTCATCGATCCCATCGAACTCATGGAACCCATCGACTGGCCCGGCAGACCGCCGCTGCCGCCACCGCCGCCCAGGCTGCTGCCGATTCCGCTGAGGCCGCGAGAGGCGCCGCCGGACGAGCCGCCCTGGTTCAGCAGGTTGCCGAGCTGCGCGTTCGCGAGCCCGGGCGACAGCCACAGCGCGGCGAGGAGCGCGCCGGCCGCGACGCGCGTCAGGGATGTGTGCATCTGTGATTCTCCGTTGTCGTCTGGTTGTAGGGCACGCGTACTATAAACAGATTCGTCCGGAGACCTTCGCAATGTGGCCGGCGCCCCCCGGGCCCATCGGGCGAGGCCGGCGGCGCGGGCGCGATTCGTATGACGCAGGACGCCGTTCGCGGAATGCGATTTTTCGCGACGGATTTGCTGCGACGCCGTAATATGGATGTCATTGCACGCGCGTAGGTATAGCGGCTAGAGGGCACGGCCGGCCAGCGGGGGCGCGCGGCGTTGCAACTGCAACGGTTCGTGCGTCGCGGCATACGACGCCGGCCGGAATCGCTTCGGGACCGGGAGCCCGGACTGGATTCCCCCGGATTCAGGCGGGTTTTCGGCAGGTGCCGGTTCGCGCGATGGACGGGGTTCGTTTCCAATCGTACGGACGAGTTTGTTTCTAACCGTAACACTTATTTCCGCCCCTATCGGGCGGTTTATCAGATGGTATGCTTCGTGCACAAATTCTCCTTTGCACGAGTGAGACCACGTTCCCTGCGTCAAACCCGTGAACGCCCGCACAAGTTGAGTGCGACCGTCGCGGCGAACGACCCCAACGTATAAGCATATGGTGCAACCGAGAGTGCCGGCATGGCGTCTTTCTGCGCCGCTCTGCCAGTACTCCGACACTGCAGCCCCGGTCCGGCTGCGTGGAGAACAGCATGAATTTCGAAGAACTGAGCGATGAAGAGTGGATGCAGGTGGCTTCGCTCGTGTCCGACGAGCCTCCCATTCGTCTCAATCGTCGCGGTCGTCCGCGCGCGGAACCGCGCGTCGTTACCAACGCAGTGCTCTGGATCCTGACGACCGGCGAGTCGTGGTCGCGTCTGCCCGCCCGCTATCCGTCCGGACCCACCTGCCGCCGTCGCTTCGACGAGTGGCACCTCAACGGTACGCTCGCCGAACTGGTCCAACTGCTCTCGACGCGCGGCCGCGCGTTCGTCTACGTTCCGGAGGCGCCGCCGCCCGAAACGCATTCCGCCGAGGCCAGCGCCGGCGCGACAGCCGACGACGACGGCTTGCCGACCGTTTTCTGGAAGAGCCCGCAAGCCTGGCAGGCTCCGACGGCCGACGCGCCCGAGGAGCAGGAAACGGGCGAGCGCGACTGGCCGGTCGCGGACGCGATCGTCAGCATGACGCGCCAGTTGTCGAACCTGCAGGACCCGGACGACGGGCGGCCCGCCGCGAACCCGTCCGCCGATCCGGCGGCGCGGGACGTGTTGAACCCGGCCGCGCGCGCGGGGGCCGTCGCGTTGCCGTCGCCCGTTGCGGTGCCGTCGCCGGCCGTCGACGTCGTGACGGCCGCTCGTCCGCTCTGGTCGGGCGCCGCCGCGCAGTCCGTGCAGGTGGCCGAGTGGCGCGGCTACCTGATGAAGCTCGTGGTGCAGCCCGTGCGCAACCGCATGTTCCGCTCGGCCGTCGAGATTCTTCGCGACGGCCAGCGCCTCGAGCGCTCGGGCCTCGTCGGTCCGCCGTTCGCGGATCGGGAGTCGGCCAAGCAGTTCGCGTTCGACTGGGCGCGCAAATGGGTCGAGCACGAATGCCGCGGCGAGGTGCCGGCCATGATTTCCGACGCGTCGACGGCGGCGAGAGCGGCCGCGACGGGCGGCGTCGTCACCCGCTCGATGCCGCCGGGCGACGGGCGCTGGATTGCGCCGGTGCATCGCTATACGCCGGGCTCCTTGCCGCCGCTGGCGGCGGACGGCCGGGAAAGCAGCACCGCCGAACCGCGCCATCCCGTCGTGGGCAGTCACGTCGGCGGGTAGCGCCGGTAGTCCGCCGGAAGCCCCCGCCGGTAGTCGGTAACGCCATCCGTCCGTCGTCGCCTCCCAGGCTCTCCGCTTCACGTCTCGCTCACGCCTTCTTTCCTCCGGCGCCAGGCCGGGCCACCGCAATGCGGGCGACCCGGCCTGTTTTCCCGTCCTCGCTTCCGCCTCACTGACACTGCCGCCCGTACTGATCGTCGAGGCGCACGATGTCGTCCTCGCCGAGGTACGAGCCCGACTGCACCTCGATGATCTCGAGCGGCATCTTGCCGGGGTTTTCGAGCCGGTGCGCGACGCCGAGCGGAATGTAAGCGGACTCGTTCTCCGAGACGATGAAGCGTTCCTCGCCGCGCGTGACGAGCGCGGTGCCGCGCACGACGACCCAGTGCTCGGCCCGGTGGTGGTGCATCTGCAGCGACAGCCGCGCGCCGGGTTCGACCACGATCCGTTTCACCTGGAAGCGCTCGCCGCCGTCGACGCAGTCGTAATGGCCCCACGGGCGGTGCACCTTGCGGTGGACGATGGCCTCGCTGCCGCTCGCGTCGCGGATGCGCTTCACGACCTTCTTGACCTCCTGCGCGTGGGCGCGGTCCGCCACGAGCACGGCGTCGGCCGTTTCGACGACGACGAGATCCTGCGTGCCGATGCACGCGATGAGCCGCCCGTCCGAGTGCGCGAGCGTGCCCTGGGCGCCCTCGAACATCACGCGCCCGCGCGCCACGTTGCCGGCATCGTCCTTCGGCAGCACCTGCCAGACGGTGTCCCACGAGCCGAGGTCGGTCCAGCCCGCCACGAGCGGCACGACCACGCCGCGCGCCACCGACGGGTCGCCGGGCAGCGGCTCCATGACCGCGTAGTCGATCGAGTTGGCGGGCGAACGGCCGAACGCCTCCTTCTCCACGCGGAAAAAGTCGCCGTCGGCCTGGCCGCGCGCGCAGGCGGCTTCGCAGGCCTCGTAGATGGCGGGCTCGAAGCGGCGGATCGCGGCGAGCCAGGTGGAGGCGCGCACGATGAAGATGCCGCTGTTCCACCAGTAGCGGCCCGAGGCCACGTACTGCTGCGCGAGCTCGAAATAGGGCTTCTCGACGAAGCCGCTCAACTGGCGCGCGCCGTCCGCCTCGGGGCCGCCGAGCGGCTCGCCGACGTGGATGTAGCCGTAGCCGACCTCGGCGCGCGTCGGCACGATGCCCATCGTCACGATGTGGCCGGCGGCGGCGTGGCGCACGCCGTTGGCGACGGCCGCGTGGAACGCCTCGAGATCGGTGAGTGCGTGGTCGGCCGGCATCACGACGAGGATGCCGTCCTGCTGCGCGCCGGCGACCGACAGCGCGGCGATGGTCAGCGCGGGCGCGGTGTCGCGCGCGACGGGCTCGAGCAGTAGCTGGGCCTCCTTGCCGCGCACGCGCAACTGTTCGGCCGTCGTGAAGCGGTGCTCCTCGTTGCAGACGACGACGAGCCGTTCGGCGACCGGATAGCCGGCGTCGAGCCCGTCGAGCCGGCCGGCCGTGTCGCCGAGCAGGGTCTGGTCGCCGACGAGGCTGATCATCTGCTTGGGATGCTGCTCGCGCGAGAGCGGCCATAGCCGCGAGCCCGCGCCGCCGGCGAGCACCACGGGATGAACGTGCAGCGCGACCGGCTGCGGGACATGGGCGGGCGCGTCGCCCGCGGTGACTGCGGCGGAAACCGTATCCGTCATTTCGCTCTCCTGATTCGGGTTCGTTTGAGCGATTTGTAGCACGCTTAAAATCGACAATTAAATCAATTCAAAGAAGAAACTTGAAAATAAATGGAGATTGAAAGGATGATGTTTTTATGTCCGGCGTGGACGATAAAAAACGGAAAAATATTCGATAAAAATAGATTTGTTCCGGGATTCTCGTTTGTCCGATTTATCGCAATGCGGAAAGACCGTGGGAAAAGGGCGTGCAATTCGTCGAAATGATCTGTAATAGAGACCGGAATTCGGTAAATTTTTCACAAAAAACAGAATAAAAAATATGCCGTTCTTACCGATACATTTGGAGATACTTTTGGCGCTTGCGAATGTATTTTTATAACGCTTTATTAGGGTTTGTTCGGATGCGTTTATCGGCCCGCAGTCGGCCGGAACGACGCGTCTTTTCCGATTCGTCGAAATATGCCGGACCCGCAACGACGGACCTGCGCTCGTCGCCTGACGGCTATTTCGACGGCTAACCCGAGGGGGCGGTCACATGTTGAGCGTGCTTGCCAGAATCATCGACATCGCAGCGGTTGCGGCCGCCGCGCTCGTCGCGGCCGCCCTGCACCGGGGAGGGCTCGTGCCGCTGAGCGACATGGAAACGCTGGCGCTAGCGTTCAGTTGCGTGCTGGCCGTCTGGATGTTCCCGGCGTTCGGCATTTACCAGTCGTGGCGCGGCAAGCCGCTCTACGACCTGTTCGCGCGCGTCGCCGTGGCGTGGCTCGCCGTGGAGGGCACCGGCATCCTGCTCAGCTTCAGCGTGCACCGTGCCGATTCGCTCTCGCGGCTCTGGCTCGCCTACTGGGCCGCCTCGGCCGTCGTGCTGCTCGTCGCGGCCAAGGCGCTCGTCTACACGGTGCTCAAGGGCATCCGGCGCGAGGGCTACAACCTGAAGGCCGTCGCGGTGGCGGGCGGCGCGCCGTTCGGGCACTTTCTGATCGGCCAGATGCACAGCCGTCCCGAGGCGGGATTCATGCCCGTGCTGCTGTTCGACGAGGACGCCCGGGCGGACGACGCGCGCGGCGACGCGCTCGTCGACGGCGTGCCGGTGGAGCGCGACGTGCAGTCGATGATCGAGTTCGTGCGCCGCCGCGCGGTGCGCGAGCTTTGGCTGGCGCTGCCGATGTCGAAGGAGCGTACGATTCACCGGATCGTGACGGAGCTGCGCAACGACTTCGTCAACATCCGCTTCATTCCCGACGTGCGCAGCCTCTCGCTCTTCAGCCAGCCCGTCGTCGATCTGCTCGGCGTGCCGGCGATCAACCTCGCGGCCTCGCCGATCACGGACCTGCGCGTCTGGCCCAAGCGCGTGTTCGACCGGCTTTTCGCGCTGGGCGTGCTGATCGCGCTCGCGCCGGTCTTCGCCGTGATCGCCGTCGCCGTGAAGCTCTCGTCGCCGGGCCCGGTGTTTTTCCGCCAGCGCCGCAAGGGGCTCGACGGCAACGAGTTCGAGATCTACAAGTTCCGCTCGATGAAGCAGCATGCCGACGCGCCCGGCACCGTCACGCAGGCGCGGCGCGGCGACCCGCGCATCACGCGCGTCGGGGCGTTCCTGCGCCGCACGAGCCTCGACGAGCTGCCGCAGTTCATCAACGTGCTCAAGGGCGAGATGTCGGTCGTCGGGCCGCGCCCGCACGCGCTCGAACACGACGACATCTACAAGGATCTCGTGCGCGGCTACATGCACCGCTACCGCATCAAGCCCGGCATCACGGGCTGGGCGCAGATCAACGGCTTTCGCGGCGAAACCGACCGCATCGAGAAGATGCGCGACCGCGTGCGCTTCGATCTGCACTACATGCAGAACTGGAGTTTCGGGCTCGACCTGAAGATCGTGGTGCTCACGTTGTGGAAAGGCTTCGTCGGCCACAACGCGTACTGAATCCGCGGCCGGCGCATCGTCGCGATGCCCGGGAAAACATCGTTCACTTTCGAGGTGTGCATGAATCTGACGATCATTGGCAGCGGCTATGTGGGGCTCGTCACCGGCGCCTGCCTCGCCGACATCGGCAACGACGTGATCTGTCTCGACGTCGACGCGCGCAAGATCGACCTGCTCAACGAGGGCGTCGTGCCGATTCACGAACCGGGTCTCCCGGAGATCATCGAGCGCAACCGCCGCGCGCGGCGCCTGTCGTTCTCGACCGACGTGGCCGCCGCCGTGGCGCACGGCGAGATCCTGTTCATCGCGGTCGGTACGCCGCCCGACGAGGACGGCTCGGCCGACCTGCAGTACGTGCTCGGGGCGGCGCGCAGCATCGGCCGGCACATGGACGGTTTCAAGGTGGTCGTCGACAAGTCCACGGTGCCCGTCGGCACGGCGGCGTTCGTGCGCGACGCCATCGCGACCGAATTGCGCCGGCGCGAAATCCAGCCGATGCAGCCGATGTTCTCGGTCGTCTCGAACCCCGAGTTCCTCAAGGAGGGCGCGGCCGTCGAGGACTTCGCGCGGCCCGACCGCATCGTGCTCGGCTGCGACGACGACGTGCCCGGCGAGCGCGCGCGCGAGCTGATGAAGCGCCTTTACGCGCCGTTCAACCGCAATCACGAGCGCACGCTCTACATGGACGTGCCGTCCGCCGAGTTCACGAAGTACGCGGCCAACGCGATGCTCGCCACGCGCATCTCGTTCATGAACGAGCTTGCGAACCTGGCCGACCGCGTCGGCGCGGACATCGAATCGGTGCGGCGCGGCATCGGTTCGGACCCGCGCATCGGCTACGACTTTCTCTACGCGGGCTGCGGCTACGGCGGTTCGTGCTTCCCGAAGGACGTGAAGGCGCTCGTGCGCACGGCCGAGGAGTACGGCGAGAGCCTGCAGATCCTGAGCGCCGTGGAAGCTGTCAACGAAGCGCAGAAGAAGGTGCTCGCGCAGAAGATCGTCACGCGCTTCGGCGCCGATCTCACGGGCCGGCGCTTCGGCGTCTGGGGACTGGCGTTCAAGCCCAACACCGACGACATGCGCGAGGCGCCGAGCCGCGCGCTGATCGCCGAGCTGCTCGCGCGCGGCGCCTCGGTGCGCGCCTACGACCCGGTGGCGATCAAGGAGGCGAAGCGCGTGCTCGCGCTCGATCTGGCCGCCATGCCCGAGGAGCGCGCGCGGCTCGATTTCGCCGTCGACGAGATGGCCGCGGCCGACGGCGCGGACGCGCTCGTCGTCCTGACCGAATGGCGCGCGTTCAAGATGCCGGACTTCGGCGCGCTCAAGGACGCGCTCAAAAGCGCCGTCGTGTTCGACGGACGCAATCTGTACGACCCGCTCGCGCTGCGCGAGCTCGGCATCGAGTATCACGCCGTCGGCCGCGCCAGCGCGAGCGCGGTGAGCGCCGGGCGCCAGCGCGCCGAGGCCGCGGCGCGCGCCTGAGCCGCGCCGTCGCGAGAACACGGGTCACCACCGGGAGGATGCCGGCATGAATGACTGGAATGACTGGAGACGAAGGAGTATGCCGCCATGTTCAACGACGTCCTGATCGTCTGCCACGCGAACGTCTGTCGTTCGCCGGCGGCGGAGCAACTGTTTCGCGCGAGACAGCGCGAAAGCGCGGCGACACACGCGCCGTCGTTTCACTCGGCGGGGCTGTGCGCGATCGACGGGGCCGACATGGACCCCGTCATGCAGCGCCTGCTCGCCGAGCGCGGCGTGGAGGTGGGCGAGCACCGGTCGCGGCGTCTCACGCGCGACCTCGTGCGCGCGGCGGACCTCGTGCTCGTCACCGAGCAGCGCCAGGTTTCCGGGGTCGAGAAGGTCGAGCCGACCGCGCGCGGCAAGGTCTACACGCTCGGCAAGTGGGAGAGCTCCGACGTGGCCGATCCGCACGGGCTGGATGAAGCGGCCTATCTCGAGAGCCTCGAATTGATGGAACGTCTGGTAAAGGAATGGTTGAGCCGAATATGCTGACAAAAAAGCTGACCGTGATACTCGCGCTGAGCGCGTTCGTGTCCGCCTGCTCCACGGCGCCGGGCAATTATCTTTCCACGTCGCGGCTCGAGGACAATACGCCGACGCCCGACGTCACCTATCCCGTGCATCTGATCGATGCGCAACTCGTGATGAAGCAGGCACAGGAAGCCGAGGCCGTCGCGCAAACCCAGGCGCTGCCGCCCATCGGCGACCTCGCGAACTACAGCTATCGGATCGCGCCGGCCGACATCATCGGCGTGACCGTGTACGACCACCCCGAAATTTCCACGCCGGCGGGCACGACGTTCTCGGCGGGCGGCAACACCACGCAGACGGTCGGGCAGGCCCTCACGCAGCCCTACGCCACCGCGCTGCCGGGCCAGTCCGATCCGTTCGGCCTCACGGTCTCGACCGACGGCACGATCTATTTCCCGTTCATCGGCCGCATCCTGGCCGCGGGCAAGACGCCGGAGCAACTGCGCGCCGAGATCGCGGCCGGGCTCGTCAACTACATCCACGATCCGCAGGTCAACGTGCGCGTGCTCGCCTTCCGCGGCCAGCGCGTGCAGGTGACGGGCGACGTGACGACGCCGGGGCCGCTCGCCATCAGCGACGTGCCGCTCACGCTCGTCGACGCCATCACGCGCTCGGGCGGCACCACGGCGAACGCCGACTACGAGCGCGTGCGGCTCACGCGCGACAACAAGCTCTACGTGCTCAACGCGGACCGCCTGCTCGACCACGGCGACATGAGCCAGGACGTGCTGCTGCAGAACGGCGACATCATCAACATCCCGGACCGTTCCGACAGCCGCGTGTTCGTGATCGGCGAAGTGAAGACGCCGATCGAGGAAAACATGATCCGCGGCCGTCTGACCATCGCCGACGCGCTCACGCAGGCCGGCGGGATTCTCGACACCGACGCGAACCCGCGGCAGATCTTCGTGATGCGCGACGTGCAGAACGACCCGTCGAAGCCCGAAATCTACCGGCTCGACATGACCCAGCCCGACGCGATCATGCTCTCGTCCCAGTTCCAGCTCAGACCGATGGACGTGGTGTACGTGGGCACGGCCTCTTCGACGACTTTCAACCGCATGCTGCAGGAGGTGTTGCCGACCATCGAGACCATTTTCTACACCAAGCAGATCACGCAGTAGCACGCGGGATCGGCGTCGATCGTCTGGAAACGGTCAGGCTCGAGCAACCTTCACCAGGACAACGGAACCGAATCGTGAATACGCAAGTTATCCGACAGGCGGCCCCCGCGGCCCCCACCGAAGAAGAGGACGTGGTCCTCGGTCAGCTACTGCGCGTCATCATCGACGACATCGGCTGGCTCCTTGCCATCGCGGCTGCGGTCGTGGCCATCGCGGTCTTCTACTGCTACGTCGCGAAGCCGGTCTATTCGGCCGATGCCCAGGTGCGCGTCGAGCAGTCCGACAACACCTCGCAGGCGCTGACCGAGACGCAGACGGGCGCGCAGATCAGCGACGGCTCGTCGACCGCGCTGCCGACCGACGCCGAGATCGCGATCATCAAGAGCCGCGCGGTGCTCGAGCCGGTCGTCCAGCAGTTCAGGCTGAACTTCTCCGTCTCGCCGGTCACGATGCCGGTGCTCGGCAATCTCGCGAGCCGGCTGGCGACGCCCGGCCAGCCCGCGAAGCCGTGGCTCGGCCTGAGCTCGTTCGCCTGGGGCGGCGAAGTCGCCGACGTCGATTCGATCCAGGTCTCGCCCGATCTCGAGGGCAAGAAGCTCACGATGACCGCGCTGCCGGGCAACCAGTACGCGCTGACGGGTCCGCACGGCGAGCCGCTGCTGCGCGGCACGGTGGGCGAGGAGGCCCAGGGCGCCGGCGTCACGATGCTCGTGAACAGGCTCGTGGCGCGGCCCGGCACGCGCTTTCGCGTCGTGCGCATGAACGACCTCGACGCGATCACGTCGTTCCAGTCGGCCATCGACGTCGAGGAGCAGGGCAAGCAGACCGGCGTGATCCAGGTCTCGCTCCAGGACACGAACCCGCAGCGCGCGGCCGACATCGCCAACGCCGTGGTGCAGTCGTACCTGGGCGAGCACGTGGCGAGCAAGCAGGAAGACGCGACCAAGATGCTCAACTTCCTGAACAGCGAGGAGCCGAAGCTGAAGAACAACCTCGAGCGATCCGAGGAGGCCCTGGCCATCTACCAGAGCAAGTCGGGCTCGATCGACGCGGACGACGAGTCGAAGATCTACCTCCAGGGCAGCATCGACTACGAGCAGCAGATTTCGTCGCAGGAACTGCAGATCTCCTCGCTCGAACAGCGTTTCGGCGCGGATCACCCCGCGCTCATCTCGGCGCGGCAGCAGCTCGCGGAGCTGCAGGCCGAGCGCGACAAGTTCGACACGCGCTTCCGCAACCTGCCGGCCACCGAAGTGAAGGCCGTGCAGCTCCAGCGCGACGCGAAGGTGAGCGAGGACACCTACGAGCTGCTGCTCAACCGCATCCAGGAGCTCGCGGTGCAGCGCGCCGGCTCGGGCGGCAACGTCCACCTCGTCGACGAGGCCATGCGTCCGGGGCAGCCGACCAAGCCGAAGTCCGTGCTGATCGTCTCGGCCGCCGTGATTCTCGGCCTCATTCTCGGCACCGGCTTCGTGCTGCTGCGGCGCAACCTCTTCAAGGGCATCGTGGACGCCGACCAGATCGAGCGCGTGTTCCACCTGCCGGTGTACGGGCTCATCCCGCTCTCGAGCGAGCAGGCGCAGCTCGAGAAGCGCATCCCGTCGCGCGACGGCATGCGCCTGCGCGAGGTGCTCGCCAATACGCGCCCGCACGACCTGACCGTCGAGAGCCTGCGCAGCCTGCGCACGTCGCTGCAGTTCAGCGTGATGGACGCGCGCAACCACGTCGTCGTCATGACGGGCTCGGTGCCGGGCGTCGGCAAGAGCTTCATGAGCGCGAATCTCGCCGTGCTGCTCGCGCATTCGGGCAAGCGCGTCCTGCTCGTCGACGGCGACATGCGGCGCGGCGTGCTCGAACGCTACCTCGGCGGCACGCAGGAAAACGGCCTTTCGGAGCTGCTGTCCGGCCAGATCGCGCTCGACGAGGCCATCCGCCCGACCGGCGTCGACAACCTCCAGTTCATCTCGTGCGGCCGCCGTCCGCCCAATCCGTCCGAGCTCCTGATGTCGCCGCGTCTCGAGCAGTATCTCGACGGACTCTCGAAGCGCTACGACGTGCTGCTCATCGACACGCCGCCGGTGCTGGCCGTGACCGACGCCGCGATCATCGGCGCGCACGCGGGCTCGACTTTCCTCGTGATGCGCTCGGGCATGCACTCGGAAGGCGAGATCAGCGACGCGCTCAAGCGCCTGCGGAGCGCCGGCGTGAACGTGCAGGGCGGCATCTTCAACGGCGTGCCGCAGCGCGCGCGCGGCAGTTACGGCTACGGCTACACCGCCGTGCAGGAATACCTGAGCACCTGAGCATCCGGGGCGCCGGGCGGGCGCGAGGCCGCCCGCTTTCCGTCACCGATCCACCCGACCCGTACCCGAGGACCCGCGATGAAAGTATCCGTACTCGTGCCGACCTATCGCCGGCCGGACGACCTGTCACGCTGCCTGTCGGCGCTGATGCGCCAGTGGCGCCTGCCCGATCAGGTGGTGGTCGTGACCCGCGCGGACGACGTTCCCACCCACGCCTGCCTCGACAGCCATCCGGCGAGGCGCGCGCTGCCGGTCGAGGTCGTCGTCGTCGACGAGCGCGGGCTCGTCGCCGCGCTGAATCGCGGCATCGAAGTCGTGACGGGCGACATCGTCGCGATTACCGACGACGACGCGGCGCCGCATGCCGACTGGGTCGAGCGGATCGAGGCGGCGTTCTCGTCCGACCCGCGGCTCGGCGCGCTCGGCGGACGCGACTGGGTGCACGAGCGCGGCCAGGTGCTCGACGGCGAGCGCGAGCTCGTCGGCAAGGTGCTGCTCTCGGGCCGGATCGTCGGCAATCATCATCTCGGCGTGGGCGAGGCGCGCGAGGTCGATCTGCTCAAGGGCGTGAACATGAGCTACCGGTGCGAGGCGGTTCGCCATCTGAACTTCGACCGCCGGTTGCGCGGCACGGGCGCGCAGGTGCACAACGACATGGGGTTCAGCATGGGCGTGAAGCACGCGGGCTGGAAGGTCGTCTACGACCCCGCCATCGCCGTCGATCACTATCCCGCGCCGCGCTTCGGCGAAGAGCCGCGCGATGCGCTGACGCTGGCCTCCATCAGCAACGCCGCCTACAACCTGCACCTGATTCTCAGCGAGCATCTGCCGCTGCTGCGTCGCACGACGGTCTGGTGGTGGTACACGCTGATCGGCACGCGCCTCTATCCGGGCCTCGCCCACGTGGGGTTCGCCATGCTGAGCAACCCGCGCACCGCGGGCGACACGCTCGCGCGCTGGCGCGCGGTGCGCAGCGGCGCCGTCGAGGCGCGGCGCAGCGCCTCGCGCCGCCCCGTGGCGGCCAAACTGACGGAGCGGGCCGAATGAACAACGCCACGCGAGTCCACGTCCATCTGTTTTACGGCGCCGATCCGCGCCACTACCGCAAGGGCGAGCAGATCGGCTGCCTGTACGGCTATCACCACGCGGAATCGGACGAGTTCGCGCTCGACTACGCCGAGGACGCGCGCGAGAGCCAGCCGGTGCGCCTCGTGCGCCGCGCGCTGAAGGCCGCGCTCGGCTTCGACTTCATCCACGCCTGGCGCAACCGTCGCGCCATCCTGGCCGCCGACGTGGTGTGGACTCACACGGAGCAGGAGCATCTGGCCGTCGCGCTGCTGCTGTTGCTCGCGGCGCGGCGCGGCGGCCACGCGCCGCTGCTGCTTGCGCAGAGCGTCTGGCTGCTCGACCGCTGGCCCGGCTACGGGGCGCTGCGCCGCGCGCTGTACGGCCGGCTGCTCGCGCGCGCGGACCTGCTCACGACGCTTGCGAGCGAGAACGCCACGCTGTGCCGCCGCTACTTCGGCCGCGAGGCGCGCCACGTCTATTACGGCTTGAACACCGACGACTTTCCGTTGCAGCCGCCCGAACCATGGGCGCCGCACGCGCCGCTGCGCGTCGCCGCGATCGGCAACGACCGCGACCGCGACTGGACCACGCTCGTCGCCGCGCTCGGCCACGATTCGCGCTACGCGGTACGCATCGCGACGCGCCGCCGCGTGCCGGCCGCCGCGCGCGCGCCGAACGTTGAGGTCGTGCGCGTCTCGGGCCTCGCCGCGCAGCGCGCGCTCTACGACTGGGCCGATCTCGTCGTCGTGCCGCTGCGGCCGAATACGCACGCGTCCGGCATCACCGTGATGCTGGAGGCGGCGGCGCTCGGCAAGCCGATGATCGTCACGCGCGTGGGCGCGCTCGAAGACTACTTCGACGACGAGGCGGCCTTCTACGTGCCACCGTTCGATCCGCAGCAATTGCGCGAGGCCGCCAATACGCTCGCGGCCGCGCCTTCGCGCGCGCAGCGCCAGGCCGCCGCCGCGCTCGACCAGTTGCGCGCGCGCGAGCTCACCACGCAGCATTTCGCCTACCAGCATGTGCAACTCACGCGCGAGATGCTGCAGCGGCGCGGCGCCGAGACGGCGGGTTTCGACCCGAACCAGCCGTCCCGACGCGTACCCGGCGAGGCCTGAGCGATGCGCGCGCCCTCTCCGATGTTGCCCGCGTCTCCCGCCCCGGCGCCGTCGCCGGCCCCCCGCACGCGCGACCGCCTGCGCAGCACGCTCTCGCGCGATACGCTGCCGCCGCTCGCGCTGTGGTTCCTCACGGCGCTGCTCGTGGCCGCCCATCAGGGCTCGGTGCTCACGCTCGCGTTTCCGGTGCTCTCGCTCGCGACGGGCGTGTGGCTCTACTTCGTCAACCCGGCGCGCTACGTCGGCTTCGTCTGGTGGCTCTGGTTCCTCGCGCCCGAGGTGCGGCGCCTCGCCGACTACGGCAAGGGCGCGTTCACGCCGACGAGCCTGATCGAAATCGCGCCGCTCGCGGTGACGATGGTCAGCGGGTTCTCGCTCGTGCGCTACGCGCCGCTGCTCGCGCAGCGGCGCGGCCTGCCGGTGCTGCTCGCGCTCTCGGGCCTCGCCTACGGGTTCGCGATCGGCGTGATGTCGAGCGGGCCGCTGCCGGCCATCTACGATCTCGCGAACTGGGCCTATCCGATCCTGATCGGCTTTCACATCATGGCCCACACGCGCGACTACCCGCAGTACCGCGAGACGACCGTCAACACGTTCATCTACGGGATGCTCGTGATGGGCGCCTACGGGCTCGTGCAGTTTTTCATCATGCCGCCCTGGGACGCGATGTGGATGGTGGGCTCGGACATGGACTCGCAGGGCGACCCGGTGCCGTTCGGCGTGCGCGTGTTCAGCACGATGAACTCGTCGGGACCGTTCGCGTTCGCGATGATGGCCGCGATGGTGTTCGTGATGGCGGCGAAGCACCGCGTGCGCTGGGTCGCGGCCGCGTTCGGCTTCTTCTCGTTCGCGCTTTCGCTCGTGCGCTCGACCTGGGGCGGCTGGGTCATCGCCATGCTGCTCCAGCTACTCAAGTCGAGCAACCGCGTGCGCATCCGCATCATCGTCAGCGCGCTGGTGCTGGCCGGCCTGTGCGTGCCGCTGCTCGCCATCGGCCCCGTGGCCGAGCGCATGCAGGCGCGGCTCGATTCGCTTACCAACCTCTCCGACGACCAGAGTTACGAGGCCCGCCACCAGTTCTACGCGGAGTTCGCGAAGAAGGCCTTCACCGACGTGCAGGGCGAAGGGCTCGGCGCGACGGGCGCCTCGACGAAGCTCTCGAGCAGCAACAACGGTCAGCTCGGCCAATACGGCAGCTTCGACAGCGGCGTCATGAACATTCCGTTCGTGCTCGGCTGGCCCGGCACGCTGCTCTACCTGAGCGGCACGCTGTGGCTGTTCGCGCGCGCGCTGCGCGCGTCGTTCCGGCTGGCCGACGACCGCTACGTCTCGGCCTGCGTCAGCATCGCGGTCTCGATCTTCGCGATGCTCGTCTTCACCAACTCGCTCGTCGGCACGGGCGGCCTGCTGCTTTTTTCGAGCCTGTTTTCCATCCTGAGCGCGAGCCACTGGCGCAAGCTGATGCGCCATAAGGTCGTGCAAGCCGCGGAGGTCATCGATTGAGAGTCGCCATCGTCACCCATGTGGTGCGCCATAACGACGGCCAGGGCCGCGTCAACTACGAGATCGCGCGCGCGGCGCTCGCCGAGGGCATCGAGGTCACGCTCGTGGCGTCGTTCGTTTCGCCGGACCTGCTCGCGCATCCGCTCGCGAAGTGGGTGCGCGTGAAGCCGGGCCGCTGGTGGCCGACCAACCTCGTGCGCCAGCAGGTGTTCGCGCTGCGCAGCGCGCTCTGGCTGCGCCTGCACCGGCGCGAATACGACCTGCTGCACGTGAACGGCTTCATCACCTGGGCGCGTGCCGACGTCAACACGGCGCATTTCGTGCACGGCGGCTGGGCGAGGAGCCCGTACTACCCGTTCGGGCTGCGCCAGGGCCTCTGGTCGACCTACCAGTACCTGTACACGCGCATCAACGCGGTGCTCGAGGGCTGGGCCTACCGGCGCTCGCGCGTGATCGCGGCCGTCTCGGGCAAGGTGGCCGACGAGATCCGCATGGGCGGGCTGCCCGCGTCGAGCCGGCTCGAGGTGATCTACAACGGCGTCGATACGCAAAGCTTCGCGAATGCGCAGGGCGACCGCGCGAAGTTCGATCTGCCCGCGGCGCCGTTCATGCTGCTGTTCGTCGGCGACCTGCGCACGCCGCGCAAGAACCTCGGCACCGTGCTCGAGACGCTCTGCCGCCTGCCCGCGAGCGTGCACCTCGCCGTGGCCGGTTATCTGCCCGGCAGCCCCTATCCCGAGCGCGCGAAAGCGCTCGGCATCGAGTCGCGCGTGCATTTTCTCGGCCTCGTGAGCGAGATGCCGGTGCTGATGCGCTCGGTCGACGCCTACGTGTTTCCGTCGCGCTACGAGGCGATGAGCCTGTCGCTGCTCGAGGCGCTCGCGTCGGGCCTGCCCGTCGTGACCGCGCGCACGGCGGGCGGCGCGGAGATCATCACGTCCGAGTGCGGCATCGTGCTCGACGATCCCGACGACGCCGCTGCGCTGGCCGCCGCGATCGCGCAGCTCGCGCGCGCGCGCGAGCGCTGCCGCGCGATGGGCGAGGCGGCGTCGCGCGTCGCGGCCGGTTTCGGCTGGGCGCGCATGGCCGCGCAGTACCTCGCGCTGTACCGGCAACTGATCCGCGACGCGCCCCGGGCCGCGTCGCAACGCGACGCCGCTTCCGTTTCGCAGCCGTTCGGCGGCGCGGCGCTCGAGGGCGACGAATATTCGCGCTGAAGGAACACGCATCGGCCGTGCGCGCCGCGCCGGCCGTTTCTCAACGCGGGACGCATACCGGCTTTCCGTAAAACCAAGGACACGCGATGACCACACGAACCCAATCCATCCGGTCGCTACAAATCGGCATGCACTGGTTTCCCGAACGCGCGGGCGGGCTCGACCGCATGTATTACTCGCTCGTGGGCGCGCTGCCCGGCGCCGGCGTGCAGGTGCGCGGCGTCGTGGCCGGTTCGCCGCAGGTCGCGCGCGACAGCGGCGGCGCGATCCATGGTTTCGGCCCGGCCTCGCGTGCGCTGCCGTGGCGGCTCATCGCCGCGCGCCATGCGCTGCGGCGCGAGATCGAGCGCCAGCGGCCCGACGTGATCTCGTCGCACTTCGCGCTCTACACGTTTCCGGGGCTCGACGTGACGCGCGGCATTCCGCAGGTCTCGCATTTCCAGGGGCCGTGGGCCGACGAAAGCCTCGTCGAGGGCGCGGCGACGCTGAGCCAGCGCCTCAAGCACTACCTCGAACAGACCGTGTACGAGCGCTCCTCGCGGCTCATCGTGCTCTCGGCGGCGTTCGGGCAGATCCTGACGCGGCGCTACGGCATCGACCCCGAGCGCGTGCGCGTGGTGCCCGGCTGCGTGGACGTCGCGCAGTTCGACGTGCCCGGCACGCGCGCCGACGCGCGCCTGAAGCTGCAACTGCCGCAGGGCCGGCCGATCGTGCTGGCGGTGCGCCGGCTCGTGCGGCGCATGGGGCTCGAGGATCTCATCGACGCCGTGAAGCTGCTCAAGCCGAAGCATGGCGACGTGCTGCTGCTGATCGCGGGGCGCGGGCGGCTCGAAGGCGAACTGCAGCAGCGCATCGCCGACGCGGGGCTCGAGGACAACGTGAAGCTGCTCGGCTTCGTGCCCGACGCGCAACTGGCCTCGCTGTACCGCGCCGCGACGCTCAGCGTCGTGCCGACCGTCGCGCTCGAAGGCTTCGGGCTCATCACGGCCGAATCGCTCGCGGCCGGCACGCCGGTGCTCGTCACGCCGGTGGGCGGATTGCCCGAGGCCGTGGCCGGGCTCTCGCCGGACCTCGTGCTGCCCTCGACGGGCGCGGCGGCCATTGCCGACGGCATCGGCTCGGCGCTTTCGGGCCGGCTCAGGTTGCCCGACGCCGCCGCGTGCCGCGACTACGCGCGCAGCCATTTCGACAATTCAGTGATCGCGCGGCGCGTCGCGGCGGTGTACGGCGAAGCGATCGAGACGGCGAACGCCGTGCATTGAACTGGAACGGCGCAAAGACAGGCGCCGGCCGCGTGCTGTTGCATCGGGTCTGGTGCTGCCATAACGCCGGCCGTCAATGAAACGGGCGCGGAGGACGGCGGCGGCGAGCCCGGAAGGGGCAGGGCGAATGCCGGGTCGCCGCGTAAATCGCATGGGCGTCGCCCACGCGCCGCCCCCGCACCGGTCATCGCCGATGGTGCGTCTTGCGATGTCGCCCGAACGGGGGCGGCCACGGCGCGATGTCCGGATTGCGTCAGCGACTCTTCGCGCGCTTGTCGAACTGGGCCTGTGCCCGCTCGACTTCGGCAAGGTGCGCCTGTGTCCACGCGTGGAGCGCCTGGCAGGGACGATTGAGCGTTCGCCCAAGCGGCGTGATTTCGTACTCGACCGAAATGGGCGACTCGGCGATGACCCGCCTTTCCAGAATCCCGTTCCGCTCCAGTCGACGCAGGGTTTGCGTCAGCGCTTTCTGCGTAACGCCTTCGATGCGGCGCTTGATCGCGTTGAAGCGCAGCGGCCCGTCGCACAGCGACGCGAGGATCAGCACGGACCATTTGTCCGCTATCTGATCGAGCAGCAACCGGCTCGGGCAATCGGCTGCGGACAACACCTTTTCTTTCCGGCATTCGGACACGGCGGTTTCCTCGATGCTACCTGGTTTCATCGCGGTGCCTCATTGACACCTGGTATACGTTATATACCATGACAAGCCCCGAACCACGAGGTCAAGCCAATGACGCGCGCTCAAGTCGAAGTCCTGTTCAGGCCGTTCCAACTGAAGAACCTGCAACTGAAGAACCGGATCGTGATGGCGCCGATGACGCGTTCTTTCTCGCCGGAAGGGATCCCCGGCGAAAACGTCGCCGAGTACTACCGGCGCCGCGCCGAAGCCGGCGTCGGGTTGATCGTCTCGGAAGGCACCGTCGTCGATCGGCCCGCTTCGCGCAATGATCCGGGCATTCCGTTCTTCCATGGCGACGCAGCCCTCGCCGGCTGGAAGAAGGTCGTCGATAGCGTGCACGAGGCGGGCGGAAAAATGGCGCCGCAGATCTGGCACGTCGGCTCGGTTGCCAGTCCCTTCACCGAATGGACGCCCGCGGCGTCCGTCGAGAGCCCTTCGGGTCTCGCGGCCCCCGGTCAACCGCGGGGCAACGCGATGAGCGACGCGGACATCGCGGACACGATCGCAGCCTATGGAAAGGCCGCGGCGGACGCCCGACGGCTGGGGTTCGATACGGTGGAGATTCACGGCGCTCACGGCTATCTGATCGACCAGTTCTTCTGGGCCGCCACCAACCTGCGCCAGGACGGATACGGCGGCGCCACGATCCGGGAACGCTCGCGTTTCGCGGTGGAGGTCGTCAAGGCCGTGCGCGCCGCCGTGGGCCCCGACCTGCCCGTGATCCTGCGCCTGAGCCAGTGGAAGCAACAGGACTATGCCGCGCGGCTCGCGCAGACCCCCGACGAGATGGCGCAGTGGCTCGTCCCGCTCGTCGAGGCGGGCGCCGACGTTCTGCATTGCTCGCAGCGGCGCTTCTGGGAGGCGGAGTTTCCGCAGATCGATGGCGACGGGGGGCTCAACTTCGCGGGTTGGGCGAAGAAGTTGACGGGGGCCGCCACCATCAGCGTGGGTTCGGTCGGACTGTCGGGAGACTTTCTCGGCACCTTCGGCGGCGAGCGTTCGACGCCTGCCGGACTGGCCAATCTGATCGAACGGATGGAGCGCGACGAGTTCGATCTGATCGCGGTCGGCCGGGCCATTCTCAGCGATCCGCAATGGGTCGCGAAGATCCGGGAAGGCGATCACCAGAGTCTGCAGGATTTCGATCCAGCCGCGCTCGGCACGCTTGTCTGAGCGGGTAGCGAGCCGCCGTCGTCGGCTCCAGCCTCATGGACGCGATGTTGGCGGAGCCTGACGAGAGGAGGGGCCGGGCGCTCAGCGCCCGGCCTGCCGGCAGGCGTCCTCGTACATCCAGCGCAGCGTGTCTTCGAGCGGAATCGGCTGGCGTTCGCCGACGATGCCGCGCAGCTTCGCGTCCGAGCCGACGAGCCGGCGCACCTCGTTCGCCCGCACGAAGCGCGGGTCGGTCCGCACGTCGATGGCATAGCCCGCGATGCGCGCGAGCGCGTCGAGCACGCCATGCAGCGTCCAGCCGCGGCCCGAGCAGACATTGACGGTCGCGCCGACGGCGGGCGCCGCCTCGACGAGGCGCGCGTAGGCGTCGACCACGTCGCGCACGTCGGAGAAGTCGCGGCTGACGTCGGTGTTGCCGAGCGAAATGGTTTTTTCGCGGCGCGCGTAATGGCCGACGATCTTCGGCAGCAGGAAGTCGGCGCTCTGCCCGACGCCCGTGTAGTTGAACGGCCGGGCGACGACGAGGGGCAGGCGCCGCGCCCAGAGGCGCGCGGCCGCTTCCATCGCGAGCTTGCTCGCCGCGTAGTCGTTGGCGGGCTGCGGCGCGACGTGCTCGTCGATCACGCCTTCGGTCGCGTTGCCGTAGACGTTCGCGCTGCTCGCGAGCAGCACCGCGCGCGGCGGCGCGTCGAGCGCCGCCAGCGCGGCAAGCAGATGGCGCGTACCGACAACGTTGACGAGGTAGGTCTGCGCGACGTCGCCGTTCGTCACCTGGGCGATGCCGGCGAGATGCACGACGACGTCGGGCCGGATGGCCGCGGCGGCTTCGGCGAGCGCGCGCGCGTCGAGCAGGTCGGCCTCGACGACGCGCGCGCCGGCGATGTCCCCGGGCAGCGCCGCCGCGCCGTCGGCGCGCGGCTGCACCGTGCCCCAGACGCGGTAGCCGCGCGCACGCAGCCGCTCCGCCATGTAGCGGCCCGTGAAGCCGTTCAGGCCGGTGACGAGCGCGCGCGGCGCCGTCGTCGCGTCGTCGTCAGAACGTGTCATGGCGCTCGTTGCGCGTGAGGTCGGCGTTGACCATCATCTGGCAGAGCTGCTCGAGCGTGGTCTGCGGCTGCCAGCCGAGCTTCGTGCGGGCCTTGTGCGCGCTGCCGATCAACAGGTCCACCTCGGCCGGGCGGTAGTAGCGCGGGTTCACGCGCACGAGCACCTTGCCGGTCGCGACGTCGACGCCCGTCTCGCGCTCGGCGCGGCCCGACCATTCGAGCTGATAGCCGGCCGCCGTGAACGCCATGCGCACGAAGTCGCGCACGGTCTCGGTGCGGCCCGTGGCGAGCACGTAGGTGTCGGGCTCGTCGGCCTGCAGCATGCGCCACATGCCCTCGACGTACTCGGGCGCGAAGCCCCAGTCGCGTTTCGCGTCGAGGTTGCCGAGCTCGAGCGCGGGCAGCTTGCCGAGGCGGATCTTCGCCGCGGAGTCGGTGATCTTGCGCGTGACGAATTCGCGGCCGCGCAGCGGCGACTCGTGGTTGAACAGGATGCCGCTCGTCGCGAACATGTCGTAGGACTCGCGGTAGTTGATGGTGCTCCAGTGCGCGAACAGCTTGGCGATGCCGTAGGGGCTGCGCGGGTAGAACGGCGTTTCCTCGTCTTGCGGCACGGCCTGCACCTTGCCGAACATCTCGGAGGTGGAGGCTTGGTAGAAGCGGATGCGCGGATTGACGACGCGAATCGCCTCGAGCAGGTTCAGCACGCCGATGCCGGTTACCTCGGCCGTCGTGACGGGCTGGTCGAACGAGACGCCGACGAAGCTCTGCGCCGCGAGGTTGTAGATTTCCAGCGCTCCGGCGCGCTCGACGAGACGTATCGTCGAGCCGGCGTCGGTCAGGTCGTGCTCGACGAGGTCGAGCGCCGGATGCTGGAGGATGCCGAGCTCGCTCATGCGCCAGAAGTTGACGGAGCTGGTGCGCCGGTAGGTGCCGGTCACGCGGTAGCCCTTGTCGAGCAGGAGTTTGCTCAGGTACGCGCCGTCCTGGCCCGATACGCCCGTGATGATTGCCTTGCGTTGCTCGTTCATGGAATGTGCCTTTTGGGTTTTGGATGAATGAGGCTCAGGCCGCGTCTCCGGGCGCGGCCGGACCGGAGGGCCGGGTGCATGGCCTTCGAGCATGGCCTTGAGCGCGGCCCCCTCGAGCGGGCGGCGTGCGAGCCCGCCGCCCCTCGTCTCACGAGCGCGTGCCCGACGATGCGGGGGCGACGCCGGCTTGCGGTTGCGCGCGGCGCACGCCCGGGCCGCGCGTGAGGCGCTTCTCGAACAGCCACCAGCTCGCGCTGGCGTATGCGATCGTGATGGCGAGCGCGAGCGCGGCGCTCACGTAGCGGTTCTGGTGGAGCGGCCACACCGCGTAGAGCACGGTCAGGTGAATGAGGTAGATCGTGTAGCTGATCGTGCCGAGGTAGACGAGCACCGGATGGCTGAGCACGCGGCGCACGATGCCTTTTGACAGCAGCGCGTAGACGACGGCCGAGGTGCAGAGTACGAGCGAGATGCTGTAGAGCAGGGCGTTCGAGAGCGGCGTGTTCTCGGCGCGAAAGCGCGGATTGTGCAGATGGAGCCAGGCGAGCACGACGAGCGCCGCGAGGAAGAGCACGGCCGCGAGCCCCTTGTACGGGTCGAGCGCGTTGCGGTCGCGGCGCAGGGCGACCGCGAGCAGCGCGCCGGCCGCGAGCAGGTCCATGCGGAACGGCGTGAGGTAGTAGATCGGCCAGAACGAATCGAACCACGGCGTCGCGACGGCGCGCAGCACGGGCGTGACGAGGACGAGCGCGGCCGCCACCCAGGCGAGCGTGCGCGTCGGGACGAGGAGCACGACGAACGGCCAGAAAATGTAGAACTGCTCTTCCACCGCGAGCGACCACAGCACCTTGAGGCTGTCGTGGCCGCTCTGGTTGAGCGCGTCGCCGATGTTGGTCGCGAAGAACGCGTACCAGGGCCAGTAGTGCGCCCAGCCGAGCCCGAACAGTAGCGAGGAGACGGCGAGCAGCAGCAGGTACGGCGGCAGGATGCGGCGCACGCGGCGCGCGTAGAAGTAGCTGAAGTAGGACTGCCCGCGCGCCTTGCGCTCCATGAGGATGCCGGTGATGAGGAACCCGCTCAGCACGAAGAACAGGTCGACGCCCATCCACAGCGGCGCGCGCAGCGCGTGCTGCGCGAATACCGAGAGCACGGCGACCGCGCGCAGGCCGTCGAGCTGGGCGATGCGGTGGGCGTGGTCGGGCGTTCTGACGGGGCCGATCGTGGAGCCAGTCGCGTTCATGAGTGATCCGTAAGTTCGGGCACGCTGTGCGCGCTGCAGATTGCCGGACGGACGGCGCGCGTGACGCCGCCATGAACGACTCATTCTAGAAAAGATTTAATGAACAAAAACGGAAAGATAATGCGATGCCCGGAATGAATCGGAATATAAAACCGGCGAATTGGAAAGCGGAATGAAGGTTCCGGTTATTTCTCCCGGATCGCGTGCCGGGTCGGCTCCGGTGCCGTGCGTAACCGCACGTTTATCCCGGTTTTTCATGACGATATGAGGTACGGAGCGTAAGCGAAAGTATGCGAAATCGGCATTAATCGCCGCGTCCGGTTCAGTCGCATTTTCATCGGTCCAGCAGCGAATTTTTTTGAATTATTTTCGTTTTTTGGGGCGGAATTTCTTGCCGCGATGTGCGGCATGATCAAGGGATCGAACGAGCTATTCCGGAGGGGGTGCCTTTGCTGCTGCCGAGCTTCGATCATCGCCTGCGCCGCCCGCTGGCCCTTTCGCTGCTGTGCGCCGTCATCTGCACGTCGTCGGTGCAGGGCATCGCGGCGCCGCAGTTGAACGTGACGACCTCCTGGATCGGCAACACCTACGGCAACGGCCAGGGGACGTGGACGCAGATCAACATCACGGCCGTCGCGGTCACGCCGGACGGCAAGGTGTTCACGGATGCGCCCTGGGACGAAAGCGGCGCCGAGATCAGCCTCTACCAGAACGGCAAGGTGTTCGGCTTCGCGGGCGGCACGCACGGCTGGGGCCAGGCCGGCGGCAACGCGGTCGCGGTCAATCGGCGCTATCTGTATGCGGCCGTCGCGGTCGGCAACGAGAAGGGGCATCTGATCGGGCCCGGCATCTGGCCGGCGAGCGGGAAAGAGTGGTACGGCGTGACGCGCCGGCCGATCAACGACCTGAAGCACGGCGCGCCGTTCCGGCCGCCGCCCGATCCGCTGAACCCGCACGCGCAACTGGCGGGCGCGTTCCTGCGGATCAACGAGGTGCCGGTCGGCACGGTGGCCGACGTGGAGGGCCTGGCGGCCTCGGATACGACGCTCTACGTGAGCAACACGACGATGAACCGGATCGAGGTGTATGACGCGACGTCGATGCAGCGCAAGGCGCAGTGGAGCGTCCACGAGCCGGGCAAGCTCGCGCTCGCGTCCGACGGCACGCTCTGGGCGCTGCGCGACACGCTGAGCCCGCACGACGGCAACCCGGCGCCCGACGGCACGCCGGGCGCCGTGCCGACGCTCGCGCACTACGCGGCCGACGGCCATCCGCTCGACGACGCGCCCGCGCTGCCGGCCGGCACGGTGGCCGTCGACATCGCCCTCGATCCGTCGGGCCGCCTGCTCGTCGCCGACAACGGTCCGCGCCAGCAGATTCTCGTCTACGCGAAGCACGGCGGCCGCTATGCGCCGGGCGGGACGATCGGCGTGCGCGGCGGCATTTTCGCGGGGCCGCCCGACGAGCAGGGCCGGCCCGGTCCCGGCCGCTTCAACGGCCTGACCGCCATCGGATGCGATGCGCGCGGCAACGTCTATGTGGCGACCAACGGCATCGGCCCGAAGCACGCGACCATCGGCGCGGGCCTCGGCGCGACGCTCGAGAGCTACGCGCCCTCGGGTGCGCGGCTCTGGCAGGTGCAGGGCCTGCTGTTCGTCGATGGCGCATGGATGGACCCGGCGCGGCCCAACAGCGTCTACACGGGCAACAAGCGCTTCACGATCGACCTCTCGAAGCCGCCGGGGCAAGACTGGACCTACGCCGGCTTCCTCTCGAACCGCTTCCGCTATCCGGACGACCCGGTGTTCCACACCGACCAGTGGCCGGGCCTGCCGACCGCGCGCGAATTGCAGGGGCACACGTTCCTGTACCTGACCGACATGTACGCGGACCATCTGAAGATTTACCGCTTCGATCCGCAGCATGATGGCGAGACCGCGATTCCGTCGGGCTTCATCGCGGGCCGCGACGAGCCGGTCGCGCACGTGCCGAACGCGCCGCCGGGCGGCGACTGGATCTGGCGCGACGGGAACGGCAACGGCCGCCTCGACGCCGACGAGTTCACGATGAATCCCGGCCCGGAAAAACTCGCCGGCGGCTGGGGCTGGTGGGTCGACACGCGCGGCGACATCTGGCGCGCGCACAACGACGAGATCGTGCGCTTCCACTTCGGCGGGATCGACGCGAAGGGCAACCCGATCTACGACTACTCGGCCATCGAGACGTACCCGGCGCCCGCGCCGTTCATCGAGGTGCACCGCGCGATCTACGAGCCCGACACCGACACGCTCTACGTGACGGGCTACACGGCCGACGCGCCGCACGACCCCGGCTTCACGAAGGAGGCGGGCCGCGTGCTGGTGCGCTACGACCACTGGTCGGGGGGCAAGCCGCAGCAGCGCTATCTGGTGCGCCTGCCGTGGGACCCGCACGGCAGGCCGCCCGCCACGCCCGCGGGGCTGACGGTCGAAGGGCAGTACCTGTTCGTCGTCGAGCCCACGGGCACCGTGGTCGTCTACGACAAGAACAGCGGGAAGGAAATCGGCACGTTCGGTCCCGGCCCCGAGGTGGGACGCACCTCGGGCTGGGTGGACGTGCCCTTCGGCATCAGCGCGCACCGGATGGCCGACGGCGAGTACCTCGTCTTCGTCGAGGAAGACGCGCGCGGCAAGGTGCTGATGTACCGCTGGAAACCGGCGTGAGCCGCAACCGGAACGCCGCGCGCCGCGCCGCGTTCCGTCAACCGGGATGACCGACCGATGGACAAGGGCATCATCAGAAACGTCGCGATCAATCTGTGCGGCCTCGTGCTGCCGACTTTCGTGTCGCTCGTCACCGTGCCGTCGTACATTCGCCTGCTCGGCGTCGAACGCTACGGCGTGATCGCGCTCGTGTGGACGCTGATCGGCTATTTCAGCGTGCTCGACCTCGGCATGAGCATGGCCGCGCAGAACCACATCTCGAAGGCGCACGCGTCGCAGGACCGCGAGGCCTGCGCGCGCGTGTTCTGGAGCGCGTTCTGGCTGAACCTGACGACGGGCGCCGTGGGCGGTCTGCTGATCTGGCTCGGCGGCGCCTATTACACGGCGTACTTCACGCACGTCTCGCCGGAGCTGAGGCTCGAGGTGTATCGTGCGCTGCCCTGGCTCGCGCTCGCCATTCCGATCGCCAACGTCTCGTGGGTGTTCGCGGGCGCGATCAACGGCGCGGAGCGCTTCGCCGCCTACAACACCAACCAGACCATCGGCACGTTCCTGTTCCAGTTGCTGCCGCTCGGCGCCGCCTGGGCCATCGCGCCGAATTTGCAGACGGTGCTCGCGGCCGCCGTGCTGGCGCGCTTCATCGCTGCCGTGCTGCTCGCGCGCTCCGCGCTGCGCGTGCTCGACATCGAGGGCCTGCGCGCGCCGCGCCTCGACACGACGAAGGCGCTGTTCGGTTACGGCGGCTGGGTGCTGATTACGAGCATCACCGGCATGGTGGCCGATTCGCTCGACCGCATGATGCTCGGCGCCGGGCTCGGCGCGCGTTTCGTGACCTACTACACCGTGCCGCAGAACCTCGTGACGCGCCTGAACATGGTGCCCAACGCGCTCGTGCGCACGCTGTTTCCGCGCCTGTCGGCGTCGCGGCGCGAGCATGCCGACGAGATCACGGTGCAGTCGCTGCAGTTCCTGAACAGCGCGTTCACGCCCGTCGCGATCGGCGCGATCGTCGTGCTCGGGCCGTTCCTGCACGCGTGGGTCGGCCCCGAGATCGCCGATCGCGGCGCGGGCGTGGGGCGGCTGCTGATCGTCTCGGTCTGGCTCGTCGGCCAGGCGAGCGTGACGCGCATCCTGATCCAGGCGCAGAACAACCCGGCCGCGACGGCGCGCGTCGGGCTCATCGAGCTGCCCATTTTCGCGGGGCTGCTCTGGTTCGGCATCGGGCATTTCGGCCTGATGGGCGCGGCGAGCGCCGTGCTGCTGCGCGCTTTCTTCGACTACGTCGTGCTGCTTTACCTCTCGCGCATCCATTACCGGCTGATTCTGCTCGACATGCTTGCGCACCTCGCCTTTCTCGGCGCGGCGCTCGCGATCGCGTGGCTGCTGGCGGGGCCGTTCTACGCCATCGGCGCGGGCGTCGTGCTGGCCGCGGCCAACGCCGCCTGGTCGATCGCGTCCACGCCGGCGCTGCGCGGCTTCGCGCGCTCGCTCCTCTTCAGACTGAACGCGAGGAAGAACGCATGAGCCACGAACTCCTGCCCGAAGCCGCGGCGCCGGCCGAACGCACCGCCTTGCCGGGCGCGTCAGCCGACCTGGCCGAAGCCTGGCGCGAACGCGCGCCGCGCGAGCCGGCGGCCGAGGACGTTCGGGACGATCTTCGGGACGATCACGACGTCGAGGCGGCCAGGCGTGCGCAAGCCGGGCCGGCCGCGCCGGCCGGACACGCATTGCGCGTGCCGCGCGTGGCCGTCGTGCACGACTGGCTCGTCACCTATGCGGGCGCCGAGCGCGTGCTCGAGCAGATCATCGCGTGCTTTCCCGACGCGGACCTTTTCGCGCTCGTCGATTTCGTCGAGGACCGCGCGTTCCTGCGCGGCAAGCGGGCGACCACGTCGTTCATCCAGCGGCTGCCCGCCGCGCGCCGCCGCTACCGCGCCTACCTGCCGCTGATGCCGCTCGCCATCGAGCAGCTCGACCTGTCCGGCTACGACATCGTGATTTCGAGCAGCCACGCCGTGGCGAAGGGCGTGCTGACGGGCCCGGACCAGGTCCACCTGAGCTACGTGCATTCGCCGATCCGCTATGCGTGGGACCTCCAGCACCAGTACCTTAGGGAGTCGAAGCTCACGCACGGGCCGAAGTCCATGCTCGCGCGGCTGATTCTCCATTACATCCGCAACTGGGACGTGCGGACCGCGAATTCGGTCGACCAGTTCATCGCCAATTCGGCCTTCATCGCGCGGCGCATCCGCAAGGTCTACCAGCGCGACGCGGCGATCGTGTTTCCGCCCGTGGACATCGACGGGTTCGCGCTGCAGACGCAGAAGGAGGACTTCTATCTGACCGCCTCGCGGCTCGTGCCGTACAAGAAGATCGACCTGATCGTCGAGGCGTTCGCGCGCACGCCGTCGCGCCGGCTCGTCGTGATCGGCGACGGGCCCGACATGGAGAAGGTTCGCGCGAAGGCGGCGCCCAACGTCGAGATCATGGGCTACCAGGCGTTCTCCGTGCTGCGCGACCGGATGCGCCGCGCGAAGGCCTTCGTGTTCGCGGCCGAGGAGGACTTCGGCATCTCGGTGGTCGAGGCCCAGGCGTGCGGCACGCCCGTTATCGCCTACGGCAAGGGCGGCGCGCTCGAAACCGTGCGCGACGAGACGCAGGCGCGGCCCACGGGCTTGTTCTTCCGCGAGCAGAGCGTCGAGTCGATGCTCGCGGCCATCGACGCGTTCGAGCGCGACCCGGGCCGGTTTCGCCCCGAGGATTGCCGCGCCAACGCGGAGCGCTTTTCGGTAGCGAGCTTTCGCGAGCGCTTTCTCGCGCAGGTCAGGCAGGCCGTGCCGGCCGGCTGGGTGATCGGGCCGCCGGCCGATGGGGATTTTGCGGCGACGGCGCCCGGCGCAGGAGCCTTGCCGGGCGCTGCCGGCATGGCGCGAAAGACGGGCGCGTCGCCCGCCGCCGGCACGCTGCGCGTGCTGGCGATGGACCAGAGCGGCGTGCTCGGCGGCGCCGAGCTTTCGCTGCTCGAAGTGGTCAAGCGGCTGCATGCCCATGTCGAGGTCGTGCTGTTCGACGACGGGCCGTTTCGCGCGGCGCTCGACGAGGCCGGCGTGCAGGTGGACGTGCTGACGTCGCAGGCGTTGCGCAACGTGCGCCGCGACAGCGGCGCGTTCGCCGCCGGCGCGCTGGCGGCCGCCGCCGGCCTCGTGCGCCGCACGCGCGCGCGCGCGCTTGACGCGGACGTCGTCTACGCGAATACGCAGCGCGCCATGGTGATCGGCGTGCTGGCCGGCAGGCTCGCGGGCAAGCCCGTGGTCTGGCATCTGCGCGACATCGTGAGCCCCGAGCATTTCGGCCGCGCGCAGCGCGCCATCATCAAGTGGTGCGCGAAGCTCGGTCTCGCGCACGTCATCGCGAACTCGCAGGCCTCGGCCGACGCGTTCCTGCAACTGACCCGCTTCGACACGCGGCGCATCGACGTCGTGCTCAACGGCGTGGACGACGCGCCGTTCGCGGCGCTGCGCGACGTCTCGCAGGGCGAATTGCGCGCGCGGATCGGTCTGCCCGCCGACGCGTTCCTCGTCGGCGCGTTCAGTCGTCTCGCGCACTGGAAGGGCCAGCACGTGCTGCTGGAGGCGCTGCTGCTCGAGCCGCGGGCGCATGCCGTTTTCGTCGGCGCGGCGCTGTTCGGCGAGGATGCCTACGAGGCGCGGCTGCGCGCGTTCGTGGCTGGAAACGGGCTCGCGGAGCGCGTGCATTTTCTCGGTTTTCGCCGCGACATCGCGGCTTGCATGCGTGCCGTGGACGTGGTCGCGCATACGTCGATCACGCCGGAGCCGTTCGGGCGCGTCGTGGTCGAAGGCATGCTCGCGCAGCGGCCTGTCGTGGCCTCGCGCGACGGCGGCGTCATGGAGATCGTCTCGCACGGCGTGAACGGCCTGCTCTGCGCACCGGGTAACGCCGCGGAACTCGCGGCGACGCTCGCGTCGCTGCGCGGCGACCCCGCGCTGCGCGAGCGGCTCGGCGCCGACGGCCTCGAAACGGCGCGGCAGCGCTTCGGCACGCAACGCTATGTCGACGGCGTCGAGCGGGTGTTGCGCGAAGTGGCGGGGCGCAAGCCGGCGGCGTGAACGGCGGGGAGCGAAGGGCTTCGCGATGTAAGTCATTGCGTACCCTTCGTTGCCGTCTACCTTCCCGGGCGTATCTCGACCGGCTTGCCGAATCGTCCGTTCTCTTTCCGGCGGTCGTTCCGCGTCTCTATCGCTTTCCGGCGGTTTCCCAGCGGTTTTCCGTGGGGTTTTCCGGCGCGGGCCGCCCGACTGCCTGACGACTGTCGGAGATTGCCCGCATCCGGCGCGGGCACGGGCCGTGCGCCGTCGTTACGACGCCAGCCGCCGCTTGAGCCGTGCGGAGAAATTCTGGGACGGTTGCTCGACGAAGCGGTAGAGCAGCCACGCCCAGGGCAGCACGAACAGCATGAAGCCGAACGACGGCCAGATCGAGGTCTGCAGCGTCGAGCGGAACAGCAGCGAGGCGAGCAGCACGAAGATCGGCAGGTGGATGAGGTACAGCGAGTAGCTGAACTGGCCGATCTTCGAGAATAGCTGGATGAGCGGCCCGTTGACGGTATGGCGCCGCTGCAGCGCCACGACGAGGTAGCACGCGAAGCCGCTCGCCCACAACTGGAACGCGCCGTACTGGCCGAACCGGTAGGCCGCGCAGCCGGCCGCCGTGAAGAGCGCGGCCGCGAGATAGCCGTGGCGCTGGCGCCAGCGCGGCGTATCGCGCAGCCGGATTTCGGCGATCCAGGCGCCGAGCATCCACGAGAACCAGTACGAGGTGAAGAACAGCACTTCGTGCAGTTGCAGCGTCAAGGCCGAGACGACGTTGACGAGCGCGACGGCCGCCAGCACGGCGGACAGGCCGAAGCGACGACGCAGCGCGAAGAGCAGCGGATAGACCACGTAGAACTGCACTTCGAGCGAGAGCGTCCAGAGCGCGCCGTTCGATCCGTAGGGGCTGCCGGCCACGCCCTGCAGGGAAAACAGGTTGACGAGGAATGCCTGCGGGCCGATGTCGAGAATCTTGTGGCTGGCGGGATGCAGCGAGAGACTGATCGAATCGAGCGCGAGCGTGACGAACAGCGCGACGATCAGCACCGGATAAATCCGCACGAAGCGGCGCAGCCAGAACTGGCCCGCATTGAGCCGGTAATCGGGATTCGCGATGAGCCGTGCCGCGCCGCTGCGGTGGATGCAGTAGCCGCTCAGGACGAAAAAGATCGGCACGCCCGCGGAGCCCCACGCAATGGGTAGGGTCAGGTACGCGACGATCGAGCCCGGGTTGAGCGCCAGGCCGACGCTCCGGTGGAAGGCCTCCATGCCGACCCAGGTGACCTGGCGGCAGTGA
Source organism: Burkholderia sp. WAC0059 (assembly GCF_002870125.1). GTDB lineage: Bacteria > Pseudomonadota > Gammaproteobacteria > Burkholderiales > Burkholderiaceae > Paraburkholderia. The sequence continues at coordinate 203,642 of NZ_PNEO01000001.1, forward strand.
AAATAGGCGACGAGCAACGCCGCGAAGCCGCGCATCGCGTCGACGAGTCGATCGCTCGTGACCTCGGCCAGGGGCCGGGCAAGCGCGGCGGGGCGGGCGGCCGGAAGGCCGGCGTTGATGACGGGGTCGCTCATGCGGAAAAAGGCAGTCGGGCAGGAAGATCAGAGTTGGAGTGGGGCGGTCGGCGGTGCATGCACGCCACGACACATGAAACGATCATAGGGGCGGTAAAGGGGAAAAATAAGCGAAAGTTTTACAAAAATATTCAGAGGTTGATTGCTGGATGAAAGGTACTTTACTTTATGCCGATAAATAATTTCCGGCACCGGAATCGCATTTATTTGCCTAATTGTTTGTGCTAGTTTGATTGCTGCCCGCTTACGATTGTTGGGGGAATTCGATGAACCTGCATTTGCTTGCCGGCGTTGCCGTGTTGTTAATTCTCGCTGCTGTGTCGGCTTATCGGGAGGCGCTGCGCAACGAGCCGATCCACCGTTTCCGCACGCGCTCCGGCGAGTTGCCGCCGCTCGACGAGTTCGAGTAGACTTCGATTCAATATATTCCGTACTCCTGTGCTCGCCGTCGGAAATTTATTCCGCGTGCCGTATCGGTCACGCAATAATTTCCAGTAATGGCGCGCAGGACGTGTCGAATTTATTTTCGTTTCCCGGCGGATATTAAGGGAAACCGGAAATATCGGACGATTCAAGATAAAAATGACTGGACCGGAAGTCTTGGGGACGCCGGCTTGCCTTGTCGCGACGCCGAAAATTCAATGATCTGGGACTGAAATCATGCTGAAAGTAACCAAGGCCGTGTTTCCCGTAGCCGGGCTCGGCACGCGCTTCCTTCCCGCCACCAAGGCGAGCCCGAAGGAGATGCTGCCGATCGTCGACAAGCCGCTGATCCAGTACGCGGTGGAAGAGGCGATCGCGGCGGGCATCACCGAGATGATCTTCGTGACCGGGCGCAGCAAGCGCGCGATCGAAGACCATTTCGACAAGTCCTACGAGATCGAGGCCGAGCTGGAGGCGCGCCACAAGGACAAGCTGCTCGAGCTCGTGCGCGGCATCAAGCCGAGCCACGTCGACTGTTTCTACGTGCGCCAGGCCGAGGCGCTGGGCCTCGGCCACGCGGTGCTCTGCGCCGAGAAGCTGGTCGGCGACAGCCCGTTCGCCGTGATTCTCGCCGACGACCTGCTCTACAGTCCGACGCCGGTGATGAAGCAGCTCGTGAACGTCTTCAACCACTATCACAGCTCGGTGATCGGCGTGGAGACGATCCGGCGCGAGAATACCGCCTCGTATGGCGTCGTGGACGGCCGCGAGTGGGAGGAGGACGTGTTCAAGCTCTCGGGCATCGTCGAGAAGCCCGCGCCCGAGAGCGCGCCGTCGAACCTCGGCGTGGTCGGCCGCTACGTGCTGATGCCGACCATCTTCGACCACCTGCGCTCGCTCAAGCCGGGCTCGGGCGGCGAGTTGCAGTTGACCGACGCGGTGCAGTCGATGCTCGGCGAGGAGCAGGTGCTCGCGTACCGCTACATGGGCACGCGTTTCGACTGCGGCAGCAAGCTCGGCTACCTGAAGGCGACCGTCGAATTCGCGCTGCGCCATCCGGAAGTGAAGGACGAGTTCGAAGAATATCTGCACGAATACCTGCCGATGATGAGCACGGCGGCGGCAGCCTGAATGTGACCTGAGCGCGACCGGAGCAACCTGCGAGGCCCGTTTTTTGCGGCGGGTTCGATTCCCGCGTGGACCGGTCGCTCAGGCCTTGAGATGCTTCGCGCATCCATCGCATGGCTGGCGGAACCCGGCGAACGCGCATCGGTCCGACGGACGTCGGACAGCGTTGTTTCAGCGAGGAGCCCCGGTCATGACGAGACATCCGGTAAGAGGCAGTGAAGTTTCAGCGCCCGCAGGCGCGCGCCACGTCGGCGCCTGCGATCCGTCCGAGCGCTTCGAGGTCGTGCTGTTGCTGCGCCGTCAGGCGCAGCCCGACTTCCGCGATCTGGTCGACAGGCTGGCGGCCGGCGACGCCGCGGTCGCGCCCGTGACGCGCGAAGCCTACGGGCAGCGTTTCGGCGCTTCGGCCGCCGACGTGCAACGCGTGACCCGCTTCGCCGAGGCGCACGGCCTGAGCGTCTCGCATGCCGATCCGGTCGCGCGCCGCGTCGTGCTGTCGGGTACGGTCCGGCACTACAACGAGGCGTTCGGCGTCGATCTGCAGCATTTCGAGCATCAGGCCGGCACGATCAAGTCCCGCTTTCGTCAGCCCGCGGGGCCGGTCCATCTGCCCGACGACGTTCACGAAGTCGTCGTCGCCGTGCTCGGGCTCGACAACCGCGCGAAAGCGCGGCCGCACTTTCGCCTCGGCGCGTCGCCGGGCAGCCGCTCCGCTCCCGCGTCTTCTTCGTCTTCCGCCGATGCCGCGATCCGGCCGCCGATTCGCGCCGCGCGCCTCATCGCGGAGTCGTCGTTCACGCCGCTGCAGGTCGCGACGTTCTACGACTTTCCGGCCGGCGACGGCGCGGGCCAGTGCATCGGGCTGATCGAACTCGGCGGCGGCTACGAGGCCGCGGATCTGGCGGCGTATTTCGAGTCGCTCGGCGTGCCCCAGCCCCGGGTCGAGGCCGTCTCCGTCGACGGCGCTTCCAACACGCCCAGCGGCGACCCGGGCGGACCGGACGGCGAGGTGACGCTCGACGTCGAGATCGTCGGCGCGCTCGCGCCGGCCGCGCTGATCGCCGTCTATTTCACGCCCAACACCGAGGCCGGGTTCGTCGACGCGCTGAGCGCGGCGCTGCACGATACGACGCGTCGGCCCTCGGTCGTCTCGATCAGTTGGGGCGCGCCCGAATCGACGTGGTCGGAGCAGACGCTGAACGCGCTCAACGACACGCTGCAAACCGCCGTCGCGCTCGGCGTCACGGTTTGCGTGGCGTCGGGCGACAGCGGCTCGTCGGACGGCGTCGGCGACGGCGCCGATCACGTGGATTTCCCGGCGTCGAGCCCTTATGCGCTCGGCTGCGGCGGCACGCACCTCAGCGCCTCGGGCGGGCGGATCGCGAGCGAGACCGTCTGGGGCGAAGCGGCCGAGGGCGACGACGGCGCGAGCGGCGGCGGCGTCAGCACGGTGTTCGCGTTGCCCGCCTGGCAGAACGGGCTCGCGGTCGCGCGTAGCGGCGGCGGCACGCAACCGCTGACCAAACGCGGCGTGCCCGACGTGGCCGGCGATGCCGATCCGGCGAGCGGCTACGCCGTGCGCATCGACGGCACCGACACCGTGGTCGGCGGCACGAGCGCGGTCGCGCCGCTCTGGGCCGCGCTGATCGCGCGGATCAACGCGGCGCGCGGCAAGCCGGTCGGCTTCGTCAACGCGGTGCTGTATCAGCAGCAGGGCGCGTTCAACGACATCACGAGCGGCAGCAACGGCGACTTCGACGCCGCGCCGGGCTGGGACGCCTGCACGGGGCTCGGCTCGCCCGACGGCGCGCGCGTGGCGGCGGCGCTGGGCGGCGGGTAGCCTCGCCCGTTGCCGGACGCCGGGCGTGCGCGGCGCAGTGGGCGCGCACGCCCGGCGTCGGGTTGAAGGCGCTGGCAAGCGGGCAGCAATCGGACAGCGAATGCGCGCCATGTCGGCGCGACGTCGACACGACACCGGCACGATGCAGGGAGGCCAGATGAACGAGGATGTCCAGTCCGCAAACGGCCGGGCCGATGGCGGTCACGGGCCTCGCGGCGCCGAAGCCGACCAGCCGTTTTCCGATCCGCTCGCCTACGGCAACGGTCCCGACGATTCGGTCAGCGACACGTCCGAGAACGCGGCGATCACGCATCACGCCCTGCGCATCGGCGGCGAGACGATCGACTACACGGCGACGGCCGGGCATCTCGTCACCGTCGATTCGGAGAGCTCGCAGCCGAACGCGAAGATGTTCTACGTCGCGTTCACGAAGGACGGCGCGCGCGCGTCGCTGCGGCCGGTCACGTTCTTCTACAACGGCGGGCCGGGCTCCTCGTCGGTGTTCGTGCTGCTCGGCTCGTTCGCGCCGAAGCGCATCCGCACCGCGATGCCGGGTTTCACCCCGCCCGCGCCCTATACGCTCGAGGACAATCCCGACAGCCTGCTCGACCGGAGCGACCTCGTGTTCGTCAACCCGGTCGGCACGGGCTATTCGGCGGCGATCGCGCCGCATCGCAATCGCGACTTCTGGGGCGTCGATCAGGACGCGGATTCGCTCAAGCAGTTCGTCAAGCGCTACCTGAGCGCGAACGACCGCTGGAATTCGCCGAAATTTCTCTACGGCGAGTCGTACGGCACCGCGCGTAGCTGCGTGCTTGCGTACCGGTTGCACGAGGACGGCGTGGACCTGAACGGCCTCACGCTGCAATCGTCGATTCTGGACTACACGCAAAGCGGCAACCCCGTGGGCGCGCTGCCGAGCGCGGCGGCGGACGCCTGGTATCATGGCCGCGTCGGCGTGACGCCGCGGCCCGCCGGCCTGCACGCGTTCGTCGAGACGGTCGCGCAGTTCTCGCGCACGCAGTACGCGGCCGCACTCGCGCAATTTCCCGATGCGCAAAGCCCGACCGTGACGGCCGCGCTCGCGCCGCTCGCGCAATACACGGGCATCGACGCGCAGACGCTCACTGCCTGGAAGCTCGACGTCGCCGCCTACGACAGCCGCGGCAACTCGCTGTTCCTCACGACGCTGCTGAAGGACAAGGGCGTGGCGCTCGGCGCCTACGACGGGCGCGTAACGGCCATTGACACGGGCATCGCGGGGCAGATCGATCCGAACGCCGGCGGCAACGACCCGACGATGACGGCCGTGAGCGGCGCCTACACGGTGATGTGGAACAGCTACCTGAACGAGGGGCTGAAGTTTCGCTCGACGTCGTCGTTCACCGACCTGAACGATCAGGCGTTCCAGAACTGGGATTTCGGCCATATCGATCCGACCGGCGCGCAGAAGGGCGTCGATGCGCAGGGCAACGTGGTGCTTTACACGGCGGGCGACCTCGCCGCCGCGATGGCGCTCAATCCCGACCTGCGCGTGCTCTCGGCCAACGGCTATTACGACTTCGTGACGCCGTTCTACCAGACCATCGTCGACTTGCAGAAAATGCCGCTCGCGGACCAGAAGGTGCGCAACAACCTGAGCGCGCGCTTCTATCCGTCGGGACACATGGTCTATCTCGACGCCGCCTCGCGCACGGCGCTCAAGCACGATCTCGCCGCGCTATACGACAAGGCGGTGGCGGATGGGCACGCGCTCGCGCGCATCCGCGCGCTGCAGCAGACGCGGGCGGCGCCTGCGCCGCGGCATTGACCGGAAAGCGGGAGACGGACCGGAGCGACGCGACGTGTTTAGCTACCGCCCGTCGTTGCCGTCATTGCCCGGCCCGGGCCGGCGATGCTCCGTCGCGCCAGTCCGCGGCGATCGCCGCGAGGCAGGCTTGGGCATCGCCGCGGACGATGCGGGCCGAGCACGCGATCATGAGATTCTTCGACAACCCGAAATCCTCGACGAGAAAACCGCGCGCGCAGATTCGGCCGCCGGCGTGCGGCGCGGACGGGACGCGTTCGAGCAGCGTGCCCGCATCGGTCGTGTAGGCCCAGAGCGCCTTGCCGAGCGCGGCCGCGTAGCCGATTTCGAACGCGGTGCCCGAGTCGGGCTCGCCGGGTCCGCGAAAGTCGTCGACGTTCGCCATGACGATGTCGGACGCGCGCAGCGCCTCCACGTTCGCGCGATAGATCCAGGCGGCCTTGCCCGGACCGTCGAGCGCATCGGGCACGGCCGCGTCGAGCGGATAGACGCCTTCGAATCCGGCCGCCTCGCACCATGCCTGCAACTGGCGTCCGCGTGCGATCGCATCGGGCCGGAACACGTCGAAGCCGGCCAGATAGATGCGCGGGCGCGGGCCGCCGGGTCTTCCGCTGGGCCGTTCGCCGCGTCGTCCATTTTCGCCGTGTTTTGCCGTCATGGTTCCCGCTTTCCTTTTCGCCTTCCTTTCCGTTCCATTTCCGTTCTATTTCCCGCTTCCGCACCGTGCTGACGGACCGGTTACGTCGATTGACAACGATCGCCGCAGCAAAGTAGTATGCGCCCGTTTTATCCTTGCATTGATACCCGGCAGGTCCGGTATAGTCAGGGGGCCAGGCCGCTCGACGGCGGGCAGGCCCCGAATCCGGGCCGTCGTCATCCACGCGTCGCGTTCCCAGGCCCGGCTCCGTTTGCCGGCCGCACGGAACGCACGACAAAACGCACAAAACGTACGAAAGGGCCGGCGGCGAGATTTCCTCCGTCGCGCGTCCGGGTCGAAAGTCCGCAGCCTGGTTGCGCAACGTCGTCCCGGTCTGCTCCCGAATCGAACGCACGCGGCGCACCGCTTCGTGCCGCGCCGTCCATGCGCGTGAAGGACGGGATTGATCATCGACATCCGGTTGCCGGAGCAACCGCAGAACGAAACATGTGGAGACCATGAATACGATCGCCAATAGCCAGGCTACCCGGGCCGACCTCCAGTCAATTGAAACGAAGGCCTATTCGAAGGCGACCCGTCGCCTCCTGCCCTTCCTTTTCCTCTGCTACGTCGCGGCCTATCTCGACCGCGTGAACGTCGGTTTCGCGAAGCTGCAGATGCTGGGTGACCTGCATTTCAGCGAGACGGTCTACGGCCTCGGCGCGGGCATCTTCTTCATCGGCTACTTTTTCTTCGAGGTGCCGAGCAACATCCTGATGCACCGCGTCGGTGCGCGCATCTGGATCACGCGGATCATGCTGACGTGGGCCGTCGTATCGGCCGCGTCGCTCTTCGTCAGAACGCCGACCATGTTCTACGTCGCGCGCTTTCTGCTCGGCGTCGCCGAGGCGGGCTTCTTCCCCGGCATCGTGCTCTACCTGAACTACTGGTTCCCGGCCGCGCGGCGCAGCCGCATGAACGCGCTCTTCATGATCGGCATTCCGATCGCGGGCGTGCTGGGCGGACCGCTCTCGGGCTGGATCATCGCCTCGTTCAACGGCCTCGCCGGCTGGGCGAGCTGGCAGTGGCTCTTCGTCATCGAGGCGATTCCGTCGGCCGTGCTGGGCGTGATCACGCTGTTCTACCTGCCCAACAGCATTCGCGGCGCGAACTGGCTCACCGAGGCCGAAAAGGACGCGCTCGAGCGCAACATCGAGCAGGACGGCGCGGGCAAGACGCATGCGTCGATCGCCTCGGTCTTCTCGAACGGCCGCGTCTGGCTCATGTGCGTGATCTACTTCTGCTGCATGATGGGCCTCTACGGCATCAGCTTCTATCTGCCGACGCTCATCAAGGCGAGCGGGGTCCAGAGCGCGCTGAACGTCGGGCTGCTCACCGCGGTGCCGTACGCGTGCGCCGTCGTGAGCATGCTGGCCGTCGCGCGCAGCGCGGACCGCACCGGCGAGCGCCGCTGGCACTTCGCCATTGCCTCGGGCGCGGCGGCGCTGGGCCTCTACTTCAGCACCGTGTTCGGCGCGAACGTGCCGCTCGCGATGGTGGCGCTCTCGGTCGGCACGGCCGGCATGCTGGCCACCATGCCGGTGTTCTGGACTTACCCGAGCGCGATCCTCGCGGGCGGCTCGGCCGCCGCCGCGATCGGCCTCATCAATTCCGTCGGCAATCTCGCGGGCTTCGTGAGCCCGTCGATCATCGGCTGGATGAAGGACGTGACCCAGAGCACCAACGCGGGCATGTATTTCGTGGCCGCGGCGATGGCGATCGGTGCCGTGCTGGCCCTGCTGCAGCCGAAGCGTCTCGTGAACGGTTAAGCGGCGCGCGAAGCGAGCGAGCATGAAAAAGAGCCGGCCGCCCCGCGAGGGGCGGCCGGCTCTTTCGTTTCGGGGCCTGCCGTGAAGGCCCGCTTTTCCCGTCTCTCGGAATCAGTCCCGCTCGCGGCGCACCTTGCCGAAATGCAGCGCGAGATGCAGGCCGATCGCTGCGGCGCCCGCGAGCACGGCGATCCAGTCCGCGTTGAGTCCGATCGTCACCGGATGGTGCGCGAGCAGCGCGAGCCCCACGACGAGATTGCCGAAGCCCCACACGAAGTTGACGAGCGGCGACGAATCGCCGACGCCGCGCGGCTTCGCGAACGGCGTGGGGAACGGCTGGCCCTGCAGCCCGCTGGCGAGGTGCGGAAGGCAGTTGCACAGCAACATGCCCGAGAAGATCAATCCGATGTAGTGCATGAGTCAGTCACCTGGAGTGGAGGAAGCGTGGGGCGAGTCCGCGCGGGCCGCGGCGCCCGACTTTTCGCGGCGCATGGCGTGGCGGGCCAGAAAGCGCGAGACGGCCGGCCCGATCAGCAGCACGGCGATGAGCCGCACCATCTGCATGGCCATGACGAACGGCACGTCGACGTGCGTGGACGCCGCGATGATCGCGACCGAATCCGCGCCGCCGGGGCTCGTGGCGAGATAGGCCGTGAGCGGGTCGACGCCAGCCGCCACGACGAGCAGCGCGGCGAGCGCGCAGCACGCGAGGATCAGCCCGGTCGTGCAGGCGACGATGCGCGGCAGGGCGCGGGCCGCATGGAGCAGCAGCGCGCGCGTGAAGCTCAGGCCGATGCGCCAGCCGATCAGCGCGTAGGCGACGGCGAGCAGCCAGCGCGGCAACTCGAGCGTAAGCCAGCCGTGATGCTCGAGCACGAGGCCGGCGACGAGCGGCACGAAGAGCGGGCCGACGCTCACGCGCAGCAGCCGGCCGACGAACGCGCCGCCGAATGCGAGCACGAGCGTGAGCGCGAACGGCAGCGCCGGCACGGCCGCGAACCAGGGTGCCTGCTGGAGCGCGTGGTGTCCGTCCGCGCCGACGAAACGCGCGACGACCGACGCGATGGCCGCGACCATCAGCACGCGCAGATACTGCATGACGGCGACCATGCGCGCGTCCGCCCCGTACGACTCGGCCAGCAGCGTCATGATGGTGGCGGCGCCCGGGCTCATGCCCCAGAGCGCGGTCGTGCCGGGCAGGACGCGCAGCCGCGTGAGCAGCCAGCCGAGCAGGCTGCTCAGGGCGATGACCGACACCACGCCCACGGCGAACAGCACCGCGTGGCTGCCGATCTGGCCGGCGATGCCGACGGGCAGCATCTTCGCGATCAGGCAGCCGATGACGCCCTGCACGGGGAGGGACGTCCAGCGCGGCAGGCCGAGCCGGGCGCCGCTCGCGCTGACCGCGACGCCGGCCAGCAGCGGACCGAGCAGCAGCGCGGCCGGCAGGCCGGCGAGGGTGAGCAGCGCCGTGAGCGCGGCGGAGAGCACGAGGAGCGCGAACCATTGCGTAGGCGTCGTTCGTGCGCCGAGCCAGCCGGGCGGTGGAGATGAGGCGGGCGACGTCATGGCACGGTGCGCCGGGCGGCGGTTCGGGCCGGCGAGGGCAGGGAGCGGGGGCGCAAGAGAAAGGGACAAGCCATGCCGGACAGGGGATTGTGAAAATGAGAGGATATCCTCTCATTTATTGGATTGGAAAGTCAATCTCCGGAAGAGGTGGCATTTCATATCCATTTTAATGCCATCAAATGATGGAAGAGCGCCGGAACGGCACGTGTTAATATGAGAGGATAGATTCAATAATCCTCTCGTAGCGAGTCTCCCGGGATGACCGACAACGCTTTCGTTTCCTTGCTGCTCGAAGCGGCCCTACCCGCGCCGAAACGCGAACGCGGTCGCGTGCGCGTGGCGGCCATCATGCAGACCGCCGTCGACGTGTTCACGGAAAAGGGCTACGACGCCGCCACGATGACCGAGATCGCCGCGCGCTCGGGCACGGCGATCGGCTCGATGTACCGCTTCTTTCCGTCGAAGGAGGCGCTGGCCGACGCGCTGCTCGTGCGCTACGCGCAGCAGGTGGCGGGTGGGCTGGCGGAACTCGAGACGCAGGTGCCCGGCATGTCGGCCGACGCGCTGGCTGGCGCGCTCGTCGATTTCATCCTGGCGTTGAAGGCGCAGCGCAGCTTCGCCGTGTCGCTCGTCGATGCGCGCGGCGGCAGCGACGCGCGGCGCAGGCGTTTTCGCGAGTCGGTGCGCGGCGGCCTCGCGCGCGTCCTGCTCGCGATGAACGGCGGCCTCGCGCCCGCGAAGGCGCAGACGACGGCCGTCGTGCTGCTGCATCTGCTCAAGGGGGTGATGCTGACCGAGGGCGAGGCGCCCGCGGCGCAGGCGCTGCTGCTCGGGGAGGTGCGCGAGCTGGTGCGGCTCTACCTCGCGTCCGTCCGGATGGCGTCAGGCGACAGGGCGCCCGGCGCGTGAGGCGCGCCGGGGCTGCCCGCCGGAGCGGAGATCAGACGGTCCAGACGGGCAGACGGGAATCGCGGTGCGGTCAGTCGGCGTGCGGCGCCGTGCCGTCGAGCAACTGGACGAGGTACTTTTTCCAGACCTCGGGATGCGCGAGCGTCTGATGGCCGTACGAATGCGGACCTTCGGGCACTTCGACGAAGCGGCCGTGCGGCACCCGCGGGACGAGGCGCTGCATGACGCCGAGGTCGGCCGCGTTGATCAGGTCGTCCTGGAAGTTGACCGCGAAGAGCGGCGCGCGAATCCGGCCGAGCTGCGGCCCCGGATCGTAGTCCCACGACGATTCGAACCAGTACAGCACGTCGTTGGCGTCGTCCTTGCCGCCGGCCGCGACGAGCGTGTCGTAGAGCGTCGTGGCCGACGCGCGGTCGGGCGCCGCGGTTTGCAGGCGCGCCGGATTGTTGGTGATGATCGTGAAGATCGGCCAGACGCGCGTCCACTGGGTCGGCTCGGTCGCGTAGTCGCCGTTCTGCCAGCCCGGGTCGTTGCGGATCGCCCCGACCACCATCTGCCGCCACAGCCAGTTGCGGCCCGCGAGCGGAATCGGCTGGCTCGCGATCGGCATCAGCGCGTCGGCCATGTCCGGATAGCGTTCGCCCCACATCCACGTCTGCATGCCGCCCATCGAGGTGCCGAGCACGAGCCGCAGGTGGTCGATCTTGAGGCCGTCCACGAGCAGTTCGTGGTTCGCCTCGACGACGTCCGTGTAGCCGTAATGGGGGAAGTGCATACGCAGCCCGTCGCTCGGCTTGGTCGAGCCGCCGCGGCCGAGGCCGTCGGGCATGACGACGAAGTAGCGCCGCGCATCGAGCGGCGCGCCCGGCGCGAACAGTTCGCGGCGCATGTCCGGCGCGAGGAACGCGGCGCCGGTGCCGGTCGTGCCGTGCAGCAGCAGCACGGCGTTGGTGGGTCGCCCCTGTGCGTCGCGATGCAGCGTGCCGAGCGTCGCGTAGTGGATGCGCACTTGCGGCAGCGTCGTGCCGTCCGAGAAGTGGAAGTCGTGGGCGATGAAGTCCGCCGTTTGCACGTGCAGTTCGGCATCGCCCGGAACGGCGGCCGGGTCGGCTTCGCCGGCGTGGGCGAAGGCGGGCAGGGCCGCGCAGCAGGCGGCCAGCAGCAGGGACAGCAGACGACTCGTCACGATAGGGGTCTCCGGTAAGGTGGCGGCGGGACGCGCTTCGATATCGGCGCGCATGGTCGCCGGGCATTGTGCCCGAGACCGCTGAACGGCGTACAGAGGGACGTGCGAACGTTTGCCGTTCGAAAGCAGGTGAAAGGAGAAGGGAGGGGAGGACGCTGCGAATTGCGCGAGATGGCCCGCGCGGACCGCCGGCGGCGACGACGAACGACGAACGACGAATGTCGATTCGTCGATCCGCGGCCGTCCGCAGGACGGGCGGGGCGAGCCCGAGCGGGCTCGCGTTCGCGACTGACGACTTACTTGAGCGCTTCGGCGCCGGCCTTCGCGGTGGCCGCGTCCTGATCGGCGCGCACGCCCGAGACGCCGACGGCGCCCACCACCTGGCCGTCGACGATGACCGGCACGCCGCCTTCGAGCGCGCCCGCCACCGGCGCGCTGAGGAACGCGTTGCGTCCGCCGTTGATCATTTCCTCGTACAGCCTCGATTCGCGGCGGCCGAGCGCGGCGGTACGGGCTTTCTCGATGGCGATCTGCACGCCGATCGGCGCGTTGCCGTCGAGGCGCAGCAGGTTGAGCAGGTGGCCGCCGTCGTCGGTCACGGCGATCGTCACGGCCCACTGGTTGGCCTCGGCGTGGGCGCGGGCCGCCTCGATGATGCGGGTGGTTTCGGCTACGGTCAGTACGGGTTTGGTCTGCAAGGTCATGTCCTCGTTCGTTGTCGATGCGTCGGGTCAGGGCAGGGATGCCTCGACCAGTTCGATCCAGTGGCGCACCTCGGTGCGGCCGGCCGAATCCAGATGCGTCTGGCAGCCGATGTTGGCGGTGACGATCAATTCTGGCCGGTCGCTTTCGAGCGCGTCGAGCTTATTGTCGCGCAGTTTGCGCGCGAGTTCCGGCTGCGTGATGGAATAAGTGCCCGCGGAGCCGCAGCACAGGTGCGAATCGGGCACGGCCGTGAGCTCGAAGCCGACGCGCCGGAGGATCTGCTCGACTGCGCCGCCGAGCTTCTGCGCGTGCTGCAGCGTGCAGGGGCAATGAAAGGCGACGCGGCGCGGCGTCGTGTCCGGCGCCGCCGCGAGCGGTTCGAGCGGCTCGCCGGCCAGTACCTCGGCGAGGTCGCGCGCGATTTCGCTCACGCGCCGGGCCTTTTCCGCGTAGGCCGGGTCGTCGCCCAGCAGGTGGCCGTACTCCTTGACGAACGCGCCGCAGCCGCTCGCCGTGATGACGATGGCCTCGGCGCCGGCCTCGACGGCGGGCCACCACGCGTCGATGTTGCGGCGCGCGCGGTCGAGCCCCGCCGGCTGGGCGTTCATGTGGTAGTCGTTGGCGCCGCAGCAGCCCGCGCCGTCGACGTGCACGACGCTGATGCCGAGCCGGTCGAGCACGCGTGCGGCGGCGGCGTTCGTGTTCGGCGACAGGGTCGGTTGCACGCAGCCTTCGAGCATCAGCACGAGCCGCGCATGGCGCGGCATCGGCCGCGCCCCGGCCGCGCGGGCGCGGCGCGCGGGAATCTTGTGCTTCAGGGCGCGCGGCAGCATCGGGCGCAGCAGGCGGCCCGCGCGCAGCAGCGCGTCGAACACGGCCGGATGCGGAATCGTGTGGCGCAACCCCGCGTGCAGCAGGCGCTCCGACGCGGGCCGCGCGATGCGCCGTTCCACTTCGGCGCGGCCGATGTCGAGCAGCCGGTGGTAGTTGACGCCCGACGGGCAGGTCGTTTCGCAGTTGCGGCAGCTCAGGCAGCGGTCGAGATGCTCCTGGGTCTTGCGCGTGACGGGCGCGCCCTCGAGCATCTGCTTGATGAGGTAGATGCGGCCGCGCGGCCCGTCGAGCTCGTTGCCGAGTATCTGGTAGGTCGGGCAGGTGGCGTTGCAGAAGCCGCAGTGCACGCAGGCACGCAGAATCTGTTCGGCTTCGTCGGCGCGCGGCAGCGCCTGGGCGGATTCGCAGAGCCTCGTTTGCATCGTGTCGTTCGCTCTTTAGAGTTCGGCGTAGAGTCGCCCGGGGTTGAAAAGGTGCTGCGGGTCGAGCTGCTGCTTCACGCGCTGGTGCAGCCGGAGCAAGGGCGCGGCGAGCGGCGTGAAAATTTCGGTATCCGTGATGTTGGACCCGCTCGCCTGCGCGGCCGCGCGAAAGCGCGTGGCGTGGCCGCCCGCGGCCGTCGCCAGGGCGCGGATCGTGCCGGCATCGGCCTCGCTCTTGAGCCAGCGCTGCGCGCCGGCCCAGTCGATGAGCGCGTCGCCGGGCAGCGGCGCGAGCGGCGCCGTGGCCGGCACCGAGAGCCGCCACAGGGGGCGCGGATCGGCGAAGAAGGCAAGGCGGTGTTCGCGCAGATCGTCCCAGAACGCGGCGTCGAGCGGCGCGCCGCCGATCCCGGCGAGCGCCGCCGTCACGGACCCGGCGCCGCCTTCGAGCCGGACGTGCAGCCGGCCGTCGACGTGACAGGCGCCGCTCACGGGCAGCGCCGCGCGCCGCCAGGCGGACAGCCGCCGCAGCGCTTCGGCCGCGTCGAGTTCGAGCACGACGCTCTCCCGCGCGCGCGGCTGCGGCAGCACCTTCAGCGAGACTTCGGTGATGAGCCCGAGGCAGCCCTGGCTGCCGGCGAGCAGTCGCGACACGTCGTAGCCGGCGACGTTCTTCATCACTTCGCCGCCGAAGCGCAGATGCTTGCCGTGCCCCGTGACGACGCGGCAGCCGAGCACGTAGTCGCGCACGGCGCCGGCCCAGGGGCGGCGCGGCCCGGAGAGCCCCGACGCCACCATGCCGCCGACCGTGGCCGCCTCGCCGAACGCGGGCGGCTCGCAGGGCAGCATCTGCCCGGACGCCTCGAGCACCGCGGTCAGTTCCGCGAGCGGCGTGCCGGCGCGCGCGGTGACGACGAGTTCGGTCGGGTCGTAGGACACCACGCCGCGATGCGTGCGCGTGTCGATTTCGTCGCCGGCCACCGGGCGGCCGAGAAACGCCTTGGTGTCGCCGCCGCGGATGCGCAGCGGCCGGCGCTCGCGCAGTGCGCGTTCGACCTCGGCGACGAGGCGCGCGCTGTCGTCGCGCGAGAACGGATCGGCCTGCATCAGAAGCGCTCCAGTTCGGGAAACGGCAACGCGCCGTGGTGCACGTGCATGGCGCCGAACTCGGCGCAGCGGTGCAGCGTGGGGACGTTCTTGCCGGGGTTGAGCAGCCGCCGCGGATCGAAGGCGTCCTTCAGCGCATGGAACAGCGTGAGCTCGTCGCTATTGAACTGCACGCACATCTGGTTGATCTTCTCGCGGCCCACGCCGTGCTCGCCGGTGATGCTGCCGCCCACCTCCACGCAGAGCGCCAGGATGCGCGCGCCGACGGCCTCGGCGCGTTCGGTCTCGCCGGGCTCGTTGGCGTCGAACAGGATCAGCGGGTGCATGTTGCCGTCGCCGGCATGGAACACGTTGGCGACCTTCAGGCCGTATTCGGCCGAGAGCGCGGCGATGCCGTTGAGCACGCGCGGCAGCTCGCGGCGCGGAATCGTGCCGTCCATGCAGTAGTAGTCGGGCGAGATGCGGCCCACGGCCGGGAACGCGTTCTTGCGCCCGGCCCAGAAGCGCTGGCGCTCGGCCTCGTCGGCGGCGATGCGCACGTCCGTCGCGCCGGCTTCGCGCAGCAGCGCGTCGACGCGCTCGCAGTCCTCGCGCACGTCGCTCTCCACGCCGTCGAGCTCGCAGAGCAGGATCGCCTCGGCGTCCACCGGATAGCCCGCGTGAATGAAGTCCTCGGCCGCGCGAATGGCGAGGTTGTCCATCATTTCGAGGCCGCCCGGAATCACGCCCGCGCCGATGATCTGCGCGACCGCGCGGCCCGCCTTCTCGACGTCGTCGAAGCTCGCGAGCAGCACCTTCGCCGTCTGCGGCTTCGTCAGCAGCTTTACCGTCACCTCGACGACGACGCCGAGCAGGCCCTCGGAGCCCGTCATCAGCGCGAGCAGGTCGAAGCCCGGCGCGTCGAGCGCGTCGGCGCCGAGCGTCAGGCGCTCGCCCTCGATGGTCAGGATCTCGAGCTTCAGGATGTTGTGGACCGTCAGCCCGTATTTCAGGCAGTGCACGCCGCCCGCGTTCTCGGCCACGTTGCCGCCGATCGAGCAGGCGATCTGCGAGGACGGATCGGGCGCGTAATAAAGGCCGTGGGGCGCGGCGGCCTGCGAGATGGCGAGATTGCGCACGCCGGGCTGCACGCGCGCGATGCCGGCCTCGGGGTCGAGTTCGAGAATGCGGTTGAAGCGCGCCATCACGAGCAGGATGCCCTTTTCGAGCGGCAGCGCGCCGCCCGAGAGCCCCGTGCCCGCGCCGCGCGCCACGACGGGAATGCGGTGCGCGTGCGCGAACTTCAGCAGCCCCTCGACCTGTTCGACCGTCGAAGGCAGCGCGACGAGCATCGGCGTGCAGCGGTAGGCCGCGAGTCCGTCGCATTCGAACGGTTTGAGGTCTTCCTGCTCGTGAAGCAGGTCGAGGTCCGGCAGCCGCGCGCGCAACTGGGCGACGATGGCCGCCTTGTCGTGCGCGACGAGCTCGCCGTCGATTTTTTCGTCGTAGTGATAGCTCACGGGATGTCTCCTCCTCGCATGCCGTGCCCGCGCTGCGCCTTTTTCGGCGTGCGGACCGTCCAGGGCCGAATTGTTGCGCCGGGCCGCGCGACTGTCGACTGGAATGTTCTCTGGTCATACCAGTTTGCGGAATCGGCGGCGCGCGGCGGCGGGACCGTTTTCGCGCGGATCAGGGCTTTTACGGGGGTGGAAGCCGTCGTCAGCCGTGCTACATTGATCGTGGTCATACCAGTGGCGAGTACGAACGAACACGACGCGGCACGAGCAGGCACAGGCGGGGAGACGGGATATGGCCGGCGGACAGGCTGGCGCGCACCAGGTGGCGGACGGCGTGGCGGAGCGCATCGAGCGTCTCGTCGTGGACGGCGTGCTGAAGGCGGGTCAGGCGCTGCCTTCGGAGCGGCGCTTGACCGAGCGGCTCGGCGTTTCGCGCACGGCGCTGCGCGAGGGGCTCAAGCTGCTGCGCGCGCGGGGCGTGATCGAGACCGCGCACGGCAAGGGCTCGTTCGTCGCCGGCCTGAATTCGCACCAGGCGCTCACGCCGCTCATGCATCTGCTCGGCTCGCAGCCGCGCACGCTTTACGATCTGTTCGAAGTGCGCGAGATGCTCGAGGCCGAATCGGCGGGACTCGCGGCGGAACGCGGCACGCCGGCCGATTTCGCGCTGATCGCGCACCGCTACCGCGAAATGACGGCCGCGCACCACGACGGTGCGAGCGCGACGACGCACGCGCGGCTCGATCACGCGTTTCATCTCGCGATCTGCGAGGCGTCGCACAATGCGGTGCTCGTCCACACGCTGCGCTCGCTGACCGACCTGCTGCTCAGTTCGGTGTTCGCTTCGGTCAACAATCTTTACCACCGCGAAGCGCAAAAGCGCGCGATCGACCGCCAGCACGCGCGGCTCTTCCAGGCGGTGACGGGCCGGCAGCCCGTCGAGGCGCGCAAGCTCGCGGGCGAGCACATCCGCAGCGTGGCCGACGAGCTGCGCGACATCGAGCAGGACGAGCGGCAGCTCGTGCGCGCGACGCTCCGGCTGGAGAACTGGCGATGAACCCGGCAGCCGGAAAGCAGAAAGAAAGGAATCCCGGCGAAAGCCGGCGCAGGCCGGCGCGAGCCGGGAGCTGCGAACGAGCCGGCTCGATGCGCCCGATGCATTTGACGTACGAGCCGGGAATGAATGGGCGTCGTGAGCGTTTACGCCGTTGAACCCGGAGCATGCACCCGTGAAACCTTCCGTTCCCGTCGATTCCGCGAGCCCCGCCGCCGCCGTCGATGTGCCCGTCACCGCCGGCGACAGGTACACGCGCGTCGCGGTCGCGCTGCATTGGGCCATCGCGCTGCTGATCATCGTGAACGTGGCGCTCGGCCTGAGCGCCGCGCTGCTGCCCGACAACTTCTTTTCGGACACGCAGATCCGCCTCGTCGTCGATACACACAAGTCGATCGGCATCACCGTGCTTGGCCTCGCGATCGTGCGCGTGCTGTGGCGGCTCACCCACCGGCCGCCGCCGCTGCCGGCCGCGTTCGCCGCCTGGGAGCGGGCGGCAGCGCACGCGGCGCACGTCGTGCTCTACGTGCTGATCTTCGCGCTGCCGCTGACGGGCTGGCTGCACGATTCCGCCTGGAACGCCGCGGCGAGCCACCCGATGTATCTCTACGGGCTCGTGCCGTGGCCGCGCATCGGCTTCGTCATGAACCTCGATCCCGCGCTCAAGGACCAGTTGCACACGCAATTCGGCGCGCTGCACACGGCCTGCGGCTACGCGCTTTACGGCGTGCTCGCGCTGCACGTGGCGGGAGCGCTCAAGCATCAGTGGATCGACCGCCATTCCGTGCTGCGGCGGATGATGCCCTGACCCGTGCCGTCCGATCCGCCGCTCATCCTGCCGCTTACCCCGCTCTCTCCCGGGAACGTTTTGGACAACTCTCTCGAACAGGCGCGCGCGAAGACGTCGCCGCGCATCGTTCCGCCGCCCACGCCCGTGGCGAGCATCGCGATCCACCTGGGCGTGATCGTCCTCTGGTTCGTCCTGTTCGCCCGCGCGTTTTTCCTGCAGGGCGTCGTGGCCTGGTCGACGGGCATCGCCTACGTGGTCTACGACACGCTGCTGTTGCTGTTCGTCGCCTGGAACGCACGCGTGCTGATGCGGCCGCCGTCCGGTGCACCGGTCGCTTCCGGCAGCGGGACGCCGACGCTCGGCGTGATCGTCGCCGCCTACGACGAGGCCGGGGTGCTGCCCGCGACGCTCGACGCGCTTTTTGCGCAGACGCGCGTGCCGCGGCAGATCGTGATCGCCGACGACGGCTCGACCGACGGCACGGCCGAACTGCTGACCCGCCGCTTCGGCCTCGCGGACCCCGGCGAGGGCCAGTTGAGCGCGCCCTCGCCGCGCCATCCGAACCTGCGCTGGCTGCGCCTGCCGCACGGCGGCAAGGCGCGCGCGCTGAACGCGGCGTTGCTGGCCGTGCGGACCGACGCGGTGATGACCGTCGACGCCGACACGCTGCTGGAGCCGGACGCCTGCGCCGCGATGATCGACTCGTTCGGCCGCGAACCCGCGCTCGTCGCGGCGGCCGGTCTGCTGACGCCGGTCTGCGGCCGCAGCCTGAGCGGCCGCTTCTTCGAGTGGTTCCAGACCTACGAGTACATCCGCAACTTCATCTCGCGTTTCGCGTGGATGCGCGCGGACAGCCTGCTGCTCGTCTCGGGCGCGTTCGCCTGCTTTCGGCGCGACGCCGTGCTGGCGGTCGGCGGCTTCGATCCGGATTGCCTCGTCGAGGACTACGAGCTGATCCACCGGCTGCGCCGCCATTCGGCGCTCGAGCGGCTCGGATGGGACGTGCGCGTGATCGGCGCGGCGCGCGCGCGAACCGACGCGCCCGGCACGCTGAAAAGCTTTCTGCGGCAGCGGCGGCGCTGGTTCGCGGGTTTTTTGCAGACGCAATACTGGTATCGCGACATGACGGGCAACCGCCGCTACGGCACACTCGGCCTGCTGATGCTGCCCGTCAAGGCGTTCGACACGGTGCAGCCCATCTACGGGCTCACCGCGTTCGGGCTGCTGCTCGGTTTCCTGTTCGGCGGCCGGTTCACGATCGTCGTGCCGGTGCTCGGCGTGATCGTCGGCAAGATCGTCGTCGATCTGGCGTTCCACCTGTGGTCGGTCCATCTGTACCGGCGCTGGAGCGGCGACCGCACGAGCTCGAGCTTCGGCATGGCGCTGCTCGCGGCCGTCTTCGAGCCCTTCTCGTTCCAGTTGATGCGCCACGGCGGCGCTGCGCTGGGCTGGCTGCATTTTCTGCTGGGCCGGCGCAAATGGGGCACGCAGCAGCGCACGGGGCTCGGCGCGACGGGGCCAATCTAGCCGCCGCGCTTCGAACGGATTGGGCTCGCCGCCCGGGCCGATTTTAGGCTGCCTGGTTTGATTGGGTTGATTGGGCCGCCAGAGCTGACTGGGCCGCCGCTTGAGCCGCGCCGCCCCGTTCGCCGCACTCTGTCGAGGCGCGCGCCGCGCCGTCCCAGGCTAATTTCTCCGTTGTATGATGGCATGGCCGTTGCTTTTTCTCGTTGCCGGGAGCCTTGAGCGTCGGATCGCCGTCCGGGCAGCGACGGGACAAGAGGATCGACCATGCTGAGTCGCACTGCCGACCATCTGTTCTGGATGGCCCGTTACATGGAGCGCGCGGAGAACACCGCCCGCATGCTCGACATCAATCTGAAGGCGCTGCTGCTGCCGGGCAGTGCCGACAGCGAGACGCGCGCGCACCGCGCGATACTGCGCATCTCCGAGCTCGAGCCCGCGTTCGACGCGCGCCACGAAGAGATGTCGCGCCGGAACGTCCTGCATTTCCTCGTCGCGGACCCGGCCAATCTGTCGAGCATCTACTCGTGTCTGCACGCGGCCCGCGAGAACGCGCGCGCGGTGCGCGGCACGCTTACGACCGAGTGGTGGGAGACGATCAACGACACGTGGCTCCAGTTCATCGAGCGGCTGCGCGGCGACGAGCTGCAGACGCATCCCGACACGCTGTTCGAATGGGTCAAGTTCCGCTCGCATCTGTCGCGCGGCGTGACGCTCGGCACGGCGCTCCAGGACGACGCGCTCTTCTTCACGCAGCTCGGCACGTTTCTCGAACGCGCCGACAACACCGCGCGGATTCTCGACGTGCGTTTCGTCGAGGTCGAGGCGCGGGCCGATTCGCGCTCGGCCGCGCGGCAACTGGAAGACTTCTACTACTGGACGTCGATCCTGAGTTCGGTCTCGGCGCTCGAAATCTACCGTCGGGTCTACCGGGACGTCGTGACGCCGGCGCGCGTGGTCGAACTGCTGATCCTGAACCAGCAGATGCCGCGTTCGCTGCTCGCGTCCATAGACGGCGTCTGCACCAATCTCGCGATGCTGCGCACGCCGGCCTCGCGCGAGGTGGAGCGCACGGCGGGCAAGCTGCGCGCCGAGCTGCTCTACTCCGATCTCCGGCAGATTTTCGGCATCGGCATGCACACGTTCCTCACGCAATTCCTCGCGCGCGTCTACGAGCTCGGCAACCAGGTCGCCCATACCTATCTGATGCTGCCGACGGGGCAGACGGCCGGGCAGTAGGCCCGCCCCAGGTCCGGCAAGACAGGTCGGGCAAAAAAATGGCCCACGCGTACGGGTGGGCCGAGTAGGGGATATACAACATGAAGTCCTCGTGGACTACAGAGGCGAGCCCAGTGTAGGAGAGATCGCCGGGGCCCGGGTTTCAGCGGAGATTACAGTCATTACTGCCGATTTCATTGAATGCGGGCGTTGCGTTCATTCGCCAGCCTTCGTCGTGCGTTTCCGGAAATACCGACGTCGCCGAGGCGATGTAATTCGCGTCGATCCGCCCATATCGGCGGCCTCGAACCCGTGCGGTTTTACGGAAACGTTTGCCCGGGCGGCGTAATCGAAAATCGTATTTTTGAATCGCGGGAAAACCGGAAATTTCGGGGTGATTTTGGCCCGGAGGTTCTGTATGATTACCAGCTTATCGAAGGGAGGAAGCTCGTGCGTCGGGCAATGCGGGCGTCCCAATGCCGGAATCCCAGAATCGCCGGAAGCGGATTGAGTCTTATTTCGCCGGTTTTTATTAATAGAGATAGATCATTTGAGGCGGGCGAAAATTATGACGGAGGCTGTCCGGAACAGGGGGAGGGCGGCCGCGTCGGCATGATCGCCGCGTTCTGGCCGATATCGTATGCCCGACCTGCACTGGACCGTTCCGGTCGCGCGGTGGTCGTCCTGGCCGGACGGCACGACTATTGCGCCGGATCTCGGCTTTATCGAACCGATGGTTCGCCGCCGATTAAGCGCGTTATCGAAAATCGCGCTAAAGGTTGCGCACGACTGCGCCGATAAGCACCAGGAGACGCGTCTCGTATTCGCATCGCGTCACGGCGAATTGAAGCGCACGACCGATATTCTCCGTGCAATGGATAAAGGCGAACCTGTTTCGCCGACTGCGTTCAGTCTTTCGGTACTTAATGCAATGTCGGGCATCTTCAGTATTGCACGCGCGGACAGATCGGGCGCCCAGGCGCTTTCAGCCGGTAGCGAAACACTCGGTTACGGATTGCTCGAAGCCTTTGCCCAGCACGAGGAAGACGGCGCTTCGCCGGTATTGCTCGTCTATGCGGACGAACCCGCCGGGGCGACGCACGGCGCGGTCGACGACGACGCGGCGCCCGGCGCGCTCGCGCTGCTGATCGGCGCCCGCGGCGCCGCGGGAACGCTCGAATGCGCCGTGACCGGGGCGGTTGATGCAGCCGATGGAGTCGGCGCGGCCGGCGGCGTGCAGACGCCGGCCGGGTTCGCGACGTTCGCCTCGCAGCGCGCCGCCGTGCTGAACTGCCTCGCCACGCGCGCGCCGTCCGCCTGGCGCTCGGCGCTCGGCGTCTGGCAATGGAGCTGGCATGACGCGGCTTGATTACGGCTGGCGCTTCGTGGCCACGGGCCTGAGCTTTGCCGCGTTCGGCCTTTGCGGCGTGCTGTTTTCGGTGTTCGTGTTTCCGTTCGCGCTGTGCTGGCCGCACGAGGCCTCGCGCTGCCGCGCCGTCACGGCGCTCATCCACGGATTCTTCCGGGTGCTCGTGGCGATTCTTCAGACCATCGGCGTCATGACGCTCGAGACGAGCGGCGTGGCCGCGCTGCGCGAGCGGCGGCCGGCCATCGTCGTCGCGAACCATCCCACCTATCTCGACGTCATGGTGCTGCTCGCGCTGACGCCGTCGGCGTGCTGCGTCGTGAAAAGCACGCACTGGCGCAACCCGTGCTTCTGGGGCATCGTGCGCGCGGCCCGGTACGTGAGCAACGCCGATCCGCTCGAACTCGTCGAAGCCGGTTCGCGGCGGCTCGAAAGCGGCTATACCGTCATCGTCTTTCCGGAAGGCACGCGCAGCCCGGAGCCGAACCGGCTGCACGCGTTCTCGCGCGGCTTCGCGCACATGGCGCTGAAGGCCGACGCGACGATCCTGCCGGTCCTGATGGATTGCGACCCGCCCGTCTTCACGCGGCAGCGGCGCTGGTACCACGTGCCGCCGCGGGCATTCCGCATGCGGGTCAAGGTGCTGGAGCCGATCGGCGTCGCGCGGCTCGCCGCGCGCGAGGCCGCGCCCGCGCTGGCCGCCCGCACCGTGACGAACGCCATCGAAGCCCACATGATCCGCCACCTGTTCGACCATGGATTCTTTAAAACTGGAAATTAAGCGTTGCCTGATCGAGTCGCTCGATCTGGAGGACCTCGCGCCCGAGGACATCGACGACGACGCGCCGCTGTTCGGCACCGACGGCATCGGCCTCGACTCGATCGACGCGCTCGAAATCGGCATCGTGCTGCGCCGGCGCTACGGGCTCGTCATCGCGGCGAACGACGAGAACACGCGCGAGCATTTCCGCAGCGTCGCCACGCTCGCGGCCTTCGTCGCGGCCCGGCGGGAGACGGCCAGCGCGGATACCGACATGACGAACGAAAAGGAATGAACCGTGACCGACGTAGAGATTCTTGAGCGCATCCGGGCCATCTTTCACGAAAACTTCGCCATCGAGCCCGCGCGGGTCACGCCCGAGGCCAACCTGTTTGAGGATCTCGACCTCGACAGCATCGACGCCGTCGACCTCGCGATCAAGCTGCAGGAGATGACGGGGCGGCGCATCAAGCCCGAGGAATTCAAGTCGGTGCGCACGGTCGGCGACGTCGTCGGCGCAGTCGAATCGCTGCTCGCGGAACAGGGCTGACTCGCATGCGGCCGTTGCGCGAGGCGAGCGGCATACGGCGGTGGGCCGGGCCCGCGCTCAAGCTCGCCTATCCGCTCCTGATCCTCGGCGCCTGGCACTGGGGCGCGCCGCGCTACACGGGCGCGTTGCTGCTCGTTCTCCTCTGGTTGCAGCGGCGCTTCGGCTCGGGCGTCGTCGCGGATTCGCTGCGGCAACTGAGCCGACTCGACTGGGGCGTCGCGGCCCTGCTGAGCGTCGCTTCGGCGGCGATCGTCGTCACGAACAGCGCGCTGCTGCTGCGGCTTTACCCGTCCCTCATCAACGCCGGCCTGCTCGTCGCGTTCGGCGCGACGCTCGTGCGCGGGCCGTCGATGATCGAGCGCTTCGCGCGGCTGCGCGAGTCGTCGCCGGGGCCGCACGCGGTGCGCCACATGCGCTGCGTGACGCAAATCTGGTGCGGCTTCTTCGCGCTGAACGGCACGTTTTCCGTCTATACGGCGCTGCGCTGGTCGCGCGGCGCCTGGTCGCTCTACAACGGCGCGATCGCCTACGGCCTCATCGGCGCGCTGCTGCTCGGCGAGCTGGCGTGGCGGTATCTCGTCGTGCTGCCGAAGGCGGCGCGCTCGGAGGCGGCATGATCGCGTTGCCGGACCTGCTGGCATCGGGCCGGCCGCCCGAAACCGCGGTCTGCATCGACGGCGCCGCGTCGATCGACTTCGCCGTTTTCCGCGCGCGCGTGCTCGCCGTCGGCGAGGCGCTCGCGGCGCGGCCGGAGCAGCGCTACGCGCTCTGCATCGAAGATCCGTTCGACTTTGCCTGCGCGCTGTTCGCGCTGTGGGCCGTCGCAAAGGCGCCCGTCGTGCCGCCGAACGCGACGCCGGCTTGCCTCGCCGAGCTGGCGTTCGCCTACGACGCCGTGCTTGCGGACGCCGACCTGCGCGCCTTCGATGCCGTGCCGGCCTCGCACGCCTCGCATGCAATGCGGGCCGGCCGACCGATCGAGCCCGAGGCGTCGCTGACGCTGTTCACGTCGGGCAGCAGCGGCACGCCCAAGGCGATTCACAAGACGCTCGCGCAGCTCGACGCCGAGGTCCATACGCTCGAGGCCCAGTGGGGCGCGCTTGCCGCCGGAGCGACGCACGTGTCGGCCGTGCCGCATCACCACATCTACGGCCTGCTGTTCCGCCTGCTCTGGCCGCTCGCGGCCGGCCGGCCCTTCGACCGCGCGAACGGCATCGAGCCGCAGCGGCTCGGCGAGCGGCTTGCCCGGCACGGCGCCGCGCTCGTCGTCTCGACGCCCGCGCAGCTTTCGCGCTGGCCCGACCTGCCCGGGTTCGCGTCGCTCGCTCCGGCGCCGCGCGCGTTCTTTTCGTCGGGCGGCCCGCTCGACGAGACGACGGCGGCCCGCTACGCGCAGACGTTCGGCGCGGCGCCGCTCGAAATTTACGGCAGCACGGAAACCGGCGGCATCGCCTGGCGGCGCCGCGACCTGACCGACGCCTGGCAACCGATGCCGGGCATCGACGTTCGTATGGATGACGAAGCGCTCGAAGTCCGCTCGCCCCATCTCGGCCACGCGCGCTGGCATCGCACCGACGACGCCGTCGCTTTCGACGCGGACGGCCGCTTTCGGCTGCGCGGCCGTCTCGACCGCGTGCGCAAGCTCGGCGGCAAGCGCGTCTCGCTGGCCGAACTCGAAATGCGGCTCGCGCAGCATCCCTACGTGGCGAAGGCCGCCGTGACGCTGCTCGAAGGCGCGTCGCGCGAGCGGCTCGGCGCGCTCGTCGTACCGACGGAGGCGGGCGCGGGCGCGCTGCTCGCCGACGGCCGCGTGGCGGTGACGAAGGTTTTGCACCGCCACCTGGCCGAACGCTTCGACGCGGTCGTGCTGCCGCGCCGCTGGCGGTTCCGCGCGGCGCTGCCGTTCGACGCGCGCGGCAAGCTGCCGGCCGCGGCCGTGGCGGCGGCGTTCGCCGCGCGCGAAGAAGGGTTCGAGCTGCTGGCCGAGGCGAGGCACGGCGGCAAGACGCACTACGCGCTGCGCGTGCCGGCGACGCTCGCGCATTTCGCAGGCCACTTCCCGGGACTCGCGATCCTGCCCGGCGTCGTGCAGATCGACTGGGCGATGCGGCTCGCGGCCGACGAGACGCCCGAGGTCCGAACCTGCGTCTCGATCGACCGGCTCAAGTTCATGGCGCCCGTGCCGCCGGGCGCACTGCTCGACCTTACGCTCGCGCACGACGCCGCGCGCGGGCGCGTGCAGTTTTCGTACCGCCTGCGCGGGCGCGACTGCGCCTCGGGCGTGTTCGTCTATCGGGGCGGCGCATGAACCTGCGGCCCTGCATCGTGATTCCGATATACAACCACAAGGACGAGATTGGCACGACGCTCGCGCGTCTCGCGCCGCACGGCCTGCCGTTCGTCGTCGTCGACGACGGCAGCGACGAGGCCACGTGCGCCGTGCTCGGGGACCTCGCCGCGCGCTACGCGGGGCGGCTCACGCTGTTGCGCCTGCCCGTCAACGGCGGCAAGGGCGCGGCCGTGATGGCCGGCCTGCGCGCGGCGCGCGCCGCCGGCCATACGCACGCGCTGCAGATCGACGCCGACGGCCAGCACGACGCCGACGACGTGCCGCGCTTCGTCGAGGCCGCGCGGCAGTGCCCCGGCGCGGTGATTCTCGGCCGGCCCGTCTACGACGGGAGCGTGCCGAAGGCGCGGCTCTACGGGCGTTATCTGACGCACGTCTGGGTCTGGATCGAAACGCTCTCGCTGACGATCCGCGATTCGATGTGCGGTTTCCGTCTCTATCCGCTCGACGCGGCCTGCGCGCTGATCGACCGCGTCGCGTTGCCGACCCGCATGGATTTCGACATCGAGATTCTCGTGCGGCTCCACTGGCGCGGTCTCGCGTTCCACTCGATTCCGACGCGCGTGACCTACGCGGAAGACGGTCTGTCCCACTTCGACGTGCTGTGGGACAACCTGCGCATCAGCCGTAGCCATGCGCGTCTCGTGGCCGGCATGCTGGTCCGTCTGCCGCTCTTGCTCGCGCGTCGCGCGCGACCGCGCGCAGCGCCGGCCGCCGCCGATGGCACGCGCTGGTGGCGCCACGCGGAGCGCGGCAGCCGGCTCGGCCTCGCGCTGCTCGCGTTTAGCTGCCGCACGCTCGGCCTGCGCGTGACGGGGTGGTGGCTGCATCCCGTCGTCGCCTATTTCCTCGTGACGGGGCGCACGGCGCGCGAGGCCTCGCGCGCCTATTTCGCGCGGCTGGCCGCCGTCGCGGCGCGCGGCGAGAGCACGCCGGCGCCGGGCTGGCGCTCCGGCTACCGGCACATGCTGGCGTTCGCGCAGGCGGGCCTCGACAAGCTCGCGGCCTGGCTCGGCCGCATCGGCGCGCACGAGGCGTATTTCGACGATGCTTCGGCCTTCGACGCGCTCGTCGCGAGCGGCCGCGGCGCGCTCGTGATCGGCTCGCACCTCGGCAACCTCGAGATGACCCGCGCGCTCGCGGCACGCGGCGCGCGCGCGAACGTGACGGCCGTCGTCCACACTGAGCACGCGCGCCGCTTCAACGGCATGCTCGTGGCGGCCCACGAGGATTTCTCGCGTCATCTGATGGAGGTGCGCGACTTCGGCCCGCAGACTTCGATGCTCATGCAGCAGCGCATCGACGCGGGCGAATTGCTCGTGATCGTCGGCGACCGCGTGCCCGTGCGCGCCGCCGGCGGCACGGTCGACGTCGAGTTTCTCGGCGCGCCCGCGCGTCTCGCGCAAGGGCCTTACGTGCTGGCCCATGCGCTCGGCTGCCCCGTCTACCTGTTTTTCTGCCTGAAGGAGCGCGACGGCCATCGCCTCTATTTCGAGCCGTTCGCCGAGCGCATCGCGCTGCCCCGCCGCGAGCGCGAGCGGCACGTCGCGCAATGGGCGCAGCGCTACGCCGCGCGACTCGAACATTACTGCCGCAAGGCGCCCTACCAATGGTTCAATTTCTTCGATTTCTGGGCGCAGCCCGAAGGGGGCGCGAATGAGCGGGCCTCGTAATCCGGACGCCGGCGCGGTCGCGATCGGCGGCCGGCGTCTTTCCATCGAGGACGTCGTCGCGATCGCGCGGCGCGGCGCCGCGGTCGAGCTGAGCGACGACGCGGCGTGGCGCGATCGCATC
The DNA here is from genome assembly GCF_002870125.1 of Burkholderia sp. WAC0059. Taxonomy (GTDB): domain Bacteria; phylum Pseudomonadota; class Gammaproteobacteria; order Burkholderiales; family Burkholderiaceae; genus Paraburkholderia. The sequence continues at coordinate 231,071 of NZ_PNEO01000001.1, forward strand.
GAGCGCGGCGCCGCGTTTTTACGCCGCCATCTCGCGTCGGGCGCGACCGTGTACGGCGTCAACACGGGGTACGGCGACGCCTGCGTCGTCGACGTGCCGATGTCGCTCGTCGAGGCGCTGCCGCTGCAACTGACGCGCTATCACGGCTGCGGGATGGGCGAGCATCTCGACGACGAGGCCGTGCTCGCCGTCGTGGCGGCGCGTCTGAACTCGCTGGCCTACGGCTGTTCGGGCGTGCGTTTCGTGCTGCTCGAACGGCTCGCCGACCTGATCAATCATCGCGTGCTGCCGCGCATTCCGGCCGAAGGCTCGGTCGGCGCGAGCGGCGACCTGACGCCGCTCTCGTACGTGGCGGCGGCGCTCGTCGGCGAGCGCGAAGTCCGCTTCGACGGGCATCTGCGCCCGGCCGACGGCGTCTGGCGCGCGCTCGGCATCGCGCCGCTCGTGCTGGCGCCGAAGGAGGGCCTCGCGCTAATGAACGGCACGGCCGTCATGACCGGCCTCGCCTGTCTCGCGTTCGAGCGCGCGCAGCGCCTCGCGCGGCTGGCCGCGCGCCTCACGTCGCTCTCGACGGTGGCGCTCGACGGCCGCGCCGCGCATTTCGACGCGTTCCTGTTCGAGGCGAAGCCGCACGCGGGGCAGGCCGAGGCGGCGGCCTGGATTCGCGCCGACCTGGCCGGCCGCGACGACACGCCGGGGCACCGCCTGCAGGACCGCTACTCGATCCGCTGCGCACCGCACGTGATCGGCGTCGCGTGCGACGCACTCTCATGGATACGGCGCGACGTCGAGAACGAGCTCAACAGCGCGAACGACAATCCGCTCGTCGATCCCGACGGCGAGCGCGTCCTGCACGGCGGCAACTTCTACGGCGGCCACATCGCGTTCGCGATGGACGCGCTGAAGACGGCCGTCGCGAATCTGGCCGACCTGATGGACCGCCAGCTCGCGCTGCTCGTCGACGACAAGTTCAACAACGGTCTGCCGCGCAACCTGACCGGCGCGACGCCCGAACGCGCGCCGATCAACCACGGCTTCAAGGCCGTGCAGATTTCGTCGTCCGCGTGGACGGCCGAAGCGCTCAAGCTGACGATGCCGGCGAGCGTGTTCTCGCGCTCGACCGAGGCGCACAACCAGGACAAGGTCAGCATGGGCACGATCGCGGCGCGCGATTGCCTGCGGGTGCTCGAATTGACGGAGCAGGTCGCGGCCGCGCACACGCTCGCGGCCGTGCAGGCGCTGCGTCTGCGGCAGCGTCTGGACGCCGGCACGACGGTGCCGCCCGCGCTGCGCGCGTTCGCCGACAGCGTGAGCGCGCAGTCGCCGTTCGTCGACGAGGATCGCGCGCTCGAAGCGGAGCTGCGCGCGCTGACGGCGCGCATCGCCGGACGTTCGGACGACGACGACGGAGCGTTCCGCCATGACTGAACCGGACCGTCTGCTGACGGCGAGCGCGTCCGTCGAAGTGCCGTTCCACGACGTCGACGCGATGAACGTCTGCTGGCACGGCCATTACCTCAAGTATTTCGAGGCGGGCCGCGCGGCGCTGCTGCGCGCGTTCGACTACGACTACCGCGAGATGCGGGCCTCGGGTTATCTGTGGCCCGTCGTCGAGGCGCATCTCAAGTACGTGCGCCCGGCTGTCTACGGCCAGCGCCTCGACGTGCGCGCGCAACTGCTCGAGTACGAGAACCGCCTCAAGATCGGCTACGAGATCGTCGATTTCGCATCGGGCGAGCGCCTGACGAAGGGGTACACGATCCAGGTGGCCGTGGACGCCGACACGCACGAACTGCAATACGTGTCGCCGCCCGTCGTCGCCGAAAAACTGGAGCGCGTATGGCGGCGTTGAGCGCGAAAAGTCGCGGCCGGGCCGCGTCGTTCATTGCGCTCGTCGCCGTGCCTGGCGTCGCGATGGCGCTCGTCGCGCCGGCTGTCCCTGCCGCGCCGTCAGTCCCGTCGTCGGCCTCGCGCAGCGCGACGGCGGACGCGTCGCTCGTCGCGCAGATCGCCGCGCGTCTCGCCCGGGCGAACGGCATTCGCGCGCAGTTCGTCCAGACCCAGACCTCGGCGGCGCTCAGGCAGCCGCTCGTGAGCCGCGGCTCGCTCGTGTTCGTGCGCGCGTCGGGCGCGATCTGGCGCATCGACGCGCCTTACCGGACCGCCTGGGTCGTCACCGACACGGGCGAGGCGGCCGTCGGCCCGGACGGCCGGCGCGTGCCGGGCGCAAGCTCCGGCGGCGCGCGCGGCGTCGCCGAGGTGTCGCGGATGATGCGCGCGATGCTCGGCGGCGACCTGTCCGCGCTCTATTCGCAGTTCACGGTGCGTGCGGAAGGCACGCCGGCACGGTGGCACATGACGCTCGTGCCGAACCAGCCGCAACTGGCCCAGTCCATCGTCAGCATGGAAATGGACGGCGGCGACGCTCTGACGACGCTGCGCATCGCGCTCGCGCGCGGCGACACGCTGCGGATCGATTTCTCGAACGTCGTGCCCATCGACGCGCCGACGCCGGCCGAGCGCGCGCTGCTGGAGTCGCCATGACGCACGCGGGCAAACGGCCGGCGACGCGGCACGCCTGGCGCATCGGCCTCGCGTGGCTGTTGCTCGCGCTCGTCGCGGGCGGCTATTGCGCGTGGCGTTTCGCGCACGGCTCGCCGTTGCAGACCAATCTGCTCGCGCTGCTGCCGGCGACGGAAACCGATCCCGTCGCCGCGAAGGCGACCGGCCTGCTCGCGTCCGCGCTCGACGAGCGCGCGGTGTTCGTCGTCACGGGCAGCGACGACGCGCGCACGAAGGCCGCCGCGAAACGCTTCGGCGCGGCGCTGGCGGCAAGCGGCGCGTTCCGCTCGGTGACGGCGGCGCTGCCGCCGTTCGACGTTGCGCGGATCGTGTCGTTTTATCTGCCTTACCGGTTCGGCCTGCTCACGGCGGCGGACCGCGCGGCGCTCGCGGCCGGTCCTGACGCCTGGCGCGCGGCGCTGATGCAGCGGCTCTACAGTCCGCTTTATGGGCCGCTCGCGACCGGACTCGGCGACGATCCATTCGGCTGGCTCGCGCACTGGCTCGCCGGCCTGCCGCTCGCGACGTCGGCGTTGCAGATCGAGGACGGCCTGCTCGTCGCGCATCGCGGCGCGACGACGAGCGTGCTCGTGCTGGCGACGCTGCCGGGCTCGGCCTACGACACGAAGGTCCAGCGCGCCATCGACGCGGCGCTCGCCCGGGGCGAAACGGCGCTGGCCCAGGTTTCGCCGCGAGCCACGCTGGCGAGAACGGGCGCCGTGTTCTATGCCGAAGCAGCGCGGCGCACGTCCGAGCGCGAGATGCACCTGATCGGCATCGTCTCCGCGTGCGGCATTGCACTGCTGATGCTGTGGGTGTTCCGCTCGCCGTGGCTCATCGCGCTCGGCTTCGTTTCGACCGCGCTCGGCGTGCTCTGCGCGTTCGCGGCCACGCTGTTCGTGTTCGGCCAACTGCATCTGCTGACGCTGGTGTTCGGCGCGAGCCTGATCGGCGAGGCCGTCGACTATTCGATCCAGTATTTCGTCGTCTATCTCGGGCACGACGAGCGCTGGCAGCCGTGGCAAGGCGCGCGCGAAGTGCGGCCGGCGCTCACGGTCGCGCTGCTCACGAGCCTGCTCGGCTACGCGGTGCTGATGGCGGTGCCGTTTCCGGCGCTCAGGCAGATCGCGTGCTTCGCCATGGTCGGGATCGTCGCGGCGTTCGCCTCGGTGCTCTCGCTCTTGCCAGCGTTGCTGACGCGCGCGCCGAAGCGCCAGCCCCGGCAACTGTTCGCGCGCGCGGCGGCGGGGCTCGCGCGATGGCGCGCGGCGTTGCGCGGACGCCGGGCCGTACTGCTGGCCGCCGTCGTCGTCGCGCTCGCCGCGCCGGGCTGGCTGCGGCTCGCGAGCGACGACGACGTGCATCTGCTGATCCAGCGCGACGCGTCGCTGGCGGCGCAGGAAGCGACCGTGCGCTCGACCATCGGCGTCGACGACAGCGGGCAGTTCTTCGTCGTGCGCGGCGCCACGCCCGAACGCGTGCTCGAACGCGCGGAAGCGCTCGGCGCGAAGCTCGACGCCCTCGTCGGCGCGGGCAGGCTCGGCGGCTGGCAGTCGGTGACGTCGTTCGTGCCGTCGGCCGCGCGGCAGGCCGCCGACCGCGCGCTGCTGGCGCGCACCGTGTTCGCCGATCGCGGCGCGTTGCGCGCGCTGCTCGTTCGCAGCGGCTTTCGCGACGACGTGGCTAACGCCTGGCTGGCCGCGTTCGCGGACCCGCATCGTGCCGTGCTGACGCTCGACGCCTGGCTCGCGACGCCGTGGTCGGGGCCGTTTCGGCACCTCTGGCTCGGCGCGCCGGCCGGCGCGCAAAACGGCTATGCCGCCGTGGTGATGCCGCAGCGCATCGGCGCGGGCGCATTGCCGGCGCTGGCCGGCCTCGCGCGCGGTTCGCCCGGCGTGCGGTTCGTCGATCAGGCCGGCAGCGTGTCGCGTCTGTTCGGCCGGTATCGCGTCGAGAGCGGGCGCTGGCTGGCCGGCGTGCTCGCGCTCGTGTTCGGTTTGCTGGCCCGGCGCTACGGATGGCGAGGTGCGCTTCCGGTCATCCTGCCCGTGCTGCTCGCGATCGGCGTCGCGCTGGCGGCGTTCGGCTATGCCGGCGTGCCGCTCAATCTCTTCAACTGGCTCGCCCTGATGCTCGTGCTCGGCGTCGGCACGAACTACGCGGTGTTTCTGCGCGAAGGCTGTCTGCGGCGCGACGCTGACATCGGCGCCGTCTGGACCGGCGTGCTGCTCTCGGCCGCGACGACGACGCTCTCGTTCGGCCTGCTCGGCGCGAGCCCGATGCCGGCGCTGCGGAGCTTCGGCGCGACGCTGACGCTCGGCATCGTGACGGCGGCGTTGCTCGCGCCGATGGGCATGCCGGCCGAAACGGAGCGCACCGCATGACGCGCCCGCCCGTCTATCTGCACGCGCTCGGCATGATCAACGCGCTCGGCACCGACCTCGCGTCGATCGTACCGGCGCTCGCCGCCGCCGAAGCCCCCGGCATGGGGCCGGTCCCGACGGCGACCGGCGAGGCGTTCGTCGGCCGGGTGATGGCGCCGCTCGACTGCGCGCCGCCGGCCTCGCTCGCCCATTACGACTGCCGCAACAACCGTCTGCTGCTGGCTGCGCTCGCGCAGATCGCGCCGGCCGTCGAAGCCGCGCGCGAACGCTACGGCGCGCACCGCATCGGCGTCGTGCTCGGCACGAGCACGTCGGGCATGAGCGCGGGCGAGGCGGCCTTGCGCGAATGCTTCCGCACGGGCGCGCTGCCCGCCGGTTTCGACTACCGCCAGATGGAGATCGGCTCCGTCGCGCCGTTCGCGGCCGCCGCGCTCGGCCTGCGCGGTCCGGCCTATACGGTGTCGACGGCCTGCACCTCGAGCGCGAAGGCGTTCGTCTCGGCGCGCCGGCTGCTGCGTCTGGGCCTTTGCGACGCGGTGCTCGCGGGCGGCGTCGATTCGCTGTGCGAGCTGACGCTCCAGGGCTTCGCCTCGCTCGAGGCGATGAGCGCGGCGCGCGCCAATCCGATGAGCCGCAACCGCGCCGGCATCAACGTCGGCGAAGGGGCGGCCGTGTTCCTGATGAGCCGCGACGAAGGCGCCGTCGTGCTGGCCGGCGCCGGCGAGACGAGCGACGCGCACCACATCTCGGCGCCCGACCCGGACGGCGTCGGCGGCGAGCTTGCGCTGCGCGGCGCGCTGGCCGAGGCGGGCATCGCGCCGTCGCGGATCGCCTACGTGAATCTGCACGCCACGGCCACGCGCAAGAACGACGAGATGGAGGCCCGCCTGATGGCGCGGGTATTCGGCGACGGCGTGGCCGCGAGCGGCACCAAGCCGCTGACGGGCCACGCGCTCGGCGCGGCCGGCGCGATCGAACTCGGCTTCGCGTGGCTCGCGCTCGCGCGCGAGGACGTCGCGCTGCCGCGCCACGTCTGGGACGGCGAGCCCGACCCCGCGCTGCCGCCGCTCGACCTCGTCGGCGAGGTGCGCCGTCTGCCGCGCAACGGCGCGACGCAGTACGTCATGAGCAATTCGTTTGCATTCGGCGGCAGCAATGCCAGCCTGATCCTCGGCCGATGAACGACGCGATGAATTCCGCCGCCGGGTCCATTCCCGATTTCTCCCGTCTCGACGCCGTGCCGATCGGGACGATCCTGCCGCATCGCGGCACGATGCTGCTGCTCGAACGCGTGAGCGCGTTTTCCGACGAGGCGCTGACGGCCTGGGCGCGCGTGCGCGGCGACGCCTGGTATGCCGATGCACAGGGCGCCATGCCCGCATGGATCGGCGTCGAGCTGATGGCGCAGGCGATCGCCGCGCACGTCGGTCTGCTGGCGATGCGCGCCGGCGGCCATGCGCGTCCCGGCGTACTGCTCGGCACGCAGCGCTATACCGCCCTGGCCGCCGCGTTCGCGCGCGACGCGCAACTGCGCATCGACGCGCGCGAAGTGCTGCGCAGCGAGGCAGGCCACGGCGCCTACGAATGCGCGATCTCGCACGACGGCGCGCGCCTGGCTGAGGCCGTCGTCAAGGTGTTCCAACCGGCCGATTTCCGGTCATTCATCGAAGGGAGCTTTCACTCATGAGCCGGCGCGTTCTCGTTACCGGATCGAGCCGCGGCATTGGCCGCGCGATCGCCTACCGGCTGGCGGCCGACGGCTTCGCCGTCTCCGTGCACTGCCGCACCGGGCTCGACGAGGCGCAGGCCGTCGCGGCGGGCATCGCGGCGCAGGGCGGCACGGCCCGCGTGCTGCAGTTCGACGTGCGCGACCGCGCGGCCTGCCGCGAAGCGCTCGAGGCCGACGTCGCGGCGCACGGCGCCTATTACGGCATCGTCTGCAGCGCGGGCGTGACGCGCGACGCGGCCTTTCCCGCGCTCACGGACGAAGACTGGGACGTCGTGCTCGAAACCGGCCTCGACTCGTTCTACAACGTCGTGCATCCGCTCACGATGCCGATGGTGCGCGCGCGCGCGGGCGGGCGCATCGTGACGATCGCGTCGGTGTCCGGGGTGGTCGGCAATCGCGGCCAGGTCAACTACAGCGCGGCGAAGGCCGGCCTCATCGGCGCGACCAAGGCGCTGGCCGTCGAGCTCGCGACGCGCCATATCACGGTCAACTGCGTGGCGCCGGGGCTCGTCGAGACGGGCATGCTCGACGAGGTGCCGCTCGAGGCCGCGCTCAGGGGCGTGCCGATGGGCCGCGTCGGGCAGCCGGCCGAAGTGGCGGCGGCGGTCAGCTTCCTGATGTCGGACGGGGCCTCGTACATCACGAGGCAGGTGCTTGGCGTGAACGGCGGGATGATCTGATGAAGCGCGTCGTCGTGACGGGGATGGGCGGCGTGACGCCGCTCGGCAGCGACTGGGCCGGGATCGAGGCGGCGCTGCGCGGCGGCCGCAACGCGGTCAGGCGCATCGACGAATGGGATCGCTTTACCGCGCTGCATACGCGGCTTGCCTGCCCGTTGCCCGCGTTCGCCGCGCCGGCCGCCTGGCCGCGCAAGAAGACGCGCTCGATGGGACCGGTGTCGCTCTACGCCGTGCGCGCGAGCGAGCTCGCGCTGGCCGACGCGGGCCTCGCGGGCGATGCCTCGATCGCAGACGGACGCATGGGCGTCGCCTACGGCTCGTCGGCGGGTTCCGTCGAGCCGATCCGCGCGTTCGGCACGATGCTCGCGACGGGCTCGATGAGCGAGGTGACGTCGAACAGCTACGTGCAGATGATGCCGCACACGACGGCCGTCAACGTGAGCCTGTTCTGGGATCTGAAAGGGCGGATCGTGCCGACGTCGAGCGCGTGCGCGTCCGGCAGCCAGGCCATCGGCTACGCCTACGAGGCGATCGTCGCGGGCCGGCAGACGCTGATGCTCGCGGGCGGCGCGGACGAGCTTTCGGGGCCGACGGTGGCCGTGTTCGACACGCTCTACGCGACGAGCACGCGCAACGACGCGCCGCATCTGACGCCGAGGCCGTTCGACGCGGCGCGCGACGGGCTCGTGGTCGGCGAGGGCGCGGCGACGCTCGTGCTCGAGGAGTACGAGCACGCGCGCGCGCGCGGCGCGCGCATCCACGCGGAGATCGTCGGCTTCGCGAGCAATTCGGACGGCATGCACATCACGCAGCCGACCGCGCAGACGATGGCGCTCGCGATGCGGCTCGCGCTCGACGACGCGCGCCTGCCGGCCGAGGCCATCGCCTACGTGAACGCGCACGGGACGGCGACGGACCGCGGCGACGTGGCCGAGAGCCATGCCACGCAGCAGGTGTTCGGCGAGCGTATGCCGATCAGCTCGCTCAAGAGCTACGTCGGCCACACGCTCGGCGCCTGCGGCGCGCTCGAAGCCTGGTGGACGATCGAGATGATGAAGCGCGGCTGGTACGCGCCGACGCTGAATCTCGACGCCGTCGATCCGGCCTGCGCGACGCTCGACTATATCCGCGGCGAAGGGCGCGCCATCGACGCCGAATATGCGATGAGCAACAACTTCGCGTTCGGCGGCATCAATACGTCGTTGATCTTCAGGCGCGTCCCGTGAGCGAGGCCCGGGGGCGCGGCATGGCGCGCGTGGTCGTGACGGGCATGGGCATCGTCTCGTGTCTCGGCAACGCGCTCGACGCGGTGTCGGAGGCGCTGCGCGCGCGGCGCAGCGGCATTTCCCGCGTCGAGGCCTGGTGCGAGCGCGGCTTCGCGAGCCAGGTCGCGGGCGTGGCGTCGGTCGCCGGCGAACCCGCGTTCGAGCGCCGGTTCGAGCGTTTCATGGGCGACACGGCGCGCTTCGCGTGCCATGCCACGCGCAAGGCCATCGACGACGCGGGGCTCGCCCCCGACGCGCTGCGCTCGCCCCGGGCCGGCGCCGTGATCGGGTCGGGCGTCGGTTCGCTGGCGAATTACGACGCGGCGATCGCGATCGCCGCCGCGCGCGGTCCCGACCGGGTGCCGCCATACGCGGTTCCGCACGCGATGAGCAGCACGGCGTCGGCGAACGTCGCGCAGACGTTCGGCCTCGAGGGCGTGAGCTACACGCCGTCGTCGGCCTGCACGAGCGGCGCGCTCGCCATCGGCCAGGCCCTGCAACTGATCCAGACGGGGCGCCAGCAGATCGTTCTCGCGGGCGGCAGCGAGGCGCTGCACGACAACATGACGATGCTGTTCGACGCGATGGGCGCGCTGTCGCGGCGGTTCAACGACACGCCGCAGCGCGCGTCGCGTCCCTACGATGCGGACCGCGACGGCTTCGTGATCGGTTCGGGCGCCGGCGTGCTCGTGCTCGAATCGCTCGACCACGCGCTCGCGCGCGGCGCGCGCATCCACGCGGAACTGCTCGGCTTCGGCCAGTGCACGGACGGCGCCGGTATGGTGACGCCGCGCGCCGCCGGCATCGCCCGGGCGCTGCGCGCCGCGCTCGACGAAGCGGGCCGGCTGCCCGACTACGTGAACACGCATGCGCCGTCGACGCCGCTCGGCGACCTCGAGGAGCTGACCGCGCTGCGCGACGCGTTCGGCGGCGCGACGCGCGTGCCGCCGTTTTCGTCGACGAAGGGATCGACCGGCCATCCGCTCGGCGCGAGCGGCGCGCACGAGGCGATCTACACGCTCCTGATGATGCGCGACGGCTTCATGGCCGGCAATGCCGCGCTCGAACGGGCGGATGCGGGGTTGGGCGACATGCCGCTCGTCAGGCGCGCGCGCGAGGCGCGGCTGCGGGCGGCGATGTCGGTGTCGTTCGGGTTCGGGGGAAGCTGCGCGAGCCTGATGTTCGGTGCCTGGGAAGGCACGTGACGTTTCACTGCAACGTTGATAAGGAAAACAGAAGATGAGAACAAGGAACGCTTTCATGCTGGCCGCCACGACGCTGGCCGTTTTCGCGCTGGGCGGATGCGCCACGCAGGTCAGGTCGCTGCCGCTCGCGCCCGTTACCGGCAGCGATGCGGGCACGCAGGACGTGGCGCTTTATTTCGGGGACGAGGCGCATCCGCCCGTCACGCACGAGATCGGCCGCGTGGAGACCCCGGCGCGCATCGCGCGCCAGACCGAGGGAGCCGAGGTTGCCTGCCGCGAAGCGATCGGCCAGGCGCTGGAGAGCCTGCGCGCCGATGCGCGTAGACGCGGCGGTAACGCCGTCGTCGGCATCGAAACGCACTTCCATTCGACGAAGACCACGTCGTCGAGCGAGTACCTCTGCGGCGTGAGTCCCAGCGCCGCCGCGCTTCGTATCAGCGGCGAGGTGGTCGTGCTCGGACAGGGTTCCAACTGATAGAGAACAGGAGACCCAACCATGAAAACCATCCGACTGCACGCCGTTGCCGCGCTGACGACCGCCTGTCTGGCCGCCGCGGCCTTTTCGCCGTCCGCTTTCGCGCGCGACACCATCGAGAGCTATTCCGTGGACGAGGCGCTGCATAGCGAACCCGGCATCGTGGAAGACGACGTGGCGCTCTATTTCGCGGGTCAGCCGCATCCGGCCGTGGCGAATTCGCTCGGCGAGGCCGCCACGAACAGAAAGACGAACGCGTTGGGCAAGGGCGACGAGCCGGCCTGCCAGCACGTGTTCCTGTCGGCCGTGCGTGCGCTGCAGGATCGCGCGCGCCGCGACGGCGGCAACGCCGTCATCGACATTCGCAGCAACTACCGCGGCGACGAGACGAGCAGCCCGACGACGTTCGTCTGCGGCGCCGGCGTGTTCGTGGCCGGCGTGGCGCTCAAGGGGGAGGTGGTGACGCTGCGCAGGTAGGGCGGCCGCCGTCCGCTGCCGCTCCCGTCTTGCGCTAGTCGATCCGCGTCGCCGCGACGTTGACGAGCGTTTCGCGGCGCTTGCCGGGTTGCGGGCGGTGCAGGCCGAGCCGTTCGAGGAGACCGAAATCGGCGGCGCGGCTCCACCAGAGATAGGGCAGCGACACGTTCTGCGGGCCGAACGCGAAGCCCGCGCGGCGAATCATGTCGAGGTAGCCGTCGGCGCTTTTCTGGACGTCCATCGGATGGCGGAACAGCAGCCGGATGACCCACGACCTGATGTAGGCGTCGGTCGATTCGGCGAACAGCAGGACGCCGCCCGGCTTGAGCACGCGACGGAATTCGGCGAGCGAACGGTCCTGGTCGACGAGGTGATGGAACGTCTGGTGGCAGAACACGACGTCGACGCTCGCCTCGGGAATCGGCAGGTTCGCGCAGTCGCCGGCGAACAGTTCGACCGGAGCCGGGCAGGTTTTCGCCGCGCGGCGCGCCAGCTCGAGCGACGGCTCGTGGAAGTCGACGCCGACGATGCGGCCCGGACGGAACGCCCCGGCGAGCAGCCGGAACGACTTGCCCTGGCCGCAGCCGACGTCGGCGACGACGGGGTTGGGCGGCAGGGGCGTGTCGACGAGCCGTTTCAGGTCGTCGATCGCGACGCGCAGGACATGGTGCTCCCACGTATGCGTACGCAGGAACCAGAGGCCGAACGCGGTTTCCGGCACGAACGGCGCAGCGGACATTTCGGTTGACGGCATGGGACGCGCTCCGGGCCGGGTTCGGCTCTGTTGGGTTGGGCGTCATTGTAATGGCACGCGCACGCCATGCGAAAGCATGGCGCGCCGATGGCGCCGGCCGCGGCCGGCGCGAACGACAGACGAGGACAATTTGAACAACGTTTCGAAGCGGAATCTGCAGGACGTGGACGTCGAGGTGGCGGTGATCGGCGCGGGGCCGTCGGGGGCCGTCGCCGCGGCGCTGCTCAGGCGCGCGGGCCGTTCGGTGCTCGTGCTCGAGCGCGAGCGTTTCCCGCGCTTCTCGATCGGCGAGAGCCTGCTGCCGCAGAGCATGGCGTATCTGGAGGAAGCGGGGATGCTCCAGGCCGTCGTCGAGGCGGGCTTTCAGTACAAGAACGGCGCGTGGTTCGTGCATCGCGACCGGTCGTCGTCGTTCGACTTTCGGGAAAAGCATTCGCCGGGTTGGGGCACGACCTATCAGGTCGAGCGTGCCGCGTTCGACGATCTGCTGATCCGCTGCGCGGCGGCCCAGGGGGCCGAGGTGCGGTTCGGGCACACGGTGCGGACCATGCAGCCGGGCGTAGCGCCCCGGCTCGAGGTCGCGGACGAGGCGGGCGCAACGTACCGCGTGAACGCGCGCTTCGTGCTCGACGCGAGCGGGTTCGGCCGCGTGCTGCCGCGGCTGCTCGATCTCGAGGCGCCGACCCGCCTGCCGGCGCGCGCGGCGCTCTTTTCGCACGTCCGCGACGCGAGGCCGGCGGGCTCGGGCGAGCGCGACAAGATCTGCGTCGCCGTGCATCCCGAGCGGCGCGACGTCTGGTTCTGGCTGATTCCGCTGGCCGGCGCGCGGGCCTCGGTCGGATGCGTGGCCGAGGCGGCTTTTTTCGACGGGTCCGAGGCGGACCGCGAGGCGCGGCTGCGCCGCCTGATCAACGAGGAACCGACGCTCGCGCGACTGATCGGCGACGCGCCGTTCCTGATGCCCGTGCGTCATCTTGGCGGCTATTCCGCGAACGTCGGGCGGCTATACGGACCGGGGTATGCGCTGCTCGGCAACGCCGGCGAGTTTCTCGACCCGGTCTTCTCGTCGGGCGTCACGATCGCGCTGAAGTCGGCGCATCTCGCGACGCGGACGCTGGTCCGCCAGTTGCAGGGCGGGACGGTCGACTGGCAGGCGGACTACGAAGTGCCGCTGCGCAAGGGCATCGATACGTTCCGGGCGTTCGTCGAGCGCTGGTATTCCGGCGTGTTGCAGGACGTCGTGTTCCATCCGGACCAGACGCCGGCGATTCGCGCGATGATCAGCTCGGTGCTCGCCGGCTACGCGTGGGACGAGTCGAATCCGTTCGTCGCCGAACCGGGGCGGCGGCTCGACGTGCTGCGCGAAGTCTGCGTGCAGGCCGCGCCGGCGGCAGCCGGCTGATCCGCCGCGTCCGGCCCGCTTCGTCTGCCCCGTTCGCCCGCCGGAGCCCGCAACCGGTTGTGATAAAGTGCTTCGCCACAGGGGGTCGATTCTCAGGGTGAAGTCGTATGGCGGTCGGATTGCGCGGGATGCGGGGGGGCGAGTCGTGACGTATTGCGTCGCAATGTCGATGGACGAGGGGCTCGTGTTCCTCTCGGACACGCGCACCAACGCGGGTGTCGACCACGTCAGCACGTCGCGCAAGATGGCGGTGTTCGAGGAGCCCGGCGAGCGCGTGATGGTGCTGCTCGTCGCCGGCAATCTCGCCATCACGCAGGCTACGCTGCAGGTGCTCGAGGAGTCGCACGCCGACGGGCGGCCCACGCTCTGGAGCGCGCCCACGATGGTCGAGGCCGCGCGCGTCGTGGGCGAGGCGGTGCGCGAGGTGTACCGGCGCGACGCCCAGGCGCTCAAGTCCTTCGACATCGACTTCAATTGCAGCTTCATCCTCGGCGGACAGGTGCGCGGCCAGCCGATGCGGCTTTTCATGATCTACGCGGCCGGCAACTTCATCGAGACCTCGGCCGTCAACCCGTACTTCCAGATCGGCGAAGCGAAGTACGGCAAGCCGATCATCGACCGCGTGCTGACGCCTTCGACGTCGCTCGACGAGGCCGCGAAATGCGCGCTGATTTCGATGGATTCGACGCTGCGCTCGAATCTTTCGGTCGGCTTGCCGCTCGATCTGCTCGTCTACGAGCGCGATTCGCTGCGCATTACGCGCTACGCGTCGCTCGACCAGTCGAATACCTACTTCCAGATGATTCATTCGACCTGGGGCGAGCGGCTGCGCCAGGTGTTCGGCGAGATTCCGAATCCGGCCTGGGGCGAGGCCGGCGACGTGCCGCGCCGCGGCCGCGAGGCGTTCGCGACGGTGCCGCGCGCGACGCCCGGCGGCGGCCAGTCGGCCGTCGATCCGTGGCCGGAGCAGACGCTCGCGCAGGCCGGCTCCGGGGAGCCCGCGCAGGCGCCGCCGGCGCCGTCCTCCGGCACGTGACTTGCGGCAACGCCGCGCGCGGACGGCGTTGCCACGGTTGCCCGGCGCCCCGCCCGGCAACCGTCTCCGACCGGCTTCCCGACCGTTCACCGCCTCGCACGGGCCGCCGCGCCCTTGCACGACGGCCTGATCCGGCCGGATAATGCGCGGTCGATCCGGCCGCGATTTCGCCGTTGCCGCGCCGCCCGATCGTTTCCCGCCACTTTCCGCCGCGCTGTGTTCACCAACTCGCGTTTTTTCGAGCTTCTGCGCATTCCCGGTTTCACGCCGCTCGCGGGCGCCGCGTTGATGCTCGGCGTGGCGATGTCGTTCACCGCCCCTTACCTGTCGCTCTTCGGCATCGAACGCGCCGGCATGACGCCGTTGCGGCTCGGCATCTTCATGACCGTCATCGCGACGAGCGGCGTGCTCGCGAGCACGGCAGCCGGCCGCTGGTGCGACGCGACGGGGCGGCACCGGCCGCTGCTGCTCGCGTCGCTCTGCGCGGCCGCGCTCGGCTATCTGTGCCTGTGCGTGCTGCGCGACTACCGCGCGCTGCTGGCGGTCGGCATCGTCTTCATCGGCGCCGGCGGCTCGGCGCTCTCGCTCGTGTTTTCGTTCAGCCGCGCGGCGCTGCCCGCCGTCGACGACGCGCAACGCACGTTCGCGAGCGCGACGCTGCGCACGATCCTTTCGGCCGCCTGGGTGTTCGGTCCGGCCGTCGGCGCGCTGGTGCTGGCCGCCTCGGGTTTTTACGGCCTGTTCCTGTTCGCGGCCGCGAGCTTCGCCGCGTGCGCGGCGATTGTCTGGCGCATGCGCGAGCCGCGCGCGGACCCGGTGGACGAGCACGCCACGCAGCATCTCGCACCGCGTCCGCAGCCGTCTTCGTCGTCCCGGCCGATGCCGGGCCCGCAGCCTCAGGCGCAGGCGGCCGCCGTGGAGCCGGGCGCGCTGCCCGGCGTCGGGGCCGCGGCCGAGCTCTCCGACGGGGAGACGCAGGCCGCCGGCATCGCGCGCGCAACGGCGGCGCGGCGCGCGGCGCCGGCCGTCGACGCGTCGGCCCACGACATCATGCGCGCCATCGTCGCGCTGACGCTGATCGGCCTCGCCGCCAACGCGACGATGATCGTGTTGCCGCTCTACATCGTGCACGGCCTGAGGGGCTCGCACCTTCAGGTGTCGATCATGCTGGGGCTCGGCGCGCTGATGGAGATTCCGATGATGCTCGCGCTCGGCGCGCGGGCCTCGAAGCTGCACAAGCCGCACTGGCTGGCGGCCTGCGCGAGCGTGCATGCCGTGTATTTCCTCGCGATGGCGCTCGCGCCGAACGTGCATGCGCTGATCCCGATGCAGGTTCTCAATGCGTTCGTCGTTGCGGTGACGTCGTGTCTCGGCATGACCTACGTGCAGGACCTGATGCCGGATTCGCCGGGGCGCGCGACGGCGCTGTTCTTCAACGCGTCGCGCGTCGGGTCGATTCTCTCGGGCGTGCTCTCGGGCTTGCTGGTGCAGGCGCTCGGCTATCGCGGCACGTTCGTCTGCTGTGCCGCGCTCGCGCTGTGCGCGCTCGTGCTGTTCGCGGTGCCGGGCGAGTATTACGGGCGGATGGCGCGGGCGTTGGGCCGGCGCATCGCGCGCGGGCTGGACCGCGGACGGACACGGCGGTGAAACGGGCGCGCCGGCTGGGCGCCCGGTTCTGCCGCCGTCCGCACGCCGCTCTGGGGGCGCGAGCCCGGGAGTCTGAGGGGACGCCGTGCCGGGTCCGGGCCGGCGCGGGCCGCTGCGCGAACTAGAGGCTTGCTGCCGTCTCGTCGCGATGGGTCTGGCGTTCCGGGCGCCCGGCGGTCGGCGCGGGCGGATCGACGTCGGTCGGGGATTCGAAGTCTTCGGCGTCCACGTCGTAGCCCGACGGCTCCCAGCGGATCGCGAGCAGCGCGATCAGCCCGCAGAGCGGCGCGAGCGCGATGATCCAGAACACCTTCGTATGGAGCGCGGCCGCCAGCACCGGGAACAGGAACAGCGACACGGTCGAGCTCGCGCGCATCAGCGTCTGGTTGAGACCGACGCCGACGCCGCGCAGCGAAGTCGGGTAGGCGAGCGAGGCGAACGTCATGCTGTGCGAGCCTGGCCCGATGCCCTGGCCGAGCAGGAACGCGGCGAGCAGCGCCACCGCGCTGGCGACGGCGATGCCCGTCGCGGGCTTGCCGACGATCGCGAGTCCGACGAGCGCGGCGAACTGGATGACGTAGCCGAGCACGGTCAGCGGCCATGCGCCGACGCGCGGCACGATGCGCACCGAAACGAGCCCGCCGACGAAGGCGAAGCCGAGGTTGAGCACGAGCGAGGCGAGGATCGTGGTTAGCATCGACTGCGCGAGGAAGCTCGAGAGGATGACGGGCAGGCCGAAGGCCACGGCGTTGTAGGCGAACGAGGACGCGACGCCGATCACCGTCGCGAGCACGGTGCGCCGCCGGTAGACGCCGCGCAGCAGCGCGCCGTAGTTGCGCCAGGCGGCCCGGTGCGGGGCGGCGGAATGGGCGGGCGCGTCGTCGGCGAGCGCGGCGTCGATGCCGTAGGCGCGCTTGAGGATGCGGGCGGCCGAGGTCAGATCGCCCTGGTTCGCGGCCCACACGGGCGACTCGCTGATGTAGCGGCTGCGCACGGCGATGATGACGAGCGCGGGCACGGCGCCGAAGCCGAGCGTGATCCTCCACAGCAGTCCCTCGTGCGCGGCGGGCAGGCTCGAGTAGAACGCAAGCACGAGCAGGTACGACACGCTGATCGCCGCGTACCAGACGGGGCACCACATCGCGACGCGCGCGGCCTTGTTGCCGCGTCCGGCCAGGCGCGAGAACTCGGCGAGGAACGCCATCGCCACCGGCAGGTCGATGCCGACGCCGAGCCCCATCACGAAGCGCGCGCCGCCGAGCACCCAGGCGTTCGGCGCGAACGCGCAGGCGAGCGCGGCGACGACGAAAAAGAACATGTCGGCCATGAACACGCGATAGCGGCCGATGCGGTCGGTCAGAAAGCCGCCGATGAACGCGCCGACGATGGCGCCGAACGTGATGGCCGAGGCGACGAAGCCGGCGCCGGTCGGGCTCAGCGCGAACTCGCGCGATATGTCCTTCATGCCGAACGCGAGCGCGCCGAGGTCGTAGGCGTCGAGAAACACGCCGCCGAGCGCGATGGCGACGACGATGCGGGCGTGGCTGCCGCGCGCGGCGCCGTCGTTGACGAGCTGCGAGACGTCGGCGGCCGAGCGGATGACGGGCCGCGAGGCGGGTAGGGTAGCGGAGGAGTTCATGCGGGGACGCCCGGTCGGGGCGGTAAAAACGGATAACGCGTGATCCTAACGGTCGCGGCGAAGGCGGCCAAATCGTTTTTCGTCATGAGCTCATGCCATGCGGCGGCGGGAGCCGCCGTGCCGGCGCTACGGCCGGTTTCGGCGCGGGTTCGTCAGTGCATGTAGGTCACGCGCCGCTCGCGGGCGCGCAATTCGAGGCCCGCGTCGAGCAGCGCGATGGCGAACCAGCGGGCGATCTTGAGCACGCCGCTTGCACCGGCCGGCGGCAGCCAGTCGTTGAGGATCTGCATGGCCGCCTCGCTGCGCGTGGACTGGAGAAGGGCGATGGTCTGCAGCAGCGAGGCTTCGTCGTGGGCGAGCTCGGTGGCGCAGCGGCAGCGCGTGTCGAGCGGCCGGTTCGACGCGCATTGCAGCGCGGCCATCAGCAGGTCGAAGTGGCCGATGCCCTCGATGCGCAGCCCGGCCTCGGCCAGCGTGCCGTGCCAGCTTGCACGGTTGCCGTGGGCGTCGCAGTGCGGCCGCAGCCATGTGCGCACCGCCTGCAGCACGACCTGTTCGGCGGTATCGGCATACGGCGCGAACGGGTCGTCGGGCAGCGTGTCATCGGCGGTGAACGGGTTCTGGTAGTTCATGTGACCTCCGGCGGGCGCGGGCCGCCGGCGCGCCGATGGGCGGTGCGCCGGGCTCACGCGATGCATGGGAGGATGATCGCCCGAATCATTCTTAAATGCAAATGATTCTCATTTAAATTTGTTACTGCGGAATCGCGTAGACGTAGAAAGAAGGGTGCGTCCCGTCCCCGTCTGCCGATGCGAAAGTAATGAAACTTAAATAGATATGAAATTATAATGTACGGATTTGCCGGGCGCCGCCTGGCGCGCCCCGTTGGGCGAATGGCGCCGAAGTACCGCAGTTGGCCTGGCGAAAAGCCCGTTCGACAGCCGGTCGGCGGCTTTTGGAGTAAAACATAAATTCCGCAAAAACAATGACTTGTAACAATATGCAAATATAGTTTGGTTGCTGCGCTGCAAAACTCCCGTTTTCCGATTACGCTCGTTAACCCTTGAGCCCCTGCTGTGCTTCGCCGGGCAGCTAACGCTTTCATTACGACCCGGCGGCCGCGGGCATCGCTCGACGTGGAGCTTTCGTTTTCATTGCGCGCCGTGCCGGCGCCCATGACGCTACTGACTACGTATTTTTAAGGTCTCGTCGAATGCAATCCGTTCCGTTTCTGAGTCTGGCGATCTGGATTCCCATCCTGTTCGGTGTCATCGTGCTGCGCGTCGGTTCGGACGACCACCCGCAACGCGCGCGCTGGCTGGCCCTGATCGGCGCGATCGTCGGCCTGCTGGTGACGCTGCCGCTCATCAGCGGCTTCGACAATCACGCGAACGCCATGCAGTTCGTCGAGTTCCACAACTGGCTGCCGCAGTTCGGCGTGGGCTACCGCCTCGGCATCGACGGCATCTCGATGTGGCTCGTCGTGCTGACCGCCTTCACGACGCTCGCCATCGTGCTCGCCTCGTGGGTTTCGATCACCGAGCGCGTCGCGCAATACTTCGGCGCGTTCCTGATCCTCTCCGGCCTGATGGTCGGCACGTTCGCGACGCTCGACGGCATGCTCTTCTACGTGTTCTTCGAGGCGACGCTGATCCCGCTGTACCTGCTGATCGGTAGCTGGGGCCGCGCCAACCGCAGCTATGCGGCGGTGCGGTTCTTCTTCTTCTCGTTCGGCGGCTCGCTGCTCATGCTCGTCGCCATGATCTATCTGTACAGCCAGTCGCATACCTTCGACATGGCCGCCTGGCGCGCGCTGAGGCTCGGCTTCACGCCGCAGGTGCTCGTTTTCATCGGTTTCTTCGCGGCGTTCGCGGTGAAGCTGCCGATGTGGCCGGTCCATACCTGGCTGCCCGACGTGCACCTCGAGGCGCCGACCGGCGCCTCGGTCATGCTCGCCATGCTCAAGCTGGGCGGCTACGGCTTTTTGCGCTTTACGCTGCCGATCACGCCCGATGCGAGCCACTTCTTCGCGCCCGTCATGATCACGCTGTCGCTGATCGCGGTGATCTACGCGAGCCTGCTCGCGCTCGTGCAGACCGACATGAGCAAGCTGCTCGCGTACTCGACGATCGCGCACATGGGCCTCGTCACGCTCGGCCTCTTCCTCTTCAACCAGATCGGCGCCGAAGGCGCGGTCGTCCAGATGATCTCGTACGGCATCGTCTCGGGCGCGATGCTGCTGTGCATCGGCGCGCTCTACGACCGCACCCAGACGCGCTCGATCGACGCCTACGGCGGCGTGGCCAACACGATGCCGCGCCTCGCGGTGTTCGTGATGCTGTTCTCGATGGCGAACGTGGGCCTGCCGGGCACCTCGGGCTTCGTCGGCGAATTCATGGTCATCATGGGCGCCATCCGCTTCAATTTCTGGATCGGCGCGCTGACCGCGACGACCGTCGTCCTGAGCGCCGCGTACACGCTGTGGATGTACAAGCGCGTGATATTCGGCGCGGTCGCGAACGCGAGCGTCGCGAAGCTGGCCGACATCGGCGGCCGCGAGTCGCTGGTGTTCGCCTCGCTGGCGGCGCTGGTGCTGTGGCTGGGCGTCTATCCGAAGCCCTTCACCGACGCGCTCGACCAGTCCGCCGCGAATCTCGTCGCGCAGGCGGACCGCTCGAAGCAGGTGGTCGACAGCGCCGCCACGCCCGCGCCGGCCGTCGCCCGCGCGACGTCCGTCGACGTTCGCGTCGCGGCCGCGCCGGCGCGCACGCCGGCCTGACGTTAGCGAACGAGGCGGTAGTAAGAAAAGATGAATTGCAGGGTCCGATGATTGATTGGCTGAACCGATCAAATGGCGTTCGGACCCTGCCGGAAGGTTTCGAAAATGTTGTTGTGTTCGAAAGTGCCGCGGCCGGTCCGAGCCACGAAAGACTATGTGACAATGTGTCGCACGGTCTTTTTGGCAAAGATCATTTTCACGATTCGTTGATTCTCGTCAAATATAAAGCGGCTGTATGATGCGGGCGCCCTTACGGCGGGTACGTGGGGGTGGTCGGAATAAATCAACGGATGAAACTCAGGCAAAAGTGATGAAAAGAACGACCTTGAAAAGGTTATTGCTTCCCGTCGGAGCCGGACTGACCCTGTGTCTTTCCGGGTGCAACATGGGCGTGCTCGACCCGAAGGGCAGCGTAGGGGTGGCCGAGAAGTCGCTGATCGCAACCTCGACCTGGGCGATGCTGATCGTCGTGATCCCGGTCATCGTGCTCACGCTGCTGTTCGCGTGGCGCTACCGGGCCAGCAACACCAGCGCCACCTACGCGCCGAAATGGTCGCATTCCACGGCGATCGAAGTCGTCGTCTGGACCATCCCGACGCTGATCATCATCTTCCTCGGCGTCCTGACCTGGAAGACGACGCACGAGCTGGACCCGTACCGGCCGCTCGAATCGAACGTCAAGCCGATCAACGTCGAAGTGGTCGCCCTCGACTGGAAGTGGCTCTTCATCTACCCCGACCTCGGCATCGCGACGGTCAACCAGGTGGCGATGCCGGTCGGCACGCCGGTCAACTTCCTCATTACGTCGGACTCGGTGATGAACTCGTTCTTCATCCCGCAGCTCGGCACCCAGATCTACGCGATGGCTGGCATGCAGACCCGCGTGCACCTGGTGGCCGACGAGGCCGGCAATTACGACGGCGAATCGGCGAACTTCAGCGGCCGCGGTTTCTCGGACATGAAGTTCAAGGCGATCGCGACGTCGCCGGACCAGTTCAACGCCTGGGTCGCGAAGGTCAAGGCATCGCAACAGTCGCTCAGCATGGACGCTTACGACTCGGTCGCGAAGCCTAGCGAAAAGAATCCGGTGCAGTACTTCTCGTCGGTCGACCCGAAGCTGTTCCACAACATCATTGCGAAGTACAACAACGGCCAGGTGATGGACATGCAGAACGCCGCCGCCTGCGGCACGGGTACGAAGGGGTAACGGATCATGTTCGGCAAACTGACATTAGCGGCAATTCCGTTTGATCAGCCCATCATCGTGGGCGCGGGCATCTTCATGGTGCTCGTCGTGGTGGCCGTGCTCGGCGCGATCACCTGGTTCGGCAAATGGAAATATCTGTGGACCGAGTGGCTCACGAGCGTCGATCACAAGAAGCTCGGCGTCATGTACATCATCCTTGCGCTCATCATGCTGCTGCGCGGCTTCGCCGACGCGATCATGATGCGCGCGCAGCAGGCCATGGCGTTCGATTCGCCGGGCTACCTGCCGCCTCACCACTTCGACCAGATCTTCAGCGCGCACGGCGTCATCATGATCTTCTTCATGGCGATGGCGTTCATGGTGGGTCTGATGAACATCGTGGTGCCGCTGCAGATCGGCGCGCGCGACGTGGCGTTCCCGTTCGTCAACTCGCTGTCGTTCTGGATGACCGCGATCAGCGCCATCCTGATCAACATCTCGCTCGTGATCGGCGAGTTCGCGCAGACGGGCTGGCTCGCCTATCCGCCGCTCTCCGAACTGCAGTTCAGTCCGGGCGTGGGCGTCGACTACTACCTGTGGTCGGTGCAGCTCTCGGGCGTCGGCACGCTGCTCACGGGGATCAACTTCTTCGTGACCATCATCAAGATGCGCGCGCCGGGCATGAGCCTCATGAAGATGCCGGTGTTCACGTGGACCGCGCTGTGCACGAACGTGCTGATCATGGCCGCGTTCCCGATCCTGACCGTCACGCTCGCGCTGCTCGGCCTCGACCGCTACCTCGGCATGCACTTCTTCACGAATGACGGCGGCGGCAACGTCATGATGTACCTGAACCTGATCTGGGCCTGGGGTCACCCCGAGGTGTACATCCTGATCCTGCCGGCGTTCGGCGTGTTCTCGGAAGTCGTCGCGACCTACGCGAAGAAGCCGCTGTTCGGCTACAGGACGATGGTGTACGCGACGCTGTCGATCACCGTGCTGTCGTTCCTCGTGTGGCTGCACCACTTCTTCACGATGGGCTCCGGGGCGAACGTCAACGCGTTCTTCGGCATCATGACGATGATCATCGCGATTCCGACCGGCGTGAAGATCTTCAACTGGCTGTTCACGATCTACCGCGGCCGGCTGGAGTTCGGCGCGCCGATTCTCTGGACGATCGGCTTCATGGTGACGTTCACGATCGGCGGGATGACGGGCGTGATGATGGCGATCCCGGGCGCGGACTTCGTGCTCCACAACTCGCTGTTCCTGATCGCGCACTTCCACAACGTGATCATCGGCGGCGTGCTGTTCGGCTATCTCGCAGGCTTCAACTACTGGTTCCCGAAGGCGTTCGGCTTCAAGCTCAACGAAAAGCTCGGCAAGCGCGCGTTCTGGTTCTGGCTCGTCGGCTTCTACGTCGCGTTCATGCCGCTCTACGTGCTCGGCTTCATGGGCATGACGCGCCGGATGGACCACTACGACAATCCGGAATGGCATCCGTGGCTCGTCGTCGCCGCGTTCGGCGCCGTGCTGGTCTTCATCGGCATCCTGCACCAGTTGGCCCAGCTCTACGTGAGCGTGCGCGACCGCAACAAGCCGGAAAACCGCGACCTGACGGGCGATCCGTGGGGCGGCCGCACGCTCGAATGGTCGCTGGCCTCGCCGCCGCCGTCGTATAACTTCGCGATCATTCCGCACGTGAAGTCGCTCGACGAGTTCGCGCACGTCAAGGAAGACGGCCGCGAAGCGACGAGCGCCGCGGAGCTCGAGTACCACGACATCCACATGCCGTCGAACACCGCCGCGGGCCTCATCATCGCCGTGTTCGCCCTGCTGGTCGGCTTCGCTGCGATCTGGCACATCTGGTGGCTGGCGATCGCGAGCTTCGTCGGCATTCTCGGCACCGCGATCATCCATAGCTTCGGCGCGAACGAGGGCTATCACATCCCGGCCGAGACGGTCCGGAAAATAGAGGAAGAGCGCTATCGCGCACTCGCCAGGGCGCGCTCGGGCGACAAGGACCAATTCGAAGCAGTGGAGGCCTAACCGATGTTGCAGAATTCTCATGCCGCCGCGACGGCCGAGGCCGGTCATCACCACGACCATCCGCCTTCGCATTCGGTGTTCGGCTTCTGGCTGTACCTGATGACGGACTGTATCGTCTTCGGGACGCTGTTCGCCGTATTCGCGATCATGCGTACCCAGTTCGCCGGCGGCCCGACGGGCAAGGATCTGTTCGAGCTCTCCGGCGTCGAGATGGAAACCGGCGCGCTGCTGCTGTCGAGCATCACGTACGGTTTCGCGATGATCGGCGCGCACAAGCGCAGCAAGGGCATGGTGCTCGGCTGGCTGATCGTGACGTTCCTCTTCGGCGCGGCCTTCCTGCACTTCGAGCTGGCCGAGTTCAGCCACCTCATCGCCGAAGGCGCGGGCCCGAGCCGCAGCGCGTTCCTCTCGTCGTTCTTCACGCTCGTCGGCACGCACGGCATGCACGTGACCTTCGGCATGATCTGGATGGTCGTGCTGATGCTGCAGGTGGCCACCCGCTCGGGCGAGCTGACCGATCGCGACATCCGCCGCCTCTCGTGCCTGAGCCTTTTCTGGCACTTTCTGGACATCGTCTGGATTTGCGTGTTTTCGTTCGTTTATCTCGGGAGCGTCATCTAAATGGCCAGTTCGCAGCATTCCATTCATGAGGAAGAGAGCCACGGCAGCTTCGGCGGTTACGTCGCCGGGTTCGTGCTCTCGGTGGTGCTGACGGCCGCGTCGTTCTGGGTCGTGCTGCACGGCGGCTTCTCGGCCAGTTCGGGCATCGTCGCGCTGGCTGTGCTCGCGGCGATCCAGATCGTCGTCCACCTCGTGTTCTTCCTGCATCTGAACGCGTCGTCGGGCCAGCGCTGGAACGTGACCGCATTCGCCTTCACCGTGTTGACCGTCGTGATCGTCATCGGCGGCACGCTATGGGTGATGCATAACGTCGCCATGAACATGATGTCGCGCTGAACGCGGCGCTCCTCACTTCAGCTTTATCATCCGTTCTGCGCGCAGTCGAAAACCACGCCGTTCGCGGCCGGTTTTCGCTGCGTACCACAAGACGCCGCCACGGCCCATGCCGATGGCGGCGTTTGACTTTCATGCGTCGGCGTTATCTGCCGGAAAGGCAGGAGGCGGCAAGACGAAAGGCGGCGACGCCCTTCGGATGCCTGTTTCTCGCTCTGTCTCGCGGCCCGCCTGGCGCGCATGATTTTTCAACCCGACGCGGACCGCCGGTGCCGGTGCGGTTTCGCGTCCTGCAGGAGAACAGCCGATGTCCGCCTTGTTCGAACCGTTCAAGCTCAAGGACGTGTCCTTGCGCAACCGTATCGCCGTGCCGCCGATGTGCCAGTACGTGGCCAACGACGGCTTCATCAACGACTGGCACCAGGTTCATCTCGCGGGCCTCGCACGCGGCGGCGCCGGTCTCGTGATCGTCGAGGCGACGGCCGTGTCGCCCGAAGGCCGCATCACCCCGGGCTGCACGGGCCTCTGGAACGACGCCCAGGCCGAGGCTTTCGCTCCCGCCGTGGCCGCCATCAAGGCCGCCGGCGCCGTACCGGGCATCCAGATCGCGCACGCGGGCCGCAAGGCCAGCGCCAACCGTCCCTGGGAAGGCGACGACCACCTGCCCGAAGGCGACCCGCACGGCTGGCAGACCATTGCGCCCTCGGCCGTCCCGTTCGGCGCGAATCTGCCGAAAGTGCCGAAGGCGATGACGCTCGAGGACATCGCGCGCGTGCGCGAGAACTTCGTGGCGGCCGCGCGCCGCGCGCTCGAAGCGGGCTTCGAATGGCTCGAATTGCACTTCGCGCACGGCTATCTCGGCCAGAGCTTCTTCTCGACGCATTCGAATCATCGCACCGACGCCTACGGCGGCAGCTTCGAAAACCGCAGCCGCTTCGTGCTCGAAACGCTGGCCGCCGTGCGCAAGGTCTGGCCCGAGCGCCTGCCGCTGACGGCGCGTTTCGGCGTGATCGAGTACGACGGTCGCGACGAGGAAACGCTTGCCGAATCGATCGAGCTGGCGAAGCGCTTCAAGCGCGAAGGGCTCGACATGCTGAGCGTGAGCGTGGGCTTCTCGACGCCCGACGCGCAGATTCCGTGGGCGCCCGCGTTCCTCGCGCCGATCGCGCAGCGCGTGGGCCGCGAGGCGCAACTGCCGGTGGCTTCCGCCTGGGGCATCGACACGCCCGAACTCGCGCAGAACGCGGTGGCCTCGGGCCAGCTCGACCTCGTGATGGTCGGCCGGGCTCACCTCGCCAATCCGCACTGGGCGTACCGGGCCGCGCGCGAGCTCGGCGTGGAACGCGCGTCGTGGACGCTGCCCGCGCCCTACGCGCACTGGCTCGAACGCTACGCCGTAGAGTAAGCGCGCGAGCGCTAATACGACGAGGACCACTGCCATGAGCATTTATCTCTTTGCCAGCCTGATTCCGAAGCCCGAGCATGCCGCCGGGCTCGAGAAGGAACTGCAGGTCATGATCGAGGCCACTCGGGCCGAGCCGGGCAACCTCCGTTACGACCTGCTGCGCGAGGCCGACGGCAAGCCGGGCTTTCACCTGTACGAAATCTACGTGGATGCGGACGCGGTTCAGGCTCATCGCGACAGCCCGCACTACGTCGCGTTCCGGGCGAAAATCGATAGCTGGCTGGTCGGGCCGCCCGACATCAAGGTGCTGATCGGCGTCGACGTGGCTCGCTAGTCGGGGCCGTCGTCCGTCGACGGGCGGCGCGGAAGGGTTCGCGCCGCCGGCGTCATTTCATGGATGACCGGCGAGGCGCATGCCGTCGCGCCTCGCCGGCTACCCGTTACCCTGTCGTCGACCCTGGTGCGCAGAAAGGCAGGCTCCGATGCAGACCGACGAGCGTTTCGCCCTCGCCAACGAGCGGCATCTCGCGGGCGACTTCGCCGCCGCGCGCAAGCTCTACGAATCCATTCCGGCCGGCGATGCCGTCCATGCCGACGCGTTGTTCCGGCTCGCGGTGATCGCGCTTCAGGAGAACGCGCCCGCCGAGGCGCTCGACAAGTTGCAGCGGGCGCTCGCCGTCGCGCCGAACCATCCGCGCTATCGTTTCGCGCTCGGCCAGACGCTGATGCTGCTGCAACGCTTCGACGATGCAGTGGCGCTCTACCGGCAACTGCTTGCCGAAGACGATGGCGCCGCGCATATCTGGTCCGCGCTCGCCGGCGCATGGCAGGCGCAGGGCCAGTGGCGCGCGGCCGCCGACGCCTGGCGCGCTGCCGCCGGGCGCGATGCGACGTCCGTCGACGCCTGGAACAATCTCGGCAACTGCCATCGGCTGCTCGGCGAACCCGATGCGGCGCAGACGGCTTATCGACGCGCGCTCGCCGTGCAGCCCGACGACGCCAACGCGCTGACCAATCTCGGCACGCTGCTGCAGGCGCAGGGCCGCGGCAGCGAGGCGGTCGGGCTGTTGCGCGCCGCGGTGGCCGCCGCGCCCGACGCAAGCGTCAATCTCGTCAATCTCGGCGTCGCGCTTTGCGGGCTCGGCCAGTTCGACGAGGCGGTCCAGGCGCTCGAACGGGCCAGCGCGCTCGATCCGCGGTTCGCGCAGGCCGCCTACAACCTCGGGCTGGCCCTGCAGGGGCTCGGTCGTCTCGACGAGGCCCGACAGCAGTATCTGCGCGCGCTCGCGCTCGATTCGCGGCATGCGTCGGCGGCCAACAACCTCGGCAACGTCTGCCGCGAGCTCGGCGAGTTCGGCGATGCCGCGCAGGCCTTCGAAGCCGCGATGCGCATCCAGCCCGGCTTCGTCGTCGCGCGCAACAACGCGGCCAACCTGAAGCGCGCGCTCGGCCGCCTCGACGAGGCGCATGCGCTGCTGCGCGAGGCGCTCGGCTTCGACGCCGCGCACTCGCCGACCTGGAACAATCTCGGCAACGTGCTGAAGGATCGCGGCGAACTCGACGAGGGCATCGAATGCTATCGCCGCGCCGTCGCGTGCGATCCGGACAACGTCGTCGCGCACAGCAACCTCGCCTATGCGCTCTCGTTCCAGTCCGACGAGGGCGCGCCCATGCTCGACGAATGCCGGCGCTGGGCCGCGCGTCACGAGGCGCCGCTGCGGGCCTCGCGCGTCGCGCCCGTCCCCGACCGGACGCCGGGGCGGCGGCTGCGCATCGGTTACGTCTCGGCGGATTTTCGCGACCACTGCCAGTCGCTGTTCACGACGCCGCTTCTCGCGCATCACGACCGCGCGCGCTTCGAGATTCATGGCTATGCGAGCGTGCTCAGGCCCGACGCGGTGACGGCGCGTCTCGCCGGACAGGTCGAGGTCTGGCACGACGTGCGCCGTTTCGACGACGCGGCGCTCGCGCAGCGCATTCGCGCGGACGGCATCGACATCCTCGTCGATCTCGCCATGCACATGGCCGACGGCCGGCCGCTGCTGTTCGCGCGCCAGCCGGCGCCGGCGCAGGTGGCCTGGCTTGCCTATCCGGGCACGACCGGGCTCGACGCCATCGAATACCGGCTTACCGATCCGCATCTCGATCCGCCCGGTCACGACGACCACTACCGCGAGCGCTCGCTGCGTCTGCCCGACACGTTCTGGTGCTACGACCCGTTGACGGACACGCCCGGGGTCAACGCGCTGCCGGCGCTGGAGCGCGGGCACGTGACGTTCGGCAGTCTGAACAACACCTGCAAGCTGACCGACCGCACGCTCGGCCTCTGGTCGGCGGTGCTGCGGGCGCTGCCGGACGCGCGGCTGTTGCTGATGGCGGCCGGGGGCGAGGCGCGCGCGAAGCTGGCCGGGCGTCTCGCGCGCAGCGGCATCGACCCGCGGCGCGTGGACTTCGTGCCGTTCCGGCCGCGCGACGCCTATTTGCGGACCTATCACGCCATCGACCTCGGGCTCGATACGCTGCCCTACAACGGCCACACCACGAGCCTCGATTCGTTCTGGATGGGCGTGCCTGTCGTGACGCGAATCGGCGCGACGGCGGCGGGGCGGGCGGGCCTGAGCCAGCTCGCGAATCTGGGCCTGGACGACCTGGCGGCGGAGTCGGACGAGGCGTTCGTGCGCACGGCCGTGGCGCTGGCCGGCGACCTGCCGCGGCTGGCCGCGCTACGCGCCGGCCTGCGCGGGCGTATGGAACGCTCGCCGCTGATGGACGGGGCGCGGTTCGCCCGGCAGGTCGAGGCGGCGTACGAGCGGATCTGGGAGGAGACCTGCCGCAAGGCGGGGGCGTGATGCCGGGTCGGGCAGGCGGAGTGGGGACGGCGCTGCGCGTCGGCCCGATCGGGAGCGATCCCGTCCCGGATGCGGGTTCGCCGCCGCGTCATTCAGACTGTATAGATATACAGTAGAATCTGATCCGGGTCACAGAACGGGTTCGCGGAACCGGGCAGGCGCGGCCGTTCCCTGTGTCCAGAGCCGCCGGGCACGGCCGTCGCGCCGCCCCGGTCCCGAATTCGTCGTGACCTAGCCGGAATCTTGCGCCAAGTGAGCGAAAACCGAACCACCATCCGCATCCGCGGAGCCCGTCAGCACAATCTCAAGAACCTCGACCTCGATTTGCGCACCGGCGAGATGACGGTCGTGACCGGTCCGTCCGGGTCCGGCAAATCGAGCCTCGTGTTCGATACGCTGTATGCCGAGGGCCAGCGGCGCTACGTCGAGACCTTCAGCGCCTACGCGCGCCAGTTCCTCGACCGCATGGACCGGCCGCAGGTCGATCGCGTCGACGGCGTGCCGCCCGCCATCGCGATCGACCAGACCAACCCCGTGCGCAGCTCGCGCTCGACGGTCGGCACGATGACCGAGCTTAACGACCACCTGAAGCTGCTCTACGCGCGCGCGGCGAACCTGTTCGACCGCGTGAGCGCGCAGGCGGTGCGCCACGACACGCCCGAGACGATCTACGCCGAGCTGCGCGCGCGCACGGCCGACAACGATCCGCGTCTCGCCGTGACGTTCCCGGTCGAGCTGCCGTCGAGCGCCACCGACGACGAAGTGACCCAGTGGCTTTCCGCGAGCGGCTACACGCGCATCCAGGCGCAGCGCGAGATCGGGACGGCCGACGGCACGCGCAAGGTGCTCGACGTGGTGGCCGACCGCTTCCGTCTGCAGCATACCGAGAAGAGCCGCGTGATCGAGGCGATCGAGGCCGCGCTCAAGCGCGGCGGCGGGCGCGTGAGCGTCTATGTGCTGCCCGAGCCGGGCGCGCCCGAAAGCTCGCCCGCCGAAGCGACCCTCTGGCGCTTCTCGACGGGCCTGCATTGCCCCGAGAGCGACCTGCGCTACGCGGAACCGCAGCCCGCGCTGTTCTCGTTCAATTCGGCCTACGGCGCGTGCGATGCGTGCCGCGGGTTCGGCCGAGTGATCGGCGTGGACTGGGGGCTCGTCGTGCCCGACGCGCGCAAGACGCTGCGCGGCGGCGCGATCAAGCCGCTGCAGACGCCCGCCTGGAAGGAGTGCCAGGACGACCTGATGCGCTACGCGGCGAAAGCCGGCATTCCGCGCGACAAGCGCTGGTCCGAGCTTTCGCAGGCCGAGCGCGACTGGGTCGTCGAGGGCGTGCCCGACTGGCGCGGCAACTGGCAGACGCAATGGTACGGCGTGAGGCGCTTCTTTCAGTACCTCGAATCGAAAGCCTACAAGATGCACATTCGCGTGCTGCTGTCGAAGTACCGCAGCTACACGCCGTGCGAAACCTGCGGCGGCGCGCGCCTGAAGACGGAAGCGCTGCTCTGGCGTCTCGGCACGAAGGAGAATGCCGACGCGGTGCTCGATCCGGCCGCGCGCTTCATGCCGCACGGCGCGAAGTGGCAGCGCGCGCAGCTCGAGGCGTTGCCGGGCCTGACGCTGCACGACCTGATGCTGTTGCCGATCGAGCGCATCCGGCGCTTCTTCGACGCGCTCTCGCTCTCGTCGGCGCTGCTCGACGACGCGCTGAAGCTGCTGCTCGCCGAAGTTCGCACGCGGCTGAAGTACCTCTGCGACGTGGGGCTCGGCTATCTGACGCTCGACCGCCAGAGCCGCACGCTCTCGGGCGGTGAGGTGCAGCGCATCAACCTGACCACGGCGCTCGGCACGTCGCTCACGAAAACGCTTTTCGTGCTCGACGAGCCGAGCATCGGGCTGCATCCGCGCGACCTGAACCGCATCGTCGAGGCAATGCACCGGCTGCGCGACGCGGGCAACACGCTCGTCGTCGTCGAGCACGATCCGTCCGTGATGCTTGCGGCGAACCGGCTCATCGACATGGGGCCGGGGCCGGGCGAGCGCGGCGGCTCGATCGTCTTCGACGGCACGCCCGACGCCATCCGCTCGTCCGACACGCTGACGGGCGCCTACCTGGGCGGCCGCCGCAAGGTGGCCGACGCGGCGCACTGGACGCGCCGGAGCGTCGAGGCGGCGACGCCGCGGCTCGTGCTCGAAGGCGCGAGCGAGCACAACCTGCGCGATGTCACGGTCGAGATTCCGTTGCAGCGGCTCGTCTGCGTGACGGGCGTCTCGGGCTCCGGCAAGTCGACGCTCGTGCAGGACGTGCTGTATCCGGCGCTCGCGCGGCACCTGGGCCGGGCGACCGAATCGCCGGGCGCGCATCGCGGGCTCGTCGGTGCGGACCTGATCAGCGACGCCGTGTTCGTCGACCAGTCGCCGATCGGCAAGACCGCGCGCTCGAATCCGGCCAGCTACGTCGGCGCGTTCGACGAGATCCGCAAGCTGTTCGCGAAGGCGCCGCTCGCGCGGCAGCGCGGCTACACGGCCGGCATGTTCAGCTTCAACTCGGGCGAGGGCCGCTGTCCGACCTGCGGCGGCTCGGGCTTCGAGCACATCGAGATGCAGTTCCTGAGCGACGTCTATCTGCGCTGCCCGGATTGCGACGGCAGCCGCTATCGCGCCGAAGTGCTCGAAGTGAAGATCGAGCGCGGCGCCCGGGCGCTGTCGGTCGCGGACGTGCTCGACCTGACCGTCAGCGAGGCGACCCAGTGCTTCGCCGGGGATGCCGAAGTGCTGCGCGTGCTGCAGCCGATCGTCGACGTCGGCCTCGAATACGTGAAGCTCGGCCAGCCGGTGCCGACGCTTTCGGGCGGCGAGGCGCAGCGCCTGAAGCTCGCGGGCTATCTGGCCGAGACGGCGCAGACGCGCGGCCGGCCCGCCGCGCCGGGCGGCCGGCTCTTCATGTTCGACGAGCCGACGACGGGCCTGCACTTCGACGACATCGCGAAGCTGATGCGCGCGTTCGGCAAGCTGCTCGCGAGCGGTCATTCGCTGCTCGTCATCGAGCACAACCTCGACGTGATCCGCGCGGCCGACTGGCTCGTCGACCTCGGCCCCGAAGGCGGCGACGCGGGCGGCGAGGTGGTCTGCGTCGGCACGCCCGACGACGCGATGGCGTGCCCGCGCTCGCATACGGGCGCGGCCCTGCTGCAGTACGAGAAGACGCTCGGCGGCGCGACGGGCGCGCTCGTCGCGGAGGAAGACGGCGTCGCGCTGCAGACGGCGCTGCGCGCGTCCCAGGCCCGGCGCGAGGTGCAGGGCGAGGACGTCGTGCGCATCGTCAACGCGCGCGAGCACAACCTGAAGTCGCTCGACGTGGACATTCCGCACGGCCGCTTCAACGTGATCACCGGCGTGTCGGGCTCGGGCAAGTCGACGCTCGCGTTCGACATCCTGTTCCACGAAGGACAGCGCCGCTACCTCGAATCGCTGAACGCCTACGCGCGCTCCATCGTGCAGCCGGCCGGGCGTCCCGAGGTCGACGCCGTCTACGGCATTCCGCCGACCGTCGCGATCGAGCAGCGGCTCTCGCGCGGCGGCCGCAAGAGCACTGTCGCGACGACCTCGGAAGTCTGGCACTTCCTGCGGCTCCTCTACGTGAAGCTCGGCATCCAGCATTGCGTGCACGACGGCACGCCGGTCACGTCGCAAAGCGTCGACGCCATCGTCGCGCAGTTGCTGCGCGAGCATCGCGGCCAGCACGTCGGCCTGCTCGCGCCGCTCGTCGTGAACCGCAAGGGCGTCTACACGGATCTCGCGAAGTGGGCGAAGGCGCGCGGCAACACGCATCTGCGCGTGGACGGCGAGTTCGTGCCCGTCGCGCCGTGGCCGAAGCTCGACCGCTTCCGTGAGCACACGATCGAGCTGCCCGTCGGCGACCTCCGGATCGAGCCCGAGCACGAGGCGCGGTTGCGCGGCCTGCTCGACGCCGCGCTCGATGCGGGCAAGGGCGTCGTCCATCTGCTCGCGCCGCTCGACGGGCTCGACGATGCGATGGCCTCGGACCGTCCGACCGCGCGGATCGGCACGGTCAAGGTGCTTTCGACGCGGCGCGCCTGCCCCGTCTGCGGCACCAGTTATCCGGAGCTGGACCCGCGCATGTTCTCGTACAACAGCAAGCACGGCTGGTGTACGACCTGCGTCGGCACGGGGCTCGCGCTGACGCGCGAGCAGCGCGCGGCCTACGACGACACGGTGTCGGCCGAGGACGACCGCGGCCGCGAGCAGACGCTGCCTTCCGAGGAGCAGGAGCCGGAGGGTCTCGTCGACGAGCCGTGCCGCGATTGCGGCGGCACGCGTCTGAATGCGGTCGCGCGCGCCGTGACGTTCGACGCGCATCCGATCGTCGAGGTCGCGCAATGGACCGTGGCCGACACGCGCCACTGGATCGATGCGCTGCGGCTCGACGGCCGCGACGCGCAGATCGCGCGCGACGTGGTCAGCGAAATCCGCAGCCGGCTGCAGTTTCTCGAGGAGGTCGGGCTCGGCTACCTGAGCCTCGACCGCGCGGCGCCGAGTCTCTCGGGCGGCGAAGCGCAACGCATCCGGCTCGCCGCGCAGCTCGGCAGCAATTTGCAGGGCGTCTGCTACGTGCTCGACGAGCCGACCATCGGGCTGCATCCGCGCGACAACCGGATTCTGCTCGATGCGCTCAAGCGTCTCGGCGACAAGGGCAACACGCTCGTCGTCGTCGAGCACGACGAGGACACGATTCGTCGCGCCGACCACATCATCGACATCGGCCCCGGCGCGGGCAAGCGCGGCGGTCGCGTCGTCGCGCAGGGCAGCGCGGCCGATCTCGCGGGCGCGCCCGATTCGCTGACCGGGCGCTATCTCGCGCAGCCGATCGTGCATCCGCTGCAACCGCGCCGCGCGGTGAAGCCGGCGCGTGCGGGCGCGGAGCCCATGCCGCCGCACTGGCTGACCGTGCACGGCGGCAAGCTTCACAACCTGCGCAACGTGACGGCGCGGATTCCGCTCGGCCGGCTCGTCGCGATCACGGGCGTAAGCGGTTCAGGCAAGTCCACGCTCGCGCGCGACCTGTTGCTCACGAACCTGCTCGACGCCGTGGGCCGCTCGGTGCTGTCGTCGCCGGCCACGCGGCGCGCGCGCAAGGCCGCGCAAGGCGGAGCATCCGATGCGGCGGCACGGCGGACGAGTGCGACGGCCCGCGCAACGGCGCGGCCGAAGCTCGACGTGACGCACGTCTGGCAGGGCTGCGAATCGATCGCGGGTTGGGAGGGCATCGATCGCGTGCTCGAGGTGGACCAGACGCCGATCGGCAAGACGCCGCGCTCGTGTCCGGCCACCTACGTCGGCGTCTGGGATGCGATTCGCCGGCTCTTTGCCGAAACGCTCGAAGCGCGGGCGCGCGGCTATACGGCCTCGCGCTTCTCGTTCAACACCGGCGATGGCCGTTGCCCGGCCTGCGAAGGCCAGGGCGTGCGCACGATCGGCATGAGCTTCCTGCCCGACGTGAAAGTGTCCTGCGACGTCTGTCATGGCCAGCGCTTCAATCCGGAAACGCTGGCCGTGACCTGGCGCGGCCGCAACATCGGCGACGTGCTGACGATGGAGATCGACGAGGCCGTCGAGTTCTTCGCGCCCGTGACGGGCATCGCTCACCCGCTGCAATTGCTGAAGGACGTGGGGCTCGGCTATCTGACGCTCGGCCAGCCGTCGCCGACGCTCTCGGGCGGCGAGGCGCAGCGCATCAAGCTCGTGACGGAACTGGCCAAGG
This sequence comes from Burkholderia sp. WAC0059, assembly GCF_002870125.1. Classification (GTDB taxonomy): domain Bacteria; phylum Pseudomonadota; class Gammaproteobacteria; order Burkholderiales; family Burkholderiaceae; genus Paraburkholderia. The sequence goes on from NZ_PNEO01000001.1 coordinate 265,324, forward strand.
TGCGCGACGACGTCACGCGACGCGGCCAGAAGGCGCCGCATACGCTCTACGTGCTCGACGAGCCGACGGTGGGCCTGCACATGGCCGACGTCGCGCGGCTCATTCGCGTGCTGCACCGGCTCGCGGACGGCGGGCACAGCGTCGTGGTGATCGAGCACGACCTCGACGTGATCGCCGAGGCCGACTGGATCATCGACCTCGGGCCGGAGGGCGGCGCGGGCGGCGGCACGATCGTGGCGGCCAGCGATCCCGAGGGCCTCGCGCGCGTGGCCGCGAGCCATACGGGCGCGGCGCTCGTGCCGGTGCTGGCGCGTCGGGCCGACGATGCGGTCGGCGGCGAAGCCGACGAAGGCGCGCGGTCTGTCGCGGCCGGACCCCGGAGTTGAGCGATTGAATCCGGGAGTGGTGTATCGTGTGCCGGGCGGCGCGTACGCGGGCAAATCCCTTGATTTGGCCGGTACGCGCACGGTATGATGAGTTCCGCCCGTGTCGCCCGTTTTTTGGTGGACACCCAGAACTGGAGCGGCGGACTTCAAGCATCCTCCGGGCCCGAATCGCGGCCCCGCTTACCTTCACTCCGCTTAAGCAAGACTTCGCCGACTTCGGCGGAGCCTGTCTTTTTTCAGGGTCGCGCCGGTTCCTTTACGGAACCGCGATGGACTGGCTGCGGGCCATGACGAAACGAGAGGAATTAACCCATGTCCGACCTCGATGGAGAGGCACGCGAACGACTGATCCTGTGGATTCGACGCCGCATGGACGAGTATGGCATCACGATGGAAGACCTCGCGGCGGCGATTACCGAGGCGCAGACCCAGCCGATGTACCGCGACGCGTACGGCAACACCTGGGACGGCAAGGGCGAGTTGCCCCCCTGGCTGAGCCGCGCGATTCACGCAGGGCAGGATATCGAGCATTTCCGCTGCCAGTAGGGCGCGGCGCGTTCTTCGGCCCGCATTCGCCGGGCTTCATCCGCTTCCATTCCGCGTCATCTCCGGCTACCGGTTCAGTTGCCGGTGAACCGGTACGTCAGGATTGCTGAGCAATTTTATCCGGACTTTCCCTGCAAGCGGATCTTCATGGCGCCTTGCATGGCTTACGGTGAAGCGCGGGGAAGCCATTCCCGCAGACCGTGCGGCATCCCGTGAACGACGACGAACCAGGCGGCGAGCCACGACGCGCCGACGATCAGCAGATCGCAGCGGCCGCTGTTCCACCAGTTGAGCGAATGACGTCCCGCGATCCACGGCACGCCGAGCGGGTTCGGCCAGTCGGCCAGCAAATGGACGAGGCCGCCGAGCGCGAAGCCGAACAGCGGGGCGGCGAGCGGCCGATGGCCGAGGCGGCAATACGACCACGCGAGCAGCACGATCCAGCCGATGCCCCAATGCGTGAGCGAACGATGCGCGATCCAGCGTCGACGGCTGCGCGTCCACCAGGCCACTTCGAGCCAGTCCGGCGCCGAGCCGCCGGCCACGCCGCAAGCGAGTGCCGCGACGGCCCCCAGATATGCGGGGCCGGCCGCGCCCGCGCGGGCGACGACGACGGCCGCGACGACGCCGGCGGCCCAGCCGGTTGCGTGATGTGCGTTGCCAGATGCCATGAGGAAGCGAAGCGCGGAGAAGCGGCGGCACGCCTTCTCCTTTCGGAGCGGCGCCGCTCGCGAGCGGAAGGCGCGGCGGTTAGAGGCGGTTAAGGGCGGTTAAGGTGTTTGGAAGCGGCTCAGATGGCGCAGCGCGCGATGTCGTAGCGCAGCTCGGCTTCGGGCGGATCGTTCGACGTGCCTTGCGTGACGCGCACGGTCGAGCCCTGCGGCGACGGCGCGAGCGCGACGAAGTAGGACGCGTGCGAGCGCGAGCCGACGGTCAGCTCGGTCACGCCGTCCTGCTCGTCTTCGTGCACGCGCGGCAGGCGGTCTTCGAGGCATTCGGCGACCGACGATGCCGGGCGCGTCGACGCGATGTAGATCATCGGCGTGGCGGCCGCGGCGTCGGCGGGATTGCCCGGGGCCGAACCGCAGGCGGCCAGCAGGGCGGCGACGGACACGATGGACACGGCGGGCAGCAATGCTTTCATGATTCGCAGGGGGCGGGAGGATATGGTCAGCGAGTATACGCAAGCTCGCGCGCGTTCGTGCGTAAGAAGATGCAACGGGGGCGCGGCGAAGGCATTAAATTGCGGCGCCGGCCGGCGGCCGCGATGTCGGGCGCGGCGGCGCGCGTACGCGTCAGCCCTGCTGGCAGAAGATGGCGGTCAGGAGCGGTCCGGCGTGATGCACGATTGCCGTCGTGTTGCCGGCCGCCGCGACGGCGGCCTGGACCTTCGCGAGCGAGCCGAGCACGACGGCGCCGTAGGCCGACGGGGCGATCGGCGTGCCGCTGCCGGTATGGAACAGCGGGTCGTTCTCCTCGTAGCCCACGATCGCGAACACGGTGAAGCCGTATGCCCTCAGATGCACGCCGCGCTGCGGCCAGAATGCGTTGATCGAGTTGCTTTCGACCCGCATCGGCTGGCTCTCGATCAATTGCTGGTCGATGAGCCCCGAGACGAACGTGTGGGCGGATTCGCTGCAGGTGAGCGCGTCGTCGAGGGGCGCGGCCGCCTGGCTGCAGAGCGGCAAGGCCGCGACGCAAAAGGACAAAAAGAAACGTTTCATTCGAATGCGCGAGAAGGCCGGCACTGTGCCGTCGCGCGAGGCCGCGGGGGCGGCCGGCGGGCGGGGCCGTCCGGTCGGTTGGGTTTGCACTCTACGCCCGTTTGTCCGGAGGCGCTTTCTGCGCCGCCGCGGCGGGCCCTTTCGCGTAGCGCGGATCGTGCCCGCTGCGGGCTCGAACGCGTCAAAAGAGCCGGGAAATCGGCAAGTTTTCCTCAAGACGTATATATTTGCGGGTTATGACCAGAAAAGACCCGCCTGTAAAAACCGTGCCGCATGCCGTGCCGCTGCCCCGAACCTGGGACGCGCGCGCCGCGCGCTGGCTCGTCACGCCGCTCGCGGACACGCCGGTCACGCCGAATCATCTGACCACGGTGCGCCTCGCCATCGGGCTCGCCGGCGCATTTTACCTGGCGCGCGGCGGCTTTGCACAGGTCAACATCGGGGCGCTGCTGATCGTCCTGTCGAATTTCGTCGACCACACCGACGGCGAGCTCGCGCGCATCAGCGGCAAGACGAGCCGCATCGGTCATTTCTACGACCTCGCGGCCGACGCGCTCGTGACGGTGCTGCTGTTCCTCGGCATGGGCTGCGGTCTCGCCCGGCAGATGCCGGCCGCCGACTGGCGCGTGCCGCCCCAGGTGCTCGGCGGCGCGGCAGGCGTCGCGGTCGCGCTGATCTTCTTCCTGCGCATGCGCATCGAGGAAATGGCGGGCAAGGCCGGCACGCGGCAGGCGTTCGTCGGCGGGTTCGAGACCGAAGACGTGCTTTACCTGCTGCCGCTCGTCACGCTCACCGGCGTCGTGGCGCCGTTCGTCGCCGTCGCGTCGATCGGGGCGCCGCTGTTCGCGCTGTGGGTGGTGTTCGATTACTGGCGCGTCGCGCGCCGCAACGGCGCCGCGAAGGCAGCCCGTCAGATGTGGATCGGCAGATGAGCGAACAGGCAGAACAAGAATCGGCGGAACAGGAAACGGTTGCCGCGCTTTCCGCTCAGGGTCGTTTTCGTTCCGGGGATGCCGTTTCGCCTGCGCCCGCGTCCGATCCCGACGGGGCCGTCGCGCTCGCGCTTCGCGGGTTCGACACGCCGACGCTGCGCAACGAATACGTCGGGCAGGGCGCGTTCCTCTATCTTTCCGAATTCCTGCCGCCCGAGGCGACCGCGCAACTGGCCGCCAGCGCCCGCGCCCTGCTGCCCGAGGTGAACCGCAACTACCTGCCCGGCCACAAGCAGGGCGGCAGCGTGAGCCGTCATGCGATCGACCGGCTCGCGCCGTTCATCGCGCAGCTTTACCGCTCGCCGGCGCTGCTCGGCTGGCTCGAAAAGATTACGGGCGACCGGCTCCAGCTTTCGCCCGACGACGATCCGCACGCCTACGCGCTCTACTACTACACGCGCGCCGGCGACCACATCGGTTGGCACTACGACACCTCGTACTACGACGGGCGCCGCTACACGCTGCTGCTCGGCGTCATCGAGGAGTCGTCGTGCCGGCTCGAATACGAACTGCATACGCGCAACGACAGCGTGCCCGACGTGCCCGGCTCGGTTCAGTATCCGCCGGGTTCGATGGTGCTGTTCGACGGCGACGCGTTGCGCCACCGCGTGACGCCGGCCGCCGAGGGCGACATGCGCGTGTCGCTGACCTTCGAGTACGTGACCGATCCGAACATGCGTCCGTGGCGGCGTTTCGTGTCGAACATGAAGGACGCCATCGCCTACTTCGGTTTCCGTCAGGTGTTCAGCAACGCCCTGCGCATGCGCCGTCGCAACGGGGACGCCGCGTGACGCGGGCCGCGCTCCTGCTGCTGTCGGCTGGCACGGCGCTGTTCGTCGCGCTGCTGGTGTGGCAGGGGGTCGGCCCGGTGATGAACACGCTCGCCGTGGCCGGCTGGGGGCTCGTGCTGGTCGCGGCCTTCCATCTCGTGCCGCTCGCGTTCGACGCGGCGGCGATCGGCGTGCTGTTCGGCCGCGCCGAAACCGCGAGCGGGCGCGATGCGCTCTTCGCGCGCTGGAGCGGCGAGTCGGTCAACAGCCTGTTGCCCGCGGGCCAGATCGGCGGGCCCGTCGTGATGGTGCGCCAGCTCGCGCAGCGCGGCATGCGCATGCGGGACGCCGCGGCCGCCATCACGGTCAGCACGACGCTGCAGGCGCTCGCGCAGATCGTGTTCGCCGTCTCCGGCATCCTGCTGTTCGGGCTGTACGCGGAGCAGAAGGTGTCGGGCGACCTGCGGCTCGCGGCCGGCATCGCGACCGGCGCGCTGGCCGTGCTGATCGGGCTCTTCTACGTCGCGCAGCGGCGCGGGTTGTTCGGGCGGATGCTGCGCGTCGTCTCGCGCGTGTTCGGCAAGCGGGACTGGTCGTCGCTGACGATGCGCGCCGACGCCGTCGACGCCGCCGTGCAGGCGCTGTATCGCGCGCGCGGCCGGGCGGCGGCGAGCTTCGCGCTCAGTTTCGTCGGCTGGCTCGTCGGCACGGGCGAAGTGTGGCTCGCGCTGCGCTTTCTCGGTCATCCGGTCGGTTGGCTCGACGCGTTGCTGCTCGAAAGCATCGGCCAGGCCATTCGCGGCGCGGCCTTCGCGATTCCGGGCTCGCTGGGTGTGCAGGAGGGCGGCTATCTGCTGCTCGCGCCGCTCGTCGGCCTGCCGCCGGACGCGGCGCTCGCGCTTTCGCTCGTCAAGCGCGCGCGCGAAATCCTGCTCGGCCTGCCGGGCCTGTTGTATCTGCACGTCAGTGAACGAAGCTGGCAGCGCCGGCGCGCCATTCGCGTGCCGGCCGTAGAAACGGTCGATTGATCAAAGACCCTCACACGTTTTCGGGGAGAACGCTTTTCGCATGCGCGCCATCATTCTTGCCGCGGGTCTCGGCCTGCGTCTTCAGCAACAGCCTGGAGAACAATTTCCGAAATGCCTGCTGCGCTTCGAGGGCGTGACGCTGCTCGAACGGCACCTGCAACTGCTCGAAGCGTTGGACGTGACAGAGGTGACGCTGGCGCTGGGCTTCCAGCCCGAGCGCGTGGAGGCGGAACTCGCGCGCATCGGCTGGCCGCATGAAGTGGAGATCGTGCTGAACCCGCGCTTCGACCTGGGCAGCGTGCTGACGGTGCATTGCGTGGCCGGAGCGCTCGAACGCGGCGGCGACGTGCTGCTGATGGATGCGGACGTGCTCTACGACGAGCGGGTGCTCGGGCCGCTGGTGGCGGGCGCGGGCCCGGCGAACCGTCTGCTGATTGACCGCGACTTCGAAGCCGGCGACGAGCCGGTGAAGCTGTGTCTGCGAAACGGGGTACCGGTGGAGCTGCGCAAGCAGGTGGCGGTGAGCCTCGAGTACGACACGATCGGGGAGTCGGTGGGATTTTTCCGGTTGAACGAAGAGACGGCGCGGCGGTTCGCGCGGATCGTGGCGGGCTATGTGGAGGGCGGGCGCTCGAACCTGCCGCACGAAGAGGCGTTGCGCGACCTGCTGCTGGAGCGCGGAGCGCAGTTCGAGACGGCGGACGTGACGGGCGCGCCGTGGATCGAGATAGATTTTCCCAACGATGTGACGCGCGCCGCGCAGCAGGTGCTGCCGCAATTGCGGCCGGTGGCGAGCCGCGCGAAACAGGCTGCGCTGTAGTGCAACCGCGAGGCCTCCCGCCGTTGCAGGCACGACGACCCCCGACCCAATCGACCCGATCGGTTCAACCGGCCGGACGCCGATGCGATAATGGCGGCTTTACGCGGGCGGCCGACGCCGTCCGTCGTCCCGAACCATGCCTCTAGCCCTCGGCGCCTTCATCGTCCCGCTCATCGTGGCCTGCGCGATGTTCATGGAGAACGTCGACGCCACGGTGATCGTCACTTCGCTGCCGACGCTGGCCCGCGACCTGGGCCAGGACCCCATCACGATGAAACTCGCCGTCACGAGCTACGTGATCGGCCTCGGCGTGTTCATTCCGATCTGCGGCTGGGTGGCGGACCGGTACGGCTCGCGCACGGTGTTCCGCACGGCCATCGGCATTTTCATCGCGGGCTCGCTGCTGTGCGCGGCCTGCACGTCGCTGCCGATGCTCGTCGTCGCGCGCTTCGTGCAGGGCATCGGCGGCGCGATGATGGTGCCCGTCGGGCGCATCATCATCTTCCGCTCGGTGCCGAAGTCGGACTTCATCCGCGCCGTCAACTACCTGACCATACCGGCCCTGCTCGGCCCCGTGGTCGGGCCGCCGCTCGGCGGGTTCATCACGACCTATCTGCACTGGCGCCTGATCTTCTTCATCAACATCCCGATCGGCGTGCTCGGCATCTGGCTCACCAACCGCCACATCGCGAACATGCACGAGGAGCATCCGGGTCCGCTCGACTGGTTCGGCTTCGTGCTGTCCGCCGGCGGCGCGTCGCTGTTCATGCTCGGGCTCTCGCTCGTCGGCAGCGGGCTCGTGTCGTTCGGGCACGCGGTGGGCATGTGCCTTGCTGGAGCCCTGCTGCTCGTCGGCTACTGGTTTTATGCGCGCCGCGTCGAGCGGCCGGTGCTCGATCTGCGTCTGTTGAACATCCCGAGCTTTCACGCCAGCGTCGCGGGCGGCTCGCTCTTCCGCATCGGCCTCGGCTCGGTGCCGTTCCTGCTGCCGCTCGCCCTGCAGGAGGGACTCGGGATGACGGCGTTCCTGTCGGGCTCGATCACCTGCGCGTCGGCGTTCGGCTCGATGTTCATGAAGACGATCGCCTCGCGCGTGCTGCGCAGTTTCGGTTTCCGGCGCGTGCTGATCGTCAACGCGGTGCTGGCGGGCGCGGCGATCGCCGTGTGCGGCACGTTTCATCCCGGCATGTCGCGCTGGCTGATCTGGGGCATCGTGCTGCTGGGTGGGTTCTTCCCGTCGCTGCAGTTCACGAGCCTCAATTCGCTCGCCTACGCCGACATCCCGTCGCGGGACATCGGCCGCGCGACGAGCGTGGCGAGCGTGATCCAGCAGGTGTCGCTCGGTCTCGGCGTGACGATCGCCGGCCTCGCGTTGCAGGCGTCCCATCGTCTGCAGGGTCACGCGACGATCGTCTGGTCGGATTTCTGGCCCGCGTTCCTCGTGGTCGGGCTGTTTTGCGCGGCGTCGATTCCGGTCACGTCGCGGCTGCCGGCCTCGGCCGGCGCCGAGATCGCGCGCGGGCGGCGCGAGGCGGCCTGAATCGGGTCTGATTTCGACCGGCGTTGCCGCCGGCCGCGGCCTGGGCGGCGAAAGAATTCTGCGGAGGGCGCTTGCCGGTCTGCCGCCGGGGCAGGGCGATGGGCACGGCAAGCGTCCAGATAGAAGGCCGGATACCAGCAAGGAGGAGTCCCGATGAAATGGATGGACCGAACCCGCCAGTCCGCCGGCGCCCTCGCGCTCGCCACGCTGACGGCCGCGAGCGCCTGTTTCGTGCCGGCGTCGCCGGCTTTCGCGAAGGCCCCGGCGCAACCCGTCGTGCTCGACGCGGCGGCGGTGGCCGTCGCGGACCGGTACGCGGCCGACGTCGCGACGCAGATCCTCCACGAAGGCGGCAACGCGGTGGACGCGGCCGTCGCGATCGCCTTCACACTGGCAGTGACGTATCCGGAGGCAGGCAACATCGGCGGCGGCGGCTTCATGACGCTGTACGTGAACGGCAAGCCCTACTTCCTCGACTATCGCGAGCGCGCGCCGCTTGCGGCCACGCGCACGATGTACCTCGATGACAAGGGCAACGTGATTCCGGGCAAGAGCCTTTACGGCTACGACGCCGTAGGCGTGCCCGGCACCGTGGCCGGCATGTGGGCCGCGCAGCGCCGCTTCGGCCGGCTGCCGTGGAAGCAGGTGCTTGCGCCGGCGATCGGTTATGCGCGCAACGGCTTCGTGGTCGACGCGCTGCTGGCGAAGCGCCACGACGATTCGTCGAAGGACTTCGGCGGCAAGACGAATTTCGACCAGTATTTCGGCGGTCTGAAGGAAGGCGCCGTTTTCCGGCAGCCGGAGCTGGCCACCGTGCTGACGCGCATTGCCGACCAGGGCGAGCAGGACTTCTACGACGGCGAGACGGCCGATTTGATCGCGGCCGCGATGAAGGGGCACGGCCTCCTCACGAAGCAGGATCTCGAACAGTACCGGGCCGTCTGGCGCGCGCCCATCGTCGCCGACTGGAACGGCTACCGCGTGATCACGGCGCCCCCGCCGAGCTCGGGCGGCGTCGGGCTCGTGCAGATGCTGAAGATGCGCGCGGACCTACAGCCCGAATTCCAGGGCGTCGCGCTGAATTCGGCGCAGTACATCCATCTCGTCGCCGAAATCGAAAAGCGCGTGTTCGCGGACCGCGCCCAGTATCTCGGCGACCCCGACTTCTACAAGGTGCCGGTCGCGCAGCTCATCGACGACGCCTACCTCACGAAGCGCGCGGCCGAGGTGAACCCGAACGAGCCGTCGGACACGAAGAGCGTCGAGCCGGGCCTCGGCATGTCGATGCCGGAGAAGGCGGAGACCACGCACTTTTCCGTGGTCGACAAATGGGGCAACGCGGTCTCGAACACCTACACGATCAACGGCTATTTCGGCTCCGGCGTGGTCGTGCCCGGCACCGGCATCGTGCTCAACGACGAAATGGACGACTTCGCCGCGAAGCCGGGCGTGCCGAACATGTTCGGCGTGGTCGGCAGCGACGCGAACTCGATCGCGCCGGGCAAGCGGCCGCTCTCGTCGATGTCGCCGACCATCCTGACGAAGGACGGCAAGGTGGCGCTCGTCATCGGCACGCCGGGCGGCTCGCGCATCTTTACGACGATCTTCCAGGTCATCAGCAACGTCTACGACTTTCACATGTCGCTCAGGGACGCCGTGGCCGCGATGCGTTTCCACCACCAGTTGCTGCCGCCGAACACGATTTTCTGGGAGCCCTACGAGCCGATCGACGGCACGCTCGCGAAGCAGGTCGAGGCGAAAGGCTACGTGCTGAAGGGACAGAACTACAACGGCGACGTCCAGGCGATCGAGGTCGAGGGCAGGACGCCCGAGCCCGTCGCCGACCCGCGCGGACGCGGCGTGACGCGCGTGATTCCGTAGCGCGGGCGCGAGCCTTGCCGGGGGCGCGGCGGGCCCGGCAGGGCCGCCGCGTCACGGCGCGAGCAGACCGGCACCGATCCAGGTTACTCTTTCGCAGCAGGCGAAGGACGCGCGCGCCGCGCAATGCGCCTGCACTATCGCGGGGCATTGTGTCATGTGGCATCTTCCTGCCGCCATTCCGCCCGAATTCGACGCCGGGGTGGTTTTTCTCTGTGTGCTCATCACGCAACTGGGCGTGCCGGTGCCGGCCGCGCCGGTGCTCGTCATCGCGGGCACGATGGCGGCGCTCGGCGAGGCATCGTATCTGCATCTGCTCGCGGCGGCCGTGTCGGCGACGATGCTGGCCGATTCGCTCTGGTTCGCGGCCGGCCGCATGCGCGGGCGCCGTCTGCTCAACGCCCTCGTGCGCTATTCGCTCTCGCTCGACACGACGCTGCGCGTCGCGCGCAACGTGTTCGAGCGCCACGGCGCGCCGATCCTCTCGGTCTCGAAGTTCGTGCCCGGTCTCGGGCTCATCTGCGCACCGCTGCTCGGCACGACCTCGGTCGAGGTGCGGGTCTTCCTGCTTTGGGACGCCGTGGGCGCGACGCTCTGGGCGGGCCTGTGGCTGCTCGGCGGCGCGGCGCTGAACGCGCAGATCGTGCGTTTCGTGCTGTTCGTGCGCGCCAACGGGGGCACGATCTTCGACGTGCTCGTCGTCGCGGCGCTCCTGTTCCTCGCTTATCGCTGGGCCCGCCGCCTGCAATTCCGGCACTGGCTCAGGCACCACCGCATCGGCCCCGACGAGCTCGACGCCATGCTGCGCTCGGAGCGGCCGCCCATCGTGCTCGACGCGCGGCCGCAGAGCGTGCGGGAAAAGGAGTCGTACCGGATTCCGGGCGCGCGCCCGCTCAATCTCGATTCGGACGAGCCGCTCGAACCCGAGCTGATCGCGCGGCCCATCGTCGTCTACTGCGTGTGCCCGAACGAGGCCACGGCCAAGCGCATCGTGCACCAGTTGCGCAGCAAGCACATCTACCACGCGCACGCGCTCAAGGGCGGGCTCGACGCCTGGGAGCGGCGGGGCTACCCGGTCGAGCCGCTTTCCTCGGACTTCTATCCGGCCTACGCGATCGAGACGCCCGACGACGAATTCACGGTGCGCGCGAGCCTGTCCGAATGACGGCACGGGCACGCGCCTGCGCGCCGATTCACGCAGCGGCCGTGTTGCGCGCCGGCCTCGCGGGCCAGTCGCGCTTGACGAACTGCAGCACGACGAAGCACAGCGCCCCGACGGCGAGCGCGCCGGTCATGAACAGGAATCCGCCCGTGAACGACGAGGTCGCGGCCACGAAGTAGCCGACGACGATCGGCGCGAAGAAGCCGCCGATCTGCCCGGCGCAGTTGACGAGCCCCGAGAACGCGCCGCGCAGGCTCTCGGGCGTCAGGTCGAGCACGACCGACCAGACCGGTCCGAACCCGCCGTAGAGGAAGAAGCCGGCCGCCGAGAGGCCGATCACGCTTTGCACGGGGCCGGCGGCGCGGCAGGTCAGGTAGAGGCACAGCGCCGAGGCCGCGTAGGTCGCCGCGACGAGCAGGCAGCGTTGCCGGTAGAGCACGTGGCTGCCCAGCCAGCCGAACGCGAGCAGGCCGGCGGCGCCCGCGAGGTAGGGCGCCGCGGCGGCGAAGCCGAGCGCCTTCAGTTCGATGTGCCGCGCCATCGCGAGATAGCTCGGCATCCAGCCGATGTACCCCCAGAACGCGACGTTGAACGCCAGGTAGGCGACGAGCATGAACCACGCCGCCGGCTGCCGCGCGATGGCCGCGAAGCGGCCGCCCGAAGGCGCGGATGCGGCGGCGGCCGGCGTGGCCGGTGTCGTCGTTTCCGGCGGCGGCGCGGCGGGGCGCTTCGGTGCGCGCGGCATCACGATCGCGATCAGCACCGCCATGACGATGCCGGGCAGCGCGAGCCAGCGGAACATGCCCTGCCAGCCCGTGTCGACCAGGAGCCAGACGGCGACGGGCGCGACGAACGCGGGGCCGAGCGCGAGCGACGACAGATAGACGCCGTTGGCCGTCGAGCGCTCGTGCGGCGGGAAATAATCGCCGATCGACTTGAAGCCCGGCGCGATCGAGAGCCCTTCGGCCGTGCCGAACAGCACGCGCGCGACGATCAGCAGCGCGAACGTCGAGACGAAGCCCGTCATGCCGGTGAAGACGCTCCAGAGAATCGGGCTCACGACGAGCAGGCGTTTCGCGCCGAAGCGATCGGCGAGGTGGCCGCCCGGAATCTGCGCGAGCGCGTAGCCGGCCGTGAACGCCGCGAGCACGAAGCCGAAGCGGTCGGGTCGGATCGACAGCGCCTTCATCATGGTCGGCGCGGCCAGCGAGAGGTTGATGCGGTCCAGATAGTTGACGAACTGGAGCAGCCAGATCATCAACAGCACCTTGTATTTGTCGGCGAGGCGCGGCGTCATCGGGAGCCAGCCCCCTGGCGGCGCGAGCCGCCGCCGACGTTCTGGCCCGCGTCGGACGCCATCCGCAGGTAGCCCCAGACCGAGAGCAGCGTGAGCACGCCGGCCAGCAGGAACGCGAGGCGGAAGTCGTCGAGCGTGAACGCGTGCGCGCCGCCCGCCTCGCCGTTCACGCGCGTCGCCACGCGCAGCGCGACCGCGCCGAACGCGATGCCGAGGCCGTTGGTCATCTGCATGGCCGCGCTCCAGAGCGTGCTCGCGGCGCTCATCTGCGGCTGGGCGACGTCGGCGTAGGCCAGCGTGGCGAGCGTCGAGAACTGCATCGAGCGCGTCACGCCGTAGACGAACACGATCGCGAGCACCACGGCGAGCGGCACCTGCGGCGTGAGCAGGCCGCAGGCGATCGTGAAGAGGCCCGCGAGCGCGACGTCGACGATCGAGACGAGCTTGAAGCCGTAGCGCTGCAGGATGCGCGTCGTGAGCGCCTTCATGCCGAGGTTGCCGAGCGCGCTCGCGAGCAGCAGCAGGCCGGACTTGAACGCCGAGAGGCCGAAGCCGATCTGGAACAGGAGCGGCATCAGATAGGGCACCGCGCCGATGCCGATGCGCGTGACCGAGCCCGTGACGACCGTGACCGAGAAGGTCGGAATCTTGAGCGTGGAGACGTCGACGAGCGGATGCGCGTGGCGCTTCGCGTGCCGGAACGCGAGGTAGCCCACCGCGATGCCGGCGGCCACGATGGCGGTCGCGGCCCACGGGTTCGAACCGGGCTGGCTCGCGAGCTCGGCGCCGTACAGGATCGCCGTCAGCGTCGCGCCGCTCAGCGCGAGGCCGGCGAGGTCGAGCGGCCGGCGCGCCTCGCCGCGCAGGTTCGGCACGAGCGCCATGGTCGCGATCAGCGCCGCGATGCCGAACGGCACGTTGAGCAGGAAGATCCAGCGCCACGACGTGTAGGTCGTGATGAAGCCGCCCACGGGCGGGCCGACCACGGGCGCGGCGATGGCGGGCCAGGTGATGGTCGAGATGGCCTGCATCAGGCGGCTTTTCTCGGTGCTGCGCACGACGACGAGGCGCCCGACGGGCACCATCATCGCGCCGCCGATGCCCTGCAACAGTCGCGCGGCCGTGAACTCCGCCACGTTCTGCGAGAGCCCGCAGAGCACCGACGCAACGGTGAACGTGACGATGGCGCTGAAGAACACGGTGCGCGAGCCGTAGCGGTCCGCCACCCAGCCGCTCACGGGAATGAAGATGGCGAGCGAGAGCATGTAGGCCGTCATGCCGATGCTCAGGCTGTTCGGCCCGACGCCGAACGAGCGGGCCATTTGCGGCAGCGCCGTGGCGAGAACCGTCGTGTCGAGGTACTCCATGAAGAACGTCGCCGCGACGACGTAGGGCAGCCAGGCGGTCAGTGCTGCGCGCGGCGCGGGGGCCGTCGTCATCGCGCCTCCTTGCCGCGCGCGCGGAGCGGGTTCTGCTTGCGATCGGTCATCGGGAATCCGGGTCGGTCTTGTCGGTGCGGCGCGCTTGCGGATGCGATCGACGTTTCGTCGACATTTCGTCGACGTCGTGCCGGCCGTCGCGGCCAGGGTGCGTATCCGGCGCAAGCCGCACGCGCATCGAATGTCGTTCGGGCGTAAGCCGCGGTGCGGCGCACGGTTTTTTCGGGCGCGCCGGCCGCTTCGCGATGCGGGCCTGGCGGTGCGAAGGCGACAGTTTCCACTACGCGGGCGCGTCTGTACAGCGCCGCGCGCGCGATGCGGTATGCGGGATGCGCGCGAGGTACGCGGCGCTCGCGCCGTGCGGCGCGACGCCTGCGCGGGCGGCGGCAGAGTCGCGCGTACGCGCGTACACTGACTGCCCTTTCGTCAACGACACTCCGATGGAGGTTTCACGATGGAACATCGATTTCTGGGCAAATCAGGCTTCAAGGTGCCGGTGCTGAGCTTCGGTACCGGCACGTTCGGAGGCAAGGGCGAATTCTTTCAGGCGTGGGGTTCGACCGATGTCGCCGAGGCGCGGCGCCTCGTCGACATCTGCCTCGAAGCGGGCGTGACGATGTTCGACAGCGCCGACATCTATTCGGGCGGCGCGTCGGAATCGGTGCTCGGCGAGGCGCTCAAGGGACGGCGCGACAAGGTCATCGTCTCGACGAAGGCGACCTTCCGCTTCGACGACGGTCCCAACAGCGTGGGCTCGTCGCGCTTTCACCTGCGGCAGGCGGTCGACGCGGCGCTCAAGCGCCTGCAGACCGACTACATCGACCTGTTCCAGCTACACGGCTTCGACGCGAAGACGCCGGTGGAGGAAGTGCTCTCGACGCTCGACGACCTCGTGCGCGCGGGCAAGATTCTCTACACGGGCGTGTCGAACTTCTCGGGCTGGCACCTGATGAAGTCGCTGGACGTAGCCGACCGCTACGGCTATCCGCGCTACGTCGCCAACCAGACCTACTATTCGCTGATCGGCCGCGACTACGAATGGGAGCTGATGCAGCTCGGCCAGGACCAGGGCGTGGGCGCCGTGGTGTGGAGCCCGCTCGGCTGGGGCCGGCTGACGGGCAAGATCCGGCGCGGCCAGCCGCTGCCGGAAAAGAGCCGTCTGCACAAGACGGCGGAACAGGGGCCGCCGGTGCCGGACGAGTACCTGTTCCGCGTCGTCGACGCGCTCGACGAGATCGCGAAGGAAACCGGCAAGACCATTCCGCAGATCGCGTTGAACTGGCTGCTGCAGCGGCCGACCGTCGCCACGGTGCTGATCGGCGCGCGCGACGAGGCGCAACTGCGCCAGAACCTCGGCGCGGTGGGCTGGAACCTCACGCCCGAGCAGGTCGCGAAGCTCGACGCCGCGAGCGCGGTCCGGCCGGCCTACCCGTACTGGCATCAGGAAGGCTTCGCCGAGCGCAATCCGTTCCCGGTGTGACGGCACAACAAGGCCCGCGCGACGCGGGCTGCGCGACGGCCGCTCCGACTGCAACGTCGGGCGGCCGTTTTTTTGCCTCGCTGCATCGAGCGGTCGACACGTCAAATTCGGCAGCGCGAAATTCATAGCAGAAAAAACTCGAAGCCGCGCATTGACCCGTGCGGGTCTCGCCACGCATGATGCCTACCCGGCGAGCGCATTGCGCGCGCTCTTTTTCGGGGTATTTCGGGGTTTCGGAGGGCGAGGAATTGAAACATAAACAAGACGACGATCGCATCGAAAGCGGCCCGCGCCGCAACCTGCTCAAGGCCGCGACGGGGGCGGTCGCATTCGGCGCGCTGAGAGGCGCGGGCGGCCTCGGCGCGCTGTCGGCGCTCGCGGTTAGCGTGCCGGCCCGCGCGCAAGGCGGCAAGACGCTGCGCATCGGCTTCCAGAAGTACGGAAACTTCGTGGTTCTGAAGGCGCGCGGAACGCTCGAGAAGCGTCTCGCCGCGCAGGGCTGGAGCGTGCAGTGGTTCGAATTTCCGGGCGGCCCGCAACTGCTCGAAGGCCTGAATGCCGGCGCCGTCGACGTCGGCACGGTCGGCGAAACGCCGCCGATCTTCGCCCAGGCCGGCGGCGTCGATTTCGTCTACGCGGGCCGCGAGCCGCCCGCGCCGAAGGCCGAGGCCATCGTCGTGCCGCACGGTTCGTCGATCCGCACGCCGGCCGATCTGCGCGGCAAGCGCGTCGCGCTGAACCAGGGGTCGAACGTCCACTATCTGCTCGTCGAGGCGTTGCGGCACGCGAACGTCGGCTACAACGAGATCGAGCCCGTCTATCTCGCGCCAGCCGACGCGCGTGCCGCGTTCGCGAACGGCAGCGTCGACGCGTGGGCGATCTGGGATCCGTACTTCGCCGCCGCCGAGCGCCAGCTCAATGCGCGTTCGATCGCCGACGGCACGGGGCTCGTGCGCAACACGCAGTATTACCTGTCGAGCCGCAAGTTCGCCGTGGCGCAGCCGCAGATCGTTCACGCGCTGCTCGACGAGGTGGCCCAGGTCGACGCCTGGGCGCGCGGCAACATTCCGGCCGTGGCGGCCCAGCTTTCGCCGCTCGTCGATCTCGATCCCGCGACGCTCGAACTTGCGCTCGGACGCACGTCCTACGGCGTGTTTCCGGTGGACAGCGCGACGCTGGCCTACCAGCAGCAGATCGCCGACACGTTCACCGCGCTGAAGCTGATTCCGAAGAAGATCGTCGTCACCGAGACGCGCTGGCAGACGTAAGCGCGTCGAGCCGTTCCAGCAGGTCGGCGCGCAATGTCGCGAGCAGCGGATCGCGCCGGTCTCGCGGCCGGGGGCGATCCACGCGGATCGCGTGCTCGATGCGCCCCGGCGCCGCGCCCATGAGCAGCACGCGGTCGCTCAGGTAGAGGGCCTCGTCGAGGTCGTGCGTGACGACGAGCGCGCTCGTGCGGTGCGCCTGCACGAGGGCGAGCAGCAGGGCCTGGAGCCGCATGCGCGTCATCGCGTCGACGGCGCTGAACGGCTCGTCGAGCAGCAGCAGGTCCGGTTGCGAGAACAGTCCGCGCGCGATGGCGACGCGTTGCGCCATGCCGCCCGAGAGCGCCGCCGGCAGGGTCCGTTCGTGGCCGGCGAGGCCCACTTCGGCAAGCAGCGGCGCGACGCGCGGATCGCGTCCGCCGTGCCGGCCCGCGGCGAAGCCGACGTTGTCGGCCACGCTGAGCCACGGCAGCAGGCGCGGCTCCTGGAAGATGACGCCGATCCGCTCCGACGGTCCGCGCTGCACGGCGCCGTCGAGACGGACCTCGCCGCGATACTGCGCGTCGAGTCCCGCGATGATCCGCAGCAATGTGCTCTTGCCGCAGCCGCTCGGGCCGACGAGGCTGACGATCTCGCCGCGCGCGAGATCGAACGCGATGCGCGAAAGCACCGTGCGCTGCGCGTACTGCTTCGCGCCGACCCGGATCTGGAGTAGTTCGTCCGGATGGTCGGTGACCGCGCGATGTGCGGGGGCGTTGCCCGTCATGTCCGGTCTCCCGGCGTTTTGTCGAACGCGTCGCGCCAGCCGAGCAGCCGGTGTTCGAGCCAGCGCATCGCGCCGTCGGTCAGCTTGCCGAGCAATGCGAGCAGCAGGATCGCGCCGAACACGATATCGGGCCGCCCGGTTTCGCGGCCGTCACTGAGCAGATAGCCGAGTCCGCGCGTTGCGGCGATCAGTTCGGCCGCGACCATGAACATCCACGCGAGGCTCAGGCCCGTGCGCAATCCCGTGAAGATTTGCGGCAGCGCGGCCGGCAGCAGGATGCGCCGGAATAGCGCTACCGGGCCGAGGCGGTACACCCCGCCGAGCTCGACGAGCTTGCGGTCGACGCCGCGAATGCCGGCCACGACCGCGAGATGAATCGGAAAGAACGCGCCGATGGCGATGAGCGTGATCTTCGGCGCTTCGTCGATGCCCATCCAGAGCAGCAGCACCGGCACCCAGGCCAGCGACGGGATGGCGCGCAGCGCCTGGAACGACGGTTCGAAGAGCGCTTCGATGCGCCGGCTCAGGCCCATCGCGGCGCCGATCGCGAACGCGAGCGCGGCGCCGATGACGAAGCCCGAAAACACGCGCAGTGTGCTCGCCCCGACGTGACGCGCGAGCCGCGCAAGGCCCATTTGCGCGAGGGTTTCGAAGATCGTCGTCGGCGCGGGCAGCAGATGGTCCGGGATGACCTGCGCGCGCACGAGCCCTTCGATCAGCGCCAGCAGCGCGACGGGCAGGAGCCAGCCCGCCACGCGCCAGCGCCGCAGGCGCGCCGGCGGCGGGGCCGGCGCGGTCTGCGGCGACGCATCGGGCGTGTCGTCGGCAGGCGTCTTTCCGTCGATCGCCAGGGCGTCGTCGGAGGGCATGGCCGTGCTCACTGTCCGCGCGAGGCGGTCACGACAGGCTGGGCGAACTGCGGATCGATCAGCGTGTCGATCACCTTCGGCAGATCGGTGCCCGGCTTCACGAGTTGCTCGGCGCTCAGGATCGGCGCGGCGGCCTTGAGCGCGGCGATCTGCTGCGCGCCCGGCACCGGCTGGCTGAAGTCGGTGCGTTGCAGTTGCAGCTTCGCGACGGGCAGCGACACCTTCGATTCTTCGGCGACGATCTGCGCGGCTTCGTCCGGATGCGCGAGGATCCAGATGCGCGCCCGTTCGTAGACCTTCAGCACGCGCTCGAGCGCCTGCGGATACTGGTTGATGAACGCCTCGCGCGCGTCGAGGAAGCCGTAGGTGTTGAAGTTGACGTTGCGGTACAGCAGGCGCGCGCCGTCGTCGATCTGCGCGGCGGCCATGAGCGGATCGAGGCCGGCCCAGGCGTCCACCTGGCCGTTGAGCAGCGCGGTGCGGCCGTCCGGGTGCTGGAGGTTGACGATCTCCACGTCGTCCTGGGTCAGGCCGATCGTCTGCAGCGCGCGCAGCGTGAACAGATACGGGTCGGTGCCGCTCGTGGCGGCGATCTTCTTGCCCTTGAGGTCGGCCAGCGTCTTGAGCGGCGAGTCCTTGCGCACGACGAGCGCGGTCCACTCGGGACGCGAGAATACGTAGACGGCGCGGATCGGGTTGCCGTTGGCGCGGCCGAGCACGGCGGCGAGGCCGGCCGTGGAGCCGATGTCGATGGCGTCGCTGTTCAGGTATTCGAGCGCGCGATTGCTGCCGAGGCTCAGCACCCACTGGATCTGCGTGTGATCGGGCCGGAACTCGTCCTCGAGCCAGCCGTAGCGCTTGATGACGAGGCTTTCGGGCGAATAGTAGGCGTAGTCGAGCCGGATTTCGGCGGGCACGGCGCCCGCGGGCGCGGCATGCGCGCCGGCCGTGGCCGCGAGGGCGAGGCAGAGCAGCGCGACGCGGCGCAGCGCGCGATTCCAGAACCGCTTCATGGACAGGTCTCCCGTTGGTGGTCGTCAACTGTGTAATGGGCAGGCGACGTACTGTAGAGAAAGACGCCGTACCGACGAACCAACGAAAGATCACATGCAAATCTGATGCGGCTATATCGGAGCCGGGCTCGCGTTCCGTACATCCAGATTACGGATCGGCCCGAAAAGCGATATTGTCGCCCTATTTGCGGCGCGGATCGGGCCGGCCGCATCGATCGCCGGACAGGGGTTCGAGGCGGACGTACAGACGATGAAAAAGGGAGAAACAGGATGAAATCAATCCGGACATTGAGACAGATCGGCGGCGTGCTGCTCGTGGCGGCCTCGCTGCATGCGCAGGCCCAGGCTTCCGCGCCGGCGGCGGCCCCGGGTTCCGCGCAAGCTGCGCCTGGCGCGCCGGCCGCGTCGGGCGTGCCCGGCAATGCTCCAACGAAAGCGAAGGCGAGGGTTCACCGCCGGCGGACCGCGCGGGACGCCAACCGGGCGTTGGCGCGCCGCGTGCGCTGGGCGCTCGCGAGAGTGAACAGCCTCGACGTGTCCCGCATCGTCGTCCGGGCGCATAGCGGCGTCGTGACGCTCGAGGGCACCGTGCCCGAGCAATCGCAGGTCGAGCGTGCCGCCCGGGCGGCCCAGAACGTCTCGGGCGTGAGGCAGGTGAAGAACCTGCTCACACTGCGTTCTCCGGGCGCCTGAAGAGGGCATCCCCGCGAGCAACGGTTCGCTTTCCTCAGGGTTGCCCGCTCAGGGTTCGATAGCGATGGCGGCAGGCCGCCGTCGCGACGCGCTTACGCTTCGTCGAGCGCGGACGGCTCGCGTATCGCCTCGATGAGCGCGTCGAGAAACTTCGCGACTGGGGCCGGCAGCGTGCGGCCGGCCATCGTCTGCACCTGCAGCGTGCGCTGATGCAGCTCCGGGTGATCGATCGGCACGGCGGCGAGCTGGTCGCGCTGCAGGCGGCTGCGCACGGTCAGGAACCCCGCGATCGTGACGCCGTCGCTCTGCTGGACGAAGTTGCAGAGCGCCGGGTGATAGTTGCTGAGAAACACGGGTTCGAGCAGGAGCCCGTGCAGGCTGCTGCACAGGTCGAACAACTGGCGCAGCGTCACGCCCGGCGTCGGCAGCGCGAGCGGGTAGGGCGCGAGGTCGGTCAGCATCACCGACTCGCGCCGCGCGAGCGGATGGCCCGTGCGCACGAGCGCGAAGATCGGCGCGCGCTGCGCGTGATGAACGGAAACGTCGCGCTCGGGCGAAATGCTGAAGCACACGGCGATGTCGGCGCTGCCCTCGCGCACGCGCGCCGTCGCCACTGTCGGCGAAGCCACTTCCAGATGCAGGTGCGTAAGCGGATAACGCTTGTGAAAGCGCGCGAAGACGCGCGGCACGAGGTCGTGCGCGACGCCCTCCGAACTCGCGACGCGAATGGTCGCGCGGCCGGCCGCCGTGAGGCCGCGAATTTCCCCGGACACGCGCTCCGATTCGAGCGCCGCGCGTTGCGCGTGGGCCGCGAGCAGGCGGCCGGCTTCGCTCAACACCATGCCGCGCGGACGCCTTTCGAAGAGCGGCGTGCCGAACTCGCTTTCGAGCTTGGCGATCTGCCGGCTCAGCGCGGAGACGGCAATGTGCAGCCGCTCCGAGGCCTTGCTGAGCGAGCCGGTGCGAGCGACTTCCAGAAAGTAGGTGAGCGCGACGTTGTGCATGGCAGGCCATTCTACGCTTTGCCGTTTTGCGAAGCATTCTTTGAAAATATTGTGATTGTCAGCAAATTTGGCCTGTATACCATCGGTGCATACAACATCTGTTCGCGCCTCGGCGCCCAGACCCAGCTTGACGCCGGAGTGATACGTGAG
Source organism: Burkholderia sp. WAC0059 (assembly GCF_002870125.1). Classification (GTDB taxonomy): domain Bacteria; phylum Pseudomonadota; class Gammaproteobacteria; order Burkholderiales; family Burkholderiaceae; genus Paraburkholderia. The sequence continues at coordinate 286,146 of NZ_PNEO01000001.1, forward strand.
TCGCGAATCCGCCATTCGACATGCCGCCGCCCGCCATGATTCGGGCACCTTCCTCGCCGAGCTCGCCCGCCGCGTCGCCATGCGCACGGAGAGCCAGGAGAGCGGCCGCGCCGGCGTGCTGCGCGCCTATCTGACCGACGAGATGGCGCCGTCGCTCGCGCGCCTGCGCTTCGTCTCGCGCATCTACGACAACCCCGTGGAAGGCGCGGGGCCGTTGCTGATCGCGCACCGGCACGAGAGCGACGCGCTGCCCACCGTACTCATCTACGGCCACGGCGACGTGGTGCGCGGCTACGACGATCAATGGCGCACGGGGCTTTCGCCGTGGCGCGTCACCGTGGACGGCGAGCGCTGGTACGGGCGCGGCACGGCCGACAACAAGGGGCAGCACAGCATCAACTTCGCGGCGCTGGCCTCGGTGCTCGAAACGCGCGGTTCGCTCGGCTTCAATGCGAAGGTGCTCGTCGAGACCGGCGAGGAAACCGGTTCGCCGGGGCTGCACGCCTTCTGCGAGGCCCATCGCGACGAGTTGCGCGCGGATTTGCTGGTCGCCTCGGACGGCCCGCGCATCGCGGCCGAGAGCCCGACCGTCTTCCTCGGCTCGCGCGGCCTCGTGAATTTCCGCCTGACGCTCGATTTGCGCGAAGGCGGCCAGCACTCGGGCAACTGGGGCGGCCTGCTCGCCAATCCCGGCGTCGTGCTGGCCAACGCGATCGCCTCGATGGTCGACGCGCGCGGACGCGTTCTCGTCGACGCGCTGCGGCCGCCGGCGCTGTCCGATTCGGTGCGGCGCGCGCTCGCGGACATTCGCGTCGGCGGCAATCCGGGCGAGCCGGCCGTCGACGCCGATTACGGCGAACCCGGCCTCACGCCGACCGAGCGCGTGTTCGGCTGGAACAACCTGGAAGTGCTGGCGTTCAAGACCGGCAACCCCGAGAAGCCCGTCAACGCGATTCCGCCCAGTGCGTTCGCCTGCATGCAACTGCGCTTCGTGGTCGGCACCGACTGGGAGAACCTCGAGCACGCCGTGCGCGCGCATCTCGACGCTCACGGCTTCGAGCGCGTCGGCATCGAGGTGGAGCGCGGCATGCCGGCCACGCGGCTGGACCCGGACGACCTGTGGGTGCGCTGGGCGCTCGCTTCGCTGCTGAAGACCACGGGCAAGCCGCCGGTGCTGTTGCCAAACCTGGGCGGCACGCTGCCCAACGACGCGTTCGCGCAGGTGCTCGGCCTGCCCACGCTGTGGGTGCCGCACTCGTATCCCGGCTGTTCGCAGCACGCGCCGAACGAGCATCTGCTCGCGCCCGTCGTGCGCGAGGGACTGCGCATCATGGCCGGACTCTTCTGGGATCTGGGTGAGGACGGCCCCGATCTGCTCGCGCGGCGCAAAGGCGCGCAGCAGCCGGCCATGGCCTGACCGTTTTTCCCGTGCCCGGCGGCGTCTCCGCATCCGCCGCCGGGCGACGCCGCAGACCGTTGCGACGCCACCGCCCCGCAATACTTGACGAAAAGTGAGGATGCCTTATGAGCGCCAACCCGGCCGCCGATGCCGGCTTATCCGTTGAGCCCAGGCAGCGCGCGAAGCTACGCCGCCTGATCGTCGCCACGTCGGTCGGCAACGCCCTCGAATGGTACGACCTGCTCGTGTATGGTTATTTCGCCGCGCCGATCTCGCGCCAGTTTTTTCCGACGCACGACCGCACCATCTCGCTGCTGCTCGCGCTCGGCACCTTCGCGCTCTCGTACCTGGTCCGGCCGCTCGGCGCGCTCGTGCTCGGCTCCTACGGCGACCGCAAGGGCCGCAAGGCCTCGCTGATGCTCTCGGTCGCGATGATGACGATCGGCACCGGCCTCGTCGCGCTGATGCCGAATTACGCCTCGATCGGCCTCTTCGCGCCGCTCGGTATTTTCCTCTCGCGTCTCCTGCAGGGCTTCTCGGCCGGCGGCGAATTCGGTAGCTCCACCGCGTTCCTGACCGAGCACGCGCCCGAGCGCAGCGGCTTCATGTCGAGCTGGCAGTTCTCGAGCCAGGGCGCGAGCGTGCTGATCGCCTCGGCGGTCGGCACCGTCCTGACTTCCACGCTGACGGGCGCGCAGATCGACAACTGGGGCTGGCGCGTACCGTTCCTGCTCGGGCTGCTGGTCGGTCCCATCGGGCTCTACATCCGCAGCACCACCGACGAGACGCCGGAATTCGAGCGCACGCGCAACGAAACCGTGCGCGAAGACGTTTCGCCCGTGCGCGAGGTGCTCGCCACGCAGAAGTCGCGCGTGCTCGTCTCGGTCGGCTCGATCGCGCTGACTACGAGCGCGAACTACATGATTCTCTACATGCCGACCTACGCGGTGCGCCAGCTCCATCTCGCGCCGTCCTACGGCTTCATCGGCACGCTCGTGACGGGCTTCGTCATCATGACGCTCACGCCGTTCGTGGGCCACTGGTCCGACAAGGTGGGACGCCTGAGCATCATGCTCAGGACCGGGCTGCTGTTCTTCGTGACGATCTATCCCGCGTTCCTCGTCATGAATGCGCACCCGTCGCTCGCGACGCTGCTCGCGCCGATGGTCTGGATCGGCCTGCTCAAGGCCACCTATTTCGCGCCGATTCCGGGGCTCATGTCCGACATCTTTCCGCTTCGCACGCGTGCAACCGGCATGGCGCTCGGTTATAACCTCGGTACGACGATTTTCGGCGGCTTCACGCCCTTTGCCGTCACCGCGCTGATTGCGGCGACCGGCAACCGCCTCGCGCCGGGTTTCTATCTGATGATGACCGCGGCGCTGAGCGTGTGTACCCTGCTGTGGGCGCGCCGCCGGCTCGGCGTGCGCTAGGCTGGAAAAGACGAGATGACACCCGCAGGATGTAAAACAGGAAGCAGAGGATGAACGAAAAGAAACTGGAAGAAGCGGTGCGGTTCGCCGTCGAGCACGAATCCACGTGGGATCGCAGCGTGAACGGCGTATGGGGCGTCCATCAGAAAGACCCCGCCCCGTGGAACAGGCTGCTCGGCCCCGTGCACGACCGCGGCCCGGCGAGCGGCGTGATCGAGCTCGACGGCAAGCGCATCAAGTCGTGGGGCGAGCCGTGCCGCCCCGACCTGACCTTCAGCATCGCCAAGACCTATCTCGCGCTGCTCGCCGGCGTCGCGCACGACGAGGGCCGTCTGCCCGACGTCGACGAGCCCGTGCACAGGCGCGTGCCCGGCATCGGCTTCGACGATGAGCACAACGCGCAGGTGACGTGGGCGCATCTGCTCCAGCAGACGAGCGAGTGGCACGGCGAATACTTCGGCTTGCCCGACCGGGCCGACCATTACCGCGCCGTCACGTTCGGCAAGGCGCCGGACGGCAAGAAGGGCGACCTGCGGCCGCTGCAGACGCCGGGCACGTACTGGGAATACAACGACGTGCGCATCAACCAGTTTTCGCTCGCGCTGCTGCACCTGTTCGGCCGGCCGCTGCCGGAGGTGTTCCGCGAGAAGATCGCGCGGCCCGCGGGCGCGAGCGACGACTGGCAGTGGGTCGGCTACGACAACGCCTGGGTCGAGATCGGCGGGCGGCGCGTGCAGTCGGTGCCGGGCGGCACGCACTGGGGCGGCGGCCTGTCGATCAGCGCGGAAGACCAGAGCCGGATCGCGCGTCTCTTTCTCGACGACGGGATCGTCGACGGCAGGCAGGTCATCTCGCGCGAATGGATCCGGCGCATGCGCGTGCCCTGCGCGCTCGCGCCGTACTACGGCTATCTCGTCTGGCTCAACCACGAGCGCAAGGTTTTCCCGTCGTTGCCGGCTTCGAGCTACTTCGCCGTCGGCGCGGGCAGCTCGCTGATGTGGATCGAGCCCGAGCGCCGTCTGAGCACCGTGGTGCGCTGGATCAACTCCGATCACGCCGACCGTTTCTTCGGGCTCGTGCTCGAGGCCGTCGACGCGTCGTGAGCGGGGCGCGCCTCGCGCGTGCCTGCAAACCGGGCCGGAACCGGTCATAATCGCCGCTTCGGCCGTGCGGCGACGAACGGGCACGCCGCCGCCGGTGCGGGACACCGGCGGCGGCCGACGGATCCGTGCCGCCGCCGGCCGGCGGACCGCGTGAAGCAGCGTGCGGACCGCCCGTGCAGGCCCGGTCATCATCACGCGCGCAACGCGCCCACCCATGTCACAACCACATCCGAAAACCTCGCGGCCGCTTGTCGTGGCCGCGGTCATGGCGGCCATGTCGATGGTCGCGATCGAGGCGACCATCGTCTCGACCGTGATGCCGCAGATCGTCACCCAGCTCGGCGGCCTGCGGTTCTATAGCTGGGTCTTCTCCTCGTTCCTGCTCGCGCAGACCGCCATGACGGTGGTGTTCGGCAAGCTCGCCGACCTGTACGGGCGCAAGCCCGTCATGCTGGCCGGGATCGCGATTTTCCTCGTCGGCTCGGTGCTGGCCGGCTTCGCGTGGTCGATGCCCGCGATGATCGCGTTTCGCCTGATCCAGGGCATCGGCGCGGGCTCCATCCAGCCCGTCTCGATGACCATCGTCGGCGATCTTTATCCGCTGCACGAGCGCGGCAGGGTGCAGGGCTGGCTCGCGAGCGTCTGGGCCATTTCGGCCGTGCTCGGGCCGATGGCGGGCGGCCTCATCATCCGCGACCTGTCGTGGGCGTGGATCTTCTGGATCAACGTGCCCATCGGCATCGCGGCGGCGGCCGGCTTCGTTTTGTACCTGCACGAGCATGAGCGGCACGAGCGCGTGTCGATCGACCTCGCCGGCGCCGCACTCTTCACCGTCGCGATCGGCGCGTTCATGATGGCGCTGACCGACGCCGACGGCGCGAACCGTTCGCGCGCGCTTTTCGAATGCGCGCTCTTCGTCGTCTGCGGCACGCTGTTCGTCTGGCAGGAGCGGCGCGCGGCCAACCCGATGATCTCGTTTTCGCTGTGGTCGCACCGGCCGGTCGCGGCCGCGAACGCGGCGACTGTGTTCTGCGGGATGGCCCTCATGGGCATCACGACGTTTCTGCCGATGTACGTGCAGGGCGTGCTGCACCGCTCGCCTGTCGTGGCGGGCCTCGCGCTCACGATGGTGATGCTGGGCTGGCCGGCCGGCGCGACGATGGCGGCGCGCTCGTTTCACCGGCTTGGGCTGCGCCGCATCCTGATCGGCGGCAGCTTCTTCCTGCCGCTCGGCGCGTTGCCGTTCGTCCAGCTCGGGCCGACGAGCTCGCCGGTTCTCGCCGCCGTCGGCTCGCTCGTGATGGGCCTCGGCATGGGCACGTCGAGCATCTGCTGCATCATGCTGGTCCAGGAAATCGTCGCGTTGTCCGAGCGCGGCAGCGCGACCGCGTCGAACCTCTTCTCGCGCAATCTCGGCAGCACGCTCGGCGCGACCGTGTTCGGCGCCGTGCTCAACTACGGGCTCGCCCACGCGCAGGGCCTGCCGGCCGTGAGCGCCGCGCAGTTGCGCCGGCTGCTCGACGCGCCGGGCGGTCCGGGGGCAGGCGCGAGCGCGCCGATTGCCGAGGCGCTGCAGCAGTCGCTGCACGTCACGTTCGTCGCGCTTCTCGTCGTCGCCGCCGCCGTGGTCGTGTCGATGCTGTTCGTGCCGCCCGTGCGGATCGGGCGCGTGAGCGAAATTTCCGCCGGAGAGGCAATCTGATGGCCACGACCGAATCTTCCACCCCTCTCGCCGGAACGAAGCCCGGCCTGCCTGATCCGTCGCCGGCGGTGCCGTTCCGCGCGAGCGACGCTCTGTTGCGCGCCGTCGAGACGGCGCTGCGCGCGACGCTGCGCGGCGAAGTGCGTTTCGATGCCGGATCGAAGGCGCTTTACACGTCCGACGCCTCCAACTACCGCCAGGTGCCGCTCGGCGCGGTGGTGCCCGCCGACGTCGACGACCTCGTGGCGGCGCTCGACGTGTGCCGTCGCCACGACGTGCCGTTTCTCACGCGCGGCGGCGGCACCTCGCAGAACGGCCAGTGCGTGAACGTGGCCGTCGTGGCCGACACGAGCAAGTACGTCAATCGCGTCGTTTCGATCGACGCCGCGCGGCAGGTCGCGCTCGTCGAGCCCGGCGTCATCTGCGATACGCTGCGCGACGCGGCCGAGCGGCACGGCCTGACCTTCGCGCCGGACCCGGCCACGCACAGCCGTTGCACGCTCGGCGGCATGATCGGGAATAACTCGTGCGGCGCGCACTCGGTGATGGCCGGCAAGACGGTCGAGAACGTCGAGGCGCTCGAGGTCGCCACCTACGACGGCGCGCGCTTCTGGGTCGGGCCGACGACCGAGGACGAGCTCGGGCAGATCATCGCACGGGGCGGCCGGCAGGGCGAGATCTACGCGCAACTGCGCGCGCTGCGCGACCGCTACGCCGAGCGTATCCGCGCCGAGTTTCCGCAGATCCGACGCCGCGTCTCCGGCTTCAATCTCGACCAGCTCCTGCCGGAAAACGGCTTCAACGTGGCGCGCGCGCTCGTCGGCACGGAAGGCACCTGCGCCGTCACGCTGCGGGCCCGCGTGCGGCTCGTGCACAGCCCCGCCTGCCGCGTGCTGCTGGTGCTCGGCTTCACCGACATCTACACGGCGGCCGATGCCGTGCCGCACTTCAACCGCTTCGGTCCGATCGCGATCGAGGGGCTCGACCGCGCCATCATTCGCGGCCTGCAGGCGCGCGGCCTGAAGCGCGACGAGATCGCGCTGCTGCCGGCCGGCGACGCCTGGGTCGTGCTCGAATTCGGCGCCGATACGGTCGCCGACGCGCGCCGCCAGGCCGAGGCCGCGGCGGCGTACTTCGAGAGCGGCGCGGGCGGCCCGGACGTGACCGGCATGGTGGTCGAGGACAAGGGCCGGCAGCAGAGCGTCTGGTCGATCCGCGAGACGGGCGCTTCCGCCGTCGCGCTCTCGATCGACGCGTCGCGGCCCGACCCGATGGTCGGCTGGGAAGATGCCGCCGTCGATCCGCTGCGGCTCGGCGATTATCTGCGGCATTTCCAGGCGCTCGTGGACCGCTACGGCTACGAGACCAGCCTGTACGGCCATTTCGGCGACGGGTGCGTGCACGCGCGCATCACGTTCGATTTGCGCACGGCAGAAGGCGTGCTGAAGTGGCGCGGCTTCCTGCGCGAGGCCGCGCAACTCGTCGTCGACTTCGGCGGTTCGCTTTCGGGCGAGCACGGCGACGGCCAGGCCAAGGCCGAATTCCTGCCCATCATGTACAGCGCCGAGCTGATGCGCGCGATGGAGGAGTTCAAGGCGATCTGGGATCCGGCGAACCGGCTCAATCCGGGCAAGGTGGTCCACGCCTACCGCGCGGACGAGAACCTGCGCATGGGGCCCGGCTACCGGCCCGTCACGCTGGCGACGAAGCTGACCTTCGCGAGTCCCGAGGGCGACGGCTTGCAGCGCGCCGTCGAGCGTTGCATCGGCATGGGCAAGTGCCGCTCGCTCGACGGCGGCACGATGTGTCCGAGTTTCCGCGCGACGCGGGAGGAAAAATTCTCGACGCGCGGCCGTGCCCACCTGTTCTGGGAGATGCTCCAGGGCGAGGTGATCGCCGACGGCTGGAACAGTACCGAGGTGAAGGAGGCGCTCGACACCTGCCTCGCCTGCAAGGGCTGCCGCACGGACTGCCCCACCCACACGGACATGGCCTCGTACAAGGCGGAATTTCTTTCGCATTACTACGAGAAGCATCGCCGGCCGCGGCAGGCGTGGTTCATGGGGCGCATCGGCCAATGGGCGCCTGTGGCGGCGCGCTGGCCCCGTCTGGCGAATTTCGCCATGTCGGCGCGACCGTTGGCGGGCATCGGCAAGTGGATCGCGGGCATTGCCCCGCAACGACGCCTGCCCGCTTTCGCGCCGAAGACGTTCCGGGCGGAGGCGAAATCGCGCGGGCCGGCCCCGCGCTCGGGCGCACGGCAGGGCGCGGCAGGCCGCGTCGTCCTCTGGGTCGATACGTTCAACGACCATTTCTCGCCCGAGATCGCGGGGGCGGCCTTCGACGTGCTGACCCGGCTCGGCTACGACGTTGTCGTGCCGGCCGCGCGGCTCTGCTGCGGCCGGCCGCTCTACGACTACGGTTTGCTCGACGAGGCCCGCGCGCTGCTGCGCGACGCCGTCGATGCGCTCGCGCCCGAGATCGAGGCGGGCGTGCCGCTCGTGGGGCTGGAGCCGGGCTGCCTCTCGGTCTTCCGCGACGAACTGCTCAGGCAGTTGCCCGGCGACGCGACCGCCCGGCGGCTTTCCGCGCAGACGTTCCTGTTCGCCGATTTCGTGTCGCGCGCCGAGTTTCCGTGGCCGACGCTCGACGCGGACGTGCTCGTGCACGGCCACTGTCACCAGAAGTCGCTCTTCGGCATGAAGGGCGAGACGGCGCTGCTCGACCGGCTGGGCGTGCGCTGGTCGCTGCTCGACACCGGATGCTGCGGCATGGCCGGCTCGTTCGGCTTCAACGCCGGGCACTACGACCTGTCGATGAAGATCGCCGAGAGCCAGTTGCTGCCGCTCGTGCGCAATGCGCCCGCCGACACGATTGTTGTCACGAACGGGTTCAGTTGCCGGGAGCAGATCGAACAGGGCGCGGGCCGCCCGACGCTGCACATCGCGCAGCTTGCGCTCAAGGCGCTGACGCAATCGTAGGTCGCGACGCGCCCGACGGGCGCGTCGCGTTTCTCACCGGCGGGCGCGAATCGGCCCCGGACGCGCGGAAGGCCGGCGTGCGGCGCTCGGCCGGCACGGCATCTACAAAAATAGAATCCGTTCTATTCAACGAAATCCATTCGATTGCAATAATTTCGCGGATATCAGGTTCTCGGTAATTTTTCGAGTTCGCCACCTGAAACGAATTGCAGGCCGTACCCGGTGGCGTAGCGAATCTGGCCCATTACATCCGGTGTCTATCCGGTATCCCGAATCATGAAAACAGGCTTGTTGCCCGCAATCGTCGCCGTTTTGTCGATGTCTTTTCTGGCTGGATGCTCGTCCTGGTCCGGTCCGCTGCAGAACAGCGCGTCCGTGACGCTGAGCGGCAACGTCAAGGCCTGGCGCGTGCAGTGCGCCGGGCTGTTCGAATCGTCCGAAACCTGCATGACCCGGGCGCGCGAGATTTGCGGCAAGCAGCCGGTTCAGGTCGTCTCGTCCGCTCAGCCCAGCGTTGTCGGTGGGTTACGCGAATATACCTTCCAGTGCGGCGTGCCGGCGCAACCTCAACCGCAACCTCCGCAGGCCCAACCTCAGCCTCAGCCGCCGCGAGCCGAGGTGCCGCGTCAGCTCGCGCTGAGCGGCAATGCCCATTTCGCGACCGGTAAGGCCGATTTGACGTCTGACGCAACGGCTGTGCTGGATCGGCTTGTCGTCGCCAGCGTCGGCGCCGTGCCGGTCGTGGTCAAGATCGACGGCTACACGGACTCGACCGGGCCGGCCGAATTGAACAGGCGACTCTCGCTCGCGCGTGCCCGGTCCGTGCAGTCCTGGTTCGTTGCCCACGGGTTGTCGGCACAGCAGTACGAGATCAAGGGTTTCGGCAGTGCGAACCCGGTGGCCTCCAATGCGACACCGGCGGGCCGTGCGGAGAACCGGCGCGTCGAGGTTTCGATTAATGGCCGGAACTGAATTCCAGGTGTTGGCCGGGCAGGGAAGTTGACGGATGGCATTGCTGGACAGTCTCCTTGCCCGGGTGGCGGTCAAGTCGTCGGGGTCCGGCGGCCGGCGTGTGCTGGTACGCATACTGCTCGATGATGCAGGGCGGGTGCAGGGCGTGCAACTCAAGCGTAGTTGCGGCGATCCCTCTCTTGACGCGTTAGCCCTGGCCGAATTGCAAAACGGCCGTTATCCGGTTAATCACTTGGGCTCTAAAACGTCGCGGCGCTGGCACGACGTGGCTTATACCGTCGACAAGCCGTGAGCGCCTCTGGCGGGGCTTGGCAAGGAAGCCGGGCGCGCCGTCTTTTCTATTTCCATTCGAAGCCGATTTTCGGTGCGCGAATGACGCGGCGACGCGTCGATGCCGTATCGCGACGCGATTCGAAATTATCGAGTCCGCCGAATTCCGCAGCATACGGCTCGCGAAGCATACGTTTGACCGATCATCATGAAGAACGCAGAAAAGAAGCCTTCGGCATCTGGCGGCAGCGGAAAGTCATCCGCTGCCGCGACGAATGCCGAAGTCGACGCGCTCAACCGGCGGGCATTGCAGCACATGCAGGCTGGAAGGCTGGCCGATGCGCGACAGTTACTGACCGACGCACTCGGCATGCAACCCGAAAAGGCGGAGACGCTGAGCAATCTCGGATTGCTGCAGGCGATCGAGGGGCATGTCGATCCGGCTATCGATTTTTATCGCCGCGCGATTGCGGCCAAGCCCGATCTGGTCGAGGCGCATTTCAATCTGGCCACGGCTCTGTACGGGCAGGCGCAGCATGCGGCGGCGGAGGCGTCCTGGCTGAAGGCGAAGGCGCTTCGTCCCGACAACGCCGAAATTCATTTCAGCCTTGCCACTCTGTACCGGGAGACGGGTCGCGAGAGCGAGGCGCGCCAGTCGTATCGCCAGGCGATCGACCTGAAGCCCGGGTACGCGCAGGCACATCACGACCTCGGCGTGGTTCTGCTGTCCGGGGGCAGTCTGGAGGAGGCCGGGCAGGCATTCGAGAAGGCGATTGCCTGTCAGCCTTCCTATGCTAGTGCTTTCTACAACTTGTCGATCGTACTCAAACGCGATGGACGCCAGGCCGAAGCGGAGACGGCCCAGCGCAAAGCCATTGCGTTGCGTCCGGCGCCCCAGGTCGAGGACTACAACAATCTCGGCATTCTGCTGACCGAGTCGAAGAAAACGAAAGAAGCCGAGGCTGCCTTTCGACAAGCCATTGCGCTAGACGCCGAGCGGGGCGAACCGCACGGCAACCTGGGCAATCTGCTTCGCGATGCCGGCCGCTATTCCGAGTCGGAGGTGGCGTTGCGCGCAGCCGTGCGCCTCATGCCCGAATCCGCGGAGCTGCATGACGGACTGGGCCTGTTGCTATACCAGACCGGTCGGTTCGAGGCGGCCGAGCTGGCCTTCCGGACAGCCATCACGCTGCGCCCGGATTTCGAGGGCGCGCAAAGCCACTTGCGCGCGCTTCAACACGACCTGAATTCCGGCGCCGACGAGCAGGTGCCGGACGGCGCGTAATCGGCATGAAGTCGGGGCGATAACGCCTGCTGCGGCCCCGAGATGGTGGCCGCATTTATCGAATAGGGATACGAGATGCTGAATTTCCGGGCAATGCGCGACTTTGTCGTCCTGGGGGGCGGAACCGCTGGATGGTTTGCCGCGCTCGAGTTGCATCGTCTCTTTGGCGAGCGGGCTTCGATTACGGTGGTCGAGTCGCCGCGAGTCAGCGTGATCGGCGTCGGCGAGGGCGGTATTCTGAACTTGCCGGCGGCGCTGCAGCGTTACGGAATCGACGAAGACGAGTTCGCCAGCAAGACGGGCGCCGTCATCAAGTTGGGTTTCGAGTATGCGGGATGGAACACCGGGCGCGACGACGAGACTTTCTATCACCTGTTTCATCACGTGCCGCAACGAGTCGACAGGCAATCGGTCGATAGTATCGTGCCCTGGTGGGCCATGCTTGTCGCCCATGGGATCGGCGTCCAGTATGCGGTCGATTCGCTCCCGCTCATTCTCGACAACGCGTCGCAGGACGAGGTGCGGGCGGCGCGGGCGTCGGCCGGCGAGAGAATGCCCGCGTCCATGCACTTCGATGCACATCGGGTAGCGGCCTGGCTCAAGCAGGTGGCGACAAGTCGCGGCATTGCGCTGCGCACGGCGAACGTGCTTGGCCTCGACGTTGCATCGGAGAGCGGATGGGTGCGTGGCCTCCGGCTCGAAGGCGAGGAGGCGCTGTTGCCGGTCGACTTCATGGTCGATGCCTCCGGCTTCGCACGCATGGCGCTTCAGCGAACCTACGGGATGCCGATGCGCTCGTTCGGCGAACATCTGATTCTCGACCGTGCGATTCCGTTCTATATCGCGCACCCGCGCAAGAATCCGCGTCTCGTGACACGCTCGCTGGCGATGAACGCCGGCTGGATGTGGCAGATCCCGGAACACGAGCGAGTGGGGTGCGGCTACGTTTTTTCGAGTGCGCATATCGGAGAAGACGAAGCGCTGGCGGAAATCGAGGCTCGGCTCGGCCAGAAGGTCGAGCCGGAGCGCACGATCAGTTTCAGCGCTGGGCACTTCGAAGACGTCTGGGTCGGTAACGTCATGGCCGTGGGCCTGGCGTCGGGCTTCATCGAGCCGCTCGAGGCAACGTCGATCGGGCAAATGCTCGGACAGGTTTGTGCATTCGGCGATACGGTCGCGGCCAGCGGTTACGTCGTGCCGAGAACGACGATCCGCACGTTCAACCACCGCAACAGGCTCGACTGGGAAGGCATTCGCGATTTTCTGCGCCTGCACTACGACGTTCGGCGGCGCGATACGGCTTTCTGGCGCGACGTCACGTCTCAGGCATTGCCGGAGAGCTATGCGGCGCTGAAGGAGGCGTGGCAGCACCGGTTGCCGAGAACCGTGGATCTGAATGCCTACCGAGCCGGCCACGTCATGCACTTCGATTTCACGAGCTGGATGGCCGTTGGTCAGGGCGTGGGCGTGATACCGGAGCAGGCGGCCGCGGCCGATCTCGCGGGGTTGCCTCGCGGAGTGGTGCTGGAGGCGCACGAATTCATGAAAGGTGTCACACGCCGGTTTCCCCAGGCAGTGGGTGGACATGCGCCGCATTAAGTGCTGCGGGAATTTCTGCATTCATCGGGGATTTATTCTTTATTGCATTGGCTGAATACGCCTGACGGACGATCCGTTTTGGCGTGTCATTCATATTGAGTCGACGGATAAATAGTCGCCCATGCTTGTCATTGGGAAGGGGGTTATTTTGCCCTTTGAAAAAGGTGGTCGATTTTATAAATGGCATGTTTGTCGATGTTCTATTTCGTGTTGAGAATTTTGTTTGTCAACAATATTCAGGTGGAATTTGGATCTGAATTCCGGGTTGATCGAGGTCAATCTCACTTTGGGCGTAGGTCGATAAATTCCGGGTGCGCTAAAAGATAAATTGCTCTGCTGTTTATAAAAATATAGATATCGAAGTAGATATTTGTAAATTGATCGTGGTGATTTGATTGCTGCCTTAAATGAGATAGGTAAAAGGCATTCATTTCGTTTAACTAAATGAAATTAAAGGTGGTTGGGGTGTCTTTGAAATTCTGGATTGGGGGTTGTTTCGCCATCGGGGGTGGGGATGAATAAGAGCTACAGAAGTGTCTATAACGAAGCGCTGGGGGCCTGGGTCGCCGTATCCGAAGTGGATAGCGCGAGGGGAAAGCGGACCCGGTCGAAGAAGGTTGCGGCGCTGGTGGCGACATCGATCGCGCTGGCCGGCATGCAGCTTGTTCCCTCCGGCGACGTTTATGCGTCGGTCGCGATAGCCGACGGGGGCGGTCTGGTGTCGGCCGGCAACGGCAATTCGCACTCGAATTCCAGTTCGAACGGAACCAGCGGTGGCGCGATCGCGTCGGGCAACGCCATCGCCATGGTTGGCGACGGCGACTGCACGAGACTCTCGCCGGCCAGCGGCCAGACGAATCTTTCCATGATCTACGGGTCCGGCACCAGCAATAACGGGCTCTACGGTTTCTCGAACCCGACGACTTCGGCGCAGGGCACGGGCAACACCTACAACCAGAATCCGACGAGCAGGGCTAATCCGAACACCTGGTCGACGGGGACGTCGGGCACCGTGCAATTCACCTATAACGGCACCACGGCCTTCCGGACGGAGGCTTACGGTCTGAATTCGTTCGCGGAATCGTGCGACGCGCACGCGACGGGCCTCGGCTCCGGCGCCATCGGATGGGGCGCCAATTCGAGCGGCCCGACGTCCCAGGCGCTCGGCGTCTATGCCAACGCGAGCGGCGCGGGTGCGCTGGCTTTCGGCACGCTGGCCGGCGCGTCGGCGCAGGATACGATCGCGGTGGGCACGCTTGCGAGTGCGTCTAGCACCAGCGCGATCGCCATCGGCGCGCAGACGACGGCCTCGGGCAACGCAGCCGTCGCGCTTGGCTACACGGCAACCGCCTCGGGCGACAATACCGTCGCCGTCGGCAACGGCGCCCAGGCGCTTTACGACGGCAGCGTGGCCATCGGCTACAACAGCTCGACGGGCGCCGCCGCGCCGGCCGGCACCGGTTACATGACCAACCAGGCCGCGCCGTCGGGCGAGGTGTCGGTCGGCAGTTCCGACAACCTGCGCCGCATCACCAACGTCGCGGACGGCTCCGATCCCACGGATGCCGTGACCGTCTCGCAGTTGAGCACGAGCAATTCGAGCCTTTCGACCGGCATCGTCAGCCTCTCGACGACGGAGGCGGCGGACGTCTCCTCGCTCTCGACGGGTCTTTCGACGACCAACAGCACGGTGTCGAACCTCTCGACGTCGACGTCCACGGGCATCGACTCGCTCTCGACGGGCATTGCCACGACGAACAGCAACCTGACCGTGCTGTCGCAATCGACCAGTACGGCCGTCGGCTCGCTGTCCACAACGCTTGGCTCCGCGGTGATGTACGACGACGCCACGCACGAGAGCGCGACGCTCGGCGGCGCCGGTGCGACGACGCCCGTCACGCTGACGAACGTTGCCGCCGGCGCGAATCCGCTCGACGCGGTGAACTTCGGGCAGTTGACCTCGCTGTCCACCACGGCCTCGTCGAGCGCGGCCTCGCTTTCCACCGCGGCGGCGTCGAGCACGGACTCGCTTTCCACGAGCATCGTCGCGGCCAACAGCCACGTGGCCAGCCTGTCCACGACGCTCGGCTCCACGGTCATGTACGACGACGCCACGCATACGGGCGTGACGCTCGGGGGCGCCGGCGCCACGACGCCCGTCACGCTGACGAACGTTGCCGCCGGTTCGAACCCGCTCGACGCGGTGAACTTCAGCCAGTTGGGTTCACTGTCTACGTCGGCGGCCACGAGTGCCGTTTCGCTTTCGACGGGCATCGCCACGGCCAATAGCACCGTTTCCCAGCTATCGTCCTCCACCAGCACCGCCCTCGCCAGCATCTCGTTCGCCGCCACCAATTCGGTGCTCTACGACGACACGGCGCATACGCACGTCACGCTCGGCGGCGCCAGCGCCACGACGCCCGTCACGCTGACGAACGTCGCGGCCGGCGTCGATCCGCTCGACGCCGTGAATTACAGTCAGTTGGGCTCGCTGTCCACGGCGACGGCCGCGGGCGTCGCTTCGCTTTCCACGGGCATCGTCGGGGCCGACAGCGGCGTTGCAAGTCTTTCGACCGCGACCGCCTCGAGCATGGGCACGCTGTCGACCGGCCTCAGTTCGCTTTCGTCGTCCACCTCGACGGACCTCGCCGCGCTTTCCGGTTCGACGTCCACGAGCCTCGGTTCGATCTCGACGAGCCTGAATTCGGTTTCGACCGGCCTCGGTTCGCTGTCCACCGGCGTTACCTCGCTCTCGACGGGGCTGGCCAACACCAACGATACGGTCGCCAGCCTGTCCACCGTCGCCTCCACGGGCATCGGTTCGCTCTCGACCGGCGTGTATTCGCTCTCGACGGGGCTCCTCACGACCAACAGCACGGTCGCCTCGCTGTCTTCCGGCGTGAACACGCTGTCCGCATCCACGGCGGAGGGCCTTTCCACCGCGAACGTGAGCATCGGCAGCCTGTCGACGGGCTTCTCGACCATGAGCGGCACCGTCTCGCAGTTGTCCACGGGCCTTCTCGGCCTGTCCGCCTCGATGTCGACCGCGACGACTTCGCTGTCGACGGGCCTCGGCAGCCTCTCGACGGCCACGTCGTCGAGCGAAGCGCTGCTGTCGAACAGCGTCTCGACGGTGGGCAGCAGCATGGCGTCCATCTCGGCCTCGGTTTCGACCGGCGCCGCCATCCTCTCGACGGGGCTTTCGACGACCAACAGCACCGTGGCCTCGTTGTCCACGATGGCGTCGACGGGCATCGACACGCTTTCCACGTCGCTGAGCACGACGACCAGCAACTTCGCCAGCCTGTCGGTATCGAGCTCGACCTCGGCTTCGTCGCTGTCCACCGGCCTTTCGACCGCGCAAAGCAACGTGGCGAGCCTGTCGTCTTCGACCTCGGCCGGCATCGCGTCGCTGTCCACGGGCAACCATTCGCTGTCGGCCTCCGTCTCGACGGGGCTTTCGACGGTCGGTTCGAGCGTCGGCAGCCTTTCGACGGGCCTCTCGACGGCCGAAGGCAACGTGGCTCAACTGTCCACGGGTCTCTCGACGACGAACAGCAACGTCTCCGTACTGTCGTCCTCGGCTTCGACGGGTTTCGCGTCGCTCTCGTCCGGCGTGACCGCACTCTCGGCTTCGACCTCGACCGGGCTTTCGACGGCCAACACGAACATCAGCAGCCTCTCGACCGGCGTCTCGACGACCAGCAGCAGCGTGGCGGTACTGTCGACGGGGCTGTCCACGACCAACAGTAACGTCGCCTCGCTGTCGGTGTCGGCTTCGACGGGCGTCGTCCAGCTCTCGACCGGTCTTTCGACGACGAACAGCAACGTGGCTTCGCTGTCGGTGTCGGCTTCGACCGGCATCAACTCGCTTTCGACGGTCGTTGCGACGGCAAGCAGCAACGTGGCGTCGCTTTCGTCCTCGGCATCGACCAGCGCGGGCTCGCTCTCGACGAGCGTGAACGCGCTGTCGGCGTCGACCTCGACGGGACTTTCGACGGTCAATACCAACGTCGGTAGCCTGTCGACGGGGCTGTCGAGCACTACCAGCACCGTGTCCACGCTGTCGTCGGGCCTGTCGACCACGAACAGCACGGTTGCCTCGCTGTCGGTATCCTCCTCGACGGGCATGACCTCGCTCTCGACCGGTCTTTCGACGACGACCAGCAATGTCGCGTCGCTGTCGGTGTCGAGCTCGACGGGCATGACCTCGCTCTCGACGGGACTTTCGACCACGAACAGCGCGGTCGGCCAGCTCTCGGTTTCGGCCTCGACGGGCGTCGCTTCGCTTTCGACGGGCGTCGTCGCGCTGTCCGCGTCGACTTCGACGGGCCTCGCGGTCGCGAACCAGAACATCAGCAGCCTCTCGACGGGTCTCTCGACGACCAGCAGCAGCGTGTCGGTGCTGTCGACGGGGCTGTCCACGACCAACAGCAACGTCGCTTCGCTGTCGGTTTCGGCTTCCACGGGCGTCGTCCAGCTCTCGACCGGTCTTTCCACGACGAACAGCAACGTCGCGTCGTTGTCGGTGTCGTCCTCGACCGGCGTCATGTCGCTTTCGACGGGCCTTTCGACGACGGCCAGCAATGTGTCGAGCCTGTCCGTATCGACCTCCACGACCACGGCGTCGCTCTCGAGCGGGCTGTCCTCGGCCAACGCAGGCATCACGACGCTGTCCGCGGGCGTGGTGAGCCTGTCGACCTCGGCTTCGACCGGCATCTCCTCGCTCGGGGCCGGCCTCGATTCGACGAACAGCAACGTCGCGTCGCTGTCGGTATCGTCCTCGACAGGCGTCAGCTCGCTCTCGACAGTGCTCTCGACGACCGACAGCAACGTGGCCTCGCTGTCCACGTCGAGTTCGACGGGCGTCGCCTCGCTCTCGACGGGGCTTTCGACGACCGACAGCAACCTGACCGGCCTGTCGTCCTCGACCTCGAACAGCGTCTTCTCGCTGTCGAGCGGCCTCTCGACGACCAACAGCGGCCTGGCCGACCTGTCGGTTTCGACCGCCACGGGCTTCAACCAGTTGTCGACGGGCTTCGTGTCGCTCTCGACAGGCATGACCGTGCTGTCCACGAACGTCGTCACGCTATCCGTTTCGACCTCGACGGGCGTCTCGTCGTTGTCCACGGGGCTCTCGACCACGAACGGCACCGTCTCCAGCCTGTCGCTCTCGGCCTCGACGGGCGTTGCCTCGCTCTCGACGGGCATGTCGACGACGAACAGCAACATGGCTTCGCTGTCGGTGTCGTCGTCCACGACCGCGTCGTCGCTCTCCACGGGGCTGTCCACGGCCAACAGCGGCATCACCTCGCTGTCGGCTGGCGTGACGGACCTGTCCGCGTCGTCTTCGACGGGTATCGCCTCGTTGTCCACCGGTCTCGATACGACCAATAGCAACATGACGTCGCTGTCGGTGTCGGCTTCGAGCAGCGCGAGCTCGCTCTCGACGGGTCTTTCGACGGCGAACAGCAACGTGGCTTCGCTGTCGGTGTCGAGTTCGACGGGCCTCGCCTCGCTCTCGACCGGCCTCTCGACGACGGCCAGCGGCATGACGAGCCTCTCGGCATCGACCTCGGCTGGCATCGGCTCGCTTTCGACCGGCCTCAACACGACGAACAGCAACGTGGCCTCGCTCTCGACGTCGAGTTCCACGGGCATCTCGTCGCTGTCCACCGGCCTGTCGACGACGAACAGCAATGTGACCTCGCTGTCGGTCTCGACTTCGACGGGCCTTTCCTCGTTGTCCACGGGCCTCGACACGGCGAACAGCAACGTGGCCTCGCTGTCGACGTCGAGCTCGACCGGCATCGCGTCGTTGTCCACGATCGTCTCGACGTCCGGGAGCAACGTGACTTCGCTGTCGGCCTCGGCCTCGGTCGGCATCGGTTCGCTTTCGACGGGCCTGTCGACGACGGACAGCAACATGGCTTCGCTGTCGGTATCGAGTTCCGCGGGCATCGGCTCGCTCTCGACGGGTCTTTCGACGACCAACAGCACGGTGGCCAGCCTGTCGACCGGGATCGGCGACGCGCTTTCGACCGCCAGCTCGGTTTCGACCGGCATGAGTTCGCTGTCGACGGGGCTGTCCACGACGGTTTCGACGGTCAACTCGATCTCGACCTCGGTCGAGCCGGTCGTCTCGATGATCAGCTCGGCGAACTCGGCCGGCGATGCGTTCGGCGGCGTGCTCTCCGGCGGCCGCAACGCCGACGGCACGGTGCAGACACAGGGGCAGACGGGCGGCGCGATCAGCAACGTCGATGCGTCGTCCTGCACTTCGGTGTCGGGCGTGGACGCCACGGGCACGGGGCTTTGCGCCAAGGCGCAGGGCGACGGCGCCACGGCCTACGGCTCAAACGCCGTGGCGAGCGGCACGGATACCACGGCGATCGGCTTCCGGGCCACGGCGACCTATGCCGGCTCGGTCGCGCTCGGCTACAACGCGCAGGCGATCGCCGATCCGACCGTCGCGATCGGCGCGAACTCGGTGGCCTCGGGCGACAACTCGGTGGCGCTCGGCGCCGGTGCGGTGGCGCGCGGTTCGAACTCGGTGGCGCTCGGCGCGAACTCGGTGGCGACCCAGGACAACACGGTGTCGGTCGGCTCGCAGGGTAACGAACGCCGGATCACCAACGTCGCGGCGGGTATCGACCCAACCGACGCCGTCAACGTCGGCCAGTTGAATAGCGCGATCGGCGGCGTCCAGGGGCAGATCAACGAGGTGGCACGCAACGCCTACTCCGGCGTCGCGGCAGCGACCGCGCTGTCGATGATCCCCGAGGTCGACCCGGGCAAGACGCTGTCGTTCGGTATCGGCGGCGCGACTTACGCCGGCTATCAGGCCGTGGCATTCGGTGGCACTGCGCGCATCACGCAGAACATCAAGGTCCGGGCCGGTGTCGGCATCAGCAGCGGCAGCACCGCCGTCGGCGTCGGGGCTTCGTATCAGTGGTAAGCCCGCGGTACTGACGGTTGTCAGGTGACTTGGCCGGCCCCTTCCCGCAGGGAGGGGCCGGTCAGGTCCGTTCAGGGAACCAGGCCGGATGCGTATCGGAATTTCCATTCTTAGCCACGAAGGCCAGAGCATCTGGCAGAACGGGTTGGGCCAGAACGTCGTGTTTCTGGCCCAGTTGTTCAGACGACTGCCGTTCGTTCGCGACGTCGTGTTCATCGACGTCGGCAGCGAGCGCAGTCTGCCGCGCGAGGTCGAGGCCATAGCGGGGCAATGGCGCATCGTCACGCAGCAGGAGGCGACGGACGAGGTCGACGTCGTCATCGAAATGGCGGGCGCGCTCGACACGAAATGGCTCGACCTGATGCGCCGGCGTGGGCGTAAGGTCGTGTACTACTGCTGCGGCCAGCCTTATGTCGGGCTTGTCGAGCCGTCCGTATTCGACCGCCCGGCGCCGACTTCGCGTCCGGACCGCTGCGACGAAGTCTGGCTGCTGCCGAAGGATCGGCTGGCGCGTTCGCTCATGAGCACGATGCACCGCTGCCCGGTGCACGTCGTGCCGTTCGTCTGGCATTCGGGGTTCGTCGAGGGGCGCATCGCCGAAGCGGCGGCGCACGACGTGCGCTACGGCTACGAAGCGAATCACGTCGCCGGCGCGGGGCTGCGGGTCGCCATCTTCGAGCCGAACATCTCGGTCGTCAAATCGTCGAGCATTCCGATGCTGGTCTGCGACGAGGCCTATCGCACGAATCGCGAGAGCGTGACGCAGATGCACGTGCTCAACACGCTGCACATGAAAGACCACATGACGATGCTGCATCTGGCGAATTCACTGGACCTCGTGCGCGATCATCGCGCGCAGTTCCACGGCCGCTGCGACGTGGTCGGGTTCATGGGGCAGCACGCCGACGCCGTGGTTGCCCATCAGTGGGAAAACGACCAGAACTACAGCTATCTCGACGTTCTTTACGGCGATTACCCGCTCGTTCACAACTCGCCCTGGCTGGCCGGCGCGGGCTATTACTACCCGGGGTTCGACGCGGTCGGCGGCGCGCAGAAACTGGTGTTCGCCATGCAGCAGCACGGCCGGCAGATCGACGCCTATCGCGCCCGCACGCGCGCCGTCATGGACGCCGTGAATCCGTTCAGCCGGAAGAACCTCGACACCTACGCCCAGCGGCTCAAGGCGCTGGCGGGCGAGGCGCATTTCGCGCGGGAGGCGTGATGGCCGAAGGTTTGCAAGCTACCGGGCCGCGCGGGCTCAAGGTCGGCGTGTCGCTCTTCGTGCGCCGGGGCGGCCAGTCGCTGTGGGAAAACGGCATCTTCCAGAACTGCCTCTTTCTCGTGATGTTGCTGCGCTGCGTGCCTTCGGTCGCGGAGGTCTACCTCGTGACGGGCGGCGACGGCGAGCCCGACGATGCGCGCCGCCTCGTCGAGGACGTGCCGGCCCCGCTGATCGACATGGCCGATGCCGCCTCGCGCCTCGATCTGATGATCGAAATGAGCGCGCAGCTCGATCGCGAGTGGATCGTCCGGTTCCGGGAGCGCGGCGGCAAGGTTGTTTCGATGCGCGTCGGCAACGACTACGTGATCGACATCGAGCGCATGATTTTCGACCGGCCCCATGCGCTGCTCGTGAGCGGCGCGCCGTATCACGAGATATGGACGCTGCCCGAGTACGAGCAGACCTGCGCGCCGTACTACCGCAGTGCGATGCGCGCGCCGGTGCGGATCATGCCGCATCTGTGGAGCCCGGTCGTGCTCGAGCGGGCCGCGGCGCGCGAATCGGCCGGTCGGCCCTTCGGCTATCGGCCGGGCCGCGCGCGCTGGAGAGCCGGCATCTTCGAGCCCAACATCTGCATGGTCAAGACGAGCCACGTGCCGATGCTGTGCTGCGAAACCGCCCATCGGAGCAACCCCGATCTGCTCGAACACGTCTGGGTCTACAACACGCTGGCGCTCAAGGAGCACGCGGGGTTCTACAGCTTCGCGAACAGTCTCGACATCGTCAGGCACGGGCTCGCGTCGTTCGAGGGACGGTTTCCGTTCTATCAGATCGTGGCGTCGTACGTCGACGTGGTCGTTGCCCATCACTGGGAAAACGCCCAGAACTATCTCTACTACGAGTCGCTCTACGGCGGCTACCCGCTCGTCCACAACTCGCATCTGATCGGCGACTGCGGATATCGCTATCACGACTTCGACTGCGAAGAGGGCGGGCAGACGCTGCTGCGAGCCTTTGCGGAGCACGACCGGAATCTCGACTCATACCGGCGCACCGCCGGGGCCTTCCTGCGCACGCTCGACCCCGAGTACGAAGGCAACGTTCGGGCCTACGGCGAAGCGATCGACCTGCTTTTTGCGGCCGAGACCGTGAATTGACGGGCGGGACCGCCGCGGGGGCGGCCCCTTCTTCCACACGACTATCTATCTGTAAGCGAGGAAAGACCTTATGAAAATCGGGATGCTGCGTGCCGTATCGACGGCGGTGAGTTTCGTTTTTATTGCCGGATGCTCGATGTGGGCGGGGCCGATGCAGGACACCGAGGCGGTGACGATGAGGGACGGCACGCATGCCATGAAGGTGCAGTGCGAAGGGCTTTTCGGCAGCACGGACGTCTGCGTGAAGCAGATGCAGAAGGTCTGCACCGGCAGGCAGGTGAGGATTCTCGAGATTACCGATACCGGCAGGCTCGGCCTTGCGCCGGCCGGCCGTGCCCGCGAATTGACGTTTGCCTGCGAGGGCGGCGCGCCGCAGCGGAAGTAGCAGCGCCTCGCGAAGGGGCCGACGGGAGGGCAGGGCTTAGTACCCCCCACCCAGTACCCGCTACTCAGTATGCGTTCTGATGGGTCCGGAAGAGCGGCGCGATCGCCATGTACGCGCCGCGCAGCCAGGCGTGGCCGGTCGCCGTGGACCGCGCCTTGCGGGCCGGGGCGGCCGTCGCGACGAGGTCGCCGCGGAACACCTTGCCCTTCGCCGTGTACGACGTGCCGTGCATCGAGAGGCGCGCGCCGCGCGGAATGTCGGGATGGTGCTCGACGAGCTCGACGTTCCAGACCGACGAGAGCATGTCCTTGCAGACCCATTGCAGGATTTTCGTGCGCGGTGTCTCGCAGACCCGGACGCGTGCCGGCTGCGAAAGCCACGGATACGTCTGGCCCGACGCGGACTCGATGCACAGCCGGTGCACGATCGCGACCTTGCCGCATTGACGACGATATTCGTCGAGGGCGCGCTGTTCGAGAACGGGGACCGGGACCTGGCTGGTTTCGCGTGCTGACATGATGACCTCCGCCTGTTTGTTGAAATCGAGTCTAGGACGGGGTCCGCGAATTGCCGCGCGAACTTGATGGTTTGTTACGTTTGACGGCCGGCAGCCGGGGCTTTGCGTCCGCGGCTTCGGGAACGGCGGGCGGGGAGCCGGCGGAATCGGCCGGGAGGGGACAGACTGGTTCGCGGCTTCGGCGGCATTCCGGGTGCCCGGAAATGCCGGGAATCGCCGGCCGGCAAGCCCGGCGGGCGCGGCCGCGTAGCGATTGCGCCACAACATTCGCCGCCAGCCGTGCGAGAATGGCTGGAATCGATCTCACCCCATGCTACCGAGGAAACGGCCATGAGCGAATCCATCACCATCGAACAGCTTCACGTTCGGCTTGCCGCCCAGGAGGCAATCACGGAAATCCTGATGAGGGTCTTTATCAAGTCGCCGGAGGACATGGCCGCGTTCGATGCCGGCATGGCCGCGTGGCTCGAAGGGCGGCAGAAAGCGTTCTCCGAAGGACACCGCGAGTTCACCGAAACCCAGATGGACGACCTGGCCACCGAGTTGGCCGACGTCACGCATTTCCTGAAGCTGTAAGCCTCCTTCTTCCGTCTTCATCGCGAGATACGCCACGTCCGCCAGTCCGGGTATCCGCGCCCGTCGATCGACGGGACCGACGCGGGATCAACGTATTGCGAATCATTCGGGGGCGAATTCCGTTTCGCCCTTCCCGCATTCCCGATTTCTTCCGCTTGTCCTTTCGTCCGGCCTTACCCGCTTCATCGATCTCCCGGTCCGGGTTGCGCCTTATTGCCGCGGTGTCTCCGGTGTCGGAGTATCGCGGCGAAAGCCGTTTTGCGACGAGGCCCTGGCGGACCTTTTATAGCTGGAAAGCATATCGTTAAGACGTCAAATGCTTTGTGAAAGCCGGGCGCGTTTGTTACAGTCCGCTCCACCGCGAAAAACGGCCGTCGCAGGCCGGGAGGGCGGGTCGCCGAATCCGGATTACTGACAAGGACAAAAGGACAACGCTATGGAATTCAAGTTGACGAAACCTCTCCGATCCCTTCTGCTGGTCGGCCTCCTTCAGGCCTTCGCCGTGACGTCCGCCTTCGCCGCGGACGACCTCGCGCAGATTCACAGTTCGGGTGTGTTCCGGATCGGCACCGAAGGCACCTACGCGCCGTTCACCTATCACGACGCGTCAGGCCAGTTGACGGGCTTCGACGTGGACATCGGGCGGGCCATCGCGCAGCGGCTCGGCGTCAAGGCCGAGTTCGTCGAGGGCAAGTGGGACGGCCTCATCGCGGGTCTCGACGTGAACCGCTACGACGCGGTCATCAACGAGGTGTCCATCACCGACGCGCGCAAGGCGAAGTACGATTTTTCCGATCCGTACATCACGGCGCACGCGGCGCTGATCGTGCGCTCGGACAACACGACCATCAAGTCCTTCGACGATCTGAAGGGCAAGAAGGCGGCCGAGACGCTGACGAGCGACTTCGGCCAGATCGCCCGCTCGCACGGCGCCGACGTCGTGGCGGTGCAGGGCTTCAACGAGGCGATCGGCCTGCTGACCTCGGGCCGCGTCGACGCGACCGTCAACGACAGTCTCTCATTCCTCGACTTCACGAAGCACCGGCCCGACGCGAAGGTGAAGATCGCCGCGGTCGACGCGGGCGACAACAGCGAGAAGTCCGGCGTCCTGATCCGCAAGGGCAATCCGGACCTGCAGGCGGCCATCGACAAGGCGCTGGCCGACATCAAGGCCGACGGCACCTACGGGAAGATTTCGTACAAGTATTTCGGCAAGGACGTGTCCCGGTAAGCGGCTCGCGTAGTAAGGGGCGATCATGCCGGCATGGCTGCAATTGATGGGGCAATCGCTGTGGCCCCTGCTCTACGCGGGACTGGCTTTCACGGTCCCGCTCACGCTGATCTCGTTCGCGATCGGCCTCGCGCTCGCCTTCGCCGCCGCGCTGGTGCGGCTCTTCGGGCCGCGCTGGGCGGTGGCCGTCGTGCGCTTTTACGTCTGGCTGTTCCGCGGCTCGCCGCTGCTCGTGCAGCTCTTCGTGATTTTCTACGGCCTGCCCAACGTGGGCATCGTGCTCGATCCGCTCACGGCCGCCGTCATCGGCTTTTCGCTGAACGTCGGCGCGTACAACTCGGAAGTGATCCGCGGCGTGATCGAGTCGATTCCGAAGGGCCAGTGGGAAGCGGCCTACTCGATGGGCATGACGCGCGGCCAGGCGCTGCGCCGCGCGATCCTGCCGCAGGCGGCACGCGTCGCGCTGCCGCCGCTTTCGAACGCGTTCATCTCGCTCGTCAAGGACACCTCGCTCGCGGCCGTGCTGACGGTGCCGGAAATCTTCCAGGCCGCGCAGCGCATCGCGGCCGTCACCTACGAGCCGCTGATTCTCTACACCGAGGCGGCGCTGATCTACCTCGTGTTCAGTTCCGTGCTGTCGTCGGCACAGGCGCGGCTCGAAAAGCGCTTCAGCCGGCACGCTCATTTCCAGGCGGACCACGGATGATCCGGCTGCAGCATATCGACAAGCATTTCGGCAGCCATCGCGTGCTGTCCGACGTGAGCCTCGCGCTGGCGCCGGGGCAGGTGACGGCGCTGATCGGCCCGTCCGGCAGCGGCAAGAGCACGCTTTTGCGCTGCGTGAATCTGCTCGAAATTCCCGAAGCCGGCTCGCTCGAACTGGCCGGGCAGCGCGTCGAGTTCAGCGAGACCGCGCGCCCCGCGCGCGAGACCGTGCTCGCGATCCGGCGCCGCACCGGCATGGTGTTTCAGAACTTCCAGCTCTTTCCGCACCGCACGGCCATCGAGAACGTGATGGAGGGGCTCGTCACCGTGCAGAAGTGGGAGCGCGAGCGGGCGCGCCAACGGGCGCGCGAGCTGCTCGAGAAGGTCGGCATCGCGGACAAGGCCGATGCCTGGCCCTCGACGCTCTCCGGCGGCCAGCAGCAACGCGTCGCGATTGCGCGCGCGCTCGCGCCGTCGCCCGAAATCCTGCTCTGCGACGAGCCGACCTCGGCGCTCGATCCGGGGCTCGCGGCCGAGGTCGTCGAGGTGCTGCGGCAACTGGCCGGCGAGGGCATGACGATGCTGATGGCGACGCACGACCTGCGGTTAGCCGCCTCGATCGCGCGCGACGTCGTGTTCCTGCGCAACGGTTCGGTCGTCGAGGCCGGCCCGTCGCGCGAGCTGTTCACGCAGCCGCGCGAGGCCGAAACGGCCGCCTTCATCTCCACGCTCACACAGACGCTGCCCGGCGCCTGGGGCGGCTGACGCACCGTCCTCGATTGCGCACGCTTCAAGCGGCCTTGCCGCTCGAAAGCGGCGCGATGCCGCTTAGCGCCCGGCGCTCAACCCGCGTTCGGCGAGGTTGCGATAGAGAGCGCGCGCGCCGAAGGTCCAGGGCGCGATCTGCGTGGCGAGCCGCACCGTGTTGACGAGCGCACCGAGTGGCGGCGCCGAAATCGTGACGACGTCGCCCAGGTGATGGGTGAACCCGCCGCCCGACGTGTCGCGATCCTCGATCGGCGAGAACATCGTGCCGAGAAACAGCATGAAGCCGTCCGGATACTGATGATGCGCGCCGCAAGTCTGGGCGACGAGCTCCGCCGGGTCCCGGCTGATCTGCTGCATGTGGCTCACCCCTTCGAGCACGAAGCCGTCGTCCTCGCCCTCCACGCGTAGCGACACGCTCGTCGCGCGCACCGTGTCGAGCGTGAAATTTCCGTCGAAGAGCCGCACGAACGGACCGATCGCGCACGAGCCGTTGTTGTCCTTGCATTTGCCGAGCAGCAGCGCCGAGCGGCCTTCGATGTCGCGCAGGTTCACGTCGTTGCCGAGCGTCGCGCCGACCGGCGTGCCCGCGCTGTCGACGGCGAGCACGATCTCGGGCTCGGGATTGTTCCAGACCGACGACGGCAGCAGGCCGATGTCGGCGCCGAAGCCCACGGCCGACATCGGCTGCGCCTTCGAGAACACTTCGGCGTCGGGGCCGATGCCCACTTCCATGTATTGCGACCAGGCCCCGCGGCGCTGGAGTTCGGCCTTGAGCCGCATCGCGGCGTCCGAACCCGGGCGGATGCGCGAGAGGTCGGTGCCGACGAGTGCCGCGATGGCTTCGCGCGCTTCTTTCGCCCTTGCCGGATCGCCGCCGGCCTGCTCCTCGATCACGCGCTCGATGAGGCTCACGGCGAACGTGACGCCGCACGCCTTGATGGCCTGGAGATCGCAGGGCGCGAGCAGCGTCGGCGCGCCGGTCCCGGCATCGCGACCGGCGCTCGCCGCGAGCAGCGCCTCGACGCCGCCGAGCGATTCGCCGTCGGCCTCGCGCGCGAGGCGAGCCGCATCGGGCAGATCGAACAGGTCGGCCGCGGTCGGCACCGTGGCCGTGATGTCGAAGACTTCGCCGTCGCGCACGGTCACGATGCTGGGGCCGGCATGCGGACCGTGCCGCCAGACGCGGCCGACGAGCGTGGCGTGTCCGGAATCGTGGGGCAGGCAGGCGGAAGCGGAAAAGGGGCGCATGGGTCGGGGCCGAAGAGGGGCAATGGCTTCATCGTAGTAGACGGCCGGCGAGCCCGTCTATCGGGAGGGCATCGGGGTAAACGCAGGGTCCTGACCGGGTAAGCGCGCGTTGACAGTCGTGCGCTCCGGTTCTAGTCTGATGTCCAGAATACGAAATCAATGCCCATATTATGGATATCCGGCGAGGATAAAGGAGACACGGTGAACGCAAAGGACACCCCGCAAGGCATCGCCGGCGGCAGCCGTCCGGACGGCCCGCCCTGGCCGGCCACGATGCCGTATCAACTGCCGTTTCCGGCTGAGGCGCAAAAGGAGATCGTCGTGCCGTCGGCCGTCCCCGACGACGAGCGCATCTGGGTGCCGCAGGCCGAGAACGTCTGGTTCCGGCCGCTGTGCCTGAACGCCTCGCAGGGCTACTGGATGAACCTGCTGCGCGTGCGCCGCGCGGGCGTGTTGAGCCGCCACCGGCATCCGCAGAGCGTGCACGGCCTCGTGCTGAAGGGCCGCTGGCGCTACCTCGAACACGACTGGATCGCGACCGAGGGCAGCTACGTGTTCGAGCCGCCCGGCGAGACGCATACGCTCTACGTGCCCGAAGACGTCGAGGAAATGATCACGTATTTCCAGGTGAACGGCGTCATGTATTACTGCGACCCGTACGGCAATCACACGGGCTACGAGGACGTGTTTACGAAGATCGACATGTGCCGCCGGCATTACGCATCGAACGGGCTGGGCGAGCGCTACGTCGATCAGTTCATTCGATGAGCGCTGTCGCGCACGGCGCGCCGCGATACGACTTCAGCGGCACGGTCGCGGTCGTGACGGGCGGCGCGCAGGGCATCGGCCGGGCCATCGTCGAGGCACTGGCGCAGAGCGGCGCCGCGACGGTCGACTGGGACCTGCACGCGGAAGAAGACGGGTCGGGCTATCGCGTCGACGTCTCGAAGCCCGAGACCGTTGCGCGCGCGGCGCGGGCCACGCTCGAACGTTTCGGCCGCATCGCGTGCTCGTCAACAACGCGGGTTTCGCGGGCCCGACCGGCCCGCTCGACGCGTCCGATCCCGATACGTGGGCGCGCGTGATCGACGTGAACCTGCTCGGCGTCTATCGCGTTTGCCGCGCCGTCGTGCCGGCCATGCGCGCGGCGGGCTACGGCCGCATCGTCAACGTGGCCTCGCTGGCCGGCAAGGAAGGCACGCCGGACGCCTCGGCGTATAGCGCCGCGAAGGCCGGCGTGATCGCGCTCACGAAGTCGCTCGGCAAGGAGCTGGCGCGCTCGGGCGTGCTCGTCAACGCCATCGCGCCGGCCGCGATCGGGACGCCGCTGTTGCGGCAGATGTCGGACGAGCACGTGCGGACCATGATCGGCAAGAGCCCGCTCGCGCGGCTCGGCACCGTGGAGGAGGCGGCCGCGCTCGTGCTCTGGCTCGCGTCGTCGGCCTGCACGTTCAGCACCGGCGCGGTGTTCGATCTGTCGGGAGGCCGCGCGACTTACTGAAATAACCGAAAACGACGGTCGGCAGACCGTTCGGGCGATACCGGACCCATTACAAGACCGGACCCAGGAGACAACCGTGATCGACAAAAGCGCACGGCTCAGACGCACCCAGGTGCTGGCGATCGGCTTTCTGACCGTCGCCGGCACGATCAACTATCTCGACCGCAGCACGCTCTCGATCGCGAACCATTCGGTGAGCCGCGAGCTCGGGCTTTCCGCCGCGCAGATGGGGCTGCTGCTCTCGGCGTTTTCGCTCGCGTACGCGTTCGCGCAATTGCCCGTCGGCGCGCTACTCGACCGTTTCGGCCCGCGCGCGATGCTCGGCATCGGCATGTTCTTCTGGTCGGTCGCGCAGTTCGCGGGCGGCTTCATTCGCTCGCTCGACCATTTCCTGATCGCGCGCACGCTGCTCGGCGTCTGCGAGGCGCCGCTCTTTCCGGCCGGCGCGAAGGTCGTCAACGAATGGTTCGCGGCGCGGGACCGGGGCGGTCCGACGGGCATCTTCGTCACGTCGAGCACGGTCGGGCCGATGCTCGCGCCGCCGCTCCTGACCGTGCTGATGCTCTCGTTCGGCTGGCGCCGGATGTTCGTCGTGATGGGCGTGGCCGGCATGATCGTGGCGGTCGGCTGGTATCTGTTCTATCGCAACCGCGCCGAGGTGGCGCTGACCCGGGCCGAAGTGGCGCACCTCGAAGCCGGTTCGGGCGGCACCGGCGACGCCGCCGATGCCGCGGTGTCGCGCGCGCCGGATTTCGCGGAATGGGCCGGGCTGTTCCGGCATGCCAACACGTGGGGGATGATTCTCGGCTTCATGGGCGTCATCTACATGGTGTGGCTCTACCTGACCTGGCTGCCCGCCTATCTCGAACACGAGCGTCACCTGAGCATCGCGCGCACGGGCTGGGTCGTCGCGATTCCCTACGTGTTCGGTACGCTCGGCATGGCGACGAGCGGCTATTTCGCCGACTTCCTGCTGCGTCGCGGCAGTCCGCCCGTGCGCAGCAGGAAGTGGCCGATCTGCATGGGGCTGATCGGCGGGGCCGCGTTCACGGTGCCGGCCGCCTATACGCCGAGCACGACGCTCGCCGTCGTCTACATCTCGGCGGCGATGTTCTTCATCAACCACGCGAGCGGCGGCGCCTGGGCGCTCGTGAGCGTGGCCGCGCCGCGCCGGCTCGTGGCCTCGCTCGGCAGCATGCAGAACTTCGGCGGGTATCTGGGCGGCTCGCTCGCGCCCGTCGTGACCGGCATGGTCGTCGACGAGACCCACTCGTTCGTCGACGCGCTCGTCATCAGCGCGGCCATCGCATTCGCGGCCGCGATGGTCTATCTGTTCGTCGTGCGCGAGATAACCGCGCGCGAGCCGGTGACGGTGGGCCGCCTGACGTCTCATTGATCCAGGGAAGCCACAGAGGAAAGGAATCGGCACATGACCTTCGAAAGAGACCTGTTCTCGGGAAAGACGGCGCTCGTGACGGGCGGGTTCTCCGGCATCGGCGCGCGCGTCGCGGCGCGGCTCTCCTCGCTCGGCGCGCGCGTGACGGCGGCCGGCCTCGCGCCGGCCGCGGGCGTCGACGACCCGTTGCCGCAGGCAGTCCGGCGCCTCGTGCTCGACGTCGGCTCGAAACCGGACGTCGACGGCGCGCTCGCGGCGTTCGGGCGTCTGGACATCGTCGTCAACTGCGCGGGCGTGATTCGCCGTCAGGAGGAGCACGACCCCGAGGTGTTCGCGCGCGTGCTCGATATCAACCTGACCGGCACGATGCGCGTCTGCGCGGCGGCGCGCGCGCCGCTGCGCGAGACGAAGGGCTGCATCGTCAACACGGCGTCGATGCTCTCGTTCTTCGGCGGCGGCCTCGTGCCGGCCTACAGCGCGAGCAAGGGCGGCGTGGCGCAATTGACGAAATCGCTTGCCATCGCCTACGCGGCCGATGGCATCCGCGTCAACGCCGTCGCGCCGGGCTGGATCGCGACGCCGCTGACCGCGCCGCTGCAGGGCGACGCGGCGCGCTCGCGGGCCATCCTCGAACGTACGCCGCTCGGACGATGGGGCGAGCCGGACGAGGTCGCGCAGGTGGTCGCGTTCCTCTGCAGCCCGGCGGCGTCGTTCATGACGGGCGCCGTCGTGCCGGTCGACGGCGGTTATCTCATTGCCTAGCCCGCGGCCGGACGCGCACGGGAGCCCCTGCATAATGGCGCTTTTTACGACGCTCATCTGCCATGCCGATACCGATTCCCGCGCTCGCCGCGACGAAGGCCGTGGCCGGTGCCGCCGCGTTCTCGAAGTTCATGGCGGTGCTGCAACTGATCGCCGACGCGGAAGCGCCGCCCAACGTCGCCGCGCTGGCCGCGGGCTCGGGCTTTCCGCGCCCGACGGTCTATCGCATCGTCGCGGCGCTCGAGGCCGAGGGGCTCATCTGCGAGAACGCCGACGGGGGCACCTACGGGCTCGGCCCCCGGCTCATCAGTCTCGCGAGCCGGAGCTGGGCGGGCTCGAATCTGCGCGTGGCGTCGGCCGACGCGCTGCGCACGCTGCGCGACCTGACGCGCGAGACCGTGCACCTCGCGGTGCCGAGCCTGCCCGGCATGGTCTATATCGACAAGCTCGAAAGTCCGCAGACGGTACGCATGGCGTCGCGCATCGGCACGCGCGTCTCGCTGCATTCGAGTTCGGTCGGCAAGGCGTATCTGGCGGCGCTCGAACCCGCGGTACGCGAAAGCCTCATCGACGCGCTCGAATGCGTGCGCTTCACGCCGAACACGATCGTTTCGGCCGCGAAGCTGCGCAAGGAGATCGCGGCGACGGCGGCGCGCGGCTATGCCGTCGACGACGAGGAAAACGAGCTGCAGATTGTCTGCTACGGCGCGGCGATTCCGGGGGCCGACGGCGTGCCGGCCGGCTGCGTAAGCATCAGCATGCCGCTCTTCCGGCGCAACGACGCGGCCATGCAGACAAACATCCGTCATCTGCTCGACGCCTGCGCCGCCATCTCGGCGCGTCTCGGCCGGGACCAGGCGTCCGGGGCGTAGTCGGGTTCAACCGCGGTTAACTGGAGCGAGTCGCCATGTCCACCATCAGCTACATCACCCAGATCCAGTTCGGCTACGACTCGCTCGGCCTGTTGAAGCAGGAGTGCGCTCGCGTCGGCATCCGGCGTCCGCTCGTCGTCACCGATGCCGGCGTGAGGCGCGCGGGCATCGTCGCGCGCGTGCTCGCGCAGCTCGACGGCGCGAGCGAGAACGACGTCTACGACGGCACGCCGCCCAACCCGAACGAGCGCGCCGTGCGCGCCGCCGTCGAGCAGTTCCGCGCGGGCGGCCACGACGGCATCGTGGCCGTGGGCGGGGGTTCGTCGATCGATCTCGCGAAGGGCGTCGCGGTCTGCGCGACGCACGACGGGCCGCTGCGCTCGTTCGCGGCCATCGAGGGCGGCGCGTCCCGCATCACGGCGGCCACGGCGAGCGTCATCGCCGTGCCGACGACGGCCGGCACCGGCAGCGAGGTGGGACGCGGCGCGATCCTGATCCTCGACGACGGACGCAAGGTCGGCATCCTCTCGCCGCACGTGGTGCCGAAGGCGGCGATCTGCGATCCGGCGCTGACGCTCGACTTGCCCGCCGCGCTGACGGCCGCGACCGGCATGGACGCGATCGCCCACTGCATCGAGACGTTCCTTTCGCCGGCGTTCAATCCGCCCGCCGACGGCATCGCGCTCGACGGCCTGCGCCGCGCCTGGGCCTTCATCGAGCGCGCGACGAACGAGCCGCACGACCGCGAGGCGCGCCTGAACATGATGAGCGCCTCGATGCAGGGCGCGCTTGCGTTCCAGAAGGGGCTGGGCTGCGTGCACAGCCTGAGCCATTCGCTCGGCGGCATCAACCCGGCCCTGCATCACGGCACGCTCAATGCCGTTTTTCTGCCGGCGGTGCTGCGCTTCAACGCGAGCGCGGCCAGCGTGACGGACGAGCGCAAGATGGCGCGGCTCGCGCAGTCCATGGCGCTCGGGCCGTCGGAAAGCCCCGACGAGGCCATCGCCCGCATGAACGCGCGCCTCGGGCTGGCGCGCGGGCTGGCCGAACTCGGCGTGGAGCGCGCGCTGTTTCCGCGCATCGTGACGGGCGCGCTTGCCGACCACAGCCACAAGAGCAACCCGCGCGACGCGTCGCCGGACGACTATCTGGCGTTGCTGGACGCATCGATGTGAGACGGCGCGGCCGGGAGTGTTGCGTTTGTGCCGAATCGCGGGCGCGCCGGCCGGCGTAATCCGTGCGGCATGGAGTCTCACTTGATCGCGGGCGCGGGCCGATCCATCGGTTGATTTTTTCGACGTCGGCGTGGGGCGGCCGCGCCGCGCCGACGTCGCCTACGCGCTGCCGGTCGGGGCGGCGCGCGCCGGTCCCGGCATGCCGGGACTCATCGCCCTGGCCGCCGACATTTTTTTCATCTCCTTGTTTCGTTGGTCTTTTTTCCGGGCGTTCATGTCGAGCGGACGCGTGCCGCCGCACGGTTCGTCTGGCGACGAGTCGCGGAAGGCCCAGGGTATTGCACCGGCCCATCGCTGCCAATCATCCGTTATCCGAAATTATGGATAGAACCGTCCTGAAAATGAGCACCGGTTTCGCGTCGTTCGCCGGACGCGGCGGCTCTCAAGAATCGAAGATTTCGATCTACAGTCCGCTTCCCATTCTTCCGTAAAGTTGCCGTCGGCTTCGTGCCGGAAACCGTAACTGGACAGGAAATATGGGAGTCCTGAAATATGAGACGTCTTTTACCGATCGCACTATCCGCAGGCCTGCTTTTCTCGGTCGCCGCCTATGGACAGGGTAGCGTCACGCTGTACGGCATCGTCGATTCGGGCATTGCCTGGGTCCACAACGCCGCCGACGACAACGGACAGAACCAGCGTTCGCTCTTCGCGTATTCGGGCGGCAATAT
This sequence comes from Burkholderia sp. WAC0059, assembly GCF_002870125.1. Classification (GTDB taxonomy): domain Bacteria; phylum Pseudomonadota; class Gammaproteobacteria; order Burkholderiales; family Burkholderiaceae; genus Paraburkholderia. The sequence continues at coordinate 320,094 of NZ_PNEO01000001.1, forward strand.
GCAGGGCAGCCGCTGGGGGCTGCGCGGCAACGAGGATCTCGGCGGCGGTCTCGCCGCGATCTTCCAGATCGAGAGCGGTTTCAATCTCGGCACGGGTCGGCTCAAGCAGGGCGGACGCGCGTTCGGCCGCAAGGCCGTGGTCGGCCTTTCGGGCGCGAACTGGGGGACGGTCACGCTGGGCCGGCAGCTCGACCCGGTCGTGGACCTCGTGCAGGCCCTCACCGACGACGGTCCGTTCAGCGGCGTGTTCGGCACGCCCGGCGACGTCGACAACTACGACAACAGCGTGCGCGTGAGCAACTCGATCAAGTACGTGAGCCCGACGTTCTCGGGCCTGAAGGTCGAGGCGCTCTACGGGTTCGGCGGCGTGGCGGGCTCGATCGGCAGCGGCCAGACCTGGAGCCTCGGCGCGGGCTGGTCGGGCGGACCGCTCTCGCTGGCGGCCGGCTACTTCTACGCGAACGGCGGCAATCCGCTTGCCGCAACGGGCAACCGCGGCTGGAGCGGCAGCTCGGACAGCCTGTTCAATACCGTGATCAACGAGGGTTTTGCGAGTGCGCATTCCATCAAGATCGTGCGCGCGGGCGGGCAGTACGTCGTCGGGCAGGCGACCCTGGGCGTGGCGTATTCGAACACGCGGTACGGCACCGACGCGTATTCGAGCTTCGGGCAGACGGCGAAGTACAACAACGGCTCGGCGTTCTTCAACTGGCAGTTCACGCCGGTGCTGATGATGGGTCTCGGCTATAACTACACCGCGTTGACGGGACCGGCGTCGGCGCACTACAACCAGGCGAACCTCGGCATCGACTACACGCTCACGAAGCGCACCGACGTCTACGCCCTGGCCGGCTACCAGAAGGCGAGCGGCCACACGCTCGACTCGGCGGGCCGGCTGGTTCGCGCGCGGGCCGCGATCGGCAACTACGGCGTGAGTTCGGGGGCGTCGAGCCAGGCGCTTTCGCTGGTCGGCATCCGCCACCGGTTCTGATGCCGGATTCCGGCCCGAGCAGGTCGGCGGGCTGGAAGGTCGAGGAAGGGGCGCCAACGGGCGCCTCTTTTTTTGGCTGCCCGGTATGGCGAGCAAGGCCCGTCCGCGATCGGCCGACGCCTGCCGGCGCACGCGGAATCGCGGATAATCGGCCCTCGGGCCGGGCGCGGTCGTCCGTTTCGCGTCCGGCCAGCCATCGAAGGAGAGTTTGCGTTGAAGGTCAGCGAGGCGGTGCGCAGCCGCAAATCCGTTCGCCAGTTTTTGCCCGATCCCGTCTCCCCGGCACTGATCCGCGAGGTGCTCGAGGCCGCCGCCCGCGCGCCGTCCGGCGGCAATCTTCAGCCCTGGTATCTGCACGTCGTGGGCGGCGAGGCGCTGGCGGGCCTCAAGTCCGTCGTGGCGAAGCGGCTTGCCGACGCGCCCGACGGCGAGCGCGCGCGACACGACGTCTATCCGCCGAATCTGGCCTCGCCGTACCGTGAGCGGCGCTTCCAGGTGGGCGAGGACCTGTACCGCAGCATCGGCATCGACCGCGGGGACAAGGCCGGCCGCCTGCGCCAGTTCGCGCGCAATTTCGTGTTCTTCGATGCGCCGCTCGCGCTCTTTTGCAGCGTCGACCGGCGAATGGGGCCGCCGCAGTGGGCGGACCTCGGCATGTATCTGCAGACGGCGATGCTGCTGCTGCGCGAGGCCGGGCTGCATAGCTGCGCCCAGGAATGCTGGGTGCGCTACGCGCAGACGGTCGGCGATTTCCTCGCGCTGCCGCCGGAGCGGATGCTGTACACCGGCATGGCCATCGGCTACGAGGACCCGCGGGCGCCGATCAACCAGTGGCGTTCGGCGCGCGCGCCGCTCGACGAATTCGCGCAGTTCGTCGGCATCTGAGCTGTCCCGTCCCCTGACGCGCCCGGGACGCCCCCTGCGGCGAAATGCCCTTGCATGGCCGGCGCGACGTGCCGGAGTCGGGTCCGCCGTCCGCGCGGCGACGGCATCTTTATTGCTTCGGACGGTCGCGGGAGGCCCGTGGTGCGCGGGTTTGTGCAGATTTGCCGAACAAGGTGCATCATATAGCCCGAAAAATTGCACGACCTCGAAAAAAGAACGCTATAAAAAGCCAGGACACGGAGTATTTATGGCAACGACAGATCTCAAAACCGTTCAGCCGGCGGGCGACAAGGCGACTTCGAGCGCTGGCCGGTTCGTCGCCGACCTGCTCTCGCGCGCGGATATCCGCGTCGGCGGGACACGGCCGTGGGACATTCGCATGCTCAAGGAAGGGGTGCCGGAGCGGGCGCTGGCAGCCGGCAACCTGGGCCTTGGCGAGGCGTACATGGACGGCCACTGGGAATGCGACGAGCTCGACCAGTTCTTCGCGCGCGTGCTGGGCGCCCATCTGGACGAGCAGATCGAGCCGGCGCGGCTCGTCTTCCACGCGCTGCGCGCGAAGTTCCTGAACCGCCAGACGATGCGGCGCGCATGGCAGGTCGGTGAGCAGCACTACGACATCGGCAACGAGTTTTACGAGGCGATGCTCGACAGGCGCATGACCTACACGTGCGGCTACTGGGCCGGCGGCGCGCAGACGCTCGAGGAGGCCCAGGAGCAGAAGCTCGACATGATTTGCCGCAAGCTCGGGCTCAAGCCCGGCATGCGGCTCCTCGACATCGGCTGCGGCTGGGGCAGCCTGATGGGTTTTGCGGCCGAGCACTACGGCGTGACCTGCGTCGGCGTCACGATCTCGAAGGAGCAGGCCGAGTTCGGCGCGGCGCGCTGCAAGGGCCTGCCGGTCGAGTTCCGGCTGCAGGACTACCGGCTGCTCGACGAGCGCTTCGACCGCATCGCGAGCGTCGGCATGTTCGAGCACGTCGGCCCGAAGAACTACCGCACCTACATGGAGGTCGCGCAACGCTGCCTCGTGGACGACGGCCTGTTCCTGCTGCACACGATCGGCAAGAACCGCCGCAACACGTCGCCCGACCCGTGGATCGACAAGTACATCTTCCCGAACGGCGAGCTGCCGACGATCGGCCAGATCGCCGACGCCTCGGGCGGGTTGTTCGTGACCGAAGACCTGCACAACTTCGGTGCCGACTACGACCGCACGCTGATGGCCTGGCACGCGAATTTCGAGGCGGCCTGGCCGCGCTTCCAGGCGCAGATGGGCGAGCGTTTCTACCGGATGTGGCGCTACTACCTGCTGTCGTGCGCCGGCGCGTTCCGCGCGCGCGACATCCAGCTCTGGCAATGGGTGCTCTCGAAGAACGGCGTGTCCGGCGGCTACAAGCGGCCCGCGGTGGGCTGAGGCCGAACCGGCGTCTCGTTCTTCTTGCGGCAGGACGGGCGGCCCGCGCAACCGGCGCGGGCCGCCCGTTTTTCGTTCGCGCCAGATGTTCTCCGGCGTGCTCCGTTCGCCCGGACGGCGCGCCGGAAAGGCGTCGCGGGGTGCCTGCCGCGCGCCGGCGTCCCGTCGTTATTACCCTGGTGGAGGGCTGCCGGGGTTCGGCAGTAGAATGATTGCGTCCCCATTCCGCGCGGTCGTGCCACGACATGAAGGTCGCTCTTTTCATTCCCTGCTTCATCGACGCGTTCTATCCCGAGGTCGGCATCGCGACGCTCGAGTTGCTCGAGCGTTTCGGCGTCGAGGTCGACTATCCGCTGAACCAGACCTGCTGCGGCCAGCCGATGGCCAATAGCGGCGCGCAGGCCGAGGCGGCCGGCGCCGAGCGCGTGTTCGTGCGCAATTTCGCCGGTTACGACTACATCGTCGGGCCGTCGGCGAGCTGCATCAACCACGTGCGCGACCATCTGACGGCCATCGAGCAGACCGACGAGGTGGGCAAGGTCCGCACGAGCGCCTACGAGCTCGTCGAGTTCCTGCACGACGTGCTCGGCGCGCGCGAGTTTCCGTGGGCCGAGTTTCCGCATCGCGTGGGGTTGCACAACAGTTGCAGCGCGCTGCGGCATCTGAAGGAGGCGTCGGTCTCGGAGATCGCGGGCGAATCGTTTTCGAAGCCGCGCGCGCTGCTTCAGACCGTGAAGGGCATCGAGTTCGTGCAGCCCGCGCGCGTCGACGAATGCTGCGGCTTTGGCGGCACGTTCGCCGTGACCGAGGAGGCCGTCTCGGTGCGCATGGGCCAGGACAAGGTACTCGACCATCTGGGCGCGGGCGCCGAGTACATCGTGTCGGGCGACATGTCGTGCCTCATGCACCAGCAGGGGTGCGCCGAGCGCATGAACGCCGGGATGCGCTTCATCCACATCGCCCAGATCCTGAACGGAGCGCGCGAATGAGCCGGATCGATCACGCACGGTCGGCGGGCGAGTTCATCGCGCGGCCGGAACACCTCGCCTTCCACGACAAGCGGCTCTGGGACCTGCGCAAGAAGCGCGACGCCCAGGCGCACGCGATCGCCGAATGGGAAACGCTGCGCTCGCTCGCCTCTGCCATCAAGGCGCACACGCTCTCGCGGCTCGCCGATTATCTGGAGCAGTTCGCGAACGCGGCCGAGGCCAACGGCGTGCGCGTGCACTGGGCCGACACGGGCGAAGAGCACAACGAGATCGTCTACCGGCTGCTCAGCGAGCGCGGCATGACCTCGCTCGTGAAGAGCAAGTCGATGCTGACCGACGAATGCGCGATGCGCGAGTACCTGGAGCCGCGCGGCATCGAGGTGATGGAAACGGACCTCGGCGAGCGCATCCAGCAGCTCGACAACGAGGCGCCGAGCCACTTCGTCGTGCCGGCCGTGCACAAGCTGCGCGACGACGTGGCTAACGTGTTCGGACGCACCATCGGCACCGATCCGGCCAACAGCGACATCCACTATCTCGCCGAAAGCCAGCGCATGAACACGCGGCCGTGGTTCGTGCGCGGCAAGACGGCCGGCATGACGGGCTGCAACTTCGCCGTGGCCGAGACGGGCACCGTGGTCGTCTGCACCAACGAGGGCAACGCGGACCTCTCGGCCAACGTGCCGCCGCTGCATATCGTCTCGCTCGGCATCGAGAAGCTGATTCCGCGGCTCTCGGATCTGGGCGTGTTCATCCGCATGCTGTCGCGCAGCGCGCTCGGCTCGCCGATCACGCAATACACCTCGCATTTCCGCGCGCCGCGGCCGGGCACGGAGATGCACTTCATCCTCGTCGACCACGGGCGTTCGGAGCGCCTCGCGATGGAGGACTTCTGGCACTCGCTCAAGTGCATCCGCTGCGGCGCGTGCATGAACACCTGCCCCGTCTACCGGCGCAGCGGCGGGCTCTCGTACGGCAACACCACCTATACCGGGCCGATCGGCGCGATCATCAACCCGACCTTCGACCTGAAGCGCTTTTCCGCGCTGCCGTTCGCCTCGACGCTGAACGGTAGCTGCACGAACGTCTGCCCCGTGAAGATCAACATTCACGAGCAGATCTACAAGTGGCGCCAGGTGATCGCCGAGCGTCACGAGGTGCCGTTCGTCAAGCAGGAAGTGCTGAAGATGGCGGGGCGGCTGCTCGCGAGCCCGACGCTTTATCGCGCGACGGTCAAGTCGCTCGACGGCGCGCTGCGGCGTCTGCCGAACTTCGTGCTCTACAACCCGATGAACATCTGGGGCCGCCAGCGCGATCTGCCGGACGCCCCGTCCACGACGTTCCACGCGTGGTACCGGAAAAATCGCAAGGGGGACGACCATGGCCAGTCGTGAGGCGTTTCTCGCGAGAGTGCGCGCGGCGCAGCCGGTCGCGCCGGAACTGTCCGAATTGCCCGAGGTGCCGCTCTTCGATACGCCGCCGGGCGATCTGCGCGAGCGGTTCACGGCGGCGCTCAAGGGGATGGGCGGCGACTGCGTGGCGGTTCGCGATGCCGCCGAGGTTGCCGCGCTGATTCGCGAACGCCACGGCGAAGATGCCGTGGTCTGCTCGGCCGCGCCCGAGGTGCCCGGCACGCGAGCGCTCACGGCCGACACGCCGCCCGAGTCGCTCGAGGACGTCGACGTCGGCGTGCTGCGGGCGCGCTTCGGCGTCGCGGAGACGGGCTCGATCTGGGTGAGCGAGCGCGAATACACGGTGAACGCGCTCGGCTACCTCGTGCAGCATCTCGTGGTGCTGCTCGATCCAGCCCAACTCGTGGCGGGATTGCAGGACGTGTACCGCCGCCCGGACTTTCGCGAGGCGCGCTACGCGGCGCTGGTGACGGGGCCGTCCGCGACGGCCGACATCGAGGGCGTGCTGATTCTCGGCGCGCAGGGCGTCCGCTCGCTGACGGTGGCGTGGCTGGCGCCGTGATGGAATGAACGGGAGGCGAGGAGGCGCGCGATGCGACGCAAGCTGCTCAATGCTTCACGGTTGCAGGCCGAAGTGAGCCGGCGTATCCACCACCTGCCCGAAGTCGCGGACGACGGCGTGAAGATCGTCGTGCCGCGCCCGCAGCTCCAGCCGCCCGACGCGAGCGGCTGCAACTGGACGATGAAGCCCTTCGGCCACGCCGCCGGGTTCGAGAAAGGCATCGCTGCCGTGCTCGCGCGCGTTCGTGCCGAATACAACCTCGCGGACGAGTCCGATCCGGGTAGGGTGGGCAGCGATCCGTTCGGCGGACCGGGAGCGTCGAATGCCGGGTCCGCTCGCAAGAGACCTGTCGATCCGTTTAAGGCATGAAGCGCGGCGACCGGCGCCGCGAAAATGAGCCCGGCCGGGGCCATTGCTTCGTTCTTCGCGACATCGCTACCGAATGTCGACTCCGCTGTGCCTGACCGGCTGGCATTCTGCCGTGAAGGCGGAGCCATCCCGGCGCGGCTGGAGTTCATCGACATGGTTCAACGTTTACAGGGTCCTCGCGGATCGGGCGTCTCCCAGGTGCCCGACGGGCATTTAACTTCGACGAGTCCGTCGTCGCCGGCACCTGGAAAACAGGGAAGGGGGCAACTGAGGCCGGCCGACGGCCCGCTCGCGAACCTGCCCGTATTGCGGAGAAGCGACTCCATGACGGCCGTCCATGAGGCGAAATTCGCCGTGACGAGCGCGGCCCGCGTCGAAGTGACGGAGCAAGACGGCAAGAAGTCCGTGTTTTATGCCCCCGCGTTCGCAAACTACGGCAAGACAGGGGGCGGCATGCACAAGTTTTCGGATAACGGAGGCGGCGCCGCGCCTCCTCCGGATATCCCCGATCGGGCGCCGGAGGATCGTAAGCCCCTGCGCCAGATCGAGCGCAACGACAAATCCCGTGCCCACAGCCCCGAACGAGAGGGCCCAGCACTATGCGATTCCAGCCTTTCCACGCATGACGCCGAAGTCCATACGAGACGGGCGGTCCTTCAATACGGAGAGCAGCGGTTTCGAAACCGTCGGAACCCTGTGGAGGTCAACATCGAATTTCACGGCAATGAGGGGCCATGCGGCGATTCGGACGAAACAGGCTGCAAGGGCCGGTTGGAGAAGACAAGCGACGCTTTTGCGGAATATCTCCCGTCGGGGTCGCGGATCACGACGACCGCGGTCTATAACAACAGGCATCCGGCGAAGCGGGGCTACATTCCGACTCACTATGGCTATCCCGACGGGGACGTGGACAAACGATATGGGGCGGCCGGGAACGGCCACGTGCTGCATACGCACCCGATAACGAGCAAGACAAAGGCGTAGCCGGGGTTGCGTCTGGAGACGGGAAAGGTCTTGCGCCTGGTTTGCGGGTTTCCACGGGCCGGCCGGTTGTACTCGCCCGGCCCCCCCCGGGCTCACTCCTGGCTCTCGCTTTCCGCCGCCTTGCTGCGCGGGCGGCGGCTTCGCGAGGTCTTCCTGGCCGCGGGGGCCGGTTGCGGCGCGGCGGCTTGCGCGAGTTCGGGCGCGCTCGGGGCGGTTGTGGCGCTCGGGGCGCTCGCCGCAGCGTCGGCGGCCGAATCGGCCGATTCCGCAGCTTCGCGCTTGCCGCGTCCGCGTGCAGCCGGTTTGCGCGTGCGGCGCGGAGCGCTCGCGCGTTCCGCCGGCACAGCGCTTTCTTCCTGCACGGCTTCGACCGGTGCCGTCTCATGCGTTTCGCGAGGCGCATCGGCCGCTACGTCGCCGTCGCGACTCGAGGCTTCGGGCGCGGCGGCCTTCGACGGCCGATTTCCCCGCTCGACTTCCGTCCCGGCTTCGGCAACGTTCGCCCCGGCGGTCGGCCGCGTATCGCGGCGACCGCGCCGGCGGCCGCGCGTATCGTCGGCATGGGCGTTCGGCGCGTCGCCCGTCGGCGCGTCGGCGGACGGTGCCGCGGCGCCCGCTGTTGCGCCGGCCTGACTGTGGCTCGAAGTCGGGCGCGAGACGTAGGCGCCCGATTTCTCGTCGCGGCCCACTTCGAGCAGACCGCGCGCCTGCGCCTCGTCGAGCAGATTGCCGAACGCGCGAAAGCCGTAGCGCGACTCGCTGAAGTCCGGCCGGCGCCGCTTGATCGCGCTCTTGAGCACCGACGCCCAGATCTTGCCGCTTTCGCCGCGCTCGGAGACGAGCGCGTCGAGCGTCTCGACGGCCAGCGCGATCGCCTTCGAGCGGCGCTCGTCCTGCTCCGGCTTCGGTTGCCGCTCGTCGCCGGCCTGGCCCTGCCGTTTCGCCGGCGCGGCGGCGGCCTCGCGCTTCGTCTCCGCGCGCCGCTGCTCGCGCACGAGGTCGTCGTAGAAGATGAATTCGTCGCAGTTCGCCACGAGCAGGTCGGAGGTCGAGTTCTTCACGCCGACGCCGATCACCTTCTTGTCGTTCTCGCGCAGCTTCGAGACGAGCGGCGAGAAGTCCGAGTCGCCGCTCACGATCACGAACGTGTCGACGTGCGATTTCGTGTAGCAGAGGTCGAGCGCGTCGACGACGAGCCGGATGTCGGCCGAATTCTTGCCGGACTGGCGCACGTGCGGGATTTCGATGAGCTCGAAGCTGGCCTCGTGCATCGACGACTTGAAGCCCTTGTATCGTTCCCAGTCGCAGTAGGCCTTCTTGACGACGATGTTGCCCTTGAGCAGCAGCCGCTCAAGCACGGGCTTGATGTCGAAGCGGTCGATCTTCGCGTCGCGCACGCCGAGCGCGACGTTCTCGAAGTCGCAGAACACCGCCATGCTGACGTTTTCCTGGGGTGAGGCCATGAGTGATTCCGTTGGGGTCCGTGTGAATGACGCCGGGGGCGCCGGAAGGCCGTCCATTCCGCGGGCTTCCGGAAGCCCATCGCGTCCATCATGCCAGTTTGCGGCGAGGCGCGTGCGGCACGGCGTGTTGCGGCGGAGTCGTTCGCCGTCCTACGGCTTCAGCCGCGCCTCGATTTGCGCGAGGAGACCGTCGGCCCAGCGGCGGATCAGCCGGTCCGACGGCGCGACGAACGGCGAGCGCGCGATGATCCGGTAGACGCGCTTGCGGGATATCTTCGAGATTTTTTCGGGGACGAGCCACGCGTCGTTGTCGACGAGCAGCAGCAGCGTTTCCAGTCCGATCAGGATCGGCCAGAGGCAGGCGAGCCGCAGCCGCATCGCGAAGCGGGGCAGGGCCAGCGTGTAGCGCACCGCCTCGCGATAGTGCCCGAGCGTGGTGCCGACCAGCTCGAACATGAGCGCGCGCGCGCGCAGCGAGGCGTCGGGGCGCAGCAGATCGTCGGGCGCGAGGCCAAAGTGCGCGAGCCGGTCGGACGGCAGATAGCAGCGCCCGATACGCAGGTCGCGGGCGCAGTCGCGCAGGACGTTCGTCAGTTGCAGCGCCTTGCCGAAGCGCACGCCGCGCGCGAGCATCGGCGCGGCGTCGCCCATGTTGCCCTCGATCGCGCCCGGCACGTGCGCGTGCGTCATCCGGGTCCAGAACTCGCCGACGCAGCCCGCCACGAGATAGGTATAGCGGTCGAGCTCGTCGAAGCGGCCGAGCGCGCCGATGCGCCCCGAACGTTCGTCGGGAAACGTCCGCAAGTCGAATTCCATGCCCGTCGTGAGCGTCGTCACGATCTCGCGCACGGCGGCCCGGTCCGGCTCGTCGAGCTGGGCGAGCACGCCGAGCGCCGGGCCCAGCGATTCGAGCAGTACCTTCTCGTCCGACTGCGTCTGCTGGGCCGCGACCTCGCTCGCGATCCGGCGCAGCGTCGCGTCGTCGGCCTCGCCGTTGACCTGCGCGCGCAGCGACAGCAGCAGGTCGAGCCGCTGCGCCGGCGCGATCAGCGAGGTGTCCGCGATCGTGTCGGCGGCGCGCGCGAGCAGATAGGCGAGCCCGACCGGATCGCGCATCCCGGCCGGCAGTACCCGCAGGGTCAGGAAGAACGAGCGTGAAACGCCTTTCAGAAGCGGGCCGAGCAGGAAGGCCCGGTTGGGAGTCGGCATGGGCGGGAGCGGAGCGGGTTCGACGAAAGCGGAAAGCGGGGGCATTGTACACGGCGGGGGCGGCCGCCTTGACCGGTTGTTTCGGCCTGCGCTCCCCGTCCGCGCTTTGTCCGCCGGGCCGGCCGTCATGTCTCCATGCCGTCAGGCGCCGGCCGTCCCGGTTCCCCAGACCGCCTCGCAGCCGAGCCTGATCTGCTCGACCACGTCGTCCCATCCCGCCGTTGACGACTGCCGGAACAGCCTCATCACGCCCGGATACCACGGCGAATCGGCGCGCCCGTGCATCCAGCGCCAGTCGGGGTCCTTCTTCGGCAGCATTACCCAGCAGGGTTTGCCGAGCGATGCCGCGAGGTGCGCGACGGCCGTGTCCACGCAGATGACGAGATCGAGCTGGTCGAGAACGGCCGCACTGTCGGCCAGGTCCTCGACCTCGGCGCCGAGGTGCAGCAGCGGCTGGCCGGCGGGCGGCGACTGCGCCTCGTCCTCGCCCGGCCCCTTCTGCAGGCTCACGAAATGGAGTCCCGGCACGCGCCAGAGCGGCGCCAGCGTCGCCAGCGAAGGCAGCGAGCGGTGGGCGTCGTTGTGATGCTTCGGGTTGCCCTTCCAGACGAGGCCGATGCGCCGGCCGTGCGGCAGCGCCGCCAGCCGCGGACGCCAGCGCTCGACGAGGTCCCGCCCGGCACGCAGCGGGAGCGCGGGCGGAATCGCGTCGGCGGTCGTGAGCAGGTGCAGCGGCAGGCTGAGCGGGCTCGTCCAGCAGTCGTATCCGGCGAGCCGCGCACGGGCTTCTTCGTGGCCGAGCACTTCGTCGACGCCGTCGACCGCGCGGAACAGCCGGTGCAGCGCTCGCGTACAGGCGAACGTGACGCGCTTCGCGCCGTACACCTTCAGCAGCCGGAAATAGCGGCCGAACTGGATCATGTCGCCGAGACCGTCTTCCTGCCAGACGAGGATCGAGCGGCCCGTGAGCGGGTCGCCGCGCCAGTGCTTCTCGCCGAGCAGGGCGCGGGTCCGGTGATGGATGTAGCCGGGCCGCTGGTAGCGCGCTTCGTAGAGCCGCCATCCTTCCTGAAAGCGTCCGAGGCTGATGAGCAGGACGGCGAGCGAGAACGTCGCGTTGCCGTGGCCCGGCTGCAGCGCGAGCGCCTGGCGGTAGGCCGCCTCGGCGTCGGACAGCCGCTCCAGCGCCTTGAGCACGTGGCCCAGGTTGCAGTGGGTGTCGGCGGCGTCGGGGCGCAGCGCGAGCGCGAAGCGATAGGACTCGACGGCGTCGGGCAGGCGCTCCTGCATCTGGAGCACGGTGCCGAGATTGTGATGGAACTCGTAGCGATGCGGGCTCAGCGCGAGCGCCTGGCGGTAGGCCGCCTCGGCTTCGGGCAGCCGCCGGCCGAGCTTGAACGCGTTGCCGAGGTTGTAGCAGGCCTCGGGATAGTCGGGACGCAGCGCCAGCGCGCGCCGGTATGACGCCTGCGCTTCGGGCAGGCGGTCGAGATTGGCGAGCACGACGCCGAGGTCGTTGTGCGCCTCGGCATAGTCGGGGCGCGCGTCGATCAGCCGGCGCAGCAGCGCTTCCATGTCCGGCTGCCGGCCGTCTTTCTTCAGCACGGGCAGGAGGCTGTAGTAGGCCTCGACGGCGTCGGGCTTCGCGTCGATGGCCCGGCGCCAGTAGGCCTCGGCGTCGGCGAAGCGGCCGAGGCCGAGCGAGCAGACCGCCGCGGTGTTCAACGCCCTGGCAAGATCGTCGCCCGCCAGCGGCGGCTCGGCGTCGAGCGTCGGTTTCACGAGGGCGAGGGCGTCGGCGAATTTGCGTGCGAGCTCGGGCGCGAGTCCGGGAGGGACGGGTGTTTCGGAACTGTCCGGGGCGGGCGCGTGCGTCGTCGATGAGGTCATGAGTGGGCCGGGGCGGCGGATCGGAAAGTGCCGGCCGTTCGTCCGGCCGGCACGCGCGGACGCGGCGGCCCGGCCGGACGAACGGCCAGTCTGGCGGTAGAGGCGTCCAGTCTGAAGGTTACGGCAAGGCCCGGCCGCGCGACGGCCGGAAATGAGCACGTTGCGCCCCGCTATTCGCGGGATAGGCGGGGCCGGCCTCAGCCGGCGGGCGGGTTCGCCGCGCGCGCGCCGAGCGCCGTGCGTTCGAGCAGCGCGTGGAACGCCTGCCTGATGCGCTCGACCGCCTCGGTCTTGTAGGGAAAGCGGCTGTTGTTGCCGTGCGCGAGCATGCTCGCGTTGACCTCGAAGACGACGATGGCGCCCTCGCGGTCGAGCCCGCAGTCGATGCCGAAGTAGTCGAGGCCGATGGTGTCCCGGATCGCGCGCAGCGCCTCGCGCTGCGACTCGCCGAACACGCTCCACGGCTCTTCGAGGAAGGTCTTCTCCTCGTCCTGCATCCACGCTATGTCGGCCATCGGCGTCGTGTTGTGGTGGATCTTCCATTTCTCGTCGATGGCGAGGTGGTACGGCAGGATCTCGCCGTTGACGTAGAAGAAGCGGTACTTGCGGAAGTATCCGTCGGCGGAGCGGTAGTCGACGAACGACGTCAGATAGAACCCGGGCAGATCGTGCTTCGCGAGGAATCTGGCGAGTTCCGCCGTGCTCTCCATCTTCTCGAAGTTGTCGCCGCCGTGCGTGCCGGCCGGGCGCACGAGCAGCGGGAACGGAATCGGCAGCGCGTCGTGGCCGGCGTTCTCGCTCACGCGGTCGCGCAATTCCGCGGCCTGGTAGAAGTGCGTTTGCGGCACGATGCAGCCGGGCGTGCCGGCAAGGCGCCGCGCCACCGCGTCGCGGCTGGTTTCGGCGACGAGCTTCGGCGGATTGAGCGCGGGCTTGCCGATGCGCTCGACGAGCGCCTGCGCCGGCTCGAGCAGCGCCTGGCTCTGGTCGACGTCGGAGATGAGATTGACGACCACGTCCGCGCTGGCGCGTAGCTGCTCGAGGTCGTAGTCGAAGTCGTGCAGCATGTTGACGACGTTGGTCTCGAAACGCGCCTTCTCGACGAGGAACGTGACCGGCGTGTTGCCGGCGCCCGGCGCGAAGACGAACAGCGCGCGGAAGTCCGGCGGCGAGACGGCGGCCGGCACGACGACGATCTGCCGCTTTTCGACGGCGCGCCGGAACGTGGCGCTCGCCTGCTCGCGCATCCCGAGCGCCTGCTGGAGGTTGGCGACGACGTGCAGCGTCGGCGGGTCGTCGGGTTCGAGGGCGAGAACGCGCAGGAAATGCTCGAGCGCGGGCTTCAGGCGGCCCGCGCCGGCGTGGGCGAGCCCGAGCTGCCGGTGCACGACGACGGTGTCGTCGCCGTTCTTCAGCAGCCGGCTCAGATAGCCGATGGCGTCGTCGTAGCGGTTCGTGCGGATCAGCACGAGGGAGAGCCCGATGTACGCCTCGCGATGGCCGGGCGAGACGCCGAGCGCCTGCCGGTAATGGGTTTCGGCGAGATCGAGGCGTCCTGCGTTTTGATGCTCGGCGCCGAGTTTGAGAAGCTGGTCGAGGGACATGGGCGGGGCGTGCGGGAAGACGGACGAAGCGGAGCGGGGCCTGCGGCCGTGCTCCGCCGGGACGATGACGCGGGGCCGGCGGGCAGGGGCCGTATGGCCGCCGGCCCTGCCTGAACGGCCTGATTCTAACCGCCAACCATAACAGAAGTAACCGGAGACCCGGCGAGGCGGGCGCTTTGAACGAAGGCGCGACGATTACGGCCGCTTACCGTGCGCGGCCTGCGTCGCCGCCTGGCGCGGCCCGGACGCACGGCGAGGCGCGGGCGAAACGTAGGCGAAACACGGGCAAGGCGCCCGCGAGATCGGCGACGGCGGGCGCCGGCTCGCGGTGGGCGCGACGGCGGCGATGGCCGCACTCAGGCAGCCGCCGTAGCCGTACTCAGGCGGCCGGGGCGTCGCGGCTCTTGCGCATGAAGCGCAGCGCGAAGCGCACGAGCCGCGGCATCGTCTCCGGGCGCAGCAGGCGCCTGTCGTAGCCGGAGAAGCGCCGGTCGTTCTCGGAGAGGCACAGGCGCATCAGCTCGGGCACGCGAATCTCCGTGTCCGACATCGACTTCGCGCCGTTCACGGTGAAGTTGTTGTCCTGCCGGTGCTCGTTGCCCTCGGCGTCGATCGCGCGCGCGAAGCCGAGGCGCTCGCGCAGGAGAAAGCCCCAGACGGCCAGGACCTTCAGCTCGAAGCGGATGCGCTTCCAGAGCGAGAGCCGCGCGCGGTGCCAGGCCACCCAGTTCGCGAACAGCAGGATGTGCCGGCACTCCTCCTGGATGACGGGTTCGAACGTCTCGATCAGCTCGGGCGGAAAGAGGCCGGAGCGGCGCGCGAGCTCGAACAGGCCGAATGCGAAGAAGCTGTCGATGCACTCGCTGTAGCCCGTCACGAGGTAGGCCCACTCGGCGTCCTTCGGAACGCGGTAGGGCGGCTCGCTCGCGAGCGCGATGCCGTAGGCGGCCACCATGCGCGAGAGCACTTCCTTGTGGCGGTTTTCTTCCCAGGCGTTCAGTGCGAGCGCGTCGCGCATCTGCGCGTCGTCGAGCGTGGCCGCGTAGGCCGCCATGCGCAGGCGCGCCTTGCCCTCGGTCTGCACGGCGATGTCCCAGATCGGCAGCGAGACGATACGCTTGAGGGTGGCGGGCTCGAGCTTCGGCCATTCGAGCACGGACGGGCGATACGGGTTGAAGGTTTCGCGAAACATCCGGCAGGTCTCGCGGCGGTGCGCGTCGGAGCCCGGGGTGAGCGGGCCGGGCTCGCTGCTCGTCCAGTGCCGCGTGTTGCGTTCGGCGGCGTCGAGGGCGGCGCGGTCCGGTCGGTGTTGGGGCAATACGGGGGCGATGAAGCCGGGGATGATCTGTTCTGCGTTGAAGGCGTCAGGCACCTGATCGGGCATAGCTGAATCTCTCGTACTGGATCAGAGTCGATGCGATTCTGTCATGGCCCCCGGGATTCTGCAGTCATCCCGGCAACGTTTTCGCGGCGTTCGCCGGGTCGCGTTTGCGTCGCGGCGAAGGCGACGCGACGGGCGCGGCGAGCGTCTGGAGGAATTCGAGGAACGTGCGTACTTTGGCCGGCAGGTGGCGGCGCGACGGATAGAGCGCGTAGAGCGCGAAACGCTCGTCGGCCCAGTCGGGAAAGAGCTCGACGAGCCGGCCGTCGGCGATGAGCGCGCGATGATTGGCGCCGTGCGGGCCGCGCTCGAGGCCGCGCGACCGCGCAGGGTCGTGTGCCTGTCCACGGTCGGCGCGCAGGCCACGCAGACGAATCTGCTGAGCCAGCTCGGCATGATGGAGGCGCAGCTCGGCGAGTTGCCGATGCCGGTCGCGTTCCTGCGCGCGGCCTGGTTCATCGAGAACGTCGCGTGGGATATCGGGGCGGCGCGCGCGAGCGGCGTCGTGCCGAGCTTCCTGCAGCCGCTCGATCGCGTGCTGCCGATGGTCGCGACGGCCGACGTGGGCCGTACCGCCGCGCAGATGCTGCTGGACGACTGGCGCGGCGTGCGCACGGTCGAGCTGGAGGGGCCGCGGCGGCTGAGTCCGGACGATCTCGCGGCGGGGCTCGCGAAGGCGCTGGCGCGCGGCGTGCGCATGGCGCCGGTGCCGCGCGAAGTCTGGGAGGCCACGTTCCGCGTCCAGGGCATGCGCAACCCGCTGCCGCGCATGCAGATGCTCGACGGCTTCAACGCCGGGTGGTTGCGTTTCGAGGCCGACGAAGCCCATACGCGCAAGGGCGAGGTGGCGCTCGATACCGTGCTCGAAGGGCTCGTGAGCGCGCGGCCCGAGGCATGACGGGCGGGTTTCGTGAAAGAGCAGGTTCATGAGCGAACGGACTTTTCGCGGCGAGGCGAGCGTCGCGGTCGTGTCCTCGGCGCCCGGCGGCAGCGTGACCGGCAACGAGCGTGGCGGCTGGGAGGGGTATCGCGCGAGCAAGGCCGTGCTCAACATGCGGATGCGCTCGCGCGTGGCGCGCCGGCCCGCGAATACGCGCGCCCGGCAGGTCGTCGCGCCCGGCGATGGGCACGAACGCGGCACCGCTCGACATCGATACGGACATGCCGGGCGTGGTTTTCGCGCTGGGGCAGCGGAAAGGGACGAGGGGCCTCGTGTTCGTGAACGACCGCGGCGAAATCCTGCCGTGACGATCGCGCCGACCGGCCGGGGCAGGGCAGGTATGATGCGGGCGCAGTTTCGCGCCGCGATTGTCGCGCTGCGCAGATAATTGTGTCGGCGCCGTGGATGCTGAAACGAAACCGGTCGGCCGTCGGCCGAAATAAACAAACTTTCCGGTAGCGTTCGTTGGCTTCGGGACCTGCCGGTCCGGAAGCCGTCAACCGTTTACGGCACGGCGGCGTTGTCGGTTACGGCAACGACGGCGTTGCGCGCGACGGTGCCCGTTTCGTGGCCCGCACTGCACTGCACTGGTAACCCGAACCGGAAAGCTGTCCATGCGTATTCTGTCGATCTTCGGCACGCGGCCCGAAGCCATCAAGATGGCGCCGCTCGTCAGGCGTCTCGAAGCCGAGCCGGGTGTGCAGTCCGTCGTCTGCGTGACGGGCCAGCACCAGACGATGCTCCGGCAGGTGCTCGACCTTTTCGGCATCGTGCCCGACCACGATCTCGAGGCCATGACGGCCGACCAGACGCTCAACGGCCTCGCCGCGCGTCTGTTCGCCGGGCTCGACGGCGTGCTCGCCGCCGTGGCCCCGGACCGCGTGCTCGTGCACGGCGACACGACCACGAGCGCGGCCGGCGCGCTCGCAGCCTTTCATCGCCGCATTCCGGTTGGCCACGTCGAGGCCGGGCTGCGCACCGGCAATCTGCACGAACCGTGGCCCGAGGAAATGAACCGGCGCGTGGTCGACGTGGTGAGCGACCTGCTGTTCGCGCCGACCGCGAGCGCGGCTGCGAACCTGCGGGCCGAGGCGCTCGGCGGCCGCGCCATCGTGACGGGCAACACGGTAATCGACGCGCTGCGTCTGATGTGCGCGCAGCTCGACGGCGACGCCGCGCTGCGCGCGCGGCTCGACGCGCAGTTGCCGTTTCCCGACGACGGCAAGCCGATCGTGCTCGTCACCGGGCACCGCCGCGAAAGTTTCGGCGCGGGTTTCGCCCATATCTGCGCGGCGCTCGCCGCGCTCGCGCAGACCGGCAGGATGCGGATCGTCTATCCCGTCCATCTGAATCCGAACGTGCGCGGCCCCGTGCTTGCCGCGCTCGGCAACGTCCCCCATGTCCACCTGACCGAGCCGCTAGAATATGCCGGCTTCGTGCGGCTGATGCAGCGCGCCGCGCTCGTGCTGACCGACTCCGGCGGGGTGCAGGAGGAGGCGCCGTCGCTCGGCAAGCCGGTGCTCGTGATGCGCGACGTGACCGAGCGCCCGGAGGCGCTGGCGGCGGGCACCGTGCGTCTCGTCGGCACCGACCGCGAGGCGATCGTCGCGGCCGTCATGGCGCTGGTCGACGACGAAGACGAGCGGCGCGCGTTCGCGCGGCGCGTGAATCCCTACGGCGACGGCCGCGCCTCGGAGCGCATCGTGGCCGCGCTGACGGGCAGGCCGTTCGAGCCGTTCGCGAGCGAGGCGCTGCCGGGCTATCGCCATCCGGCGCTGCGCGCCTGGCGGAAGGCGACGGCAGGGTAGCAGCGGCAGCAGGGCGCCGCGGCGGGAAGAAGGAGATGGCCGGATACGCGTCGCGTCGCGGCGCGCGGAGCCGTCCGCATCAGGGCCGTACCCACCACAGCACAGAAGGGGCTTCAGACGTGGTATCCAATCCGACTTCGCGGCGCCGCGCGCCGGGCCGGCTGTTCCTGTCCGCCGTCCGGGCGACGGCGTTCGCCGTGCTCGCCCTGGCGGCCGGGGCGGCGTGGGCCGCCCCGGGCGACCTCGCCGCCGCGTTCGCGCAATTGGGCGCGGGCCGGGTGGAGTCGCGCAGCATCTCGCTCGCCGACCTGGGCGTGACCGGGCCGGTGGTGCTGCGCGCGCCCGATGCGAGCCAGGAGTTCTACTTTCCGGTGCCTGTTGGTCTGCCGATCAGCGGCGCGACGTTGCAGCTCGACGCCCATTACCTGCGCGCCGACGGCGGCCGGACGACCTTCGTGCTCTCGCTCGACGGCACGCCCGTGCTGGCGCGCGGTTTCAGCGATCCCCAGGGCGACGGCTCGGTCAGCATCGGCGTGGACGGCGCGCCGCGGCCGTCGGGGTTCGTGCGCGTCGGGATGCAGTGGTCGTCGGTGCTGAACGACAGCGTCTGCGCCGACCAGACCGCCATCGGTAACCTGTGGCGCGCCGCGCCGACCTCGCGGTTGACCTACCAGTTCGACACGGCCGCCATCGACGACGTGCGCGCCGCCTGGAGCGCGCTGAGGCCCGCCCCGACGCTGCTCGTGGCCGGCCCGCGCGTCTCGCCCGGCGCCTACGACGCCGCGTGGCGCATCGAGGCGCTGCTGATGCGGGCCGGCGACAGCCCGCTGGTGGCCGTGCTGCCGGCGGTCGGCGACACGGTCGACCTGACGGGCGTGAGCGTGCCCGCACCGCTGCAGTCCGTGCCCGCGTTCGCCGCGCTCGCCTCGGGCGGCACGCACCGGATCGCGAGTCCGGCCGAGCTGGGCGCGTTGATCGCGCTCGCGCCGCGCGGCGCGTTCGCGCCCGACGTCGTGGTCTCGGACGAGGCGTTGCGGCAGCGCGTGAACGCGGCGCTCGACGCGTTGCGCGCGCAGGTCGCGGGCGTTTCCGCCGATGCGGCGCCCGCCTTCGACGCCTGGCGCCGCCGCGCTGCCGGCGCGCTCGCCACGCCGCTCGAACCGGGCGAGCTGCGGCTTGCGAGGCTCGGCGGCCAGGCCGAGGTCGTCGTCGGCGACAGCACCGGCGTGGCCGCGCTCTCGCGCACCTGGAATCCCGTCAACGTGGCGGACCGGCTCGTCGTCCATGCGCTCGACAGCGCGCCGAACGTCGGCGCGGGCGGCGACAGCGACCGTCTCGCGCTTGCGCTCGCGGGCGGCACGCCGCGCTCGCTCAACGTGCTGACGAGCGCCGAATGGCAGGCGAGTTTCGATCTCGCCTCGGTGTCGGGCGGCGGCAAGATTCCGCGCCGCGTGGTGCTGGAGCTCGCGGCCGCGCCGGCGTCGAGCCGCAACGGGCAGACCGCGTCGATCTTCTTCAACGGCGTGCTGATCGGCTCGCAGTTGCTCGATACCGACGGCCGCGCCCAGCTCGTCAGCGCGCCCATTCCGCTTTATGCGCTCGGCTCGATCAACCAGTTGCGCGTAGTGTTCCAGCGCCAGCCCGAAGGCGGTTGCCAGCCGCGCGCGGAAGGCTATCCGGCCGCGGTGCTGCCCGGCAGCTACCTCGTGCTCGGCACGGCGTCGCTCGAGGACGACTTCACGGGCATGGTGGCGCGCTTCTCGCAGCAGACGCAGGTGCTCGTGCCCGAGGCGTATCTTGCCGATCCGGCGGCGTCGCTGCCGCGACTCGCGCGGCTCGCCAACGCGGCCGGCGTCGCGCCGACGCGCGCGACGTTCTCGGTCGCGCCCGGCGACGGCGCGGCGCAACCGGCGGGGCCGTTTCTCGCGGCCGACGTCGCGCTGCGCGACGAGACCGCCCGCGCGACGTTCGACGGCGACCGGATGGTGCTCAAGGGCCGTTCGGGCAACACGCTCGCGGACGTTTCGGGGCTCACGGGCATCGGCGTGATCGAGGTGGTGCGCGCGGGCGGCCAGCCGGGCGTGCTTTATCGCACGGTCGGCGCGCGCGCGCCGGTGCTGGGCCCGTCGCTGCATCTGCAGACGGGCGACGTGGCCGTGGTCGACGGCAGCGGCACGCTCCGGCAGTTCGACACGCTGCACGCGGGCGGCGTGCCGACCACGGACGAGTCGAACGTCTGGCTCGGCGGCCATCTGTCGAGCTGGGTGCTGCCGGGCGCCGCGATCGTCCTGTTGCTGCTGCTGATCTGGGCCGCGGGCCGCGCGCGGCGGCGCCGGCGCGCGAAGAGCGCCGCCGCGCAGAAGTCCGGCGCCGGGAACGGGGACCACCGACAGGGCTGACCGTGACTTTCGACGCGTTCAAATGGTGGGCGGCCTATTTCGCCGCCCACTACTACCGCGGCATGGAGTACCTGGCTGCGGTACTGGCCGTGCTCATCCTGCTCTCGAGCCTCGACGACCTGTTCATCGACGTCTGGTACTGGACGCGCCTGACGATCCGCCACTTCACGATCCGGCGCCGCTACCGGCCGCTCACGGTCGAGCAACTGCTCGCGCGCGAGCAGCAGCCGCTCGCGATCGTGGTGCCGGCCTGGCAGGAGGAGGACGTGATCGCGTCGATGGTCGCGGAGCTCGTGCGCGTGCTCGACTACACGAATTACGTGGTGTTCGTCGGCACCTACCGCAACGACGCGCCGACCATCGCCGAGGTGGAGCGCATGCGCCGGCGCTACAAGCAGCTCCAGCGCGTGGAGGTGCCGCACGACGGGCCGACCTGCAAGGCCGACTGCCTGAACTGGATCGTCCAGGCGATCTTTCGCCGCGAGTGCGACACCGGCGTCGAGTTCGCGGGCGTGATCCTGCACGACAGCGAGGACGTGCTGCATCCGCTCGAATTGCGCTTCTTCAACTACCTGCTGCCGCGCAAGGACATGATCCAGCTTCCCGTGGCCTCGCTCGAGCGCGACTGGTTCGAGCTCGTCGCGGGCACCTACATGGACGAGTTCGCGGAATGGCACGCGAAGGATCTCGTCGTGCGCGAGAGCATCGCGGGCGCGGTGCCCTCGGCGGGCGTCGGCACCTGCTTCTCGCGGCGCGCGCTGCTCGCCCTGTGCGAGCAGACGGACAACCAGCCCTTCAACACCGAGACGCTGACCGAGGACTACGACGTCGGCGCGCGGCTTGCCCGCATGGGGATGAACTCGATTTTCGCGCGCTTTCCCGTGCAATTCGCCGCGCGCCGCAAGTCGTGGTTCGGCTTCGGCCGCGAGCGCGACGTCACGCTGACGATGCCGCTGTGCGTGCGCGAGTTCTTCCCCGACACGTTCCGTACCGCCTACCGGCAGCGTGCGCGCTGGACCCTCGGCATCGGGCTGCAGGGCTGGCAGCAGATGGGCTGGCGCGGCTCGCTCGCGAACCGCTACCTGCTGGCGCACGACCGCAAGGGCATCGTCACGTCGTTCGTCGGCATCGTCGCCTACCTGCTGCTCGTGCAGTTCGTGCTGTTCGCGGGCGCGCAGGCGTTCGGCATCGGGCCGCCGCTGATCGCCTCGCCGTTTTCCGATTCGCCGTTCGTCGTCGCGCTGCTCTGGGCCAACGTCGCCGCGTTCGCGACGCGCATCGTCCAGCGCGTGTACTTCGTGACGCGGCTCTACGGCTGGGCGCACGGGCTGCTCTCGGTGCCGCGCATGGTGATCGGCAACTTCGTCAACTTCATGGCCGTCGCGCGCGCCTGGCGGATGTTCCTCGTCCATCTCGCGACGGGCCGGCGGCTTGTCTGGGACAAGACGATGCACGACTTCCCCTCGTCGGACGGCTTCAGGGACCGGCATCAGCGGCTCGGCGAGCTGCTGGTGTCGTGGCAGGCCATCGACGAGGACAAGCTCGCGCTCGCCCTGAAAGCCGAGCACGCGCAGCAGGCTCCGCTCGGCCGCGTGCTGATGGCGCGCGGCTGGCTCGACGAGGAGACGCTCGCCGAGGCGATCGCGTTCCAGGCGGGCCTGCCGCGCGGCCATCTCGACGCGGACCTGCTGCGCGCGCATGCCGGGCAACTGCCGGTCGAACTCGTGGTGCGCCATCGCGTGCTGCCGCAGGGCGAGGACGCGACGGGCCACGCCGTGCTGCTTACCGCGAATCCGCTCGCTGGCGACACGCTCGCGGCCGTGCAGGGCGCCGTGGGCAAACCGGTCGTGCAGCGCATCGCGCGCGAAGGCGAGATCGCCGACGGCATCCGCCTGCTGCTCGGCGCGCCCGTGGTGGGCGCAAGCCGGGCGGAGGACGGGGCGGAAAGCGGGGCGACGTCCGCCGATGAGACCGGGGCGCCGGTCGCTGCCGTTTCCGCCGTGCCTTCCGATGCCGCGTCCCCCGTTTCCGCCGGCGCGGCCGCCGCGCGGCGGCCAGTGCCGCTGCTCGGCGACCTGCTGATCGAGCGCGGCCACGTCCGGCGCGACGCATTCGAGGCGGCGCTGGCGCGCTACAAGCCGGCCGAGCACGGCCGCATCGGCGACTACATGGTCGAGCACGGCGTGATTACGAGCGAGGCGCTCCAGAGCGCGATCGACGAGCAGCAGCGTCTGCGCAACGAAGCGGTGACCGCGCGATGGACGACATGACGCGAGGCGTTTCCGATCCGCTTCCGGCCGGCAGCCGGCGGCGCGCGCTGGGGTGGGTGCCCGGGTTCGCGCCGGGGTTCGCACGGCTGCTATTGCTCGGCATGCTGTGCGCGGGATGCGTCGCATCGGCCCGCGCCGCGCCGCCGGTCGCGCTGCCGTTGCCGCTGGGCGGCGCGGCGTACCGCGTGGCGCAGGAGGGCTACGACGCGTACCGGCAGCGCGACTATGCGCGGGCCGAGGCGCACGCGCGGGAGGCGATTCGTCAGCGGCCCGACGTCGCGTCGCTGCGTCTTTTGCTCGCGAACGCCCAGGCCGCGCAGCGGCGCATGGCCGAGGCGAGTCGCACGCTTGCCGAGGCGATTCGCGCGCTCGGCCCCGACCCGTCGCTCGTCGCGCGGCAACGCGAGATCGACGCGCAACTGGCCGCCGCGCGCGCGGCGCGCCGGGCTGCGGCGGCGGGGACGACGACCGCGGGCGCGGTCAACGGCACGGGCAGCGTGCTGAGCGGGCCGGCCTGGCAGGCGTCGCAGCGCGCCTACGCGGCCTATGCCGCCGGCGACTACGCCGGCGCATTGCGCGCCGCGAACGAAGCGATCGCGCTGCGCCCGGACGTGCTGAACTTGCGGCTGCTCGTCATCGACGCGCTGAACGCGGCGGGTCGCGACGGCGAGGCGTGGCGGGCCGTACTCGATACGACGAACCGCTTCGGCGAGCGCGCGGAACTCCGCCAGCGGCGCCTCGAAATCGGCGCGCGGCTCGCGCCGAAACCGGCCGCCGCGGCGCTGGCCGCCCGGCAACGCGGCGCGTTCGCCGAGGCGGCGGCGTTCGCGCGGCAGGCGATCGGCTACGCGCCCGACCGTCTCGGGTATCGGCTGCAGCTCTTCGATGCGCTCGCCGCGCAGGGCGACATGGCCGGCCTCGAACAGGCCGCGACCGATGCGATCGATGCCGGCGTCGGTCCCGCGCTGATGCTCTACGTGGTGCGCGGCGCCGCGCTTGCCGCGCAGGGCCGCCGGGACGAGGCGGACGCCGACTTCGCGCGGGCGCTGCGGATCGACGGCGGACCCGCGCGCGAGCGCCGCGTGGCGCGTCTCGTCGTGGCGGATGTCTGGACTGCCGACGGCGAGCCGCAGCGCGCGCTCGACCTGCTTGCGCCGCTCAAGCCGGCGGGCGACGACACCGACGCGCTCGTCGCGGAGCGCCGCTACGCCGCGCGCGCTCGGCTGCCGCTGCCGGGTGCGTCAGGTGGGCCGGCGCCCGGCAGCGGCGGTCCCCGGCGCGTCGGGACCACCGTGCTGCCCGTGTTCGACTGCACCGTCGATCCGTACGGCACCGTCTGCGACGTCTATCCGGCGGACTCCGGTTTTGCCGCGCACCGGGCGGCGCTGCTCGCCGCGCAGCGCGGCGACCGGGCGGCCGCCGTCGCCCATGCTCGCGAGGCCGTGGCGGCGGACCCGGGCAGCGCCGTCCATCGCATCGAGCTGATCGACGCGCTCGTCGCCGCCGGCGACGGGACGGGCGCGGCCCGCGCGGCGCGCGACGCGATGAACGCGGGCCTGCTCGACGCGATGTCGCCGCTGCAGGCCGCTTATCTTGCGCAGCGGGCCGGCGACGACCGCCGCGCGTTCGAGTATTTCGCAGCAGCCGACGAGGCCGGGCAACTGCCGCCGGGCTCGTCGGCGGACGCGGCCTACAGCGCCTACCGCGCGCATTTCGACGCGCTGGCCGCGCGCTACTACGCGCGCGCGATCGACTACGGCGCCGCCCCGCCCGCCGGCGTCGCGCCGGCCTCGCTCACGCAGCTCCAGGACCTGCGCAACGCGCATGCCGATGCGACGCGCGACTGGGGCTTCGTCACGTCGCTGAACTACCGCGGGGCGGGCTTGCAGCCCGGCGTCGCGAATGGCTCGGAGCCCGGCGCCTACGACAACTGGCAGGCCGGGCTCGAGGCTTACTGGCGTCCGTTCGGCTCGCTCGGCGACCAGATGTTCGAGGTCTATGCGCGCACCTACACGGACCTCGGCGCCAAGGACAACGAGCCGAGCGGCCTCTCCACGGCGCTCGGCGCCGTGGGCGCGCGCTTCAAGCCGTTGCCGTCGGTCAACGCGGTCGTCGCGTTCGAGCGGCTCGTGCCGCTCGGCTCGCACTCGCTCTCGGACTGGATCCTGCGGCTCGCCTACTCGGGCGGCTACGGCACCGCGCGGCGGCTCGACGTGCCGTCGTGGTGGACCGTGCAGGACTATGCCGAGGTCGGGCACTACGTCAGCAACGGCTGGAACTACGGGACGGGCTATCTCGAGGCGGGCCGCACCTGGCGGCTCGACGGCATCAGTCCGAAGCTCACGGTGTTCCCGTACGGCGTGATCGGCGCCGACTACGATTCGAGCGTCGATCGCAGCATCCCGGTCGGCATCGGCGTGGGCTTCTCGACGCGCTACTGGTTCCGCGACAGCTTCTACGATTCGCCGCGCTCGTACCTGGACGTGTCATTGCAGTACCGCTGGCGGGTCGTCGGCGATACGCGCGGCGGCGGCGTGTTTTTCGGCACGGTCCTGTCTTATTGAGGAAATTCCGATGACGGCAAGCTCGAACGCGAACGCGCATCCGGACCGGCGGCCGAGACCGCCGCGCCGCGAGACGCTCGCTCGTCTCGCGGCGCTGGGTCTTTTCGCGGTGGCCGGCGGCTGCGTGCCGCGGGTCGGCGTGTGGGCCCATGCAGACGCGCTCGCGCAGGGCGTCGTCTGGCAGCCCGACAGCGCGCACCTCGACCTGCACGGCGACTGGGCGCGCCTCGGCGTGAACGAGCTGCTCGTGCAATGGCTCGCCGTCGACGACGTCGCGTTCATGGCCGGCGCGGGCCTGCCCGCTTCGCACGTGCCGGACTGGACGCGCATTGCGAACGAGCCGTGGGCGCGCGGCGTGATCGTCGGGCTGGCCGGCTATTCCGACGAGAAGAAGGCGCGCGCGAACGTCGAGGCGCTCGTCGAGCGCTCGCTGAAGCTCGTGGCCGTGCGGCCGCCCGTACATGTCACGGGCTGGTATTTCCCGGTTGAAGTCGATCCGACCTGGCGCGACGCGCCGAGCCTGGGGCCGCAGCTCGCGCGACTGCCCCGCCCGCTGTGGATCAGCGTCTACGACAACAGCAACATCGGCGGCGCGGCGCTGGCGAACTGGCTCGACGGCTGGCTGCCGCGCGACGTCGGCGTCCTGTTGCAGGACGGCTGCGGCGTCTATGCGCGCGGCCCGGCGGCGGCGCGCGAGTATGCGGACGCGCTCGCGGCGCGTCTCGGCCGCGCGCGCGTGCGAATCATCGCGGAGGCGTTCCGGCCGCGGCAGGGCGGCGGCTTTCGCGCGGCGACGGCGGCCGAGCTTGCGCCGCAACTGGCCGCCTATCGCGGCTATCGCGTCTACCTGTTCGACGGCCCGCACTACGTGTCGCCGGCGCTCGTCGACGCCCTGCTGCGCGAGGAGGCGGGTTAATGCCTGTTGATGCCGACGACGGGTTGGCGCCGGCCGCCGGAAGGGTCGGCGGTCTGGAGCATGGCAACGGCGCTCGGCCCTTCCGGCGGCCAGCCCCTAACGCTTAATGCCCCTAGCGCAATTGCGCGATCGCGATCAGCAGAACCATGCCGCCGATGGCGCCGTCGAGCACGCGCCACGCGAGCGCGCGGCGAAACAGCGGGGCCAGCGCCCGCGCGCCGTAGCCGAGCCCGACGAACCAGATCGCGCTGACCGACATCGCGCCGAGCGCGAAGGCGAGCCGCGCAGGCTGCGGCTCGCGCGCGCCGGCCGTGCCGATCAGCAGGAACGTGTCGAGATAGACGTGCGGATTGAGCCACGTGAACGCGAGCGTCATCAGCACGACCGACGGGCCGCGTTGCGCCGTTTGCGCGGTCGCGTTGCCGGCATCGGCGGTCGTGGTGGTATCGAGCGCCGCATGGCCCGGCCGCAGCGCCCGCCGCAGCGCGCCGAGGCCGAACCACGTCAGCCAGGCGAGCCCCGCGTAGAGCATCAGGTGCACGAAGGCCGGAAAGCGTTCGACGAGCGCCGAGGCGCCGGCCACGCCGGCCGCGATCAGCACGAAGTCCGACAGCGTGCAGAGCACGACGATCTTGCCGACGTGCGAGCGCAGGATGCCCTGGCGCAGCACGAACGCGTTCTGCGCGCCGATGGTGACGATCAGCGAGGCGCAGAGCGCGGCGCCGTTGAAAAACGAAAGCCAGTTCATGGTCGGGGCGGGTTGGACAGTCGGCGAAAACGGCGCTAGTCTGCCGTGTGCTCCGGCCTAAGAAAAGCTAATTCAATTAAACCCGATTAAGGAGCGCTAATGCTCGACTACGCCCTGCTCGACGCGCTCGCCGCTGTGGTGCGCTACGGCTCGTTCGACCGCGCGGCGGGAGCGCTGAACGTCACACCGTCGGCCGTCTCGCAGCGCGTGAAGCTGCTCGAGGAACGCGTCGGCACGGTGCTCGTGAAGCGCGGCCAGCCGTGCCAGGCGACGGCCTCGGGGGCACTGCTGTGCCGCCACGCGGAGCGCGTGCGACTGCTCGAGGCGGAGTTGGGCGGGCGGCTGCCGTCGCTGTCGGCGGGGCTCGACGAAACGCGGCCGACGCTGCGCATCGCCGTGAACGACGACAGCGTCGGCACCTGGTTCGTCGATGCGGTGGCGGATTTTTGCGTGGAGCGCGAGATTCTGCTCGACCTCGTCATCGACGATCAGGACCACACGGCGCAGCGGTTGCGCGACGGCAGCGTGCAGGGCGCGCTGACGACCCAGGCCGAGCCGGTGCAGGGATGCCGCTCGACGCGGCTCGGGCGCATGCGGTATCTGGCGGTCTGCTCGCCGGCGTTTTTCGGGCGCCATTTCGCGCGCGGCGTGTCGGCCGATTCGCTGCGCCGCGCGCCCTGCGTCGAGTTCAACCCGAAGGACCAGTTGCAGAAGCGGTTCATCCGCCGCGTCACGCGCGCTTCCGTCGACGCGCCGCTGCACTGGATTCCGCACGTCGCCGGTTTTCTGCGCGCCTGCCTGAACGGTCTCGGCTGGGGCATGTGTCCGGAGCGCATGGTCGAATCGCATCTCGCGTGCGGCGAGCTGGTCGAGCTCGTGGCGGGGCGCGCGCTCGACGTGGACCTGTACTGGCAGAGCTGGCGGCTTTCGGTCGACTGGCTCGACGACTTCGGCGCGATGCTCAGGCGCCGCGCGGCCGATTATCTCGACTAACGGCGGGCGCGGCCGGCGGATTTATGCCGGATGTATTACAGATCCTTACCGTAAAGCCGGGCTCAGGCAATTGAATCGTGACAACTTGAGGAACTTGACAAAGAATTACACTTTAATTTAATTCACAATTGTCGTATTGCTGGAGTTGAAAATTGGATGTAAAAATCGGTTCGTATTCTCGAATTCGATATTTTCCGCGTCCGGTTTCCGCGCTCTGCAATTGTCCGTGCGGCGAGGCCAGTGTTATGGCGGTCGCGCGCCGGGAGGCGGGTCGCGTTTTTCCGGCGGGCTGTGGGAGCCGTCACATGGCCGCGGACGGTCGGCATCCCGGCGCAGGGTTAAATTTTCCGGTTTCGGGGAAGTCGTCGCCGGCACTCGGAAAAAATGATTCGATGTAAAGAAACCAGTACTCAGGGTATACCGTCATTGCGCCTCGGAACCGTTTTCAGAGTTCAATTAATACCTGAAACATTTTGTTTCAATCTGGGGATTGCGGGACGGACACGCTATAATCCGGACGTGGCTGCGTGCTTATTATCGACCGGCATATTTGAATCGTTTTCACGTGCACGAGGTGCATTATGACGAAATTAGATACCGGCAGCATATGGCAACAAACCATCGACCTTCTCGTCGGCGGGGCCGGCGACTGGGATTCGGAGGACGACGAGGCGGGCCCGTACAGGGCGCTCCCGATGCGCCCGCTGCATGACGCTGGGCACGGCCGCCAGTGTGCGGTCCGCAACTGGGATGCGCAGGGCATCACGCTGATTCGTCGCCACGATCCGGAGAGCATCACCGTCTGCTGGAGCGATCCGACCTACGGTCGCTATTCCGACCAGCTCTGGCGGGTCTGCACGGCCCGGCGCAGCGCGATCTGCGCGCTGACGGGCGAAAAGATCCGGCGCGGCGACGCCGTGTTCCGCCCCAGTCCGAACCGGCGCCATCGCCCGGCCAACGCCGATGCGATGATTCTCGCCAGCAAGCTCGATCATTTCGTCAAGGGCGTGAGTACCGTCCGCTTCGACGAGGCGCTCGCCGCGTAAGGTGCCAGGCGACTGGCCCCCAGCCGGCCGCCGGCGCGCCGTCCTGCGCGTGCCGCGCGCGGATGCCTGGAGCATTTCCGCCGACGCGCGGCCCCGCGCGTTACCGGCATCTTTTCCGGTATCTCCTTTCGCAGCGGTCTTCCTCGCGCCCGCACGTGGACCCCGGCCGCAACGGCATGCCCGTTGCGGCCGGCCCGTTTGGCGGCCAGCCTCACGACGGATATTTCAAAACGGATATTTCAAAAGCCAGGGGAACGTGACTTGCCGGCCGCATTGCGGTGTCGCTCGTCGCCTGTCTGGGCCGGCGCAAAAAATTGGCGCTCCCCGTTCCTTGAACCGCACAGCCGGCAACGCACGTTCGCAAGCCTGTTATTGGCGTGAACAGGTCCTGCCTAGTCGGCCTGAGGTTGCGTCGATGGCTGCTCGTCGTCCTTGTAGGCGTCGCGCGTTTCGGGCATGGCGAACCACACCATCAACACCGCGAGCGCGCCCGCGGCCGCGAGACCGAAGAAGCTCACGGTGTTGCCGCAGCGGTCGGCGATGAAGCCCGCGAGCGTGGTGCTGAGCGTCGCGCCGATGCCGGCCGCGAGGCCGAACAGGCCGATGCACAGGTTGTAGCGGCCTTTGCCGCCCGCGACATCGGCGGCGATGAGCGGCAGCATTACGCCGAACACGGCCGCGCTCAGGCCGTCGAGCAACTGCACCGGCACCAGCAGATAAGGATTGCCGATGCCCGCGAACAGCAGCGCGCGCGCCGGCAGCGCGCAGAAGCCGAGAATCAGCACGGGCCGGCGGCCCCAGCGCTCGGCGGTGCGCCCGACCCACGGCGACATCAGCGCGACGATGGCCTGGGGCACGATGATGCATGCCGCGATCACGAGTTGCACGTTGTCGCCCATGCCGGCCGTCACCTCGCCGGCCGCGAGGTTCAGCATCGCGGCGTTCGAAAGATGGAACAGCACCACGCAGGCGGCGAAGATCAGCATGCGCCGGTCGCGCAGCAGGTCGAGCAGCGTTTCGCGTGCCTCGCGCGGCGGGGGGGACGGGGGCGCCGCGACCGGGACGGTTTTCGCCGTGCCGCCGGGCTCGCGCCGTTGCGCGAGGTCAGCGGCCGGCCGCGGCGCCGCGCGGGTCTGCCGGATCAGGGCGAGCACGCCGAGCGCGGGCACGGCGAGCGCGGCGGTCAGCCAGAACACGGCGCGCGGCGACAGGTATTCGCCGCACAGCCCCATCAGTCCCGCCGCCACGGCGCTGCCGATCGACGCCCAGCGCGCGTTGCGGCCGAGCCGGTTGCCGAGCGCCTGGCGGCCCACCAGCGCGAGCGAGAGCGCGGCCATTGCCGGCACCAGCATGCAGCTCGCGAAGCCGTGGAACACCTCGGCGGCCATGACGGGCACGACGGTCGGACTCGTGGCCAGCAGCATCGCGCTCAGGATGATGGCGCCGATCGCCCACGCGGCGGCGGCCTTCTTGTCGCGCAGCGCGTCGACGGCCGCGCCGCCCGGCACCTGGCTCACCATCGCGCTGATCGTGCCGACCGAAAGCGCGAGGCCGATCTCGCCCTGGGTCCACTTGTGGGACGCGAGGTACGACGCGATGAACGGGCCGAAGCCGGTTTGCACGTTCGCGACGAAAAAATTCAGCCAGTCGAGCGCGCGCAGACTTCGGGGGTCGGCCTGAAGACGCTCCGTCATTGGGCACCGTGCGCGTGGGCGGCGGCGGCCGGCGCCTTCGGTACCACCGGCGACACGGCCTGCACCGGCTCGTTGGCGGTGTAGGGCGGCGAGGCGTTGACCTGGGCGTCGGACAGCTCGAGCTGGGCCTCGAGCACCTTGTTCTTCGTGACGAAGTGCAGCGCCGACCAGTCCGCCGCGATCATGCGGCGCGTCTGCATGATGCCGCTCACGTCGAGCACGACGGCCTGCGGGTTGGCGGCGCCGTCGAGCACCACGTCCACGACGCGGCCGACCCGCGAGCCGTTCGCTCGCTCGACGAACGTGTCGAGCATCGGCAGCCGCGTCGACGTGGCCGGCTCGGGCCCCGGCTGCGGCGTGCCGGGGCCGGGCCGGTCCGGCGACGGCTGCTGGTTGGGCGCGAGCATCAGCGTGATGGCCGGCGTTTTCGGCTCGGTGTTGATGCGCACGACGTTCCACGGAAAGCGCGCCTTGCGGTCGCCGATGCCCATGAAGCCCTGCAGGTTGACGACGACCGCGACGGGCCGGCCGTCCGGATCGGCGACGAGATCGACGGCGCGCCCGACCACCTTGCCGTCGGGCTTTTGCACCTTGCTGTCGAGCAGCGTGCGCGTGCCGGCGCGCTCGAGTTCGCGCGTCTCGATGATCGGCGCGGGCAGGGGCGAAGGCGCCGGCGGCCGGGGCGCCGGGCGCGGCGGCGCCGGGCGGCGCCGGCGCAGGCGCGGATGCCAGATGTGTCTCGGCGCGGGGCGCGGCTCGACTTCGGGGGCGCTGGCGACGACGGGCGGAGGCGGCGCGACGACGGGCGCGCTGGCGACTTCGGGGGCGCTGGCGACGACGGGCGGCGGAGCGGGCGGGGCGGGCGGCGGAGGCGGACGAAACAGGCTGCAGCCGGACAGCGCGGCGAACAGCAGGACGACGAGTCCGCGCACGCCGGCAGCGGGACGTGAAAAACCGCCTCTCATCAACGGGAACTCCTTGAGCAGCCAGGGAAGGCGCGCGGCGCGCGCGCCGCGAAACGGCCCGGATCGGGATACGCGTGAGAGTGTACCTTGCACGAGGGCCGTATGCCGGTATCGACGGGGAGCGGGTCGTCGCTGCGGGGTCTCGCGCGCGGGCCGTCCGGGCGGCGGCGCGGACACCGTACGCCGCTCCTAGAGCGCCATTTCGAAGGCGGGTTGCAGCAGGAATTCGATGGCCATGACGACGAGGCCCATGGCGGCGGCGGCGAGCGTAAGCGTGCCGTATTCGTCATATCGAACGTCGTGCAGGCACGCGACGATGAACAGGATGGCGAGCAGATTGGTCAGCCATTCGAAGCTCAGTGCGAGATGCATAGTAATTTTTGGCCCGGTGGTTAGATCAGGTCAGCCTGCGTTTTACCGTCGCCTCCGATTCTATCGAGTTGAGCTTACGGATCAGCAACATCGTGTGCATTCGTTGGGGGCATGCCGCGATATCCGTTTGCGAACCTTTTTCCCGTCGCTCGCCTGGGGCTGGCATGCGGCATGCTCCGCCGACCGGTCGCGCGCGAAGCGCCACGCAAGTTGCGGTGCCTCGCGCAGACCGGCTAACCTTCCAGCAGGATCGGTCGAACGCAGTCGCGCCATTCGCGCGTCGAGGTTTCCGGGCCGGTCGTCGATCGAAGTCGGGAGAATACGGCGCGCGGGTTGCGCGCAACGGATGGAGGAGCGAGACCTGCGATGAACGATTCCGGCGCTTCCCTGCTGCCCGTGTGGCGCGCCAATCTCGCGCTGCTCACGCGCGAAGTCGGCGCGTCGACGCGCCTCGCGCGCATGATGACGTTTTCGCCGTCGTACCTGAAGCTGATCCTCTCGGGCCGGCGCGAATTCAGCGAGGAGTTCGTGCGTGGCGTCGAGGCCGTGACGGGGTTGCCCGTCGGCTGGATGGACGCGCTGCGCGAGGACGACGAGGTGCCCGACGAGGCACGCGCCTCGATCGACAACGAAACGCCGCGCGCGCGGTTTCGCGGCACGGCCCACCCGATGCGCAAGCGCGCCGTGCTGCGCGCGCCCGAGCCGATCTTCGGCGCGCTCGCGGGCGCGCCGAAGCGCGACGACGCGCCGGCCGACCTCGAGGCGCACCGGCGTCTGGCGGGCTCGCGCAAGGTGCGCGAGCTGGCGATGCAGGACGTGCGGCGGCTCGAACGCTATCTGAACCTGCCGCCCGTCGATGCGCTCGCGTTGCGCATGCGCATCGACGACGTGGTCGCGGCGGCCGAGCCCGACGAGCGCGTGCGCGCGGATCTCGCCGGGCGGCTCGAGCAGATCGACAAGCATCGCGAGCTGCTGCTTCGCCACGTGACGAAGCTCTACGCGCTGCTCGCGCGGCTCGGCGAGCCGTAAGGCCGCGGAGCCCGTCAGGCCGTCAAGTCGCCAGCCCGGGCGCGCGTCGGGCGCGATCGGGTCAGCTCGCGTCCCTTCGTCTCCGGCATGAGCCAGTAGATGACGAGGCTCACGAGCGCGCCGCCGCTCACGTAGAGCAGGAACCCGTTCTCATGGTGGTGCGACTGCCTCCACATCTGAGATATGGCGTGGTGTCGTCCAGCAGCGCGACGACGGTGTTGTAGATCGCGCCGATGCCGCGGACGAAGGCGGGCGTTCCGGCCACGCCACGCCGTGCCGGATCCGGTAGCCGACCAGTGCGCAGAGATGGGCAGGACCGTGCCCGGGCAAGACCTTTGCCAGGCCAGGACGCGCGTATGTAAAAGAAGGAACCGGGGTGAGCCATCCCGAAGCCGATATCGGCTCGACTCGATGTTTTCCTATATATCTTTCTGCTCGATGCAGGGCGTGATTTCGTCCGGCGAGATCAAGAGCCACAATGAAATTCCAAAGCGAGTCCATCTCAACCGCACCGCACCAGGAACCACTTGATTCGATCCACTGACCATCAGAAAGGGCAGATTCAACCATCAAGGAAAGTCACAAAACGTCAGGGCCGTGAATATTCGTCAAACGCAGACTATGTCTCATAGACATACTTTGGTCTGCCAGGTTAGCGTACAGCGCCGAATGGCACTGGCCCACTCACCTGTGCGCCCCTGCCGATCAACAGGAAACCGGAGCCCACTGCTGTCATGGGAACGATCAAGGACGTTTTGCAGCACCCCAGTGCCAGACTGACGCAGCACCTGCGGCTGTCGATCGGGACGGTCGAGTCACCGCTCGATGTGCTGGAGTTCGAGGTCAGACAGGCTTTCAACGAAATCTATACGGCGCAGTTAGCGCAGACGGCGGCAGGGCATGGCCAAAATCGTAGCGATTCCATTGCCTATTACACCAACGACGCGTTTGGTCTTGTGGCTGCTACGGTCAATGCAGGAAGTCCGTCGGAGTCCCTTAAGTCGGTGAACGGCCTGGTGGCTCGTTTCCAGGCGTATACATCTGCTCAAATGACGCTTCTCGATATGCCAATGTTTCCAGATTCGGACGGGTTCCCCATTCCATTCCTACAGGTTATGTTGCGAGGTGTACATGAAACTTCGGGTTTTCCTGGTCTTTGTGCTCTGTATTGCTATTACCGGCACGTATGCGGAGAGTTCTCTCAATCAAGCGACGGTGGAAACGAGACAGCAGCCGGATCCAGTTTATTCGTTCGGAAAGTGCAATTTTCAGATACACGATCTTGAAGGGGGGCTATTTGCAACAGAAGGTGGCTCTGGAGCTTACACATATTTAGAACTAGAAAATGGCATTGACATTGAAGCCGGATTCTATTGTCGCACCGGAGCATCGCCAGGCGATGTAGCGGAGCAACTTGATGCCAGGAAAATCGATGGCCGGTGGATTTGGAGTGGCAGTAATCAAGCCTTTGAGAAATCACAGCACTTTCGTACCTACGAACTGGTGGGGAAAAGCTGGAAGGGGCTAGGCAATACCTATGATCAGACGACTGGTGATGAAGCGACTCGTCGGCGGTTGTTCAATTTCTGCCTTAGGCAGACTGACGGCCCGCAGATTCTCTGTGTGAATACGCCGATCATGACAATCGATACTTCCCGAAGCAATATGCTGCCCAAGATCATGGCTGTGCTCAAGAGCATCGAATTTGCCGACCTACCCGCTTCAGCAGGTGCCAGTGCGGCAAGCAGCGCAACCGATCCCGGAGCAGGACAGACAACTCCGATGAAATCTCCAATCCGCAAAGGCGACAGACCGGAAAACGGCGGCGAAGTGACTGGCGGTTCACCATACATGACGTTCATGGGCCGGCTGCTTGCCCGCCTGGCGGACGTGCACCCAGGTCGGCGCCGGGCCGCTTGATCTGCTGAAGCTGCAAGGCTTCCGGATGCCCGGGCGAATCTTTATCGTCGGCAAGGCGGGTGTCGTGCCGGTTCTTCCTCCCCTGCCGCCGGATCTGCAATGAGTCGTCAAAATCCCCCCGGGACGACAATTCCTTCCTGAAATACTTCGACGCCGAAATGCGTTAGCCGGTCGCCGCCACGGCCCTGTTCGCCGGCACCATTGCCTTCGGCTCGCCCAGTACGTGGCGCATCGCCCAGCCGCCGGCCTCGTGCCGGACCGCGTCGTGTTCCATCTCGCCCTCGATGCCGACGATGGCGTCCTTGCTGTAGACCTCCACCTTGTCCCGGCCGCCGAGCGTCGCGACGAGCTCTGTGACGAGTGCCTCGCCAAGCCCGCGCAGCCCGGCCATGAA
The DNA here is from genome assembly GCF_002870125.1 of Burkholderia sp. WAC0059. Classification (GTDB taxonomy): domain Bacteria; phylum Pseudomonadota; class Gammaproteobacteria; order Burkholderiales; family Burkholderiaceae; genus Paraburkholderia. The sequence goes on from NZ_PNEO01000001.1 coordinate 355,308, forward strand.
CGGCATCGGATCGGGTTCGTCGCGGCCGGCATAGGGATTGCGGATGACGGCGCAGGCGGCCGCGAGCTTCAGCGGGGTCTCGAGCGGCGGCCCACCCTCGTGCCAGGTGGTTTCGACCGTGAGGCTGCGCTTGCGGATTGCGATCAGCGACATGGGGGGGCTTCTTTGCCTTTTGCGGGGAGCGGTTCCGGGCGCCGGGCCGGCGGGGTCATGACGGCAGCGGCGTGCCGGTGCTGCCCGCGTCGCCATGCGCCTCGTCGTCGGGCGCGTTCGCCCGTTCGAGGAAGCGGTAGATCTCGGTGTTGTCGGCGCCGGGTTCGAGGGCGACGAGCGCCTCGTCCCAGAGCGCCTTGCAGAGCTGGAGCTGCGGCGCGCGCACGCCGGCGAGCGCCTGCAGATGGCTCGCGGTCGTCACGTCCTTGGCCTGCAGGCGCAGCGCGAAGCCGCCCGCGAACGTGCGCGGGATGATGAACTGATTGAGCTTGGTTTCGGTCGCAACGTTACGGCCGCTCGACGCGTTGAGAACCTCGGCGAATTTCGTCAGGTCGAGCTGCATGCGTTCGGCGATCAGTAGCGCCTCGGAGGTGGCGAGCAGTCCCGCCGCGTAGACGTAGTTGTTCAGGGCCTTCATCGCGTGGGCCGAGCCGACGTCGCCCGTCGCGATGATCGTGCCGCCCATGTGCCGCAGGATCGGCAGCACGCGTTCGCGCGCCGCTTCGGGGCCGCCCGTCATGATCGTCAGCGTGCCCGCGCGGGCACGCGCGACCGCGCCCGAGACCGGTGCGTCCACGAGCGCGATGCCCGCCTCGCCGAGCCGCCGGGCCAGCGCCATCGTGTCGGCCGGGTTCGACGAACCCATGTCGACGACGATCGCGCCGCCCGCGAGCACGTCGACGAGGCCGCGCGCCTCGCCGGCGCCCGCGACGACGGCATTGGTGACGGCGCTGTCGGGCAGCATGGTGATCACGGCGTGACAGCCCTCGAGATCGGCCAGACGCCGCGCGCGGCGCAGCGACTTCTGCCAGGCCGGGTGTTGCGCGAGTTTTTCGAACGGCGCGTCGGCCGTGTCGAATGCTACGAGGTCGAGCGTGGTGCCGCGGCCGGCGAGATTTTCGAGCATCGGCAAACCCATCATGCCGAGCCCGACGAAACCGATGCGGGTCAGTTCCATGGGGCGTTCCGTTTCGTTATAAGTTTTGGGCATGGCGTCAGTCCTCCGGTCTCCTGAACGAGCATACACGGAGGGACTTCGGCGGGTATATGCTGAGTGTTCGTCAGGGTATAACTTCCCGTTATCGGTCCGGGGGCGACATGCGTTTCAAATTTCGCCAGATGGAAGTGTTCCGGGCGGTCATGCTGACCGGCTCGATGAACGGCGCGGCACGGCTGCTGTACGTGTCCCAGCCCGCCGTCAGCCGGCTCATCGCCCATACGGAGCGCACGCTCGGGCTGCGGCTGTTCGATCGCGAGCGCGGCAAGCTCACGCCGACGGCCGAGGCCGAGTTGCTCTTCAAGGAGGTCGGGGCGCTGTTCGAGGAGGCCGTGCGTATCGACGAGTTCGCGCGCGACCTCTCGTCGAACCCGGCCGGCAATTTGCGGCTGTGCAGCAGCCCGAGCCTCGCGCTGAATTTCGTGCCGCCCGTGGTCGCGCGCTATCTGGCGCTGCATCCGCAGGTGCGGGTGAAGTTTCACACCACGCTGCTCTCGAACATCGCGGACGAACTGCTCGCGCGCAAGGTCGAGCTCGCGGTTTCCGTGCTGCCGCTCGATCATCCGAACCTCGTGGTCGAGCCGTTCGCCTCGGGCCGCATGGTCTGCATCGTGCCCGAGGGGCATCCGCTCGCGCGGCTCGAGGCCGTGGAGCTGCGCGCGCTCGTCGACTATCCGCTGATCGCCTATGCGCGCGGCATCCCGTTCGGCCAGCTCGTGGCGAGCGCGTTCGAGCGCGCCGGCATCCAGTGGCAGGCGGCGGTGGAGATCGTGCGCGCGGAGTCGGCCTGCGCGTTCGTGCGCGACGGCGCGGGCGTGGCTATCGTCGACGAGTTCTCGGTCGGCGGCTGGGGCTGGCCCGGGGTCGTCGTGAGGCCGCTCGCCGAGGTCATTCCGCTGACGCTGAGCCTGTTGCGCTCGCGGTTCGACCGGCCGTCGGCGCACGTGCGCGAGCTTTCGCGGATGCTCAGGCAGCATGCGCGGTTCACGGGGCGCGGGCTCGACGAACCGGACGATGCCGTGCGATTGCCGGATCGGGCCGAATAGGCGGGCGACGGGGCGCCTTTCGGGTAGCGCCTGGTGCCGAACGGCGATGTGCTACAACGGCAACTGGCGGTTCGCAGCTAAGGCGAGGTGAATCTTGGCAAGATCGGCGGCCCTGAAACCGGCAACGGCGGCACGCGCAGGCGGCGGGTTGCATGCGGTTCGCGAGAGCGTTGGCCGCTGGTGCCGGCGGTTCGTGCCGCCGCTGCTGGTGTTGCTGGCGACGTTCCCAACGCTCGCGGACGCTCAGGCCGGCCACGCGACGACGGCGCCTCCGCCGCAAGCGCAGGCTTTACCGCAGACAGGCCAGGCGGCGCTTTCCCCGTCCGACTCCGATTCCGACGCCGCATCGCCGGGCGACGTGCCGCCCTCGACGCTCGAGCGCGACGTTCATCTGTTCGTCGTGCAGCACGACGGCTCGGTCGAGGAGCGCGACGACACGGTCATGCGCGCCAACACGGCGGCCGGCGTCGACGACGTCGCGCAGCGCTACGTCTGGTTCAACAGGGACACCGAGCACGTCCAGCTACTCGCGGCCGAAACGATCGATCCCGATGGCCGCGCGCATCCGGTCGGACCGGACGGCATCCGCGACGTGCAGGAACCGCGCTCGGCCGGCGCGCCGACCTTCGAGGACGGCGTGCTGCGCACGGTCGTCTTTCCCGGCGTCGAGCCGGGTTCGCGCGTGCATCTCGCGTTCCGCAAGACGCGCGAGAAGGCGCTGCAGGCCGACACGTTTTCGTACTACGTCGAGCCGGACCGCGAGAGCGTCGAGTTCCAGCAACTGATCTTCGATCTGCCCGCCGATCTGCCGCTGCACGCGGACGCGCGCGGCTACACCGAACTTGCGCCCGTGAGCGCGCACGGCCGCACGCGCTACACGTTCGAATACCGCCACGGCCCCTATGCCCCGCTCGAAGACGGCGCGGCGGCCTACGTGAACTGGGGCGACCGGCTCATGGTTTCCACCGTGCCGGACTTCGCGACGTTCGCCGCCCGTTACCGCGAGGCCGCCGCCGATCCCGACGCGGCCGATCCGCTCCTCTCGAACTTCGCGAACGCGCTGACCGCGCGCGCGAACACGCCGCGCGAGAAGGCCCGCCTGCTCTACGACTGGGTGCGCTTCAACGTCCGCTACGTCGCGCTCTTTCTCGGCGAGACCGAAGCGGTTCCGCATCGCGCCGTCGACGTGCTGCGCGACCGCTACGGCGACTGCAAGGACCACGTCGCGCTCTACATCGCGCTGCTCGCCGCCGTCGGCATTCGCGGCGAGGCGGCGCTGCTGAACCTCGGCCCGGTCTACTCGCTGCCGTCCGTGCCGGGCTACGGCAGCGGGGCGATCAATCACGCCATCACCTGGCTGCCCGACCTCGGCCTCTTCGCCGACACCACGGCGGGCGGCACGGCGTTCGGCTATCTGCCCGACGTCGTGATGGACCGGCCGGCGCTGCTCGTCGACGACAGCGCGCTCGTGCGCACGCCGTCGTCGGAGCCGCGCAGCCGCGCCGCGCGGCTCGACATCGACGTGCGGTCCGACGGCTCGGCCGGCTATGCCTACCGCGTCGAGGACGACGGCGCGAGCGCCGAGCCCGAGCGCAACCTGTTCCGGCGCGCGGGCCGGCAGCGCGCGCAGCGGGTGGCGCGGGAACGACTCGCGCAGAGCGGACTGCGCGGCACCGCCCGCATCGAGACGGACGACGTGCGGGCAACCGACGGCCCGTTCGCGACGACGACGACGGGCACGCTCGACCATTACGCGTGGCCCGACGGCACGACGGCCGTGCGCGCGTCGAGCAGCTTCTCGGGCGGCATGGCGAGCTGGATCGAACGCTGGCTCGGCGACGACCGGCGCACGCAGCCGTTCGCCTGCATCGGCGGCCGGTTCGACGAGGTCGCGCAGATCACGCTGCCCGCGAACCTGCGCGTGACCGACCTGCCGCGCGACGCGCGGGTCGAGGACCCGTTTCTTTCGTTCGCCGCGCACTACGTTTTCGATCCGGCCTCGCGCACGCTGCAGATCACGCGGCAGCTCGATGCGCACTTCGGCCGCGAGATGTGCACGCCGCAGATGTACGCGCGGATGCAGGACGCGCTCGTGCGCATCGAGCGCGATACCGAGGCGCAGGTCGTGTTGAAGGCGGCGGGGTGAGCGGGCGGGGGCAGCGGAGGGGCGGGCGGCTTCAGGCGCCGTCGTGCTTCGTCACGATCGGCACCCAGGCGCCCTGCCTGACTTGGTAGAGCGTCGAGGTGCTGCTGCGCAGCGCGCCGTTGCCGGCGAACGCGATGTGCCCGGTGACGCCGTCGAAGCTGACGCGCCTGAGCGCGCCGCGCAGCGCGTCGGGCTGGGCCGACTTCGCGGCCTCCATCGCCCGGATCGCGGCCCAGGTCGCGTCGTAGGCGAACGGTGCGTACGAGAGGACGTCGACGCCGAAGCGCGCCCGGAACTTCCGCTCGAACGCCTGGCCGTCGGGCAGTTGCGCGAGCGGGCGGCCGTATTCCCAGGCCATCGCACCTTCGGCGGCGCGGCCGGCGAGCCGGATGAACGCGGCGTTCGCGACGCCGCCGCCCATGACGAGCTGCGCGTCGACATGGGCCTGCTGCATCTCGCGCGCCACGGTCGCGGCCTGCGTGTCGAATCCGCCGAAGAACAGCAGATCGGCATGGGCCGCGCGGATGTGGGCGAGGAGCGGCCGGTAGTCGGCGGCGTCGCCGCCCGGGTAGAGGCGCACGACGATCGTGCCGCCGTGCCGGCGGACCGCCTGCGCGAACACGTCGGCCTCGCCCTGGCCGAACGCGCTGCGGTCGTCGAGGATCGCGATGCGCTTCGCCTTCGTCACGTCGAGCGCGTAGTCGGCGGCGTGGCTCGCGTTCTGCGCGTCGTTCGCGATCACCATGAACGCGTTCGCGAAGCCCTGGTTCGTGATGGCGGGGTTGGTCGCGGCCGGATCGATCATCGGAATGCCGGCGCTTTCGTAGACGCGCAACGCGGGAATCGTCGTGCCGGAGTTGAAATGCCCGATCACGACCGGGACGTTGCGGTTGACGAGCTGCTGCGCGGCCTGGACGCCCGCGCGCGGATCGGCGCGATCGTCCACGGCAATGAGCGCGAAGTGCGCGGGCCGGCCGTCGATGCGGACGGATTCGGCGTTGGCTTCGTCGAGCGCGAGCTGCACGCCGTCCTCGAGATCCTTGCCGTAGACCGCGTTCTCGCCCGAAAGCGGCGCGGCGAAGCCGATGCTCACCTGCAGCGGGCCGGCCGCCTGCGCGCGCGCGAGGGATGCGCCGAGCGCCAGCGCGCCGCACAACGCGAGGAGGGGTGCGCGCACCCTGAACGGACTCATGGCGACTCCCTTGTCGTGACTGCTTGTGGCGCCCGGCCTTGCGGCGGCAGGTCCGGCCGGGTTCGGCGGGCGCGTCGATTATCCGGGCAGCGCGGGGCTGCCCGCCTTCTTGTCCGTTTCGCTGCATCGCCGCGGCATCGTGGGCGATCGTCCCGGCACCAGCCGGGGGGGGCGCACGATTCGCACGATCGGCACGATCCGCGTCGAATCGTGCCGCGCCGGGACCGGCGACGCTGCCGGGTCCGGCGAGACTATAGCAGTTCAATTTTTCCGCAACCTTGCGGGACTTTGCGGGACCTGCCGCCCCGGCGTTCGCCGGGGCGGCGGCATGGAGACGGGCGAAAGCAGCGTCGGAAGGGGCGTCGAAAGCAGCGTCAGCCGGCGTCGGCGGCCCAGGCGTCGAACCATTCCCCGGGCCGGGCGATCCGGTCCTGGGCCGCGACCAGTTCGAGCTCGTAGCGGTTGGCTTCCCAGGTCGTCTTCACCACGGCGTTCACGGCCGCGAGCGTGTGTTCGAACGCGACCCGCAGCGCGTCGCCCTGCAGCAGCCGCGCGACGAACACGGCGCTCGTCACGTCGCCCACGCCGACGGGCCGGCGCGCGAACGGATAGAGCGGGCGCTGGCCGAGCCAGGCTTCGTGCCGGCTGACGACGAGCATGTTGAAGCGGTTGGCCGGGCTGTTGCGATCGAGCAGATGCTTGACGAGCACGATCTTCGGTCCGCGCGCGAGCACCTCGCGGCAGGCGGCGAGGGCTTCCTCGGCGGTCTCGATCTCGCGGCCGACGAGGCGCTGCAGTTCGCCGTGGTTCGGCACGATGACGTCGGCGACTTCGGGCATGCGCTCGACGAGGAACGTCTCGATGCCGGGCGCGACCTGGCAGCCCGCGGCCGTGCCCATGACCGGATCGCAGAAGTACCAGGCGCTGGGGTTCACGCTCTTGACGGCATGCACGATGTCGATGACCGCCTGCGCCTGCTCGGGCGCGCCGAGATAGCCGGAGAGCACGGCGTCGCAGCGCGGCAGCATGCCGATCGCGCCGATGCCTTCGGCGAGCTCGACCATCTGCGCGGCGTCGATGGCGCTACCGCTCCAGTGGCCGTACTGCGTGTGGTTCGAGAACTGCACGGTGTCGAGCGGCCAGACGTTGACGCCGAGCCGCTGCATCGGGAAGACCGCCGCGCTGTTGCCGGCGTGCCCGAACACGACGTGCGACTGGATGCTGAGGACGTTTTTCATGATCGATCTGCCGGGGTGGGGCGTGGGGACCGGACGGCGGCCATGGATCGCGTGCAGATGCCACACAACGATAACCGAATTCGGCGCGGCCGGTGCGATGTTGTTTCACGGCGCGGGCCGCCTGTGCGTCACGCGCCTCGCGGATAGAATCGCGGGGCGTCCGTGGGATCCGCCGTCGGGCGCGCGAGCTTTCGATTGCCTTTTTGCGTCTCAATCACGCCTTAACCGGATGGGCTGCCCATGACCTTCCCCCGTCGCCTGTTGTCCATGCTCTTCGCCGCCTGTGCCGCCGCATTGCCGCTCGCCGCCGGCGCGGCCTCCGAAACGGGAGCCGGCCCGGGCTCCGGCCCTGGCGACGCCGGTCCGGCCTACGGTCCCGAACTGCAGGGCTTCGCCTATCCGGCGCCCGTGCACCGGTTCTCGTTCGTCTCGCAGGGGCAGACGCTGCAGATGGCCTACCTCGACGTGCAGCCGGCCCATCCCAACGGGCAGGTCGCCGTGCTGCTGCACGGCAAGAACTTCTGCGCCGCGACCTGGGAAGGCACGATCGGCCAGCTCGATGCGGCGGGCTACCGCGTGATCGCGCCCGACCAGATCGGCTTTTGCAAGTCGAGCAAGCCGGCCGCCTACCAGTTCAGCTTCCAGCAACTCGCGCGCAACACGCATGCGCTGCTGGCCTCGCTCGGCATCGGGCACGAGACGCTGATCGGCCATTCGACGGGCGGCATGCTGGCGATCCGCTACGCGCTCATGTATCCGGACGACACGCGGCGGCTCGTGCTCGTCAACCCGATCGGCCTCGAGGACTGGAAGGCGAAGGGCGTGCCTTCGCTCTCGGTCGACGACTGGTACGCGCGCGAACTGAAGACGACGGCCGACAGCATTCGCCGCTACGAGCAGGCGACCTACTACGCGGGGCAATGGCGCGCCGATTACGAGCCGTGGGTGCAGATGCTGGCGGGCATGTATCGCGGGCCGGGGAAAAAGCAGGTGGCGTGGGACTCGGCGTTGCTCTACGACATGATCTACACGCAGCCCGTGGTCTACGAGCTTGGCCATCTGCAGATGCCGACGCTGCTGCTGATCGGCGATAAGGACACGACCGCGATCGGCAAGGACGCCGCGCCGCCGGCCGTGCGCGCGACGCTCGGCCATTATCCGGTGCTCGGGAAGGCCGCCGCGCAGGCGATTCCGCACGCGACGCTCGTGGAGTTTGCCGGACTCGGGCACGCGCCGCAGATGCAGGACCCGCGGGCATTCCATGCGGCGTTGCTCAAATGGCTCGTGGCGACCCCGCCGCAGCCGCAGTAGTAGCCGCAGTAGTACTGGCGGGGCAGGCGGCCGCCGCCGACGGCTTTCGGTCCTAAGCTTTCGCCAGCGCGTCGCGCACCTGGGCCGTGATCTCGAACGAGCGCAGCCGCGCCGCGTGATCGTAGATCTGCGCGGTGACCATCAACTCGTCGGCGCCGGTCTCGGCGATCAGCGCGGCGAGGCCGGCGTGCACGGTGTCGGGCGCGCCGATCACCGAGCACGACAGCGAATGCGCGACGCCGGCCAGCTCGAATTCGCCCGCTTCGATCTTGTCGACGGGCGGCGGGAGCTGGCCCGGCGTGCCGCGCCGCAGCGCCACGAACTGCTGCTGGAGCGAGGTGAAGAGGCGTTGCGCCTCGCCGTCGGTATCGGCCGCGAAGACGTTCACGCCGACCATCGCATAGGGTTTTTCGAGCGTGGCCGACGGGCGGAACTGCGTGCGGTAGGTCCGCAGCGCGGCCGCCAGCAGGTCGGGCGCGAAGTGCGACGCGAAGGCGAACGGCAGGCCGAGCATCGCCGCGAGCTGCGCGCTGAAGAGGCTCGAGCCGAGCAGCCAGAGCGGCACGTCGAGCCCGGCGCCGGGCACGGCGCGGATGCGCTGGCCGGCCGCCGGCTCGCCGAAGTAGCGTTGCAGCTCGACGACGTCGTCGGGAAACGAATCGGCGCTCGCCAGCAGGTCGCGGCGCAGCGCGCGGGCCGTCGTCTGGTCGGTGCCGGGCGCCCGGCCGAGACCGAGGTCGATGCGCCCCGGATAGAGCGAGGCCAGCGTGCCGAACTGCTCGGCGATGACGAGCGGCGCGTGGTTGGGCAGCATCACGCCGCCCGAGCCGACGCGGATCGTCTGCGTGCCGCCGGCCACGTAGCCGATCACGACGGACGTGGCCGCGCTCGCGATGCCGGGCATGTTGTGGTGCTCGGCGAGCCAGTAGCGCAGGTAGCCCAGGCGTTCGGCGTGGCGGGCGAGGTCGAGCGTGTTGCGCAGCGCGTCGCCCGCGTGGTGTCCGGCGGGGATCGGCGAGAGGTCGAGAACGGAAAACGGGATCATGAGGCTTCGGGGTTCGTGTTGCCGGGAGGAGGGGCCGCCGGCGGCGGCGCGACCGGGAGCAGGCCATTGTGCCAAACGCCTTTCATTCCTGCTGGCGCCCCTGCCGGAGGCCCTGCGCCCGGCGCGGGTATGGCATGTGGACGGGATTGCGCGGCCGCGCACGAAACGCCGTTAATCGACGGCGAGGGCGCCATGAAGCGCAACGTGAAGCGCGGCGGAGAAAAAGGCAATGAAGCGGCGATTGAGAACAATTGCTTTTCCGCTTTCTTGCTGTTTCATTTCGATTCCCGGGAAATTCGCGACGGATTGTTCCGGTGATGCAATAAGCCCTGTATTCAAGCCATTTCTCGGGGATTTTTTGCGGGCTTGCCAGGCAGCGCGCGACGGGTACTGCTACAATTTTTCGCTCGCGCCGCATCGCCGATTCGCCGTAGCGGCGGCTCGGGCGCCGGCCTTGTCGAGACGAAGGTTGGGCGGAAGTCGGGCCGAAGCGGCGGCCGTATGCCGGCACCGTATTCGACGCGAATTGAGTTTGACGATTTATCGGGCTACCTCGCAAAAGGTTGCATGAAGGTCGCATGGAAAGGCGACGTTCGCGCCCGCCGGTTTGCGGGTCGATTGCGTGGGGCTATAGACGATTTTCCCGGCGGTTCCAGACGATCTAAATGTTACAAGAAGTTACTGCACTGTCGTTGCGGGTCGCGGGACGGCTCGACGGCATCGGTCCGCATGACCGGGGCGGTCGCGCCGTTCGTGTCGCCGCCGGCCGGAATCGGGAAGGCGGGCGGGCGGCCCGACCGGGCGACGTGAGCGGGCACGCGCGCCGGTCTTCCCGTCGTTTCACGCGGCGCGGTGCGGCATGATGGGGGCGCTGGTGCCGACGCTTCACTGGGCGGCGATCGCGCTGTGCTGGGCAGCGACGCTCTACGCGGCGCTCGCGGCCGTGACGATGCCGTCGCTCGGTTCCGCCGCGCGCGTGCGCCGGGCGGCGCGCGAGGCGCAGGCCGGCGCGCCGGCGCCGGTCAGCGTGCTCAAGCCGCTGTGCGGTGCCGAGCCGCGTCTCTACGAGAATCTCGCGACGTTCTGCGAGCAGTCGCACCCGCGTTTCCAGTTGCTGTTCGGCGTGTCGTCGTCGGCCGATCCGGCCATCGCGGTCGTGCGCCGGCTGCAGGCCGCGTATCCGCAGCGCGACATCGAGCTGGTCGTGGACGCGCGCGTCTACGGCAGCAACCTGAAGGTCAGTAACCTGATCAACCTGGCGGCGCGCGCGCGGCACGACCTGCTCGTGATCGCCGACAGCGACATCGCGGTCGAGCCCGACTATCTCTCGATCGTGACGGCGCCGCTCGCCGACTCGCGGACGGGCGTCGTGACCTGCCTTTACCGGGCGCGCAGCATCGGCGGTTTCTGGCCGCGCGTCGGCGCGCTCTTCATCAACGAATGGTTCGCGCCGTCGGTGCGCGTCGCGCACACGGCCGGTTCGCGGGCGTTCGGCTTCGGCTCGACGCTGGCGTTGCGCCGCGCGACGCTCGAGCGGATCGGCGGTTTCGCGGCGCTCAAGGACTGTCTCGCCGACGACTACGTGCTGGCCCAGTACGCGCGCGAGCACGGCTTCGCGACGGTGCTCGCGCCGCTGCTCGTCGACACCGACGTGATCGAGCCGACCTTCCGCACGCTCTGGCTGCGCGAGACGCGCTGGCTGCGCACCATCCGCTCGGTGAATCCGGCCGGATTCGCCTCGCTTTTCATCACGTTTCCCACGCCATGGCTCGCGGCCGGCATCGCGCTCGCCGTGGCGGCCGGTGCGGTTCCGGGCGGCCACGGGAGCGCCCCCGCGGTCTGGTTACCTGCGGCGAGCGCGGTTGGCGGTATCATTGCACGGATTTTGTTGCATGCCCGCAGCGGTTTCGGCTGCCGCGCGTTCTGGCGCGACTTGCCGCTCGTGCCGCTGCGCGACGCCTTGCTGGCGCTTCAGTGGCTGGCGGCGGCGTTCGGCTCGCACGTGGTGTGGCGCGGCGCGCGCGTGCCGGTGGCCAATCCGTCCGGCGTGACGGCGCGCCGCCCGGCCGTCGAGGCGTCCGACGGGCGCTGACCGGATCGGAACGCGCGGGCGGTTCGATTCACCCTATTCCTACACGATACGACTCAGACCCAGGTTGCCGGAGTGTTCATGAAAACGCTGTTTTTGCAGGCCCCTTCCTATGACGGCTTCGACGGTGGCGCCGGTTCGCGCTACCAGGCGAAGCGCGAGATCCGCTCGTTCTGGTATCCGACCTGGCTCGCCCAGCCGGCCGCGCTGGTGCCGGACAGCCGTGTGCTCGACGCGCCGGCCGATGGCCTCTCGGTCGAGGAAACGCTCGCGATCTGCAAGGACTACGATCTCGTCGTCATTCACACGAGCACGCCGTCGTTCCCGACCGACGCGATGTTCGCGCAGGACATCAAGAAGACGAAGCCCTCGACGCTCATCGGCATGGTCGGCGCGAAGGTCGCCGTCGATCCGGTCAACTCGCTGCTCGCGAGCGACGCGATCGACTTCGTCTGCCGCGAGGAATTCGACTACACCTGCCGCGAGATCGCCGAGGGCAAGCCGTTCGCCGAGGTCCTCGGGATCAACTACCGCGCGAAGGACGGCTCGATCGAAACCACCGGGCCGCGCCCGATGATCGAGAACATGGACGAGCTGCCGTTCGTCGCGCCCGTCTACAAGCGCGACCTCAAGATCGGCAACTACTTCATCGGTTATCTGAACTACCCGTACGTGTCGATCTACACGGGCCGCGGCTGCAAATCGCGCTGCACGTTCTGCCTGTGGCCGCAGACGGTCGGCGGCCATCGCTACCGCGTGCGCTCGGTCGAGAACGTGATCGAGGAAGTGAAGTGGATCCAGCAGAACATGCCCGAAGTGAAGGAGATCATGTTCGACGACGACACGTTCACCGACGACGCGCCGCGCGCCGAGGAGATCGCGCGCGGCCTCGGCAAGCTCGGCGTCACGTGGTCCTGCAACGCGAAGGCGAACGTGCCGTACTCGACGCTGAAGATCATGAAGGAAAACGGCCTGCGCCTCCTGCTCGTCGGCTACGAGTCGGGCGACGACCAGATTCTCGTGAACATCAAGAAGGGGCTGCGCACCGACTTCGCGCGCCGCTTCAACGCGGACTGCAAGAAGCTCGGCATCAAGATCCACGGCACCTTCATCCTGGGCCTGCCCGGCGAGACCGAGGAAACCATCCGCAAGACGATCGAGTACGCGAAGGAAATCAACCCGCACACGATCCAGGTGTCGCTGGCCGCGCCGTATCCGGGCACGTTCCTCTACGACCAGGCGGTCGAGAACGGCTGGCTCGAGGAGAACAAGACCGTCAACCTCGTGAGCAAGGAAGGCGTGCAACTGGCCGCGATCGGCTACGACCACCTCTCGCGCGAGCAGATCTATCACCACCTCGAGAAGTTCTATCGCGAGTTCTATTTCCGGCCCTCGAAGATCTGGGAAATCCTGAGCGAGATGCTGACGAGCTGGGAGATGATGAAGCGGCGTCTGCGCGAAGGCGTGGAGTTCTTCCGCTTCCTGCGGGCGCATGAGGCGTGATGGTCGGGCCGGCCCGCGCGCGACCCAGACTCATCGTCACGGCTGACGACTTCGGGCTGCACGGGCGTGTCAACGCGGCGGTCGAGGAGGCGCACCGGCACGGCGTGCTGACCGCCGCGAGCCTCATGGTGGGCGAGCCGGCCGCGCGCGACGCGGTCGAGCGCGCGCGGCGCCTGCCGACGCTGCGCGTCGGCCTGCATCTCGTCCTCGCGGACGGCGCGGCCGTCCTGCCGCGCGAGGCGATTCCCGCGCTCGTCGATGCTCGCGGCCGCTTCGGCGACGACATGGTGCGCGACGGCTTCCGCTTCTTTTTTCTTCCCCACGTGCGCGCACAGCTCGCGAAAGAGATTCGCGCGCAGTTCGACGCATTCGCCGCGACCGGGCTGCCGCTCGATCACGTCAACACGCACAAGCATTTCCATCTGCACCCGACCGTGCTCGGGCTGATCCTCGAGATCGGCCGCGACTACGGGCTGCGCGCCATGCGCCTGCCCTGCGAGGCGAGCGCGCCGGCCTGGCTGCGCCCGTGGATCGGGCTCGTGCGCGCACGGCTGCGCCGCGCCGGCGTCGCGCACAACGACTACGTGGTCGGCATCGAGCACACGGGCGCGATGGACGAATCCGTACTGCTCGACGCGCTGGCGCGCCTGCCGTCGGGCGTCGGCGAGATCTATTGTCATCCGGCCATGGCCGGCGCGCCGGGCGAAGGGCCGCTCACGCCGGCGATGCACGCCTATCGTCATGCGGACGAGCTGGCCGCGTTGCTCTCGCCGCGCGTGCGGGCCGCCATGGAGGCGGCCGGCGCCGTGCGCGGCGGCTTCGCCGACGTGTTCGGGGCGGCCGCGCTGCCGTCATGAGGCGGCTTCTCAAGTGGGCCGGCCTGCCCGTCGGCATCGCGATCCTGATCGTCGTCGTGCTGCACGACGGCGCGGCCGACGTCCTGCACATCCTCGGCCATGCGGGCCCGGCGCTGCTCTGGCTCGTACCGTTCCATGCGCTGCCGCTGCTGCTCGACGCGCAGGCGTGGCGGTTGCTGCTCGACGGCGGCGCGCCGCTCGGTTTCCTCTGGTGGAGCGCGACCGTGCGCGAGGCCGTGAGCCGGCTGCTGCCGGCCGCGGGCATCGGCGGCGAGATCGTCGGCATCCGGTTCGCGTGCTGGAAGATGCCCGAGCCGAGCCGCGTCAGCGCGTCGGTCATCATCGAGGTAATGGTGACGATCGCCGTGCAGTACGCGTTTTCGGCGCTCGGGCTCGTGCTGATTCTGGTCTCGACGCATCACCCGGACGCGCTGCGCACGATCGGCCTCTCGCTGCTGCTCTCGCTGCCGCTGCCCGTGATCGCCGTCGTGCTGCTGCGTCGCGGCGGCATTTTCCGGGCCATCGAGCGCTGGGCCTCGCATCTGCTCGGCGATGCGCATCCAGTGCTCGCCGGCGTCGACGGCGCCCAGCTCGATGCCGATATCGACGCGCTGCTGCGTCGCGGCGGCCTGCTGCTGCGCGCGTTTCTCTGGCAGCTCGCCGGCTACGTGCTGGGCGCATTCGAAACCTGGTGGGCGCTGCGAGTGCTCGGTTTCCCGGTTTCGGTCGGCGGCGCGCTCGCCATCGAGGCGCTGACCCAGGCCGTGCGCCACGCCGCCTTCATGGTGCCGGCGGGACTCGGCGTCCAGGAGGCGGCCGTCGTCATGCTTGCGCAGATTTTCGGCGTGGATCGCGAGACGGCGCTCTCGCTCGCGCTCGTCAAGCGCATGCGCGAGGTCGTGTTCGGCTGTCTCGCGCTCGTGTCGTGGCAGGTCGCGGAACTCGTGCGCGGCCGCCGCCGCGCGGCGCGCCAGACGCCGGCGCTCGTGCCTTCCGTCGTGCCGCTCGCGGGTCAGCCCGCGCCGGCGGCGGTTCCGGCGGCGGTTCCGTCCGCAAGCGCCGCGCGCGCGGCGAGGAGCGCGGACGAGCGCAGGGACGCCGGCTAATTTCGTCGACTCGCGGTTTCGGCGCGGGGCGGTTATGCTGTGCCGAAGGCCGGCGCGTGCTCAGGCGCGTCGGCCGCCCCCGGTTCGCCGGACTTCCGCACGAGGCCAGCCGTTTCCGTTCGCCCGGCTGTCCAATGCCGGCCGGACCGGGCCTTGCGCGCTCGCCATGGGCGGCGGACATCGATCAGGGCCACGACCAACCGGGCGTTTCCATCGTGCAGACACTCAGGGATCTGTTCAACGCGATCAAGCCCAGCGCGCTGCTGCTGCGCGGCCTCACGCCCGGCGTTTCGACGCTCGACCAGGTGCGCCGCCAGATGGGCAAGCCCGAAACGGAGCGCGCGTTCGACGACGGCTCGCGGCGCCTCGAATATCCGCGCGGTCCCGCGGGCCTCGACACCTTCATGGTCGACATTGATTCCGACGGGCGGCTCGTCTCGATCGCGCAGGTGCTGACCGCCGAAAACTTCGCGAAAATCCGGCCGGGCATGAGCACGGACGAGGTGCGTCAACTGCTCGGCAAGCCGGGCGAGGTGGCCGCCTATCGGCTCAAGCCGCAGACCGTGTGGAGCTGGAAATGGCGCGAGGGCGGCGTGATCGCGGAAGCGTTGTTCAACGTGCACTTCGGGCCCGACGGCCGGGTCGAGACAACCTCGCGCTCGGACCTGCCGCGCGGGCATTGAGCGGCGAGGCGCCGTCCTTTACTTTTCGTCGGGAGAAGCGACTCTGGTGATCCATCCGCGACGTTCCAACCGAATCGGACTCGTGCTCGGCGGCGGCGCCGCGCGCGGCTGGGCGCACATCGGCGTGATCCGCGCGCTGCACGAGGCGGGCATCCGGCCGGACGTGGTGTGCGGCACGTCGATCGGCGCGCTGATCGGCGCCGTCTATGCGAACGGCGACCTCGACTGGCTTGAGGATTGGGCCGGCCGGCTGACCTGGCAAACCGTGGTGCGGCTGCTCGACCTGCGCTTCTCGGGCGGCCTGCTCGGCGGGCGCAAGGTGATCGAGCTGTTCGAGCGGCAGTTCAACGGGCGGGAGATTCGCGAGCTGGGCCTGCCGTTCGCGGCCGTGGCCACCGAGCTCGATACGGGCCGCGAGGTCTGGCTCCAGGAGGGCAGCGTCGTGGACGCGGTGCGTGCGTCGATCGCGATTCCGGGGCTCTTCACGCCGGTCTGGCGCGACGGCGTCTGGCTCGTCGACGGCGGCCTCTGCAATCCGGTGCCCGTCTCGGCCGCGCGCGCGATGCGCGCGGACTGCGTGATCGCGGTCGACCTCAATCACGACATCCTGAACGGCCGCGATCTCGGCGGCGCCATCGACACGATGCCGCGCGAGGTCGCGCCCGGCGCCGAGCCGGAGCGTCCGGAAGCGGCGCCGGGCGAGTCGGCCGTCGCGCCGGCAGCCGCGCGCCGCAACGGGCACTTCTTCTCGCGCTGGCTGCAGCCGGACGCGTCCGGCGCCGACGTGCGGGTCGCGCCGCCGCCGAGCGCGCGCGCGCCCTCGCTGCTCAATTCGGTCGCCCAGAGCATCGACATCATGCAGGTCCGTATTACGCGCAGCCGCCTCGCCGGCGAACCCGCCGACGTGCTGGTGCAGCCGCGTCTGGGCGGCATGGGCATCTTCGACTTTCACCGCGCCGCGCCGGCCATTGCGGAAGGGCGCGCGGCCGTGCAGTACATGTTGCCGGCCATTCGCGAGCAGCTAGGCATCGGATAGCGGCCGGGCCGGGCGGAATGCGCAGACGATGAGATCGAACTGACGATTTTCGGAGCGGCAGGCAGAGCGGATACGGGACCGACGACGATGCTTTTTGTACGTGCAGCCAGGCTGGCCGACCTCGACGCAATCGCGCGGATGGCGCGCGCCGCGCAGCCCGTGCTGCATTCGCTGCCGCACGAACGGGAGGCGCTGGCCGCGCGCATCGCGCTTTCCGGGGACTCGTTTCGCGCCGACGTCGATTTTCCGGGCGAGGAGTGTTATCTGTTCGTGCTCGAGGACGCGGCGAGCGGCCGGCTGCTCGGCACCGCGAGCATCGTCGCGGCGGCGGGCTACGCCGAGCCGTTCTACGCGTTTCGCAACGATGCGCTGATCCACGCGTCGCGCGAGCTGCACGTGAAGCGCAAGATCCACGCGCTGACCATGTCGCACGAGCTGACCGGCAAGAGCCGGCTCGCGGGCTTCTATCTCGACCCGTCGCTGCGCGGCGACGCGGCCGCGCATCTGCTTTCGCGCGCGCGGATGATGTACGTGGCGGCGAACCGGCGGCGCTTCACGTCCGAGGTGTTCTCGCTGCTGCTCGGCGTGACGGACGATGCCGGCGTTTCGCCGTTCTGGGAGGCCGTGGGGCGCAAGTTCTTCGGGCGCGACTTTCGCGAGATCGAGGTGGCCTCGGGCGGGCGCAGCCGCACGTTCATCGCCGAGGTCATGCCGGCCTGGCCGATCTACGTGCCGCTCCTGCCCGAAGCGGCGCAGCGCGTGCTGGGCGAGCCCGACGCGCGGGCGCTGCTTGCCTGGGAGATCCATCTGGAAGAGGGCTTCGAGCCCGACCGCTACGTCGACATTTTCGATGCGGGCCCGGTGCTGACGGCACAGGTGGAGCGCACCGCGTCGGTCAGGGACAACGCGCTTCGCGTGGTGCGCGAGGTGGACGGCACGGCGGAAAGCGCGGCCGACGACGGCGCGCGCTATCTCGTGGCGAGCAACCGCGACGGCGAATTCCGCTGCGTGCTGGCGATGCTGCCGGCGCGTCGGTCGTCGGCTGCGGGGGAGCGGGAAGTGGCGCTGGCGCCGCTCGATGCCGCCACGCGCGACGCGCTCGGCGTGCGCGGCGGCGACGCGGTGCGCTGCGTGCCGCTGCATCGCGGCGCTCCCGGCGCTCCCGGCGATCATGGCGATCATGGCGATCACGGTCCGGCGGAACCGGACGGCGGCGCGACGAGCGGAGGTCCGCGATGATCGTCGTGCGTACCGTGCGGACCGGCGACGTGGACGCCCTCGTCGCGCTCGCGCAGGAGACGGGGCCGGGGCTGACCACGTTCAAACCGGATCGCGACGCGCTCGCCGCGCGCATCGCGCGCGCACGGCGCACGACAGCGGGCGCGGCCGAGCCGCACGAGGCCGGCTACTTCTTCGTGATGGAGGACACGGCCACGGGCGACGTGGGCGGCGTTTGCGGAATCGAGACCTCGGTCGGGCTGCGGCAGCCGTTCTACAACTATCGCGTGAGCACGGTCGTGCATGCCAGCCAGGACCTCGGCATCTGGACGCACATGCACGCGCTCAACATCTCGCACGACCTGACCGGCTATACCGAGCTCTGCTCGCTGTTCCTCTCGCCGCGCCATCGCGCGGGCGGCGTCGGCGGCCTGCTGTCGCGCTCGCGCTTCATGTTCCTCGCACAGTTCCGCGAGCGCTTTCCGCAACGTCTCTGCGCGGAGTTGCGCGGCCACTTCGACGCGGACGGCACCTCGCCGTTCTGGCGCGCCGTCGGTTCGCACTTCTACCAGATCGACTTCAACGCGGCCGACTACCTGAGCTCGCATGGGCGCAAGTCGTTTCTCGCGGAGCTGATGCCGCGCTATCCGGTCTATCTCGAGCTGCTGCCCGACGCAGCGCAGCGTTGCGTCGGCCGCACGCACGCCGACACGATTCCGGCGCGCCGGATGCTCGAAGCCGAGGGGCTGCGCTACGAGAATCACGTCGACATCTTCGACGCGGGGCCCGTGCTCGAATGCCATATCGCCGACTTGCGCACGGTGCGCGAGAGCGCGGTCGCGACGGTCGAAATCGGCGCGCGCGACGAAGCGGGCGATGGCGCGCGCGCGCTCGTGTCGAATACGTCGATGGATGATTTCCGCGTGGGCATCGCGGCGGGCACGGTGCGGGACGGCGCGTTCGCGCTCGCGGCCGACGAAGCGGTTGCGCTCGGCGTCGCGGCGGGCGATCCGGTGCGCGTGCTCGCGCTCAGGCCGAGGCAGGCATGAGCCGCTGGCTACGGTGTCAGGGACGGGGCGCGCATGAACGGCGAATGCTTCATCGACGGCGAGCGGCGGCGCGTATCCGGGCCGGTCTTTTCGTCGCGCGATACGGGAGCGGGCGAGACCGTGTGGCGCGGGGCGGGCGCGTCGGCGAACGACGTCACCTGCCGCGCGGCCGATTACTGCGCCCGGCCGATGGCGCCGGTCGCGAGACTGCCGCGACTGCGGATAGCGGCGGGCGTCGCGCCGGGTCTTTCGTTCTGAGTTCTGGGGAATACCACTGATGCAAGCGCACGATCCGGCTTCATTCGAAGCGAATTTCGACGGCCTCGTCGGACCGACCCACAACTACGCGGGGCTTTCGTACGGCAACGTCGCCTCGCGGAGCAACGAGCGTTCCGCGGCCAATCCGAAGGCGGCCGCGCGCCAGGGGCTGCGCAAGATGAAGCGGCTCGCCGACCTCGGTTTCCGGCAGGGCGTGTTGCCGCCGCAGGAGCGGCCCGCGATCCGCCTGCTGCGCGAGCTCGGCTTCGGCGGCAAGGAGGCCGAGGCCATCGCGCGTGCCGCGAAGGCCGCGCCGGAACTGCTGGCGGCCGCGAGCTCCGCGTCGGCGATGTGGACGGCGAACGCGGCGACCGTGAGCCCGTCGCCGGATACGCCCGACGCGCGCGTGCACTTCACGCCCGCGAACCTGTGCAGCAAGCTGCATCGCGCGATCGAGCACGAGGAGACGCGCCGGACGCTCGCGGCTGTCTTCGCCGATTCCGCGCATTTCGTCGTGCACGAGGCGCTGCCGGGCACGCCGGCGCTCGGCGACGAAGGGGCGGCGAACCACACGCGATTCTGCTCGCAATACGGGGCGCCGGGCGTGGAGTTCTTCGTGTACGGGCGCAGCGAGTTTCGCCGTGGCCCCGAGCCGAAGCGCTTTCCGGCGCGCCAGAGTTTCGAGGCGAGCCGCGCCGTCGCGCATCGGCACGGTCTCGCCGAAGACGGCGTCGTGTTCGCGCAGCAGCATCCCGACGCGATCGACGCGGGCGTGTTCCACAACGACGTGATCGCCGTCGGCAATCGCGGCACGCTGCTGTGCCACGAGCACGCGTTCGTCGGACAGCGGCAGGTGTACGACGCATTGCGCGAGAAGCTGGCGGCGCGCGGCGCCGAGCTCGAGGTGATCGAGGTGCCCGACGCACAGGTGAGCGTGGCGGATGCCGTGTCGTCGTATCTGTTCAACAGCCAGTTGCTGAGCCGGACCGACGGGACGCAGATGCTCGTGGTGCCGCAGGAGTGCCGGGAGAACGAGCGGGTCGGCGCCTGGCTCGACGAACTCGTGGCGCGGCGCGGATCGATCGGCGAAGTGCTCGCGTTCGATCTGCGCGAGAGCATGAAGAACGGCGGCGGCCCGGCTTGCCTGCGGCTGCGCGTGGTGCTCGATGAGGCGCAGCGCGCGGCGACGGCGCCCGGCGTCTGGCTCGACGAGGCGTTGTTCGGGCGGCTCGATGCCTGGATCGAGCGGCACTATCGCGACCGGCTCGCGCCCGACGATCTCGCCGATCCGTCGTTGCTCGTCGAATCGCGCACGGCGCTCGACGAACTGACGCAAATCCTCGGCCTGGGCTCGCTCTATGACTTTCAGCGCTGAGCTCGCGAATCTGCCCGCGTTGCTGGCGGATTTCGTCGGCGGCACGCTGGCCGGCACGCGTCCCGCGCCCGGACACGAACGGGGCGAGTGCGCGCGCGGCGTGCGCTGGCGCTGGCTGGACGAGGGCGTGCTGCAGTTCGATCCGGGGCCGACGGGGCTCGCGACGCGCAGCGTGATCGTGTCCGCCGGCATACACGGCGACGAAACGGCGCCGATCGAGCTGCTCTCGCGGCTCGTGCGCGATCTGGCCTGCGCTCGGGCATCGCTCTCGTGTCGTTTGCTCGTCGTGCTCGGCAACGTGGCCGCGATGCGCGCCGGCCGGCGTTATCTCGACGACGATCTGAACCGGCTCTTCGGCGGTCGCCACGAGCGGTTGTCCGGCAGCCGCGAAGCGCCGCGCGCGGCGACGCTGGAGCGCATGGTGCGGCGCTTCTTCGACGACGCGCCGGCAGGGCAGGCGCGCTGGCATCTCGACATGCACACGGCCATCCGGGCTTCGCTGTTCGAGCCGTTCGCGCTGTTGCCGCATACGGGGGCGCTGCCGTCGCGCGCGATGTTCGCGTGGCTGGGCGAGGCGCGCGTCGCGGCCGTGCTCGTGCATACCGAAAAAGGCGCGACGTGGTCCCACTTCACGGCCGGGCGCTGCGGCACGCTCGCCTGCACGCTGGAGCTCGGCCGGGCGAGGCCGTTCGGCCAGAACGATCTGACGCGTTTCGAGGCCGCCGACCGCGCGGTGCGCGGCTTGCTGGCGGGTTGTGCGCTGGCCGGCGCCGGCGTGACGCTGCCGCGCGTCTTCACGGTGACGGCGCAGATCACGAAACACAGCGAGGCCTTCGAACTCGAGCTCGCGTCCGACGTGCCGAATTTCACGCCGTTCGCGCGCGGCACGCTGCTCGCGCGCGACGGCGATCATCGCTACGTGGCCGGGCACGACGAGGAGCGCATCGTGTTTCCGAATCCCGCCGTGAAGCCCGGTTTGCGCGCGGGGCTGCTGGTCGTCGAGACGACCGCGGACACGCTGGCCTCGCTCGCCTGACGGAACGACGGCAGGCGGAAATTGGGGGGCGTATGCGGTCATTATTCCGGCCGTACTTGCCGAAAATAGAGCGATTTGCGCGTAGGCTGCGGTGCCTGCGTCGGGATAAAATCGCGAACCGGACGATCAGAAATCGAAAGAAGGGTCACGCTTTGCGGGGGACACATGAACGACGATGCCGGCGTGCAGCCGCCATTGCAGCAACGCGTGCAGAGCGCTCACGCAGTTGAGCAGTACGAAGTCTGTTTCGCGCGTCAGCCCATCCTGAATCGCGACGGCATGCTCTGCGGTTTCGAGCTGAAGGCGCGCATCGTCCGTATCGAGTCGCCCGACGCGCCTCGGGACGCGCCGGGCGCCGTATCGGACGAATCGGACGGCGCTCCGGGCGACGGAGCGAATCCGCATGCCGGCGAGATCCGCGCGTTCGTCGGCGCGCTCGCGTCGCCGGGCCTGCGGGCCGCGCTGGCCGGACACGACGCGCAGATCGACGTGCCGGCGTGGCTGCTGTTCGACGACGGCATGCGCCACTTGCCTCCAGGCCGCTTTACGTTCGAGCTTTCGCCGGCCCTCGGCGCCGATCCGGCATTGATCGAGCGGCTCGTCAAGCTGCACGGCTACCGCTATCGCTTCGTGCTCGACGACGTCGCGCAGATCGACGACGCCTTCGCGAAACTGCTGCCTTACGTCGAGGCCGTGAAGATCGACTTCTCGCGCATCCCGCGCGTGATGCTGCCGAAGCTCGCTGAGGTGCTGAAGGCGGCGGGCAAGATCCTGATCGCCGATCACGTCGCGAACGCGGCCGATTTCTCGCTCGCGCACGAATTCGGCTTCGATCGCTTTCAGGGCTATTTTTTCGCGCTGCCGCAGGGCAGCACGCGCCATGCGAGCGCGCCTCGCCATGCGCTGCTCGACATGCTGCAATTGCTGGCTTCGGAGCCGACCGTCGCGCAGCTCGAAGCCGGACTCATGCTGAACCCCGTGCTTGTCATGCACCTGATGCGGCTCGCCAATTCGGGCCGCTTCGATCTCGGCCGCAAGGTGACGACGCTGCGCGAGGCGATCAACGCGACCGGCACGGACCGCATCGCGCGCTGGACGCAATTGCTGCTCTATGCGGACGGTCGCAAGGTGCCGCTCGAAGACGATCCGCTGCTGCAGCTCGCGGCCACGCGCGCGCGTTTCATCGAGCTGGCCATGGAACGGCTGCCCGACGCGGGACTCGGCGAAGTCGAGGCCGCGTTTCTCGTGGGGGTGTTTTCGCTCATCGACACGGTGTTCGGCGGCGCGATCGGCGGCACGCTCGACAGGCTGGCCCTCTCGCCGATGATCCGCAAGGCCATCGTCCAGCGCGAAGGGCGGCTCGGGCAGCTGCTCGACGCCGTGCAGGCGCTCGAATGCGCGAACTGGGCGCGGATCGACGAGGTGTGCGAGCGGCTCGAATCGCTGGGCGCGGCAGACGTGTCGGCGCTCGGCCTCGAGGCGGCCGAATGGGCCGGCATGGCCGACCGCAACACCGACGCGTCGGAACTCGAGCGCATCGAGGACTGACGGGCCGTCGTCCCGCGCTCTCCGGCTAAAGCACCGTGCTCTGGTTTCGCGAGAAAAAGCGCGTCAGCTCGCGTGCCAGCTCGTTGAGCGCATTCATTTCCTGCTGCGAGATGCCGGGCTGCGGCTGCGTGATCAGCCAGTCGCCGTACAGCAGCGCGGCAGGCGGCGCGTCTTCGTATCCGCCGGGCACCGGCAGCAGCACGAAGGCCCGCGCATCGCCGAACGAGCGATGAAACCAGCCGGGCAGCCGCGTCACGATTTTCGGATCGCGCGCGTTCTCGATGAAGATGCCGACCGAGTTCGCGATGGCGAGGTGAAAGACGTCGGGCTCGAACGTCGCGCTGAGCGAAAGGCCGGGCAGGGCCTCCTCGGCGCCCGGACCGAAACCGAAGCCCGCCTCGAAGAGGGGTTCGCCGCGCGAGACGAACGCGATCGTGCGCGTGAAGCCGAATCCGGCCAGCACCGTTTCCGACACCAGCGAGAGCACGGCGTCGAGCGGGCTGTCGTCGGGCAGGGCCCGCAGGTCCTCGATGCCGGCGGCGATGCGCGCCCCGGGCGTGAGGTCCGCGCGCGTCATGGCGTTGGCGCGCAGCTCGGTGATCTCGCGCATCACGCTGCCTTCGGTTTCCTCGGCGGCCAGCGAGACGCTCATTTTGACGAGCGTGTCCGAATCGGCGGCGAGCACGCGGCTGTAGCGGCACGCGAGTTCCGCGAGGCGCGCGTCGCGCGTTTCGCCGGCCAGGTCGGGCGTCGTCAGCACGCCGGCCACTTCGGTCGAATAGCTCGTGATGGCGCGCAGCCACTGCACCGGGCGCGGCTCGTCGCCGTGCGGGTCGTAGAGCGCCATGCCCGAGCGAATCTGCTCGGGCAGTCGCCAGCGCACCGCCGCTTCGAGTCCGAGTTCCGCGAACGTCACGCCGAGCGCGGTCTGGGCGGCCTCGTCCTCGCCGATGCCGTCGGTGACGCTGCGGCCAATCTGGTCCCATTCCGCGTCGAGGTAGCAGACGACGAGCAGCTTGCCGACCTGGCGCATCAGCGTGCAGACCACCGCCTCTTCGGCCGTGCGCAGGTCGTCGTGCTCGGTGAGCTTGCGCGCCACGCAACTGGAGAGCATCGTGCGGTTCAGCTCGAGCTTCGCGTCGATGCGGCGCGACGCGCTGTGATGGAAGTGATCGACGATCTTCAGCCCGACCACGAGATGGCCGACCGCGTCCATGCCGAGCACCGTCAGCGCGCGCGTGATGGTCGTGATGTTGCCGCCGAACGCCATGTACATGGCCGAGTTCGCGAGCCGCAGCACCTTTTGCGTCAGCGCGAAGTCGGAAAGCACGATCTGCACGAGTGCGCCGAAGTCGAGCTCGTCGCTGTTCACGGCGGCCATCGTGCTGCGCAACGCCTGCGAGAGCATCGGGAAGTCGCCGCGCTCGTTCATCCGCGTCCAGAGCCGCTCGAGCAGTACCGTTTTCGTCGTTGTCTGCGCCATGTCGATCATGGAAGGGCGGGGCGCAGAATCATCAGGCCGCCTCCCGGTGGAGATAGAGCGCGCGCGACTCGAAGCGCTGCGCCAGTTCTTCCGACGGCAGCGCCTTGCAGACGAGCCACCCCTGGATGTGATCGCAGCCCATCTTCGTGAGCAGCTCACGCTGGGCTTCCGTTTCCACGCCTTCGGCCACGAGCTCGAGTTCGAGCGTGCGCGCGAGCCCGACGACGGCGTTGACGATCGCCTGGTCGTTGCGCGAGGTGAGCAGGTTCTCGACGAAGCTGCGGTCGATCTTCAGCTTCGAGAGCGGGAAGCGCTGGAGGTAGGCGAGGCTCGAATAGCCGGTGCCGAAATCGTCGATGGCGAAGCCGATGCCGAGCGCCGTGAGGTCCTCGAGCAGCGCGCGCGCATGGACCGGGTCGTGCATGAGCAGACTTTCCGTGATCTCGAACACGAGCCGGCCGGGATCGACGCCGGTCAGCTCGATCGCTTCGTACACGCTGTCCTTGAAGTGCGGATTGCGAAATTGTTGCGGGGACACGTTGACGGCGATGTATTGAAGTGAAATGCCCTGCTCGTCCCACTTGGCGAGCTGCATGCAGGCGGCCTTCAGAACCCAGTTGCCGAGATAATTAATCAGCCCGACCGATTCCGCAAGCGGAATAAAAGTCGAGGGCGGGACGAGCCCGTGCACCGGATGCTGCCAGCGCATCAGCGCTTCCACGCCGACGACGCCGTGCGTCTGGCTGCTCGTGATGGGCTGGAAGTGCAGCGAGAACTCGCCGTTGCGCACGCCGTCGTAGAGGTCCGATTCGAGCTTCAGCCGCTCGGCGTCGGCGGGGTCGTCGTCGGGCACGTGCAGCGCGAGCGTGTTGCCGCCCGAGGCTTTCGCGCGCTGCAGCGCCTGGTCGGCCCAGCGCAGCACCGGGCTCGCGTTGCCGTTGCGCGCGGCGTTGTCGGCCGCGTGCCGGGCGTCCGGATAGAGCGCGATGCCGATGCTGGCCGACAGGTGCACGGGCTGTTCGCAGAACAGATAGGGTTCCAGGACGGCCGTGAGCAGCCGGCGCCCGAGCGTTTCGGCTTCGGCCTGCAGGGTTTGCGCGTCCACGCCGGCGCGCGGCGCGATAAGAATGGCGAATTCGTCGCTGCCGGCATGCGCGATCAGCTCGCCCTGCTGGGCGAGGTTCGTGATCCGGCGCGCCGTCTCGCGCAGCATCTCGTCGCCCGCGTCGTAGCCGAGCGCGCGATTGACGCGCTGGTAGCTGTCGATGTCGAGCACCAGCAGGGCGGCCGGCAGGCCGCTCGCGTCGGCGTCGGCCTGCATGCGCGCCAGCGCCGACGCGAGCGCGGCCTGGTTCGGCAGCGCCGTGAGCGGGTCGTGATGGAGCGCGTGCGTGAGGCGTGCCTCCGTGGCCTGCCGGTCCGACACGTCGAAGCCCGCGACCGCGTAGCCGTCGACGCCCGCGTAAGGCGCGCGCAGCACGCGCAGCTCGACCGTCAGCGGGTAAGTGAGCGAGCGCACGAGATCGACGGTGGCTTTCTCGGTGCGGCTGCTCGCGGCGGCGCGTTCGAGCAGGGCGTCGAGCCGGGGCAGGTCGGCGGCCGCGACCAGGTCGCGCAGCGTCGCGTCCCGCAGATAGGCGCGGGGGTAGCCGGCAAAGCGCAGGCTCGCATCCGAGACATACAGGAAGCGCAGTCTTTCGTCGACGTGGACGAAGAAATCGACTGCGCCGGCCGTCGTTTCGAGCGCCGCTCCGGCCGCGTTCTGCGCGAATCGGGTTCCGCGCGGGCCGGCGTCGGCGGCGTCATTGGCGGCGTTCGCCGGGCCTTCGCGCGCGTCGTCGTCGCGTCTCACGAGGGCGTAAAGCCGGTCGAGGGCTTTACGCAACCTGCGCGGGCGGAGCGCGGTCATTCTGTTCGCTTCCATGTGTGTTGCTGGCAATCTCTCGCTCATGTACGGGCCAGGCTGCCCCACTATGCTCGCTGGCAGCGCCCGCCGGCCCGTTGGGGCCAGATCGGTTGGGCGTCTGGAAACGTTTGTCATACAGTTATCGGCTTCTGCGGGACAAATCTTTAGCCCGAATGCAAAAAGCGTCGGGTTCCTTGCCGGATCGGAGCACGGGCAGGAAGCAGGTGCGACTGTATAAGGATTCGGTTAAAGTGGTGCGACCATGCCGCCGCCATTCGCCCGCCCGCAAGGGCTCGCCTGCCCGC
Organism: Burkholderia sp. WAC0059; assembly: GCF_002870125.1. Taxonomy (GTDB): domain Bacteria; phylum Pseudomonadota; class Gammaproteobacteria; order Burkholderiales; family Burkholderiaceae; genus Paraburkholderia. Next base: position 381,948 of record NZ_PNEO01000001.1, read on the forward strand.
CCGTCGCGCCTGACCGGACCGGCGCCGTGCGTTCTCCGGAGCCGCGCCCCCATGCCTGATCCGTCGTCGACGCACGATCCGCCGGCCGTCGAGGCGGCCGGCGCCGACGCCAGCGCGGAACTGCCGTTCGTCTATCTGGGGCGCCAGCCGATTCTCGACCGCGACGGCGCGATCACGGCCTACGAGTTGCTGTTCCGCGCGAGCCCGGTCAACCGGGCGGAAGTGACCGACGACGGGCTCGCGACGGCCCAGGTGATCGTCCGCGCGCTCGGCAATCTCGGCGTGCAGGCCGTGCTGGGGCAACACGCCGGCTATGTGAACGTGGGTCGCGACCTGCTGTTCGACGACATCCTGTATCTGCTTTCTCCCGCGTGCTTCGTGCTCGAAGTGCTTGAGCACGTCCGGTTCGACGAGCCCGTGCGCCAGCGCGTCGACCAGTTGCGCCGGCGCGGCTTCCGGATCGCGCTCGACGACGTCGTCGCCTGCGACGACGCATTCCTCGCGGCGCTGCCCCATGCCGACATCGTGAAGGTCGACCTGCTGCAGGTCGATCGCGCCGCGCTGCCCGGGCTGGCCGCGACCGTCATCGCCGCCGGCAAGCAGCTCGTGGCGGAGAAAGTCGAGACGCGCGAGGACTTCGACCTGACCTTCTCGCTCGGCTTCCATCTGTTCCAGGGCTATTTCTTCGCGCGTCCCCAGGTGCTCAGCATGCCGCGCACGCGCTCCTCGCAGGCCGGGCTGACGAGACTCCTGACGCTCGTCGCTTCCCATGCCGGCGTGGACGAGCTCGAAACCGAGCTCAAGGCTCACCCGGGCGTGGTCGTGCAACTGCTGCGGCTCGTCAACTCGTCGACGCTGGGCCTGACGAAGCCGATTTCGTCCTTGCGCGAGGCGGTGCTCGCGGCCGGCCGGCGCCGGATCGCGCGCTGGACGCAGCTCCTGCTCTACGCGAGCGATCACGATTTGCCCTGGGGTTCCGATCCGCTCGTGCAACTGGCCGGCACGCGCGCCTGCTTCATGGAGCTGGCCGCCCGCGCGCTGCGGCCCGACGATGCGGCGTTCGCCGACGCGGCGTTCATGACCGGCGTGTTTTCGCTGCTGCACGTGCTCGTCGATTCGACGGGCGACGATGCGCTCGGTCGTCTCGGCCTCGCGCAGCCGATTCGCGACGCGGTGGGCAGCCGCGACGGCGACCTGGGCGTGTTGTTGCGTATTGCGCTCGCGGTCGAGCGCGGCGATGATGCCGGGGCGCAGGCGCTCGTCGCGGCGCAGGGCGGCGCGTTCGCGATGCTGACGCCGGCCCGGCTCGCTGAACTCAATCTCGGCGCGCTCGCCTGGTTCACGGCGCGCGGCGGCATCTAGCCCCTGCGCGCGTGCGCCGCCACGGCGGGCACGGAGCATCGGAAAAGAAGTCGATAACCACGATTCGCGGGACCATTGTGAGGATTCGGGACATGAAACGTAGCAGGATCGCGGCGGTGAGCGCAGCGCTCGCCGCTCTCTCGCTGCATGCGCTGACCGCGCAGGCGACGCTCAAGCCGGGCCAGCACGCGCCCGATTTCACGGCCGAAGCCTCGCTCGGCGGCAAGACCTATCGCTACTCATTGGCGGACGCGCTCAGGAAGGGGCCGGTCGTGCTGTACTTCTATCCGGCCGCCTTCACGAAGGGTTGCACGATCGAGGCGCACGAGTTCGCCGACGCCGTGGACGAGTATCGAAAGTACGGCGCGACGGTGATCGGAGTCTCGCACGACAACATCGCCACGCTGACGAAGTTCTCGGTGAGCGAGTGCCGCAGCAAGTTCCCGGTCGCGGCCGACGAAAGCGGCCGGATCATCAAGTCCTACGACGCGGCCATGCCGATGCACGAATCGCTGGCCAACCGCGTGTCGTACGTGATCGCGCCGGACGGCACGATTCTCTACGAGTACACGAGCCTTTCGCCCGACCAGCACGTCGCGAACACGCTGCAGGCCGTCAAGGCCTGGGCCGCGCAGCACCCGCAGTCGCAATGACCGTTGCGGTTTCCCTCCACGGCCGGGCGCCGGCCGTCCCGCCTTCTTTCGGGCGGGACGGCGCGCCGCGCGTCGAAGCGCGGACGTCCTGAAGCATGCCGATTCTCGTTTTGCTGCTGGCGTTCGTCGCGCTCGTCTACGGCGCGGTGCGCGCATTCGATACGCTGGCAGCACGGTTCGGAACGGATGTAGCGATCGGCGCGGCGGTCGTCGTCGCGGCGGCCCTCGCCGTGGCGCTCGCCGCTTTCCTGCGCCGTCGTCGCGACGTCGCCGCCAATCTGCACGACGGCGACTGGACGCACGGCCTCTCGGACGATTGGGGCGAGATACGTCTCGCTGCCGACAAAAGGCTCTGCGACGTGCGAGTCGGCGCGACGCGCGGCTCGTACATCTTCGCCGATCTGCAGGGCGCGCGGCCCGAGCGGGAGGGCGCGGGCTGGCGCGTCGCGTTGCGGGTGAGCGACCGGGGCCAGCCGCTATGGCTGCTGCCGATGCGCAGCGAGCGCGAGGCGAAGCGCTGGGCGCGGATCTTGACGCTCGCGATCGCGCAGCGTCTGTAGGAAGCCGGGCGTGGCCGCGCCCGGCATTTCGCCCGACGTCGCGGGCGCGCGGCTGAGCGGGTCGATGTCGACGGCGATCCGGAGCGGGTTCCCGGTCAGCGCGCGCTCTCCTGTTCCGGCGTGGCGGAGATGCGGTGAATCGACAGGTCGGCGCCGTTGTATTCCTCTTCCAGGTCGATGCGCAGCCCGACCGTGACGCGCAGCACGCCGTACACGAGCGTGCCGCCCAGCGTCGCGACGACGATGCCGCCGAGCGTGCCGACGAGCTGCGAGGCGAACGATACGCCGCCCACGCCGCCGAGCGCCGGCAGGCCGAAGATGCCGGCCGCGAGGCCGCCCCACGCGCCGCACAGTCCGTGCAGCGGCCAGACGCCGAGCACGTCGTCGATGCGCCAGCGGTTCTGCACGCAGGTGAACATCGTGACGAACAGCACGCCGGCGATCGCGCCCGTGACGAGCGCCCCCAGCGGATGCATGACGTCCGAGCCCGCGCAGACGGCCACGAGGCCGGCAAGCGGTCCGTTGTAGGTGAAGCCGGGGTCGTTGCGGCCGGCCGCCCAGGCGGCCAGCGTGCCGCCCACCATGGCCATCAGCGAGTTGACGGCGACGAGGCCGCTGATCTTGTCGAGGGTCTGCGCGCTCATCACGTTGAAGCCGAACCAGCCGACGGCCAGCACCCAGGCGCCGAGCGCGAGGAACGGGATGCTCGACGGCGGATGCGCGACGACGCGGCCGTCGCGGTGATAGCGTCCGTGACGCGCGCCGAGCAGCAGCACGGCGGGCAGCGCCACCCAGCCGCCGAACGCGTGTACCACCACCGATCCGGCGAAGTCGTGGAACGGCGCGCCGAACATTCGGGTCAGCCCGTCCTGCAAGCCGAAGCGGTCGTTCCACGCGATGCCCTCGAAGAACGGATAGATGAAGCCGACGATGACGAAGGTCGCGAAAAGCTGCGGGTTGAACTTCGAACGCTCGGCGATGCCGCCGGAGACGATCGCGGGAATCGCCGCGGCGAACGTCAGCAGGAAGAAAAAGCGCACGAGCGCATAGCCGTTGTGGGCGGCCAGCAGATCGGCGCGGGCGAAGAACTGGACGCCGTAGGCGATCGTGTAGCCGATGAAGAAATAGGCGAGCGTCGAAACGGAGAAATCGACGAGGATTTTGACCAGTGCGTTGACCTGGTTTTTCCGGCGTACCGTGCCGAGCTCGAGAAACGCGAAGCCGGCGTGCATCGCAAATACCATGGTGGCGCCGAGTAGCAGAAAGAGCGTATCGGCGCCTGTCTTCAGATTGTCCATCCCTTGTCCCGCTTGTGCTCAAAAATGGCGCAGGATTAAGCAAGAGATGGGCCAGAAGTGATCGATTATGGTGAGGGCGGGTTGAATTTAGCGCGTTTCCGCACCGATTCAGGGATTTTGTCGGCGGCGGAACGGTGCCGGCAGAGTGCGGGATTGCCCTTTATTTGTGCGTAAACACCAGATTGGACATTAATCGCTCGCTTGTTGGGCAGGCTTCCGTGGTCCTCATTCCGCCTGTGCTTCCGGCCGACAGAGCGGCGAGCCCCATCGGCCGGAACAGTGGCGTCTGACCTGGCGCGGCCCGCGCCGAATTTCACAGCTCGATTCGCGTGCCGAGCAGCACGAGGAATTGCCGCAGCCACTCGGGGTGAGCGGGCCAGGCCGGCGCCGTCACGAACGGCGCGTCGGTCACGGCGGCGTCGATGGGAATGTCCGCGTATTCGCCGCCCGCGAGACGCACCTCGGGCGCGCAGGCCGGGTAGGCCGAGATGCGCTTGCCGCGGATTACCTCGGCAGCGGCAAGCAATTGCCCCGCGTGGCAGATGGCGGCGATCGGCTTCTGTGCGCCGGCGAAGTAGCGTACGAGGTCGAGCACTTTCGGATTGAGGCGCAGATACTCGGGCGCGCGGCCGCCCGCGATCGCGAGCGCGTCGTAGCTGGTGGGATCGACGTCGTCGAACGACGCGTTCAGCGTGAACTGGTGTCCGGGCTTCTCGGAATAGGTCTGGTCGCCTTCGAAGTCGTGAATCGCGGTCTTCACGCGCTCGCCGGCCTTCTTGCCGGGACAGACGGCGTCCACCACGTGGCCGACCGCCTGCAATGCCTGGAACGGCACCATCGTTTCGTAGTCTTCGGCGAAATCGCCGGTCAGAAACAGGATTTTCCTGGCTGCCATCGCATACCTCCGGAGTGGAATAGTGGGAACACGCCCGACATCGAACGAGTCTACTCCAGCATGTTTGAACAATCCGTAACAGCGGCAGGACCGGCGCGCAGGGACGATGGACGTGCCCTCGCGCCATCGCCCAGGAGGGCCTTTCGATGACGACGACGTTTCCCGATGCGCCGCAGTCGCGGTGTTGGCGCGTTGTTTCTGTGCTGGCCTGCGTCTTGCTCGCGGCCGGTTGCGAAAAGCACGGCACGCCGTCCGGCAATGCGGACAACGAGGCCGCCAGCTCGGCGCAGCAAATCGGGCAACAGGCGGAGAAGAAGCTCGACGAAATCGCCCGTCACGTCGATCGGCAGGTGGACGCGGCGCGTGCCGACGCGCAGCGGCGTTTTGCCGGGATGGCGTCGCAGTCTGGGGCGGGAGGGTCCGGCTCGGCATCGGCGGCGCATGGGCAGTGGCACGAGGCGGCCAGCGCCGCTCACTCGGTACTGGGCCATGCGGCGGCCGCAACCGGGGACGAGCTGCAGACGGCCGGCCGCTCGTTGCAGCAATGGGCGGACAGGAACGGCGCCGCGTCGGAAGCGGGGGCATCGCGCGATCAGGGCGCGCCTTGACGATAACAATTGACGGCCCGGATTAATGTAACTAAGATAGTTTCAATTATTGGACGTATGGAACCGGATTGAACACCAGTAGCCGCTTTGCGTTTGCGGTGCATGTGCTTGCGCTGCTGTCGCGACAGGAAGGCGTACCGCTGTCGTCGGAAATGATCGCGGGCAGCGTCAACACGAATCCCGCGCTGATCCGCCGGTTGCTGACGATGCTGGCCGAGGCCGGCCTGACGACCTCGCAGCTCGGCGCCGGCGGCGGTGCGTTGCTGGCGCGCGAACCGCAGGCGGTGACGCTGCTCGACGTCTATCGGGCCGTGGACGAAGGCCAGCTTTTCGCCTTGCACCGGGAAGCGCCGAATCCGGCCTGCGTCGTGGGGCGCAACATCCAGCACGTGCTGCGCGATGTGATCGACGACGCGCAGCGGGCGATGGAAACTTCGCTGGCGGCACGGACGCTGGCCGACGTGACGGCGGACGTGGTGCGCAACGAGCGGCGGCTGGCGCGGCGGCGTAGCGGATAGTCGGCCTGATCGCGTTGCCGCGAGACGCTTCGGACGGTCCGGCTGGGCCGGGCTGGCCCAAAGGAAAGGAGGCGCCGCCTCCGTTTTTTTCTTCTTATATGTAACTATTATGGTTACATTAGTTGCAACAGGAGCATTGAAATGAGCAGAACGTTGAACATCGCCCTCTTCGGAGCAACGGGGGTCATCGGATCGCGAATTGTCGGGGAGGCCGTGCGGCGCGGTCATCGCGTGAGCGCGCTCGTGCGCCATCCCGGGCGCGTGGCGGCTACCGCCGCCGTCCGGGCGGAAAAAGTCGACGTATCCGACCCGGCCGGCGTCGCGGCGGCCGTGCGCGGCCACGACGTCGTGGCAAGCGCCTATGCGCCGCCACGGGAGCGGCTCGACGACGTGTCGGTCGTCGCGCGGGCGCTCGTCGAGGGACTCCGGGCGGTGGGGCTGAAGCGGCTCGTCGTCGTGGGCGGCGCGGGGTCGCTGCTGGCGGCGCCGGGCACGCAACTCGTGGACACCGACGGCTTTCCCGACGCGTACAAGCCGATCGCGCTTGCGCATCGGTCGGCGCTCGATTATTTCCGCACGGTGTCCGATCTCGACTGGACCTTTTTTGCCCCCGCCGCGCTCATCGCGCCCGGCGAGCGCACGGGGCGGTTCAGGACAGGGGCCGGCACGCTGATTGCCGATGCGGACGGCAATAGCCGGATCTCCGCCGAGGATTACGCCGTCGCGTTCGTCGACGAACTCGAGCAGGGCCGCTTCGTCAGGCAGGTGGCCACGGCGGCTTACTGAACGGCCGCCGCCGGATGTCGGACCTTCAAGCCGCGTGGGCCAACGGCAACACGTCGTTGACGTGCGTGCCGATCTGCTGGCCGGTCACGCCGTAGACGTGCAGCGAAACGACGGGCGCATCGCCGCTGTTGGCCAGCCGATGCGCCGCGCCGCGGCCCCGTCCCGCGAACGAGACGGCGCCTGCCGCGCGCGGCCGCGAGCGAGTTTCGCGTGCATGGCCGGCGGCCTCGTCCCAGGTGTAGAGCGTTTCGGTCAGCGTGCCGTCGAGGACGGCATAGCCGCACCACGTGTGATGCGCATGCACGGGGCTCGCCTGGCCGGGCGGCCAGACGAGCGACGCGACGGCATAGCGGCCTCGCGGGTCGGCGAAAATCAGATGACGCTGATAGGTTCCGGTGCCGCAGGCGCGCTGCGCCGGCGTGACGAGCGCGTCGTCGGCCAGCGCGGCCTCGAGCGCTGTGCGAATGCCGTGGCCGAGCGCTTCGTCGCCGCGGGCCGGACTGGCGGTTTCGAAGGCCGCCTCGAGCGCGATCCGAAGACGTTCGACGGCCGCCGTGGCCGCGGCGTCGGCGCGAAAGCGATGTGGTTCGGCAGGCAGATTCATCGTGTGTTCCCTGACGGCGTTGGCGTGAATTCGACCACCATTTATAGCCGTTTATCGAGAGAAGAAGTTTCCATATAATTCCCTCTGAATCGGAATTTATAGAAAAATATTTTACGAATGGGGGTGAAAAGGCATGGATATGATCGACAGGAAGCTCGTCGAGCTGCTGCAAGCGGATGCGACGATGCCGGTCGCCGAGCTGGCGCAGCGCGTCAACCTTTCGCAGACGCCATGCTGGAAGCGTATTCAGCGGCTCAGGGAAACCGGCGTGATTCGCGCCCAGGTGGCGCTGTGCGATCCGAAGAAGCTCGGCGTCGGAACGACGGTGTTCGTCGCGGTGCGCACGAATCTGCATACCGAGGACTGGGCCCAGACGTTCACGCGCGCGTTGCGCGACATTCCGGAAATCGTCGAGGCGTACCGGATGAGCGGCGAAACCGACTATCTGCTGCGCGTCGTTGTCTCCGACATCGAGGACTACGACCGCGTGTACAAGCAGTTGATCCGGGCGGTGCCGCTGTTCGACGTCAGTTCGAGCTTCGCGATGGAGCAGCTAAAGTTTTCGACCGCGCTGCCCGTGCGCCTGCCCTGAAGCGTCGTCGCCGCAACGGCGTTTCCGACGGCGTTTTTCATGCATCGGGCAGCCGGATCACGCTTGCGTCCTTGCGAATCAGCCACGAGGCCGCGAGCATCTGTTTGCACTGGTGCGCCAGCAGTTTCAACTCCTGGGCCGCGTCGGCCGTGGCGCCCAGTTCGCGTTCGGCGTCGATCACCATGGTGTCGAGTGCGCGCGTCAACCGCTTCGTGATCTCGGCCTGATCGGCGGGCACGGCTTCCCCGGCCCCGGCGGCATCGAGATTGTCCCGCACGCACGACAGCGCCTGCTGCAGCGCTTCGCGCGGCGCCTCGTTCTGCCGTGCCGGGCTGCGCAGCAGCGCAGCGGCGGCCGTGATCTGCGAGGCCAGCACGTGGCTGCGGACGAGCAGGTCGTTGAGCTCGGGGACGAACTTCTGCGCGGACTTCGGTTCGAGCATCATGCGCTGGAAGGCCTGGCCGAGATTGGCGAACGCGACGTGGACGTTCTTGCGCGCCAGTCGGTAGCGGTAGTCGCGCTCGAGCGACGATGCGGCCGCGCCGGCCGCCGCCACGCGAAGGCGCAGCGACGGCGATGCCTGGGCTTGGGCTTGTGCCGACTGTCCCGGCGCGTCGCCGGTCTCGGGCGGTTCGTTCTTTACGTCGTCCGTCGTATTTTGGCCGGCGGCCGGCGAGGCGTTTTCCGCGGCCGTGGTCGCCGCCGCTGCTGCCGCGCCGACCAGCGCCCCGGCGGCAACGACCGCTCCGGTTTGAGCCGCGGCCGCCTCGGCGCTGCCCGCCGCCATCGCCACGGCCGGCGCGCGCGCGCCGGCCTCGGTCACGGCCTCGCTCGCGACCGCCGAGGCGGCGGCGCGGCCGCCGCTCCACCCGCTGGCGTCGAGATACTGGCGGGTCGCGGCGATCATCGCGTTCACGAGCTTGCCCATCAGCCGGTATTCCCAGTACGGGAACAGATGGCTCGCGGCAATGGCGATCGCGCAGCCGATCACCGTGTCGATGGCGCGTTCGCCGATGATGCGCAGGTCGCCCGGCGCGAGCAGATGGAACATCATCAGCACGTAGGCCGACGTGAACACGACGCTCGCCGTGTAGTTGAAGAGCAGCAGGCTGTAGCTCATCACCATCGAGGCGAACATCGCCACGAGCAGCACGGCCGGATGCTTGACGAGCAGGATCAGCGTCATGCTCGCCGTGCAGCCGATCAGCGTCCCGACGATCCGCTGCGCGTTGCGCTGGCGCGTGAGCGAATAGCCGGGCTTCATGATGATGACGGTCGTCATCACGATCCAGTATGCGTTGGTGAGCGGCAGCAGCCGGCCGAGCCAGAAGCCGATGGCCACGGCGATCGTCACGCGCAGCGCGTGGCGGAAGCTCGGCGAGGCCATCGTCAGGTTCGAGAAGAGTTGCCGCAGCGGCACGCGGCGGCCCGAGACGAAGCGCTGCAGCGCCTCGTCGATGCGCAGCTCGGTTTCGGTCGTGTGCGTCTCGTTCGCGAGGCTGCGGCGCATCCGGTCGATGAGCCGCGTGGCGCTCCAGATGCGCCGGAACGTGGCGGCAATCGCGGCGTAGGCTTCGGGGTCCTTCTGCGGCACGTCGTTCTTGCGCATCAGCTCGAGTTCGTACTCGATCGCGCGCAGTTCGGCCTTCACGTTGATGCGCGCGCGCGGCGCGCGATTCTGCAGCACCGCGAGGCCGATGTCCTCGAGATCGGCGGCGGCCTTGCGGATCAGGTCGCGATAGAACACGAGCAGGTCCGATCCGCCGAACGTGTTGCGCACGAGCGGATAGTCGGTGTGGGTGCCGACGAACAGCTCGTGCAGATCGACCGTGTTGATGAACAGGTTGAAGTGCATCGCGCGGCGCGCGTCGAGTTCGCCGCTCCTGAATTTCGGCAGGTTGCGCAGCACGATGTCGCGCGCCGCGTCCTGGCGCTCGACGGCCGCGATCTGTTTCGCGACGAGGTTGCGATAGCACTCGTCGAGATCGTTGTCGAGGTCGAAGAACTGGGCGCGCGCGAGCAGATAGTCCGAGCAGGCGAACACGCTTTCGGCGAGCGCCTGCTGCTCGATGCGGCTCACCAGCAGATGGCTCACGAACGTGGCCCAGGACGTGTACCAGAGCCCGCCGAGCAGAATCCACGCGGCGTTGGCGAGCGCTTCCCACGGCGTGAAATGCGCGTCGAGCGTCATGACCATCATGAACAGCGTCGCGAAGCTGATTTGCGGCCAGCGGTTGCCGTAGACGACGATCAGCGAGAGCACGAACGTGAGCGGCACGACGGCGCACCAGAGCGCGAGGCCGTTGACGGTCGCGAGGCCCGTCGCGAACGCGGACAGGAACCCGATCGCGCTGCACGCCAGCATCTCGTTGCGCTTGTACTTGAGCGGGCCGGGCATGTCGACGGCGCAGGCGCCGAGCGCGCCCGTCGAGATCGTGAAGCCGAGGTCGCTGTCGTGGAATACGAGCAGGCACAGGATGGCCGGCAGCGAGATGCCGACCGCGATGCGCAGGCCGCCGTAGAAATACTGGCTATACAGGAATTTTTTGACTTCTACCGAATAGCGCATCGACTGCTGGTGAGGTTCGGAAGCGGACGTAACGACGGGCAGGCAACGGGTTGCGTCGGCGGATTGCGGGCTGCCGGTGAGTCTAACTGATTTTTCCGGCCGTCTGACCGTCGGCGCGGGCGCGGGTTCGGCCGCCGGGCTATGGTCGGGCTATGGCGCGTTGCGGATCCGGTTCGACGCGTCGTCGGGCAGGCTGCGCCTGCCGGCGCGCCGCATCCGGGCGCGATACCCGAACGTGGCGGCGCACAGCGCGCCGTAGATACCGTAGCTGATGAACGGCGAGACGGCCAGAAACCGCTCGATGGGCCAGGTGAGCGCGAGCCACGCGCGCAAGGCCGTTTCTCCCGTGAGGCCGACGCCCCAGATGGCCGTGAGCGCGCGCATGGCCGAGACGAACGCCGGACGCTCGCGCCACAACGCTTCGATGCGTTCGCCGCCGCCGGCCTGCTCGCGCGCGCCGCTCGCGCGGGCGAGATAGAACAGGAGGGGCCGGGGCGCGAAGAGCGAGAGCAGGAACGCGACGCCGACCATGCCGGACACGAGCGACTCGCGCATCAGCAGCATGCGCGGACCGCCGCCGAGCGCCATCGCGCCGATCGACAGCACGATGCCGAGGAGGACGATGGCGCTCAGCGCGTCGACACGCCTGAAGCGTGCCAGTTCGACGAGGCTCCAGCCGAGCGGCGGCACGGCCGACGCCACGAGAGCGCCGAATTCGCCCCAGTGCGGCTGCGCGAGCCGGTAGGCGAGCCAGGGCAGCAGCAGGTTGACCGCCAGTTCGCCGACGAGGGCTGGACGTAGCTTCATGCCGGTTTACTCGACAAGGGTAATGCGCGAAAGTATCGGCCCATTCCGACCCACCTGGCAAACTGCCGGCAGGCTTCGCGATCGGTGCGTGCATCGGCCGGTCTATGCGAAACTCGCCGTTCCGCTTCGCTTCGTAGACAGGTTGCAACCATGATCGCCCGCCACCCGGTGCCGCTACACGAAATCGAATTCACGGCCGTCCGCGCCCAGGGTGCGGGCGGGCAGAACGTGAACAAGGTGTCGAGCGCGATCCATCTGCGTTTCGACATCCAGGCCTCGTCGTTGCCCGACGTGCTGAAGCGGCGTCTGCTCGCGCTGTCGGACCGCCGCGTGACGCGCGACGGCGTCATCGTCATCAAGGCGCAGGAGCATCGCACGCAGGAGCAGAATCGCGCGGCCGCGCTCGAAAGACTGGGCGAATTGATCGATAGCGTCAGCGTTACGCGTCGCGCCCGCGTTCCGACGCGGCCGAGCCGCGCCTCGAACCTGCGGCGGCTCGACGGCAAGGCGAAGCGCAGCGAGGTGAAAGCCGGGCGGGGGCGCGTCGCGGACGGATGACGGCGCTTCGACAGCCGGCCGTCAGTGGGTCGTGCCCGGCACGTCGAGAATCAGGATGATGGTCCAGTCCGCGTCGCCGTCGTGGTGATACTGCCGTTCGATGACGATGAACGGCTGCTGCTTGCCGGCCGGGCCGAGGAACAGCACGTCGCCTTCCATCGGCAGGCATTCGACCGGCGGCAGGGCGAGAAACGCGTCTTGCCTGTCGCGCGGCATCAGCTTTTCGATCTTGCGGGATGCCGCCTCGGTCCATTCGATGTCGAGCTGGATGTTGCTCATGCTGTTCTCCGCGTCAGGGGCGCACGGTGGGTGGGTCGATTCGAGGTGCGGGACTTTAGCATACCGCCGGGCCTTGCCGCCGGCCAGGGCCGGCCTCGCGGCGAGGTTCGCGCCGGCGGGATCGCGGCGACGAAAGACCGAAGCAAAAGAGACCGAAACAAAAAAAGCCGAAGCCGGCATGGTAGCTGGCTTCGGCCTTGCCGGTTCCGCCCACGGGGCGAACCGGGAAGCAGCGTCCCGGGTTACTGGGCGGCTTTCTTATGGTGATGCGGCGCGCGATGGTGGTGCACCGGCCGGGCGGATTCCGTCGACGGGGCTGCCTCCTGCTGCGCCTGGAGATCCTGGGCGTGTTGCTCGATGTCGGCCGCCCTTTGCGGATCGGTGCTCATCGTGATGCCATTTTCCGTTTGCGCGTGGGCGACGCCCGTCAACGCGGAAAGCGCAACCAGAACGGCGAGGGACACTTTTCTCATCTTGACCTCCAGGGAAGCGGTTTATGGGCCTGACTGGTGCCTGTCCATGCGGAAAGGACCCGATCATTCTAACGGCCAAATATACGTTCCAGATGACATTGGCCGGTTGCCGCAGCAAATAGTTACATCTGGTTACGTTTCCTGTGGCGATTTTGCCAGTTTGGGAGCCGCTCAAAACCAGCCGATCATGCGGTATAGATAGAACTGGGCCGTGCCGATCAACTCGTGCAATGCCGTTTCCGCGGCTGCCAGGTTGCTCCGGCGAGGCAACAGTCCCACTCGGGCCCGGCGCACGTTCGACACGATGGGCATGGGCGCGTAACCGAAGCGGCCGAAGTCGAGCAGGGCGCGGCGCATCTGGTAGGCCGAGGTGACGAGCATGAGCGAATCGTCATGTTCATGGTCCAGAATGCGGGCGACGTTTCGCGCGTTTTGCCAGGTCGTCAGGCTGCGGTTCTCGATGACGATGTCCGCAGGCGGAACGCCGGCCCGGGCCAGATAGGGGGCATAGGTGTCGGCCTCGCTGGCCGCGTGATGCTGGGGGTTGCCGCCGCTCAGGATCACGCGGCACAGCGCGCCCGACGCGCGGCAGCGCCGGTAGAGCGATGCCGCCGTCGACAGGCGCGCGAACGCGTCGTGTTGCGGGACGAGCGGCCCATCGGTTGACCGGGTCGTGCCGCTGCCGGGCACGATGATGACCGTGCGTGCGCCGAACGTCGAGGGACGGACATTTTCTGATTCGTACGGAGTGCGATATATCTCTGGTTGCGCGAGATCGAGCAGCGGCACGGTCAGCCAGCCCGCGGATATCAGCCAGAAAATGGCGACGGTACAGGCTACGACGGCGCGTCGCGCGCTGCGCCATAGGACGGATAGTGCGAAAAAAAGCGCAAATAAAGTGAATAGAATCAATTCAAATGGGGTAACGTATCAATTTTCGGGATGATGCGGAGGCTACCATCGTACTGCGCTGGTCGTTCGGCGGTGGGCGTTCTCTCTTCTACGGGGCCCGAAATAACCTGTCGTCCCTGTCGTGAGGCGTTTTTTCCGGGGTACGGGTCATCGCCGCATCGCATGGCGGACCGTGCCGGCTGGCATGTCGCAGCAGGCAGGATTCATAGCAGGGTTGCATTTTCATAAAGAAGTGAGATGAGGACGTATTCCAACGAAGCGGTACTCGAAGCACTACGACGGGTGCAATACCGGCAGGTCCCGTGGGCGCGGCGTCCCGGAGTATTCGAATATCTGCGCACGCTCGGATTGATGGAAACGGTCCGGCAGCGGACCGTGGCGCCGGCGCCCGGTTTTCATGCACCGGTGGACATCGCGGTGCTGACCGACCGGGGGCGGGCCGAGTTCGCCCGGCTCGCGCGCGACGAGCGTGCGCTGGACTGGTCCGGGAACCGGTCGGCCGACTACGCGCCGACTGCCGATGCGCCTCAACCCGATCTCGAGGCGCGGCAATAGCGTCGTATCTTCTTCTCTACTCGCGCGGGTCGGCGTTTTCCGCGGGCTTGTCTGCGGGGCGATCTCAAGGACAATGCCGAAAAAAAGCCCGTATCGAAAGATACGGGCGCTTACCGGCACGACTACCACAGCGTTGTGCTAGTGGCGTCGACATGGACATGACGCGAAGTGCCGCGGTTACTCAATCGAACGTCGGAATGCCGTCAATGCCGGGGCAAGTGCGCCGGCGCGTTGTGCTGGTGCGCCAGCGCGCGGTTGTGAGCATTGCTTTCGATGTCGCCGCGCAGGTTGCCGCGCGGCACGGGTGGACTGTCCGCGTGCGCCGGGCCCGGCAGATCGGCCTGGCGCAGCAGCATCGAGGTGGGCAGCGCGTGCCAGTCGGGCACGCTGGAGGGAGCCGGTCGGGCCACGGTATAAATCGGCAACGAAACCATGATGCCGCAGATGAGCAGGGCCATGGGTTTCATCGCAGCCTCCTGTCAAGCCGGCGCGTCGACGTTTGTTGACATGATCACACGATAGTGTCGGCGGCGAAAGGCCGCTGTAAATAATGGTAAAGAGATGTATCTCCCGGGATCCGCGGCGATGTGCGGGTCGTTCGGGAGCGCAATGTTTGCTGCGGGGAGTCGGGAGCGTCGGAGACGAAAAAAGCGCGTACTGGCGCGCTTTCGGGTCGGGAGAGGGAGCTTGCGGCCGGCCGCGTGAGCGGGGTCCGGCCGCGGAGGGTGGTCAGACGGTGGCTGCTGAGTTCAGGCCATCTTGACCGGCGCGCGCCACGATTCCGGATTGGTCCAGAACGCGCCGCGCAGGCGGTCGCGGCTCGGCGGAGCAGGCGATTTGGTGGCAGTCGCCCCGATGCGACCGCGCAGGGAAATTTGACGTCCGCTCGAACCCAGGCGTTTTACGATTTCGGCGAGCGTGCCATCGGCCTGCCATTCGTCGAAACGACGGCGGCACGTCGGCGGCGACGGATACCGGCCGGGCAGCTTCGACCAGCCTTCGCCAGTCGAGAGCACCCACAGCACGGCATTGACGACCGCGCGCGCTTCCACACGAGGCCGTCCGCGCCGCTCGCTCCGTGCGGGCTCCGCACAGAACAACGCCTCGACCAGCGCCCATTCGTTGTCTCTCAAATCGTCGAACAGCATCATGTTTCACCTCAGCGAAGCTAACTCCGGTGCGCTGCCCCGCGCTGCGCACTCTTCACGCACTCTGCCCGAGTGCCAGGCGGGATCGGCCTTGCCTTGTCGGAGCGCCGTTGCCCCGGGGCGTGCTACCGCCGATCCTGTGCTCACCTCAATGCAGGAAGCGTGCCATGTCGTTCGCATTTCCCTCCAGGCCGCGTAACGTCAAGCCTGGGCGGGCGGCGGCCCGGGGCGTATCAGAATCGAAAACCCCCGCCCGCAAAATCGGGAGAATCACCAATCTTGTGCAATCAGGCCCGTGCGGCGTGCGCTTGCGCCGTCTTGCCGCATTGCGGCGAACCCTCGTCCGGTCTGCCTGCGAGTAATTTCGCAAGGTCCCCTCATTTGCAATAGGATGTGCATAAAAATTGAAAATTAATGAGGTAATCCGATGAATGTGACGTTGCGGCAATTGCGGGTGTTCATCGAAGTGGCGCGGCTGCAAAGCTTCAGCCGGGCGGGCGACGAGATCGGCCTGACCCAGTCGGCCGTCAGCCGGTGCGTGCGCGAACTGGAGACTGAAATCGGCGTGAAGCTCGTCGATCGCACGACGCGCGAAGTACAACTCACCGATGTCGGCACGAACCTGATCGGCAGCATCTCGCGCCTGCTGGGCGATCTCGACGACGCGCTGCGCGAAATTCGCGAGATCGGCGAGCAGCGGCGGGGGCGCGTCGTCGTGGCCGCGAGCCCGACGGTGGCCTGCCGGTTGATGCCCCGGGTCGTCGCGGCGTGCGGGCAACAGTTCCCCTACGTCACGCTCGGCCTGCGCGACGACGTGCAGAGCGACGTAGTCCGCAAGGTCAAGTCGGGCGAGGTGGATTTCGGCGTGATCATCGGGCCGTTCACGGCCGACGATCTCGAAGCCGAGATCCTGATGACCGATTCGTTCTGTCTCGTCGCGCGCAGCGATCACCGGCTCGCCGGGCGCGACGAGGTGGACTGGAAGGCGCTGGAGGGCGAGCGGCTCGTGATGCTCGACTACGCCTCGGGCAGCCGTCCGCTCATCGACGCGGTGATGGCGCGCCACGGCGTGAGCGCGAGCGTGGTGCAGGAATTGGGCCATTCGGCGACGGTGTTCGGGCTCGTCGAGGCCGGCATCGGCGTCAGCGTGCTGCCGTGGCTGGCGTTGCCGCTGCCGGCCGGCTCGAGTCTCGTGGCGCGGCAGCTCGTTCCGCGGGCCGAGCGCACGGTGGAGCTGGTGCGGCGGCGCGACCGGTCGCTGTCGCCGGCCGCCGAGGCGGTCTGGTCGCTGATCCGGCAATTGCCGGCCCGCGCGGAGGATCTGCGCTGAAGGGGCGGGTCGTACCGCCGGACGGCCGGCGGCACGCTACACTGGCGGTTTTTCCGTCATGCCTTTCATGCCTTCTATCCGGACGATTCAATGAGCGACCTCGACGATCTGCCTGTGCCCACGTTTTCCGTCCCCGGCGCACGCGATGCCGTGCGCGCGCTGCGCGCGTCGCAGATCCGGGAGGTCGCCAACGCCGGCTTCGGCATTCCCGACGTACTGCCGTTCTGGTTCGGGGAGTCGGACCGGGTCACGCCCGCCTTCATCCGCGATGCCGCGGCGACGGCGCTGGCGAAGGGCGACACGTTCTACACGCACAATCTCGGCATCGCGCCGCTGCGCGAGGCGATTGCGCGCTACGTGAGCGATTTGCACGGCGCGACGTCCGTCGAGCACGTTGCCGTGACGAGCGCCGGCGTCAATGCGCTGATGCTGGCGGCGCAGCTCGTCGTGGGCGCGGGCGACCGGGTCGTGGCGGTCACGCCGCTCTGGCCGAATCTCGTCGAAATCCCGCGGATTCTCGGCGCGTCGGTCGAGACGGTCGCGCTCGGCTACGGCGAGCGCGGCTGGGCGCTCGATCTCGATCGTCTGCTGGCCGCGCTGACGCCGGACACGCGCCTGTTGCTCGTCAATTCGCCGAACAACCCGACGGGCTGGGTCATGACGCGCGACGAGCAGCGCGCCGTCCTCGAGCATTGCCGTCGCCACGGTATCTGGATCGTCGCCGACGAGGTCTACGAGCGCCTCTACTACGGCGAGCCGGGGGCGCGCACGGCGCCGTCGTTCCTCGACCTTGCCTCGCGCGACGAGCGTCTCATCTGCGTGAACTCGTTCTCGAAGGCGTGGCTCATGACGGGCTGGCGGCTCGGCTGGATGGTCGTTCCGCGCGGGCTGACGGACGATCTCGGCAAGCTCGTCGAGTACAACACCTCGTGCGCGCCGTCCTTCGTCCAGCAGGCCGGCATCGCGGCGATCGAGCAGGGCGAGTCGTTCACGCACGGGCTCGTCGCGGATCTGCGGGCGTCGCGCGACCACCTGGCGCGTGCGCTGTCGGCGCTGCCGGGCGTGGACGTCAAGGCGCCGGCCGGGGCGATGTATCTGTTTTTCTCGCTGCCGGGCGCGCGGCACAGCCTCGCGCTGTGCAAGTCGCTCGTGCGGGGCGCCGGCGTCGGGCTCGCGCCGGGCAGCGCGTTCGGGCCCGAGGGCGAGGGGTTCGTGCGCTGGTGCTACGCCTGCGATCCGGCGCGGCTCGACGCGGGCGTGGAACGGCTCGCGCGCCATCTCGTGAAATAGTCCGGGGGGGCGGCATCGGCGACCGCCGCCGCCCGATAATGCGCGGCGCGTATTATCGGGCGCGTCTTTACGCTCCCGTGGTTTTTGCGTAAGATGGCGCCTGGTCACGCGATTCCTTCCGGGAATATCGCTGCTCCGTCCGGCTGGGCCTGGCTCGATTCGATGCCTGTATGACGGCCCCCCGGTGCGTGCTCCCATCAATATGACCGATCAGAATCGGGCGAGCGCGTCTTCAGTTCCATATCGTCTGTCTGTTCCGGTTCTTTGAACCCGACTTAAGGTCTGACTCGGCTGCATGAATACCCAAGAGGCGAAGATCGTCCTCGAGACCGCATTGATCTGCGCGCAAGAGCCGCTCAAGCTCGGCGATCTGCGCAAGCTGTTTACCGACGAGGTATCGGCCGACACGGTTCGCGCGCTGCTCGAAGACCTGCGCAGCGAATGGTCGGAGCGCGGAGTCGAACTGGTGGCGCTGGCTTCGGGCTGGCGCTTTCAGAGCAAGCCCGCGATGCGGCCTTATCTCGACCGGCTGAACCCGGAAAAGCCGCCGCGTTATTCGCGCGCGGTACTTGAAACGCTGGCGATCATCGCGTACCGGCAGCCGGTCACGCGCGGCGATATCGAGGAGATTCGCGGCGTGACGGTCAATACGCAGATCGTCAAGCAGCTCGAGGACCGGAGCTGGATCGAGGTGATCGGGCATCGCGACGTGCCGGGCCGCCCGGCGCTTTATGCGACGACGCGGCAGTTTCTCGACGATCTCGGCCTGAAGTCGCTCGACGAATTGCCTTCGCTCGACGACGCCCCGGCCCAGTTGAGCGAGCAGTTGCTCGCTCAGCACGCGATCGAGTTTTCTGATGGCGGGGCTGTGCCGGGAGATGCCGGGGGCGCCGGGGTGATCGAGGCCGCAAGCGTGCCGGAGGACGGATCGCCGGGCGAAGACGCGCCGGCCGACTCGCTGTCGACGGGCGAGGAAGCCGCCGCCGCGAGTGCGGACGAATGGGGCGATGGCGCATCGTTTCCCCCGACTCCCGAGGCAAACGTTCCCCATGACGACCATGCCGATGCCAGCCCGGACGAGGGCGAGTCGGCCGGCTCCGACGAATCCGCCGGGCCGGTCGCTGGCTATCCGGCAGCGCCGGAGGCGGGCGTGCCGGTTGCGCACGGGGGCACGGCCGGCGAGCCCGGCCAGGATGGAAACGAGACCCGCCGCGAAGCGGCACAGGACTCCGGGTCCTGACGAACGATAAGGCCGCCGCATTGCGCGGCGTCCGGCGTAACGAACATGACTGACGGCGCCTCGCAAGGGGGCGCGCGACCTGACATCTTGAGGTTGTTTTGACAGATATCCACGATACCGATTCGACCGATGCGCCCGAATCCGCGCGCGTCGAGCCTGCCGCTCGCGCCGATGAATCGCGCGCGCAGGCGCAAGGCGATGCCGCACGGCCAGACGACGGGCAGGGCGAGGAACGGCCGCGCCGCGGCTTGCGTCGCGGACCGCGTAGCCTGATCGCGCGCCGCCGCGCCGGCAACAACCGGGCAAAGGGCGGCGAAGCCGCCCAACCGGGGCAGGCGGCGGACGCGCCGACGACCGGGACGCCGCCGGACGGCGTCGTCGTCGCGCAGGTGCGGACGCCGCGCAAGGACGCGGGCGGCGGCAAGAAGCAGGGCGGCCGCCGGAGCAACGGCGCGGCGGAAAAGCCGCGCAAGGGCCGCGCCGAGACGCCGCCATCCGCGCCGCAGGGCGAAGGCGCGGACGACCTGTTTCTGTACGTGACGTCGCCGGCGTTCGACGCCGACAACGGGGCGGGCGCCGGCGCGCGCGCGCCGATGCTGCGCGGGGGGCGGCCCCAGCAGCAGCCCAAGCGCGTACTGAGTCCCGACGACGACGCGCCGAAGCTGCACAAGGTGCTCGCCGAGGCCGGCATGGGTTCGCGCCGCGAGATGGAGGAGTTGATCGTCGCCGGGCGCGTGTCCGTGAACGGCGAGCCCGCGCACATCGGGCAGCGGATCATGCCGACCGACCAGGTGCGCATCAACGGCAAGCCGGTCAAGCGCAAGGTGCAGAGCAAGCCGCCGCGCGTGCTGCTCTACCACAAGCCGGCCGGAGAAATCGTGAGCCATGCCGATCCGGAGGGGCGGCCTTCGGTGTTCGACCGCTTGCCGCCGATGAAGACGGCGAAATGGCTCGCCGTCGGCCGGCTCGACTTCAACACCGAGGGGTTGCTGATGCTGACGACCTCGGGCGATCTGGCCAACCGCTTCATGCATCCGCGCTACAGCGTCGAGCGCGAGTACGCGGTCCGGGTCGTCGGCGAACTGTCGGAAGGCAACCGGCAGAAGCTGCTGAAGGGTATCGAGCTCGACGACGGTCCCGCGAACTTCCTGCGCATCCGCGACGGCGGCGGCGAGGGGACGAACCACTGGTATCACGTCGCGCTCGCCGAGGGGCGCAATCGCGAAGTGCGGCGCATGTTCGAGGCGGTCGGTTTGATGGTGAGCCGACTGATCCGCACGCGGCACGGCCCGATCTCGCTGCCGCGCGGGCTCAAGCGCGGTCGCTGGGAAGAACTCGAGGATGGCCAGGTGCGCACCCTGATGTCGTCGGTCGGCCTCAAGGCGCCCGTCGGCGAAAAGGGCGGGCGCAACGGCGAGCAGGAACGCCGCCAGCCCGATCCGATGCAGACCTCGATGGGCTTCATCAACCGCGAGCCGGTGCTGACCGCTCACGGCAATTTCAACCAGCCGCGCCACGGCCAGGGTCGGCGCGGCCAGTCGGGCGGTTTCGCGGGCGGAGCCGGTACCGGCTTCGGCGCCGGCTACGGCAGTCGCGGCGGCAACGCCAACGCGGGCGGCCGCGACGTCGACGGCAACCGTGCGCCGTCCAAGCGCGCATCGGGCAATCCGAACGCCAATAATCGCCGCCCGTCGGGCAACGCCGGCACGGCCGCCGGCGCCAACGGCAATCGCGCCGGCGGCGGGCGCGGCGGTCCGCGCGGCACGCAGCGCAACCGGTCGCGCGGGCATTGAACGAGGGGGCGTCGTACGCTTTCGTACGATCGTTGCCGGACGGGCGGGTCGTTACCGCCTCCGGTGCTTTTCCGGGCCGTGCTGGTTTGCGTTAGTAGTCAAAAAAGGCTATAATCTTGAAGTCGCTGGGCGTGCAGCTTTTTTGTGTGCAGCTCGGGTGCGACCACCGTTTAGAAAAAGATGGGCGTTCAGCCCATTTTTTTTTGGGCCGGAATTTTGCTCGAAATTCGCCCGGAACGGGTTCGCCGACCCGGGTGGCCACGGCCGCGAGTGCCGCAAAAACGGTCGCGAAATGTGACCGGGGCGCGTGGCCGATGCGCATACGAAAAGCGCGTGCAGCGCTTGCGCTGCCCGTGGGAGGTGTGTCGCGAGGCGGGGCGCGCGAACATCTGGAGTGGGGCATTGTGCAACTGACGGAACTGATTGAAACCACGGTCGCGGGTCTCGGCTACGAGCTCGTGGACCTCGAGCGCACCGGGCGCGGCATGCTGGCCGTGTATATCGACCAGCCTGCGGGCATCGCGATCGAGGATTGCGAAAAGGTCACGCGTCAGTTGCAGCACGTCCTGACGGTCGAGAACATCGACTACGAGCGGCTCGAGGTTTCGTCGCCGGGTCTCGACCGCCCGCTGAAAAAACTGGCGGACTTCGAGCGCTTCGCAGGCAGCGAGGCGGTCATCACATTGAAAAAGCCATTGGACGGACGGAAATCGTACCGGGGCATTCTGCATGCCCCCGAGGGCGAAACCATCGGTCTGGAATTTGAAGGGAAGGCGGGAGCCGCGATGCTCGACTTCACGCTCGCGGATATCGACCGCGCACGCCTCGTCCCGAAAGTTGACTTTAGGAGCCGCAAACAATGAGTCGCGAAGTGTTGATGCTGGTGGATGCGCTGGCACGCGAAAAGAACGTCGACAAGGACGTAGTGTTCGCCGCCCTTGAAGCGGCGCTCGCATCCGCTTCCAAGAAACTCTTCGCCGAGGACGCCGACATCCGCGTTCACATCGACCGTGAAAGCGGCGAGCACGAAACCTATCGCCGCTGGCGCGTCGTGCCTGACGAGGCGGGCCTGCAGGAACCGGATCAGGAAATCCTGCTGTTCGAGGCGCGCGAGCAGAAACCCGACGCGCAGATCGACGACTACCTCGAGGAGCCGGTGCCGTCGATCGAGTTCGGCCGCATCGGCGCGCAGGCCGCCAAGCAGGTGATCCTGCAGAAGGTGCGCGACGCCGAACGCGAGCAGATCCTCAACGACTTCCTCGAGCGCGGCGAAAGCATCATGACCGGCGCGGTCAAGCGCATGGACAAGGGCAACTTCATCGTCGAGTCGGGCCGCGTCGAGGCACTGCTGCGCCGCGATCAGCTTATTCCGAAGGAAAACCTGCGCGTGGGCGACCGCGTGCGCGCCTGGATCGGAAAGGTCGACCGCACGGCGCGCGGCCCGCAGATCGAGCTGTCGCGCACGGCGCCCGAATTCCTGATGAAGCTCTTCGAGATGGAAGTGCCGGAAATCGAGCAGGGCCTCCTCGAAATCAAGGCGGCCGCGCGCGACCCCGGCGTGCGCGCGAAGATCGGCGTGGTCGCCTACGACAAGCGCATCGACCCGATCGGCACCTGCGTCGGCATTCGCGGCTCGCGCGTGCAGGCCGTGCGCAACGAGCTCGGTGGCGAAAACGTCGACATCGTGCTATGGTCGGAAGACCCTGCCCAGTTCGTAATCGGCGCGCTCGCGCCGGCGGCTGTCCAGTCGATCGTCGTCGATGAAGAAAAGCATTCGATGGACGTCGTGGTGGACGAGAGCGAGCTGGCCGTCGCGATTGGCCGCAGCGGCCAGAACGTGCGTCTCGCCAGCGAATTGACCGGCTGGCAGATCAACATCATGACGCCGGACGAGTCGGCCCAGAAGCAGAACCAGGAGCGCACGGTGCTGCGCGACCTGTTCATGGCGCGTCTCGACGTCGACGAGGAAGTCGCCGACATTCTCATCGACGAGGGCTTCACGAGCCTCGAAGAGATCGCCTACGTCCCGCTCAACGAAATGCTCGAGATCGAGGCGTTCGACGAAGACACCGTGCACGAGCTGCGCAACCGCGCGCGCGACGCGCTGTTGACGATGGCGATCGCGAACGAGGAGAAGGTCGAGAACGTCGCGCTGGACCTGAAGAGCCTCGACGGCATGGATCAGGACCTGTTCGCGCAGCTTGCGCAGCACGAGATCCATACGCGCGACGATCTCGCGGAGCTGGCCGTCGACGAGCTGATCGAGATAACGGGCATGGAAGAGGACACCGCGAAAGCGTTGATCATGAAAGCACGTGAGCACTGGTTCCAGTGAGCAATGTCCAGGACCCGACCATGACCCACTGAACTGAACGCGGCCGGCCGCAGGCGATGCGGCGGTAGGGCCGCTTGACCCGATGTCAACCGCAAGGACGTGGTCCTTGCATCAAGAGGAATGAATGGCGAGTAACAACGTAGCCCAGTTTGCCGCGGAACTGAAAATGCCTGCAGGCGTACTGCTCGAGCAGTTGCAGGCGGCGGGCGTCCAGAAAGCAAGCGAGGACGATGCCCTGTCGGAGAGCGACAAGGCGCGCCTGCTCGATCACTTGCGCAAGTCGCATGGTTCGAACGACGGTGATAAACGCAAGATCACGCTGACGCGCAAACACACGTCGGAAATCAAGCAGTCCGACGGGACGGGCAAGGCTCGCACCATTCAGGTCGAGGTACGCAAGAAGCGCACGTTCGTGCGTCGCGACGAATCGGCCGAGCAGGCCGAGGCATCGGATCAGGCGGCCCCTGCGGTCGACGAGGTGGAACTGCAGCGTCGCGAAGAGGAAGCGCGCCGCGAGGCCGAGCTCCTCGAGCGCCAGGCGCAGGAGCTGAAAGAACGCCAGGAGCGCCTCGAGCGCGAAGAGGCCGAGCGCCGCGCCCGCGAGGAAGCGGCCGAGGCCGAGCGCCGCCGTGCGGAAGATGAGGCGGCGAAGAAGCGCGCGGCCGCCGAAGCCGCGGCGCGCGAGCTGGCCGCCCAGGCGGTCGGGGCCGAGCGCGATACCGACGCCGAGCAGCGCGCCGCCGCCGAGCGCGCCGCCCAGCGCGAAGCCGCGAAGAAAGCCGAAGACGCGGCGCGCGAAGAAGCCGAACGTGCGCGCGCCGAGCAGGAAGAGATTTCGCGCCGCCGGGCGGCCGCCGAAGCCGAGGCCCGCGCGATTCGCGAAATGATGAACACGCCGCGCAAGGCGGCGGTGCCCGCGAAGGCGCCGGAACCGGCGAAGCCCGCGGCCGAGCAGGCGGCGAAGCCGGCCGAGGCCAAGGGCACGCTGCACAAGCCGGCGCGTCCGGCCGGCGAGGCCGGCGCGCGTCCGGCCGTGAAGAAGGTGGTCGCGGCGCCGGCCAGCGTCGCACCGGCGTCGACGACGACGGGCGACCGTGGCCGGGGCAAGCCGGGTACCGGCAAGAGCGGCTGGCAGGACGACGCCGCGAAGCGTCGCGGCATCAAGACCCGCGGCGATTCGAGCGGCGGCGTCGATCGCGGCTGGCGCGGCGGCCCGAAGGGGCGCGGCAAGCATCAGGACATCGGCTCCTCATTCCAGGCGCCGAGCGAGCCGATCGTGCGCGAAGTGCACGTGCCGGAAACCATCACGGTGGCCGATCTCGCGCACAAGATGGCCGTGAAGGCTTCGGAAGCCATCAAGGTGATGATGAAGCTCGGTCAGATGGTGACGATCAACCAGATGCTGGACCAGGAAACGGCGATGATCATCGTCGAGGAACTGGGCCACCACGCGGTCGCGGCCAAGCTCGATGACCCGGAAGCGCTGCTGATCGAAGGCCAGGTCTCGACCGATGCCGAAGCGTTGCCGCGTCCGCCGGTCGTCACGGTGATGGGCCACGTCGACCACGGCAAGACCTCGCTGCTCGACTACATCCGCCGCGCCAAGGTGGCGGCCGGCGAGGCGGGCGGCATTACGCAGCACATCGGCGCTTACCACGTCGAGACGCCGCGCGGCGTGATCACGTTCCTCGACACGCCGGGCCACGAGGCGTTCACGGCGATGCGCGCGCGCGGCGCGAAGGCGACCGACATCGTGATTCTGGTGGTCGCGGCCGACGACGGCGTGATGCCGCAGACGAAGGAAGCGATCGCGCACGCGAAAGCGGGCGGCGTGCCGCTCGTCGTGGCGATCAACAAGATCGACAAGCCCGAAGCGAACCCGGATCGCGTCAAGCAGGAGCTCGTCGCGGAAGGCGTCGTGCCCGAAGAGTACGGCGGCGATTCGCCGTTCGTGCCGGTGTCGGCCAAGACCGGCACGGGCATCGACGAACTGCTCGAAAACGTGCTGCTGCAGGCCGAGGTGCTGGAGCTGAAGGCGCCCGTCGCGGCGCCGGCCAAGGGCCTCGTGATCGAAGCGAAGCTCGACAAGGGCAAGGGTCCGGTCGCGACCGTGCTCGTGCAGTCGGGCACGCTCAATCGCGGCGACGTCGTGCTGGCGGGCAGCGCCTATGGCCGGGTGCGCGCGATGCTCGACGAGACGGGCAAGGCGACGAAGGAAGCCGGTCCGTCGATTCCGGTCGAGATCCAGGGCCTTTCCGAGGTGCCGGCCGCGGGCGAGGAAGTCATCGTGCTGCCGGACGAGCGCAAGGCGCGCGAAATCGCGCTTTTCCGCCAGGGCAAGTTCCGCGACGTGAAGCTCGCGAAGCAGCAGGCCGCGAAGCTCGAAAGCATGCTCGAGCAGATGGGCGAAGGCGAAGTGCAGAACCTGCCGCTCATCGTCAAGGCCGACGTGCAGGGCTCGCAGGAAGCGCTCGTGCATGCGCTGCTCAAGCTGTCGACCGACGAGGTGCGCGTGCAGATCGTGCACGGCGCGGTGGGCGGCATCAGCGAGAACGACGTCAACCTGGCGACGGCCTCGAAGGCGGTCATCATCGGCTTCAACACGCGGGCCGACGCGCAGGCGCGCAAGCTCGCCGAGACGAACGGCGTCGACATTCGCTACTACAACATCATCTACGACGCAGTGGACGAGGTGAAGGCGGCGATGTCGGGCATGCTCGCGCCGGAGAAGCGCGAGATCGTGACCGGCATGGTCGAGGTGCGCCAGGTCTTCAAGGTGCCGAAGGTCGGTGCGGTGGCGGGCTGTATGGTCACGGACGGCATCGTCAAGCGTACGTCGTCGGTGCGCGTGCTGCGCAACAACGTGGTCATCCACACCGGCGAGCTCGATTCGCTCAAGCGCTTCAAGGACGACGTGAAGGAAGTGAAGCAGGGCTTCGAGTGCGGGATGTCGATCAAGAACTTCAACGACGTCGTCGAAGGCGATCAGTTCGAGGTGTTCGAGATCACCGAAGTCGCGCGTACGCTGTAATCGCGAGAGCGCTGCGCAATGCGGGCGGAGCGGGCGCTGGCCGGCTCCGCCCGCTGTTTTTCAGGCCGGGGCGCCGCGCGCAAGTGGCGCGGCATCCGGCCGATTCTTCCGATGCGCCGATGAACGGCGATGGACGACCCATCATGACGAAAAGACGTGCTTCTCCGAATCGCAACGTGCAGATCGCGGACCAGATCCAGCGCGATCTGTCCGAGCTCGTGGCGCGCGAGGTCAAGGATCCGCGGATCGGCCTCGTCACGATCCAGAGCGTCGAGCTGACACCCGACTACGCGCACGCGAAGGTGTACTTCACGACGCTGACGGGCGACCCCCAGCAGACCCTGGAGGCGTTGAACCATGCGGCCGGGCATCTGCACAACCTGCTTTTCAAGCGGCTGCACATCCACACCGTGCCGGCGCTGCATTTCCACTACGACAAGACGATCGAGAAGGGCATCGAGATGTCGCGCCTGATCGACGAGGCGAACGCGACGCGCGCGAAAGACGACTGAGTTTCGTGCGCCCGCGCGGCGCGCTCCGACATCATGACTGTTCCCCCCCAACCCGCGCGTCCGCGCGTGCCGCGTCGCCTGCTCGACGGCGTGCTGCTGCTCGACAAGCCCGTCGGGCTTTCGAGCAACGATGCGCTGATTCGCGCAAAGCGGCTCTATCGCGCGAGCAAGGCCGGCCATACGGGTACGCTCGATCCGCTCGCCTCGGGCCTGTTGCCGCTCTGTTTCGGCGAGGCCACGAAATTTTCCCAGGATCTGCTCGACGCAGACAAAACCTACGAGGCCACGATGCATCTCGGCGTGCGTACCGCGACCGGCGACGCCGAGGGCGAGGCGATCGCGACGCGCGAGGTGCATTGCGACGAAGCCGCCGTGCGGGCTGCGCTGGCGTTGTTTCGCGGCGACATCGTCCAGGTGCCCCCGATGTATTCGGCGCTCAAGCGCGACGGCAAGCCGCTCTACGAATATGCGCGGGCGGGACTGGTGGTCGAACGCGAAGGACGCGCCGTCACGATCCATGCACTCGATCTGCTGGCCTGTGCATTGCCCGACGTGACGTTTCGCGTGACGTGCAGCAAGGGAACCTACATTCGCACGCTGGCCGAGGACATCGGCGAGGCGCTAGGCTGCGGTGCGCATCTCGTGGCGCTGCGGCGCACCGGGGTCGGGGCGCTGACGCTGGAGCACGCCGTGACGCTCGACCGGCTTTCCGATGCCGACGAGCGCACGCTCGACGACTGGCTGCGGCCCGTCGATGCGCTGCTTTCGACGTTTCCCGCCGTGCGGCTCGACGCCGACGCGGCGCGCCGGTTCATGCACGGCCAGCGGCTGAGGCTCGACGAACTGGCCGGTGCCGTGCCGGCCTGGCCGGGGGCGGACGAAACGCGCGTGCGTGTCTACGGCGACGACGAGCGGCTGCTCGGCGTGGCGAGAGCGGCGAACGGCGTGCTGGCGCCCGAGCGTCTCGTCGTGACCGGCGAGAAGAAGCCGGCGTAACGCGCGGCAGCAAAAGGACCGGCTCGCGAAGAGCCGGTCCGCCGTCCGACGATTCCGGGGTTCAGTGCGCCGCCGAGGCCGCCGCGCCGGCATCGGCGACGGTGCGCTCCGGGCGCGTGATCCAGATCAGCCCGATCAGCAGCACGAAGATGCCGGCCGAAATGTAGAAGAGATCGTTCACGCCGAGCTGGGCGGCCTGCTGCGTCACCATCTCGTTGAAGAGGCCGTGCGCCTGTGCCTGGTCGATGCCCGTCACGGCCTGCATCTGCTGGATCGACTGGGTGAACGTCGGGTTGTAGATTGACCCCTGCTCGTTGAGCTGGGCGTGATGGAAGATCGTGCGGTGGTCCCATGCCGTCTCGAAGATCGACGTCCCGATCCCCCCGCACATGATCCGCACGAAATTCGACAGGCCCGATGCGGCCGGAATGCGATGGCCCGGCAGGCCCGAAAGCGTGATCGAGACGAGCGGAATGAACAGGCCGGCCATGCCGATGCCCTGGATCAGCGTCGGCACGAGCAGCGAGTCGATATCGACGCCCGTCGTGTAGCGCGAGCGCATCCAGAAGCACAGCGCGAAAACGAGAAACGCGGTCGTCGCGATGTAGCGCGGGTCGGTGCGCGGCAACAGGCGCCCCGTGAGCGGCGAGAGCAGCACGGCGAACAGGCCGACCGGCGCCATCACGAGGCCGGCCTCGGTCGCCGTGTAGCCGATGTCGGTTTGCAGCCAGAGCGGCAGCAGCACGAGATTGCCGAAGTACAGCCCGTAGCCGACCGCCAGCGCGACCGTACCGCCCGTGAAGTTGCGCCGGCTGAACAGCGACAGGTCGACGACGGGATGCTCGGCCGTCAGCTCCCAGACGACGAAGAAGGCGAACGCGATCACGGCCGTGAGCGCGAGCACGACGATCGTCGTGGACGAGAACCAGTCGAGATCCTTGCCCTTGTCGAGCATGACCTGCAGCGAGCCGACCCACGTGATGAGGAGCGCGAGGCCGACGCCATCGATCGGCGCCTTGCGTATCGCCGAGTCGCGGGTGCGGAAGATCACCCACGTCGCCGCGGCGGCGGCGATGCCGACGGGAATGTTGACGTAGAAGATCCAGGGCCACGAGATGTTGTCGGAGATCCAGCCGCCGAGAATCGGCCCGGCGACGGGCGCGATCAGCGTGGTCATCGACCACATCGAGAGCGCGATCGGCGCTTTCGATCGCGGATAGCTCGCGAGCAGCAGCGTCTGCGAGAGCGGGATCATCGGTCCGGCCACGGCACCCTGGATCACGCGCGAGGCGAGCAGGATCGGCAGCGACGGGGAGAGCCCGCACATCCACGACGAGATCACGAACAGCACGATCGACGCCATGAAGAGGCGCACCTGACCGATGCGCTCGGAGAGCCAGCCCGTGAGCGGCACGGCGATCGCGTTGGCGACCGCGAACGAGGTGATGACCCACGTGCCCTGGTCGGAGGACACGCCGAGGTCGCCCGAGATGGACGGGATCGACACGTTCGCGATCGACGTGTCGAGCACGTTCATGAACACCGCGAGCGACACCGCGATGGTGCCGATCACGAGCTTCGCGCCAGAGAGCGGCGGGTGGACAGCTTGTGGCTGGGACATAGAAAAGCGTGCGGTTCCTGGGCCTTGCGGATTACATCAGGGGCGAGGCCGGCTTCGCCGCATGCGGGTCCGACGGGGCATTCGCGTTCGGGCCGGCGTTGGCGGCGATGATGCGGGCGATTTCGGCGTCGGCTTCGTCGCCGTACTTCGCGAACACGTTGGTCTGGTAGACCGTGTTCAGCGCGTCGCCGAGCTGGTTGCCGCTGTCGTTCTTGATGTCGACGTCCACCTGCATCGACAGGCCGATGCGCAGCGGATGCTTCTGGAGCTCGGCCGGATCGAGCGAGACGCGCACGGGCAGGCGCTGGACCACCTTGATCCAGTTGCCCGTCGCGTTCTGCGCGGGCAGCAGCGAGAACGCCGAGCCCGTGCCGGCCGAGAAGCCGACCACCTTGCCGTGATAGACGACCGACGAGCCGTAGACGTCGGCGGTCATCTCGACCGGCTGGCCGATACGTACGTGATCGAGCTGGACTTCCTTGAAGTTCGCGTCGACCCAGATCTCGTTCAGCGGCACCACCGACATGAGCGGCGTGCCCGGCGACACGCGCTGGCCGACCTGCACCGAGCGCTTCGCGACGTATCCGTCGACGGGCGCCGGCAGCACGTTGCGGGCGTTGGTGAGATAGGCGTCGCGCACGCGGGTGGCCGCGGCGAGCACGTTCGGCTGCGTCGCGATGGTCGTGTTCGCGGTCAGCGCGCGATTGGCGGCGAGCTGCTGCTGCGCGGCGGCGAGCGAAGCGGCGGCGGCCCGCACGGCGTCGCGCGCGTGGGAGATTTCCTCCTGCGAAACGGCGCCCGTCTGCGCGACGATGAGGCGGCGGCGCAGGTCGTCCTGCGCGCGGGACAGGTCGGACTGGCGCAGCGTGACCTGCGCTTCGTACTGGCTGTCGTCGGCGAAGAGGCCGCGTACCTGGCGCACGGTCTGCGCGAGGTTGGCCTCGGCCTGCTGCAGCGCGATGCGCGAGTCGGCCGGATCGAGTTCGACGAGCGGCTGGCCGACCTTGACGACCTGCGTGTCGTCGGCGTTCACGGCGATGACGGTGCCCGTCACCTGCGGGGTGATCTGCACGACGTTGCCGTTCACGTAGGCGTCGTCGGTGCTTTCGGTGAAGCGTGCAACGAAGTAGTAGTACAGGCCGTAGGCGATCGCGGCAATCGCGATCACGAGGATGAGCAGCGTCATCATGCGCTTGCGCTTGCCATTGTTCGCATTGGCATTTGCATTGGCCGGCTGCTGGGGGGTGCTCATGGAAATGATCTCCGGGTTCTTTCGGGCGTGTTCGTCTGTTCGGTCTTTCGGTTCCGGGGCGAGGCGCTCAGTTCGACGTCTGCACCGGCGTCACGATGCCGCCGGCGTGGTCCGAGCCGATTTCGGCCGGGGCAGCGAGGCCGGTCTGCGTGGCGTCGAAGCCGCCGCCGAGCGAGCGGATGAGCGCCATCTGCATGTCGCGGCGCTGCATCCTCAGGTTGGTGACGCTCTGCTCGGCGGCGAGCCGGTTCTGGTCGGCGACCAGCACCTGCAACTGCTCGGAGAGCCCCGCGCGATAGCGGATCACGGCGAGCTGCCAGGCGTTGGTCGAGGCGTCGAGCGCGTGCTGGGCGTCCACGAGCTGGCGATCCGTCGAACGGATCGCCGACACCTCGGTGGCGATGTCGTTGAATGCGCCGATGAGCGTCTGGTTGTAGTCGGCCACGTCGAGGTCGAAGTCGGCATAGCGGCTCTTCAACTGGGCGCGCAGCGCGCCCGCGTCGAAGATCGGCAGGTGCACGGCCGGCCCGATGTCCGTCTGGCGGGCCGCGCTCGTCAGGAAGCTGCCCCAGCCGAGGGCGTCGAAGCCGAACCCGGCGGCGAGGTTCACGTCCGGATAGAACTCGGCCTTGGCCTCCTTCACGCCGTGCATCGCGGCTTCGACCTGCCAGCGCGCGGCCACGATGTCGGGGCGGCGCGCGACGAGATCGGCGGGCAGGTTGTCGGGCAGCGCGATCTGCGCGACGGGGTCGAGCACCGGATTCGCGATCTGCAGCCCGCGGTCCGGGCCCTTGCCGAGCAGCGCGCCGAGCTGGTAGCGCACGGACTCGATCTGGCCGTCTATCTGGCCCAGGTTAGCCTGGCTCGTCGCGATGTTGCCGTTGGCGGTCTGCTGCTCGACGCTGCTGTCGAGGCCGGCCAGCACGCGGCCGTTGGTGATCGAGCCGATCGTCCTGCGGTTGTCGATCTCGTGCACGGCGATGTCGCGCAGCGCGTAGAGCTGCGCGAGCTGGTTGTAGGTGCGTGCGATCGTCGAGGCGAGCGTGAGGCGGGCCTGCTGCATGTCGGCCTCCGCGGCCCGCTCCTGAGAGACGGCCTCGTGCAGGCGCTGACGGTTCTTGCCCCACAGGTCGAGGTCCCACGATGCGTTCGCGAGCACGTTGTTCTCGCTATACCAGGTGCCCCCGTAGGGCGGCGGATAGATCGAGTGGGCCGAGTAGATCTCGCGGGTCCAGGAGTAGCTGCCGTTGACCTTCGGCAGGAGCGCCGAGCGCGAGGTCTCGATGTACGCCGACGCGCGGGCGATGCGCGCCTGAGCCTCGGCGATCGACGGGTTGTTCGCGAGCGCTTCGTCGATCAGCTTCGGCAGTTGCGGGTCGCCGAACTGGTTCGCCCAGTCGAGCGTCGGCCATTGGCCGCCCTGCGCCGGAATGCTGCGCGAGGTTTCGAGTTGCGTGGGCGGGGTGAGGGTCTTGTTGCTGCCGATGCCGAAATAGTTCGCGCATCCGGACAGGGCGAGCGCCGCGACCGCGGCGGCCACGGCTGCCCGGCCGGGGCGCGCCGGCGCAAACGTAAAAAGGGAATGCATGGCTCGTCTTGCTGTCTCTGGAATGAAGGTGATACTGGACGATGCAGCTATCGGTTGGTGTGATGTTTTCAAAACTGGTTGCCGGGTCATGAATTATTGCCGGATGCGTCGCAGCTATTCGCCAGGATCCGCCGCAGCATGCTTTTCAGAAAACCGACCTCCTCGGGCGTCAGGTTGCCGGTCAGCTTGCTGTTCACGCTGGAGAAGATCGCGGGCAGCCGCACGGCGATCGCTTCGCCTTCGGGCGTCAGCGCAAGCCGCACGGCGCGCCGGTCCTCGGAGCTGCGCACGCGCCGCAGCAGGCCGCGCATCTCGAGCCGGTCGACGAGGCGCGTGACGGCGCTCGCGTCGATGCCGTACTCGCGCGCCAGCTCCGCCGCGAGCAGGCATTTGCCGCTCGCCACCATGAACAGCACGCTCGCCTGCTGGGACGTGATGCCGAGTTCCGCGAGCGTGCGCTGCGTGACCATGTTCGAGAGGGCCGATTTCACCCGGGACAACAGATAGCCGACGCTTTCGCCGAGATCATAGTCGCGAATTTCGGCAGGGAGCGTGGAGGTCGGGTCCGTCATGATTTTGATGCGACTGCAATGATTGACCAGGCACGCATTATAGGGAGGCCCATCTTGCGCGGCAAGAATATTCTCGCGATCGGTAAGGGTGTCTGCCGGAATGCGGCGGAATCGGCGCCGGGCGTGCCCCAAGGCGGGGCGCGCGGCGGGGATGTCCGGCATGCCCGCAACGGATACGTGTCCGACGAGGGATTTTCACCGGGCCATGCTACAATTTCAGGTTCTCAAGCGTGTACCGCACAATCGGTCCGCGCCCGGGCTTCGCGTCCGCTCCGCAGAAGGTGAGCGGGCGACGGGGCGCGGGCAGGGCGGATCGAGCGCCGGCTTGCGCCATCAACGTTTCCAGGTCCCTATGTCCCGCGCCCTTCGCAACATCGCCATCATCGCCCACGTCGACCACGGCAAGACCACGCTCGTCGACCAGCTGCTCCGCCAGTCCGGCACGTTCCGCGACAACCAGCAGATCGCCGAGCGCGTCATGGACTCGAACGACATCGAGAAGGAGCGCGGCATCACGATTCTCGCGAAGAATTGCGCGGTCGAGTACGAGGGCACCCACATCAACATCGTGGACACCCCGGGGCACGCGGACTTCGGCGGCGAGGTGGAGCGCGTGCTGTCGATGGTCGACTCGGTGCTGCTGCTCGTCGATGCGGTCGAGGGCCCGATGCCGCAGACCCGTTTCGTCACGAAGAAGGCGCTCGCGCTCGGCCTGAAGCCGATCGTCGTGGTCAACAAGATCGACCGTCCGGGCGCGCGCATCGACTGGGTCATCAACCAGACCTTCGAACTGTTCGACAAGCTCGGCGCGTCCGAGGAGCAGCTCGACTTCCCGGTGGTCTACGCCTCGGGCCTGAACGGCTATGCGGGGCTCGAACCGGACGTGCGCGAAGGCGACATGCGCCCGCTGTTCGAGGCGATCCTCTCGCACGTGCCGGTGCGCCCGGCCGAACCGGACGCGCCGCTGCAACTGCAGATCACCTCGCTCGACTATTCGACTTACGTCGGCCGCATCGGCGTGGGCCGCGTCAACCGGGGGCGGATCAAACCGGGCCAGCAGGTCGCGGTGCGCTTCGGTCCGGAAGGCGAGGTGCTGAACCGCAAGATCAACCAGGTGCTGTCGTTCAGCGGCCTTGATCGCGTCCAGGTGGACTCGGCCGAGGCCGGCGACATCGTTCTCATCAACGGCATCGAGGACATCGGCATCGGCGCCACGATCTGCGCGCCGGAGACGCCCGAGGCGCTGCCGATGATCACCGTCGACGAGCCGACGCTGACGATGAATTTTCTCGTCAACTCGTCGCCGCTCGCGGGCAAGGAAGGCAAGTTCGTCACGAGCCGCCAGATTCGCGACCGCCTGATGCGCGAGCTGAACCACAACGTGGCGCTGCGCGTGAAGGACACCGGCGACGAAACCGTCTTCGAGGTGTCGGGCCGCGGCGAGCTGCACCTGACGATCCTGGTCGAGAACATGCGCCGCGAGGGCTACGAGCTGGCCGTCTCGCGTCCGCGCGTGGTGATGCAGGAAATCGGCGGCGTGCGCCACGAGCCCTACGAACTGCTGACGGTGGACCTCGAGGATGCGCATCAGGGTGGCGTGATGGAGGAACTGGGCCGCCGCCGGGGCGAGATGCTCGACATGGCTTCGGACGGCCGCGGCCGCACGCGGCTCGAATACCGGATTCCGGCGCGCGGGCTGATCGGCTTCCAGAGCGAGTTCCTGACGCTCACGCGGGGCACGGGCCTCATGAGCCACGTGTTCGACGAATATGCGCCGGTGCGCGAAGGCTCGGTCGGCGAGCGGCGCAACGGCGTGTTGATCTCGCAGGACGACGGCGCGGCCGTGGCCTATGCGTTGTGGAAGCTGCAGGATCGCGGCCGCATGTTCGTCAAGCCCGGCGACGCGCTCTACGAGGGCATGATCATCGGCATTCACAGCCGCGACAACGATCTGGTCGTGAATCCGATCAAGGGCAAGCAGCTCACCAACGTCCGGGCGTCGGGCACCGACGAGGCCGTGCGCCTCGTTCCGCCGATCCAGATGTCGCTCGAATACGCCGTCGAATTCATCGACGACGACGAGCTGGTCGAGGTGACGCCGCAGTCCATCCGCCTGCGCAAGCGGCATCTGAAGGAGCACGAGCGCCGTCGCGCGAGCCGCGAATCGGCCGACTGAACGGGAAACGGCGCTTTACCTTGCGCGGCAAGGCCGGTGTAAGGTGTGGCCGGCTGTCCGGTCAGCGATGGGGAGCGACGACGGGCAGTGAAATAGTCAGCGAAATAAAAAGCCGCCTTCGGGCGGCTTTTTTGCATTTGAACGAATATAAGCGGACCGGGCCGAGCAGTTTTGATCACACAGTGTTGCGGACACGGTAAAAGCCTGTTGTGGCGGGCCTTTGCGGGTGGTGACGCAACTATTGGAAGCCGTACTTCTGTGCTATTCTCCGCGGATGCAAGTTTTAGGTCCTTCCCAGCAGACTTGATTCGCGCAATCCGCTAAACGGTCAGGCCGTGTCGCGGAAGGTTGAGTAACCCGCTATTTCTCGAGAAACTCGAAGAAAGGTGAGCGTAAATGTCAGAAACGATGAAGCAGTTCCAGCTGAACTCCTACCTGTTCGGCGGCAACGCTCCGTATGTCGAAGAGCTATACGAAGCATACCTTGACAACCCGGCCTCTGTCCCTGACAACTGGCGCGAATACTTTGACGCGTTGCAAAACGTGCCGTCATCGGATGGCAGCCATGCCAGCGACGTCGCCCACGGCCCGATCGTCGAGTCGTTTGCCCAGCGCGCCAAGGCCAACGCCTTCGTGCCGCGCGGCGGCGGCGAGGATCTCGCCACGGCCCGCAAGCAGGTCTACGTCCAGTCCCTCATCGGCGCATATCGCTTCCTCGGCTCGCAATGGGCCAACCTCGATCCCCTGAAGCGCCGCGAACGTCCCGCCATTCCCGAGCTCGAACCCGCGTTCTACGACTTCACCGAAGCCGACATGGACGAGACGTTCAACGCGAGCAACCTGTACTTCGGGTTCGAGCGCGCGACGCTGCGCGAGATCGTCAAGGCGCTGCGCGACACGTATTGCGGCACGATCGGCGCCGAATACATGTACATCAGCGATCCGGAGCAGAAGCGCTGGTGGAAGGAAAAGCTCGAGTCGATCCGCTCGACGCCTAACTTCACGGCCGACAAGAAGAAGCACATCCTGCAGCGCCTGACGGCCTCCGAAGGCCTCGAGCGCTTCCTGCACACCAAGTACGTCGGCCAGAAGCGCTTCTCGCTCGAAGGCGGCGAAAGCTTCATCGCGTCGATGGACGAAGTGGTCCGTCACGCGGGCGCGAAGGGCGTCCAGGAAATCGTCATCGGCATGGCCCACCGCGGTCGCCTGAACGTGCTCGTCAACACGCTCGGCAAGATGCCGGCCGACCTCTTCGCCGAATTCGAAGGCAAGCACGTCGACGACCTGCCGGCCGGCGACGTGAAGTACCACAAGGGCTTCTCGTCCGACGTCGCGACCGACGGCGGTCCGGTCCACCTGTCGCTCGCGTTCAACCCGTCTCACCTCGAAATCGTCAACCCGGTGGTCGAAGGCTCGGCCAAGGCCCGCATGGACCGCCGCGGCGACGAAGCCGGCCTCCAGGTGCTGCCGGTGCAGATCCACGGCGACGCGGCCTTCGCGGGCCAGGGCGTCGTGATGGAAACGCTGAACCTCGCGCAGACGCGCGGCTACGGCACGCACGGCACGCTGCACATCGTCATCAACAACCAGATCGGCTTCACGACGTCGGACCCGCGCGACGCGCGCTCGACGCTCTACTGTACCGACGTCGTCAAGATGATCGAGGCGCCGGTGCTGCACGTGAACGGCGACGATCCCGAAGCGGTCGTGCTGGCGACGCAACTGGCCATCGACTTCCGGATGCAGTTCCACAAGGACGTCGTCGTCGACATCGTCTGCTTCCGCAAGCTCGGCCACAACGAGCAGGACACGCCGGCCGTCACGCAGCCGCTCATGTACAAGAAGATCGCCCAGCACCCGGGCACGCGCGCGCTGTACGCGGAAAAGCTCGTGCAGCAGGGCGTGATCACGGCCGAGGACGCCGACGGCTACGTCAAGGCCTACCGCCATGCGATGGACGAAGGCCATCACACGATCGACCCAGTGCTCTCGAATTACAAGAGCAAGTACGCGGTCGACTGGGTGCCGTTCCTGAACCGCAAGTGGACCGATGCCGCCGACACGGCCGTGCCGCTCGCCGAACTCAAGCGTCTCGCCGAACGCATCACGACGATTCCGGAAAACTTCAAGGTGCACCCGCTCGTCGAGCGCGTCATCAACGACCGTCGCGCGATGGGCAAGGGCGAAGCGAAGCTCGACTGGGGCATGGGCGAACACCTCGCGTTCGCCTCGCTCGTCGCCTCGGGCTACGCGGTGCGCCTGACGGGTCAGGACTCGGGCCGGGGCACGTTCACGCACCGCCATTCGGTGCTGCACGACCAGAACCGCGAGCGCTGGAACGACGGCACCTACGTGCCGCTGCAGAACATCGCCGAGAACCAGGCGAAGTTCACGGTGATCGACTCGGTGCTCTCCGAAGAGGCCGTGCTCGGCTTCGAATACGGCTACTCGACGGCCGAGCCGAACACGCTCGTCGCCTGGGAAGGCCAGTTCGGCGACTTCGCCAACGGCGCGCAGGTCGTGATCGACCAGTTCATCTCGTCGGGCGAAGTGAAGTGGGGCCGCGTCTCGGGCCTCACGATGCTGCTGCCGCACGGCTATGAAGGCCAGGGTCCGGAGCACTCGTCGGCGCGCATCGAGCGCTATCTGCAACTGTGCGCGGACCACAACATGCAGGTGGTCCAGCCGACCACGCCGGCGCAGATCTTCCATCTGCTGCGCCGCCAGATGATCCGCCTGTTCCGCAAGCCCCTCATCATCTTCACGCCGAAGTCGCTGCTGCGCCACAAGGAAGCGGTGTCGGACCTGTCGGAACTCGCGAAGGGTTCGTTCCAGCCCGTGATCGGCGAGGTGGACGAGTCGATCGACGCGAAGAAGGTCAAGCGCGTGCTGGTCTGCTCGGGCCGCGTCTACTACGACCTCGTTGCGCACCGCCGCGAGGCTCAGGCGCACGACATCGCGATCTTCCGTGTCGAGCAGCTCTATCCGTTCGCGCACAAGCAGTTCGAAACCGAGCTGAAGAAGTACGACAACGCGACGGAAGTGGTGTGGGTGCAGGACGAGCCGCAAAATCAGGGCCCGTGGTTCTACATCGAGCACCACCTCAAGGAAGGCATGAAGGAAGGGCAGAAGCTTGCCTACAGCGGTCGTCCGGCTTCGGCTTCGCCGGCCGTCGGCTACTACGCGAAGCACTACGAGCAGCAGAAGGCGCTGATCGAAGGCGCGTTCGGACGCCTGAAGGGCGCATCGGTCGCAAAATAATCCTCATACATTCGAACCGGGAGGGCGCGAAACGCGGGTGTTTCGTGCTTTTCCCGCGCCTTCATGCGCACCGGTTCGTCCCAGATACGTGTTCAGGAAAATCACATGGCTATTGTTGAAGTGAAGGTCCCCCAGCTTTCGGAGTCGGTCTCGGAAGCAACGATGCTGCAGTGGAAAAAGAAGCCGGGCGAAGCGGTTGCCCAGGACGAAATTCTCATCGAACTCGAAACGGATAAGGTCGTGCTCGAAGTGCCGGCGCCTGCCGCCGGCGTGCTGGCCGAGGTCGTCCGGAACGACGGCGACACGGTCGTGGCCGACGAACTGATCGCGAAGATCGACACCGAAGGCAAGGCCGGTGCAGCGGCCGCGCCCGCCGCGGCTCCGGCAGCCGCGCCCGCTCCGGCAGCAGCGCCGGCGCCCGCCGCCGCGCAGCCTGCCGCCGCCGCGGGCGCGAGCACCGCGGCATCGCCCGCCGCTTCGAAGATTCTGTCCGAGAAGGGCCTGTCGTCGTCGGACGTCGCCGGCTCGGGCCGCGACGGCCGCGTGACGAAGGGCGACGCGCTTTCCGCCGGCAGCAAGCCGGCCGCCGCGCCTGCCGCCAAGGCGCCGGCCGCCGCGCGCGGCGCGCTGCCCGACGTGAAGGCGCCGGCCTCGGCCGCGACCTGGATCGACGGCCGTCCGGAACAGCGCGTGCCGATGTCGCGCCTGCGCGCCCGGATCGCCGAGCGTCTGCTCGAATCGCAGCAGACCAACGCGATCCTCACGACGTTCAACGAAGTGAACATGCAGCCGGTCATCGACCTGCGCAACAAGTACAAGGACAAGTTCGAGAAGGAACACGGCGTGAAGCTCGGCTTCATGTCGTTCTTCGTGAAGGCGGCCGTGCATGCGCTGAAGAAGTTCCCGCTCGTGAACGCGTCCATCGACGGCACCGACATCGTCTACCACGGCTACTTCGACATCGGCATCGCCGTCGGCTCGCCGCGCGGTCTCGTGGTGCCGATCCTGCGCAACGCCGACCAACTGAGCCTCGCCGACATCGAGAAGAAGATCGCCGAGTTCGGCCAGAAGGCGAAGGACGGCAAGCTCTCGATCGAGGAAATGACGGGCGGCACGTTCTCGATCTCGAACGGCGGCGTGTTCGGCTCGATGCTCTCGACGCCGATCATCAACCCGCCGCAGTCGGCGATTCTCGGCGTGCACGCGACGAAGGAACGCGCCGTCGTCGAGAACGGCCAGATCGTGATCCGTCCGATGAACTATCTGGCGATGTCCTACGATCACCGGATCATCGACGGCCGCGAAGCGGTGCTGTCGCTCGTCGCGATGAAGGATGCGCTCGAGGATCCGGCGCGCCTGCTGCTCGACCTGTAAGCCGTTTCTCACGCATCTGGTTCACCGGGCGCGCCGCGCGCGAGGCGAAGATTTCGCAACGCGCCCGGCGCCCCGCATCGAAAGGATTACCATGTCCAAGGAATTTGACGTCGTCGTGATCGGTGCCGGTCCCGGCGGCTACATCGCGGCGATCCGCGCGGCCCAGCTCGGCAAGACGGTTGCCTGCATCGAAAACTGGAAGAACCCGGCCGGCGAGCTCAAGCTCGGCGGCACCTGCCTGAACGTGGGTTGCATTCCCTCGAAGGCGCTGCTGGCCTCGTCCGAAGAGTTCGAGAGCGCGCAGCACCACCTCGCCGACCACGGCATCAGCATCAAGGACGTCAAGATCGACGTCGAGAAGATGCAGGCCCGCAAAGGCTCGATCGTCGAGAAGATGACGAAGGGCATCGAGTTTCTGTTCCGCAAGAACAAGGTCACCTGGCTCAAGGGCCATGGCAAGTTCACGGGCCGTACCGACGCCGGCGTGCAGATCGAGGTGAGCGGCGAGGGCGAAACGGAAGTCGTGACCGCGAAGAACGTGATCATTGCGACGGGCTCGAAGGCGCGCCATCTGCCGGGCGTTCCGGTCGACAACAAGATCGTCGCCGACAACGAGGGCGCGCTTTCGTTCGACGCGACGCCGAAGAAGCTCGCCGTGATCGGCGCGGGCGTGATCGGCCTCGAGCTCGGCTCGGTCTGGCGCCGCCTCGGCGCACAGGTGACGGTGCTCGAAGCGCTGCCGGAATTCCTCGGCGTGGCCGACCAGGCCGTCGCGAAGGAAGCCGCCAAACTCTTCAAGAAGCAGGGTCTCGACATTCACGTCGGCGTGAAGATCGGCGAAGTGAAGACGGACAAGAAGGGCGTGTCGATCGCCTACACCGACAAGGACGGCAACGCGCAGACGCTCGACGCGGACCGCCTCATCGTGTCGATCGGCCGCGTGCCGAACACCGACAACCTCGGCCTCGAGGCGATCGGCCTGAAGGCGAACGAACGCGGCTTCATCGACGTGGACGATCATTGCAAGACGGCGGTGCCGAACGTCTACGCGATCGGCGACGTGGTGCGCGGCCCGATGCTCGCGCACAAGGCGGAAGACGAAGGCGTGCTCGTCGCGGAACTGATCGACGGCCAGAAGCCGCACATCGACTACAACTGCATTCCGTTCGTGATCTACACCGAGCCGGAAATCGCCTGGGTCGGCAAGACCGAGCAGGCGCTGAAGGCGGAAGGCCGCGAGATCAAGCCGGGCCAGTTCCCGTTCATGGCGAACGGCCGCGCGCTCGGCGTCGGCAAGTCCGACGGTTTCGTCAAGGTGATCGCAGACGCGAAGACCGACGAGATCCTCGGCGTACACGTGATCGGCGCCGGCGCGTCGGACCTGATCGCGGAAGCCGTGGTGGCGATGGAGTTCAAGGCGGCCTCCGAGGACATCGGCCGCATTTGCCATCCCCACCCGTCGCTCTCCGAGGTCATGCGCGAGGCGGCGCTCGCCGTCGACAAGCGCGCGCTCAACATGTAATGCGCTCCGGCCGGGCGGCAGGTCCGTCCGGTCGAGGCGGTCGCACCGGCATTACGGACGCAGGCGGGCGGGAATCATCCCGTCCGCCTTATTTTTTGCGGCTAGACCATGAACGTCACCGAATACTACGAAAACGAACTGCAGACGCGGGGATATCAGGCCGATGCGGCTCAACGCGCGGCGGTCGACCGGCTGCAGCGGTGCTACGACGAGTGGGTCGCGTACAAGGCGCGCCGCTCGAACGCGCTGCGCAAGCTGCTCAACCGCCCGGAGCTGCCGCGCGGCGTCTACATGTGGGGCGGCGTCGGGCGGGGCAAGAGCTTCCTGATGGACAGCTTCTATACGGTCGTGCCCGTGCAGCGCAAGA
Source organism: Burkholderia sp. WAC0059 (assembly GCF_002870125.1). Taxonomy (GTDB): domain Bacteria; phylum Pseudomonadota; class Gammaproteobacteria; order Burkholderiales; family Burkholderiaceae; genus Paraburkholderia. The sequence goes on from NZ_PNEO01000001.1 coordinate 423,385, forward strand.
CGCGCCTGCACTTCCACGAGTTCATGCGCGAGGTGCATCGCGAGCTCGAGGAACTGAAGGGGCAGGCCGATCCGCTCGACGAGCTGGCGCGCCGCATCGCGAAACGCTACCGGCTGATCTGCTTCGACGAATTTCACGTATCGGACATCGCGGACGCGATGATTCTCTACCGGCTGCTCGACCGGCTCTTCGCGGGCGGCGTGCAGTTCGTGATGACGTCCAATTACCAGCCCGACACGCTCTACCCGGACGGACTGCACCGCGACCGGATGCTGCCGGCCATCGAGCTGATCAAGCAGAAGCTCGACGTGCTCAACGTCGACGCCGGCATCGACTACCGGCAGCGCACGCTCGCGCAGGTCGAGGTCTATCACACGCCGCTCGGCGCCGACGCCGACCGGGCCTTGCGCCATTCGTTCGCGCAGCTCGCGGCCGTGCCCGACGAAAGCCCGATCCTGCACATCGAGAAGCGCGAGCTGAAGGCGCTGCGCAAGGCGGACGGCGTCGTCTGGTTCGACTTCGCGACGCTTTGCGGCGGGCCGCGCTCGCAGAACGACTACCTGGAGCTCGCGAGCCGCTTCCACGCCGTGATTCTCTCGGACGTGCCGCAGATGGCGCCGCGCATGGCGTCCGAGGCGCGGCGCTTCACCTGGCTCATCGATGTGCTCTACGACCACAAGGTCAAGCTTCTGATGTCGGCGGAAGTGCGTCCCGAGGAGCTGTACCTCGACGGGCCGATGGCGAACGAGTTCACGCGCACGGTGTCGCGGATCGTCGAGATGCAGTCGAAGGAATACCTCGAGGCGCCGCGCCGGATCGTGCAGACGGCGCTGACCTGAGGGAAGGGTGCCCGGGGCGGCCGGGTAAAGGCCGTCCCGGTATTTTCAAGATTCGGATTCTTCCGATATTCGCGTTCAGGGCGACTCGCTATCTTTTGCCGATCAAGGCATCGGCAAAGGAGGACGGCATGACGCCCCATCGCGATCTGACTGAAGAAGAGTGGCAACGCGTTGCGCCGCTGCTGCCCGAACTGCGGCCGCGCAGCGAAATGCGCGGCCGGCCGCTCGCCAACACCCGCTCGGTGCTCAACGGCGTGCTGTGGGTCATCTATAGCGGCGCGACCTGGTCCGCGATGCCGCGGCGCTATCCGTCCTATCAGACCTGTCATCGCCGCTTCAAGCTCTGGTACGACGAGGGTGTCCTCCAGCGCGTGATGGCCGAGCTGTTCGGCGACGACGGCGTGACCCTGTGCAGCGCGATCGAAACGCGCATGCGCAAGCACGCGGGTCGGGCCGGGAACGCACCCGGTCCGGCGTTGCCCGCTGCGTCGAACGCTTCCCCGTTTTCGTCGCCGGCGGCGAATGTGCCGCATCTGTTCAATTACCGCGTGCTGTTCCGGCGTCTCGCGTAGGCGACCCGATCCGATTCGCCTACGGCTGCCGGATCCAGGTCTGCGAGCGGCCGAGCAGCGAAATGCTGATGTAGCCGCGCACGACCAGTTTCTGTCCGTCATCCTCGAGGCGAAAGGTGCAACGGTAGACCTTGCCGTTTTCCGGGTCCAGGATGTGGCCGCCGTTCCATTCGTCGCCGGTTTGGCGCATGTGGTCGACGATCGTCATGCCGAGGATCAACTGGTCCTTGCGCGCGTCCGAGCAGGCGGTGCAGCGGGCATCCGGGTGGTCGCCGGCGCCGAGTCCCTTGACGACAGTGCCGCTGAGCATGCCGTCGCCGTCCTCGACGATCCGGACCAGCGCCTTGGGCTGGCCTGTGCGATCGTCGACGGTTTGCCATGTGCCGACCGGCGTTGCGGTTTGCGCGAACCCGGCAGCGCGCAGGCCAGAAGCGCGGCGGCCAGCGCTGCCCGTCGGATGATTCGAGCCGCTCCGACGGCGTGCCGCGTCGAAGGCGTCATGGGTTTTCTCCTCGAGCAAATGCGTCGCGATGTGGTTCGTGCGGCGCCGTGCCACGGCGGCGCGGTCTCCTGATCCGGCTCCGGACGTCCGTAAACAACGTAAACGGCACAGGCGCGCTTGACCTGGAGTGGGGGTTTCCCGAGGCGTCTGCGCGTACGGTAGGCAACGACTCCAGCGGACTTTTCGGGGCCGGGAACATGGTGTCTGGCGTTGGCCGCCGAGGTGTTGCAGGAACGGGATAGACGGGGAGCAAATTTATGACGAGGAGCCCAGAAGCCGCGAAAGTGAGTAATAATGACGCCGCTTCGCCGAAAATTAAAACTGTTCACGCAGGAACTTCATGGACCATAAGTCGAAAGTTCGACAGATCGCGCTGGCTGCACTGGTGACGGCCGGGGGAATCCAGGCCGGCTGTGCGCAGACCCCGCCGGACACGACGCCGGCAGCGGCCGTCCCGACGGTACCGGCTTCGGCGCCGTCAACGGCTTCGGCTCCCGCAGTGGCCCAGACACCGGCAGTCTCGCAGGCCGTCACGCAGTCGGACCAGACACAGACTACGGCGCTCACGCCCGAGGAAGCCGGGCAAAGCGCTGTCGGCAACGTGGCCGAGCTTCAGCAGCGCATTCACGACGGGGATCTGAGCGAGTTGCGGACCACGTACAACGGCAGCTACGGGGCAAGTCTGCTGTTCTATGCAAAGGACATGACGTACTACGTTGCGCTGTTCCAGCAGAAGAATTTCTGGCGCGTTATCAAGACCGGCGACGAAGCACGCGCGGAGGCGATTTATCGCGACTTCGCGAGGCAAACCGTGCAGCTTTCGGACGTCGAAATTCGCCGGACCCAGCTTCAGGCGCAAAAGGCGTTCACCGAGCGGATGATCGCGCTTTCGCAGGACCATGCCAGCCGCCTGCAGGCCGACCTGACCATCGCGCGCCACCAGCAGTCCGTCGTTGCGGACCAACAGAAGACGACACGTGACGAGGCGAATTCGCTGCAGGCGCAGCGCGCTGCGGCAGAGGATCAACTGCGCGAACTGCAGCGCCAGATCCAGGTGTTGCAGCAGCAGGTCGAAGGCGGTTTGCCGGTTCGTTGAACGGGCGGGCGCGGGAGGCGCCCGCAGCCCCGGGTTTCATCACACTTGCGACAGACGGGTCCAGTGCCCGCTGTCCCCACTGTCGCTCATGCAAGGCTCAGCTATTGCCCGAGCCCTCGCCGCCGTTATTCCCACCGTTATTTCCACCATTGTTGCCGCCGCCGGCGACGTTACCGTATAGCCGCCGCCGCCGCGTGACGACGACGGGGCCTTCGGACGGTGCGCGCTCCGGGCCAGGCCCACCGGGCGAGTAGGATTCGCGGGGCTCCCGCGGCTCCCTCGGTTCCCGGTATTCGCGCGGACCGTGGGTGCTGTGCGGCCCGCGGCTCGAGTGTTCGCCGCCGTGCGCCGGGCGGTTGGGGCGCGGCCCGGGCCGCGTGCCGGTATCGAGCTGGATCGTCGAAATGGCGCGCTTGTAGATGCCTTGCAGGCCGACGGGCGTGCGCAGCATCACCAGGTACTGATCGAACGACTCGATGCATCCGGTCAGGCGGATGCCGTTGACCAGATAAATTTCGACGCGCTTGCGCTCTTTGCGCGCGGCGTTCATGAAGTCGTTTTGCGGATGGGATTCTGCGGAAGGCATGGACGAAATAAGGCCTGGCGGCGTGACGCCGCGATCAGTTGGAAATATTGGTTCGTCTGGATTCTACCCTGTGTCGGCCAGGTCCGCGCGAACGCAAATAATGGTTGAACTATAGCGGTTTGTCATAGGATCGGTAGTCGCCGATCCTCGCCTGTAAATGCGTCCCTGTTTTCGCGCGGATGAGGTTCGGCGCAAGCCGCATACGCGGGTTTCGCGGCGCGCGCGGCACGGATAGGCGATCCGTCAGGATTCAGGCCGACCCGGCCTTGCGAAGTTCCTCGTCGCGCAGCTCGCGGCGCAGAATTTTGCCGATGTTGGTCTGCGGCAGAATGTCCCGAAATTCGATGCCCGCCGGTATCTTGTAGCCGGTCAGATGCTTGCGGCAGAACTGGACGACCTGCTCCGCCGTCAGCTCCGGGTCGCGGCGCACGACGAATACCTTCACGCGCTCCCCCTGCACCGCGTCCGGTACGCCGATCGCGGCGACTTCGCGTACGCCGGGGTGCTGCGCGAGCACATCCTCGATTTCGTTCGGGTACACGTTGAAGCCCGAAACCAGGATCATGTCCTTTTTGCGGTCGATGAGCCGGATGAAACCGCGCGCGTCCATCACGCCGATGTCGCCGGTCAGCAACCAGCCCTCGTCGTCGAACGCTCCGGCGGTCTCTTCGGGGCGGTTCCAGTATCCCTTCATCACCTGGGGGCCCTTCACGCAGAGCTCGCCGGGTTCGCCGATTCCCGCCCACTCGCCGTCGTCTCGGCGCAAGCGCACCTGGGTGGACGGGGCGGGCAGGCCGATCGAGCCTTCGAATTCGAGCAGCCGGTCGGGATCGACCGGATTCATCGTGACGATGGGCGAGCATTCGGTGAGCCCGTAGCCTTCGACGATCGGCCTGCCGGTCAGGGCATGGAAGCGTTCGGCCACGCTCTTTTGCGTCGCCATGCCGCCTGCCAGCGCGAGCTTGAGTCCCGAAAAATCGCGGTCGCGGAACGCGTCGTTCTCGAGCAGCGCGTTGTAGAGCGTGTTGACCGCCGTGATGCAACTGAACGTCTCGCGGCGCAGCATCTGCATCATCCGCTTTACGTCGCGCGGGTTGGCGATCAGGACGTTGCGGCCGCCGAGCGCCATGAAGATCAGCGCGTTCACGGTCAGCGAGTAGATGTGGTACAGCGGCAGCGGCGTGAGCACGGTCTCGCCGGCGGTGTCGAGCTTGCCCGCCGTCCACGCCTTCGCCTGCAGCAGATTCGCGACGAGATTGCCGTGCGTGAGCATCGCGCCCTTGGCGATACCCGTCGTGCCGCCCGTGTATTGCAGGCAGGCGAGGTCGTCCGGACCGACCTCCACGGGGGCGAGCGCGCGTCGGGCGCCGGAGGCGAGCGCGTCGCGCAGTCGTACGGCCTGCGGCAGATGGTAGGCGGGCACCATCTTCTTCACGCGCCTGACCACGAAATTCAGCAGACGGCCCTTCAGGTTCGGGCCGTTGCCGAGCAGATCGCCGAGACCGGTCACGACGACGTTCCGGATCTGCGTGCCGGGCAGGGCGTCTTCGAGCGTTTTCGCGAAATTCTCGAACACGACGATGGTCTGCGCGCCGCTGTCCTTCAACTGATGGCCGAGTTCGCGCGCGGTATAGAGCGGATTCGTGTTCACGACGATCGCGCCCGCTTTCAGCACACCGAACAGCGCGACCGGGTACTGGAGCGTGTTGGGCAGCATGATCGCGACCCGCTCGCCCGGACGCACGCCCACGCCCTGCAGCCAGGCCGCGAACGCGGCCGCCTTGCGGGCCAGCTCGCCGTAGGTCATCGAGACGCCGAGGCTCACGTAGGCGACGCGGTCGCGAAAGCGCGCGGTGCAGTCGTCGAAAAAATGGACGATCGACGCGGGGCGATCGGGGTCGATTTCGGGTTCGACGTCGGGGGGATAAGAGGCGTACCAGATGCCGTCGGTTTCGGGCGGCAGGCGAGTCGCGTCCGGCGTCGCGGGCGGAATGCCGGGCGTCCCGGAGAGCGCGGCATGCGGCGGGGCGGACAGGGTCATCGATCGTTTCCTGAACGAAGCGACAGCGTGAATGGAATAACGGGCCTCGCGCGCATGATGCTATGACGAGGCGGGGAAGGACAAGGGGGCCGCGCACCCGGGAGGGTACCGCGCGGCATAAAAAGCAAAAAGCCGTGCCGTCGGGAAAACGGCACGGCCTTGCGGCCTGCGGCAAGAGAAGCCCCGAAGCTCGCGCCGTCGGGGCGTCCGTCGTCAGGCGGCGCCGGCTTGTTTGGCCGACTGGGTCAGGTCGATGCCGCGCCGTTCGCGGCTGAACAGGATCAGCACGGCGATCACGACCGCGACGGTGCCGGCCACGATGGCCATCGCCATGGCGTAGTCGTTGCCGTGGCTGGCGGCGAGCGAGGCCTGCAGCGTGGCGTTGACCGAGGCGAGCAGGTTGCCGAGCTGGTAGACGAGGCCGGGGAACGTGGCGCGAATCTCGTCGGGCGAGATTTCGTTCAGGTGGACCGGAATCACGCCCCAGGCACCCTGCACGGCGATCTGCATCAGGAACGCGCCGGCCGCGAGCGCCACCGCGCCGTGCGAGAACGCCCAGAGCGGCAGCACCGGCAGCGCGATCAGCGCGGCGATGAAGATCGCCCAGCGGCGGCCGATTTTCTCCGACACGCGGCCGAAGAACAGGCCGCCGACGATCGCGCCGACGTTCAGCGTGATCGTGATCAGCGAGACCGTATGCGGGTCGAAGTGATGCTGCTCGCGCAGGAACGTCGGATACAGATCCTGGCTGCCGTGCGAGAAGAAGTTGAACGCCGTCATCAGCACGATCGTGTAGATCGACAGCTTGAGATTGTGCTTGAGCGTCACGAGCAGGCCCGGGCGCTGGCGATTTTCCATGGCCTTCCAGGCCGGCGATTCCGGCACGTTGCGGCGCACGTAGAGCACGAGCAGCGCGGGCAGCACGCCGATGAAGAACATGCCGCGCCAGCCGATGTACTGGTACAGCACGCCGAACACGATCGAGGCGATCAGATAGCCGCTCGGGTAGCCGGCCTGCAGCACGCCCGAAATGATGCCGCGCGAGCTCGGCGGCACGGTTTCCATGGTCAGCGCGGCACCCACGCCCCATTCGCCGCCCATCGCGATGCCGAAGAGCGTGCGCAGGACGATGAAGGTCGTCAGGTTCGGCGAGAAGCCGGAAAGCAGCTCAAGCACGGCATAGCACGCGATGTTGACCATCAGCGTGGGACGGCGGCCGAACTTGTCGGCGAGGCGGCCGAAAATCAGGGCGCCGAGCGGGCGCGCGGCCAGCGTGAGCGTAATGGCGAGGGCGACAGCGGGGATTTTCGTGTTGAATTCGGTGGCGATGTCTTTCAGAACGAAAACGGTCAAAAAGAAATCGAAGGCATCCAGGGTCCATCCCAGATAGGCGGCGATCGTTACGTTTTTCTGGTCTCGCGTCCAACTCATTTCAATTCTTCTCCTGTAATTCCTGCGCCTTTTCCTTTCACGGAATAGGCCGTGTGGTGCGCCCGCATACCGCCATGCCCCGAACCTGCTGCGGCGAGTGTACGCACGGCATTAAACATGCGTTGTATATCCGGCGCAACCCGTACTAATCCCTGGAAACATTCAATAGGAATGAAAGGTTTTTGTATGGAATGAGTGTTAGACGATTCGCATCGGCCGGCGGGAGCATTGTCGTTTTCGGCGTGTTTCTGGCGATCGATCCCGCCGGGACGGGCGGTGCGCCGGCGGGTGCGTTGGCGAGGGAGCCGGCGAATCCGGTGCCCTGTCCGGCGCTCCGGCGGCGCGGCCCCTGTCTATATAATGGCCGGCCATACCGTTTCCGACTGATTCCGACCGTTCCCGTGAAGAGCAACAACAACTTTCGCATTACGGCGGCCGTCGTCGCCAGCGCGCTGTTCATGCAGAACATCGACGGAACAGCGGTGGCGACCGCGCTGCCCTCGATGGCGCGCGATCTGCACGTCAACCCGGTCCATCTGAGCAGCGCGATCACGTCTTACCTCGTCGCGCTGACCGTGTTCATTCCCGTGAGCGGCTGGATTGCGGACCGCTTCGGCGCGAAGCGCGTATTCATGTCGGCCATCGCGACGTTCACGGTGGCGTCGGTGCTGTGCGCGCTATCGCACGGGCTGTCGGGCCTGATCGCCGCGCGCATCCTGCAGGGCCTCGGCGGCGCGATGATGGTGCCGGTCGGCCGCCTGATCCTGTTTCGCCGCGTGCGGCGCGAGGAACTGCTGTCCGCCACCACGTGGCTCACCATGCCGGCGCTGGCCGGCCCGCTGCTCGGTCCGCCGCTCGGCGGTTTTTTGACCGACGCGCTGTCCTGGCGCAGTGTCTTCTGGATCAACGTGCCGGTCGGCGTGGCGGGCATGCTGCTTTGCGCACGGTTCCTCGGCCCGTCGGACGCCGAGCGCCCGCGCGCGCCAGATCTGTCCGGCATGGTGATGATCGGTCTCGCGCTGACCGCGCTGATGGTCGGCGTCGAAACGCTCGGGCGCGGCGTGCTGCCGCCGGAAGTGCCGCTCGTCGGCATCGCGGCCGGTCTGGCGCTGTTCTGGCTCACGGTGCGTCATTGCCGCCGCATCGAGCATCCCGCCATCGAGTTTCCGCTGCTGAAAATTCCCACGTTCCACGCGGCCACGATCGCGGGCAGCTTCTTCCGCTCGGGCGCCGGGGCGATGCCGTTTCTCATTCCGATCACGTTGCAGGTCGGCTTCGGGTTCAGCGCGTCGAAGAGCGGTCTGATTTCGCTTGCGAGCGCGCTCGGCACGTTCTGCATGCGGCCCATGACGCGCTTCGCGCTGCGCTGGCTGTCGGTGCGCACCGTGCTGATCGGCGGCAGCATTTCGTTCGCGGCGATGCTGGCCGTGTGCGCGATGATTTCGCCGTCATGGTCGGATACGGCGATCTTCGCGCTGCTGCTGGTCGGTGGGCTGAGCCGTTCGCTCTGCTTCGCGTCGATGGGCGCGCTCGCGTTCGCCGACGTGCCGCAGGAGAAGCTGTCGGCGGCCACGTCGTTCCAGGGGACCGCACAGCAGTTGACGAAGGCGGTGGGCGTGGCGATCGCCGCCGGCTCGCTGCAGTTGACGATGCTGCTGAGCGGTCGCACGCACGCTTCGCACTTCGATTTTTCGTGCGCGTTTTTCGTGATGGCGGTCGTCGTGCTGGCGTCGTGGCCGATGTTCGCGGCGCTGCCCGCCGATGCGGGCGAGGGCATTTCGGACGCGAAGCGCCGCGCGGCCTGAAGCGGGCGCAATCCGCCCGCGGCCGGCGCGGCGGAATGGAAATAGTCCATTGAAAATGCCCGGCATCCTGTGCAGGATGCCGGGCATTTTTATCGCATCGCGAGCCCGACGGCGTCGCGCAGACGTCGGGCAGACTTGAAGAATCAGACGCCGGCCATGATCGCGCGGCGCTCGGCGCCCGGCGATTTCGCGGACCGGGTATGTCCGGTCGTCGTCGGCAGTCGGTGCGCACCGCCCGTCTCGGCGACGTGGAATACCGCCACCGCTTCGCGCAACTGCTGGGCCTGCGCGGACATCGAGAGGGCGGCGGCCGTCGTCTGCTCGACGAGCGCCGCGTTTTGCTGGGTGACGCGGTCCATCTGGCTGATGGCCTGATTGACCTGCTCGATGCCCGTGCTCTGTTCGAGGGACGCCGCGGCGATCTCGTTCATGATGTCCGTCACGCGCGCAACCGAACGCACGATTTCGTCGATCGTCGTGCCCGCCTCGTCGACGAGCTTCGAGCCGGTTTCGACCCGGCCGACCGAGTCGCCGATCAATTCCTTGATTTCCTTCGCGGCGCTCGCGCTGCGCTGCGCGAGTGCGCGGACTTCGGTTGCGACGACCGCGAAGCCGCGGCCCTGCTCGCCGGCGCGAGCCGCCTCGACGGCCGCGTTCAGCGCGAGGATGTTGGTCTGGAACGCGATCGACTCGATCACGGTGATGATGTTCGCGACCTTCGTCGAGCTCTCCGAGATGCCCTGCATCGTCTCGACCACGCGGCCGATCACGTCGCCGCCCTGACGGGCGACGCCCGAAGCCGCGGTCGCGAGCGTCGTCGCCTGCTTCGCGTTGTCGGCGTTCTGGCGGACCGTCGCGGTGAGTTCTTCCATGCTCGAGGCGGTTTCCTCGAGCGAGGCCGCCTGTTCCTCGGTGCGCTGCGAGAGGTCCGTGTTGCCGGCGCTGATTTCGCCCGACGCGGTCGCGATCGAATCGGCCGAGGTCTTGATGCCCGCGATGACCTGCGTGAGCTGTTCCTGCATGCGCTTCATCGATGCGAGCAGGCTCGACTGGTCGTTGCGGTCGACGTCGACGGTCGTGGTGAAATCGTTGGCGGCGATGCGCTGCGCAATCGACGACGCGTAGGTCGGCTCGCCGCCGAGCGAGCGGATCACGCCGCGGTTCAGGAGCACCACGATCCCAGACAGCACGATACCGAGCACGACGAGAATGCCCAGGTTCTGATAGAGCGTTGCGCGGAAGGCGGCGTCGATGTCGTCGATATAGACGCCGGTCGTGAGAATCCAGTCCCACGGCTGATAGCCGATGTCGAAGGCGAGCTTCGGCGCGGGCACGGTCTCGCCCGGGCGCGGGAACGCGAACGTGCGGAAGCCGTGCCCGTGCGCCTTGATGAGCGCGACCGACTGGCGGAAATAGTAGACGCCGTTCGGATCCTTGAAGCTATTGACGTCCTTGCCGACCATCGCCGGGTTGTTCGGCTGCATCAGCACGACGTTCGAATTGAGGAGCGTGAAATAGCCTTCCGAGCCGTAGCGGATGTTGCTGACGGCTTCCATCGCGCGGCGCTGGGCCTCCGCGACGGGAATCGTGCCGGCGTCGGCTTGCGCGGCGAAGGTCTTCACGACGGTCAGCGCGATTTCGCCTGCATGCTGCAGGTCGGCCTTGCGTTCTTCGAGCCGTATGTCGCGGGCGTGATAGGCGTCGTAGACAGACAGGCCGGCAAGGCAGACCAGACTCAGGATGAGGGGCAACCACAGCTTCTGGACAAAGGACAGTTTCATATCGAGGGCGATCCTGTTGAGCGGGACTTCGTCAATTCACCGTGCAGTACTTGCGGCGCACTGGCGGGCCGGTGTCGGGATCGGAGGGGAAACGTTTGCGCCTGCGCGCAAGGCCGAGCCGCTGTGGACGGCATAAGGCGTTCATGATTTCCCCATTGGCGCCCCGGATTGCCTGCGGCAGGTCTCGCGCCGCAGGGCAGGGCTTGTCCGTTGTCCGGCCGCCGGGTCGACTATCAGCAATCCCAGGAACATCCCGTTTAGTCGTTGCGCCGACGGTACGGGCGAAGTCTATGGGCGTTGGGTGGCAATCGACAATTGAGTAAATCTATTGGATTCACCAATAAAAACGATGAGTTGCCTCGATTCCGCGAATGCAAGTATCAGCCGCTGTAATAACTATTGAGAATCCATGTAGGAAAATGATCTAAGGGTTTCTACCTATCTTGCCGTAAACCTGGATGCAGGGATACAGCGGGCGTTGTGGAAACGGGTCGCGCCGCTCGGGAAACCGGTATGCCCTGAATCACTTATTTCCAAAGGTATTCCAGGATGAAGTTTCTCGAGTCGCTTGCAATAGGTAAGAAGCTCTGGCTGCTGGCACTGGTTTCGATGTTCGGCATCATGGTGTTGACGGCCGTCTTTTTGGTATCGGAGCGCACGTTGCTCATGCACGAGCGCGAACGGGGCGTCACGCAGGCCGTCGATTCGGCGTTCGGCGTGCTCCAGTACTACGGCAAAAAGGTTCAGGACGGGACGCTTTCCGAAGCGGACGCGAAACAGCAGGCGATCGCGGCGATCGGCACGCTGCGCTACGACGGCGACAACTACTTCTTCCTCATCGACGAAAACGCGCACGGCATCATGGACCCGGAGGACGCGGGGCTGGCGGGCAAGGATTTGAACGATGCAACCGACGCCAACGGTCTGCACGTGTTTCAGGCGATGGCCGAGACGGCCCGGCAACACGACTCCGGCATCGTTTCCTACGTATGGCCGCGGCTCGGCGGCAGCCAACCCCAGCCTAAAATTTCCTATGTGCGCCGCTTCGCGCCGTGGGGCTGGGTCATCGGGTCGGGCGTCTACGTCGATACCGTCCAGTCGGACATCCTGCGCCGCGCGCTGGACTTCGGTCTCGCCGCCGTCGTGCTGGCCGCCATCGTACTGGCGATTTCGTCCGTCATCGGCCGTTCGATCACCGGGCCGCTCAACCGGGCGCTGTCGATCGCGGATACCGTGGCCGCCGGCGACTTGACGAGCCGCATCGACGCGCAGCAGGGCGAGAACGAAACCGGGCGGCTCCTGCACGCGCTGAAGAACATGAACGACAGCCTCGTCGACATCGTCGGCCGGGTGCACGGCGGCACGGGCCTGATCGCCTCGGCCTCGAGGCAGATCGCGGCGGGCAACCTGGACCTGTCGTCGCGGACGGAGCAGCAGGCGGCGTCGCTGGAGCAGACGGCGGCCACGATCGAGCAGCTCGCCTCGACGATCAGCAGCACGGCGGAAAACAGCCATGTCGCGAGCCAGCTCGTGACGGAGGCGGCCACGATCCTGCAGGGCAACAGCGAATTGATGCACACGGCCACGCGGCAGATGCAGGGAATCAGCCGCTCGTCCGAGAAGATGTCCGAGATCATCGGCGTGATCGAATCGATCGCCTTCCAGACCAACATCCTCGCGCTCAATGCCGCCGTGGAAGCGGCGCGGGCCGGCGAACAGGGCCGCGGCTTCGCCGTCGTGGCCGGCGAGGTGCGCAGCCTCGCGCAAAAAAGCGCGACCGCCGCGAAGGAGATCAAGGGGCTGATCGACGATTCGGTCAATCAGATCGAGGAAGGGCGAACCACGGTGGAAAAGGCGGATTCGGCGATACAGGAAATGGTGGTCAACGCCGGACGCATGAGCCAGATCGTCAACGAGATCGCGCAGGCGAGCCGCGAGCAGCACGACGGCATCAACCAGATCAACCAGGCCGTCGGCCTGATCGATTCGGCCACGCAGCAGAATGCGGCGCTCGTCGAGGAGGCGGCGGCCGCGTCGAAGTCCCTGCAGGAGCAGGCCGGCACGCTCGAGCAGGTGGTCGGCGTGTTCAAGCTCGGCACGCGTGCCGAGCCGACCGGCCAGGCCGCGACGTCGAACGGAGCCGCAAAGCCGGCACCGGCGGTTCCGGCTGCGCGCAAGGCGAGCCTAACGCCGGTGCGGCCGGCACAGCCGCCGCGCGCTCCGGCGGTCAAGCCGGCGGCGCCTCCGGCTACCGCCGCCGCGCGCCAGCCGGCTCCGCTCCCCGCGGCGCAGGAAGCGTTGGCCGGGCAGGAGGACTGGACCGCGTTCTAGGCGCGTCGCGACCCGGTGACGGCGCGCGTCGCGGCGGGGGGCAGGTCACGCCGTCGTCGGGGACGTGTCCGACCTCGGCAGGTCCGGGGCGCACCAGCCCCAGCGGCCCTTGCCCGACCGCTTGACCTCGTAGAGCGTGCGGTCCGACTTCAGCAGCAGTTCGCGTATGTCCGACGCCTGGTCGGGGTAGAGACAACCGCCTATGCTGGCGCCCACGCGGATCGCCATGCCGTCGACGGCCATCGGCTCGCGTAGCCGTTCGACGATCCGGTCGCAGGTCGCTTCGATTTCGCGGAAGTCGGCGGGGCCGGGCATCAGGACGCCGAATTCGTCGCCGCCGAGCCGGCACGCGAGGTCCGTTTCGCGCACCGTCGCCTTGAGGCGCTGCGCGACGGTGCGCAGGACGACATCTCCGGCATCGTGCCCGTAGGTGTCGTTGATCTGCTTGAAGCCGTCGAGGTCGATCATCAGGAAGGCGATGCGGCCGCGCGGTCCGCCCCCGGCGATTTCGCGCTGCCACCGCTCCTGCAGACTGCGGCGGTTCGCCAGTCCGGTGAGCGGGTCGTGGAGCGCGAACCCCGTCAGCATCTCGTTGAACCGCTTCTGCTCGGAGATGTCCTGAAAGACGCCGATCGCCACCTTCGTGTCGTGAACGATGGCGCCGCAATGCTGGAGCGTGCGAACCCCGCCGTCGAACCGGCGGATTTCGAGCTCGATGTTGGGAATCTCCGTCACGCCCGTGCTTTGTTCGGAGGCGAAGTGCTTCCAGACCTCGCGGGCCAGCGCGCGGTGCTTTTCGTGGATGTAGGTGACGTCGATGAACTGGTCGACATTCTGGAAGTAGCCCGGCGGATAGCCGAACAACGCGCCGAACGCGCGGTTCGTGAACTGGATGACGGCACCGGGCAGCGTCGCCCACGACACGGCAATGGGCAGGGCATCGAGCACGCCGTAGAGCGTCTGGAACGAGTGAAGAGCGAGGTTCTTCGCGAACTCGCCGTGCTGCTCCATATCGCCTCCCTGCGATAACGCGAAGCCGGTTCGACCTGCGCTCTGCCTATTGCGGCCTGCTGTCCGGATGTCTCTGCGCGCAGGGGCCGAGATCACAACGGCGGGAAATACGCGGCTATCTTAGCAAGCAGTGCCAGGCCCCGGCTTTTTGCGTGACGTGGCGCGGGGCGGGGGAGGCCAGGGCGAATCCGCCCGCCGCCGGAATCGGCCGGCGGTACGCGGGAAGCGAGCGTTTCCGACGGACACGCGCCGCTCAAACGTGCGAAGCCGGTCAGCTCCGGACGCACCGGAATCCGGCATAGACGTGCTGATATCTCGGCTGGAACCAGTTGCGAAACGTCGGGCGCAGCATGCACGCGGCCGTTCTGGGAGACCCGCCCTTGAGCACGTAGTGCCGGCCATCGAAGAAATTGGCCGAATAACCGGGATAGAACGGGAACGGCGCGAAGCCGGGGAGCGGGCCGAACAGCGTCGAAGTCCATTCCCAGCCGTTGCCGTGCAGGCCTTCGACGCCCCAGTCGCTGACGCTTTCCGAGGCTGTATCGACGGCGGTCGGCGTCCAGCGCCGGAAATCGAAGTTGTCCGTCGACGAAGGGCGGGCGCCTTGGGCCGCTCGCTGCCACTGGGCCTCGGTCGGCAGTCGCATGCCGCGCCAGCGCGCGTAGGCGCTGGCTTCGGCGTGGCTGACGTAGACGGGCCAGGCCGCCGGCAGCGCGATGTCGGCGAACAGCGTGCGCAGCCGCCAGTCGCCGCGATGGCGCGACCAGCCCGCCGGATGCTCGATGCTCGCCGTCGTGCGCCATGCCCAGTCCTCTTCGTTCCAGAGCGATGGATTGCGATAGCCTCCCGCTTCGACGAAGTCCAGGTAGGCCTCGTTGCTGACCATGTAGCGATCGATCTCGAAGGCTGGCACGTCGATGGACTGTTCGCCGAATTCGTTGTCCCAACCGAAGTCGCCGGCGTTTTCCGTCATGCCGAGCGTGGTCTTGCCGGCGGGCACGGCGACCATCGACGCATCGACGCGATGATCTGCGCGATCCGCGATCGTCGCGTCGGCTGGCGCCCGTTTCTGCTCGATCGGAAGCTGATGCAGCATGTAGGCGAGCGTTTCGGCGTGCATGAGGCGATGTTCGATCGCGACGTTCAGCAACTGCGATGCGCTATCGGCTTTTTTCCCGCCGGCCGGCGGCTCGAGCGAGGCGAGTTGTCCGTCGATCTGCTCGCGCGTATGCCGGGCGTATTCGCGTACGCGGGCGAGCGCGGGCCAGTCGGACGGGACGTCGGCGGGCAGCGCGCCGTCCACCGGATCGATGCCGAACGCGAACAGCGTATCGAGCCGTTCGTCGGGCGACGGCAGTTCGAGCAACCGTCGGTCGAGCAGATTGCGGTCGAACGCTTCGAGGTGACCGACGTAGAAGACGATCCGATGACGTTCGCGAATCGGACGCTCGTAGAGAAAATCGGGGCGGACGAGATCGAACAGGGCGTCGCTGACGGCACGCGCGTCGTGCAGACGCCCGACGAGAGCGGGCAGAGGGGAAAGGCTCATGCGTCGGTTCTCCCTGCGGGGCGATGAAGAGGCGCTACGCCCATGCAGGAGATGTGCCAACGCAGAAGAGCGATGGTCCGGATGCGGGGGTGCCGCCCCGGCGAGACCCCGGCGGAACGGCGTCAAGCAGCCGTCGCCGGGGTGATCTGCCTGTTTACAAGTGCTGCAGGCCCTCGAGGTCGATGATGCGGATCAGCTTGCCCTGTGCCCCGATCAGGCCACGCTTTTGAAATCTTGACAGGGTGCGGCTGACCGTTTCGAGTGTCATGCCGAGATAGCTGCCCATGTCTTCGCGCGTCATGCGGAGGTTGAATTCGGCATGCGAGTAGCCGCGCTGGCCGTTGCGTTCCGATACGTCGATCAGGAAGGCCGCGACGCGCTCGTCCGCGGACAGCGAGCCGAGCACCATCATCTGGGACGATTCGCGCAGGAGCTGCTCGCCCATCAGCCGGTGCAGGCGGTCCAGCATGGCGCCGGTCTCGCGGCACATGTGCTTGAGCGCCGTGTAGGGCACGATGCAGACCGAACTGTCCTCAAGCGCGACGGCCGTGCAGGTGTGGACGTTGTCGCTGAGACCGTCGAATCCTATCGGCTCGCCGGCGAGCCGCAGGCCCGTGACCTGTTCGCGCCCGTCGCGATGAATCATGACGGTTTTCAGGGAGCCGGAGCGGACCGCATACAGATTGTCGAGCGGATCGCCGACCCGATACAGCGCCTCCCCGCGCCGAATGCTTCGCGCCGTGCAGATCAACGCTTCGAGCTTGGGCATGTCTTCGTGCGTGAGGCCCTGCGGCATGCACAGATGACGCATCGCACAACTGGAGCATCGTGCCGCGCTGCGCTGACTGGCCACAGGCGGATGGCTGCCGCGACGCACTGTGGAATGGGAGGCAATATTCGGAGTTAACATTGACCTGCTCCTGTGATCTGTTTGAAAGCATTGTCCCACTGGAGCACGAAAGTTGATCGGTGGCAAAACGACGCGTTTTTGAGATGAGGTGTGCGTGCCATCGAGGCCCGGCGCCGCGTGGCGGCACCCGCCGATTGGGACTGCGACGGCACACGACGAAGGTCAAGTTTCGGCGGACTGGGTGCCGGCCGCCGTCGGAATCAGCAGGACCGGCCGCGTCGACTGGCGGACGCAGCGCTCGGCGACGCTGCCGAGAATCAGCCGCTGGAATCCGCGCCGGCCATGCGTGCCCATCACGATGAGATCGGCGTTGAACGCCCTGGCGGCGTGCAGCAGGAGCGTCGGCACGTCGTCAAACGACGCCGCCTCGCCCGAGACCATTTCGCCCGAAAGACCGCGCTCGCGGATGACCTGGTTCATCTCGGCGGCGAGCTCCTTGCCCTGCGCGATCATCTGGTTGCGCAGGATGGACGGATCGTAGCCCGGCGCTTCGAAATACATGGGCGTGTTCTCGATGACGTAGTACGGCTGCAGCGTCGCGTCCATGGCCTTCGCCAGTTCGAGCGCCGCGTCGAACGCGCGGCGCGAGGTGTCGCTGCCGTCCACGGCAACGAAGATGCGCTTGTACATATCAGGCCTCCGCTTCGGGTAATGGACGGCGCGTGGGCATGGCTCCCGGTCCGGGCGGCCGGACGATATTGCTGTGTATCCCGAACGGATCGGTCGGGAGCATTGCGCCGACTGTGTCTGAAAGATGAATTCGGCGGGGCGCGAAGTCAAGGGGCAAATCGGATGCGCCGGCGCAGGTGCGGGTTTTTACTGCCCGTTTTTGGCTGGAGCCTGCGTCCGACGGAGCGAATCCGGCCGCGCGAGCCGGCGAGAAAGCGGAAAGAAGCGGCGGAAAAGGCGAGCGGCCGGGCGGCCAGCCCGGAAGGCACGTCGCAGCGCACAATCTTGCGCATACCGCGCCATAAGGCTATCGTGGCGTCTTTTTCGCGAGTTGCCGCGTTTTCGTCCGTGAATCCGACTCCCGCCGCCCTGCCTTTTCGCAACGCCTTGCTGGCCATGCTGGGCATCGGTCTCGTCAACATGCTGGTCGCGCTCGACCAGACCGTCGTCAGCACCGCCTTGCCGTCGATCGTCGCCGAACTGCACGGCTTCCAGTACTACGCGTGGATCGCCAGCGCCTATCTGCTGGCTTCGATCGTGACCGTGCCGGTGTTCGGCCGGCTCGGCGACTACTTCGGCCGCAAGCGTTTCGTCGTCGCCTCGGTGATCGTGTTCACGGTGGCGTCCCTGCTGTGCGGGCTCGCGACCGACATGCGCTTTCTCGCCGTCGCCCGCGCGCTTCAGGGCGTGGGGGGCGGCATGATGGTCGGCACGGCGTTCGCCTCCATTCCCGATCTCTTTCCCGATCCGCACGCGCGGGTGCGCTGGCAGGTGGTGATGGCCGCCGCCTACGGCATCGGTACGGCGGCCGGCCCCTCGCTCGGCGGCTGGCTGAGCCAGCATTTCGGCTGGCGTTCGACGTTTTTCGTCAACCTGCCCGTGGGCGTGCTCGCGTTTTATTTCATCTGGGCGCATCTGCCCGACTACCGGCGCGAGCGTTCCGGCGAAATACGGATCGACTGGGCCGGCGCACTGCTCGTCGCGCTCGCGCTGGGCGGCTTCCAGATGTTCATCGAGGCGGTCCCGAAGGACGGCCTGACGACCGGCAACGTCGTGCTCGGCGCGGCCGTCGTGCTGTTCGTCGCGGCGCTGCTCGCATGCGAGCGCCGGGCCACGCACCCGATGATCCCGCTCGACCTCTTTCGCGATCCGCAGCTCGTGACGCTGTTCCTGCTCTCGACGCTGTCCGGCTTCGTGATGTTCTCGCTGATCTTCTTCGCTCCGCTGATGCTGCAGGGCGGTTTCGGCCTGTCGCCGCAGGAGGCTGGGCTGCTCGCGACGCCGATCGCGGCCTGCATCGCGATCGGCAGCCTCATCAACACGCGCATCGTCATGCGCCTGCCGAAGCCGACCCTGACGCTGACGATCGGGTTCGGTCTCCTCGCCGCGGCCTCGGTCGGGCTGGCGCTCTCGAACATCGGCACGTCCCACTTGTGGCTCGAATTGTCGATGTCGGCAGTGGGCATCGGCCTCGGCTTCATCCTGAACAACCTGAACGTGTTCGGTCAGGAGATTGCGGGCCGCGAGCGCTTCGGCATCACGACGGCGCTGCTGCAATCGACGCGGATGGTGGGGGGGATGCTCGGCACCAGCATCGTGGCGACGCTCGTCAACCGGCGCTACGTGGACGGGGTCCAGGATGCGATCCGGGTGCTGGGTACCGCCGTCACCGAGCGCTGGCAGCCGCGGCTGGCGGACCCGCAGGTGCTCATCGACGTCTCGCTGCGCGATTCGCTGCTGGCCCAGTTGCGCGCGGCTGGTCTCGACGGTCCGGCGTTGCTCGACGCCGTCCGGCACGTACTCGTGCAATCGATCCATATCGGCATCGCCCTGACCGGCTGCGCGGCGCTGATCGCCGTGATGCTCGTGCGCCGGATCTCGCACATCCGTTTCGGCAAGCCGGGCCAGAGTGCTTCAGCCAAGTGAGGCAGGAAGGGTAAGGCAGGATTCCGCCCGCTCCGGCCGCGCGACGGACGTCGGCGCCGGGTGACGGGTGGCCGGGGCAGCCGGAACGGCTGCGGCGAGGGGGCTGCCATGCCTGCGTTCGGGGTGCCGTGCTGCGCACGGGGCAGGTCAGGCCGCGTTGGCCATCGGTCCGAACAGGGCGGTACGCGTTTGCGGGCTGACGGCGATCTCGAGCGCGACCGCGTTTTCGACGCCGATACGGATCGGCGAGCCGAGCCGGCCGAGCTCGATGCCGGTGCGGCGCAGGAGCCGTTCTATCGGCGTGGTGGTCACGGTGACGTAGCGTGTGATGCCCATGCGGTCGGCGAAGCTCACGAGCGCGTGGATGGCGTGCATCGTCACGTCGGCGAAGCCGAACGACTGGTCGCCGCCGGCTTCGATCGCGAACCGGCTCAGCTCCCAGATATGGTGCCCGGCGGGCGCCGTGTCGCCATGCAGCAATTGCGGGAACGTGTCGCGCAGCATGTTGGGACCTTCCGTCGGCATCAGTCGCCAACAGCCGCGCACCTGGCCGCCGGTTTCCTGAATGAGCATGTAATGCGGGCCCAGCGCGTCGTAGCCGTCGATTTCCATGCCAGCGATAGTCGGCACGTCCCAGCCCATGCGGTCGCGAAATACCCGTGCCCGCAGGCGGTACATCTCGTTGATATCGTCGTTGTCGAATTCCTGCCTTAAGCCAATCCGGATTGAAGCTTGCATGATGTTCTCCCGATTAACGTATTGGGCTTGCCAATACGCATCGAAAGTTATGCATTCTGAATAGAAAAAACACCTATTCAACTGGATAGGTGTGCAGCCGGGTCCAGTTCAGCAGAATGGCTGGGCGGCAGCCACTCAACACGCATAACAGGCGGAATACATCATGGAACTACAGGGAAATTACTGGCAGGCAGAGAGCGCATCCGTCCGTCCGTCGGGGGAGACGCCATCGATCGTCGATCGGATCCAGATCATTGCGTACAGGAAAAAGAAAAAGGAAAGCCAGCGGCGTTTCTGGGCACGCTTTGGCGTAACGCAGTCGAGGGGAAGCCGGTTCGAATCAGGCGCGGATATTCCGGCGCCGGTTTCCATTCTGCTCGGACTGTATTTCAACAAGACGATTTCGGACGGCGATCTCGGTCGGGCCGAACGCGTATTGCACCGGCCTCACGCGAGCGTATTCGCTACCCCGGGGCAATAAGTCCGAGCTGAGTCGCGATCACGGCTGCCGCACGCCGCGAATTGACGCCGAATTTTGCCCGGATGTTTTTCATGTGAAAGTTAACCACGGCTTCCGAGCAGCTCAGAATATGGGAAATTTCCCATGTGGATTTGCCGCGCGCGGTCCATTCGAGGCATTCGCGCTCGCGCGGCGTGAGCTTCGGAAGGAGCGTCTGCTCATGCCGACTGAGGTAGCGCTGACTCGTGTCGATCACAAGATCGCGCAGCAGGACGAGATTCGGCAGGGCGCGGTTCACGTCGTTCCAGAACTTGTCCGTCGGGTTCGTGTCGTTGACGAAGCACAGCATGCCGGCCTCCTGCCTCGGGCCGTGAATCGGCAGGGTCACGCCCGCGCGCAGGCCGTGCGCGCACGCTTCTTCGTACATCGACTGCTGCGGCCGGGTCGAGAAAATTTCGGGCGACCAGATGAGGGGCGAGGCGTGAGTCGCGCAATGCGAGACGATCGGGTCGATGTAGACGAGACCCTGCCGGTCGTAGGTTTGCCGCCACGACGACGCATAGTTGGTACGGATGAACGCGTCTTCGAAACGTAGCCCCGGGCGCGGCAGAATGCCGAGCAGAACCTGACTGAACCCCCACGAATCGGCGAGCCGTTCGATGGCGCCGAACCACGTTGCCTCTTCGGGGGCATCGAGGACGGGCGACATCTGCTCTATGAAATGTAATGGCACGTCAATACTCCCCCAGAGGGCGGCAGGTCGAATCGCGGGTGAAACCGGGACGGGGCTGCTTTTCTATGCCGGGTAATTTATCACCAAATTCTATCCGGATTATTGGTATGTTGATTCAAATGTTGCGCGAGACTCAAGCAACGGTGCGGAATTACGGGTTTCCGCAACGATTGTTTCGCCATTTGATTGAAAATCATTTCATTTTTGCCCGTCTGGCGGCGCCGGCATAAAATCGGCCGTGCCGATAATTCCGGTATTCGGGTTCGACGCAAAATCCCCTGTTGACATTATTGGTTTATTCGGATCACGTTTGCAAAAAATCCGGAAACGACCGGATCGATTCGACCCAGATGGGTGGCCGGGGCGGGCGGACAGGCGGTCCCGGCCGTTTCCGTCGTCAGCGTTTCGACGGCTTGAACTCGATAATGCGCGTCGGCCGCAGGTGATTCAGCGCGTAATGAATGCGTCCGGGGCTATGGCGCTCGCCGGCCGCGCGCGGGTCGACGAATTGCCAGTCGAAACCGTAGGGCATCAGCGGTTCGGCCATGCCCCGGTCGACGGCTTCGTAGCCCGGATCGAGGGCGAGCCGCAGGCGATGGCCCGTCGGCCGGCTGTCGAAGCCGGCGAGTCCGTCGCTGGCCTCGGGCACGTTGTCGTCGAGCGACGCGTTGCTGGTCGTGATCTCGTCGGGGCCGATCGGCCCCAGGCCGGCGAGTCGCGCGGCCTCGTGATTCTTGCCGTCGGTATCGACCGTGCTGTCGTGGGTGCGGTCGTTGTTGAGGTCGGTGCTGCGGGGGTAGGGGGACAGCGGCCGCGGCGAGGCGGGCACGCTTCTGGTGCGGTTCGTCATGGGTTCCTCCGTGCGGGGAAGATCCGGGCATCCGGTTTGGCGCAAGCGTCGTTCCCGCGCTTGCCGCGCCCGCCCGAATGCGGAGCGGTTCGTCATAAGAACGCCGTATCGTGATTTTGTTTTTTGCCTGGATCGGCGTTTTTCCTCGGAGTATGATCCTCTTTCAACGAGTTGGCGCGCTGACCCTCAACGGTCCGGACAAAAGGCCGGATGCGGCTGTACCGCGGATCCTGACGCGCCTGGCAGAACGGAAGAGGCAGTCAGGGGCGGATGACACACATGCACTTCGACGCTGCATTCACGCATCGCGGCTACTTGCTCAATTGTGCGCCGGCGCTTGCGGGAGACGGAACCTGGCAACCCTACGTGGTGATTTCGCGCTCCAGCGACGGCGAACTGGTCGCCAACCGCTTTTTCCCCGCTGACTTGCGATTTGCCGACGAAGCGGCCGCCATCGCCCACGCGCGCGAGTGGGCCGTGTGCTGGATCGACGCGAGCAGCATCGTCGTCTGACGGCGCTTTAGGCCAGGCGGCCTTCGGCGGGCCGGCGCAAAACGCGGTAATCTCTGGGGTCGATTGACTCCTCAGTGCAGACCCGCAGTCGCTGCAGCGCCATCATGCCAAATTCCTCTCCCTCGAACTGGGGCCTCGAACAGATCGTCGCCGACCTGCGCGCATCGCGCGAGCAGTTGCACCGCACCCGTCACCCGCTCGGCATTCGCGAGCTGCCGTCGCGCGATGCGGTCGCCAGCATCATTGCCGGACTGCGCGCCGCGCTCTTCCCGACGCACTATGGTGCGGCCGATTTGACGGACGAAAGCGTCGACTACTATGTCGGCCATACGCTCGAAAGCACGCTGCGTCTGCTTGCCGAGCAGATTCGCCGCGCGTTGCGGTTTCGGCCCGAGAACGCGGAAGCGACGGAAGCGGCGCTGAAATCCCGGGCTTTCGCGATGGCGCGCGAATTCGCGGCGCAATTGCCGGACATTCGCGCGATGCTCGCGAGCGACATCCAGGCGGCGTTCACCGGCGATCCGGCCGCGCAGCACATTACCGAAATCCTGCTCTGCTATCCGGGCGTTCTCGCGATGACGCATCATCGCTTCGCTCACGCGCTGTACAGGCTCGGCGTGCCGCTCCTCGCGCGCCTCATCAACGAGATCGCGCATTCGGCGACGGGCATCGACATCCACCCCGGCGCGCAGATCGGTTCCAGCTTCTTCATCGACCACGGCACGGGCGTCGTGATCGGCGAGACGGCGATCATCGGCGAGCGCGTGCGGCTGTACCAGGCGGTGACGCTCGGCGCGAAAAGTTTCGCCGCCGATCTGGACGGCAGCCTCGTCAAGGGCAATGCGCGCCATCCGATCGTCGAGGACGACGTGGTGATCTACGCCGGCGCGACGATACTCGGGCGCGTGACGATCGGTCGGGGTTCGGTCATCGGCGGCAACGTCTGGCTCACGCACAGCGTGCCGCCGGGCAGCAGCGTGAGGCAGGGCAAGGTGCGCGAGGTCGAGCGCGGCGAGGCCGATCCGCACGCCTGAAGCGAAGGGGCGCAGCCGTTTCTGGCCGCGCCGTTCCACTCCGGCTTGCGGTTCAGGTGTTGGACAGGCCCATGGCCGCCGGATGGCCGACGATCGCGAGAAATTCCCTGCGCGTCGACGGATCGTTGCGGAACGCGCCGAGCATGCGCGAGGTCACCATCGCGACGCCGGCCTTGTGTACGCCGCGCGTCGACATGCACTGGTGCGACGCTTCGAGGATGACGCCGACCCCCTTGGGTTGAAGCACCTCGTTGAGCGTGTCGGCGATCTGCGCGGTCATCTTTTCCTGAATCTGCAGGCGCTTGGCGAAAGCGTCCACGAGCCGCGCGAGCTTCGAGATACCGACGACGCGGTGTTCGGGCAGATAGGCGACGTGCGCGCGGCCGATGATCGGCACCATGTGGTGTTCGCAGTAGCTCTCGAAGCGGATGTCCTTCAGCACGATCATTTCGTCGTAGCCGTCCACCTCGGAGAACGTGCGCGACAGAATCTCGCGCGGGTCCACTTCGTAGCCCGCGAAAAACTCTTCATAGGAACGCACCACGCGCGCGGGCGTGTCGATCAGGCCTTCGCGCGCCGGGTCGTCCCCGGCCCAGCGCAGCAATACGCGCACGGCTGCTTCCGCTTCTTCGCGCGTCGGACGATTCGCGCCGGCCGGTTGCTTCGTCTTGTTCGCCTTCTGTTTCCGGTTACGGCTTTCCGCTTTCTGATCGGTCATGCATGCACTCCTGTCGGGGGCGTCGGGCCGGTAGCTGGCCCGCAGCCAGTCCGCATTGTTCCATGTTTTGCCGGCCGCCGCCGGAGCGGGGTTCGGCCCTCGATGGCGCGCTGCCAGGCCGGATGTGCCGCACGATGCGGGCATGCCGATGTGTGTGCTGCCGACGGCTGTAAGCCGACGTGCGGCCGGCCCCGCTGTCTTGACAGCGAGTCAGCCCGGCCCGGATAATGCAAATCGTTCGTTAATCGAATAGATGTTCTTTTGGCGAACGGTTGAAGCGGGATTGGGGTGAGAGAAAGTCAACCAGAAAATCAGGCAGACACAGGAAAGACGAAAAAAACGGCCGTGCGACTTCCCCCGTCGCCGTACCGCCAGCGCGGTCCTGCGCCGTTCGTCATTCCAGCTTCAGGAATCGGCATGATCAACAAGATTTTCGAGTCGCTGCAGTCGGCCGTGGCCGACGTTCACGACGGCGCGACCGTGATGATCGGCGGCTTCGGCACGGCGGGCATGCCCGCCGAACTGATCGACGCGCTCATCGGGCAGGGCGCGCGCGACCTGACGATCGTGAACAACAACGCGGGCAACGGCGAAACGGGTCTCGCGGCGCTGCTCAAGGCGAAGCGGGTGCGCAAGATCATCTGCTCGTTTCCGCGCCAGAGCGACTCCTGGGTGTTCGATTCGCTCTATCGCTCCGGCGAAATCGAGCTCGAGCTCGTACCGCAGGGCAACCTCGCGGAGCGCATTCGCGCGGCGGGCGCCGGCATCGGCGGCTTCTTCACGCCGACCGGTTACGGCACGAAGCTCGCCGAAGGCAAGGAGACGCGGCTCATCGACGGCCGGCACTATGTGTTCGAGACGCCGCTCGCGGCCGATTTCGCGCTCGTCAAGGCTTACCGCGGCGACCGCTGGGGCAATCTCGTCTACCGCAAGACCGCGCGCAACTTCGGGCCGATCATGGCGAGCGCCGCGAAAGTGGCGATCGCGCAGGTCTCGGAGGTGGTGCCGCTCGGCTCGCTCGATCCGGAAACGATCGTGACGCCCGGCATCTTCGTGCAGCGGATCGTCGAAGTGCCGCAGGCGGCGCACGACGCCCCGGCGCGGCCATCCGCCCGCCGCGCGGCCTGAGAACGGAGACACGCAATGAAACGGTTGAACCGCGATGAAATGGCGAAGCGCGTCGCCGGGGACATTCCCGAAGGTGCTTACGTGAACCTCGGCATCGGCGTGCCGACGCTGGTCGCGAATCATCTCGACCCGAACAGGGAAATCTTCCTGCACAGCGAGAACGGCGTGCTCGGCATGGGGCCGGCGCCCGCGGCGGGCGAAGAGGATGACGAACTGATCAACGCCGGCAAGCAGCACGTGACGCTGTTGCCGGGCGGCGCGTATTTCCATCACGCCGATTCGTTCGCGATGATGCGCGGCGGTCATCTCGACTACTGCGTGCTCGGCGCGTTCCAGGTGTCCGTGCACGGCGACCTCGCGAACTGGCACACCGGCGCGCCCGACGCGATCCCGGCCGTGGGCGGCGCGATGGATCTCGCGATCGGCGCGAAGCAGGTCTTCGTGATGATGGAACTGCTGACGAAGCAGGGCGAAAGCAAGCTCGTCGCCGAATGCTCGTATCCGGTGACGGGGGTGCGTTGCGTGAACCGCGTCTATACCGACCTCGCGGTGTTCGACGTGATGTCCGGCGGGCTCGCCGTGCGGGAAATCTGCTCGGACATCGATTTCGAAACGCTGCACAAGCTCGCGGGCGTACCGTTGATCGACGCGACGCAGGACCGGCGCGCCGCCTGATTTTTCTCGTCGTCTGCGCGGGCGCTATTCCTCCGGATTGCGCTCGGCGACGTAGCGGCGCAGGCTCGCGAGCAGCGCCGCTTCCCGCGCGCGGTTGTCGGCTTCGCTCGGCGAGCCGGCTTCGGCCTCGTCGCCGAACAGCGAGCGCGGCGCGTCGTAGACGTCCACCTCGCGGCCATCGCTGAACACGCGGATGTCCCGGCGCTGCGGCCGATATTCGGCGACCCAGTGGATGCCGTCGATATGCGTTCCCGTGCGGATCGGTGCTTTCATCGGCGTTTCTCCACGACACGCCGGCGCGGCCGGCGATATGACTGACTCCAGTCTTCCCCACGATACGCCGTTGGTCGGTTCCGCGTATTTCGGGCGCAACGCCGGGATGTGCCGCGCCGTCGCGCCCGGCGGCCTCTATTCCTGGCTCCCGCTACGCCAGGGTCGCGAGCACGGCGCGCACGGTGTCGAAGAGCTGCCCGATCTGCGCCTCGCTGATGATGAGCGGCGGCGAGAACGCGAGAATGTCGCCGGTATAGCGGATCAGCACGCCGGCCTCGAAGCACCGTACGAACGCCTCGTAGGCGCGCGCGCTGGGCGCGCCTTCGCGCGGCTCGAGTTCGATGCCCGCGACGAGGCCGAGGTTGCGAATGTCCTTCACGTGCTTCGCGTCGCGCAGCGCGTGTGCGGCGGCCTCGAACGTCGGCGCGAGGCTGTGGGCCCGGGCGAACAGGTCCTCGCGGCGATAGAGGTCCAGCGTCGCGACGGCCGCTGCCGCCGCGAGCGCGTGCGCCGAGTAGGTGTAGCCGTGGAACAGCTCGATGCCGCCCGGCGCGCCGCTGCCGACGATCGTGTCGTGGATCGCGCGGCTCGCGGCCACGGCGCCCATCGGCACGGCCGCGTTGTTGATGGCCTTGGCCAGCGTCAGGAGGTCGGGCGTCACGCCGAAGTATTCGCTCGCGGTCGCCTTGCCGAGGCGGCCGAAACCCGTGATGACCTCGTCGAAGATCAGCAGGATGCCGTGCTTCGTGCAGAGCTCGCGCAGCCGCTGCAGATAGCCTTGCGGCGGAATCAGCACGCCGGTCGACCCGGCCATCGGCTCGACGATCACGGCGGCGATGGTCGAGGCGTCGTGCAGCGTGACGATGCGCTCGAGCTCGTCGGCGAGGTGCGCGCCCCAGGCGGGCTGACCCTTCGAGAACGCGTTGTGCTCGAGGTCATGCGTGTGGGGCAGGTGATCGACGGCCGGCAGCAGCGCGCCCGAGAACGTCTTGCGGTTCGGTGCGATGCCGCCCACCGAAATGCCGCCGAAGCCCACGCCGTGATAACCGCGCTCGCGCCCGACGAAGCGCGTGCGCTGGCCTTCGCCGCGCGCGCGGTGATACGCGAGCGCGATCTTCAGCGCGGTATCGACCGATTCGGAGCCGGAGTTCGTGAAGAAGATGCGGTCGAGCCCGGCCGGCATCAGTCCGGCTACCTTCGTCGCGGCCTCGAAGGCGAGCGGATGGCCCATCTGGAACGTCGGCGCGAAGTCCATGCGCGCGGCCTGGGCCTGGACGGCGGCCACGATCTCGTCGCGGCAGTGGCCCGCGTTCACGCACCACAGGCCCGCGCAGCCGTCGAGCACCTCGCGGCCGTCGGTCGAGCGGTAGTACATGCCTTTGGCCGATTCGAGCAGGCGCGGCGCGGCCTTGAACTGGCGGTTGGCCGTGAACGGCATCCAGAAGGACGAGAGATCGTCGATGGCGGGGTGCGAGGTCATGGGGAGCTCCCTGGAAATGAACAGTGTCACTCTAGCGCCGGGGCTTGAAGCGCGGCATAGACAGTCTCTATACTGCGCTGATAACTGTGCTGGCCGATTGTCGTCAACTGTATTGATCGGACCGATGCCGATCGTTCACCATTCGTCTTTCATCCCCGTTTTTCCTTCCTTCCGGCATGATTGATCTCGAACTGCAACGCGACCGCCGTACCGCGCCGACGCTCGTCGAGCAGCTCGTGCAGGCATTCTCGCGGGCTATCGCGACGCAGTCGCTGCGCGCCGGCGCGCTGCTGCCCTCGGTGCGCGAACTCGCGCGGCGTCACGCGCTCTCCACCTACACGGTGGGCGAGGCGTACAACCGGCTCGTCTCGATGGGGCTCGTGGTTGCGCGGCGCGGTTCGGGCTATCGCGTGGCGCCGGCACAGACCGCCCGCGCGGCGAACGACGCGCTTCCTGCCCGCTGGCAGCCGCCCGCGCTGACCGCCACGTGGCTGCTCTCGGACGTCTACGTCGACCATTCGGTGCCGATCAAGGCCGGCTGCGGCTGGCTGCCCGGCGAATGGATCAACGAGGTCGGGCTTCATCACGCGTTGCGCTCGATGGGCCGCGTGCCGGCTGCGCGGCTCGGCGACTACGGCCATCCCTACGGCTTCGCGCCGCTGCGCGAGCGCGTCGCGGCGCAACTCGACCGCCACGGCTTGCCGGTCGAGGTATCGAACGTGCTGCTCACGCAGGGCGCGACCCAGGGGCTCGACCTGATCGTGCGCACGCTGTTGCGCGCGGGCGATACCGTGCTCGTCGAGGACCCCGGCTACTGCAATCTGCTCCAGATCCTGAAGCTTGCCGGGCTGAACGTCGTGGGCGTGCCGCGCACGCCGGCCGGCCTCGACCTCGACGTGCTCGAGCGCCAGGCGGCCGAGCATCGTCCGAAAGCGGTCTTCGTGAATACGACGCTGCAGAATCCGACGGGCTCGACCTTCGGGATGGCGAACGCGTTCCGGCTGCTGCAGATCGTGGCCCGCCAGCCGATGTGGGTGATCGAGGACGACGTGAGCCGCGAGCTCGCGCCGCCCGGCGCGCCGCTCTTCGCCGCGCTCGAAGGGCTGCAGCGCGTGCTGTACGTCGGCGGTTTCTCGAAGACGGTCACGCCGTCGTTGCGCTGCGGCTACGTGGTCGCGGAGCGCGACGTGCTGCGCGAACTCGCGCGCACGAAGATGGCGGTCGGGCTGACTTCGTCGGAGACGATCGAGCGCATCGTCGACAAGGTGCTGCTGGAGGGGCGCTACGCGCGGCACGTCGAGCGCGTGAACGAACGGCTGAAGGCCGCGCATACGATCGTCGAGGAGCGGCTCGACGCGCTCGGGCTCGACATCTTTCAGCGGCCGCGCGCGGGTCTATTCGTATGGGCGCGGCTACCCGTCGAGCCGACGCGCGCGGGCGCCGTCGCGACGGCCGCGCTGCGCGACGGCATCTGGCTCGCGCCCGGCTCGTACTTCCGCCCCGACGACGCGGCGAGCGCGTGGTTTCGCTTCAACGTGCCTCATTCGCTCGACGATGCGCTCTGGCGCTTCATCGGCGGGATACGTTGACGAGGCGGCGCGGGCCGGCCTGATCGCTGCATGGCCTCGGCAACCGGCCGGCGAGCCGAAGGGCCGCGCCCTAACGGAGTAGCAGCGGGCGTAACAGCGACGCGGCGAGCGGGTAGAGCGAGGCCACGAGCGAGAGCGCCATCGTCACGTTGAACGCGCGCAGCCGCAGCGGGCTCGACAAAAAGCGCCGCACGCCGGTGCCGAACGCCGCCCACAGGCAGATGCAGGGCAGGCCGACGACGTAGAAGACGACCGACATCAGGCAGGCGTTGAGGCCGAAGTTGGCCGACACGTGCACCGTGGTCGCGGCCGTGAGCACCATCATCCAGGCCTTCGGATTGACCCACTGGAACGCGGCGGCTTCGTGGAACCGCATGGGCCGCGGCGTGCCGCTGCGCAGGCGGATTTCGTCCGACGTGCCGATCTTCCAGGCGAGATAGAGCAGGTACGCGACGCTGGCGGATTCGAGCACGGGGTAGAGCACCGGCAGGCGACTGAACGCTTCGCCGAGGCCGATGCCGACCGAGAGCATCAGCATCATGACGCCCGAGCTGATGCCGAGCATGTGGGGCAGCGTGCGGCGAAAGCCGAAGTTCACGCCCGAGGCCAGCAGCATCGTGTTGTTGGGGCCGGGCGTGATGCTGGTTACGAGCGCGAACAGCATGCCGGCGGGCAGGGCGCTCAGGGTGGCGGTAAGCGGCATGGTGCGAAATTCCGGACGAGGGACGATTTCGCATCAGTCTAGCGGGGGGGGGCCGGTACAGTACCTGTACAGATTGCAGATCCGCCGACGGTACGGTATGGGCTTCTCGGGTTCCGAAGTGTGCTGCTGCCGGTCGGCTGTCCATGGCGTTGTCCGGCTCCCCGCGCCGCCCGGTCTGGCTACCGGCTCGTCGTCAAAACATATCTTCGTGCCGGCAGTTCACGAGGATTTCGGCCACGCTCGCCGAGTTGGGCATCTCGATCGTATTTGCGATCAGGAGCGCGACGTCGCGCGGCTGCGTCATCGCCTCGGGCGGCAAGTCGGCG
The DNA here is from genome assembly GCF_002870125.1 of Burkholderia sp. WAC0059. Classification (GTDB taxonomy): domain Bacteria; phylum Pseudomonadota; class Gammaproteobacteria; order Burkholderiales; family Burkholderiaceae; genus Paraburkholderia. The sequence goes on from NZ_PNEO01000001.1 coordinate 453,654, forward strand.
AGGCCGGCGGCCATGTCGGTGTTCACGAACCCCGGACAGACGGCCGTGGCGCGGATGCCGTCCTCCCAGCCCGCGCGCCGGACCGCATGATTGAGCGCGATCACCGCGTGTTTCGACATCTGGTAGCCGACGTTGAGATTGCGGACCCGCTTGCCGGACAGCGAGGCGATCTGCACGACGCGCGCGTCGCCGGTGCGGCGCAAATGCGGCAGCGCGGCCTGGATGAGCCTGAACGGCGCCTTTACGTTGACGTCGAAGGTTTCCTCCAGCAGTTCGTCGGTGCCGTCCTCGAACGTGATAGGCCGGCAAATGCCGGCGTTGCTGACGAGCACGTCGAGGCGCCCGAACTGCGCGACGGTGGCCTCGACCCAGCGGCGGCCCGCTTGCGGGTCGCGCGCCTCGTAGGCGAACGCGAAGCTGCCGGGCGCGTCGGGGCAGGGCTCGGGTCGGCGCATGCCGAGCGAGAGCCGGTAGCCGCGCCGGTGGAGTTCCTTCGCGACCTCGCGGCCGATGCCGCGGTTCGCGCCGGAGATCATCGCGACCTTGCCTGTCGCACTGGATGTCTGCGTCTGCATGCCCGTTTCTCCTCCTAGAACCCCGCGTCGATGACGATCTTCGTGCCGTCGCTGAAGCGCGAGAGACGGAACGCGTGCGGATCGACGAGGGGCGTGTCGTTGGCGACGAGGTCCGCCGTCAGCTTGCCCGCCGCGGGGCCGATGCCGAAGCCGTGTCCCGAGAAGCCGGTGGCGATGAAAAGCCCCGGCAGCGTGTCGACGCCGGAGATGACGGGAATCGCGTCGGGCGTGACGTCCATGTACCCCGCCCAGCGCTGGGCGATGCGCGCCCGGTCCAGATGCGGGAACACCGCGAGGAATTCTCGCAGCCCGTTGTCGACGTACGGGACGATCGGCTCGGGGTCGAGCGTGCGCACGTCCTCGAAGGCCGTCGGCTCGTCGAGCGCCCAGTGCCGGGGCCGGCGCAGCTCGTCGAAGAAGCGCCGGCCGATGCCGATCTTCAGCGCGCCGCGCTGGCTCTTCAGCGCCTCGACGTACTTGAAGAAGAGGCGGAAGCAGTCGGGCGTCAGGTCGCTGTAGGTGCGAAAGCCGTAGGCGATCGTGTAGCCGCCGTCAGCCCGCTTGCGGAACGCGAACTGCCTGTTGCTCGCGCTGCAGGCCGGCCCGCCGTCGACGGGCGTGGTGCGCAGCACCGAGGCGCGCACGAGCAATTGCGGCAAGTCGACGTCGAGGTTGCCGCAAAAGAGGCGGGACCAGGCGCCGCCCGCCACGACGACGGCCTGGCAGCGGATCGTGCCGTGCTCGGTGACGACGGCGCTCGCGCGGCCCGCGCTCGTCTCGATGCCGCGCGCGGCGCAGGGCGCGAGAATCTTCACGCCGCGCCGGCGCAGCGCGTTCGCGATGGCGGGCGCGGCCCGCTGCGGTTCGGCGCGTCCGTCGCCGGCCGTGTAGAGGCCGCCGAGGAAACGCCGCGTCGCGCCGGGCAGCAGCGAGGCGACCTCGGTGCCGTCGATCTCGCGCGTGTCGAACGCGTCGCCGGCCATCTCGCGCGCCTGCGCGAGCCAGGCGCGGTGCTCGTCGAGGGCTTTCGCGTCGTCGGTCATGTAGAGAATGCCGCACGGGTTGAAGCCGGTTTCGATGCCGAGCGTGCGGTCCAGCGTGCGCCATAGCTTCAGGCTCTCGATGGAGAGCAGCAGTTCGCGCGGGTCGCGGCGGGTCACGCGGACCCAGCCCCAGTTGCGGCTCGACTGCTCGCCGGCGATGTGGCCTTTCTCGCAGAGCGCGACCTTGAGGCCCTTCTCGCTGAGATAGAGCGCGCTGGAGACGCCGATGATGCCGCCGCCGATGACGACGACGTCCACCTGCTCGGGCAGCGCCGTGTCTTCGGCGACCGTTTCGACTTGAGGTCCCATGGCGTGTGTTCTGGTTAGTATCGGTAGTTGAAATTATCGGGCACAGGGGCCGTGCCGGGCGGCGCTGCGAATGTGGTGCGAACGAGGCGGGTGCGACGGCGGGATGCGGGGACACGACGCGCCGCGCGCGGCAGGTTGGCCGGCTAGTGGCGCTGCTCCGCGATCTCCGCGGCCGTCGGCGGCAGCGCGCGGCGGCGCATGAGATGGCCCATCAGGGGGCGGCGCGCGCGGCCGTCCGCTGCGCCCGCGCGCGGATTCGCGAAGCGGTTCGTGCGGCGGTCGAGATGATCGATCGCGTGCGTGAGCGGTATCGTGACGAGCAGATAGACGAGCCCCGCCGCGACGAGCGGCGAGAGGTTCGCGAGGTTGACCGAGGTGTTCTGGCCGATGGTGAAGAGGTCGCGCTGCGAGGTCAGCAGCCCGAGGAAGTAGACGAGGCTCGAATCCTTGACGATCGAGATGAACTGGTTCGCGAGCGCGGGCAGGATGCGCCGCACGCCCTGCGGCACGACGACGTGCCGCATGCCGCTCCAGTAGCTCATGCCGAGCGCCTGGCAGGCGAGCAACTGGCCGCGTCCGACGCTCTGGATGCCCGAGCGGAAGATTTCCGCGATGTAGGCCGAGGCGATCAGGCCGAGCGCGACGATGGCGAGCGGGTACGGGTTGGGGCCGAAGACGGCGAGCCCGACGGGGGCCAGGCCCTGACCGATCAGCAGGATCAGCAGCGCGGCGGGCAGGCCGCGGAACACGTCGACGAACGCGTGCGCGGGCAGCATGAGCCAGCGCACGTGCGAGACCGCCATCAGCGCGAGGACCATGCCCGCCGCGATGCCGAGCGCGGTCGAGAACAGCGAGAGCACAAGCGTGTTGACGAGGCCGGTGCCGAGCAGCGCCGGCAGCGACTGCGCCATCAGGTTCCAGTCGAGGAAGTTCTGCAGGAAGGCATTCATGGCGGGCTCCTTCGCAGGGCGCCGCGGAGGCGGCGCGACGGGTCGCAACGGGGAATGGGCGCTTTACTGCTTCATGGCGTAGGGCGGCAACGAAGTCGGCGTCGGGTAGGTGGGGTTGAATTGATGGTAGAGCTTCGCCCAGGTGCCGTCGGCGACCAGTTCGTTGATGGTCCGGTTCAGGGCCGCCGCGAGCTTCGCGTTGCCCTTGCGCAGCGGAAAGCCGGCAGGCAGGTTGACCGCCGAGATGTCGAGGCGGTCGGCCAGGTGCATCTGCGGATACTTGCTTTGCAGGCCCTCGATGAGGGTCTTGTCGACGAAATAGCCGTCGATGTAGTGCGAGCGCAGCGAGAGAAAGCCGGCGTTCAGGTTCGGAAAGCGCACGATCTGCGCGCCGGGCAGGTAGCTGTCCGAGTAGGTGTCCTCGATGGTGCCCTGCACGACGCCGATGCGCTTGCCCTTGATCGAGGCCACGTCGCTCGTGATGGGGCTGTCGGGCAGCGTCGCGACGCCGAGCAGGCCGGTCAGGTAGCCCTCGGAGAAATCGACCATCTTCAGGCGGTCCTTCGTGATCGAGATCGAGCCGGCCGCGATGTCGATCTGGCTGTTCACGACGCTCGGCAGCAGGCCGCTGAAGTCCTGGGCGCGGAATTCGGCGGTGAGCCCGAGTTTGGCCGCGATCGCGCGCACGAGCTCGACGTCGAAGCCCGTCATGCGGCCGTTGTCGATGTACGAGTAGGGCTTGTTGTTGGCATCCACGCCCGTGACGAGCTTGCCCGGGCTCAGCGTGCCGAGGTCTGCGGCGCGGGCCTCGGTCATGGCCGTGAAGCATAGCGGCGCGGCAAGGACGGCGAGGCAGGCGAGACGAAAGAAACGGCGCAGGCGCATGGTGGGCTCCGGGGCGAGGACGGCGGGTCGAAAAAAAGAAGCGGGCGTGGCGGTCGGATTCCTTGCTGGTTTTCTGCGGATCGGGCGGTTAGCCGAGCGCGGCGCGCACGCGGCCGCCCCAGAGGTCGTCGAGCGTATAGAGCGCCGCGCCGAGCGGGACGGCCCATTCGCCCGCGAAGCGGGGGCGGCGCGTCGGGAACGCGCCTTCGCCGAACGGTCCCGGCGTCTCGGCGAGGCCGAGCACGCAGGGCGCGATGCGCTGGCCGAGCCAAGTCATGAGCGCGACGCCGTTGCCGTTGCAGCCGAGCGCGTAATGGATGCCTTCGTGCTGGCCCAGATGCGGGAGCTTGTCGCCCGTCATCGCCACGTAGCCCTTCCACGCGTGCGTGATGCGTACGTCGCGCAGCGCGGGCCAGAGCCCGACCATGCGCGCGTGCAGGCGCCGCGCGGCCTCGCGCTCGCTGACCTCGCGGATGGCGGGACGCGAGCCGAACAGCATGCGCGTGCCGTCGGGCGAGGGCCGCGTGTAGAACAGGTTGCGCTTGGAGTCACTGATCATGCGGCGGCCCGGATTGAGCACGTCCATCAGGCCGGCCGGAATCGGCTCCGTGGCGATCTGGTAGCTGGCCACGGGCAGCACGCGGCGCGCGAGAAACGGCAGCAGCGCGCCGGTGTAGCCGTTGGTGGCGACGAGCACGTGCTTCGCGTCGAGCGCGCCGCGCGCCGTATGAACGCGAAAGCCGCCGGCGCGCCGCTCGATCCGGTCGACCGCCGCGTGCGAGTGCAGCGTGGCGCCGCGCCGCCGCGCGAGTTCGCGCAGCGCCCGGTGATATTTGGCGGTGTGCAGGCCGCCGTATTCGTCGACAACGATGCCGCCGTAGTAGTAGTCCGAGCCGATGAGGGCGCGCTGCGCTTCGCGCGTCACGACGCCGACCGTCACGCCGGTTTTCTCGCGCAGCAGCTCGCCCTGTTTGCGGAGCCGCTCGAAATGGGCGGGCGTGAACGCGCCGAAGAATCGGCCCGTGATTTTCAGGTCGGCGTCGAGGGCCTCGTCGGCGACGAGGCGCTTCAGGTACGCGAAGCTCGCCATCGACTCCTGCATGAGGCCGCGCAGCCGCTCGGGCGAGACGCCGCGAATGGCGTTGGTCATCGCGAGCTTCTGTCCGCTCGACACCATGCCGCCGCTGCGCGTGCTGCCGCCCGCGCCGATTTCGGCCGCGTCGAGCACGGCCACGCCGGCGCCGCGCTTCGCGGCCTCCGCCGCGGCCGAGAGCCCGCAGTAGCCGCTGCCGACCACGACGAGGTCGACCTGTCCCGGCAGCGCCGCGCGCGCCGTTTCGGGCGGCGCGGCGTCCCACCAGTAGGGCTCGGCGCGAAAGTCTTCGTGGAACAGCAGCGTGTCGGATCGCATGGATGCTCGCCGTTGCAAGGTCCGGATCAGTCTAGGCGGGCGCGAATCATCCGGTCAAATACGGCCAAAAACAGCTTCCATTCATTTTTGATATGGCATGCTGGAACGCGTCCGGGGAGAAGGGGCGCGATGAATCAGAAGCAGATCGAAGCATTCCGGCTCGTGATGCTGCGCGGGTCGATGACGGCCGCCGCCGAGGAGCTGGGCACCTCGCAGCCGAGCGTCAGCCGGATGATCGCGGAGCTCGAGGCCTCGACCGGGCTCGTGCTGTTCGCCCGCAACGGCGGGCGCATTCGCGCCACCGACGCGGGCAGCGCGTTCTATCGCGAGGTCGACCGCAGCTTCGTCGGGCTCGAGAAGCTGGCGCATTCGGCGCGCGAAATCCGCCAGCTCGGCAGCGGGCGGCTGCGGCTCGTGGCGGCGCCCGTGCTCGCGCTCTCGTTCGTGCCGGCCGCGATCGAGCGGTTTCTGGGCGATTATCCGCGCATCGCCGTGTCGCTCGAAATGCGCAGCGAAGGGACCATTCAGCGCTGGGCTTCGTCCGCCTATTGCGACATCGGCTTCGCGACCATCACGCCCGACGCGTTCGGCGTGACGGCCGCCGAACTCTACCGCCTGCCCGGCGTCTGCGCCCTGCCGGCCGGGCATCCGCTCGCGGCGCGCAAGCGGATCGAGGCGGCCGACCTGACGGGCGAGCGCCTCATCCTGCCGTCCTACGCCGACGACACGCGCTCGTCGCTCGATCGCGTGCTGCGGCAGGCGGGCGTCGACCAGGTGCCGGCCATCGAGACGCCCTACGGCGCAACGATCTGCGCGCTCGTCGCGCGCGGGCTCGGCATCGGCATCGTCAATCCGCTCGCGGCCGGCGACACGCATCACGGACGCATCACGTTCCGGCCGTTTTCGCCCGACATCGTGTTTCGCGGCTATACGGTCTGCCCGATTCTTCAGCAGGCGAATCCGCTCGTGCAGGCCTTCCTCGAGCGGGTGCAGGACACGACGCGGGAACTGGTCGCCGACGGCGGGCGCAGTCTCGCTCAAGGCTAACGGCGCGGAGCCGCCTGCCGGGTTCGGCCCGCCCCTGTATGATGGGTTGCCTCTGCGCCATGGATCGATGGCGGTCCGGGAAAACAGGAGAGCAGGCCGATGAGCTGGGAACCGTTCGACGAAGGATGGCGCCGCGCGCCGGAAAACGGGCGCGCGGCGCGCTCGCTCGTCGTGCTGCTGCACGGCGTGGGCAGCAACGCGCAGGATCTGATGCCGCTCGTCGACGCCTGGCGCGACGCGCTGCCGGGCGTGGCGTTCGCCTCGCTCGACGGCAGCGAGCCGTTCGACGGCGGCTTCGGCGGCCGGCAGTGGTTCAGCCTGCGCGACGTGGACGAGATGAACCGCGAGGCCCGCGTCGCGGCCGCGCTGCCGGCGCTGGAACGGATGCTCGATGCCGAGCTCGCGCACTGGGGGCTCGACCATGGCGCGCTCGCGCTCGTCGGCTTTTCGCAGGGCTCGATCATGTCGCTCTACCGCGCGGCGACCCGGCCGGAGCGGCTCGCGGCCGTCGTCGCCTACGCGGGGCGGCTTGCCGCGCAGGTGTCCGCCCGCAACGGCACGCCGCTCACGCTCGTGCACGGCGTGGACGACGGCGTCATTCCGGTGGCGGAGCTCGACCGCGCCGAGGCGGCCTTTCGCGCCGCGGGTTTCGCCGTGGACGCCTACCGCCTGCCCGGCGTAGAACACACCATTTCACAGCAGGGGGCCGTGCTGGGCGGCCGGGCGCTGGCGCGCGCGTTCGCGGGCCGTTCGCAGGCCTGAGCGGCGACGGCCTAAAGTCTTTCGTTCGCCTGCCGTTATTGGACCCAATGGGTCGAAAAGGCCCTAAGGTCCGGCACGCGCATTCGATCACGGGGATTCGACAGTGTCTGCCACGACGCGCCGCGTCGCCGGAGCTGATGACTGGGGCCGCCTCCGGCATGGGCGGCCAAAACCGGTACAGACAGACCATGGCCCAAGTGACGCCGCATCGCGCCTTCCTCAAACGGTTATCGTCCCGCCGCGATGTCGCCGTGGATCTCGGCACGGCCAATACGCTGATCTATACGGCGGACAAGGGCATCGTGCTGAACCAGCCCTCGGTGGTCTGCTTCGAGCGGCGCCCGGCGCCCGGCGGCGCCGGACACCAGGTGGCCGCGGTGGGCAGCGAGGCGAGCCAATTGCTCGGGCGCGCGCCCGACCATCTCGAAGCGATCCGGCCGATGCGCCATGGCGTGATTGCGAATTTTTCCGCCGCCGAGCACATGATGCGCCGCTTCGTGGACATGGCCCGCACGCGCCGCCGTTTCGGCCGCCGTCTCGCCTTCACGATCTGCGTGCCGCAGGCGGCGACGCCCGTCGAGAAGCGGGCGATCCGCGAGGCCGCGCGCGCGGCCGGGGCCGGCCGCGTGAACCTGATCGGCGAATCGCTGGCCTCGGCGCTCGGCGCCGGGTTGCCCGTCTCGTCGTCGACGGGCTCGATGGTCGTCGACATCGGCGGTGGCACGACCGAAGTCGGGATCATCGCGCTCGGCAGCGTCGTGTGCGGCGGCTCGGTGCGCGTGGGCGGCGACCAGCTCGATCTCGCGATCATCAACTACGTGCGCGGGCTCTACGGGGTCGTGCTCGGCGAGCAGACGGCCGAGCGCGCGAAGCGCGTCATCGGCACCGCGCTGCGCGACGGGCCGCTCGAGCGCTTCCGCGTGACGGGCCGCAGCGTGTCGGACGGTCTGCCGCGTACCGTCGAGCTGACGAGCCACGATATCGCCGAGGCCGTGGCGGCGCCGTTGCGGCAGGTGATCGGCGTGGTGAGGGGCGTGCTCGAAGCCGCGCCGCCGGAGCTCGTGACCGACATCGCGCGCACGGGCATCGTGCTGGCGGGCGGCGGCGCGTTGCTCAGGCGCCTCGACCAGCTATTCTCGGCGGAACTCGGCGTCGAGGTGCGCGTGGCCGACGAGCCGCTGACCTGCGCGGTGCGCGGCGCGGGCGCCGCCGCGGCGACGTTCGAGGCGTATGCGTTCGATTGAGGCGATTCAGGCGCGACGGGCCCGGTTTGTGCGGGCGCCCTGCACGCGCAATCTTCACTCGTGTGACAATACGGGCCTTGCGCGGCAGGCGCCGCGGCTTGTTCGTGCCTTGGCCGCGGTAGTCGGGGGATGCCGCGGGGCTGTGTTGCGTGCCGGACGGTTCGTCAAGGCCGCCGTGCCCTGACCGATCGCTCAGGTCTCCCAGGTCCCAGGTCTCCCGGACCGTTTCGTCATTCGTCTCCGTGAACCAATCCACTTCTTCCGTCTCGCCTTCATTCGTCGAACTGCCCAGCGGATTGCGTTTGCCCTACGTCGAGAGCGGCGAGGGCGAACTGCTGCTTTTCGTGCACGGCTCGCTGTGCGACTACCGCTACTGGCAGCCCCAGCTCGCGGGATTGAACCGGCATTTCCGCTGCGTGGCCGTGAGCCTTTCGCACTACTGGCCGGCCGCGGATGCGGCGCAGGGCCAGCCGTTTAGCTGGAGCCGCCATGCGGACGAGCTGGGCGAGTTCGTCGACGGGCTCGGCGCCGGGCCGGCACACGTCGTCGGCCATTCGCGCGGCGGCTGCGTGTCGTTTCATTTCGCGCGGCGCCGCCCGGAACTCGTGCGGACGCTGACGCTGGCCGATCCGGGCGGCCCGGTGCGTCGAGACGGCGAGACGGGGTCCGCGGACGCGCCGCTGCCCGAGACGGTCAACGCGCTGAGGGCGCGCGCCGTGCAACTCATCGAGACGGGGGAGGTGGACGCCGGGCTCAGGCTCTTCGTCGATTCGGTGAGCCGGCCAGGCTTCTGGGACCGCAGTACGCTGGCTTTCCGCACGATGGCGACCGACAACGCCAGCACGCTCGGACCGCAGTTTCGCGACCCGCTGCCGGCCTATACGCGCGAAGACGCGGCCGACGTCCGTTGTCCGGTACTCCTGATCGACGGCGAGCAGAGCCCCGAGGTGTTTCACCGGACCGTGGCCGCGCTCGAGCAGTGGCTCGGCGATGCGCGGCGGGAAACCGTGGCCGGCGCCTCGCACGGCATGAATCTCGCGCGGCCGGGCGCGTTCAACCGCTACGTCGAGCAGTTCGTCCACTACGCGGGGGCGTAGGGTCTTGTTCACGCCACGCCGCAAGGGCCGCCCATCGCCGCGTCATGCTCCGGCCTTCTGGCAGCCGGCGCAAACCGGTTATTAGCGTGAATGGACCCGGGCCACGCAGGTAATACGAAAGAGGGCGGGCGAGGCCCCTCCCTCTTTACGCCGTCTGCCCCGAAGACCGGGACGACGCGCGGGTCAATCCTTGCCGTGCGCGTGGGCGTCGAGCACGCGCTCGGCCGCTTCGCCGACGAGTCCGTTGTAATAAAGGTGTACGCCGATCGCAAGCGAGTCGTTGCGGATTTCGTGGAACGCCTTCCACGCCTTCGCCGGATCCTTGAACAGCAGATAATGCGCTTCCTCCGCGACGAGCCTCGCGACTTCGTGAAGACCGTGGCCGTGCAGCGTGTGGACGAGCGAGTCGAGGCTGTTGTGCGTGCGGGCGTCGGTGCGCGGATACAGCATATGCAGGACGGCAACCCGTTGCGGCGCAAGCGCAGCGGACAACGCCACTACGATGTCCTGATGGTTGAGCGCGGTAACCGACGTCCCGTCTTCTACATCGTCGCGGTCGAATAGCGTGTCGATCGAGAGGTTCATCTGTTTATCCTTACATTTTGCTGTTATTGGTTTGAGCCCGTGGCGCAGAAGAAACAGGCCGACCCGAAACGAACGGTCGGCCGATACTGCCGTGCAGTCAGGAAAAGCACTGCGTTTATGCAGTATGGCAAAGCTTCTCATGAAAATGTTGCACCTGCACAGCAAAATACTGTTGCCAAAAATTCCCGGCCAGGAGTGCGGAGTTGGGCAGGCGGAACGGAGCGCGCGCGAATATTGCGATACCCAGGAGGGATTGTTGCCGGCTGCGGCGCCAATGGCGACACAATCGCGCCGTAGAATGCTGCCAGCGCTTCAGCACGCCGGCCGGGCGACATTCCGGCGTTCACTGCGGCATGGGCGATGTGACGTAACCAAGGACACGTAGATGAGCGACTCTAAAACACACGCTACCCTGACTTTTTCCGATCGCGCCGATCGCGTCGAGCTGCCGGTCTATCACGGCACGATGGGCCCGGACGTGATCGACATTCGCAAGCTGTACGGCCAGACCGGCATGTTCACGTACGACCCGGGCTTCATGTCGACGGCGTCGTGCAACTCGTCGATCACCTACATCGACGGGGACAAGGGCGAGCTGCTGTACCGCGGCTATCCCATCGAAAACCTCGCGCAGAACGCCGACTTCCTCGAAACCTGCTACCTGCTGCTGCACGGCGAGCTGCCGAATAAGGCGCAGCAGGCCGAATTCGTGAAGACCATCACGCAGCACACGATGATTCACGAGCAGATGCAGATTTTTTTCCGCGGCTTCCGTCGCGATGCGCACCCGATGGCGGTGCTCGTCGCTGCCGTCGGCGCGCTCTCGGCGTTCTACCACGACTCGCTCGACATCAATAACCCTCAGCATCGCGAAGTGTCGGCGACCCGCATGATTTCCAAGCTGCCCACGCTCGTCGCGATGGCGTACAAGTACAACATCGGCCAGCCGTTCGTGTATCCGCGCAACGACCTGTCGTACAGCGCGAACTTCATGCACATGATGTTCTCGAACCCGTGCGAGGAATACAAGGTCAACGACGTGCTCGTGCGCGCGCTCGACCGCATCCTGATCCTGCACGCGGACCACGAGCAGAACGCGTCGACCTCGACGGTGCGTCTCGCGGGCTCGTCGGGCGCGAACCCGTTCGCGTGTATCGCGGCCGGCATCGCGTGCCTGTGGGGCCCGGCGCACGGCGGCGCGAACGAGGCGGCGCTGAACATGCTCGAGGAAATCGGTTCGGTCGACAAGATTCCCGAGTTC
>NZ_PNEO01000002.1 GCF_002870125.1 Burkholderia sp. WAC0059
CATCCCGAACAGGACCGTGAAACGACTCCACGCCGATGATAGTGCGGATCCCCGTGTGAAAGTAGGTAATCGTCAGGCTCCCCCCTCCTCACCAGACCCCGCCGGCCCTCATAAGACCGGCGGGGTTTCGTGTCTCCGGGTATCCAAAAAACCAGATACCCCAGCCCCGATAATTAGCGGGCACGGCGCTTAATGCTGGAATTTTTTTCGTGAGCCTGGATTCCGGTCATATATCTCGCATCTCCATTGCGCGGCATTCGTAATTCCCAAAATAAAATAGGCGATTTGAATATTGCCGTTGCCATTGAGTATTTCGCATTGCTATTCAAATGTGGATACCGGAAAGGCAATTGGGGGAGGCGGAATGTACGAAAACCGGATTCGTTGTGCGGCATTACACGAAAAAATAACATCGGCCAGACAGGCCGCGCTACTCGTGCGCGATGGCATGCGTGTCGGGACGAGTGGCTTCACCCGCGCGGGCGATACGAAGGCGGTACCGATCGAGTTGGCCCGGCGCGTGAGCGAAGAAAGGGAGTCGCTGCATATCACGTTGATGACGGGCGCGTCGCTCGGGCATGACACCGACCGTCTGTTGACCGAAGCCGGGATGCTCGAGCGGCGTTTGCCGTTTCAGGCCGATACGACGCTACGCCGCGCAATTAACAACGGCGAGGTGATGTTCATCGACCAGCATCTGTCCGAGACGGTCGAGATGCTGCGGGCAAACTTGCTGGGCAAGCTCGATCTTGCGATCATCGAAGCCGTTGCGATTACCGAAACCGGCGGTATCGTGCCGACCACGTCGGTCGGCAATTCAGCGAGCTTCGCCATTCTGGCCGACAAGGTCGTCGTCGAAATCAACCTGGCACAGCCGCTCGCTCTCGAAGGGCTTCACGACATCTGGATTCCGGGACGCAGGCCGCACCGAGATCCGCTGCCGATCACTAAGCCACAGGATCGGGTCGGCACGACCTTCATCGATATTCCTCCTGAGAAAATTGCCGCGATCGTCATTACGGATCAACCGGACAGCCCGTCGACGGTATCGCCTGCCGATGAGGAGACCGCCCTCATTGCAGGGCATCTGATCGAGTTCTTCCGTCACGAAGTCTCGCATGGCCGGATGCCGGCGCAATTGCCGCCTATGCAGGTCGGGATCGGCACGATTGCGAACGCCGTGCTCTCGGGTTTCGTGGCCTCGCCGTTCGAGGCGCTGACGATCTACTCCGAGGTGTTGCAGGATTCCACGTTCGATTTGCTCGACTCCGGCAAGGCGACATTCGCCTCCTGCGCCTCGATGACGCTTTCGGCGCATCGCCAGGAGCAGGTGCTGTCCGAGTTGGACCGTTATCGCGATCGTCTGGTGCTGCGTCCGCAGGAGGTCAGCAACCATCCCGAAGCGATTCGCCGGTTGGGGCTGATCGCACTGAATACGGCGCTTGAGTGTGATATCTACGGCAACGTCAATTCGACCCATGTCGGCGGCACACATATGATGAACGGAATCGGCGGTTCCGGCGATTTCGCGCGCAATGCGGCTTGCGCGATTTTCGCGACCAAATCGGTGGCGAAGGAGGGCCGGATTTCGAGCATCGTGCCGATGGTGCCGCACGTCGACCACAACGAGCATGACGTCGACGTGATCGTCACCGAGCAGGGGTTGGCAGACCTTCGCGGGCTCGCGCCGCGCGAGCGTGCCGTCCGGATCGTTGAGCATTGCTCGCACCCGCTGTATCGGGATCTGCTGCGCGATTATTATCGCGAGGCGTTGAGGAGAGGAGGGCAGACGCCGCACCTGCTGCAAGACGCGTTCGCCATGCATCTGCGTCTGAACGAAACGGGCACCATGCTGCCCGGGCGATGCGCATGAACGATGCCCAGGTAAACGACTAGAGGGGATTTTCGAGCCCGCAATTACGGGCGCATCAATAAAAAGGGAGTGCCGTTAACGGCACTCCCCTTTTTATTGATGAAACGCTATGCTCGCCGGAACAGGCGAATAATGAAAAGCAGAATAACCGCGCCGATAACCGCGACGATGATCGAGCCGATCCAGCTTCCGCCGATCGAGATGCCGACTAAATGCGCGAGCCAGCCGCCGATGAAGGCGCCGACGATGCCGACGATGATATCGACGATCAATCCGAAGCCGCCGCCCTTGACGAGCACGCCCGCAAGCCAGCCCGCGACGGCGCCGATAATGAGCCAGGCAATAATGCCATGTTCCATGTAGATACTCCCATTCAGGCACGAAAGCGTTCACGTTGAAATGCAGCCTGATTGACGATGGACGGGAGCGCTGTTCATTCGTCCCGCCCGCGACGTAAAAAAACATGATTCACGTAATCAGGCCGTATCAAGGTATCTGAAAACCAAAACGAAAGTCAACAGAAAATGCGCTCCACATTGAACGGTCTGCCTCGAGTAATTCGTATCGCTTACGGCCTGCGGGCGCGGGACTTCATTACGCAATGTTAACGGGCGCATGTAGCTGTCCGACTCGTCATGTACGGGTCAGCATGCAGCCACGGCCTCTGCTCCAGACTTGCGCCTGAGTTGCACGGTACCTGGATGCATGGAGGAGCACGAAATGGATACGCTGCGAAATATGCGCATCTTTGTCCGGGTGGTGGAGTCGGGCAGTTTTACTCGCGCGGCGGCGCATGAGGCATTGACTACCGCACAAGTGTCCCGCGCCATCACTGATCTGGAGTCGCGTCTGCGGGCACGGCTTTTGAACCGGACCACGAGGCGCATGTCGCTGACGGAGGCCGGCGAGCGTTATCTGCAAAGCTGTCGGCAGATTCTCGTCGATCTGGAGCAGGCCGAGGCGGAGGCCGCGGCTGCCCAGGCGAATCCCGCCGGCCGGCTGCGTGTCTACGGCGGCGCGAGTTTCGGGCAGCACTACGTGATGCCGCTGATTGCCCGTTATCAGCGGCATCTGCCCGAGGTGTCCGTCGACCTGACCGTCTCCCAGCAGATGCCGGACATCATCGAAGAGGGCTACGACGTAGCCGTGGTGGTGGCCGCCGAGCTGCAGGATTCCGCGCTGATCTCGCAGCACCTCGGCAGCATCCCGGCGATCCTGTGTGCCTCTCCCGATTATCTCGGCAGGCAGGGCACGCCGGCCACGTTCGACGAACTCGGCCACCACACTTGCCTTCATCTGACTGACACGGGGCTGCCGGCCGGTCAATGGATCGCGGAGATGGGAACGCGCGTCGAGATTTTCCGGCATGCCGGCGTCGCGTCGTTTCAGGTCAACAATCCCGACACGCTGGCCCTCGCGATTCGCGAGGGCATGGGCATTGGCCCGCTGCCGTTGCCGGTCGCGTTGCCGGGCCTGATGGACGGTACGCTCGTGCGCGTGCTGCCCGATCATCGGCTGCAGAAACTCAACGTCTACGCGCTTTACGCCTCGCGCCGCTATCTGGATGCAAAAATCCGGACGTTCGTCGATTTTCTGCGCGAGCGTGTGCCGTTGCTGCTCGCGGAGCACGAAGCCACGCTGGCATCCGTCGCCGGATTCGACGGAAAGGCCGCATCTGCCCGTGCCGCGCGCGAGCCGGAACGATTACGGCTCGTCAACTAGTGCGGGCTGTTCTTGCCCGGATCGGCATTCTTCCGAATCCCGAATCGCAGGACCAGTCTTAAAGCGCTTAATACAAATGCCGTGTCCGGTCAGTCATGGCAGGTGTGCGTCGACAGAAAATTCGTTTAGCTATCCTGTCAATAACGCCATATTGACGCCAGCAGCGTGTCATGGCCGTTTTTTATGATGCGGGACCCTGTATTCGATTAATCCCGGTTTTTCCCGTCCGAAGCCTTTCCTGAAGCAGCCCCATGTGGATTGTCGATCTCGCGCTGAAGCGGCCGTACACGTTCATCGTGATGGCCATCATGATCCTGCTCGCCACGCCATTCGTACTCGTGTCGATGGCGACCGACGTGCTGCCGTCCATCAACATCCCCGTCATCAGCATCATCTGGACCTATACAGGGCTTTCCGCGAGGGACACGGCAGACCGCATCACGTCGGTCAACGAGCGCGGCCTCACGACGACGGTGAGCAACATCGAGCACATCGAGTCGCAGTCGCTGCCGGGCATCGCCATCATCAAGCTGTTCCTGCAGCCGGGTGCGAGTTTGCAGACGGCCATCGCACAGACGGTCGCGTCCGAACAGGCTCAACTGCGCCAGATGCCGCCGGGCGCGACACCGCCGCTCGTCATCAGCTACTCGGCGTCGAGCATCCCCGTCATTCAGCTCGGGCTTTCGAGCAAGACGATGAGCGAGCAGGCGCTGGCCGACGTCGCGATGAACTTCCTGCGCCCGCAACTCGTCACGATTCCCGGCGCGCAAGTGCCGTACCCCTACGGCGGCAAGACCCGCGTGATCTCGGTCGATCTCGACGTGCCCGCACTGATCGCGAAGGGACTGACGCCGACCGACATCGTCGACGCGGTCAACGCGCAGAACCTGATTTTGCCGACCGGTACGGCCAAGCTCGGCCAGACCGAATACCGGATCGACACCAACGCATCGCCGGAGACGATCGATGAGCTGAACCACATTCCGGTGCAGACCATCAGCGGCGCGACGACCTATCTCGGCGAGGTGGCGCACGTGCGCGACGGCTACTCGCCGCAGACCAACATCGTGCGCCAGGACGGCCAGCGCGGCGTACTCATGTCGGTCCTGAAGAGCGGCGACGCGTCGACGCTCGAGGTGGTCGGCACGTTGAAGGCGCTGTTGCCGAGGGTGCGCGATACGCTGCCGCCCGAGCTGAACATCACGCCGCTCTTCGACCAGTCGATCTTCGTGCGTGCCGCCGTGCAGGGCGTCGTGCGCGAGGCCGTAATCGCCGCCGCGTTGACGGCGATGATGATCCTGCTGTTCCTCGGCAACTGGCGCAGCACGCTCATCATCGCGGTCTCGATTCCGTTGTCGATCCTGTCGTCGCTGATCGCGCTCGACGCGCTCGGCGAGACGATCAACATCATGACACTCGGCGGTCTCGCGCTCGCGGTCGGCATTCTCGTCGACGATGCGACCGTGACGATCGAGAACATCGAGCGGCACCTGCATCTGGGCGCGGCCCTGCACGACGGCATCCTGGAGGGGGCCGGCGAAATCGCGGTGCCGGCGCTCGTGTCGACGATGTGCATCTGCGTCGTGTTCGTGCCGATGTTCTTTCTGACGGGGGTGGCGCGTTATCTGTTCGTCCCGCTTGCCGAGGCCGTCGTGTTCGCGATGATCGCCTCCTACATCCTGTCGCGTACGCTGGTGCCGACCCTTGCGATGCTGCTGCTTTCGCATGCCGGTCCCCGCACGACTGAGGACGGCAAGCCCAAGTCGGCGTTCGCACGCGTGCATCAGCGCTTCAATCGTGCGTTCGAACGCCTGCGCACCGTCTATGTTTCGCTGCTCGGTTCGCTGCTCGAGAACCGGCGGCTTTTTATCAGCGCGTTTCTCGGCTTTTGTTTGCTATCGCTTGGGCTTGTCTTCGTACTGGGTCGGGATTTCTTTCCGTCCGTCGACGCCGGCGATATCCGTTTACACATGCGCGCACCGACTGGCTACCGGATCGAGGAAACGGCAAGGCTTGCCGACGAGGTGGAGCAGCAGATTCGTCAGATCATTCCGCCGGATCAGCTCGAAACGATCGTCGACAACCTGGGGTTGCCGTACAGCGGCATCAACCTCTCCTATAGCAATGCGGGGACGATCGGCACGCTCGACGGCGAAATCCAGATTGCGCTCGATCCCGATCACGCGCCTTCGCAGCGGTACGTCGACCGGATGCGGCAGGTACTACCGCAACGCTTTCCTGGCATCGAGTTCTTCTTCCAGCCGGCGGACATCATCACGCAGATCCTGAACTTCGGACAGCCGGCCGCCATCGACGTGCAGGTGGTCGGCACCAATCTCGCTCAGGACATGACGCTGGCGCGCGGCGTGCTTGCCCGGGTCCGCCAGTTGCCGGGCGCCGTCGACGCCCACATCGAGCAGCGCAACGACGAGCCCGCTCTCAGGGTGGCGATGGATCGCACGCGCATGCAACAGTTGAATCTGAGCGCGCAGCAGGTCACGCAGGACGTGCTGATCTCGCTGTCGGGCAGCACACAAACCTCGCCGGCGTTCTGGGTGAGTCCGCAGAACGGCGTCGAGTATCCGCTGGCCGTGCAGACGCCGCAGTACGACGTCGATACGGTCAACGCCGTGATGAACACGCCGGTGTCGGCGCACGAGGACGGGGCGATCCAGCTCGTCGGCAATCTGGCCCGGCTGCAGCCGCACGACGGTCCGGCCATCGTCACGCACTACAACATTCGTCCCGTCGTCGACGTGCTCGTGAGCGTCGAGGGCAGTGATCTGGGCTCGGTCGGTTCGGGCATCGATCGCATCGTCGCGCGCGAAGAAGCCCGTGCGCCGCGCGGCACGACCATCACGATGCGCGGCCAGATCGGCACCATGCGCTCGTCGTTCATCGGCCTCGGCGTCGGGATCGCGATGGCGATCGTGCTGGTCTACCTGCTCATCGTCGTGAATTTCCAGTCGTGGGCCGATCCGCTCATCATCATCAGCGCGTTGCCGGCGGCGCTCGCCGGCATTATGTGGATGCTGTTCATCACGGGCACGCATTTGAGCGTGCCCGCGCTGACCGGCGCCATCATGACCGTCGGGGTCGCGACCGCGAACAGCATTCTCGTCGTGGCATTCGCGCGGCAGCAGCTTGCCGCGGGCGCGTCGCCGGTGAAGGCGGCGCTCGAGGCCGGCGCGACCCGCGTGCGGCCGGTGCTGATGACGGCGTTCGCGATGATGATCGGCATGATCCCGATGGCGCTCGGGCTGGGCGAGGGCGCGGAGCAGAACGCGCCGCTCGGCCGCGCCGTCATCGGCGGCCTGCTTTTTGCGACCGTGTCGACGTTGCTGTTCGTGCCGCTGATGTTCGCCAGCGTGCACACCCGGCTCGCGCGACGCGAAGCGGGCGGGCATTGAACCCGGAATCCCGTCCGGACTTTCTGGTTGAAGACATGAACGATCCACACCATTCTTCTCTCGACGTCGCCGGGCGCGAGCGCGGGCCTGAACAGCCGCCGCCGCGCAAGCGGACCGGACGGCGCGCACGCATCGCCGTGCTCGTGGTCGCGCTGCTGCTCGCCATCGGCGCGGCGCGCACGATCCTCTCCGACCTCGTCAACGACCATCGTCTCGCCGACGTGACGAGACAGAACGCGCAGCAGTACGTGAACGTCGTGCATCCTCATCCGACGGGCGTCAACGGCCGGCTCGTGCTGCCGGGCACATTGCGCGGCTACGTCGAGTCGCCGATCTACGCGCGCGCCGACGGCTACGTGCAGCATTGGTACGTGGATATCGGCGCGCACGTGCAGCAGGGCCAGTTGCTGGCCCTGCTCGACACGCCGGAAATAGACCAGTCGCTTCAGCAGGCGCAGGCTCAGCAACAGCAGGCGGCCGCGTCGCTCGCGCTCGCGAAGACGTCGTTCAATCGCGCACAGCAATTGATCAGGCGCGATGCCGTTTCGCAGCAGGAACTCGACGATCGCACGGGCGCCTACAACCAGGACGTCGCCAACCTGGCCGCCGCCGCCGCGAACGTGCGCCGGCTGACCGAGCTGAAATCGTTCCAGCGCATCGTCGCGCCGATCGCCGGCGTCATCACGCAGCGCAACGTCGACGTCGGCGATCTCGTCAATGCCGGCAACGGCGGCACGGGCCGGGCGCTCTTCGTGCTCGCGCAGGCCGATCCGTTGCGCCTGTACGTTCAGGTACCCCAGGCCTACGCCCAGCAGGTAGCGGTCGGCCAGCACGTCAGCGTGACCCAGGCCGAGTTGCCCGGCACGGCGTTCGACGGCACCGTAACGCGGACCTCGCAGGCGATCGACGTGCCGACCCGGTCGCTGCAGATCGAGATCATCCTGCCCAATCACGACGACAGGCTGATGCCCGGCGCTTACGTGCAGGCCGCGTTGCAGACCGATTCCGCCGGCACGCTGACGGTGCCCGGCAACACGCTGCTGTTCCGTGCCCAGGGGCCGCAGGTCGCCGTGGTCGGCAACGACGGGCGGGTCCATCTGAAATCCGTGCAGATCGTGCGCGACCTCGGGCAGTCGCTCGAGATCGACCAGGGCATTTCGTCTTCCGATCGCGTCGTCCTCAACCCGGGTGATTCGATTTCGGACGGCGACCCCGTGGTGGTCGTGCCGGCTGCGGGCGGCAATCACGTCGCGGCGGGCGCGCAGAAGGGGAATCCGGCGTGAACGCGCCGCGCGGCGTCAAAGCGATGATGGCGGGCACGGTCGTGTGCCTGTCGGCCTGCACGGTCGGGCCCGACTACAAGCCGCCGCAGACGCAAAGTCCCGCCGCATGGCGTATCGAGCCGTCCGATTCGTTCTGGAAAACGGCCCAGCCGTCGCACGCGGCGCTCAATCCGCAGTGGTGGACCGTGTTCGGCATCGCGGAACTCGACGATCTCGAGGCCGAGGCGCTCGCCCGCAACGAGACGCTGCGCATGGCTGTGGCGCATTACGACGAGGCGCGCGCGACGCTTGCCTCCGTCTCATCGCAACAGTCGCCGCAAGTGACGCTCGATGCCCAGGCCGCTCGCGCGCGCGTGTCCGCGAACCGGCCGCTGCTCAGCTATACGACGCCGAACATGTCGACGGTGCAGTCCGACCTGGCGATCGGTCCGACCGTCAGCTACGAACTCGACCTGTTCGGGCGCATCCGGCGGAGGGTCGAGTCGGCGAAGGCCTCGGAGCAGCAGGCCGGCGACGATCTCGCGAACGCGCGCCTCGTGCTGAGCGCCGAACTCGCCACCGACTATTTCGCGTTGCGCGAGCTGGACGACGAAATCGATGTCGTTGACCGCTCGGTAGGCCTGCAGCAGAAGGCGCTCGATTTCGTCGACGCGCAGCACGAGCTCGGCGCGGTGTCGGGCCTGAACGTCATGCAGCAAAAGGCGCAGCTCGATGCGACGCGCACGCAGGTCCAACTGCTCGCGAATCAGCGCGCGCAGTACGAGCATGCCGTCGCGGTGCTGCTAGGCCGCAGCGCGCCCGAGTTCGCGCTGGCGCCGAAGGTCGGCCCGCTGCCGGTTCCGGCGCTGCCGCCCGGCGTGCCGAGCGAGCTGCTCGAGCGGCGCCCCGACGTCGCCTCGGCCGAGCGGGCCATGGCGGCGGCCAATGCCCAGATCGGCGTGGCGCGCGCCGCGTACTTTCCCGACGTGACGCTGTCGCCGGACATCGGCTGGGAGTCGACGCGTTTCGGCACGCTGTTCTCAGTGCCGAGTCTCGTCTGGTCGCTCGGCTCTTCGGCGAGCGAAGTGCTGTTCGACGGCGGACGGCGCGCCGCCGGCGTCGCCTACGCGAAGGCGGCCTATCAGTCCGCCGGGGCGAATTACCGGCAAACCGTGCTGACTGCGTTCCAGGAGGTGCAAAATGCGGTGACGGGGCTCTCGGTGCTCGATCACGCTTCGGCTGACGCTAGCCAGGCCGTCGACGACGCGCAGCGGCTGTTCGATCTCGCGAACGCGCGCTACCAGGGCGGACTCGTGGCCTTTCTCGACGTCATCAGCGCCGAGCAGCAGTTGCTGACCAGCGAGCGTCAGGCCGTACAGATCAGCGGACAGCAGGCAGCCACCGTGGTATATCTGGCGAAGGCGCTGGGAGGAGGCTGGAGCGCGGCGGATCAGGCCGCCGCGCTCGCCGCTCCGCGAGATGAAGGAAAAGTGAAAGGCGCCGTGCCGCAGACGGCTACCGCCGGCGGCAGCGGTTGAGCCGGCCCGCCGTCCGCGGGCGATCCCGCCCGGCGTGCGGAATGGACGGGCCGGACCTGGATGTACTGACGATGAATCGCACGCACAAAGGGCCGCGATGGCACGGGCGCCGGCGCACGAGCGCAAGGACAAGGAGCGGGGCATGAAGGTATTGGTAATCGAAGACGAGCGCAAGGTCGTGGACTATCTGCACAGCGGCCTGACGGAGCAGGGCTGGATCGTCGACGTCGCGATGGACGGCGAGGAGGGCGCCTGGATGGCGACCGAATACGACTTCGACGTGATCGTGCTGGACGTCATGCTGCCGAAGCTCGACGGCTTCGGCGTGCTGCGTGCTGTGCGCGCGCGCAAGGACACGCCGGTCATCATGCTGACCGCGCGCGACCGCGTGGACGATCGCGTGCACGGCCTGCGCGACGGGGCCGACGACTATCTGACCAAGCCGTTCTCGTTTCTCGAACTCGTCGAGCGGCTGCGCGCGCTGACGCGTCGCGCGCGGGCCCAGGAATCGACGCTGATCTTGGTCGGCGATCTCCAGGTAGACCTGATCGGTCGCCGTGCCGTGCGCGACGGCGTGCGTCTCGACCTCACCGCCAAGGAATTCCAGTTGCTGTCCGTGCTCGCGCGCCGACGCGGCGAGATTCTTTCGAAGACGCTGATTACGGAGCTCGTCTGGGACGTGAACTTCGAGAGCAACGCGAACGTCGTCGAAACGGCGATCAAGCGGCTGCGCGCCAAGCTCGACGGTCCGCACGCGGCGAAGCTGCTGCATACGATTCGCGGTATGGGCTACGTGCTCGAGGTGCGCGAGGACGGGAGCGCGGCGTGAAGCATTCCATTTCGCTGCGGCTATGCGCGATGTTCGCGGCGGTGTCGCTCGTCGTGTTCACGCTGACGGGCGTCGGGCTTTTCGTTCTCATCAAGCGGCAATTGTTCGACGAGCTGCGCGAGGCGCTCAGCACGCGCGCGCGCATCGCGAGCCTCATCGTCTATCACGCGCCGAACGTCGAGAAATGGGGCTCCGTCGAGGAAAAGCTCGCGGACCTCTCGCCGGCCGATAGCCGGATGCACTACTTCGTCGACGGTCCCGACCCGCGCTTTCGCTTCGGCAAGCCGATCACGGGGGAAGTGATCGGCAAGCTCGGCCGGGACTACTTGCTCGTGCATCCGCCCGGCAACGGTTACGACGTCATCACGACCGCCTACGTCGTGCCCGCGAACGGCGATCGCCCCAGCGTGCGGCTTGTCGTGAGCAGCGACTGCGAGCGCACGGAACAGATGCTGCGCAGCTTCGGCATCGCGCTCGGCGTGCTGATCGCCGCGTCCACGGTGGCCGTCGCGCTGCTGAGCCGCGCCGTGACGCGCTTCGGGCTCGAGCCGCTGACGCGGCTTTCGCGCGAGGCGTCCCAGCTCAGTCCGTCGAACCGGCGCCAGCGCCTGCACGCCGATGCCCTGCCCGAAGAGCTGCACGAGCTGGCCACTTCGTTCAACGGCGCGCTCGAACGGCTCGACCGGGCCTACGAACGGCTCGAGTCGTTCAATGCCGACGTCGCGCACGAGTTGCGCACGCCGGTCAGCATCCTGATCGGCCAGACCCAGGTGGCGCTGACGCGCGACCGTTCGGTGCTGCAGTTGCGGCAGACGCTGCAATCGAATCTGGAGGAGTTCGAACGGTTGCGCGTGATCGTCAACGACATGCTGTTCCTCTCGCGCAGCGACCGCGGCGAACAGGCAACCGATCTGACCGAGGTGTCGCTGCGCGCCGAGGTGCTGCGCATGCTCGAATTCCTCGACATGCCGCTCGAAGAAGCGCAGCTCAGCGTGACGGTGCAGGGCGAGGCCGGCGCGTCGGTCAACACGTCGCTGTTCGGCCGGGCGATGAGCAATCTGCTCGTCAACGCCATCCAGCATTCGCGGCCGGGCACGATGCTGCGCGTGGAGATCGTGCCGCAGCGCGGGCTCGTCGAGATCGCGGTGTCGAACGCGGGCGAGCCGATCGATCCAGTGGCGTGCGAACATATTTTCGATCGCTTCTACCGGCTCCAGGAGGCGCGCTCGAACAGTCACGAGAATCACGGGCTCGGGTTGTCGATCGTCAAGGCCGTGGCGGAGATGCACGGCGGCACGGTTTTTGTGCGCAGCACCGGCGGCGTCAATACGTTCGGGTTCTCGGTGGCCGTCGACAGCGGCGATGGCGACGGTTCGCAGCGCATGGCGCCGGTCGGCTCGCCGCGTCCGGGCCGCACTGCGCTGCCGGTTCACGTCTCGTCGTAAATTCCCTCTAGCCGCCCGCGTTCCGGGGCGGACCGGCCAGGCGTTTCATTCGTCCTCGCCGTCGCGCTGATCGCGCCGCAGCAGGTCCCAGCAACTGATGAAGAGGGCCGCGACCAGCGGGCCGATCACGAAGCCGTTCAGGCCCATGAGCGACATGCCGCCGAGCGTCGAGATCAGCACGACCCAGTCGGGCAGCCGTGTGTCCTTGCCGACGAGGAGCGGGCGCAGCACGTTGTCGATCGAGCCGATCACGAGCGCGCCGAACGCGAGCAGGCCGATGCCTTTCGCGAGCGCGCCGGTCGCGATGAAGTAGAGGGCGACCGGCCCCCAGACGAGGGCCGTGCCGACGGCCGGCAGCAGCGACAGGAATGCCATCGCGACGCCCCAGAGCAGCGCGCCCTGAATGCCGAGTACCCAGAGCGCGCCGCCGCCGAGCGCGCCCTGCACCAGCGCGACCACGACGTTGCCCTTGACGGTGGCCCGGATGACCGTTGTGAACTTGCGGGTCAGATGGAGCTTGTGCGCTTCGTCGAGCGGGATCGCGTCGCGCACGAGCCGCGAAATCTCGCGGCCGTCGCGCACGAGAAAGAAGAACAGGTAGAGCATGACGCCGAAGCTGACGACGAACTGGATCGTGTTCTGGCCGAGATTGAGCGCCTGGGTCGCGAGGAACTGGCTGATCTGCGCCGCGCCGGCGCTCAGTCGCTGCTGCAGGCCGGACAGGTTCATCAGGTCGTAGCGGGCCAGCACGTTCTGCAGCGAATCGGGTAGCGCATGCACGATCCGGCTGAAGTAGCCGCCCATGTCGAGTTCGCCTGAGCGGATCTGCGCATAGGCCGCGGCGACCTGCTGGACGAGCGTGCCGGCCACGAGCATGAGCGGCACGATGACGATCACGACGCACAGCAGCAGCGTGACGAGCGCGGCGAGGTTGCGGCGGTGCCTGAGGCGCACGAGCAGCCAGCGGTGCACGGGCTGGAAGAGCAGCGCCAGGATCGCGCCCCAGAGGACGGTGCTGAAGAACGGCGCAATGACGAAGCAGAGCGCGACGGAAACCGCGAGAAGCAGCAGGTAGAACGAGGCCTGATGAAGATTCTTGTTGCCGTCCATGGGCGAGGGCGTGAGAGGCCGTCCGGGGACGCCCGGACCGACGGCGCGGTTCGTGCTCGGGGCGGCGCGCGGCTTCCATGATAACGGCATGACGGCGCGGCCCCGGTTTCGGGTGCTCACGGGGCGCCCCAGGCTCGCAAATACTTCGTGCGCGGGGACCACGTCTTCGCATGCTTTGCGCATGCGGCAGGCAGGGCCTCCCTTGCGGGGCCGGCGGGAAAGCGGCGCTAAGGCGCCCTGACGAGCCGTAGCTGCGTGATTTCCGACGGCGCGCCGAGACGCTTGGGCGGCCCCCAGTAGCCGGTGCCGCGGCTCGTATAGACCCAGAGCTTGCCGAGCTGCGCGAGCCCTGCCGTGAACGGCTGCTGGAAGCGCACGACGAGGTTCCACGGAAAGAACTGTCCGCCGTGCGTGTGTCCCGAGAGCTGCAGCGTGAAGCCCGCGGCGGCGGCGGCGGGTGCCGAGCGGGGCTGGTGCGCGAGCAGGATGCGCGTCGGTACGTCGACGGGCGCGCCGGCCAGCGCGGCGGCGGGGTCGCTGCGATGGGCCGGGTCGAACTGCTCGGCCGAATAGTCGGTCACGCCGGCGAGCACGAGCTTCGCGCCTTCGTGCTCGACGACGACGTGTTCGTTCACGAGCACGCCGAGGCCGATGCGCCGGAATTCCTCGATCCACGCGTGCGCGCCCGAGTAATACTCGTGATTGCCTGTCACGAGCCAGGCGCCGTGTCGCGCCCGCAGGCCGCCGAGCGGTAGCGTATGGTCGGCGAGCCGCGCGACGCTGCCGTCCACCACGTCGCCGGTGACGGCCACGAGGTCCGGTTCGAGCTGGTTGACCGCGCGCACGATCGCATCCACATAGCCGCGCTTGATGGTCGGCCCCACGTGAATGTCGCTGATCTGGACGATGGTGAAGCCGTCGAGTCCCGCCGGCAGGTTGCTCAGCGGCACGTCCACGGTGACGACGCGGGCGCGCCGGCGTGCGTTGACGAAGCCGACCGCAGTCGTGAGGAACGCGAGCGCGGGCACGGCAGCGGCGCTGCCGGTGCGCCAGAGCGCGAGGTCGAGCGTGTGCGGCCAGATCGCGTCGACGGTCATCAGCGAGGCGAGCACGATGTCGCGCGCGACCGTCAGCATGAGCAGCGACGAGAAGAATCCCATGGCGATGAGGCCGGTCCAGGCGAGCTGGTCGCCGAGCGGCTGGCGTTCGATCCTGCGCGCGAGCATGCCTGGCGGAATCAGCAGACACGACAGCACGAGCCAGAGCCCCGCGAGCCATTTGCCGGCCACGGCGACGGGCAGATCGGGGATCAGCCGGAAGCCGACATAGAGGTGCAGCAGGACGCCGATGCTGATGAAACGAACCAGAAACGAGAGGCGGGGCATGACGGACGATGGGATAGGGAGCGGGGCGCCGCGTGGCGCGGCATGCGAGCGATCGCCGGGTACGAGGCCTGCGCTGCATTCTACCGGCAGCGGACTTTGTGCGCTGAAGCCTCGCGGGTGCGGGGCGGCTCGGTTGTCGGGGCGCGCGAAGGCGTACGTCCCGGGCCATTTCTGCCGCGGCGGCTGCCCGCTTCGAGGCGCGCATTGAATCGCCGGCGCTGGCCGGCTATGCTCGAACCGCACTCCGTTTCCGTTCGCCTGCCACGTCCATGTTCGATCTCTTCGACGACACGCCCGAACCCGATCTGCTGTGGGAGCCTGCCTGGCTCGATTCCGGGGCGGCCGCACAGGCGCTCGCGCGGATTCTCGCGGAAGTGGACTGGCGGCAGGACGAGATCAACACGCCCGCGGGCCGGATTCCGCTGCCGCGTCTCACGGCGTGGCAGGGCGAGCCCGATGCGGTCTATGTCTACTCGGGCATCCGCAACGTGCCCGCGCCCTGGTCGCCGGCCGTGGCCGCGCTGCGCGACGCCGTGTCCGATGTCGGCGGCGTGCGGTTCAACAGCGTGCTGCTGAACCGCTATCGCAACGGGACCGACAGCATGGGCTGGCATACCGACGACGAGCCGGAACTGGGGCCCGAGCCGGTCATCGCGTCGGTGAGTCTCGGCGCCGCTCGCCGCTTCGACCTGCGCCACAACGCGACGGGCGTGACGCGTTCGTTTCTGCTGGGCAGCGGCAGCTTACTGGTGATGCGCGGGCAAACGCAGGCGCAATGGCGGCATCGCGTGCCGAAGGAGCCTGCCGTCCGGGGCGAGCGCGTGAATCTGACGTTTCGGGTCATCGAGGGTGCGCGACGTTAATTGGCTCGCATTGCTGGATTTTTTT
This sequence comes from Burkholderia sp. WAC0059, assembly GCF_002870125.1. Taxonomy (GTDB): domain Bacteria; phylum Pseudomonadota; class Gammaproteobacteria; order Burkholderiales; family Burkholderiaceae; genus Paraburkholderia. The sequence goes on from NZ_PNEO01000002.1 coordinate 15,463, forward strand.
GCCCTGTTTGGAAGGTCTTCGGTATTTTAGGAAATTAAAAATTTATGCGCATAAACAAAATTCAGATATAGCGCAGATCGCGTCGTATGACGGGAACGGAGGGCGGCGTATCTTGAGCGGCGTTTTTATGTAATTAACGGAAGATGTGTTCCGTTTAACGGGCGTAGACGCTGACTTCTCCCCCGACGACGAGACGCACGCGTTCGCCCGCACGCGGCGTCCGATAACCGGGAACGCGGGCGCGCACCGTGAGGTCGGGTGCCGAAGCCAGTTGCAGCATGACCGCGGCATCCTGACCGTGGAACGTCACGTCCTGCACGAGCGCCTCGAGCGGCTGGGCCGCGCCGGCTTGTGCCGCGAAGCGCGAATCACCAGGCGTCAGCAACTCGATCTGCTCGGGGCGGATCATCACGTCGACGTCGCCTTGCATCGCGGCCGAGGTCGGGTCCACGAGCGGTAACGCGCCGAGCGCGCAATGCGCCTGCATGCCGACGATCGTGCCCGGCAGCACGACGGCCTCGCCGATGAACGACGCCAGCTCGCGCGATACAGGACGCTGGTAGAGCGCCTGCGGCGTCGCCGTCTGCAGCAGACGGCCGCGCCAGAGCACGGCCACTTCGTGGCCGAGCGAGAGCGCTTCGGCCTGGTCGTGCGTTACGAGCACCGCCGTCGCGCCCGCGGCGGACAGCGCATGGGCCACGGCTTCGCGCGTTTCGAGGCGCAGGGCCGCATCGAGCGACGAGAACGGCTCGTCGAGCATCACGAGGCTCGGCGACGGAGCCAGCGCGCGGGCCAGCGCGACGCGCTGCTGCTGGCCGCCCGAGAGCTGCTGGGGCGCCCGTTCGCCGTAGGACGCGGGTAGACCGACGAGTTCGAGCAGTTCGGCTACGCGATGGCGCGCGCGACGTTGCGCGAGCGGCAGGCCGAACGCGATGTTGTCGGCGACGGAGAGATGCGGAAACAGCGCGCCCTCCTGCGGCACGTAGCCGATGCGGCGCTGCTCGGACGGCAGATGCAGGCCGTCGCCGGCCACGCGGCGGCCGTCGACCTCGACGCTGCCCGCGTCCGCGCGCTCGAAGCCGCACAACACGCGCAGCAGCGTGGTCTTGCCGCTGCCGGAGGGCCCTAGCAGCGCGAGCAGCGTGCCGGGCTTCACGGCGAGGTCGATGCCGTGCAGGACCGGATGGCCGTCGAACGCCTTGTAGAGGCCGGAAATGCGAAGTTCACTCATGAGGGGACCGGAGAAAAGCGCAGTGGGTTGCCGAGGTCAGGACGCATCCGGGGCGCGGCCCGCCAGCGCGGACTTGCCCGCGAACGCGAACAGCAGGCCCGAGGCGGCGAGCGAGAGGGCCGTCAGCAGCGCGGCGTATGGGGCGGCGGCGGCGAACGCCAGCGTCGTGGTGTCGGTCCAGACCTGGGTGGCGAGCGTGTGCGTGTCGATGGGGGAGAGCAGCAGCGTCGCGTTCAGCTCGGTGACGACGGAGATGAATACCAGCGATGCCGCCGCGCCGAGCCCTGGCGCGGCGAGCGGCAGGATCACGCGGCGTAGCGTCGGGAACCAGCCGAGGCCGAGCGAGCGCGCCGTTTCTTCCAGCCGGGTCTGGGCTTGCAGCAGCGCCGCGCGCACGCTGACGAGCGCGAGCGGCAGGAACAGGATCGCGTAGACGACGATCAGGAGCGTCGTGGTCTGATAGAGCGGCTCCAGCACCCGCACGGCCAGCGAGACGATGGCGAGGCCGATCACGAGGCCCGGCACGCCCTGGGCGATGAACGTGACGCGCTCGAGAAGCGTCGAGAACCGGCCCGGATAGCGGACCAGCACGTAGGCGAGCGGTAGCGCGAGCAGCGTCGTGAGAATGGCGGCGAGGAGTCCGAACTTGATCGAGGCGAGCGTGGTCGAGACGAGCAGCTCGGGCGAAACGTCGGCCGGCGTGATCGCGGCCGCGCCGGGCTGGGTCAGCCAGTAGCCGATCATCGCGAGCGGCACGCCGAGCGTTCCGACGTTCAGCGCGGCGAAGCCGGCCAGCACGGGCCAGCGCCAGCGGCCGAGCGCGTGGCGCAGCGGCGCACGGCGCGCGCCGCGATCGACGCGTTCGTAGCGTGCGTGGCCGCGCACGCGGAATTCGAGGGCGAGACAGACGAGGCACAGCACGATCAGCACGCAGGCGAGCAGCGAAGCGCCGCCGTTGTCGAAGCTCGTACGGTATTCGGCATAAATCTCGGTCGTGAACGTGCGAAAGCGCAGCAGCGTGAACGCGCCGAACTCGGAGAGTACGCCGAGCGCGACGAGCAGCATCGAGCCGAGCAGGGCCGGACGCAGTTGCGGCAGCACGACCCGGAAGAACGTGCCCCAGCGCCCGCAACCGAGCGCGCGCGCGCATTCTTCGAGCGCCGGGTCCATGCCGCGCAGCGCGGCGGCCACGGGTAGATAGACGAGCGGGAAATACGCGGTCGTGATGACGACGAACGCGCCGAGAAAATCCTGCAGGTCGAGGCTCAGCGAGACCCACGCAAAGCTCGTGACGAACGCGGGCATGGCGAGCGGCGCGGCGCCGAGCAGCGCCCAGGCGCGCCGGCCCGGCAGGTCGGTGCGCTCGACGAACCAGGCGAGCGCGGTGCCGAGCACGGCGGATGCCAGCGTTGCCGAAATCGTGATGGTCAGCGTGTTGACGAGCAACTCGCCGACGAGCGGCCGGAACAGCAGCTCTGCCGTACCGGCCACGCCGAAGCTCGAGGCGCGCCAGAACGTCAGCACGAGCGGCAGCAGCACGAGCGCCGGACCGAGCACGGCGGCGGCGAGGAGCGCGCGCGGCACGCGCCGCCTCGCCGCTCGCCGCGGCGCGTCGTCTTGCGGCACGGCGGTAGCCGCGGATGGAACAGCCGTCGATGCCGTTTTGCTCATTTACAGCAGCCCGGCCTCACGCAACAGGCGGCCCGCCGCGCTGTCGTCGCCGAGCTGTTCGACCGTGAGCGCCGGCGGACGGAGCTGGTCGAACGGCTTGTTGATGGGGTCGGCGGCCACGCCCGGACGCAGCGGATATTCGAAGCTGATGTGATCCTTCGCCATCAGCTCCTGGGCACGCTCGCTGACGAGATAGGCGAGGAAGCGCTGGGCGCCGTCCGGGTTGTGGGCCGACTTCAGCACGGCCGCGCCCGACACGTTCACGAGCGCGCCGAGGTCGCCGTCGGCGAAGTGCCAGACAGCGCTGCGCGTTTCCTTGTCGCCGATCTCCTGATGCAGGCGCGCCCAGTAATAGTTGTTGATGATGCCCGTGAGCACGGCGCCGCGGTTCACGGCGGCCACCACGCCTTCGTCGTCGTCGAAGACCTGCGAGTTGTCCTTCAGGCCCTTGAGCCAGGCGAGCGTTTGTGCTTCACCCTTCGCCGCGATCACGGCGCTCACGAGCGGCAGGAAGTCGGCGTCGCTCGGCGCGATGCCGACCTTGCCCTTCCATTCGGGCTTCGCGAGGTCGAACAGCGACGTCGGCAATTGCGAGGGCTGGAGCTTTGCCGTGTTGTAGGCGAGCACGTCCTCGCGCGCGGTCACGCCGACCCATTGACCGTCGGGCGAGTTGTAGCGAGCCGGGATGGCCGCGAGCGTCGACGGTTGCACGGGCGCGAGCAGGCCCTTCTCCTCGAGCAGCATCAGCTCGGGCGAGTTCTCGGTGAAATAGACGTCGGCCGGCGTATGGGCGCCTTCGGCAATCAGTTGCGCGGCGAGCGCCGGGCCTTCGTCGGTGCGGATCTTCACGTCGATGCCGGTTTGTTGCGTGAAGTCCTTCGCGAGCTGGTTGGCGACCTGCTCGTGCTGGGCGTTGTACAGCGTGATCGAGGCGGCATGTGCCGAGAGCGGCAATGCGCCGGCGGCGGCCAGCACGAACGCGGCCGCGCGCAGCCGCGTGCCGAAGGAGGAAAGCTTCATGGTTATCGTTGTCCTTGCGGTGAAAAAAGCGAAACGGTCCGGCGGCCTGCCGCCGGATCAGGCAGAAAAGAGGCCCTCGCCGACGAACGAGCCGCGCTCCACGCCGGGCGGGCACGCGAAGACCGCGCTGCCGACGTGGGTCGTGAACTGGTTCATCATGTCGAACTTCGAAAGCCTCTCGTTGATCGGGATGAATCCGGTGCGGGGGTCGCCCTGGTAGGCGATGAAGATGAGCCCCGCGTCGTATTCGGTTTCCTGGCGCCAGGGCGGCCAGCGTTCGACGTAGAAGTTCGTGCCATCGTTATAGGAGTACGAACGGCGCAGGATTTGTGCGCCGTTGTTCGTCGCCTGGTTGGACAGGCGCACGTGCGAGTTGTCCGGGATCACCGGATTGCCGTCCTTGTCCTGGGCGGACAGATCGACCGGGTCGAACTCCTTTTTCTGGCCGAGCGGGGCGCCGCTGTACTTGCTGCGGCCGAACACCTGCTCCTGGAACCCGAGCTCCATCTGGTCCCAGTGCTCGATCGTGATGCGGATGCGCCGCAGCACGAGATAGCTGCCGCCTTCCATCCACGGCGCGTCGGCCGCGCCGGCCCAGACGAACTGGTTCATCAGCTTCGGGTCGGTGGTGGGCGGGTTGTTGGTGCCGTCCTTGAACCCCATCAGGTTACGCGGCGTCTCGCCGCGTCGGCCGGCGATGAAGCCGGCCTGGCCCCAGCGCATGGCCACTTTGCCGTAGCCCATCCGCGCCAGTTGCCGCACCGCGTGGAACGCGACCGGCGATTCGTTGGCGCAGGCCTGGATGAACAGGTCGCCGCCGCACCTTTCGGCGACGAGCTGGTCGCCGTTGAAGCGCGGCAGGTCCACGAGCGCGGCGGGTTTCTTGCTCGCCAGTCCGTAGCGATCCTTGCCGCCCGACGTGAAAAGGCCGGGCCCGAAGCCGAACGTGACGGTGAGCCCGGCCGGACCGACGCCGAGCACTTCACCCGAATCGGCGGCGGGCTGGTCGTCGCTCGTGCCCTGCAGCGGTCCGGCCGGCTGGCCCTGCGTCATGCGCGCGGCCGTGTCGGTCCAGGCGCGCAGCAGGTTGACGACATCGTCGCGCGAGGTCGTGGTCAGATCGAACGCGGCCACGTAGATGTACGACTGCTGCGGCGTGACGATGCCGGCCTGGTGCGGGCCGAAGAACGGCTCGCCCATGGCGAGCGGATCGTCGGCGTGGCGCTTCGATTCGAGCGCCGCCTGCGCGCCGCCGGCGCCGAGCCCGGCACCAGCGGCGACCGCCGCGCCGCCCGCCTTCAGGAAACTGCGGCGGTCCGGGCGGTCTGGAGGAGTGTGGGGATCGGATGGCATGATTATCTGGCAAGCACGAGAGTGTTGACGTCGTCTTCCACGTAGTAGAAGCCGTCGCCTGCCGGCGTCAGCGCGATACCGAACAGGTCGCCGTTGCCGGGAGGCGTTTGCGCGCGGTCGGAGTCCACCCAGCGCGCGTAAAGCTGTTTCTCCGTCGCCGGATCGATTTCGACGACCTGGCCGTTCAGCGCGTTCGTCACGATCAGGTGGTTCTGCGGCGTGAGCACCATGGCGAGCGGGCGGTGCAGCAGGCCGTCGGCCGTGAGCTGGCGGCCTACGCCCGCGCTCGTGTCGCGCGTGAGCGGGTCGTCGATCGCGTTGATGCGGTTGCCGATCGCGTCCGAGATATAGAGCTGCTTGTTGTCGGGCGAGAGCGCGAGCCCGGTCGGCCCGACGAGAAACACGCCCTTGTCAGCCTGGGCGCCGAAGCCGCTGGCGACGACGGTCTCGCTCTTGACGACGGGCGGCTGGCCGGCCGGGATGTCGAGGTCGAGGCGCAGCACGGTGGCCTGCTTGAACACCGGCGGGTTACCGTTGGCGGAACCGACGCCGAAGCCCGCGTTGCTCAGGAAGAGCGTGGCGTGGTCGCCGTTGTCGACGACGGCCATGTTGCCCCACGGGTCGTTGATGTTCGGGCTCGAGAGGGTTTTCGCGATCTTGCCGTTGCTGTCGAGCACGACGAGGCAGCCGGCGCCCTTGGTGTCGGTCGTGCCGTCGTTGCTCGGCGTGCTGCCGACGATGATCCAGCCCGACTTGAGCATGGTCATCGCGGTCGAGAGGCCGACGCCGCCGGGGCAGTCCTTCAGGTCGCGCGGGATCGACGCGAACAGCGTCATCTGCTTCGTGTCGGGATGATAGTCGACGATCGTGCTGCCGGTTCCCTGCAGGTTGGCCGCGTTGTTGAAGTTGTCGACGAGCACGTCGTTCTGTTTGATGACGCCCGACGACACCGGCGCGACGACGATCGCGTACGGGTTCTGGTCGCCGTTGTCGGGGACCGTGTTGATGAGCGTCGTGTCGCGATGCAGGGTTTCCAGCATGCCCTGCGGCGCGGCGTGGGCGGCGAGCGGGGCGGCGAGCATCGCGGCGAGCGCGAATGCCGAGCGGGTGGCGTGGGCGGTGCGTTGCGAGAACGTACGCGTGGTGTGTTTCATCTGTCAATCTCCGTACCTCGCGCGACCGGTTTCGCAATGCCGATGCAGTGCGTTGCAAGAAGCCGGCCGGACGAGGGTGTGTTAGGCATGAGTCGGTTCGGTCAGAACGTGATGTTGGTGCGCAGGCCCACGACGAGCGTGTTGCGCAGCGGTTCGGACGGGTTGTTCGGGTTTTGTCCGGCTCCTGCGTTGAACGTGTATTGCGCGTCGGCCTGCAATTGCCACCACGGCGTGACCTGGAACTGGTAGGTCGCCTCGAGCGTCGTTTCGCTGGTGCGCACGCCGTACGGGCCGCCGTAGTTGTTCAGGTAGTCGAGGTCGAGATCGTGCACGTTGTTGCCGACCTTGATGTAGGTAGCCGCCAGCCCGACGCTGTCGTTGTCGCGGCCTTCGAACGGCGCCTTCAGCACGATGCCGACGTTGGCCGCGAGACTCACGAGATTGCGGTCGCCGGGCGCGCCCATCACGCGCGCGAACACGCCGAGGCTGCGCGGGCCGTCCGGGTCGGGGCGCCACACCATCTGGTCGGCGACCGCGTAGACGCTGTAATCGCCGTGGTGCTGGAGCGGGTCGCCGGTCGTGTTCGGATTGTTGAGCGAAAGGCCCGTGTTGTCGTAGCGCTGGTCGGCGAAGCGGCCGTTGTTGTACCACATGCCGAGCTTGTAGGTGCCGGGCAGCCCGTTGTTGCTGCTGCTCACGAGGTCGCCCTCGGAGGGCTGGTTGATCGAATACTGCAGCTCGCCGATGAAGAGCGTGCTGCTGCCCAGGTTGAAGTTGGTGCCGCTCAGGTTGTTCGGGTTGTTGCCGAGCGGGTCGCCGTCGAACACGCCGGCGAGGCCCGTCAACGACGGCGTGATGCGGCCGCGCACGCGCACGCCGAGCGCCGAGAGCGGATAGGCGGGACCGCCCGAGGGCATGTCGTAGGACGGCAGCGCCGGCCAGCCGAACATCGTGTTGATGAACGTGGCGGCGTACTGGCTGACCATGAACTCCTGGTCGATGCTCTGCTGGCCGACCTTCACGTCCATGTTGTTGTGGAAAAGCGACTGCTGGTACCAGAGCTCCCACAGGCGCGTGGTCGGCTGGGCTTCGATGCCGCTCGCCGTGTTCAGCGTGCCGAGGTTCGCCGAGCTGAGGTCGGTGCCGTGAATCTGCAGCGCGCTCACGTTGAACTGGCCGCCGGGGATGCCGAGCGCCTTGCTCGTATCGACGCCGAGGGTGATCGTCGTGAGGCCGTCGTAGGCGCCGCCGTGGCCGAGGCCGCCGCGCAGGTTCGCGAGATATTCGCTGGTTTCGGTTGCGTCGAGGGTGACGCCGTACTTGCCGAGCCACGGGCGGATGCCGCCCATGTCGCCGAGCATGTTCTGGCGTGTCCAGAAGCCGGTCCAGAAATTGGTGGGCTGCGCCTGGATATTCAGGTCGGCCTCGGGCGCTTCGGGGGCGGCGTCGGGATTGGTGTCGGCCTCGGCCGCCGAGACGCCGCCGCAAGCGAGGGCGGCACAGGCAAATGCCGTGTATGCCGCGATTGTGCGCAGCGACGGCCCGCGCCGCTGCGCGCGGCGAGCTGCATGAACCGGGTGCGCGCCGGTCGGCGCGAGTCCGGATGACCGGGAGAGCTTCATCGAGATCCTTATTAGATTATGGCGGCGCGTGCCCCATGCGTGGCGCCCCTGCATGCAAGTCCCCGTTCCGCAGCCCGGTGTCCGGATGGCGGGAACGGGCGCCATGCCGAACGACTGCGAACGGCGAAATCCTACCTCTCGCGAATGTAACCGTCAACACAAATGAGAACGATTCGCATATAGATTAAAAATTGTAATCTTCGCGAAGGAAGGCGAAATCGTGCGATCCGTTCCCGGAAACGGGACGCGGCACGGAGGGCAAGGCTTGGGGGAGAAGGGGAGAACGGCGGGGCGGCGTCAGTCGCGCGGGTGTTTGCTGCGTCGTACCGGGGGGCGGTGCGCGGCGGAACGGGCAGGAGAAAGGCTGGGAAGGACTGGAAAAGCGCAGGGACAGGAGAAAACGGGGAGAAAACGCGACCGGCGTCGCCGGTCGCGTCCGTTCGCTCAATGCACGGCGAACAGCGTCAGGTTCATGAACACCTTGAAGACGAAGCCGAGCGTCACGGCCGCGCCGACGCCGCCGCACCAGAGCAGGATGAACCAGAGCCAGCCGGGCAGTTTGCGGCGCGGCATGCGTGCACCGGCTGCGTTAGTGGTAGTGGTGTGCGTCGCCATGGCGGACTTTCCCCCTGAATACCCAGTAACCGAGTGCCGTGTACGCGAGGATGATCGGCAGGATGATCGCCGCGCCCACGAGCGTGAAGATCTGGCTCGCGCGCGGCGCCGCGGCCTGCCAGAGCGTCAGGCTCTGCGGAATCGCGTAGGGCCACAGGCTCACGAGCAGGCCGATGTAGCCGAGCAGCACGAGGCCGAGCGCGAGCAGGAACGGCGTCCGGTGATGGCCGGCGCGCACGGCCTGACGCATCAGCAGCGCGCAGACCACGACGAGAATCGGCACCGGCGAGAGCTTCCAGAACATGCCCGTGCCGAACCAGCGCTGCTGGATGTTCGGGTCCTGCAGCGGCGTCCAGATGCTGACGACCGCGACGAAGCCGAGCAGCGCGAGCGTGAGCGGCCAGACGACGCCGTGCAGCCGACGCTGGAGGTCGCCCTCGGTCTTCGCGACGAGCCAGCAGCAGCCGAGCAGCGCGTAGGTGGAGACGAGGCCGAGGCCGCAGAGCAGGCTGAACGGCGTGAGCCAGCCGAACGCGTCGCCGGCGAAGCGGCCGTCGGCGACGGGGATGCCCTGCAGGTACGTGCCGAGCGCGATGCCCTGGAAGAACGCCGCGCCGGCCGAACCGCCGATGAAGGCGAGGTCCCACAGATATCGGGTGCGGTTGGCCTTCGCGCGGAGCTCGAACGACACGCCGCGGAAGATCAGGCAGGCCAGCATGAAGATGAGCGGCAGATAGAGCCCCGAGAGCACGATCGAATAGACGGCGGGGAACACGGCGAAAAGGCCAGCGCCGCCGAGCACGAGCCAGGTTTCGTTGCCGTCCCAGACGGGCGCGACCGTGTTCATCATCAGGTCGCGTTCGCTCTCGTCCGGAAAGAACGGGAACACGATGCCGATGCCCAGATCGAAACCGTCCAGCACGACGTACAGGAGCAGGCCGAGCGCAATGATCGCAGCCCAGATTACGGTGACATCCATTTTTTTCCTCGCAAGGCTTGGTGCGAATTGAAGGGGCTCAGGCGTCGATCATCTGGTCGGCGGCCGACAGCGGGCGGCGCGAACTGCGTCCGGAGCCGGCTCCCGACGAGTCGTCGTGCGTCGAGCCAGGCAGCGCCGGTCCGGTGCCCATCAGCTTGAGCAGATAGTAGATGCCGGTGCCGAACACGAGGAAGTAGACGATGACGAACGCCATCAGCGAGACGCCGACCTGCTGCTCGGTGAGCGGCGAGACGGCCTGCGAGGTGCGAAACACGCCGTAGACCACCCAGGGCTGGCGTCCCGCCTCGGTCGTGATCCAGCCGGCGAGCAGCGTGACGAAGCCGGTCGGGCCCATCGCGAACACCCAGCGCTGGAACCAGCGCGCTTCATAGAGCCGGCCGCCGCGGCGCATCACCCAGCCCACGATCGCGAGCGCGATCATCAGCAGGCCGAGGCCGACCATCACGCGGAAGGTCCAGAACACGAGCGTCGAGTTCGGCCGGTCGGCGGGCGGGAACGACTTCAGCCCGCGGATCTGGCCGTCCCAGCTATGCGTGAGAATCAGGCTCCCGAGGTGCGGCACCGAGATGGCGTAACGCGTCGTCTCGGCCTTCATGTCGGGGATGCCGAACAGGTTCAGCGCGGTGCCGCCCTGCTCGGTGTCCCAGAGCCCTTCGATCGCGGCGATCTTGGCCGGCTGGTATTCGCGCGTGTTCAGGCCGTGCTGGTCGCCGACCACGGCTTGCACCGGCGCGAGCACGAGCAGCAGGCCGAGCGCCATCGAGAACATCTTCTTCACGGCCGGGTCGCGACGGCCCTGCAGCAGATGCCAGGCGCCGGTCGCGGCCACGACGAGCGCCGCGACGATGAACGCCGCGATCGCCATGTGCGCGAGCCGGTACGGGAACGACGGGTTGAAGATGATCTTGAACCAGTCGGTCGGTACGACGTGGCCGTTCTGGATCACGAAGCCCTGGGGCGTCTGCATCCAGCTATTGGAGGCGAGAATCCAGAACGTCGAGATCAGCGTGCCGATGGCGACCATCAGCGTCGCGCCGAAGTGCGCCTTCGGGCTCACGCGGCTCCAGCCGAACAGCATGATGCCGAGGAAGCCCGCTTCGAGAAAGAACGCGGTCATCACTTCATACATCAGCAGCGGGCCCGTGATGGGGCCCGCGAACGAGGAGAAGCCGGCCCAGTTGGTGCCGAACTCGTAGCTCATCACGACGCCCGAGACGACGCCCATGCCGAAGCCGACAGCGAAGATTTTCGACCAGAAGAGGCACAGGTCCTTGTACCAGGTCTTGCCGGTCTTGAGCCAGCAGCCCTCGAGCACGGCGATGAAACTGGCGAGGCCGATGGAGAGGGCGGGAAAGATGATGTGGAACGAGACCGTGAAGGCGAACTGCAGGCGAGCCAGGTCGAAGGCAGAGAGTGGTGTATTCATGGCTTGTGGGGGTCCGGAAGACTTCGCCCCGGCGGGCCGCCGGGCGCGCAGCACGATTGCGGATGCCGTAAGCGTAGGAGATTTGGAAAAATTTTGATCTGTGCCAACTCGTCGCATGACTTAGGTCGGCAAAACGAGCCATCCGGTTAAGTAATTGACTTGAATCAATTTATTTGGGGCGCAGGGGAGGCAATGACGCGAGCGGGATCGGACGTCATGCGGCAACGCACCGCAGTTTATGCTGCGGTCGCATTTCGGGCGTGCTGGCTGTCGATGTATCGGGCGATGCCGGTCGCGTCGGGGCGTGCCGGATGGAGAGGGGAGACGGGTCGCCGCGTCAGGGGACGCCGACGGGAAGCGGCAAGAAGCGGCTGGCGGCGGGATCGCGTGGACGATCCCGCCGATTTCGGCAACGATGCCGATCGACTATTTCGCGGCGGCGTTCGCGCTGGCCGGCGCCTGCCAGACGACGTCGCGCACGGCGATTTTCTGCGGAATCAGCCGCGCGCCGTAAAACGCGTCGGCCACCTTCTGCTGCGCGCTCACCACGTCGTCGCCGACGGGAATCTCGCCGTACGGGACGCGGCGCACCCACGTCTCCACGATCGACCGGTCGAGGCCGACCTGCGGCGCGAGCAGGGTCGCCGTCTCGGCGGGATGGGCGTCGACCCAGAGGCCGGTCTTGCGCAGTTGCGCGAGGATCGTGCCGACGACGGCCGGCTGCTGCTGCGCGAAATCGCGCGTCGCCTCGTAGAAGTTGTCGGCCGCTCCGACCGGCGTGTAGTCGGCGATCGTGCGCGCATGCAGCGCCTGCTGCGCGGCCGCATAGTAAGGATCCCAGACGACCCACGCGTCGACGTCGCCGTTCTCGAAAGCGGCCCGCGCGTCGGCGGGCGCGAGGTAGATGGGGCGAATGTCCCCGTAGCTCAGGCCGCCCTTCGCGAGGAGCTGGAGCAGCAGGTAGTTCGAGCTCGAGCCCTTTTGCAGCGCGACGCGCTTGCCGCGCAGGTCGGCGAGCGTGCGGATCGGCGAGTCGGGCCTGACGAACAGCGCCTCGTTGTGGAGGCCGCCGGGTTCCGCGCCGACGTAGACGAACCGGATGCCCGCGGCCTGGGCGAATACGGGCGGCGGCGCGCCGGTATAGCCGAAGTCGACGCTGTTCGCGTTGAGCGCTTCGAGCAGTTGCGGGCCGGCCGGGAACTCGAACCATTTGACGCTGTAGCCGAGCGGGACGAGTGCGCGCTCGAGCGAGCCCTGAGCCTTCAGGACGGCGAGCAGGCCGGCTTTCTGATAGCCGATGCGCACCGTATGGTCGGGCGCGGGCTGTTGCGCGTGCGCGATGCCCGACGCGAGCGCGAGCGCGACGGCTGCCGCGCCGGCGCGGCGGCGCAGGAGCCGGGTCGGAATTCGGGAAGTCGATGTCATGCAGGGCTCCGTGGACGAATGCGTCGATCCGCGTGGCCGCGGCGGCCCGCGCGGGACAACGGATCGTCGCACGGGCGCGTGCCGCGACCAACCATGAAAAGGAGATTTCGATATGAGCAGGAGGGGGCGACGACCCGGTCGTCGAGCGCGGCGCCGGGAGTTGGCTTCGTGCCTGCTTCAGGCGCCGGGCAGCGTGCTCGACCCGGTGCCGAGCGGACGCTGCATCAGCGTGGTGTCGCGCCACTGGCCATGCTTGAAGCCGACCGCGCGCAGCGTGCCGACGAGGTCGAAGCCGAGGTTGCGATGCAAGGCCGGCGAGCCGCCGTTCGTGTCGGCGATCACGGCGATCATCTGGCGCCACGGGCCCGCCTCGCAGCGCTCGATCAGCGCCCGCAGCAGCGCGCTGCCGAGCCCGCGCCCGCGCGCGGCCTGATCGACGTAGACCGAATCTTCGATGGTGTGCCGGTAGGCGGCGCGCGGCCGGTAGGGCGTCGCGTAGCAATAGCCGGCCAGCTTGCCGTCGAGTTCCGCGACGAGCCAGGGCAGGCCGTGGCCGAGTACGGCGGCATGGCGGCGTAGCAGTTCGTCGGCATCGGGCGGCGTTTCCTCGAACGAGGCCGTGCTGTGCCGCACGTAGTGCGCGTAGAGGGCGGCGATCGCGGGGAAGTCGGCGGGCGTTGCGTCGCGCAGCAACGGCGAGGCGTGCAGGGGCGAGGGATTCATGACGTTGCTACGGGCTCCTTGCTGTCGGGCTGTGTGCGGGGTCGCGGTTTCGCGGCGCAGGCGTTTCGCGTGCGTGGCGTTACTGCTCGCGTTACATCAGGCGGACGGGACCGCTGTCCGCATTGGCGATGACGGGCAGCTCGCGCGAGCCCGGCAGTTCGTAATGCCACCATTCGCTCGCGATGTGCGTGAAGCCGGCCGCGTGCATGACGCCGAGCAGCAGCAGGCGGTTGCGCTGCACGGTCTGCGGCAGGCCCGGGTGAAAGTGCTCCGAGGCCTGGGTCATCGCGTCGAAGCCGGTGCCCATGTCGAACTCGCGGCCGCTTTCGGCGTCGAGCAGCGTGACGTCGAGCGCCGTGCCGCGGCTGTGGTTCGAGCCGACGGCGGGATCGGCGACGTAGGTGGCGTCGGGCAGGAAATGCCAGAGCGCCTGCTGGGCCTCGGGCGGCCGGTATGCGTCGAAGACCTTCAGTTTTGCGCCGATGCCGCGCGCGATTTTCACGGCGAGACGCAGCCGCGCCTCGGCCGGTTCGAGCAGCAGGCAGCGCGCGGCTTTGTAGATAGGCCGGCCAGTGAGGTTGTCGGGCGTCGCGTAGGCGAGTTCGAGTTCGACGTCGTGGGTTTCCGGAGTGATTTCGAGCAGTCGGTGCGGGGGCATGGGCAGGTCGGAGAGGATGGCTTGGGGCGAGTCGGCGACAGGGTGCAGCCGATCCCGACCACGGTGACGCGATCATCGCAGGCGGCCCCCGTTCGTGCAAGCGACCGTCTCCGGTCATTCATCTGCGTGTCGCACGGCGGGCCTATCGTGCTGACCGCGACGGCGCGGATAATCGCTTCCCGCGGCGCGTGCCCGGGCATTCGTGTCATGAAAGGTCAAGGCACGAAGCTTGCAAGCGTCTTGCCGTGCCGCGAATCCGGGCGAATCCGGCACCGGATGCGCCCCCGGGATTTGACCCAAAGCGGGGCAGACCGGCTTCGGCGCGGGTCCGGAGCAGGGCATGGCCGCTCCGGCGCGGGGCGACACGAGGGACTGCAACTCGCGGCGATTTGCCGGGTCCGAGCGACAGGCAAGACCCTGGCTTGCACGGGGCATGATGGCGCCCTATTGTGGGGTTGTCCGGTCCCGCGCGGGCCGAATCGGACGGAAAAGCAGACGGAAAGACGTTACACAAGAGAACATGAACGCAGCACTGAGGCTGGACCAGACAACGATCGTACTCGTGGAGGATGACCCGCAAAGCCGGGCTTCACTCGCCTCGTTGCTGGAGTCGGAAGGGGCGCACGTGGTGGCGGCGGCGGATGCGGAGTCGGGTATCGAAGCCGCGCTGCACCTGATGCCCGACGCGGTGGTATGCGATCTCGACCTGCCGGAAATGGACGGTTTTTATCTGATCCAGCGGCTGCGCGATCACGAGATCCGAGGCGATCACGCGCCGGCCGTGGCGATCGCGCTGACGGGACACACCGACGAAAGCTGGCGCCTGCGCAGCATCGGCGAGGGTTTTCAGCACTTCATGACGAAACCGGCGCAGCCGGATGCGTTGATCACGCTGTTGCGCGGCGCGATCGACGCGCGCCACGCTTCCTGAAGCGACGCGGATTCCGCGCGCGGCCATACGGGCCAGTGGCGGAGTCAGCCCATCAGTGCGAAGAATGCGCGGCCGCTTTTGCGGCGCGCGTCGGTGCCGGCGCCGCGTTTCCGTCCTGTGCGCCGGCCGCCTGGCATTGCGCGCACAGTCCCTTCAGTTCGATACCGTCGCCCGAGAGCCGGTAGCCCGAAGCTTCGATCTGCGCGACGAGCGCCTGACGCAATCCCGGTTCGTGCAGTTCGGTGACGTTGCCGCATTGCTGGCACACCACGAGGATGCCGTGCTGGCATTGCGTGAGATCGTGGCAGACCGCGAACGCGTTGATCGACTCGATCCGGTGCACGAGGCCGGCCGAAAGCAGAAAGTCGAGCGCCCGGTAGACGGTGGGCGGCGCCGAACCGGGATGGATCTGGCGCATCTCGTCGAGCAGCGAATAGGCCTTGGTGGCGCGGCCCGAGGCGAGCAAAAGTTCCAGCACCTTGCGGCGGATCGGCGTCAGCCTTTCGCCGCGTTCGCGGCAGTAGGCCTCGGCCATGGCGAGCGCGGCTTCGGGCGTGGCCGCGCGCTCCCGGGCGTGCTCGTGCCCATGCCCGTTCCCGGCGGGGGCGGACGGGGCGGCTCGGGACGGTTTGGCTGTCTTCATGCGGCCATTATACGGGGACACGCCTCGTTGCCGCGCGGGCTTCGCGCCGGCCCCGCCGGCGGTCGGCAGTCGACGTTCAGGATGCGCGCCATGGTCCGGGCGCCTGCCGCAGCGCCTCGACGACGGCCGGCCAGTCGTCGCGACGGGGCTGGCGAAAGAGCCGCATCTGCGGATACCAGGGGCTGTCTTCGCGATTCATCTGCCAGCGCCAGTCGGGCGTGTACGGCAGCGCGACCCAGACCGGCTTGCCGAGCGCGCCGGCCAGATGCGCGACCGACGTATCGACGCTGACGACGAGGTCGAGCTGGTCGACGAGCGCCGCCGTGTCGGCGAACGTGACGAGCCGCGCCGAGGCGTCGCGCAGCGTCGCGCGCGCGTCGAGGTCGGCCAGCAGCGCGCGGTCCTCCTCGCGAACCTCCTTTTGCAGCGAGACGAAATGCGCGTCGGCGTCGAACAGCGGCGCGAGCTGCGCGAGCGTCATCGCGCGGTTGCGGCCGTTCCGGTTGAGGCGGCTGCCAGACCAGGCGACGCCGATTCGCGGCTTGCGTCCGGCATCGCCGCTTTCGTCGTCGGGCGGCAGCAGATCGCGCCATTGCCCGGCTTTCGCCGGGTCCGCGCGCAGGTAGGGGATGCGCGCGGGGATGTTCGTCGCGCGCGTGCCGAACGCGAACGGCAGGCTGAGCAGCGGGCTGTGCAGGTCGAACGCAGGCACGCTTTCCTGCTCGCCGATCACTTGCGCCGCGCCGGGGTAGTCGCGCAGCAGCGGCAGCAGCGCATCCTGGACGCGCAGCACGACGCGCGCGCCGGCCTCGGCCAGCAGATCGACGTAGCGGACGAACTGTAGCGTGTCGCCGAGCCCCTGTTCGTGATGCACGAACACCGTGCGCCCGGCGACGGGTTTCCTGCCGTCCCATTGCGTCGCCGGGTCGAAGCCGTGCGCGACGGCGCCGTCGTGCCAGCGCCACTCGTATTCGCGCCAGCCGTGTTCGAACTCGCCGAGCAGCAGATTGGTTTGCGCGCGGTTGGTGCGGGCCCCCGCGTCGTTGGGGTCGCGCGCCAGCACGCGCCGGAATTGCTGTAGCGCTTCGTCGAAGCGGTGCAGATCGCGCAGCGCGACGCCGAGGTTGATCTGGGCGGGCGCGAAGTCGGGCTTCAGTTCGAGCGCGCGCCGGTAGGCCGCCATTTCGTCGTCGTAGCGGCCGAGCGTGCCGAGCGCGTTGCCGCGGTTGTAATGCGCCTCGGCGAGCAGCGGGTAGCGCGCGCAGAGCCGTTCCAGCGCGACCAGCGCCTCGGCGTATTCGCCCCTGGCCATCAGCGTCATCGCGAGGCCGTGCAGCGACTGCGCGTGATCGGGCGCGTGTTGCAGGCAGTGCCGGAAATATCGCGCGGCTTCGTCGTAGCGCTCCGCGAGCAGGCAGACCTGGGCGGCCCAGTGATATTGCTCGGGCGAGGCCCGCATGACGCCGAGCGCGCGCGTCACGTAGTCGGCGGCGAGGGCGTGGTCGCCGCGTTTCGCGGCGATGTAGCCGAGGCCTTCGAGCGCCTCGCCGTGTTCGGGATGCGCCGCGAGAATCGCATCGAGTTGCGCGGCGGCCTCGTCGAGCCGGCCGGCGGCGAAATGCTGCTGTGCGGCGGCAAGCGCCGGTGCGAGATCCTGGGTCATGGCGCGAGAGTATAGCGGGCGGCGGGACGCGCGCGCCTGACCCGCCGCGACGCCGGGCGCGCGCCGTCGTGCGTGCTCCGTCGCAAGTGCCGCCCGGCCGGCTGCGCGTGTCAGTCGAGCTTGACGTCGAGGCCGCGCCGCACGGCGGGCCGCGCGAGCAGCGTCTCGTACCAGCGCCTGACGTGCGGGTAGTCCGCGAGATTCACCTTGTGCCGCTCGTGCCGCCACGCCCAGCCGAGGATCGCGAAGTCGGCGACCGACAGTTCGCCCGCGACGAACGGCGTTTCGGCGAGCCGGCGGTCGAGCACGCCGTAAAGACGCCGGGTTTCGTCCGAGTAGCGCTTGAGCCCGTAGCGGCGATCCTCTTCGGATTCCAGCGCGGCGAAATGGTGGACCTGGCCGGGCATCGGGCCGAAGCCGCCCATCTGCCACATCAGCCATTCGAGCACGGGCACGCGCTGGCGCAGGTCGCGCGGCAGGAAGCGGCCGGTCTTCTCGCCCAGATAAAGCAGGATCGCGCCCGACTCGAACACGCTGATCGGTCGGCCGTCGGGGCCGTCCGGATCGACGATCGCGGGAATCTTGTTGTTCGGGCTGATGCGCAGGAACTCGGGCCGGAACTGGTCGCCCTTGCCGATGTTGACCGGCACCACTTCGTAAGGCAGGGCCATTTCTTCGAGCGCGACGCTGATCTTGCGGCCGTTCGGCGTGCCCCAGGCGTGAAGCTGGATCGTCATGTCTGTTGTGTGTGGGTCGAAAGGGAAAAGGAAGTGAGGCGTTTCAGGTGAGCGGCAGGCCTACGTATTTGCGGAAACCTTCGCGCGTGGCGAGGCGCGCGTACCAGCGTTCGAGGTTCGGCAGCGCCGGACGCTCGATGCCCTCGAGCCCGAACCAGCGCCGCGCGAACGCGCCGATCACGATGTCGGCGAGCGAGAAGCGCTCGTTTTCGAGGAAGAAGCGGCCCGTCAGATGCCGGTCGACGAGCGCCCATTCCCGGCCGACGCGCTCGAGGTCGGCCGCGATCGCCGCCGCGTCGCGCCGGGCCTCGGGCGTGCGCACGAGCGCGACGAAGAGCGGCCGCTCGGTCGGCGCGAGCTTCGAGAGCGACCAGTCGAGCCAGCGCTCGATGCTCGCGCGCACTTTCGGCGCGCTCGGATAGAGCAGGCTCGACGGGCCATACTGCATCGCCAGATAGCGCAGAATCGCGTTCGATTCCCACAGCACGAAGTCGCCGTCGACGAGCGTCGGAACGAGGCCGGTCGGATTCATGGCCAGATAGTCCGGGTCCTCGTTGCGCCCGAACTGCATGCCAGCGTCGACGCGCTCGAACGGCAGCACGAGCTCGTCGCAGCACCACAGGATTTTCTGGACGTTCACCGAATTGGCGCGTCCCCAGATCGTGATCATCGGGCGCACGGGCGTACTCTCCCTGCAGGTCGGAAATGGGTGTGAGCCGCCAACGATACACGATGTCGGGCGTCTTTTCTTTCCGGCTCGGAGGCACCGGCCGACGCGCCGGCTTCTCGTAGAATAGCCGCTACCCGAACGACGAGGCACAGCATGGCACGCATTGTTCCCGACGACTGGCAGCATCTGGCGGCAACCGGCGCCGCCGCGCGCGAGCGCGAAACGCTCGCGCTCCTGGAGCGAGGCCTGCCCGACGGCTACACCGTCTATCACGGCGTGCACTGGACGCGTCTGCACGAAGGCTTTTCGGTGTTCGGCGAGGCGGACTTCGTGATCGTGAGCCCGGCCGGCCGCGTGATGATCGTCGAGCAGAAGACGGGCTTTCTGCGCGAAACGCCGAAAGGGCTCGTGAAGGTCTACCTGCAGACCGAGCGCAACGTCGCCATCGCGCTCGCGCGCACCGTCGAGGGGCTGCACCGGCGCTTCACGGCGGCGTTCGGCGCGGGCACGTATTTTCTGGAGGAGCTGCTGTATTGCCCCGATCACGTCGTCAAGGACGCGGCGATCGCGGGCGTGAATCCGGCGCGCATCGTCGACGCGACGCGGCGTGCGCAACTGGCGTCGGTCGTGCTCGGCGTGCTGCCGGCCGACGAGGCGAAACTGCCGTGCGCGACGAAGCTCCATGCGTTCCTCGCCGACGAACTCGCGCTCACGCCCGACACGAGCGCGCTCGTCGGCGCGGCCGGCACGCTCGTCACGCGTCTTTCGGGCGGACTCGCCACCTGGGCGCGGCGGCTCGAATTCGAGCCGTTCCGGCTGCGCGTGAGCGCGACGGCCGGCTCGGGCAAGACGCAGCTTGCCGTGCAGGTCATGAAGGACGCCGTGGCGCGCGGCAGGCGCACGCTTTACGTCTCGTTCAACCGTCCGCTCGCCGACCACATCGCGCGGGTCGCGCCGCCCGGCGCGAAGGTCGCGAACTACCATCAGCTATGCGACTGGGTGGCACGCGACGGCGGTCACGTGCCCGATTTCGACGGTCCGGACGTGTTCGGCCAGCTCGAAAAGCGCTTCGCGCAGACGCCCATCGGCGCGCGCTGGCAGTTCGACGTGCTGGTCGTCGACGAAGGCCAGGACTTCCAGCAGGCCTGGGTCGACGCGCTCGCGCGGCTGCTCGCGCCGGGCGCGGCCTGGTGGTGGCTCGAAGACCCGCTGCAGAACCTGTACATGCGCGAGAGCGTGAAGCTGCCGGGCTGGACGGTGCTGAAGGAAACGACGAACTATCGCAGTCCGCGCGACATTCTCGAGTACCTGCGCGAAGTGGCGGGCCCGGTCGTGCCGGCGCTCGCGCAGTTGGCGGCGGGCAGCCCGTTCGACGGCTCGGAGGTGGCGCTTTCCGTCTACGACGACGGCGAGCCGGACCCCGGCACGGCGTCCGGGTCGGGCGTCGTCGGCGCGACCAAGCGCGCGATTACCCAGGCGCTTTCGCTCGGCTTTCGCAAGCAGGACATCGTCGTACTCTCGTTTCGCGGCCGCGAAGGCTCGGCGTTCACGACGCTGGCCCAGCTCGGCCCGCACCGGCTGCGCGCTTTCACGGGACAGTACGATCTGTTCGGCAATCCGCAGTATCGCGACGGCGACGTGCTGCTCGACTCGGTCTACCGCTTCAAGGGGCAGGCCGCGCCCTGCGTGATCCTGAGCGAGATCGACTTCGACGCGCTCGACGAACGCTCGATACGCAAGCTCTTCGTCGGCGCGACGCGGGCGACGATGAAGCTGATTCTCGTGGCGTCGCAGCGCGCGGCGCGGCATCTGCGCCGGCCCGGGCAGGAATAGGGGAATCCGGGGCGGCGCGGCGCTCAGCTCCAGGCCGAGGCGCCGATCAGCGTGCCCGTGCGTGTATGCGCGTTCCACCAGATGACGCGCAGGAGCGGCGCCTGCTGCGCGATGAAGATGGCCTGCACCGGATCGCTCTCGATGAAATGCGTGACGCCGCAGCGCAGCGCGGCGCCGGCCTTGTGCGCGGCCGCGCCGGCGGGCGTGTCGTCGTATTCGCCGGGCACGCGCATGATGAGTTCGAGTTCGCCGAAGCCGAAGCGCTCGAGCCAGCGCTGCGTGCGCGCGCGATCCGTTTCGGGGCGCCCCGTGATGATCGCGCGGGCGCGTTGCAGGTCGACGCCCGGTATCCGCTCGAACGGCAGCAGCGCGTCGCGCTCGTCGAGCGCGGCGTCGAGGTCTTCGTCGTAGCGCGAGAGCGGTATGTCGGGCAGGAGGACGCCGTCGAGGTCGATCGCGTAGACGGCGTATTCGTGATCGTCGGCCATCAGCGCGCCTTCGGGCGCGTCGTTGCGCGACCAGTCGGCGCGATAGCGGTCCGTGTAGGCCTGGCGTTCCCACGGGAAGAGCGCGAAATAGCCGCTCGCGTCGATCGAGTAGTCGGGCTGCAGGCGGCTCAGGTCGTCGTAGGCGCCCGTGAGCGTGCGCACCGCGAGGCCGTGCTCGCTCAGGAACGCGATGCAGTCGACGAGCGTGACGCCGCGGCCGGCGATGTCCTCGCAGAGCAGCACGGTCGAGCCGGGCTCGGGCATCGGCAGCGCCGAATCCCAGCGGACCTCGCGGGTCGCGCGATCGTAGCGCAGGAACGCGACGGGGGCGCCCGTCGTATGGGACACCATCAGCGCGAGCGGCGCGCCGCCGCGCAGGATGCCGACCACGGCCGCGAAGCGCTCGGCGCGCAGCGCCGGCTGCAGCGATTCGATCCACTGGTCGAGCTGTTCGTAGGTGAGAGGGACGATCGGCTTGTTCATCGGCGGGCGCGGCATCGCCGCCGGAGGCCGCGCTGCGGGGCAGTCGGGCGGCGGTGTCTCGTCGGCGGCAGCGGCAGGTTAGGGGTTCCGGGTTTGGCGATATTATGCACGGGGTCGCACGGGCATGCAGTGCGGCGGCGCCGGACAGGCGGGACGAACGGCGAATTGGGGCGCGGGAGGACGAAGATGCGGTATCGAAGCGGCCGGGAGGCATCGCGGCAGGATCGGTCGCGCGGGTGCGTGCGCCGCGCGCTGCGGGGGTTCCGTGTCCGGTAATGCGCAGGCTGCCCGGCCGGGTTCGCTGCGCCGCATCGTCCATGCGCTGCTCTGGCTCGTCGCGCTGGGGCCGCCGGTCGTGGCGATCGGCTATCTGCTCTATTCGAACCTGATCAATCCCGGCGTGATCCAGCGGCTGACGAGCGGCGACGACGGTCTGTACTGGGATGCCGCGCAGTTGCAGATCGCCTACGCGCGCTTCGAGAGCCGGCTCCTGACCTACGGCGACGGATTCGACCGCGATCTCGGCACGGTGCGGCTGCGCTACGGCGTACTGCAGCGCAAGCTGCAGCTCGTGTCGGCGTCGACCGGCAGACTCGCGCCGTTTCCGACGCTACAGCAGCGCCAGCGCGACGACCTGCGCCGGCTCGATGCCGTGATCGGGCCGCTCGGCCCGCAGCTCGACGCGCTCGCGCGCGATCCCTCGCTAGCCGCCGGCATGGTGCGCGCGCTGGGCGAGCACTGGCCCGACGTCAACGATCTCGCGCTGAGCCGCCGTCTGGCCGACGTGATTGCGCACGAGGAGATGCGGCGCGACTTCATGGCCAAGCGTCGCGCGCTGTGCGCGTCCGGTTTCGTGCTGCTCCTGCTCTCGGCCGCTGCCGCGGTGCTGCTCGTCTTCAACGGCTACCGCCGCACGCGCCTCATCCGGCAGCAGCACGCGCTGCTCGCGGCCGAGCATCAGGCGAGTCGCGCCGCGCGCGAGGCGAGCGCCGCGAAGGACGCGTTTCTCGGCATGATCAGCCACGAGCTGCGCACGCCGCTGCACGCGATCGTGTCGTCGATCGAGCTGCTCGGTTTTTCTCCGCATTCGGAAGGCGATCACAAGGTGATCCGGCGGCTCGAAACGGCGGCGCGCCAGCTCGAGGCGCAGATGAAGGATCTGACCGATTACGCGCGGCTCGGCGCCGGCAAGCTCGAATTGCGCAGCGAGCGCTTCGAGCCCCGCGTGCTCCTGCAATCGATCGTCGACCAGCACGAGGCGGCCGCCTATGCGCGCGGCCTCGCCTTCGAGAGCGCGGCGCGCGGCTGGGCCGGGCCTGTGGAATCCGATCCGCACCGCATTCGCCAGATCGCCGGCAATCTCGTCACCAACGCGATCCGCTACACCGAGCGCGGCAAGGTGCGCCTCGAATTCGCGGTGGCGGCCGATACGCTTTCGATCATCGTCGGTGATACCGGGCCCGGCGTCGCGCCGGCGCAGATTCCGCTCATCTTTAAGGAGTTCACGCAGCTCGACACCTCCCGTTCGCGCCGCTACGAAGGCGCGGGGATGGGGCTCGCGATCGTGCAGGGGCTCGTCGAGCTGTTCGGCGGCACGATCGCCACCGACAGCCGCGTCGGCGAAGGCACGACGTTCACGGTGACGATTCCCGTCACGCTGGTCGCGGCGCCCGCGTTCGCCGAGCAGGCGCGCTACGCGGGTGCTGCCGGCATGCTGCCGCCGGTGCTCGTCGTCGACGACAATCCGCTCGTGCGCGAATCGCTGCGCGAGATGGCGGAGCACATGGGGTGCAGCGCGTTCGCGGCCGGCGACGCCGACACGGCGCTCGCGCTGCTCGACGCGCAGCGCTGCGGCGTCGTCCTGCTCGATCTGCACATGCCGGGGCGCGACGGCTACGCGTTCATGAAGGGGCTCGCGGAGCCCGGGCGGGCGGCGCACGCGCCGCGCGTGATCGCGGTCAGCGCCGACGGGCCCGAGGCCGGTTCCTGTCCGGAGCGCCCGAGCCCGTTCTTCGACTATCTGACCAAGCCCGTTCACTACGAGGAGTTGCGCGCCGCGGTGCTGCGCGCGCTGGCGGTGCCGCTCGAGGTCTGACGTTCGCTCAGCCGCGATTGAGGCGTTTCGACAGGTCGGCGATGAGGATCGCCATGCGCGCCGGCTTTTCGTAGCAGGCCACGTTGTAGCGATGCACGACCTGGCCGATTTCCGATTCGCTCGCCTTGCCGGTGAGCAGCTCGCCCGTCAGCACGAAGATGGGCGCGTCGGGGTTCTCCGAGGCACGCACCGCGCGGATTGCTTCGGCGGCGGTCTGGTTGCCGAACAGCCAGTCGATCACGACGCCGTCGAACACCTGGGCGCGCAGCGCCTCGTCGAACGCGGTCAGGCCGTAGATCGCCTCGGCCGCGTAGCCGCTGCGCTCGAGATAGTCGCGCAGGTTGTCCGCGGACGCGCGGTCGTCGTCGACGACCGCGATGAGCGGCTTGTCGGCCTCCGCGCGGCGCGGATAGATCTCGATCTTGTGGACTTCGTGGGCGTTCTGGTAGAGCGCGCCGTCGTGGCGCACCACGCGCCATTGCCCCTGCTTTTCGTAGGCGACGAAGTCGGGCCGGCTGCCCGGTTCGAGCGGCGCACCGATCCACGCCGTGCAGGCGAGCTCGACGGCGCTTACCGAAAAAATCGCTTCCTGCGCCGCCGCGCCGACCATGCCGGGGTCCAGCAACTGCGCGCCGAATAATTGGGCCGCGGGTTCGCCGAACGCCTCGGCGACCTTCTTGATTTGCGCGAGCGTCCACGGGCTGTTGCCGCGCAGCTTGCGGTGCCCCTGTGAGAAGCTCAGGTCGAGAATCCGGCACAGCTCGGTGGTCTGCTGGCGCTTGCCGATGCCATGGCGGCTCATCAGTTCGCGCACGCGTTCCGCTACCGTGACCGAATCCGTAGAGTGTGCAGCATTTGCCATACAGCGAGGAAAAGTCGTCGACAGGAGGCGGCGCGCGTTGTGGTGTTTATCGACAGCGCCGGCTATTGTGCGAACGCCCGAGGCAGGCGAGCGCGATGGAGGTTGCGTACAGAACGCCCGCTATTCTAAACGCATCGTCCGAAAAATTTGTGTGAATTGACTTTGAAGAATTCGATGAATCGGGAGTCCTAGACGATAGATCGATGCGGCGCGCCGTTTCGCACGGGTCCGGATGGAATCGGTTCTACTCCGGCACGACCGGCCGCTCCGATCCGGCCCCGAGACGATTCCATCACGTAGAACCATCGGCACGCGAAGAGATAAAGAGCCGCGTATGAGTCGCCGATTCCGTTCCGCTTGCGCCGTGCTCCGATGTAACCCTCCCGCGCGACACACGCACGCGGTCGCTCCACGAAGCGCTCGCGCAGATCCGCGCGAACGACGTCCTGTTTCTCCTCGAATGGCAGCGCTACCGCGCGAGGACGTCCGACCTCGCGCGATGCGGCTTCGTGGCGTCACGGCGATGACGCCGCCCTGCCGACCCGGCAGCGCAGGGCGTTTGGTGATAGATTTCACGCCTGATTTCCCGTAACGGGCAAGGGCAGAGTCGCGCCTGACGTTCGTCCCGTTGCCGACGTTTTCCTGTCGTCCGGCCAGTCGGGCGGACGTTTTCCGTTCACCGTCTCATGGAGCACGCTGGTCCCATGAATGCCGCCGCCAAACCCGTCCTGCTGGTCCTCATTCCTTTCAACGATGAAAACCGCACGTTGCTGGGCTCCCATTTCGAGCTCTGCTATGCGCCCGACGCCGCGCAGCGCGAGCAGACGATCGCCTCGCGCGGCGAGTCGGTGCGCGTCGTGCTGACCAACGGCACGATCGGCATTTCGGCCGCCGATCTCGACCGGCTGCCGAACGTCGAACTCGTCAGCGCGCTCGGCGTCGGCTACGAGAACATCGATGTCGAGCACGCGCGTTCGCGCGGCATCGCGCTTTCCAACGGCGCGGGCATGAACGACGACTGCGTGGCCGATCATGCGTTCGCGCTGCTGCTCGCCGCCGTGCGGGCCGTGCCGCAGTTCGATGCGGCCTGCCGCAAGGGCGTCTGGCGCGACGCGCTGCCGATGCGGCCCATCGTGTCGGGGCGCAGGCTCGGCGTCGTCGGCTTCGGCGGCATCGGCCAGAAGGTGGCGCGGCGCGCGGCCGGCTTCGGCATGGAGATCGGCTATCACAACCGCAAGCCGCGCGAAGGGGTGGAGAGCCGCTACTTCGACTCCGTGCCCGCGCTCGCCGCGTGGAGCGATTTTCTCGTAGTCTCGACGCCGGGCGGCGCCGGAACGCGTCATCTGATCAACCGCGAGGTGATCGATGCGCTCGGTCCGCAGGGCTTTCTCGTCAACGTGTCGCGCGGCAGCGTGGTCGATACGGCGGCGCTGGCGGCCGCGCTTGCCGAGGGCCGGCTCGGCGGCGCGGGGCTCGACGTCTACGAGAGCGAGCCGCAGCCGCCGCAGGCGCTGCTGCCGCTCGAGAACGTCGTGCTGACGCCGCATACGGCCGGCACGTCGCCGGAGTCGGTCTCGGCGACGGTGCGCAATTTCATCGAGAACGCGAGCCGGCATTTCGCCGGCGAGACGCTGTTGACGCCGATCTGATCGCGGCTTTCGATGTCGTCGCGCGGGGCGGGCTCACCCGCTCCCGCGCCGATTCCCCTTCCTGCGACGCGACCGCGATCCGATGAACACCCATACCGCCCTCGTCGAATGGCTCAACGACGGCAAGAGCCGCTTCACCGACAACCGCTACAGCCGCGCGCACCGCTGGCGCTTCGACGGCGGCGCCGTGGTCGGCGCGTCGAGTTCGCCGCACGTGGTGCGGGTGCCGTTGTCCGACCCGGCCGGCGTCGATCCCGAGGAGGCCTACGTGGCGGCGCTGTCGAGTTGCCACATGCTCTGGTTCCTGTCGATCGCCGCAGAGGACGGCTACGTCGTCGAGTCCTATCGCGACGAGGCGGCCGGCACGATGGCGAAGAACGGGGACGGCAACGAAGTGGTTGCGCGCGTGGCGCTGCGGCCGCAGGTGCGTTTCTCGGGCCCGAAAATGCCCGACGACGCGGCGTTCGACGATCTGCACCATCGCGCCCACGCGGCCTGTTTTCTCGCCAATTCGGTGAAGACCGTCATCGACGTCGAAGGGAATTGGACCCACGAGACAGGCCATCTGGCAGGTGAGTGACGCGCCGCCGGTGCAATCGTTCACATGACCGGCACGTGCAGATGATGCGGATGCTCGAGCGTCTCGGCCACGGCCCGCAGCGTTTCGCGGCAGTCTGAGCGGTCCTGCGGCCCGCCGAGGCAGATGCGGATCGCGTTGGGCGGGCTGCCGTCGGTCGAGAACGCGGCGCCGGCCACGGCGGCGATGCCCTGGTTGCGCAGTTGCAGGGCGAGCTCGGGCGCGCTCCAGCCGTCGTCCGGTACGGGCAGCCACAGGTGGAAGCCGTCCGGGTGCGCATCGTAGCGAAAGGCCGCTAGCATCTGCGCGGCAATGGCCTGGCGCGCGCTGGCTTCCGCGCGGATCGCGTCGAGCATGTCGTGCGCGGTGCCGTCGTTGATCCACTGCGTGGCCAGCAGCACCGTGAACGGGCTCGCCATCACCGTGGTCGCCCTGAGGCCGCCCGCGACGCGGCGCGCTTCGCGGGCCGTCGGTGCGCGCAGATACGCGATGCGCAATCCCGCCCCGAAACTCTTGGACAGACCCGTGACGTAGTAGGTCAGCTCCGGCGCGAGCGAGGCGAGCGTCGGCGGCGTTTCGCGCGGCAGCATGCCGTAGGCGTCGTCCTCGATGATCGGCACGCTGTAGCGTAGCGCCACGTCGGCCAGCGCCTCGCGCCGGCGTCCGGGCAGCGTGAGCGTCGACGGATTCTGGATCGTCGGATTGCAATAGAACGCGGCGGGTTTCTCGGTCTTGCAGAGCGCCTCGAATGCGTGGGGCAGCGGGCCTTCGTCGTCGCGCGGCAGGGCCTGGAGCCGCACGCCGAGCTGCGCCGCGATGGCCTTGATGCCGGGGTAGGCGAGCGTGTCGAGGCAGATGGCGGCACCGGCGCGCGCCAGTTGCGAGACGAGCGCGACGAGCGCGCTGTGGATGCCGGGGCAGACGAGCACCGTATCGTCCTCGCAGCCCGCGAAGCGCTGCCGCAGCCAGGACCGGCCCGCGGCCCGGTCCTCGGGCGTGCCGCCGAAGTCCTGATAGCGCAGCAACTGGTAGGGATCGGCATCGGCGAGCAGGCGGGAGGCCGACTCGCGCATGCGCGCCGCGAATTCGGCGGGCTCGGGCGGCATGTTCATCGACATCTCGATGCCGCTGCCGCCCGCGAGCGGCAGCGTCGGCGTCTTGCCGCGCACGAACGTGCCGCTGCCGGCGCGCGCGTCGAGCAGGCCGCGTTTTCTCGCTTCGGCGTAGGCGCGCGCGACGGTCGTGTAGTTCAGGGCGAGCAGACTCGCCAGATCGCGCAGACCGGGCAGGCGATCGCGCGGCCGCAGCCGGCCGCTCGCGAGGTCTTCCTCGATCAGGTCCGGAATGGTCAGGTAAGCCGGCTTGCGGCTTTCCGAAAGCCTTTTGATCCAGTGATGAAAGAGCGTATTCATGGCGTCGGCCGGTCGCATTAAAAGTCGAATAAACGATAGCACGCGTTTCAGGCGTGAAATAATAAAGATTGCGTAATATCGTTTTAATGATTGCATTGATCGCTTCAATGCACGGCTTCGGCGTGAGCTGCACCAACGATGCGCAAAAACGTCCTTGGGGCCGGACTGGAATGGTGCGCGAGCGCCGGCGTATCAAGGCTTTACGGCATGCCCGATAAGCCCGGAATAAAAAAATTTCGGTGCTCTTTTTCTCTGATCGTCTGAATGATCGAACGATGATTGCATTTTCCAGAACGGCAATTGGCATATCCGTTGCGTTATATCGGACGCCGGCCGGACGTCGTCCCGATATCCGCCGCGCATCAACCCGAATAACCGAATGGAGAGCGCCATGCCTGTCGTCGACAGACCGTTGCACAAGAAGGGAGACTACCTCGTCGATTACGAGGAGAAAGTGTTCGAGGACGTGAAGGCCGAACCCGGCGAGAAGGCGCTGGTCACGTTCCACACCGTCGCGTTCGAAGGGTCGATCGGCTTCGTCAATCTGTTGCAGGCCACGCGGCTACAGCGCAAGGGTTTCGAAACCTCGGTGCTGCTTTATGGGCCCGGCGTGACGCTCGGCTTGCAGCGCGGGTTCCCGACGCTCGGCGACGAGGCGTTTCCCGGCCATCTGAACTTCAACAAGCAGCTCACGAAGTTCATGGAGGAGGGCGGCAAGGTCTACGCTTGCCGCTTCGCGCTGCAGGCGCTTTACGGCCACGGCGAGGCCTCGCTGATCGAGGGCATCCGCCCGATCAGTCCGCTCGACGTGCTCGATCTGCAACTGCTGCATCGCAAGGCGAACGCGCTCGTCATCCACACCTGGACGGTCTGAGGCATCAGGCAGGTACACCACCATGTCCGACAAACGAATCGTCCGCGCCGCCGCCGTGCAGATCGCGCCGGACTTAGAGCGTGCCGACGGCACGCTCGAGAAGGTCTGCGAGGCTATCGACGGCGCCGCGCGCGAAGGCGTGCAACTGATCGTGTTTCCCGAAACGTTCGTGCCGTACTACCCGTACTTCTCGTTCGTGCGGCCGCCGGTGCTCTCGGGCAGCGATCACATGCGGCTCTACGAGCGCGCCGTGGTGGTGCCCGGCCCGGTCACGCAGGCCGTGGCCGAGCGTGCGCGCCTGCACCGCATGGTCGTCGTGCTCGGCGTGAACGAGCGCGATCACGGCAGCCTCTACAACACGCAGCTCGTCTTCGACGCCGACGGCCAACTGCTGCTGAAGCGCCGCAAGATCACGCCGACGTTCCACGAGCGGATGATCTGGGGGCAGGGCGACGCGGCGGGTCTCAAGGTCGCGCAGACGGCGGCGGGCCGCATCGGCGCGCTCGCCTGCTGGGAACACTACAACCCGCTCGCGCGCTACGCGCTGATGACGCAGCACGAAGAGATTCACTGCAGCCAGTTTCCGGGCTCGCTCGTCGGCCCGATCTTCGCCGACCAGATCGAGGTGACGATCCGTCATCACGCGCTCGAGTCGGGCTGCTTCGTCGTCAACGCGACGGGCTGGCTCACCGAGGCGCAGATCGCCTCGGTGACGGACGACCCGAAGCTGCAGAAGGCGCTGCACGGCGGCTGCAACACGGCGATCGTCTCGCCCGAGGGACAGCATCTGGCCGAGCCGCTGCGCGAGGGCGAGGGCATCGTGATCGCCGACCTCGACATGGCGCTCATCACCAAGCGCAAGCGGATGATGGACTCGGTCGGCCATTACGCGCGGCCCGAGCTGCTCAGTCTTGCGATCAACGACCGGCCGGCAGCGACGGTCGCGCCGATGGGCGAGTTTGCCGCCGCATCGGGCTTTCAATTCACCTCGAACGGGGGAGCGCGCGATGAACTCCAGCGACACGATGCCGGCCGCGAGCCGGCAGTTGATGACTGAACTGCAGTCGGCGGGCCTGCGTCTCGCCGACCCCGGCGCGGGCGCCGCGAGCCGGCGCGGCGGCGCGGGGCCGTCCGACCACAAGGCGGTGACGGTGGACGGCGTCACGATCATGGTGCCGGTGCACACGAACACGGCCTGGCACTCGCCGTTCACGGCGTCGGCGCCCGACGCGAACGGCACGAGCGCGCTCATGCGCGGCTCGATTCCGGTCGCGAACATCCGTTTTCCGAAGGCACCGCGCTTCTACGCGATGCAGACGCTCGACGGCGTGCCGTATTCGCACATCGCGACGCTGCACAGCGCCGACGTGCTCGCGACGACGGTGCTGCAAACCTGCATCCGCTACGAGAGTCGCCGCAAGGCTTGCAAGTTCTGCGCGATCGGCCAGTCGCTCGCGGCGGGCCGCACGATCGCGCGCAAGACGCCCGAGCAACTGGCCGAAGTCGCGCGCGCGGCGGTGCTGCTCGACGGCGTGAAGCACATGGTGCTGACGACGGGCACGCCGGCGACGCCCGATCGCGGCGCGCAGATCCTTTGCGACAGCGCGTTCGCCATCCGCGCAGCGGTCGATCTGCCCATTCAGGCGCAGTGCGAGCCGCCCGACGACGACCGCTGGTTCGCGCGGATGAAGGCGAGCGGCATCGACACGCTCGGCATGCACCTGGAAGTCGTCACGCCGGCGCTGCGCGAACAGATCATGCCCGGCAAGGCCACGGTCCCGGTCTCGCGCTACATGGCGGCGTTCGAGGCGGCCGTCGCCGTGTTCGGGCGCGGCCAGGTCAGCACCTACATCCTCGCGGGCCTCGGCGATACGGCCGACGCGATTCTTGCCACCTCGCGCGAGTTGATCGCGCTCGGCGTCTATCCGTTCGTCGTGCCGTTCGTGCCGATCAGCGGTACGCCGCTCGAAGACCATCCGGCACCCGCGCCCGAGTTCATGAAGTCGGTGCTGCAGCCGCTCGGCGCGATGCTTTCGGCGGCCGGCCTGCGCTCGGCCGACATCAAGGCCGGCTGCGGCAAGTGCGGGGCCTGCTCGTCGCTCGCGTCCTACGAGGTATGACGATGTTCTGCCCGACCTTTTGCGAGCTGACCGAACACGACGCGCTGCCGCTCGACTACACGCCGACCGAGTATCGCGTCAAATGGACCACGCTGCCCTGGGAGGCCGGGGAGGCCTTCCGTCTGCGCCGGGCCGTATTTTGCATCGAGCAGGGCATTTTCGTCGGCGACGATCGCGACGACGTCGACGCGCGCGCGCAGCAGCTCGTCGCGCTGAGCTGCGTGGCCGGCATGCCGGACCAGGTCGTGGGCACGGTGCGGATTCACGAGGAGGCGCCGGGCGTCTGGTGGGGCTCGCGCCTTGCCGTGCACGCGGCCTGGCGCCGGCACGGCCGCATCGGCGCGACGCTGATCCGGCTCGCGGTCGGCAGCGCGCACGCGCTCGGCTGCAAGCAGTTCTTCGCGCACGTGCAGAGCCAGAACGTGCCGCTCTTTCGCCGCCTGCACTGGGACGTGCTGGCCGAGGAGCTGCTGTGCGGCCGGCCGCACCATCGGATGCAGGCGCAGCTCGCCCACTATCCGCCCTGCACGACGCCGCAGAGCGGCTTCGTCACGCAGGCGAGGAGCGAGCGATGACGCTCGCCGAACTCGTGGCCGACCTGCGCGAGAGCCGCGGATTTCGCCACAAGAACGACATCGCCGGCGTGGTCGAGTCGCTCGCTCGCGGCCTGCCCAACGGCGCGCGCGACATGGGCCAGGCCGTCGCCCTCGGCGACGACTGCGCGGCGATTCCCGACGGCGACGGCTATCTGCTGTTCGCGATCGAGGGGATGGTCGGCGATTTCGTCCGGGCGATGCCGTGGTTCGCGGGCTACAGCAGCGTGATGGTCAACGTGAGCGACATCTGCGCGATGGGCGGGCGGCCCGTCGCGGTCGTCGACGCGCTGTGGAGCGACGGCATCGCCGGCGCGACCGAGGTGCTCGCCGGCATGGCGGCCGCTTCGTCGGCCTACGGCGTGCCCATCGTCGGCGGGCATACGAACACGCGCAGCGACGGCGCGCAACTCGCGGTCGCGATCGTCGGCCGCGCGCGCCGTCTGCTGTCGAGTTTCGACGCGCGGCCCGGCGACCGCCTGATGATGGCCGTCGATCTGCGCGGCGCGTTCGAGGAGCCCTACCCGTTCTGGAACGCCTCCGTCGGCGCGAGCCCCGAGCGTCTGCGCGGCGATATCGGGCTGTTGCCGCTCGTCGCCGAAAGCGGGCTCTGCGACGCGGCCAAGGACATCAGCATGGCCGGCACGCTCGGCACGGCGCTGATGCTGCTCGAATGCTCGAACGCGGGCGCGCGGATCGATCTCGAGCGCGTTCCGTCGCCGCCGGGCGTCGCATTGGCGCGCTGGCTCAGCGCGTTTCCGAGCTTCGGCTATCTGCTCTCGGTGCGCGAGTCGTGCGTCGACCGGGTGAAGGCGCTGTTCGAGGCGCGCGAGATCGCCTGCGAGACGATCGGCGTCGTCGATGCGTCGCGCGAGGTCGTCGTGCAGCGCGGCGACGAGCGCGCGCTGCTCTGGGATTTTTCCCGCGAGGCCTTCATCGGCGCGTCACCTGGGGCGTCACGATGAAGCGCGCTCCGTTCATGTCCGATACAACTGCAGGTCGATAGGGGAGCGTCATGCCTGTCACGCATTTCCGGGTCCGCTGGCCCGACGGCGAGGAAGCCGACTGCTATTCGCCGTCGAGCGTCGTCACCGGTTTCTTCACGCCGGGCGAGGCCTACGCGCTCGCCGATTTCGTCGCCCGCTCGCGCGAGGCGCTGGGGCTCGCGTCCGAACGCGTGCGGGCGAAGTACGGCTATGCCTGCTCGGCCGCCATGGACCAGCTCGCGCAGATCGAGGACCGCGCCGGCCGCTTCGGGGACGTGCCCGAAGCGGCGGTCACGGTGATCGGTTTTCGCTGATCCGCGTCCGGCGTCCGGGACGATGCCGGCGCCTGGCGAAAATTCATTTCGAAGGACGAATCATGTCGGAAAAGTCGTTTGAACCCGCCCAACCCGAAAGCAGGCCGCACTACAGCGTGATCGTGGTCGGCGGCGGACAGGCCGGCCTGTCGGTCAGCTATTACCTGAAGGAGGCGGGCGTCGATCATCTGGTGCTAGAAAAGCACACAGTTACCCATA
Organism: Burkholderia sp. WAC0059; assembly: GCF_002870125.1. Lineage (GTDB taxonomy): Bacteria > Pseudomonadota > Gammaproteobacteria > Burkholderiales > Burkholderiaceae > Paraburkholderia. The sequence continues at coordinate 48,510 of NZ_PNEO01000002.1, forward strand.
CGTGGCGCACGCAGCGCTGGGACGCGTTTTGTCTCGTCACGCCGAACTGGCAGTGCGCGTTGCCGGGCTATCCCTATCGCGGCGACGATCCGCACGGCTTCATGAAGAAGGACGAGATCGTCGACTATCTCGACGGTTTCGTCGCCATGGTCGACGCGCCGGTGCTCGAGCACACGACGGTCACGCGCGTGAAGCGCGGCGAGGACGGCGCGTACGCGGTCTCGACGACGAACGGCGAGTTCACGGCCGACCAGGTCGTCGTCGCGGCGGGCGGCTATCACACGCCGATCGTGCCGCGCATGGCCGAGCGGCTGCCGCCGTCGATCGTGCAATTGCAATCGTCCGACTATCGCCGGCCCGACGCCTTGCCCGAGGGCGCCGTGCTCGTCGTCGGCTCGGGGCAGTCGGGCGCGCAGATTGCCGAGGACCTGCATCTGACGGGACGCAAGGTGTTCCTCGCGGTCGGCGAGGCGCCGCGCTGCGCGCGCTTCTATCGCGGCCGCGACGTCGTGGACTGGCTCGCGGACATGCGTTACTACGAGATGCCGGTCGAGCAGCATCCTTTGCGCGAAGGCGTGCGCGACAACACGAACCACTACGTGACGGGCCGCGACGGCGGTCGCGACATCGACCTGCGGCGCTTCGCGCTCGAAGGCATGGCGCTCTACGGCCGGCTCGAGGACGTGCGCGACGGGCAACTGCGTTTCGCGCCCAACCTCGGCGCGAATCTGGATTCGGCCGACGATACCTACAACCGCATCAACGCCGGCATCGACGGCTACATTTCGAAGAACGGCCTGGATGCGCCGCCGGCCAGCGTCTACACGCCGGTGTGGCGGCCGTCCGCCGAGCGCACGACGCTGGATCTTGCCGGAAGCGGCATCGGCTCGGTGATCTGGTGTATCGGCTTCACGCCGGACTTTAGCTGGCTCGATGCGCCCGTGTTCAACGGCCGGGGTTATCCTGCGCACGCGCGCGGCATCACGCCGGTGGCGGGGCTTTATTTCGTCGGCCTGCCGTGGCTGCATACGTGGGGTTCGGGGCGCTTTTCGGGCGTCGCGCGCGACGCCGCCTGGATCGTGCAGGCGATCCGCGACGCGCAACGTCCGGGCGTCCCGGCGCATGCGGCCGAACATGCCTGAGACGACGCCTGCCGTGCTGCATCGCGCGCAGCATTGCTATCGGGCCGGCATGCCGCATCTGGCGCGTACGGGGCTTTCGGAAAACTGGCTGCTCAGGGAGTGCGGACACCGCCATTGGGAGGCGCTTGCCGCGGCCACGGGGCGGGCCGTGCCGGAGTTCGTCGACGACGATGGCTGCCGCGCCTACGCGGCATTCACCGCGGTGCGGGTGAGCGATGCGAAGCTCGACGCGCTGCGCGAGCACGACGCGTTCGAGATCGAGACCGCGTTGTCCCGCAGCGGTCCGGCCCGGCATTTCAGCACGCATCGCCTGCATTGCCGCGGCGAGGTGCGGGCGAACGTGGCGATGTCGTCCGCGTTCGTGCGCCGGCGCGAGGCCGGCAACAATCAGTCGGTCGTGCGCGCGCGTTTCGCGGCGCTCGAGGTGCCGGGGCCGGCCATGCCGACGATCGCGCCCGCCGCCGCCGAACTCGCGCGGCTCGGCAAGCAGTTTCGCGCGGGACAGTGGAGCGACGAACTGGATATCGCCCGTCCCGACCGGGTGAGCGGTGCCGCCGTGAATTTTCTGCCTTGTCCGAACAACGATTTCAACGGCGCGGAGTTTCTCTACTTCGCGAGCTTCCAGGCCTTCGTCGATCGGGCCGAATGGCAGCGGCACCGCTTCGACGCGCCGCCTTCGGTCGTGCGGCGCGACCTGTTCTTTCACGGCAATCTGAACGTCGGCGACACGCTCGCGGTGAGGCCCGTCGCCCAGCGCGCGGACCGCGAGGGGCTCGCGCACTGGTGCGAAGTGCGCCGCGGCAGCGACGGTGAAAAGATCGCCGACGTGGTGACGCTCAAGCAATGGAGACCGCGATGAGCGACGAACGCGACGGCGCGAGCGCGGGGCCTGCGGGCAGGACTGGCGCAATGGACGACGCGGGGCCAGCCCGCCGTCCGCTCGAGCGCGCCGTGCCCCTCAAGCCGCTCTACACGGCCGCCGATCTCGCGGGCCTCGCCGGTTCGGCGCAGCTCGACGGCCTGCCCGGCGAAGCGCCGTTCGTGCGCGGGCCCTATCCGTCGATGTACACGCAGCGGCCATGGACGATCCGGCAATACGCGGGTTATGCCGACGCGGCCGATTCGAATCTGGCGTTTCGCGAAGCGCTCGCGGCCGGCGCGCAAGGGTTGTCCGTCGCGTTCGATCTGCCGACGCACCGCGGCTACGACTCCGACCATCCGCGCGCGCTGGCCGACGTCGGCATGGCCGGCGTCGCCATCGACAGCGTCGAGGACATGGCGCGGCTTTGCGAGGGCATCGCGCTCGATCGCGTGTCGGTGTCGATGACGATGAGCGGCGCCGTGCTGCCCGTGCTGGCTGCCTTCATCGTCGCGGCGGAGGAAAGCGGCGTGCCGGCCGGCGCGCTGGGCGGCACGATCCAGAACGACATTCTCAAGGAGTACATGGTCCGCAACACGTGGATCTTCGCGCCGCAGCCGTCGCTGCGGATCGCGGGCGACGTGGTCGAATATCTGGCCGCGCGCGTTCCGCGCTTTAACGCGATGTCGGTGTCGGGCTATCACTTGCAGGAGGCCGGCGCCGACGCGGTGCTCGAACTCGCGCTGACGCTTGCGAACGCGCGCGCCTACGTGCGCGAATTGCTGGCGCGCGGGATGAGTGCCGATGCGTGCTGCGCGCGGCTGTCGTTTTTCTTCGGCGTCGGCCGCGATTTCTACGTCGAGGTCGCCAAGTTGCGCGCGGCGCGTCTGCTCTGGGCCGGGATCGCGCGCGAGCTCGGCGCGACGACGCCGAAGGCGACCGCGCTGCGCATGCACTGCCAGACTTCGGGCCTGACGCTGGCCGCGCAGCAGCCGCGGAACAACATCGTTCGCACGACCGTGGAGGCGATGGCCGCCGTGTTCGGCGGCACGCAGTCGCTGCACACGAACGCCTGGGACGAGGCGATTGCGTTGCCCGGCGCCGACGCGGCACGGCTCGCGCGCGACACGCAACTGATCCTCCAGCACGAAACCGGTTTGTGCGACACGATCGACCCATGGGCGGGCTCGTACATGATGGAGTCGTTGACGGCGGATCTGGCCGCGCGCGTGCGCGAACGGCTCGAACGCATCGAGGCGCTGGGCGGCGTGCTGGCGGTACTGAACTCGGGTGCCGTGCACGAGTGGATTCATGAGGCGGCGCTTGCCGCCGGGGCGCGTATCGACGACGGCCGGCAGGCGATCGTCGGCATGAACTGTTTTCGCGGCGCGGCGGACGGCGACGAGCCCGTGGCGTGCCGCGAGATCGACGGCCGGCACGTGCGCGCCCGGCAACTGCGGCGGCTGGCCGAACTGAAGGCGCGGCGCGACGGCGCGAAGGTCGAGGCGGCACTCGCCGCGCTGACCGCGGCGGCGGCGAGCGGCGAGGGCAATCTGCTTGCGCTGACGATCGAATGCGTGCGCGTCCGGGCGACGCTCGGCGAATGCACGCGCGCGCTCGAAGCCGTGTGGCCGCGCGACGAGGCCGCCGCGCGGCGGGCGACGCGGTTTCGCGAGGGCGTCTACGGGCGCGAGCGCGAGGGCAGCGAGGCTTGGCGGCACGCGCGCGAACGCGTGGCCGGGCTTTGCGCCCGGCTGGGGCGCGCGCCGCGCGTGCTGATCGCGAAGCTCGGGCAGGACGGCCACGACCGGGGCGCCAGGACCATCGCGGCGGCGCTGGCCGATGCCGGTTTCGAGGTCGAGCTCGGGCCGCTCTTCAGCGCGCCGGCCGAGGCGGTCGAGGCAGCGCATCGTCTGGGTGCCGACGTGATCGGCATCTCGTCGATGGCCGGAGCGCATCTCGATCTGGCCGGCGAGGTGCTGCGTCTGCTGGACGATCGCGACGACGCGCCCGCCGTCGTGGTGGGCGGCATCGTGCCCGCGGCCCATGCCCGTGCGTTGAAGCGCGACGGCGTGCTCGACGTGTTCGGGCCGGGTACGCCGGTCGAGACGATCGCGGTTCGTCTTTCCGACGCGCTGGAGACGCGGATCGCGGCACGCGCCATGCCGGCGGCCGGGCTGGCGACCTGATCTGATTGAGCGGTAAAGCGGCGACCGTTCCGTCGGGCGTTATCGGTCAGGCGTCATCGGTCGAACGCGACGCCGAGCGCGTGTAGCTGCCGCATGCCGCTGTCGAGATGGGCACGGGCGCTCTCCTTGTCGCCGGCGCGCATCTGCTCGTAGGTGCGTTGCGCGACGTCGTGCGGCACGGGCGCGAGCGGCCGGTTGCTGGCCATCGCCTTGAGCTGCACCTCGGCTACGCGCTCGAGGTAATAAAGGTCGTCCCACGCCTCGGCGATACTCGCGCCCGCCACCATGACGCCGTGATGCTTGAGGAACAGGATGTCGGCATTGCCGAGCGCGTCGGCAATGCGGCTGCCTTCCGAATCGTCGAGCGCGAGGCCGTTGTAATGTGCGTCCACCGCGGTGCGACCGTAGAACTTCAGGGCCGTCTGACCGAGCCACAGCAGCGGCGGCCCCTCGATCAGGCAGAGCGCCGTCGCGTTCGGCATGTGGGTGTGGAAGGCCGCCTTCACGCGCGGCACCTGCCGGTGCAGCCGCGCGTGAATGTAGAACGCCGTCGCCTCGGGCTGACCCTCGCCTTCCACCACGTTGCCGTCGAAGTCGCAGATCAGCAGCCGCGACGCGGTGATCTCCGAAAACGCGTAGCCGTACGGGTTCACGAGAAAGAGGTCGTCGTGTCCGGGCACGGTCGCGGAGAAGTGATTGCAGACCCCTTCCTCGAAGCAGTGCCGGGCGGCGAGCTGAAAGCAGGCCGCGAGTTCGGCGCGGGCCTGCATGACGGCGTCGGAATCGAGCCGGACGTGTCGTGCCGGCGCGGGGCGGTCGGCCGGAAGCGTGTGAGCCATGATCTTCGTTCCTCGGGAGTGACTGGCTGGGCGAGGCGAACCGCGCTGGCATGGGGCGAGCGTCGGCAGCGTCGCATCGGAGCGTAAGTCGGGTAGCGGCGCACGCCCCGTTCCGCGATCGATCCGGACGCAGCGAAAGCCGTCGTCGCGCGCCGCCGCGTGGTCCAGATGCGGACTCGCGCAGAGGTGCGCGACGTCGTGGCGCGAAACCCCGAACTGCGCATGAGCATAGTCGAACAATTGTCGCGCGGGCCGGCCTGTTGCGCCGTGATGACGCGATCGGCGTGCCTGCCGGCTCGAGACGGCCGCATGACCGTGTGGCCGACCGCGGCGGTGCTCGTGGTCTGCCGGCGCTGTCGCTCACCGAGCCTGCGCTCGCGACCCCGGGCGGCGCGCTCGATGCGCCGGGACGCGCCCTCGTCGAGTCCCGGCCGAGGCGATCCGGGTTTAGCGCATCTCCGACGGCAGGTCGACGAAGAGACGGGCGACTTTGTCGAGCATCCTTTGTACCTCGTCGTCAGGTTTCGATTCCGCTTCTTCGCGCGCGCGTCGCAGGAGGTTTTTCGCCGAACCGTTGTCGACGTCCAGCAGTTTCATGACCTCGCCGCATGCGAGTACGGTATCGGCGTGACCACGCGCCACGGCAAGCGAGAGCATGGACCGGCCGGATTGCGCATCGACGGCTCCGAGAAAGGAGGTTGCCCGCTCGCCTTCGAAGTGCAGCCTCTTCGCGATGGCCCCCCACTCGCGCACGCTGCCGGCCTTGCCTGCGAGCACGGCAAGGGCAAGTCCGGGGCCGCTCGGGGTTTGAGCCTTGAGCAGCGAAACGGCCTGGTCGTTCGTGAGATGCCCCGATTGCTCCATGGACGTCAGCACCTTGCCGAACGCCTGTATCGCGTTCGTTTGACCGTGCTGCAAGGCGAAAGCGAAGGCAGACGAGTCGTCGTCCGGGGACGCCATGGCCTGGCGTATCAAAACGGCTTCGGGGCCCTTGATTCCGGGCGCCTGCATGATTGCGCCATCGGCTTCGACGGCTTGCCCGTCAGGCCCGGGCGGCGCGAGCGTCCGCGGCAACTGCGCGCTTTTCTCGGTCGCATCGAATTCCTCGACCTTCCGCAGGACTTGAGCAAGGATGGCCGCCTGATCCGCGGGCAGCGATTCGACGGCTCGCCTGAGCGCCGACAGCGATTTGTCGCGGGGAGGCGCGACTCCCATGGGTTCCGCGCCGCGCTTGCCTGATCGCTGGAGCGACTCGACCACTCCCCACAGTTTTTCGCAGAGCTGTGCGCTCGTGATGCCGACCGGCATGCCCGCGACGCCCCGGGTGGCGGGCCTGGACCCCGTGCTTTCGGGTGGCGGGGTGGCCGGCTTCGTGTACCGGGGCGTTTCGTTACCGCTACGGCGCGGCTGGCTGATTCTTTCGAAAACCGGGTGGGAGGGCTGGACGGAAGGCGAAGCGCGCGGTGCCGACGCAGGCGGATTCGCGGAGTCGTCGGCATGGCCGTGCGCCGGGGCGTTGTCTGCCGGCGTAGAGGGCTCGGGGCGGTCGATGCGTGGCATGCCGGGTCGCCGGACAATCAGTGAGTGTGGATGTGTCCCGATTCTCCGACGACCGGCGGCGCGCGGCGCATGCGAATGCGAAGCCGGTGATCGATCTGCGAATTGCCGTACGGCATGAATGGCGATGCCGATCGGTATTCCGGATGGCCGAGTGCCCCGGGCGGTCAAAAGTCCATAAAGTTTCGACTCCAGAACGAGGCGGGCGCCGCTCGCGGGATGGCACGAGGAATGACTTGTTTTTCATATAAAATTTTGTATAATGAGCCGGTGGGTGATCCTAGGCCGCTCGAATTTCGCGGTAACTCGCTCGAGGCGCTCAAGGCTTTTCCTGAGGCCGCGCGGCGTGAGGCGGGTTATCAGCTCGATCAGGTGCAGCACGGCCATGAGCCTGACGACTGGAAGCCGATGGGCACCGTGGGCCCGGGCGTGCGCGAAATTCGCATTCGCGAGGCGAGCGGGGCGTTTCGGGTCATCTACGTGGCAAAGTTCGCCGACGCCGTGTACGTCCTTCACTGCTTCCAGAAGAAGACGGGGAAGACGAGCGGGACGGACGTCGACCTGGCCGGGGCACGCTATCGCGAATTGGTAAAGGAGTTGGGGCAATGAGCAAGGAACGGTACGCCAGCGTATGGGACGCCATCGAAGAAACGTCGGTCGAAGCCGAGAACATGAAGCTTCGCGCGGAGTTGATGATGGCGCTCAGGCGTCACATTACGCAGGCCGAAATGAGTCAATCCGAGGCCGCGAAGCTTTTCGGCGTCACGCAGCCGCGCATTTCCGACCTCATGCGCGGCAAGATCAATCTGTTCGGTCTGGACACGCTGGTGACGATGGCGGCAGCCGCTGGCATGCACGTGGAAATGCGCGTTCTGGCTGCGGCCTGAATGTGGTCTGAACCCCGTGAACCCCGGTGCGTCATGGCGGCGCCGGCTTCACGACCGGCGTTTTGCCCGAGCGCCGGCCGATACGGCGACGCTCGATCCGGCCGCTTTCTCGCGAATGCTCCTCCGTCGTCAACCGCACGAGCCGATTTCTCCGCACGCGGTGCAAAAGTCGCAGCCGTCCCTGCGTATGACGGCGTTGGCGCCGCACGAACCGCATTTGCGGCCGAGTATCGTACGTAGCCCAGAGGGCGTTGTGTCGTCGTCGGCGACAGACGGAATGCCGGGAGAATCTTCGGCCGCGGGCGTTCGGGTATGAGCACCCGACGTCGTGCCCACCTCGTCCGCGCTAACGGGCGCAAGGCCGCCCGTCTGCTCGCCTCGCCGCCGGGACAGCAACCGTGAAGGCACCTGGTTGCCTTCGGCATCCAGAAAGCCGCGCCGGTGCAGGATTTGCTGGATCGCGTAGGCGATGGCCGCGACTTCCGAATCGTGCCAGAGCGGGGCTTGGTGCCCGTCGAGACGCTGCGTGACGCCGAGTCGCACCTGGCCCCGGTCCCACGACACCTTGCGCAAATCCTGAAGATTGCGGGCGACGAAGCCGCCGCGCGCGGCGAGCGAAAGCGAGCGCATGGTCGCCGTGATCCATTGCTGCGATTCGTCGCGCTGACCGACCGGGATGAAGAACTCGATGGGCCGCTCGATCGTGACGGGCTCGCCGCCGACGTGTCCTGACACCTCCATGAACGACACCGCGACATAAAGCGATTTCTTGCCCATTTGCGTCAGATACTCGACCTTTTCGATGATCGCGGGCAACTCGCCCTTTGGCCGGTGGTCGATCGCGACGCGCAGCGGATCGAGACCGCCTTCGGCGAGCGCGTCCTCGGCCGCGATCTGCAGCACCGCGCCGAGTGTCTCGTTCGGGCGATAGGTCGCGAGGCCCTTGAGCCCGCGCCGCCATGCGTCGAGATAGAGGTCTTCGAACGCTTCGAACGGATAGTCGGCCGGCACGTTGACGGTCTTCGAGATCGACGTGTCGATGTACGGTTGCACCGCCGCCATCATCGCGACGTGATCCTGTGCGGTCATGTCGAGCGCGCTCACGAAGTAGTCGGGCAGCGCATTCACGTCGCCGCCCATTTCGCGATACAGCCGCCAGGCGTGGTCCTCGACGGCGAAGCGCTGACGGCTGCCGTCGGCCATGATCTTCGTGCGCTGGTAGGTCCACGAGAACGCGGGCTCGATGCCGTTCGAAACGTTGTCGGCGAAGGCGAGGCTCACCGTGCCGGTCGGCGCGATGGAAAGCAGGTGGCTGTTGCGGATGCCGTGCGCGCGGATTGCATCCCGCAGATCGTCGGGCAGGCGCGAGGCGAACGTGCCGTCGGCGAGATAGGCGTCGGCCTTGAATAGCGGAAACGGACCGCGCTCGCGCGCGAGTTCGACCGAGGCGCGATAGGCGGCGTCGCGCATGGCGCGGCCGACGCGGGCCGCGAATTCCCGGCCCGCTTCCGAGTCGTAGCGCAGGCCGAGCATGACGAGCGTGTCGCCGAGACCCGTGAAACCCACGCCGATGCGCCGTTTCGCGGCGGCTTCGGCCTGCTGCTCGGGCAACGGCCAGAGCGTGACGTCGAGCACGTCGTCGAGAAAGCGCACCTGGGTGGCGACGCGTTCGGCGAACGCGCTCCAGTCGAACGACGGCGTGCCGCCTTCGAGCTGGGCAAACGGCGCGACGACGAACCGGCTCAGATCGAGCGGCCCGAGATTGCAGCAGCCGTAGGCGGGCAGCGGTTGTTCGCCGCAGGGATTGGTGGCGCGGATCGTTTCGAGCGCGCGCAGGTTGTTGTCCTCGTTCATGCGCGAGATGAAGACGACGCCGGGTTCCGCGACGTCGTAGGTCGAACGCATGATGGCGTCCCAGATCGCCCGGGCGCGCTTTTCCGCGTAGACCCAGAGGCCGTCTCCGCGCCGCCTCAGGTCGAGTGCCGCGCGCAGCGCCGGCGACGGCTCGGCTCGGTGCACGAGCTGCCAGGTCCGGTCGTTTTCCACGGCTTCCATGAACGCGTCGGTCACGGCCACCGAGACGTTGAAGTTGTTCCAGCGTCCCTTCGAATGCTTGGCTTCGATGAATTCGGGCAGGTCGGGGTGGTCGCAGTCCAGCACGGCCATCTGTGCGCCGCGCCGCGCGCCGGCGCTTTCGACCGTGCGGCACGAGGCGTCGAACACGTCGATGTAGCTGCACGGGCCCGACGCACTCGATCCCGTCGAGCGGACCCACGCGCCGCGCGGCCGGATCGCGGAGAAGTTGTAGCCGACGCCGCCGCCGCGGCGCATCGTCTCCGCGGCCTGCAGCAGCGCGACGTAGATGCCGGGGCGGCCTTCGTCGTCGGTGCCCTGGATGCTGTCGCCGACCGGCTGCACGAAGCAGTTGATGAGCGTGGCGGCGATGCCGGCGCCGGCCGCGCTCATGATCCGCCCGGCGCCGAATGCGCCGTGTCGCAGGTTATCGGTGAAGCGGGCCTCGACGGCCTCGCGCAGTTCGGGCGGCTCGGCCATCGCGACGCCGCGCGCCACGCGCCGGTAGATGTCGTCGGCGTTTCGCTCGTCGCCCTTGGCGTATTTCTCGAGCAGGACGTCGTCGGAGAACGGTTGGGGAGCGAGGTTCAGGGGCGGAGCATTGACGGCCATGGCAGGTCCCGGTGAGCGCGCCCGCGGCGGGCGCCGGTTGGCTGACGGTCAGCGGTGCAGGACGGAGGCGGCAAGTGTCGTGCCGCTCGCTGCCCCGGCGCCGGTCGCCGTGAGGCCAACCATACTGCACGCGGGGACGGGCCGCAATTTGCGCGCCGTCACGTCCGGCGTAGTCGGGGACGGCCGTTTCCTTGCGTCTCGAAGCGGGACGTTCCCGTCTGCTCCGGACGGGAACGTGCTGCGGTGGGATTCGAGGTCGGGGAGAAATTCGGGAGGGGGTCAGTCGGTGCCCAGATTGCAGAACACCTCGGCGGCGATCATGACGGAAGCGTTCGATGGCGCGGGCCGTTCGGCCGGCTTGAACACCGCGTCGCCCCGACGGATTTTGCGGCGCGACACGGCGCAGGTCCCCGACGTGTGGGCGGAGCGTCGTCGCCAGCGCTGCTCGCCGTAGTGGCAGCGGCCCGGTTCGACCCAACGGATGACCAGCGTCGTGTCGGAGCGCTCGAGTATTTCGATTCTCACGCCGTTGGCACCGTCAAGTGCAAGGCACTCTTTGGTTTTCATTATCGGCTCCGTAGATGGGGTGTGCCGAATGTAGTACCGTGCGGCGTTAAGTGCCATTGTGTGCCGGTTGAAACACTGTTCCGTCTTCAGCAACAATATGTTCGCCACATCCTGTACCCGACGAAGGAATGGGCGTTTGCGGACGATCCGGTACGAGCTATTAAATTTGTGCAACGCAGTGTTGTGCCTGGCGCGACAGGCTGGGGAGGGAAATAGCGCGCGGGCTTCGTCCGGAATGGGCGGTTTTGCGCTGGCCGGGGAGGTTGCCGCAAGATCGCTGCGAGGGGACCGCGAGGCCCCCTTGGCGCGGCGGGCGGCACGGTCGACGCGGCGTCGGCCTTTCGCCAGGATATTTGCCTTGAACCGGGCTCACCGATGATTTTTCCGAAGATTACATGATTCAACGCCCGTCTGCTCCGAACTCCACCACTCAGCGAAAAACGCAGCGGATCGCTTCCGCTGTCCTCTTTGCGGCCCTCGTCCTGCTGGCCTTGTGGGTCGTGCGCGAATTCATCCCGGCCGTCGCCTGGGCCTGCGTGATCGCCATCGCGCTGTGGCCGGCCTATCAGGCCATCGAGAGCCGGCGCTGCTTTCACGGTCGCACCACGACCATCGCGGTCCTGCTGACCGTCGCGATCGCCCTCCTCGTCGTGCTGCCCATCGCGCTCGCGGTCGTGCAGGCCATCGGCGAGGCGCACGAATTGACGCTCTGGCTGCGCACGGTGCAGGAGAACGGGTTGCCGATGCCCGATTTCATCTCGCATCTGCCCGCCGGCCGGCCGATCGCCCAGTGGTGGCAGGACAATCTCTCCCAGCCGCTGAAGGCCTCGCCTGCGATGAAGGGCCTGCACAGCGACGCGGTCGTCTCGTTCGGCCGGCATTTCGGCGTGCGGGCCGCACACGGGCTGGTGTTGTTCGGCTTCATGCTCGTGACGTTGTTCGTGATTTTCCAGGCCGGGCCGCGTCTCTCGGGCTCCGTGCTGCGCGGCGCACGGCGCGCATTCGGCTCGGACGGCGCGCAATTGATGCAGCGCATGGCGTCGGCCGTGCGCAGCACGGTGGCGGGGCTCGTCGTGGTGGGGCTCGGCGAGGGCGTGCTGCTCGGCTTCGCCTACATGCTGGCCGGCGTGCCGCATGCGGCGCTGCTCGGCGCCGTGACGGCGGTGGCGGCGATGCTGCCGTTCTGCGCGCCGGTCGTGTTCTGCGCGGCGGCGTTGTGGCTGCTGGTGCAGGGCTCGACGGTCGGCGCGATCGGGCTCGTCGTCTGGGGATTCGTGATCGTCTTCGTCGCCGAGCATTTCGTGCGGCCCGTGCTGATCGGCAATTCGGCGCGCCTGCCGTTCCTGCTCGTGCTGTTCGGCATCCTCGGCGGCGCGACGACGTTCGGGCTGCTCGGCATCTTCATCGGCCCGGCGTTGATGACGGTGCTGATGGTGCTCTGGGCCAACTGGGTGCAGTGACGGGACGGGATGGGGCGGGTCGACGAGTCCCCGCGTTCGGTTCAAGTTTCGCGGGACGACGGTCGTTACGGCCGCGATCCGGGTTTTTCGACCGCCCCAAATCTCGACCGACTGGACCGGGAATCGCGCGGGTATGCTTGCAAGCCTGCAAGATAGCGATGGATCAAGTCCGAATAACGGTTAATTAACATTTGTATCAAAATATGCGGGCCGAGGGCTTTGGGTCCGATGACCTTTACAATGGTCTGGCTATTTTTTGAGATTGCTGCTGGCTGATTATTGGAAATTGATCGGCGGTTAATGAATGAAGCGCGCCTTTTCGCTGGAGAAGAGGGTGGTTGAGTAATGCTGCAGCGGGTCGCGACGAGGCGGCCGGAGGCGGTCGCATGAGGTGTGACGGGCAGGCCGGGCGGCGCAGGGAGCGCGCCGTGCCTCGCCGGGTTCCCTTTGCGTCGGATCCGCCAGCGCAGTGAGCAGGAGTTGAACCCATATGTCGAGAAGTCGTTTTGGAGCAGGTGTAGGAGGTTGGGCGGGTATCTGGATGGCGGCGTTGCTGGGCGGGTGTGCGAATCTGGCCCCCCAGGGGCCGCAACCCGGACCTCAGCCCGACCAGCAGGCGGCGGCCGGGCAGACGGCGCCCGCCGCGGGCGGTTCGGGCGCGCAGCCGCAGGCGTCCCGGACGCCGTCGTCGACCGACGTTGCGCAAGCGCCGGAACAGGACGCGGCGCAACCTGTCGAGACGACCCGCGTCGTCGTGCAGACGACCTGGTATCGGGTCCGACGCGGGGAGTCGTTGAGGCACTTCGCGCAGACTCACGGTTGCTCCGTCCGGGATCTGCTGGCGTGGAATCATCTGAGATCGTCGAGCCGGCTGCGCGCGGGAGAACGACTGCGCATCGTGTCGCGCAAGACCGTCACGGTGCAGGCGGCGGCTCCGGCCGCGGGCAACGACGGCGCCGGCGGCGCGACGGCCAGCGCGGCCGAGGTGCGGCAGGTGAGCGCCGAGGTCGCGCGTCACGCCAGCGACGTGTCGCTCGTCTGGCCGGCCCAGGGGCAGGTCGTCCAGCCGTTCGAGCCCGGCGAGAACCGGGGCATCGAGATTGCCGGCAACGCCGGAGACCCGGTGTTCGCAGCGGCCGACGGCCGGGTAATGTACGCCGGGACGGGCCTGAACGATTACGGCAGCCTCATCATCGTCCAGCACAACAAGGACTTTCTGACCGCGTACTCGCATAACCGCAAGCTGCTCGTGAAGACCGGCGATTTCGTCCGGCAGGGGCAGGAAATCGCCGAGATGGGCAACGAGGACAACTCGCGCGTAGCCGTGGTGTTCGAACTGCGCCACGACGGCAAGCCGATCGATCCGATGCCCTATCTGCCGCAGCGCAACGGTTGAGCGCCGCAGTCGCTCCGGCGGTTGGTTCTGCGGTCGCATCTGCAGTTGTCCCGATAGATCGCGCCCCGGGAGGCCGCATGCCGCCTCCCCGGGGCGTCTGCGCTTCAAACCATCGAATCGTCAGGATTTCAGGCCCCGCAGCACCTGCGCGAGTGCCGCATGCGCGTGGAGCACGTCGGGCGCCGCTTGCAGAAGCATCTGATAGTGCTCGAAGAAACTTTCGTAGGGCGCTTCTCCACGGAACAGGGCGGCGACGGATTGCGCGGCCGCAATCCGGTCCTGCGCCTGCCCGTCGCTGGCGTCGAGCGTCTCATCGACGTTCGCGATCACGGTGGAGAGCGGCATGATCCAGCGAAACGCGGGACCGTTGATCAGCACCTGCAGGAAGGCCGCCGGCGTCGTCGGGCCGAACTCGCGCTCGTAGGCCGCGCGCTCGTGATCGAGAATAGCCTTGTGTGCGTTCAACAGCGGCCGGCGCACGTCGTTCAGGAATTGCAGGGCGCGAGATTCGTCCATGATGATGGGGCTCCAGGAAGGGATCGTCGGTTCTATTCCGTTGTCCTGAGGATCTGCATGCCGCCACATTTCGATCGACCTGCTGACGCGCCGGCGGCATGGCGATCCGGACGATGGTAGCGCGGGCCTGCCGCTTTCGCGTTTTCGACCCGACGCGCCGCTGAAACGGCTCGCCAGCGCCTCGCGATCCGGGGCATTCCCGTGCGGCCCGACGCAGGCTGCACCTGACAGTCGCCTCCCAATTTGTTTCTATTTTGTAACAAATTGACGATCAATATTCAGCTATTGTTTATGTTTTCGAAACAGTATTTGTACGGATTAAGGGTTTACCCCTAGCGTTTGTCTCAATAAACTGGAATCACTCGTTCGACACATGGTGTGTCGGGCGGAGCAAGAACAAGTTATGGAGGTAATACACCATGAAGACCCGTACTCTGATCCAGGCCGCTGTCGTTGCTGCTGCGGTTGCCGTTCCTGCCCTTTCGTTCGCTCAAGAGCAGGCCCCGCTGACCCGTGCTGAAGTGCGCGCGGACCTCGTCCGTGTCGAACAGGCCGGCTACAACCCGGCGACGGCCGGCAACGCGACCTACCCGGCCGACATCCAGGCCGCCGAAGCCCGCATCGCGAGCACGCAGGCCGATAGCCAGGCCGCCGACACCGGTTACGGTCCGTCGACGTCGGGCTCGTCGCAATCGGGCCAGCTCGAGCAGGTCACGCCGCATGATTCCGTGTATTTCGGTCACTAAGCAGTCGGGAAAAGCGACGGGCGGCGTGATTTGTCCGGATCGTTTTTCCGCGTAGTGTGCTGTAGCAGGCGATGTACCGTGGCCGGCAGGCCGTAACCGCTGCCGGCCACGTTTCATCCGGATTTCGTCGCGGGCGCGGGAAATTGCCGTGCCGCGCGAGGCAGAGGGCGATTGCGACAAACGGTCGCTGGCTTCTGCGCGTTTTTTCGTCCCGAAAACCTCCGTCGCCGCGAGGCGACTTCGCCCGACTCCCTTGCGTGGATTGGGCGCTTTTTGCCTGTCGCGCGGTTCCTCGGCCCAGGGGAAAACGCCGCGGCGCGCTCAGCTCCGGATGTAGTGCTCGAGCTGCTCGATCGTGAATTGCTGCTCGGCGATGATCTCCTTGACGAGGTCGCCGATCGACACCATGCCGATAAGCTTGCCCTGATCGAGCACGGGCAGGTGTCGCATGTGCCGCTCCGTCATCAACGCCATGCAGTCGTAGGTCGTCTGCTCCGGCTGCACGAAGCGCACCTGCGTGCTCATGATTTCGCTCACTAGCGTCGTTTTCGACGCACGGTCCATCAGCACGACCTTGCGCGCGTAATCGCGCTCCGTGACGATACCCACGATGGCGTCGCGGTCGGTGACGACGAGCGCGCCGATCTGCTTCTGCGCCATGAGCCGGATGGCGTCGTAGACGGAATCGGATGCATTGATCGTGTGGACGGTGCAATCCGGTTTCGAGTTGAGGATCTGGGCAACGCAGGTCATCGGATGTCTCCATGTCGTTCCGTTTTATGGTGCGGCGCAGCGCCTGACGCGCGGCCGACGGAATGCCTTCAGTATAGGTGGCGCCGGGGTGGCGCGTTCCGTGAATGCGCGGCCGGCGCAGCGCGGTCTCCGGTACCGCGCGGCTCGACAGGACCTCGCGCGGCGCGGCCGGCGGTATCCCGCAAATGGCGGTACACTCCGTTTCCGCACCTGTTCCGGCCCGGCCGGTTCCTGCCTGTCACCGTTTTCTGAACATGCCTACGTTTTCCGGTCCGTCGAATGCCGACGGCGACCACGCCAACGAATGCGTCGCGCTCGACGCGACTGCCACGCTGCCGACGCGCTACGGCATTTTCCGGTCCTGCGTATTTCGCGTGAAAGAGGGCGGGGCCGAGCACCTGGCGCTCGTGATGGGCGACGTCGGCAGCGGCGCGCCGGTGCTGACCCGGTTGCACTCCGAATGTCTGACGGGCGACGTGCTCGGCTCCTATCGCTGCGATTGCGGCGAGCAACTCGATCTCGCATTGCGCTACATCGCGGCCGAGGGGCGCGGCGTGCTGCTCTATCTGCGCGGTCACGAGGGCCGGGGCATCGGCCTGTCGAACAAGATTCGCGCCTACGCGCTCCAGGAACAGGGGCGCGACACCGTCGAGGCCAACCTCGACCTCGGCTTGCCCGACGACGCGCGCGAGTACGATTCGGCGGCGGCCATCCTGCGTCTTTTGAAGGTGTCCTCGGTCCGGCTCATGAGCAACAATCCGAAGAAATTCGATACGCTTGCGAAGCACGGCATTCCGGTGCACGAGCGGGTGGCGCTGGCCATTCCGATGCGCGAGGAAAACGAACGCTACATCCGGACCAAGCAGGCCAAGTTCGGACACTACTATTTCGAAGAAAACGAATGAGGCCGGGGGGCGTCACGCCCCACTGGTCTCAGCGGTTCCATCGGTTCAGGGCGGCGGCGCATGGCGGCGGTATGTCCGGCCATGAACTGGGTCCGCGCCGGACAGGTCGCTCGTCTGTCCGCCCTGTCCGGGTATGCCGTTGATCCGGGGCCGACCTCGCGGTCTGCGCATCGGTCGGCCCGATGTTGATGGGGCTCAATAGATAGGATGGCTATACAATAGGGGTCGTCGTATCCCATACGCGATAATTGGAGCTTGATCGCGTGCGGTCTGCAAATTGGGTTCGGAGCAGGCCGCGAGTTGGTGCTGTGGAGTTTTATGAGAATTGCCGTTCTGGATGACGAGCCGGATCAGCTCGAGTTTGTCTGCGAGGCGTTGACGATCGCGGGCCATGCCTGCCACGCCTTTTCCCGGGGCGAGGATCTGCTCAAGCGGCTGCGCCGCGAAACCTTCGATCTGCTCGTGCTCGACTGGCTCGTGCCCGACGTCGGCGGCGACGAGGTGCTGCGCTGGGTCCGGCTCAACCAGCGCGCGTCGCTGCCCGTCATCTTCATGACGAACCGCGGGCGCGACATCGACGTCGCGCTGATGTTGAACAGCGGCGCCGACGACTACGTCGTGAAGCCGGTCTCGGCGCTCGTGCTGACGGCGAGGGTCGGGGCGCTGCTGCGGCGCGCCTACGGGTCGCAGCAGCCGGAGCTGACGAAAACCTTCGGCGTGTACGCGTTCGATCTGGCGGCGCGGCAGGCGAGCGTGGACGGCTGCCCGGTGTATCTGACGCACAAGGAGTTCGATCTCGCGCTGATGCTGTTTCAGCGGCTCGGCCAGCCGCTGTCGCGCGCGCACATCTTCGAGGCGATCTGGCGGCAGGCGGAAGATATTCCGTCGCGCACGATGGACACCCACATATCGGTGCTGCGCTCGAAGCTGAACCTGCGCCCCGAGAACGGCTTCAGGCTCACGCCGATCTACGGCTACGGATACCGGCTCGAACGCGTGGATGCCGCCTCGGCTGTGGAGACGGAGGCGGCGTCGGGGCGCTAAAGGTTGGTTGAGGCCGGCGAACCCGTCGTCCGCTCCGCCGTCGCCTTCCCCTTACGCGTTCGAGGCTGGGCGGCCCGCGCGTCTCCGCTCAGCCGGTCGTCTTCGCGTCGGGCCAACGGTTCTCGCCGACGCATTCGTCGAGCGGCCGGCGCTCGGCCCAATGCTCCATTTCCAGCATCGGCTGCTCGTAGAATGCGTCGACGTGGCCGAGGCACAGGATCGCCACCGGCTTCGCGCCGGCCGGCATGCCGAGCAGCGCGCGCACTTCGTCGACGTCGAAGATCGACACCCAGCCCATCCCGAGCCCCTCGGCGCGGGCCGCGAGCCAGAGGTTCTGGATCGCGCAGGCCACCGACGCCAGATCCATTTCGGGCAGCGTGCGCCGGCCGAATACGTGCGGCTCGCGCTGGTCCATCAGCGCGACGACGAGCAGCTCGCCGCACTCGCGCATGCCTTCCACCTTCAGCTTCATGAATTCGTCGCGGCGCTTGCCGAGCGCGTCAGCCGTGGCGATGCGCTCGCGCTCGACGCCCGCCTGCAGGCTCGAGCGCAAGGCGGGATCGGTGATTCGTACGATTCGCCACGGCTGCATGAAGCCGACGCTCGGCGCGTGATGAGCCGCGTCGAGCAGCCGCCGCAACGTGGCCGGATCGACCGGGTCCGGCACGAAATGCCGCATGTCGCGGCGTTCGTAAATCGCGCGGTAGACGGCCGCGCGCTGTGCATCGTCAAAAGGCTGTGCCATGGAAGATAGCGGCTGCGAAGGCCGGGCAGGAGGGCCAGTAGGCGTGGAAATAGGTGGCGACGATCGGGCCGTGGCGGTACACGCGTTCGCCGGGCGCGCCCGTGGTCGCATGGACGGCCGTGAGCGCCGGCGCGAGCGGCGTACTGACGCGCGAGTAGTGGAACGTGTGTCCGGTCAGGGTGCCCGGCGCGCCGTCGAGGCGCTGCATGCCGAGCGCCGTGAAGCGCCGCTGCATGGCCGCCGAACCGGGCAGCAGGCCGAGCATCGGAGTCGTTGCGCCGTCGGCGTCGGTGAGGGCGTCGAGCAGATAGAGCATGCCGCCGCACTCGGCGACGAGCGGCTTGCCGGCCTCTACGTGGGCGCGCACCGACGCGGCGCTGCGCGCGTTGCGCGACAGCCTCGGCGCGTGAAGCTCGGGATAGCCGCCGGGCAGGTACAGCGCATCGGCACCGTCGGGCACGGGTTCGTCGGCGAGCGGCGAGAAATAGCTTATGCGTGCGCCGAGCGTTTCGAGCAGCTCGATGTTGGCCGGATAGATAAACGAAAACGCGGCGTCGCGGGCGATGGCGATGCGCTGTCCGTCGAGCAGGCGCGGCAGCGCGACGTCCGGCGTCGTCCCGAAATCGACGGGAGGCGGCAGTTCGGCGAGCGCGGTCTGCGCGAGCGCGTCGGCGGCGCGGTCGAGCCGCGCGTCGAGATCGGCTACCTCGTCGGCCTGGTGCAGGCCCAGATGGCGGCCGGGCAGCGCGAACGCATCGTCGCTGCCGATATGGCCGAGCCAGCGCAGGCCGGCCGGCAGCGCCTCGCGCAGTACCTGCGCGTGCCGTGCCGAGCCGACGCGGTTGGCGAGCACGCCGTGAAACGGCACGTCGGCGCGAAAGTGCGCGAGGCCGAACGCGAGCG
This sequence comes from Burkholderia sp. WAC0059, assembly GCF_002870125.1. Taxonomy (GTDB): domain Bacteria; phylum Pseudomonadota; class Gammaproteobacteria; order Burkholderiales; family Burkholderiaceae; genus Paraburkholderia. The sequence continues at coordinate 67,703 of NZ_PNEO01000002.1, forward strand.
CGCCGAAGGTCTGCGCCATCGATTTCGCGGCGATCACCGCGGCCACCGGCACGCCGAACGCGGCGGCGAGGTCGGCGCTGCTCGGCGTGCCATCGAAGAGTCCCATCACGCCTTCGATCAGGATCAGGTCGGCGCTCTGTGCCGCCTGCGCGAGCAGCGCGCGGCAGCCTTCGCGGCCGACCATCCAGAGATCGAGCGAGTAGACGTTCGCCCCGCTCGCGCGCTCGAGGATCGTCGGGTCGAGAAAATCCGGCCCGACCTTGAAGACGCGCACGCGCCGCCCGCGGCGCCGATGCAGGCGCGCGAGCCCCGCCGTCAGCGTGGTCTTGCCCTGCCCGGAGGCGGGCGCGGCGATCAGCAGCGCAGGACAGGCGCCCATGCCTCAGAACTCCACGCCGGCCTGGGCCTTGACGTGTTGCTCGCGGTAGGGGTGCTTGACGAGCCGCATCTCGGTGACGAGATCGGCGGCTTCGATCAGCGCGTCCGGCGCGTGGCGGCCCGTGACGACGACGTGCAGCAAGGGCGGGCGCGCCGCGAGCACGCCGAGCACTTCGTCGAGCGGCAGATACTCGTACTTGAGCACCGTATTGAGCTCGTCGAGGATCACCATCCGGTAATCGCCGCTCTCGATCATCGCGCGCGCGGCGTCCCAGCCCTTGCGGGCCGTCGCGACGTCGGCGTCGCGGTTCTGCGTGTTCCAGGTGTAGCCGTCGCCCATCGTGACGAAGTCGCAGTGCGCGACGCCGCCGAGAAAATCGCGCTCGGCCGTGTGCAGCGCGCCCTTGATGAACTGCACGACGCCGAGCTTCATGCCGTGCCCGAGCATGCGCACGGCCATGCCGAACGCAGCCGTGCTCTTGCCCTTGCCGTTGCCGGTGTGGACGATCAGCAGGCCCTTTTCGATCGTGGCGGCGGCCTGCTTCTTCTCGTGGCCTTCGCGGCGGCGTTGCGTCATGCGCAGATGCGATTCGGGGTCGGTCTTCATCGGTGTCGGGTTCTATCTGTGATGGATGCCGCCTCGGGCGGCGAATACGGCGGGCGTTCGGGCGGTTTTGACGGGCGGGCCATTATGCGCGACGTTCGGCGTGCAGGCACCGGGCTCATGCCGCGCCGGCCGGATGCCGGTCGTCGCGCTCGCTAGGCAGGCGCCTCGCCAGCGCGACGGTGACGCCGTCCCGCGCGATCTTGCCCTGCACGAGCGGCCCGCCGTCGGCGCCGAGCCGCGCGCAGGGCTCGCAAACGCCGTCGACGCCCAGATGCGCGCGCGCTGCCGGCGACGGCGCGCCCGACGCCGGACAGGCCGTGAGCCGCGCGCGGGCGAAGACGCGAAGCGGCAGCGCATGCGCCGCGCAGAACGCGAGCAGGGCCGGTTCGTCGGCCTTGTTTTCGACGGTCGCGACGAGCCCGACGTCGCCGAGCGGGCGTTCGCCGAGCGCGGCCCGCACGGCCGCCTCGATCTGCGCGAGGCTCGCGTGGCGCCGGCAGCCGATGCCGAGCACGAGCGTTGCCGCTGCGCGGCACGAGGTCGGGGGCGAGGATTCGGGGACGGACGGGGCGGGACGATTCACGATGCGGGCGAGACCGGGGCGGGGCGCCGGGGACGTTCCGGCAGGGCCGGCGCGAATGCGCGCTACGATACCACAGGCTTTTTTCACGAGTTTCGATGCCGGATGCCGCGGACGGTTTCCGGCGCTTTCGGCATCCGTCGCGCCGAAACCCGTGCGCCGCCGGGGCGTTCCTTGACGCCCGTTCCCGCCGCGCCTACACTCGCACGCACTTCGGTGCCCGCGCGCGCTTTCCTTGCGCGCGCAGTTAAACGGGAATCAGGGAGCCGCTCTTCATATCGGCGAGCCGGCCAACCTGAACTGCCCCCGCAACGGTACGACGAGCGCATCGCGCGAGCGATGCAGAGCCGACTTCGACGCGTGCGCATCACCGTGCACGCCGGCAGCCACTGCGCGGCGAGGCCCTTCGGGCCCGCGGCGCGGGAAGGCGAAGCGGCGTTTCGTCAGTCCGGATACCGGCCGGAGAGGAAGGAGCCGATACCGCGGGGATGCGGCATCGGCTTCGTGAATTTCATCGCGGCCGCGAGAGGCGGCCCGTGCCGTACTGCCGTCGGTCGTCCCCGTCCGTTTGCCCGTCGTTCGCCTGGTTTGTGCCGTCGCGTCCCGCGTCGGTCGCCGCGCTGCGCACCGCGCGGGCGGCCGTCGTCCGCACGGGAGCCGCCGCGCCGGCAGATGCCGGCCGGCGCCATGGCGCCATACGGCGCGGGATCGTCGCAACGGGAAGGCGCGGACGGCGCGAACAGCGCCAACCCGCGGCGCGCCACAGGAGCATGACGAATGCAGACACGCAAGATTCCGGTCACGGTCGTGACGGGCTTTCTCGGCAGCGGCAAGACTACCTTGCTGCGCCACATCCTCGAACAGGCGGGCGGGCTGCGCATCGCGGTCATCGTCAACGAGTTCGGCGAACTCGGCATCGACGGCGAGATCCTGCGCGGCTGCGGGATCGGCTGCAACGAGGACGGCAGCGAAGCGTTGGGTCAACTGTACGAGCTCGCCAACGGGTGCCTCTGCTGCACCGTGCAGGAGGCGTTCTTCCCGGTGATGGAGCAGCTCGTCGAGCGGCGTGGCGAAATCGACCACGTGCTGATCGAGACGTCGGGCCTCGCGCTGCCCAGGCCGCTCGTGCAGGCGTTCAACTGGCCGTCGATCCGCAACAGCTTTACCGTCGATGCCGTCGTCACCGTGGTCGACGGGCCCGCCGCCGCGAGCGGCCAGTTCGCCGACGATCCGCAGGCCGTCGACGCGCAGCGCCGCGCCGATCCGAATCTCGACCACGAGTCGCCGCTGCACGAACTGTTCGAAGACCAGCTTTGCGCGGCCGACCTCGTGATTCTCAACAAGACTGACCTGCTCGACGTCGCCCGGCAGGACGCGCTCGTCGAAGAACTGCGCAAGGAACTGCCGCCGCAGGTGAAGATCGTGCGCGCGCAGCGCGGCGCGCTCGACCTCCACGCGCTGCTCGGCCTCGAATCGGCATCGGAGGAAAGCATCCATCTGCGCCACGATCATCACGGCAGTGCCGACGATCCCGATCACGACCATCACCACGACGAGTTCGACTCGGTCGTCGTGAGCGCGCCGGCGCCTTCGCGCGAGGCCGTGCTGGCCGCGCTCGGGCAACTGGTCGACGCGCACACGATCTATCGCGTGAAGGGCTTCGCCGCGTTGCCGGGCGCGCCGATGCGGCTCGTGGTGCAGGGCGTCGGGCGGCGCTTCGACAGCTACTTCGATCGCCGCTGGCAGGCCGGCGAGCTGGCCGCGCAGCCGCTCTCGCGCTTCGTGCTGATCGGCGAGGATCTCGACGCGGCCGCGTTGCAGCGCGCGTTCGACGCGGCGCTGGCGCAGGGCGGGGCCGCGTCGGCGTCGCTCGCCATAGCCACAGCCGCGCGCTGAACGCGCAGGACCGAGCCGCCTCGCCATGCATCTGCTGCGCACCACGCCCGGGGGATTCGTCGACGACACGGCCGGCGTGATCCGCATCGACCAGCAGCCGGCCGAGATCGTCGTGCTCAGTTCCGCCGACACGACGCTCGCGCTGCTGGCGAGCGTCGTGTCCCGGCTGCCGGAAGGCTTCCCGAGCGTGCGGCTCGCGAACGTCGCTTATCTGCGCCAGCCCGCCTCGGTCGATTTCTATCTCGACGACGTGCTGCAGCACGCGCGCGTCGTCGTTGTCGATCACCTCGGCGGCGAGGCGTACTGGCCTTACGGCATCGAACAGGTCGTCGCGCTGGCCGAGCGGCGCGGACAGTTGCTCGCGATGTTCTCGGGCGACCTCCAGGAAGACCCGAACCTCCTTGCGAAGAGTCGCGCGGCGCCCGCGTTTTGCCGGCTGCTCTGGCGCTACCTGCGCGAAGGCGGCGCGGCCAACGCTGGAAATTTCCTGCGCGCACTGGCCTGGCGCGGCCTCGACTGGGGCAGCGAGCCCGCGCCGCCGCTGATCCTGCCCGCGGCCTCGCTCTATCACCCCGCGCACGACGTGGCGACCCTCGACGACTGGCGCGCGCGCTGGCACGCGGATGCGCCCGTCGTCGCGCTGCTTTTCTACCGCGCCCATCTGCAGTCCGCGAACACGGAGGTGTTCGACGCGCTGAACGAGGCGCTGCTCGAACGCGGCATGAATCCGCTGCCGATCGCGGTCACCTCGCTGAAGGACGCGGTGAGCCGCGACGTCATCGAGCGCCTGTGCCGCGAGCACGAGGTCTCGCTCGTGCTCAACACGACCGCGTTCGCGGCCTCGTCGCCCGGCGACGACGCGCCGATCGAACTCGCGGGCGACGCGCCGGTATTCCAGGTCATCCTGAGCGGCAGCAACCGGGCCGACTGGCTCAAGGACAACCACGGCCTGAACGCGCGCGACATCGCCATGCACGTCGCGCTGCCCGAGGTGGACGGGCGCATCGTCACGCGGGCGATCAGCTTCAAGGGGCTCGCGTACTACTGCGAGCACACCCAGGTCGACGTGGTCCGCTATCAGCCCGACGCGGAGCGCCTCGCGTTCGTGGCTGAGCTGAGCCGGCGCTGGTGCCGGCTGCGCCGGCTGCCGAACGCGCAGAAGAAGCTCGCGCTCGTGCTCGCGAACTATCCGATGAGCGAAGGCCGGATCGGCAACGGCGTCGGGCTCGACACGCCGGCCTCGGTGCTCGGCATCCTGCGCATGCTGCGCGACGAGGGCTATCGCGTGGCCGATGTGCCCGAAAGCGGCGACGCGCTGATGCGCCTCCTGACCTCGGGCGTGACGAACGACCCCGACACGCGCGCGTTGCGCCCCGCCTGGCAGAGCCTTTCGCTCGACGACTATCGCCGCCATTTCTCGCAGATGCCGGCCGAGGCGCAGAACGCGATGATCGCGCGCTGGGGTGCGCCGGAGCAGGACCCGACGGTGCGGCGCGGCCGTTTCATGATCGCGGGCTGGCGCTGCGGCCAGGTGTTCGTCGGCATCCAGCCCTCGCGCTCGCGCGGCGAAGATACCTACGCGAACTATCACGACGCGGAACTCGTGCCGCCGCACGCCTATCTCGCGTTCTATTTCTGGCTGCGGCACGCGTTCGGCATCGACGCGATCGCCCACGTCGGCAAGCACGGCAATCTGGAATGGCTGCCGGGCAAGAGCGTGGCGCTCTCGGACGCATGCTGGCCCGACCTCGCGCTCGGGCCGCTGCCGCATCTCTATCCGTTCATCGTCAACGATCCGGGCGAGGGCAGCCAGGCGAAGCGCCGCGCCCAGGCCGTGATCGTCGATCACCTGATGCCGCCGCTCACGCGCGCGGAAAACTACGGCCCGCTCCAGGACCTCGAGCGCCAGGTGGACGAGTACTACGACGCGCTGATGGTCGACCCGCGCCGCGCGAAGCTGCTGCGCCGGACCATCCTCGAGACGATCGTCGAGCACCGGTTGCACGAGGAGCTGAGCGTCGGTCTGCCGGCCGATCCGGCGGCCGAGGACGCGCTGCTCACGCGCGCCGACGCCTATCTCTGCGAGTTGAAGGAGGCGCAGATCCGCGACGGGCTCCACACGTTCGGCGTTTCGCCGGCAGGCCGTCAGCGGCTCGACACGCTGCTCGCGCTCGGCCGCTATCCGTGCGGCGAAGGGCAGGGCGCGAACGCGGGGCTGATCGGGGCGCTCGCGCGCGACTTCGAGATCGACCCGCTGCTCGACGCCGCCGGGTTCGACGCGGCCGTGCCCTGGACCGGGCCGCGGCCCGCGTGGCTCGCGGCGGTCAGCGACGCGCCGTGGCGCCACGCGGGCGACACGCGCGAGCGGCTCGAAGCGCTCGCGCTCGCGCTGCTCGGCGCGGAATGCGGCGAGCAGCAGACGGACGCCCGGCCGCTGCCCGGCCTCTGTGCGTTGCCGCAGGCCGCGGCCGTGATCGGACGGTTGCGCGCCGACGTGCTGCCGAAGCTCGACGCCTGCGGCGCCGAGGAAATGCGCCAGTTCCGCCGCGCGCTGGAGGGCCGTTTCGTGCCGCCGGGCCCGAGCGGCTCGCCCTCGCGCGGCCGGCCCGACGTGTTGCCGACGGGCCGCAACTTCTATTCGGTCGATACGCGCGCGGTACCGACTCAATCGGCCTGGGTGCTCGGGCAGAAGTCGGCGCGGCAGTTGATCGAGCGCCATCTGCAGGAGCACGGCGACTACCCGCGCGCCGTGGGCCTCTCGGTCTGGGGCACGGCGACGATGCGCACGGGCGGCGACGATATCGCCCAGGCGTTCGCGCTCATCGGCGTGAGGCCGAAGTGGGCCGCCGGCAGCCAGCGCGTCGTCGATTTCGAGATCCTGCCGACGGATGCGCTCGGCTGGCCGCGCATCGACGTGACGCTGCGCGTCTCGGGCTTCTTTCGCGACGCGTTTCCGAACGTCATGCATCTGTTCGACGCCGCCGTCCAGGCCGTGGCCGAACTCGACGAGCCGGAACACGTGAACGCGCTGCGCGCGCGCGTCGGGCGTGACCGCGACGCCTGGATGGCGCGCGGCCTCGACGCCGACGAGGCGCGCCGCCGCGCCGGCTGGCGCGTGTTCAGCGCGCGGCCCGGCGCCTACGGCGCGGGCCTTCAGTCGCTCGTCGACCAGCGCCAGTGGCAGACCGATGCCGATCTCGCACACGCGTACCGGGCGTGGGGCGGCTACGCCTACGCGCAGAACAGCGCCGGCGACGAGGCGCGCGAGGCGTTCGGCGAGCGGCTCGCGGCGCTCGACGTCGTGCTCCAGAACCAGGACAACCGCGAGCACGATCTGCTCGACTCGAACGACTACTACCAGTTCCAGGGCGGCATGACGGCCGCGGCGCGCCATTTGTCCGGCCGCCAGCCGGACGTCTATCACGCCGACCACAGCGATCCGGCCGCGCCGCGCGTGCGGCCGCTTTCGATGGAGATCGCGCGCGTGGTCCGCTCGCGCGTCGTCAATCCGAAATGGATCGACGGCGTGAAGCGGCACGGCTACCGCGGCGCGGCGGAAATGGCCGCGACGGTCGACTACCTGTTCGGCTACGACGCGACCGCGCGCGTGGTGGGCGACCATCAGTACGCGCTCGTGACCGACGCCTACGTGAACGACGACGCCACGCGCGCCTTCCTGCGCGAGCACAATCCCCATGCGCTGCAGGCGATCTGCGAGCGCCTGCTCGAAGCGATCCAGCGCGGCCTGTGGCGCGAGCCCGGCGACTATCGCGCGCAGCTCGAAAACCGTCTGCTCGAAGCCGGGCAGCATCTCGAAGGAACCCGACCATGAACGATCCGGCTGCGCCCCCGGCGTTTCCGTTTGCCGCGCTGGTGGACCAGGCGCCGCTGCAACAGGCGTTGCTGCTCGCGGCGATCGATCCGGCGCTCGGCGGCGTGCTCGTGAGCGGGCCGCGCGGCACGGCCAAATCGACGGCCGCGCGCGCGCTGGCCGAGCTGCTGCCAGACGGCGCGTTCGTCACGTTGCCGCTCGGCGCGAGCGAGGAGCGCGTCGTCGGTACGCTCGACCTCGAAGCGGTGCTGCGCGACGGTGCGGTGCGGTTTTCGCCGGGTCTGCTCGCCGCCGCGCACGGCGGCGTGCTCTACGTGGACGAGGTGAACCTGTTGCCCGACGCGCTCGTCGACGTGCTGCTCGACGCGGCGGCGAGCGGCGTCAACACGGTGGAGCGCGACGGCGTTTCGCATCGCCACGACGCGCGTTTCGTGCTGGTCGGGACGATGAATCCGGAAGAGGGCGAGCTGCGCCCGCAACTGACCGACCGCTTCGGCTTGATGGTCGAGCTGCGCAACGCGTTCGACGCGGCGGTGCGCCAGTGCATCGTCAGGGCGCGGCTCGCGTTTGATGCCGATCCGCATGCGTTTCGCGCGGCTCACGAGGCCGGGCAACGCGTGCTCGCGCAGCGCATCCGGACGGCGCGCGCCGCGCTGGCCGGGCTGTCGTTCGGCGACGACGTGCACGAGCGGACCGCGTCGCACTGCATCGAGGCGGCCGTGGACGGTCTGCGTGCCGATCTCGTGATGCTGCGCGCGGCGCGCGCGCTGGCCGCACTCGAAGGCGCGCCGGCCGTCACGACGGCGCACGTCGATCGCGTCGCACCGGCCGTGCTCGCGCATCGGCGGCGCGCGCCCGGCGAGCCGGAGACCGCATCGGCCGATCGTCGTGGCGATGCGCAGCGGCAGGGCGAAACGTTCGCCGGGCAGGCGAGCCCGAACGGCGGCGGGGCGAACGGTGCCGATTCCGCCGCGGCGGACGGCGATTGGGGCTATCTCGCGCCGGAGCCGGTGGCGGCCGCGACGGTCAAGGGCGTGGTGCCGCTGTCCGCAAAAAAACGCTGAGCCGCCGGACAGGGACCGCCGCCCCGATGCCGGGCGGCGTCCGGCGGCCCGACGAGGGTCCGGATGATCGCGAGGATCGGGCGGCGCGCGGTCGCGCGGCGCGGGCCGAGCCCGGCTCGCGCATCGCCTGGTGGCCGACGCTGGCGACGAAAGGGCCGCAGCCGCTGCGCGGCGCGCATCTGCGCTTCGCGCCGCGCGAACGCGGCAGCGGCGTGCTGCACTGCTTCGTGCTCGACTGCTCGGCCTCGATGCTCGCGCACGGCCAGCTTGCGCTCGCGAAGGGACTCCTGATCGCGCTCTTCGATCGCGCGCGCCGTGAGCGGGCCGAGGCCGCGCTGATCTGCTTCGGCGGTGACGAGGCGCATGTGCGCTTCGGGCCGGCCGTACCGCGCTGGTGGAACGAGCGCTGGCTCGAACCCGTCGGCGCGGGCGGCGGCACGCCGCTGGGCGCCGGCATCGACGCGGCGTCAAGGCTGCTCGATGCCGCCTGCCGCCGCAAGCCCGCGCAGCAGCGCGTGCTGTGGCTGATGAGCGACGGCCGCAGCACGCAGTTGCCTGTGCGGCCGCGGCGCGCGGATCACGTGAGGGTCGTCGATCTCGAACTGGCCGACGTGCGTCTGGGCCGTTGCGATGCACTGGCGCGCGCGTGGGGCGGCGAGTGCGTCATGCCGGAGACGCTGCTTGCGCAGGCTCGCCGGCTTTCGGCGGATTGACCGCAGACCGCGAACTGCGCGATTGCGATGATTGACGCCGCCCGGCCGGCGTGCCCGGTATCTTCCGGGCGCTTTTTCTTGCGGCTCTCCCGCCGCTGCGTTCGTCGCTACTGCTTCCCGTACCAGCGCGGCGTATAGATCCACTCGCCGCCGTCCGCGCGCGCGAAGCCGCGCGTCGTCGAGGACCCGACGATCACCATCGTGCGCATGTCCACGTCGGCGGGCCGCAGCGCGCCGAGCGTCGTCGTGGTCAGCGTCGCGCCGGGCCGGCCGATGTCGCGGCCGAGCACGACGCGCGCGTCGTCGCTTCGATGCGCGCGCACGATTTCCAGCGCGCGTTCGAGCTGCCACGGCCGCGCGCGGGAGAGCGGGTTGTAGAACGCCATCACGAGGTCGGCCTGCGCGGCGTGGGCGAGGCGCTGTTCGACGACGGCCCACGGCTTCAGGTTGTCGGAGAGCGAGAGCATGCAGAAGTCGTGGCCGAGCGGCGCGCCGGCCTGCGCAGCCGTGGCGAGCGCCGCCGACACGCCCGGCACGATGGCGAGCTCGACGGCGTGCCAGCGCGCGTCGTCGGCGGCTTCGAGCGCTTCGAGCACGGCGGCGGCCATCGCGAACACGCCGGGGTCGCCCGACGAGACGACCACGACGCGCCGGCCCGTGCTCGCGAGTTCGAACGCGTGGCGCGCGCGCTGCAATTCCTCGCGGTTGTCGGTGGCGTGCCGTGCCTGCCCGGCGCGCAGCGGTCCGGCCATCTCGACGTAGGTGGCGTAGCCGACCACGTCGGTCGCCTCGTCGAGCGCGGCGCGGGCTGCCGGCGTCATCAGGTCCGCGCGGCCGGGGCCGAGGCCGATCACGGTCAACTTGCCCCGCGCGCGGCCGAGCGTGTCGGGATCGACGGGTGCGGACGCGACGGCGAGCGCGAGGCCGGCGTCGTCGGAGGCGGGGAACTCGGCGGGATGGCCGGGATGGCCGGCACCACGGAATGCGGCTTCGAGGCGCGCGCGCGCCGGGCCGGGCGCATCGGTAAATCGCAGCGGCACGCCGAGTTCCGCCGCGCTCTCGCGCAGCGCGCGGTCGCTCATCCTGCCGGACGGCGCGAGCATCGCAGCGAGCGCGAGCGGTGCAAGGCCGTGCGCGCGCAGCATCGCGCGGATGCGCGCGGCGAGCGGCTGTCCGTCCTGCGTGTTCGGGGCGCTATCCTGGGCCTTATCGCACGCCGTCTCGTCGACGGCGACCACGACACTGCGCGGATGAATGACGAGCGCGTCGGTGCTGCCGTCCCAGGCGAGCGGGCTCACGCGGATCGCGCGCGGCGCCGACGCGTCGCGCGGCAGGCCCGCTTCGTCGAGCCACGGCGCATGCCCTTCGATGCGAGTCCCGGCGCCGGCCAGCAGGTCCGACACGAAGCGCTTGCCCTGCTCGAGGTTCGCAAGCGCGTAGCCCGGCGGCGGATTCAGCACGCAGGTGCCGAAGCGGAGCTCGCCGCTCGTCGTGATGGCGGGCGCAATGCCGAGCGCCACGCCGATCTCGCGCGCCATGACGTTCACGCCGGCGAGCCCGCCGAGCAGCGGCACGACGGCGCTGCCGTCCTCGGCGAGCGCGAGCACGGGCGGCTCGGCGCCCTTGTCGTCGAGCAGCGGCGCCACGCAGCGGATGACGATACCCGCTGCGCAGAGCGCCACGATCGGCGTGCCGCGCGCATAGAGCTCGCGCAGATGCGCGCCGAGCTCGCGAAAGCCGACGTCGGCGTTTTCGATGCGGCCGGCGAGGCCGTGAACCTGCGCGCCCGGCCACACGGCCTGCACGCGCCGCGCGGTGGCGAGCGCGCCGGGCCCGAGAATCACGATGGCGGGCGGCGTCGTCATCCTTGCCATTTTTCCCCCGGCACGACGAGCAGCGAGAAGTAGGGCGAGGCCATCGGGTCGACCTCGTCGAGCGGCACGATGCGCTGGTTCGCCATCGTCGCGCGCTCCACATAAAGCGCGCGCTGCGCGAGGCCCAGTTCGACGAGCACGCGGCGCACCTTCTCGAAGTTGCGGCCGAGCTTCATCACGACGGCGGCGTCGGCGTCGGCGAGCCGCCGGCGCAGTTCGTCCTCGGCGAGCACGCCCGAGAGCACCGCGAGGCTCTGGTTGCGGTAGACGAGCGGCACGCCGAGCACGGCCGCGCCGCCGAGCATCGAGCACACGCCCGGCACGACCTCGGCGCGAAAGCGCGCGGCGAGCCGGTCGTGCAGATACATGTAGGAGCCGTAGAAGAACGGATCGCCCTCGCAGATCACGGCGACGTCGCGGCCCGCCTCCAGATGCCCGGCCAGCACGCCGGCGGCCGTGTCGTAGAAGTCGGCGATGATCGCCTCGTAGGAGAGCGGCGGTTCGAGCGCCTCGGTCGTGACGGGATAGACGAGCGGCAGCCGCAATTGCGCGTCGTCCAGATGCGGCTCGACGATGCCGAACGCGTTGCCCTTCTTGCCCTTCGCGACGAAATAGGCGACCACGGGCGCGGCCTTGAGGAGCCGCAGCGCCTTCAGCGTGATCAGTTCCGGGTCGCCGGGGCCGACGCCGAGTCCGACGAGACGTCCTTTTTCGCTCATTTATTCGGTTTCCGAAGCAAGGGCGTTGACGGCGGCGGCGGCCATCGCGCTGCCGCCGCGCCGGCCGCGCACGATCACGTAGGGCACGCCGTGGTTCCGTTCGGCGAGCAGCGCCTTCGATTCGGCCGCGCCGACGAAGCCGACCGCGAAGCCGAGGATCAGCGCGGGGCGCGGCGCGCCGGCCGCGAGCAGGTCGAGCAGGTGAAAGAGCGCCGTCGGCGCGTTGCCGATCGCGACCACGCTGTTGGCGAGATGCGGCTGCCACAGTTCGACGGCGGCGGCCGAGCGCGTGTTGCCGAGCGCGCGCGCGTGTTCGGGCACGGCGGGGTCGTCGAGCGTGCAAAGTACCGGGTTCGCGGCTGGCAGGCGCGCGCGCGTGATGCCGTGCGCGACCATGCGCGCGTCGCAGAGAATCGGCGCGCCGGCCGCGAGCGCCGCGCGCCCGGCTGCGCCCGCGCCGTCGGAAAACGCGAGGTCGTCGACGACGTCGACCATGCCGCAGGCGTGGATCACGCGCACGGCGAGCTTTTCGAGGTCGGCGGGGATGCGCGAGAGGTCGGCCTCCGCGCGAATGGTCGCGAACGACTGGCGGTAGATTTGCGCGCCGTCGCGCAGGTAGTCAGTCATCGGGGAAACTCCGGGCGAGCCGCGCGAGCGCGTCGGCGGCTTCGTCGAGGGGCAGGCCGCGGGCGAGGCACCGGCCGAAGCCGTCTTGCCCGTCCGTCATGCGGCGGTAGAGGTCGTAGCGGTCGGGCGCCGTGGCGAGCAGCGTCCAGGGCGCGCAATGCGCGGCGGCGCACGAGCGCGCGCAGCCGCTCAGATGCGCCTCGACGCCGGCCGGCAGGCGCGCGGCGAGGCGCAGCGCGTCGGCCTTGGTATCGGCGAGCCCCTTCGCGCAGCCGGCCGAGCCGGTGCAGGCGACGAGTCTCGCGAGCGGCGCATTCGCCTCGCAGACGAGGCCGAGCGCATTCAGCCGGGTCAGCACGTCGGGCACGGCGCGCGTTGCGACGTCGGGCAGCAGCACGCCCTGCCACGGCGTGAGGCGCAGCGTGGCGTTGCCGGCGGTTTCGGCGAGCGTCGCGAGCGCCTCGAGCGTGGCGGCGTCGAGGCGGCCGAGCGGGGGCTGGCCGCCGACCTGCCAGGTGCCGGACGCGCGTTGCGGACGCGCGCCGAAGCGCAGCGCGGCGTCGGCGCGTGCGCGCCGCCAGGCGGCGAGCGACGGGTCGGGCGGCAGGGCGAAGCCGAGATGCCGCTGCGCGCGTTCGAGCACCGCCGCGGCGGTGTGGGCGGCGAGCACGTCGCGCATGCGCGTGTCGCCGGGCGCGGTGAGGTCGAGGAACGCATGCAGCAGCGCGCCGACGAGCGCCGGCGCCTGGTCGGGCGCAACCGTCGCCAGCGCGACCGAGGCCGGCCGGTCGTCGCCTTCGATGGGCGGGCAGCCGGCCAGTCCGAACGCGAAGCGCACGTCTTGCGCATCGGGGACGTCGCGCGTCGCGGTCAGCCAGAGGTCGTGCGGATGATCGAGCGCCGCAAGCCGCTCTCCGCCGTCGATCAGCAGCGCGAACTTCGGCGAGAGCGCGGCGAAGCGCGCTTCGTTTTGCAGGCGTTCGAGGAGCGGCGCGATCAGTCCGGTCGTGTCGAAGATCGCATCGGGATCGCGGCCCGCGGCGGGGCTCAGCATCAGGTTGCGCAGATCGTCGGCCGTTGCGACGTCGGTTTCCGAATGGGAGCCGACTGCCGCCTCGGGCCCGAGTCCGGCGCGCAGCAACGCGTCGCTGAGCACGGCCTCGTGACTGGCGCGCACGCCGCGTATCTGCAGATTGGCGCGGTTGGTCAGTTCGAGCGTGCCGCCGGCATGCCGGCGGGCGGCGTCGGCGATCGCGCGGGCTTTTCTCGCGTCCAGCCGGCCGCCGGGTAGTTTGATCCGGCAGATTCCGCCGTCGCGCGCCGCGACGATGCGCAGCAGTCCCGGACACGCGGACGGCCGGGGCGTGGCGGAGTGCGGAGCGTCGGGAGGGGCGGAGTGCAGGGCGGTCATCGGCGAGACGGGGTTCGGGGGCCGGCATCCGGACGCGTTCCGACGGGCGGCTCGCCCGTCGCGCGGGCGCGATTGCGGCATTCGTCGGGATACCCCAGGGACGTGTAGACCGTAAGCCGTGAGCAGCCGGCCGGTTGACTCGACCTGGCCCGACCCGGCGCGGATCGTGCCGCCGCGCAAGCCTTGCCGGTCGGCCCCGAGGGGCGCCGACGAACGCGTTATTATGCCCGCTTTCGGAACGACGGGAACGGCGAGGCGCGTGGGATTGCCCGCCGGGCCCATGAAAGAAGGCGAAAACCGCATGCAGGACGAAAGACGCGAGGCATGGCTGACCGTGGTGGGCATCGGCGACGACGGCTATGCCGGCCTCGGGCGCACGGCGCGGCGCGCGTTGTTCGACGCCGTCGTGGTCGTCGGCGGTGCGCGTCATCTGGCGATGCTGCCCGTGCGCGTGCGCGCGCGCCGCGTGCCGTGGCCGCAGCCGTTCAGCGTCGAGCCCTTGCTGACGTATCGCGAGGCGGGCCCGGTCTGCGTGCTGGCGAGCGGAGATCCCATGCTGTACGGCGTCGGCGCGACGCTTGCGCGGCGCGTGCCGCCCGGCGAGATGACGGTGTTGCCGGCGCCGTCGTCGCTCTCGCTGGCGGCCGCGCGGCTGGGCTGGGCGCTGCAGGACGTGGCGACGGTCTCGCTCGTCGGGCGGCCGCTGGCCGGCCTGCTGACGCATCTGCGCGCCGGCGCGCGCGTGCTCGTCCTGAGCGCCGACGGCGAAACGCCGGCCGCGCTCGCGCAATGGTTGACGCAGCGCGGTTTCGGCGCGAGCCGCCTCAGCGTGTTCGAGCATCTGGGCGGCCCGCTCGAGCGGCGCATCGACGCACGGGCTGACGAATGGCGCAACGAACGGGGCGACACGCGGGCCGTGCCCGGCATCGCCGCGCTGAATCTCGTCGCGCTCGAATGCGCGGCCGGCGACGGCGCGCGCGCCTGGCCGCTGACGCCGGGCTTGCCCGACGAGGCTTATCGTCACGACGGACAGCTCACGAAGCGCGACGTGCGCGCCGTCACGCTGGCCCGCCTCGCGCCCGCGCCGGGCGAACTGCTCTGGGACGTCGGCGCGGGCAGCGGCTCGATCGGCATCGAATGGATGCGCGCGCATCCGGCGTGTCGCGCCATCGCGATCGAGGCGAACGCCGAGCGGCAGCGCTTCATCGAGCACAACCGCGACGCGCTCGGCGTGCCGGGGCTGCAGCTCGTCGCGGGCCGGGCGCCCGAGGCGCTCGACGGCCTCGCGACGCCCGACGCGGTGTTCGTCGGCGGCGGCGCGAGCGTGCCCGGCGTGCTTGACGCCTGCTGGGCGCGTCTTGCGAGCTGCGGCCGGCTCGTGGCGAACGCGGTGACGCTGGAAGGCGAAGCGGCGCTCGTCGCCTGGCGCGCGCGGCACGGCGGCACGCTCACGCGGATCGCGCTCGGCGAGGCGCAGCCGCTCGGTCGCTTCGACACCTGGCGTCAGGCGCTGCCGGTGACGCTGCTGGAGGCGCGCAAGCCATGAAGTACACGACCGCGCGTAGCGGGAATCGCCGCGTTTTCGTCGCGCCCGATGCGACATGCACCGGAGCCGCGTCGTGACGCGCATCCTGCTGCTCGGCGGCACCGGCGACGCGCTGCGCATCGCGCGCCGGCTCGCGCCGCATCACGTCTACAGCCTCGCCGGGCTCGGCCGCGTGCCGGCCGAACTCGCCTGCGCGGTGCGCGTGGGCGGCTTCGGCGGCGCGGCCGGGCTGGCCCGTTATCTGGCCGACGAGGCGATCGGGCTCGTCGTCGACGCGACTCATCCCTACGCGGCGCGCATCAGCGCGAACGCCGCGCAGGCCTGCGACGCGGCGCTCGTGCCTTACTGGGCCGTGCGCCGCGCGCCGTGGCGGGCGCAGCCCGGCGACGACTGGCGCGTCGTGGACGACTGGGCCGGCATCGTCGCCGCGCTGGCGCCGTTCGCGCGGCCGCTCTTCACGCTGGGCCGCGAGCCGCTCGCGCATCTCGACGCGGTGCCGGCGCATCAACATTGGACGATCCGCTGTCTCGACGCGCATCCGGGCCACGCGCGCGCGCGCGTGATCGACGCGCGCGGCCCGTTCACGGCCGAGGGCGAGTGCGCGCTGTTCGAGGAACGATGCGTCGACGTGGTCGTGAGCAAGAACAGCGGCGGCGGCGCGACCGAGGCCAAGCTCGCCGTGGCGCGCGAACGGGGGCTGCCGGTCGTGATGCTGGCGCGGCCCGCGCTGCCGCCGGCCGCGCGCGAGTTCGACGGGCCCGACGCCCTGCTCGCCGAGCTGGCGTTGCTCGACGCGTTGCCGGACTGACGCGCGCTACCCGCCGCGAGGCGACAGGCGCGGCGCATGTCCGGCCATCGCCGCCGGCCGGCCCCGGTCCGGTAACGAACCCGTAGAATCACGCTCCCGACCTCACGGAGTCAGGCATGACGGTTTTCTTCATCGGCGCGGGTCCGGGCGACCCCGAGCTGATCACGGTGAAAGGGCAGCGCCTCGTGCGCCATTGCCCGGTCATCCTCTACGCCGGCTCGCTCGTGCCGCCCGCGGTGCTGGCCGGTCACGCCGCGCACCAGGTCGTCGATACGGCGCCGCTCACGCTCGACGAGATCGTCGCGCTGCTTGCCGCGGCGCACGCGCGCGGCGAGGACGTCGCGCGCGTGCATTCGGGCGACCCGTCGCTTTACGGCGCGATCGGCGAGCAGATCCGCCGGCTGCGCGCGCTTCGCATTCCCTACGAGATCGTGCCCGGCGTCACGGCGACGGCCGCGAGCGCGGCCGCGCTCGGCTGCGAGCTGACGTTGCCCGGCATCTCGCAGACGCTGATCCTGACGCGCTACGCCACCAGAACCGCGATGCCCGAGGGCGAGGCGCTGGCCGACCTGGCGCGGCACCGCGCGACGATGGCCATTCACCTCGGCGTGCGGCATCTCGCGGCGATCGTCGAGGTGCTGCGTCCGCATTACGGCGACGACTGCCCGATCGCCGTGATCTATCGCGCAAGCTGGCCCGACGAGGCGCGCGTGACCGGCACGCTCGCCGACATCGTGTCGAAGGTCGAGTCGACCGACATCGAGCGCACGGCGCTGATTCTCGTCGGCGACGTGCTGGCGGCCGAGGGATTCGCCGATTCGACGCTCTATGCGAAGGGCGGCGCGAAGAAGGGATAGGAGCGGGGATAAAAGCGGCGGGAGAAGCCGTACTGCCGGCAGGCGGTCCGCAGCGCGGCCGCCTGCCGGCAATGGATGTTGATCGATGCGTCGATCAATGCGCGCGGGCCGGCGTATGTCCCGCGTGCGTGCGCGATTGCGTGACGGCGCTGACGACGGCCAGCACCACGACGTTCACGCCGAGCGCGAGAAAGCCGATATTGATGTCCTTGAGCGCGTCGGGCAGGAACGGCATGAGTTGCGCGATGCTCACGTGCAGCGACGTCGTGGCGACCACGACGGCCACGCCCGCGACGATCCCGCAGAACGCGCCCTGTTTCGTGACGCGGTTGCGCGCGCCGAGGCTGCACACGAGGGCGGGAAAAAGCTGCGTGACGAAGTTGTAGCCCATCAGCAGGAGCGCCACGATCGTGTCGCCGCCGTGCAGCGTGAAGCCGATCGCGACGAGCGCCACGACCGGTACGAGGAAGCGCGCGAGCCGCGCGACGCTGGCGTCGTCGGCGTCCTTTTTCAGCAGGCCGCGATAGACGTCGTTGGCGAGCAGCGTCGAGGCCGTGGTCAGGATCATCGAGCCCGGCACGAGCGCCGTGAGCACGCCGGCCGCGCCGATCACGCCGACGAACCACGGATCGAACGTCTGCAGCGAGAGGCGGAACAGCGACAGGTCGATGTCGCCGCCCTTGAGCCCCGGCACCTTCAGCACGGCCGCGAAGCCGCAGAAGAACACGAACAGCAGCACGAGCTGGTAGAGCGGCAGCACGATCGAGTTGCGGCGGAACACCTGCTCGTTGCGCGCCGTGTAGACCGAGCCGAACGTGTGCGGCCACATGAAGAAGCCGAGCGCCGTCAGCAGCACCGTCGACTGGAACCAGGTGACGCTCGAGCCCTTCGCGGCGAAGGTCAGGAAGCCCGGTTTGGCCAGGTCGATGGCATGGAACATCGAGCCGAGGCTGCCGTAATAGTGGACCGGCAGATAGATGCCGAGAAAGATCGCGATGGCGAGGATCATCAGGTCCTTGACGACCGAGTTCCAGGCGCAGCCGCGCACGCCCGAGACGATCACGTAGGCCGTGACGACCGCGGCGCCGATCCAGACGGCGGCCGTCGACGGAATCGCGCCGTAGGAAGCCGTCGCGACGATGATGCCGAGCCCCTTGAACTGCAGCACGAGATACGGCACGAGCGCGACCACGCCGACGATCGCGACCAGCACGCCGAGCGCCGGGCTCGAATACTTGCGCGCGAAGAAGTGCGGCTGCGAGATGAGCCGGTGCGCCTTCGCGTAGCGCCAGACGGGCGGCAGGATCCAGTACGAGAGGATGTAGGCGAGCGTGGCGTAGGCGAGGATGTAGTAGACCGGCGCGCCTTTGCCGTAGGCGAAGCCGCTGCCGCCGAGGAACGTGAAGGTCGTGTAGATCTCGCCCGCCATCAGCAGGAACACGAACGCGGTGCCGAAGCTGCGGCCGCCCACCGACCACTGCTCGAGGCTCATGTCGTGGCCGCGCCGCGCACGCATGCCGAGGTAGAGCGCGACGAGCGTGATCGCCGCGATGATGACGAGGGCGCTGCTCATGAGCGGGCCTCCGCGGAGTCGGCCGCCGCGTCGTCGCCGGCGGCCCGGTTGACGGGATCGAACCGGTAGACGACGGCCATCACGACCGAGGTCAGCACGACCCAGAGGACGAGCCACGCGAGCACGAGCGGCATGCCGAGCACGAACGGCTCGGTGCGGTTGACGAACGGCACGCCGAGCAGGATGCCGACGAAGGGCAGGGCGGCAAGCAACTTCAGTGACATGGGCGACTCCTTTGTCCGCGGGGGCGGCACGTCGGGCAAGACATCCGGATGACTTTATGCCCGCCCCGGCGGCGCGTAAAGCGAATCAAAAATAATCGCGCCATAGCGACAAAAATGACGCACCGCGGGATGCGGGTACGGCCAGGCGGCCGGCCATACACGGGTGGACATGCGGCGGCCACGCGGCGGGTTGCGCGGCAGTGTCGTGCCGCATGTCGTGCGGCATGTCATGCCGCGACCCGCGCGGCCGTTATGCCGTGACCATGCGGGCGGCCCGGCGGCGACTACGCGGGCGGCCTTGCCGGTACACTGCGAGCACCCGGTGCGCCGCACCGGCCGTGCCCAACCCCGGATCTCGGATCGCAATGATAGAAAGCCTGATTTCGGACATTCTGTTCGGCTTCGCCGGACTGATCAGCATCATCAATCCCTTCGGCATCGCGTTCGTATTCGTCGAACGCACGGCCTCGTTTTCCGACGAGGAGCGGCGGCTGCTCGCGAAGAAGATCGCGATCAACGCGTTCTTCGTGCTGCTCGTCGCGTTCTTCGTCGGCACGCCGGTGCTGCATTTCTTCGGCATTTCGATCGAGGCGCTGCGCATCGGCGGCGGGCTTTCGGTCGCGGTGGCGGGCTGGAAGATGCTCAACGAGCCCGACCACGCGCCGGCCCGGGCCGCGAAGCCGCCGTTCGCGAGCCCGGCCGCGGGCGACGCCGGGTTGGCCGGGGCCGCCGCGTCCGCCGGATCGATGGCTCCGCCGACGGACGCGGCGGCGGCCAACGCGTTTTTCCCGTGGACCGTGCCGCTCACGACGGGCCCCGGCTCGATCGCGACGGCCATCGCGCTGAACGCGAACCGCACCCACAAGCTCTCGGCGTTCCTGATCTCGGGCGTGGCGTCCGTGGCGATCTCGGTGCTCGTGATGGCGGTGATCTACGTGGTCTACAGCCGCGCCGGGCGGCTGGCCGCGTACCTCGGCCCGAACGGCACGCACGTGGCGATGCGCGTCTCGTCGTTCCTGCTGCTGTGCATCGGCGTGCAGATCATGCTGACCGGGCTGGAAGGATTTCTCGCGCCGATCGCGAGCCTGCCGCACGCGGCCGGCTGACTCCATTCCGCGGCCGGCCGCGCCGCCGGCGTGCCGTCATTGCTGCGCGGCGGACGCCGGCCACGGCGCGCGCCGCTGCGCCGCGCACGCCAGCACCTCGTCGAAGCGCCCGGCGTCCACCGGCTTGACGAGGTGCGCGTCGAAGCCGGCCGCCTGGCTGCGCTCGACGTCGGCGGGCTGGCCGAAGCCCGTCATCGCCGCGAACAGCGTGCGGCCCGGCGGCAGCGTCGCGCGCAGTTCGCGCAGCGCGGCGTAGCCGTCGATGCCGGGCATGGCGATGTCGATCAGCGCCGCGTCGGGGACGAACGCGCGCGCGCCGGCGCAGGTCTCGCAGGCCTCGCGGGCACCGTAGGCGACGCGCACCTCGTGTCCCTTCATTTCGAGCAGCATGGCGAGGCTGTCGGCCGAGTCGCGGTTGTCGTCGACGACGAGCACGCGCAGCGGCGGCACGGCCTGGGCGGCCGGCGGGCGCGGCGCGCGCTGGTGGGCGGTCGGCGGTCGGCCCGGCGGCAGATGGATCGTGAACGTGCTGCCGGCGCCGGGGCCCTCGCTCGCGGCGGTGATCGTGCCGCCGTGCAGCTCGACGAGCGAACGGCACAGCATCAGGCCGATGCCGAGCCCCTCCTCGGTCGGGCCGGAGGTCGAGCGCTCCTGGCTGAAGAGCCCGAAGATCGATTCCAGCGCGCCGGAGCGGATGCCGCGGCCCGCGTCGCGCACCGCGATCTCGACGCCGCGCGTGCCGGGCCGCACGTCGAGCCCGATGCGGCTCGCGTCGGGCGAGAACTTCGACGCGTTGTGCAGCAGGTTCTGCAGGACCTGGACGAGCCGCGTTTCGTCGCCGACGAGCGGCAGCGGCGTATCGGGCATGCGCACGTCGATCTGCTGGCCGTGCGCGTCGGTGAACGGCCGGGCCGCCTCGAGCGCGCGCGAGACGACCTCGCGCAGGTCGAGGGGCGCCGCGCGCAGCTCGATCTTGCCCGAGGTGATGCGCCCGACGTCGAGCAGGTCCTCGACGAGGCGGCTCAAGTGGCCGATCTGCCGGTCGATCAGGTCGCGCGCGCGGGCTATTTCGGGGCTCACGCCGTCGGCTACGCGCATCACGCCGAGCGCGTTGCGCACGGGCGCGAGCGGGTTGCGCAGTTCGTGCGCGAGCATCGCGAGGAACTGCTTCATCTGCTCGCTCGAATGTTCGAGCTCGTCGGCGCGGCGCCGCTCGGTCATGTCGCGGGTGATCTTCGCGAAACCGCCGAGGCGGCCGTGACCGTCGTATACCGCGCTCAGCGTGACGCTCGCCCAGAACATCGAGCCGTCCTGGCGCACCTGCCAGCCTTCGTCGACCGAGCGTCCGCGCTGCGAGGCGGCCTGGAGCTGGCGCTCGGGCTGGCCGGCGGCGACTTCGCCGCCCGGGTAGAACACCGAGAAATGGTGGCCGACGATCTCGTCGGGCCGGTAGCCGAGCAGGTTGGCCGCGCCGCTGTTCCAGCTCATGACGTGGCCGCCGGGGTCGAGCATGAAGATCGCGTGGTCGCTGACGCTCTCGACGAGCAGCCGGAAGCGCTCCTCGCTTTGGCGCAGCGCCTCCATCTGGCCGCGCTCGGCGGTCAGGTCGCAGGTGATCTTGGCGTAGCCCGCGAGCGTGCCGTCGCGCTCGCGCAGCGCGGTGACGACGACGTTGGCCCAGAACATCGAGCCGTCTTTGCGCACGCGCCAGCCCTCGTCCTTGAAGCGTCCGTGCAGCGCCGCCTGCTCGAGCTCGTGCTCGGGCCAGCGCTGCGCGACGGCGTCGGGCGGGTAGAAGCGCGAGAAGTGCTGGCCGATGATCTCGTGCGCCTCGTAGCCCTTGATGCGCGCGGCGCCGCGGTTCCAGCTCGTGATGAGGCCGTGCGGGTCGAGCAGCAGGATCGCGTAGTCCTCGATGGGCTCCACGAGCGCCTCGAAGCGGCGCCCGGTGGCGTCGCCCGCAGGCGCCCGGGCGTCATCCGGATGGAGGGCGGAACCGGACATCGTCGTGGTCTCCCAGTTTTTCGAACCGGCGGCGCGGCGGGCGCCGGATGATGCGGCGGAACACGGCCTGAACGATGCAGCAGCATGCGACGACGGTAACGACGGGTCGCAAACCTGCGCGCCCCATGTTACCCGAGGCCCCGCGCGGCGGCTTTCCCGGTGCGCTCACCATGCGCGTTGTCCGGAGCGGTCTTCCTTTTCGGCCAGCTCCGGAATGCCGGCGTGCGCCTCGCGCTGCGCGCGGCAGGCGCGATAGAGTTGCGCGACCTGGCGCGGCACCACGTGCCGGCGCGCCAGCGCCCAGCGCGTGCCGGCGAAGAGCGCGAGCCCGGCCGGCCCGAGCGCGCGCTGGCGCGCGAACACCGCGAGCGCGTGGGCCGTGGCGCCGAGCGCGTCGCGCACCGGCAGGCGCATCCAGGCGACCCAGGCGGCGTTGCGCGCGAGCGCGCAGCGCGCCGCGGCGTTGCCGGTCCGGCGCGGCGGCGCGCGATGCGCGAGCACGTCGTCGCCGTGGACGATGGCGTGGCCGGCCGAGAGCAGATCGAGCGCGGCCAATGCCTCGGCGGCCCCCTGGCGCAGGCGTTCGTCGTAGCCGCCGAGCGCGCGGAACACGCTCACGCGCAGCACGCAGGCGCCCGCCGCGTAGCTCGCGAGCGCGGGGCCGGGCAGCGCCGCGTCGTGGTCGCCGCCCGGAGAATCGCCGCCCGGCGGCGGGTCTGTCGCTGCATGTCCGGCGCCGGCGACCTGCGCGTCGAGCACGGCCACGCGCGGATGCGCGTCCAGCAGCCGCACGGCCTGCGCGAGCGCGCCGGGTTCCCACCAGGTGCGGTCGTCGCAGCAGGCCGCATAGTCGGTATGCACGAGCGCGAGCGCGCGGTTGAAGCCGGCCGTGCCGAGGTTGCGCAGCCCCTGGACGATGCGCACGCGCGGAAAGAGCGAGCCGACGAGCGCGACGGTGGCGTCGGTCGAGCCGTTGTCGGCGAGGACGATGTCGGGCGCTTCGGGCAGCGCGGTCAGCCGGGCGACCGTCTCGATGGTTTGCCGCACGTGGTTGCGGGTCAGCACGACCACCGTGACGCGCGGCACAGGCGGCGGACGAAAGGCTTGAGGGGCGGCGTTCATCGCGGATGACGGCTGTGGGGCCGGATGGTTTTCTGCGCGGTCGCGGTTTCGGTTCAGCATACGCCGTTGGCCGGCGCCCTGCAGGGCGCCGACAACCCGCCGACAACCGCGCGAGTCGATGCGACATGCCGCAACGGCCGTGCCCGGGGATGTTTCACGGCGCCGTCGTCTCCGTGCCGGCGCTTGCGCCCGGCGCGGCCTGAGGCGCCTGTGTTGCCGCTTGCGGATACATCAGCAGCAGCGTGCGCAGCACGCCGTTGGTCCAGCCGAAGCCGTCCTGCAGCGGATATTCGCCGCCGCCTGCCGCCGCGTTTTCGCCGGCCGCGCTGATGTCGTACTTCTCGACGAGCTTGTGCGTGCGCTGGTATCCGGCGAGGTTGGCGGCGATCCAGCGCGTCGCGATGGTCTGCGCGAGCGCGTCGTCGCCGTAGCGGCGCAGGCCGACGACGGCGACGTACTGCAGCGGCGCCCAGCCGTTCGGCTCGTCCCACTGCTGGCCGCTTTGGACCTCGGTGGTGGCGAGGCCGCCGGGCCGCAGCAGGCCGGCGCGCACGGCCGCCGCCGTTTCGCGGGCTTGCGCGCGCGTCGCGACGCCGTCGTAGAGCGGAAAGAGCGCGGCGGCCGTGAGCCGGTGCGTGAGCCGGCGATGGACGAAATCGTAGTCGCCGAACGCGTGCAGGCGCGGGTCCCAGAGCACGTGGTCGATGGCCGCGGTGCGTTGCGCGGCGCGCTGCGTCATGCGTTGCGCGTCGCGCGCGTCGCCCTCGAGGCCGTAGGCCTTCGCGAGCGTGCGTTCGAGCTCGACGAGCAGGCAGTTCAGGTCGACGGGGGCGAGCGAGGTGACGTCGATGCTCGAGAGCGTGCGGCCGTCGGCGAACCAGCGCGAACTGAAGTCCCAGCCGGTCTCGCCGCCCGCGCGCAGATTGCGCCAGAGGTCGGCGGCGTTGCGCTGCGGCGTGGCCCGCGCCGTCAGCACGTCCTCGCGATAAGACTCGTCGCGCGGCGTGTCGCGCGCGTCCCAGTAGCGGTTGAGCAGCGTGCCGTCGGCGAGGCGCACGACGTGGCGGTACGCATGGTCCGGCGCGAGGTTTTCGGCGCCGTCCATCCAGTACGCGTACTCGCGCTCCAGTTGCGGCAGATAGCGCAGATAGACCGAATCGCCGTCGCGCGCGGCGACGAGGTTCACCATCTGCGCGAAGAACGGCGGTTGCGAGCGGCTCAGATAGTACGTGCGGTTGCCGTTCGGAATGTGGCCGTAGCGGTCGATCAGCGCGGCGAAGTTGTTCAGCTCGTCGAGCGCGAGCGCGTGCCGGCCGCTGGCCTCGAGCCCGAGCATGATGAAGTACGAGTCCCAGTAATAGATTTCGTCGAAGCGGCCGCCCGGCACGACGTAGGGATAAGGCAGCGGCAGCAGTGACGAGGCCGCCTGCTGCGTCGCGGTGTCGGGCGCGCGGCTCAGCACGTTCCAGAGCGTGTCGATGTGATCGGCGACGCTCTGGTTCGGGTCCGACACGTAGCGATCGACGGTGTGCGGCGGCGGCGCGAAATAGCGGTTCACGAACGCGGTCAGGGCGGCCTTGCGCGCGGCGGCGTCGGCCGTGCCGGAATCGGGGCTGTGAAGTTGCGCGTCGGCGCGCCAGGCGGCGACGATCTGTGCGGGCGGCGCGGTCGGCACGCGGTCGGCGAAGGTCTTGCTGTCGTCGAAGACCTGGGCGAGCTCGACTTCGCGATAGAGGCTGCCGTACAGCACGGAGGGCGGAGGCGGCGCGGCGACGGCCGGGCCGGCGCTGGCGGCGGTCTCGCCTGGCGGCTGGGCGGCGCGCGGCGCCGATGCCGTGTCCGGGGCCGGCGCGACCGCAGCGGCCGGCGGCTGCGTCGTGATCGAGGCGGCCGATGCGGCTTGAGCGCAGGCTGCGGGCGAATGCGCTGCCGCGAAGACGGCGAGCGCGCAGGCCGCGAACGCCGGGCGCAGCAGACGACGGGCCGCGAAACGGCGCGTCGGGGGACGGCAAGCCGGCAAGGCGGAGGACGGGCGGGGCGATTCGGCGGAAGGCGGGAACGGGAACAAGATCGGGAGTCGATGGGTCGGCATGGGCGGCGTAGGGACGTAGAGACGGGAACGTCGAGCGCGCCCTGCGGGCGCGGCGACGACACTCGCCGCAGCAAATTG
This sequence comes from Burkholderia sp. WAC0059, assembly GCF_002870125.1. Lineage (GTDB taxonomy): Bacteria > Pseudomonadota > Gammaproteobacteria > Burkholderiales > Burkholderiaceae > Paraburkholderia. The sequence continues at coordinate 92,814 of NZ_PNEO01000002.1, forward strand.
CGTTCCGGACCCGTTGCGAGTTGCCGTGCCGCGTGGTCGGGCGCGGCGGCGTCCGCGGTTCTGCCGGCCGGAAAGAGCCGGATCGGCGGGATTGACGGCCGGCCTTGCTCGTCCCGTTGGCGCTCTTTTCAGTGCGCCTGTTTAGCGTCGCCGCGAGCGGAATCCCGCGCGGGACGCAGGATTTACCGCCCGGCCCGGCCAATCCTGCGATATCGCGGCCGCTCAGAGCGGCATGAGCGGCGGCATGCCGACCTCGGCGGCCATGTCCGCCAGCGGCTTGCGCACCGAGTCCGGCAGATCGAGCGTATGGGCATGGCGCGCGCGGTTCGCCGCCTCGTATTCGCCGGGGTACTGCACGGGATGGTCCGGGTCCTGCGGCGGGCAGCTCAGCAGATACTCGAGGAACGCCTCGACCTCCTGCGAGCGCCACGTCTGGTTGAAGTCGAACTGCGGGTTCAGGACGAGCGCGAACAGGTTGTTGGTCGCGACGCCCTGGCGCGGGTTGTCGGGCTGGATCGTGCCGCCGCCCGACAGCACGCCCGCGAGCAGCTCGGCGACGAGCCCGAGCGCATAGCCCTTGTGGCCGCCGAACGGCAGCAGCGCGCCGGGCGGATCGGCGAGCAGCACGGACGGGTCGGTCGTCGGCTCGCCGTTCGCGTCGATGAGCGCGCCCGGCGGCGCCGCTTCGCCGTTGTCCGCGAGCACGCGCGCGCGATTCACCGCGATCGCGCTCGTCGCGATGTCGACGAGGAACGGCGGCCGCCCGCCCGGCAGCGGTCCCGCGAAGCACAGCGGGTTGGTCGTGAGGCGCGGCTCGCGTCCGCCGTAGGGCGCCACGGTCGGCGCGCGGTTGGTCACGTTGGTGAACGCGAGCAGCACGAAGCCCTGTTGCGCGACCATCTCGCCGTAATGGCCCATGCGCCCCAGGTGGTGGCTGTGCCGCAGCGTGACGATACATTGCCCGTGCGAACGGGCGCGTACGATCGCGTCGTCCATGACGACGCGCCCGATGTGCTGGCCGAAGCCGTTGTGCCCGTCGTAGCCGATCAGGCCGCCGTGGTCCACGACGCGCTCGGGGCGCGCGTCGGCGGCGACGAAGCCGGCCTTGAGCACGCGCCGGTAGTTCGGCAGGATCGACAGGCCGTGGCTTGCGTAGCCGACGCGGTCCGATTCGACGAGATGGTGGCCGACGTCGTTGGCGATGTCGACGGGCACGTCGAGGTTGATCAGCACGCCGGTCGCGAACCGGCGCGCGTCGTCGAGGGTGACTTTCATTTCCGGCTCCCGTAACGGATGCGGGTGCGCTCGCGCGGACGGCGGCTCAGAGCCAGCCCAGCCAGCGCCACCAGGTTGCGCCGAACAGCAACAGCAGCAGATAGCCGACCACGGTGAGCACGATGCCCACGCGCGAAAACTGCTTCGCGGTGAAGGTGTCGGTGGCGAGGCACACCATGTTTTGCGGCGCGTTGATCGGCAGGACGAACCCGAAGCTCACGACGTAGCCGAGCAGCATCGTGAAGCCGAGCTTGTCGAAGTTGCCCTGCATCGAGAGCAGCACCGAAATCAGGATCGGCAGCATCGCCGAGGTGAGCGCGGTCGCGCTCGCGAAACCGAGGTGGATCACGATCAGGAACGCGCTCAGGATCGCGAACACGGCGAACGGACTGGCTGCGTCGAGCCCGGTGCGATGGGCGACGAGGTCGCCGAGCCATTGGCCCGCCTGGGTCGTGAGGAGCGCCGTGCCGAGGCTGATGCCCACGCCGAACACGATGACGGTGCCCCACGGAATGCGGTTTTGCAGGGTTTTCCAGTCCATCACGCCGAAGCGCGGCAGCAACAGCAGCACGAGGCCCACGTAGGTGACGGACGTGGTATCGAACGGATGCAGCTTGCCCTCGGTCGCCCAGAAGACGAGCAGGCCGAGCGAGACGGCGAGCAGGCGTTTTTGCGGGCCCGTCATGGGGCCGAGTTCGCGCAGCGCGCTCTCGACGGCTTCCTTGCCGCCGGCGATGGCGTCGGTTTCGGGCGGCAGCATCTTCAGCACGATGAAGACGAGCGCGGCCGACATGACGATGGCCCAGGGCGCGCCCGCGATCAGCCAGTCGAGCCAACTGACGCGCGCGCCGTGCATCTTGTCCATGAACCCGACCGTGAGCAGGTTCTGCGCGGCGGCCGTCTGGATGCCGACGTTCCAGATGCTGGTCGCCTCGGCCACGACGATCATGATGCCGGCCGCGATGTTCGAGCGCCGCTCGACGCCGAATGCCGAGATCACGCCGATCATGATCGGCACGACGCAGGCGCTGCGCGCGGTCGCGCTCGGCACGACGAGCGAGAGGACGATGGTCACGGCGATGGCGCCGACGAGGATGCGCCGCGTCGTCGTGCCGATGAGCGAGAGCGTGACGAGCGCGATGCGCCGGTCGAGCCCGGTGATGGTCATCGCCGCCGAGATGAACAGCGCGCCCGTGACGAGCGCGAGCGCCGAGTTCGAGAAGCCGGAGAGCGCCATCGTGATCGCGTTCGACGTGCCGTAGAGCTTCGTCGGGTCCTGCACGGTGGGCGAGAGGCCGAGCAGGAAGGCCATCAGCGACGTGATGATGATGGCGCTCGCTTCGTAGGAGACGGCCTCGGTGAGCCAGACCACGACGGCGAACGCGAGGATCGCGAGCATGCGCTGGCCGGCCGTCGGCAGCGAGGCGGGCAACGGCAGCAGCAGGACGGCGACGAGTGCGACCACGCCGGCGACGAGGCCGATCGGAATGCCCTTTTTGGGCCCGGTCTGGGCGGCGGCGGGGGTGTCCGAAGCGTCCGGTTTGGTGGCGTTCATGAGGGGGACTCCGTGAGGCGGCACGAATCGGCTGGCGGCGTGGACGGCGGCGGGCGTCCCGCGTCGCGGCGGGCGACGGGCGCGGGCGGTGGAGGGGCGGGCAGCGCGCCGTCGATGCCGGGCGCGTCTCCGGGCTGCTCGCGGGTCAGGGTCCGGATTGGCAATCGTCGCTCCATTCGTTCGGGAAAACGAAACGCACGGCTAAGGCCTTTGTGTCGGAATAGCGGTGGCGGAGAGTCCGGATAGGAGCATACGCGCAATCGCCGGGGCCGGTTTTTGCCGTGCCGTTGCGCTGCATCGCGGGGGGCGTGCGGTTGTTGCCGGCGGCCGGGTTCTTCGGCGGCGCATCCGCATTGCAATCTGAAAGGCTGCGGTGGCAGCGATCGCGCCAGGATGTTTCAAGGCGCGTCGGGTTTGGCCTCGACGGTCCGATCCTCCCGGAGAGGGGGACGATGCCCGGGCTTCCTCGCCGCTGCCGCTGCACGGATTCGGCTCGTCACGAGGCGTCTTGCGCGCGCCGCGGCAACGCGTTTACCCCCGTAAACAAGCATCGAAATCGGTCGGGCAGTCTGCGTTGCGCAACAAATTCGCGCCGTACGCGTAAAAGAGTGCCGCAAAACGGCTGGGCGCTTGTAGAATCCGCCGTTGAAGCGCGAGCATGTCGCGCGCGTTTCGTGGATTCATTGACCAACTCTGGTAGGAGAACCATGCCGACTTCCGCAAAAAAGGTGGCGAAGAAAGCCGCCGCCCCGGCCAAGAAGGTTGTTGCAAAGAAAGCGCCCGCCAAGCAGGCGGCAGCCAGGAAGGTCGCCGTGAAGGCGTCCGGCGCACCGTCGCCGATCAAGGACACCTTCACGAAGGCCTCGTTGGCGACGCACGTGGCCGAGCGCGCCGGCGTCGAGCCGAAGGCCGCGAAGGCCGTGCTCGCCGCGCTGGAAGACACGATCCTCGGCTCGGTGCACAAGAAGGGCGCGGGCGAGTTCACGCTGTCGGGCCTTCTGAAGATCGTCGTGCAGGCCGTGCCGGCGAAGAAGAAGCGCTTCGGCAAGGACCCGTTCACGGGTGAAGAGCGCTGGTTTCCGGCGAAGCCGGCGAGCGTTCGCGTGAAGGCGCGCGCGCTCAAGAAGCTGAAGGACGCGGCCGCAGGCTGAGGACCGGGCGGGGCCTCACGGCTCCCCGGTCGATGTTTGCATGCTGCACGAAGGCCCCGCCGGCGTCATGCCGGCGGGGCCTTTTTTCGTCCGTCGTTCGTCCGTCGTTTTTGCGCCGCCGGTCTATCGCGAGGCGGAGCCGCCGGCGGGGACATGACCGCTTTCGTCGGCTTTTTCCCCGTTGCCGCCATGACGGCGCGTCGTCGTCGCGGCGACGGCCATCGCGGCGCCGGCCGCGAGCAGGACCGAGCGCCACGAGTGTTGCCTGACGTAGTGGTGCGCGGCGCTGGCCGCGCGGGCCGCGTTGCCTTCCAGTTGCGCGAGGGGCGCTCGCGCGGATTGGCCGGGGGCATCGGCATGGTTTGGGTTTCGGGCGGCATCGTTCGCCGCCGCGCGAGCGTTTTGCGAAACCGCTTCGTCGTCGGCCGGCGGGGTCTTGTCGTGCGTGCGTTGCCGCTCGCCCGACGGGCGGGGCGAGTCCGGCGGCGGCGTTTCGCCGGGGGCGGGCGGCGCGGCTTTCGTCTGCAATCCGGGGAGCGTCGAGGCCGCGAGCACCGAGGCGAGCTTGGCCCGGCTGCCGGGCGGCGCGTCGGGCTGCCGGCCCCAGGCGCCGCGCGGGTCGTGCAGCCTCGCGCGCGCCGCCGAGAATTCGGCGCCGAGCAGCAGCACGGCCGCCGAGAAGTACAGCCACATGAGCAGCACCGCGAGCGAACCCGCCGCGCCGAATGTGCTCGCCATGCCCGCGTGCGCGAGATAGAGCGCGAACAGCTTCTTACCCGCCGAAAACAGCACGGCGGCCACGCCGCCGCCGACCAGCGCGTCGCGCCACTGCACGTTCGCGTCGGGCAGGAACTTGAGCAGCGCGGCGAACGCGACCGCGAGCACGACGAGGCCGACGAGCAGTTGCAGCAGGTCGCCGATGACGAGGTAGCGCGACTGGCCGAGGAGCCATTGCCCGACGAACGTGATGGTCGTGTCGAGCACGAGCGAGACGATCAGCAGGAATGCGACGCCGAGCACGAGGCTGAACGAGACGAGCCGCACGCGCACGAGCGCGAACACGGTGGAGGCGCGCAGCTTCGTGGGCGGCCAGACGACGTTCAGCGCGTAATTGAGCGACGAAAACGTCGCCGAGGCGCCGACGGCCAGCATCGCGAACGAGATCACGGCCGCGATGCCGCCCGCGTGGGCGCTGCGGTGCGCGTTCTCGACGATGGTGGTCACGCCGGCGGCGGCCTCGTTGCCGAGCACGCCGTAGACGTGGCGGAACAACTCGCCGCGCGCCGCGGCGTCGCCGAAGAACCAGCCGGCCACGGCGATCACCATGACGAGCGTCGGCGCGAGCGAGAACGCCGAGTAGAACGCGATGCTCGCGGCGAGAGCGGGGCACCGGTCGGCGAAGAACTGCCGGAACGCGCCGACGACCCACGACATTTCCTTACGGGCGGCGGCATGCAGTTGCTGGGGGGAGAGCGTGGTCATGGCGATCGGTGCGGACGGGGTGAGGCGGGACGAAGCGGGACAAAGCGCGGGCAAAGCACCGGCAAGGACAAGGCGGGACCAATATAGCAAGCGCGCCGGTCGCGCGACGCGAGGACGCCCGCGTCCCATGCGCGCATGCGGGTGCGCGAGGCGGGCTGACGTTGAGCCGTCGATTCCGCCGCGCCGCCCTGGGCCATGCGTCTGCCGATGCCCGGAATCCGTGCGCGCGTGCGGCATGTCTCGTCGATTCGGTGCATGGCGCGGCCGGGGCGCCGGCGCGATCCGCGAGAAGTCGCGCTTCTTGCCTCAGCCCAGGCTGGCCCCGAAGTTGCTTGATCCGACTGGTCATACCGGTAGGAGTCTGCCTTTGAGCATGCCCAATCTCGTCGCCCAGACGCTGCAGCAGCGCATTCAGAACGGCACCTATGCGCCGGGCACGCTGTTGCCCGGTCAGCGCGAACTCGCCCTGCAACTCGGCGTGAGCCGCACCGCGCTGCGCGAGGCGCTTTCGATGCTCGTGGCGCTCGGCTTCCTGCATCCGGTGCCGGGCAAGGGCACCTTCGTGCTCAAGCCCGACGAGCCCACGGCGAGCCCGATCGGGGCCAACTACGCGCAGCTCATGCAGTTCCGCTATGTCGTCGAGCCGCCGGCGGCCGCGCTTGCGGCCCGCGCGGTGGGCGCCGGCGGCGCGGCGAAACTCTGGGGCCTGCAGGCGCGGATGAGGGAGGCGCTCGCGCGCGGCGACCTCGTCGATGCGGCCGATGCCGATCTGGCTTTCCATCAGACCGTCGCCGCGTTCTCGGGCAACGAAATCCTGATCGAGGTCGCCCGCACGCTCGAAGACCGCATCGGCCGCAGCCTGCAGCAGCCGTTCGGCAACCGCGCGCGCTTTCGCGAGCCGCTCGACGAGCATCACGCCATCGTCGTCGCGCTCGTCGCCGGCGACGGCGAACTCGCGCGCGCGGCCATGCAGACGCATCTCGTGTGCGCCGCCGGGCGGGTCGGCATCGAGCTCGTCGTCCCATGACGGCGGCTTGTCTCTTTCTCCGCCGGAGGTTTTCGCCGCGCGCGCCGTGCGCCGCGGCATCCCGGCCGACCGTCGTCCGGGCGACGCGGAAGGCCCTTCTCTCTTTGCAAGGAACGCCATGACCGACATCGATTCGTATCGCGCATTCGTGCCTTATCCCGCCGCGGCCGTGCCCGGCGCGGCCGCCGGGCCGCTCGCCGGACTGAGGTTCGGCGTCAAGGACATCTTCGACGTGGCCGGCTACCCGACGGGCTGCGGCAACCCGCACAAGCTGGCGCTCTCGGGCATCCGCACCGCCCACGCGAAGACCGTGGGCACGTTGCTCGACGCCGGCGCCGTGTTCGCGGGCAAGACCTACACGGACGAGCTCGCGTTCTCGATGAACGGCAAGAACGCGCATTTCGGCGCGCCGCGCAACGGCCGCGCGCCCGATCGCATCACGGGCGGGTCGAGCTCGGGCTCGGCGGCGGCCGTCTCGAACAGCCTGTGCGACTTCGCGCTCGGCACCGACACGGGCGGCTCCGTGCGCGCGCCGGCGAGCCACTGCGGGCTGATCGGGCTGCGGCCCACGCATGCGCGCGTGAGCCTCGCGGGCTGCATGGACCTCTCGCCGGGCTTCGACACCTGCGGCTGGTTCGCCCGCGATCTGCCGACGTTCGCGAAGGTCGGCGAAGTGCTGCTCGGCGCGGACACGGTCACGCTGCCGGAGCAGCCGGAATTCGTCGTGCCCGACGATCTGCTCGCGGGGCTCGCGGCGCCGGTGCGCGCCGCGTTCGACGGCTTCGTCGCGAAGCGCGCCGACGTGTTCGGCAAGCCGGCCGCGGCGCACGTCGCCGCGCCGTCGCTCGACGCGCTCTACTGGGCATTCCGCTACGTGCAGGGCTACGAGGCCTGGCAGAGCCACGGCGCCGACATCGAGCGCTACGGCTTCCAGCTCGGGCCGGGCGTGAGCGACCGGTTCCGCTGGTCGAGCGCGATCACGCGGGCGCAGTACGACGAGCACCAGGGCGTGCGCCAGCAGTTTCGTGCTGCGCTGCTGGCGCTCCTCGGCAACCGGCGCGTCATCGTCATGCCGACGATGCCCGACGTCGCGCCGCGTCTCGCGGATTCGGAGGCCTCGCTCGAGGACTACCGCAACCAGGCTATCCGCATGCTGTGCCCGGCCGGCCTCGCGGGCTGTCCGCAACTGTCGTTGCCGCTGCTCGGCATCGACGGGGTGCCGCTCGGCCTGTCGCTCGTCGGGCCGCCGGGCAGCGACCGCGCGCTGATCGCGCTGGCGGCCCGGCTGCTGGACTGACGGGCGCGGCGGCGCCGTTCGTTTCATGGTCCGGGTCGCTTGCCGGGTCGGGTCATCCCGGGGCTGGCAGGGACGTTGGCGGGCAATGAGCGGCAATGAGCACGGCCAATGAGCAGCCAATGGGCGGCGGCCAATGAACGGCCTGTTGCCGGGCCATCGCCGGACCGTCCCTCCCCATTCGTCGCCGGGCCCTTGCGTCGCCCGGCACGCCAACTCCGTGCACGCCGGCCCCCGGCGAGCACGGAGTCGGTGCATGCCGATACATGCCAGTGCCCGGAAGGGCGCGGGTTTCGCCCGATACGATCCCCGCTCGCCCGCCGCCGGGTTTTTCCGCCGAGCCCGTTCCGGCATTCGCCGGCGCGCGGAAAATTCCGGCCGCGTCTTCAAAATGGTGCTGCACAATGAGTGCCATCGCGGTGCATCCCGCCATGCGCTTTGGGCGCCGGGGTTCGTCGCCCTCGGCATGGAAGTTGCGTGATGCCGGTTCAACGCCTGGGTGCCACGTGGCGGCGTGCCGCCACGTGAGAGACGCGGCCGCGCTCCCGTTCAGGGAGACGGTCTTCCAACGATTCCGCGATCGGGCGATGAAACGCGGCAGCCGCCTGCTGCCGCGAGGTTCCGGCCTCCGGCAAACGGGGGCGGGGCCGGTTGAGCCGAACGTCGAAAGCGCGTGGCCGCGAGTGCAACCGGGCGGAGAATCCGGAACGGGTAGCCGGGCTGCCGTGGGCATGCACATCATATGGACGATCGGTTATGACGCAAGAGTTCTTCAGTGAGATGTTCGAGCGCTGCGTGCTGGAGGCAAGGGGACTGCCGGCTGCGGACTTCATGTCGGCGGGCGAGCCGCGCGGCCATTACCGCGTTTTCTTCGACTGGATGCGCGGCCAGAGCGAGCAGCAGATCCAGAACAAGCGCGCCGAGGCGGATCTGAACTTCAGGCGCATCGGCATCACGTTCGCGGTGTACGGCGAGAAGGACGAGGCGGGCGTCGGCACCGAGCGCACGATCCCGTTCGACGTGATCCCGCGCATCTTTCCCGCGCAGGAATGGGCCGCCCTCGAAGCGGGGCTGCGCCAGCGCGTGAACGTGCTCAACATGTTCATCCACGACATCTATCACGACCAGCGCATCGTCAAGGCGGGCGTGATTCCGGCCGAGCAGATCTTCAACAACGCGCAGTACCGCCCGCAGATGCAGGGCGTCGACGTCGCGCGCGACATCTACGCCCACATCGCCGGCATCGACATCGTGCGGGCCGGCGCCGGCGAGTTCTACGTGCTCGAGGACAACCTGCGCGTGCCCTCGGGCGTGTCGTACATGCTGGAGAACCGCAAGGCGATGATGCGGCTCTTCCCCGAGCTTTTCGCGCGCAACCGCGTGGCGCCGGTCGCGCACTATCCCGACCTGCTGCTCGACACGCTGCGCGCGGCCGCGCCCCAGGGCGTGGACAACCCGACCGTCGTCGTGCTCACGCCGGGCATGTACAACTCGGCCTACTTCGAGCACGCGTTCCTCGCGCAGCAGATGGGCGTCGAGCTCGTCGAAGGGCAGGACCTGTTCGTCGACGACGCCTATCTCTACATGCGCACGACCCAGGGGCCGCAGCGCATCGACGTGATCTACCGGCGCGTGGACGACGACTTCCTCGACCCGACGGTGTTCCGCTCCGACTCGGCGCTCGGCGCGGCCGGATTGCTGTCGGTCTATCAGGCCGGCAACGTGACGCTGTGCAACGCCATCGGCACCGGCGTCGCCGACGACAAGTCGATCTACCCCTACGTGCCGGACATGGTGCGTTTCTATCTGGGCGAGGAGCCGATTCTCAACAACGTGCCGACCTGGATGTGCCGCCGGCCCGACGACCTCAAGTACGTGCTCGACCATCTGCCCGAGCTCGTCGTCAAGGAGACGCACGGCGCGGGCGGCTACGGGATGCTGGTGGGCCCGAGCGCGACGCGCGCCGAGATCGGGGCGTTCCGCGCGGCGCTCGTCGCGAACCCGCACAAGTACATCGCGCAGCCGACGCTCGCGCTCTCGACCTGCCCGACCTACGTCGAGGCCGGCATCGCGCCGCGCCACATCGACCTGCGCCCGTTCGTGCTGTCGGGCCACGAGGTCCGCATGGTGCCGGGCGGCCTCACGCGCGTCGCGCTGCGCGAGGGCTCGCTCGTCGTCAACTCGTCGCAGGGCGGCGGCACCAAGGACACGTGGGTGCTGGAGCGCTGAGCCGTCGAATTGCCGCCGAACCGCCGCCGTTCCCCGCCGCCGTCCGTCGCCGCTCGCCGTGCCCGCCATGCCGGGGCGGACGCGGCCGGATGCGCCGCCGGGGATTCGTCCAATCACGACAGGGAGTCATCATGCTGAGCCGCACCGCCGATCATCTCTACTGGATGGCGCGCTACACCGAGCGCGCCGAAAACACCGCGCGGATGCTCGATGCCAACTATCAGATGTCGCTGCTGCCGCAGTCGGACGCCTACGCGGAGTCGGGCTGGCGCGCGATGCTGGCCATTTCGGAACTGAGCGGCCTCTATGCCGCGCAGCACGAGGGCATGAAGAGCGACGAGGTGATCAGCTTCATGTCGCGCGACGCGACCAACCTGTCGTCGATCGTGAGCTGCCTGCAGGCCGCGCGCGAGAACGCGCGAGCCGTGCGCGGCGCGATCACGACCGAGCTCTGGGAGACGATCAACACGACCTGGCTCGACGGCCAGCGGTTGCTCGCCGACGGCATTCTCGAGCGCGACCCGGGCCAGTTCTTCGAGTGGGTCAAGTTCCGCTCGCACCTCTCGCGCGGCGTGCAGGCCGGCACGATGGTCAAGGACGCGTCGTTCAACTTCATGCGGCTCGGCACGTTCCTCGAACGCGCGGACAACACGGCGCGCATTCTCGACGTGAAGTTCGAGATGCTGGAGCAGCAGCGCGAGGGCGCGTCCGCGAACGCGCTCGACTATTACCACTGGTCGGCGGTGCTGCGTTCGGTGTCGGGCTTCGAGGTTTACCGCAAGGTGTATCGCGACGTCATCACGCCCGAGCGCGTGGCCGGCCTGCTGATTCTCCACGGCGACTGGCCGCGCTCGCTCGCGGCCAGCCTCGAAGAAGTGCAGCAGTTGATCGCGAAGGTGCGCACCGAGCGTTCGGTCGAAACCGAGCAGCTCGCCGCGCAGCTCTGGGCGGACCTGCGCGAAGGCCGCATTCGCGACATCCTGAAGGGCGGGCTGCATGCCTTCCTGACCGATTTTCTCGCGCGCGTGAACGATCTGGCGCTACGCGTGAGCCGCGATTTTCTCGTGCCGCTGGCCGGACCGGCCGGCGCGTAGCCGGGCCGCGACGGGCATGACGCGTGCGATTCGCGCGTCATGCGCCTGCCCCGCGAGCGGTGCAGGATCGGTAACGCTGGGCAGGGCGGGGCGGTAGGGTCAGCGATCGGGCGGCGCAGGGCGGAGGCCGATCGGCGGAAAAGCGCCGGCAAAGTGTCAGCGAAGCGCCGTCAAAGGCGGCGACGGGACGGCCGATGGAACGGAAGAGGGCGCAGGCCGCGCGACGCGCGGCCTGCGCCCGGAGCGCGGGAAGCGGTAGCTTGCAGCATCGTCATTCAATATAACGAGGAGTCCGGTGTGTCCATTCGCGTCGCATTGAACCATGTCACGCATTACCGCTACGACCGGCTGGTCGGGCTTTCCCCGCAGGTCGTGAGGCTGCGGCCGGCGCCCCATTGCCGTACGCCGATCGTGTCCTATTCGCTGCGCGTCGAGCCGGCGGAGCACTTCATCAACTGGCAGCAGGACGCGTTCGCGAACTACCAGGCGCGGATCGTGATCCCGCAGCCGACGCGCGAGTTCAAGGTGACGGTCGATCTCGTCGCCGAGATGGCCGTCTACAACCCGTTCGACTTCTTCCTCGAGCCGTCGGCCGAGAAATTCCCGTTCGCCTACGCGCCCGAACTCGCGGCCGAGCTGGCGCCCTACCTCGTGAAGCGCAAGCCGACGCCGCGCTTCGCGCAGTTCGTGGCGAGCATCGACCGCTCGCCGCGCGCCACCGCCGATTTTCTCGTCGACCTGAACCAGCGGCTGCAGCGCGACATCCGCTATCTGATCCGCATGGAGCCCGGCGTGCAGACGCCGGAGGAAACGCTCGCCAACGCCTCGGGCTCGTGCCGCGACTCGGGCTGGCTGCTCGTCGAGACGCTGCGCCAGCTCGGGCTCGCCGCGCGCTTCGTGTCGGGCTACCTGCTGCAACTGACGCCGGACACCCGGGCCATCGACGGGCCGAGCGGCACCGAGGTCGACTTCACCGATCTCCACGCCTGGTGCGAGGTCTATCTGCCCGGCGCGGGCTGGATCGGGCTCGACCCGACCTCGGGGCTGTTCGCGGGCGAAGGGCACATCCCCGTCGCCTGCACGCCGGAGCCGGGCAGCGCGGCGCCCATCTCGGGGGACGTGGACGAGTGCGAGGTCGAGTTCTCGCACGAGATGACGATCGAGCGCGTGCTGGAGACGCCGCGCGTGACGAAGCCCTACACCGAGGACGCGTGGTCGCGCGTGGTCGAGATGGGACGGCGCGTCGACGCCGAGCTCGCGGCGCAGGACGTGCGGCTCACGATGGGCGGCGAGCCGACCTTCGTGTCGGTGCGCGACCGCGACGCGCCCGAATGGAACACCGAGGCGCTCGGGCCGACCAAGCGCAGCTACGCGATCGCGCTGATGGACAAGCTGCGCGCGCGCTACGGTGCGAACGGCTTCCTGCACGTCGGCCAGGGCAAGTGGTATCCGGGCGAGCAGTTGCCGCGCTGGGCGCTCTCGCTCTACTGGCGCGCCGACGGCGAGCCGTGCTGGCACGACCCCGCGCTCTTCGCGGACGAACGCGAGGACGCGTACTACACGTCCGACGACGCGAAGCGCTTCATCGAGCGGCTCGCGGGCAAGCTCGCGCTCGACACCGACCACATCGAGCCCGGCTACGAGGATACCTGGTACTACCTGTGGCGCGAGCGGCGCCTGCCCGTGAACGTCGATCCGTTCGATTCGCGCCTCGACGACGAGCTCGAACGCGCGCGGCTGCGCCGCGTGTTCGACGCGGGGCTCTCGTCGGTGACGGGCTACGTACTGCCGCTCTCCCGCGCGCGCGACGTGCCGGTGCAGTCGGGGCGCTGGGTCAGCGGCCCGTGGTTTTTCCGCGACGAGCGGATGTACCTTCTTCCCGGCGATTCTCCGATGGGTTATCGGCTGCCGCTCGACTCGTTGCCGTGGGTCTCGGCCGGCGACTACCCGTGGCTGCACGAGCACGATCCGTTCGCGCCGCCGCAGCCGCTGCGCCATGCCGCGCAGTTGCGCATGCAGTACGCGAGCGAGGGCGCGGCCAACGCGCTGCGCCCGGCGAGCGCGGCGGACGAAGCCGGCCGGGCGGGTGCCGCGGCCGGGTCCGCGCAGCGTGGCGGCAACGCGGACGCGTCCGCCGCGCCCGGGACGCGCCTGCCGGCGCGCGGCGAATCGGCGGCCTGGATCACGCGCACGGCGGTCTGCGTCGAGGCGCGCGACCCGGCGCGCGCGGCGGGCCCGAAGGCCGAAGCCGACGCGTTCGGCAGCGGCCGGCGCCTGTTGCACGTGTTCATGCCGCCGCTCGCCGAGCTGGACGACTATCTCGACCTGCTCGCCGCCGTCGAGGCGACGGCGGCCGAGCTCGGCGTGAAGATCGTCGTCGAGGGCTATCCGCCGCCGCGCGACGCGCGCCTGAAGATGCTGCAGGTCACGCCCGACCCCGGCGTGATCGAGGTGAACATTCACCCGGCCTCGAGCTGGGACGAACTCGTCGATCACACCGAGTACCTCTACCAGTCCGCGCACGAGCGCTACCTGTCCACCGAGAAGTTCATGCTCGACGGCCGCCACACGGGTACGGGCGGCGGCAACCACTTCGTGCTCGGCGGCGCGACGCCGGCCGACAGCCCGTTCCTGCGCCGCCCGGACCTGCTCGCGAGCCTCGTCGCCTACTGGCACAATCATCCGTCGCTCTCGTACCTGTTCTCGGGCCTCTTCATCGGGCCGACGAGCCAGGCGCCGCGCGTGGACGAGGCGCGCAACGACCAGGTCTACGAGCTCGAAATCGCGTTCGACGAATTGCAGCATCAACTCGACCGGCTCGGCTCGCGCGAAGGGGGCGCGTTGCCGCCGTGGCTCGTCGACCGCACGCTGCGCAACATCCTCATCGACGTGACGGGCAACACGCACCGCGCCGAGTTCTGCATCGACAAGCTCTACTCGCCGGACGGCCCGACGGGCCGCCTCGGGCTGCTGGAGCTGCGCGGCTTCGAGATGCCGCCGCACGCGCGCATGAGCCTCGTGCAGCAACTGCTGCTGCGCGCGCTCGTGGCGCGTTTCTGGCGCACGCCGTACACGACGCGCCTCACGCGCTGGGGCACCGAGCTGCACGACCGCTTCATGCTCGGCACCTTCGTGCAGATGGATTTCGACGACGTGCTCGCCGAACTCGCCGAAGCGGGCTACGCGTTCGAGCGCGAGTGGTTCGCGCCGCACTTCGAGTTCCGCTTTCCGCTCGTCGGCGAGCTCGACACGAGCGGCATCTCGCTCACCGTGCGCAACGCGCTCGAACCGTGGCACGTGATGGGCGAGGAGGGCGCCGTCGGCGGCACCGTGCGCTACGTCGATTCGTCGGTCGAGCGGCTCGAGGTCCGCGTGCTCGGGCTGAACGGCAACCGCCACGTCGTGACGGTCAACGGCGTGCCGCTGCCGCTGCAGCCGACCGGGCGCGTGAGCGAGCACGTGGCCGGCGTGCGCTTCCGCGCCTGGCAGCAGCCGAGCGCGCTGCATCCGAGCATCGGCGCGCACGCGCCGCTCACGTTCGACGTCGTCGATACCTGGAGCGGCCGGTCGGTCGGCGGATGCCAGTATCATGTTGCGCATCCGGGCGGCCGCAATTACCAGACGTTCCCGGTCAACGCGTACGAAGCCGAAAGCCGGCGCCGCGCGCGCTTCTTCACGATCGGCCACACGCCGGGGCGGGTCGTGCCGGAAGCGCCCGAGCGCAGCCTGGAGTTCCCGTTCACGCTGGACTTGCGCCGCCGATGACCCTTTACAGAGACGATTCATCTTGGCTTTCCAGTCGACCCTGCCTTTCGAGCCCGCCGCCTCGCCGGCCGACGTCTTCGCGCTGCTGCCCGTGCAGGCCGCGCCCAGGGGGCACTGGGACGAGCTGCGCGGGGCCTCGGGCGCGCCGCGCGAGGCGTGGCGCCGCTTCTTCGAACTGCTCGGCGAGGACGGCGTAGCGCAGCTAGGGCACGGCATGGCGTCGGTCGCGCGGCGCGTGCGCGACAACGACATCACCTACAACGTCTATGCCGACAAGGGCGAGCCGCGGCCCTGGTCGCTCGACCTGCTGCCGTTCCTGATCGCCGAGGACGAGTGGGCGGCCATCTCTGAGGGCGTCGCCCAGCGCGCGCGTTTGCTGAATGCCGTCGTCGCGGACGTCTACGGACCGCAGACGCTGCTCGAGAACGGCCTGCTGCCGCCCGCGCTGGTGTTCGGCCACCCCGGCTACCTGCGCCCCGTGAAGGGCTTCCGGCCGTTCGCGGACCAGTATCTGCAGATCGTCGCCGTCGACCTCGCGCGCGCGCCCGACGGCGCCTGGACGGTCATGGCGCATCGCACCGACGCGCCGTCGGGGCTCGGCTACGCGCTCGAAAACCGGCTCATCGTCTCGAGCCTGTTCGCCGAGCCGTTCCGCGAACTGCACGTCTCGCGGCTCGCGCCGTCGTACTCGCAACTGATCGGCACGCTCGCCCAGGCGGCCCGCGCGACGATGCGCGAATCGGACGGCGAGGCTCACGGCGCGCCGCACATGGCGCTGCTGACGCCGGGCCCGTTCAGCGAGACCTATTTCGAGCACGTGTTCCTCGCGCGCTATCTCGGCATCACGCTCGCCGAGAGCAAGGATCTGACGGTGCGCGACGACAAGCTCTACCTGAAGACGCTCGCCGGGCTCGAACGCGTGCACGTGGTGCTGCGCCGGCTCGACGACGCGTTCTGCGATCCCGTCGAACTGCGTGCCGACTCGACCATCGGCGTGCCGGGCCTGTTGCAGGTCATGCGCGCGGGCAACGTGATGGTGTCGAACGTGCCCGGCACGGGCTTCGCCGAATCGCCGGCGCTGCACGGCTTTCTGCCCGGCATCGCCGAGTCGCTGCTCGGCGAGCCGCTCGCCTTGCCGACTGTCGCGACCTGGTGGTGCGGCGAGGACGCGGCGCGCGAGGAGGCCTTCGCGCAGCTCGACAGCGCGTTCCTGCTGCCGACCTGGCCCGTCGCGCGCGAGGACGGGCCGCCCGGCATGCCGGGCGGCGCGCAGCGGCTTGCCGCCTGGCGCGAGCGCGTGGCGCTCGCGCCGGATAGCTTCACGATCCAGGCGCCGCTGCCGTTCTCGTGTTCGCCGCGCTACGACGGCGGCGCGATCGGCTCGCGGCCGTCGGTGTTGCGCGTCTACGCGTTCGCCGGGCTCGACGGCGGCTGGAGCGTGATGCCGGGCGGCTTCACGCGTCTCGCGGCCGAGCGCCAGGCGACGGTCTCGATGCAGTTCGGAGGCAGCAGCGTCGACACCTGGGTGCTGTCGAGCGGGCCCGGCTCGTCGTTCTCGCTCCTGCCTTCGCCGATGCAGCCGGGCGACCTCCTCGAGCGCCGCACCCGGACCGTGTCGAGCCGCGCGGCCGAAAACCTGTTCTGGGCCGGCCGCTACGGCGAGCGCGCCGAGAACAACGTACGGCTGTGCCGGCTGATTCTCGGCTCGCTCGAAAGCAACGACAGCGAGGAGATGTTCGCGACGCTCGCCGAGCTGGCCGCGCGCAGCGGCCTCATCGACGCGGGCGACGAGCTCGCGCGCAGCACGCCGCGCGCGTTCGAGCGCGCGCTGATCGCAGGCCTGACGGGCCTCAGGGGCCCGGCGGACCAGGCAGACCAGGCAGACCAGGCAGACCAGGCAGACCAGGCAGACCAGGCAGACCAGGCAGACCAGGCAGACCAGGCAGACCAGGCAGACCAGGCAGACCAGGCAGACCGGACAGACCGGACAGACCGGACAGACCCGGGCGATGACCTCGCGAACCCGCGGGGCGGCCTCGACACGAGCATCGGCCAGAATCTCGCGAGCCAGGCCTACGCCTGCGGCGAGATTCGCGCGCGCCTCTCGAACGACCACTGGCGCACCGTGCTCGCCGCGCGCAACGACTTCCGCGACGCGCTCTCGCGCCTCGTCGGCAACGGCGGCCGCTACGACCGCGTCGCGCTGATGGACGCGCTCGAAACGCTCGCGACGCAGCTCTCGGCCATCAGCGGCGCACAAGGAGACCGCATGACGCGCGACGAGGCCTGGCGGCTCTTGTTCGTCGGCCGCCACATCGAGCGGGTCTCCACGATGACGATGCTCCTCGGCGTCGTGACCGCGCAGGGGCAGCTCGGCCAACCCGCGTTCTTCGACGTGCTGCTCGAACTGTTCGACAGCACGCTGACCTATCGCTCGCTCTATCCGGGCCGGTTCGAAGTGCCGGCGCTGCTCGACCTGCTCGTGATCGAGCCGGCGAATCCGCGCGGCCTCTACGGCGTCTATGCGCGTATGCGCGCGAAGCTCGACGAAATCGGCGAGGCGGCCGGCCATCCGTCCCGCAAGCCGTTCGCGGAGCTGATGCCGCCCGTGAGTGCGCTGCCGAATCTCGCGGGACTTTGCGCGACCGACGGGGACGGTCATTACGCCGGCCTCGCCAACGTTTGCCAGCAGCTCGGCGCTTACGTCGCGGCGGCCTCGAACGAAATCAGCGCGCGCTACTTCAGCCACGCGAGCGCGCCGACTGCCTGGGGGGCGCCATGAGCGAGAAGATCGTGCTGTCGGTATCGCACCAGACGACCTACCGCTACTCGACGCCGGTGGAGACGGCGAAGCACCTCGCGACGATCCGGCCGCTCGGCTGCGACTGGCAGCGCGTCGTCGCGCACAGCGAGCGCATCGCGCCGGCGCCGTCGTATCTGACGAGCCGCCTCGACGCGTTCGGCAACGACGTTCTCTATTTCGCGCTCGACACGCCGCACGACAGCCTGGAGATGACGAGCGAGACGACCGTGGAGCTTGCGCCGCGCTGGGCCGCGCTCGATCCGTTCGCGACGCCGGCCTGGGAGACGGTCGCGCAGGCGCTGCGCTTTCGGGCCGGCGGCGGCTTCAGGCCCGAGGTGGAGTTCTGCTTTGCCTCGCCCTACATCGTGCCGTCGGCCGCGTTGCGCGACTACGCGCTGCGGAGCTTCGAGCCGGGCACGCCGCTCGTCGCCGGCGCGATCGACCTGATGCACCGCATTCACGCCGACTTCGAGTACCGGTCCGCGACGACGGCGTTCGATACACCGGCGGCCGAGGCCTTTGCGCTGCGCCGCGGCGTGTGCCAGGACTTCGCGCAGGTGATGATCGGCTGCCTGCGCTCGCTCGGCCTGCCGGCGCGCTACGTGAGCGGCTATCTGCGCAACGATCCGCCGCCGGGGCAGCCGAAGCTGATCGGCGCCGACGCCTCGCACGCCTGGGTTTCGGTGCGCTGTCCGGACAGCGGCTGGATCGATCTCGATCCGACCAACGACGTGCTGGCCGACCTCGACCACATCACGCTCGCCACGGGGCGCGACTACAGCGATGTGTCGCTGCTGCGCGGCACGATACTCGGCGGCGGGGCGCACCAGGTCGAGGTGAGCGTGAGCGTGGCCGCGCGCTGAGCGGGCTGCCGTCTGCTTCGGTTTCCTGCCGTTTTTCCTGGGTATCCGGATTTCGCACGTACTTCGTGCTTTCGTGCGTATTTCGTAGTTCATGCCGGCGATCCTCGATCGCTTTCGCCATTTCTCCCATGCCATAGCTGCTCAGACAGCGGCGATTCGTTTTTTTCGGGGTTCTTACGGACTGGTGACGTGAAATATCCGGGAACGCCAGCTCAAGAAAGCTGGGCATCTCGCGCAATGGGGCGAGAACGTAAGGCCGCCGTGCCCTAGTCACGGCCCATGTCTCTTCGACGTCTCAATTTCGGGCAATTATCACTCGGCGTGCCGCTCCCCCGTTACACTCGGTAACTTTGCGTGCAGTCCCGGTAACCCCGAAGACACGCTTGACCTGTATGGTTCGCATTCCAAGCCTCACCCTCAAATCAAGGGAATCCCCTGTGAAACGCCTCAGCCTTGCTCTCATCGTGGCGTTGCTACGTACGCTTTCGGTACTTCCCTACAAATTCGTCGCCAGGCTCGGGACCGTGATCGGCACTGCGTTATACGCGCTTCCGAGCCGCCGCAAGCGTATCGTTCTGGTGAACTTGCGTCTTTGCTTTCCCGAGAAAACCAGCCATGGCCATCAGCAGCTCGCCAAAGCGCACTTCGGCCATGTGGTTCGCAGCTATCTCGAACGCGGCATCCAGTGGTTCGGCAGTGCGCAGGTGATCCAGGATATCGTGCAGATCGACAGCAAAATCGATCTCGACGACGCGTCGGCCCCGCCCACCATCTTTATGGGTTTCCACTTTGTGGGGATCGAGGTCGGCTGCATGCTGTACTCGTCGCATCTCCCCGTCGCATCGCTGTATACGCGGATGTCGAACACGGGTCTATGCGATCTGGCCAGGCGGCAGCGCGGCAGATTCGGCGCGGAGATGATCGAGCGCGCGACCAGCGCCAAAAAGATCATAGGGTTGTTGCGGTCCGGCACACCCGTCATGCTCGCGGCGGATATGGACCATGGCGTCGAGAACTCCGTTTTTGTTCCGTTTTTCGGCGTTCCCGCCTGCACGCTCACTTCCATTTCGCGTCTCGCGAGGCTGGGACGCGCGCGGGTGGTTCCGTTCGTGACCGAAGTGCTCCCGGATTATCAGGGATATAAGCTGACGATCTTCGAACCGCTCGCGGATTTCCCGTCGCGCAGCGACGAGATCGACGCACAGCGCATGAATACGTTCCTCGAGGAGCAGATTGTCAGGATTCCGGAGCAGTATTACTGGGTGCACCGACGCTTCAAGCACCGGCCGCCGGGGGTGGCTTCGGTGTATTGAGGGGGGAGGCTCGACGAAAGGTTGACGTTTGTGGTCGGGTTCTATTCCATCGAAGACAGGTCGCCCCTCCTGGCATCCGGCCGTGCTGTTGAAGATATACATCTACGTCTACTTCCAACCGGATTCAGTCGAGTCGTCGTCTGGAATGCGAATGCCAGCGCAATATCGAGTTGATTTGGCTCACGGACCGTCTGGCACCGGACTTCAAGACCATAGCTGACTTTCCTCGGGACCAGCCAATCGCCAGTTCATCCGGACCGCGACGGCCGATTGCGTTCTCCAGAAAGTGGCCCGGTTATACACCGTCATTTCTGGAAGAGAACACTAGATCGAGCAAATCACTTGATTAGGTTCACATCTCGCCACGGGCGAAAAGTGAAATATGGTGAAACTCGAATTCTGATGGCTCGTGTCCCGATACGATGGCGTTTTAAACCATCCGTCCCTGGCCATGAGCGAAGAGACTCACGACGCTTGCCCGTATTTTCTTCATTCGTCGCTAAGGCTTTACGCGATGGTGCGTATGCCCCTCGACACGCCATCGAGGCCTGCCGGCACGACGTATTGTGGCGATATGCAGTTGCTCAGCCATCGCTCGGCTCGCGAGCGCTTCATCTGCACCTATCTCGGTCCGCTCGATGTGGTCAGATGATTTCGTTATACGGGCGCAGCGTCATGACTGTTAACGATGACGGTGCGGGCAGTGTTGCTATCGCGCCGACTTGCCCTGAAGAATCAATCTTCGATGAGCGGTTCCTCCTCAAGGGCGGTAGCGGGAACGAACTGGACAACACCTATTACACGATCAGGTTGCCGTCCGCCGAACTGAGGCACGGCACGACCGATTCAGAAGGGCGCACGGCACGTTACCAGACAAACGGCGCGCGAAATATTGCTGTCCATTTCGGCTACAAACAGACTTATTGATAGGAGCGCTCAACATGAAGCGTTACTTTATTCTGCTGGGCGACAGGACAACGGCCGGCGGCGTGGTGATTCAGGGTGACGAGTCGTGGCGGAATCATGGGAAACCATTGGCATACCACGGTGCCAGGATTTCCTGCCCTGCATGCAAGACCGTGGGCTACATCTGCAACGTTCCACCGTATCGGCCCATGACGTTGAAGGGCAAGCAGATTGCGCTTGAAAACGACATCTGCATCTGCAAGTGCAACCCGCCGCCCCGATTGATCGCATCGCAGAACAATGCGTCGATGTCCTTCGAGTCCCGCAAACTTGCGGCCATGGGCTTACGACCGGACGGAAGTCCCTTGCCCAAAGATGAAACGGCGATTCATGGCGCGTTCGACGAGCAGGTCACTCTCGTGGATCGAAAAACCGGTCAGCCCCTGGCTGATTTCCCTTACCAATTTCGCGGCGACGATGGGACGTTAGCAAAAGGTAGGACCGGGATTGATGGCCGAACGATACGCATTGGCACGAGCGATGCAACCAACCTTGATTTGGATCACACCGTCGGAGAAAACGATGGCTGGGAATAATCTGGCAACAGTAACGACAAACACAATGCCGAAGTCGAACGTGACCATTAAGGCAGACCCACCCCAACTGATCTATCTCGCCAAGACCATTTACGGAGAGGCGAGAGGACAAAATTACGAATCTAAAGTGGCTGTGGGTTGGACTATTCGTAACCGCGTAGACCAGAAATTTCATGGTGCGAGCACATACAGTCAAGTAGTGACCGCTCGGGGTCAATATGACGCGTGGATGAAGCACGATCCAAATTACCGGGAAGTGCAGCACCCTGGTGACAAGAAAGCCTGGCAAGATAGCCTTCAGGCTGCACGAGACGTCTATTATGGCAACGCTGCTTCCAATCCGGTTCCGGGTGCCACGCACTATTACAGCCCAAATAGCCAGAAAGCATTGCACAACCAATACCCAGGAACGTATCCGGCTGTACCCAGTTTTATTACCCCAGACGCCCAACGGGTTCCGAATCCCGCAAATGTGGATGAAGATGATTTCCGGTTTTACAAGAACGTTCGCTAGTCTGGCTCTGATCCTCTTTGGCGCAGGTTCCGGATACGCTGCGCCTACTGTTCCATACGGGCCTGACGACCCGGTAAATCACGTCTATCCAGGTCCGAATGGTTGGGCGGTCGCAGTCAAATGTAAGGGGGCAGGAACTAACGACGACTGCGAGGTTTCCGCGCTCAAAAACGGGCGGTCAACTCTTTCGATTTTCAAAGGCCCCGTCTTGCCGGAGGTTCAGTGGCACTCGGACATTGCAATGATGAGCTTTCCTTGCGGGTCGGGTTGTCGCAACGACCTGTTTTTCAGCCCGCCAGACAAGGTTGATGGGCACTCACTTGTTGACGAAGATTCTATCGATGCCAGGCGGAGGTTGGTTGTAAGCGTCGACTCCAACCCGCTCAAGGTTTACCGTCTGTTTGATGGCTCGAAACCCGTGGCGACATTGCATCTGGCTACGTCTTTCACGCAGCCCGACGTTGAACGACTCAGGTTTGAACGAACACAGCTAGTGGTTTGGTACCGGGACGATTCAGGGAGAATGAGGCAGGCGTCGGTTTCGATTCCAGGCAAGTAGTTCAGGCGCATCGCCGTTCATCTCGGCCATAAACGGGAGACGTAATGTCAGATCTCCTCGAAAAACATGGACCTGAATTCTTGCGTACCGCCCTGGTCGACAAGATCAATATCCGGGTAGAGACGTGAAGTTCTCGTTGAACGACGATTGCCGGTGATCTGGAGGGCGATGTCGAAGGGCCGTTCACGGCCGTTCCGCAACACACGAAGCCCCCATATTCAGCAATCATTGCCGCACCGCGCAATGACCAATCCACCGCGGAATACGGCTCTTTTTTTTCCCTCCTCCCTGGTTCCTTCGAGCCACCCGCCCGCCGTCGATGCCCGGCGCAAGGCCGTCCGGCGCGGCTGCGCAGGCCGCGTGCTTAGGAAATGAAATTTAATTGGTTACGTTTTGACCGGCACTCTTTCATAGTCCGTTTCGATGGCTATAGACGGCAGCGCGCAACGGACCGGGCATCGGCCGCCGTCCGCGCGCCGCGGTAACGAAAGGAGAGATCATGAGTGTCGAAGCGGAAGAACGGGTGACGCATCCGGTTCTCGCGGCCGCCCGCGAAGCAGCGCAGGCGCGCGGGTTGTCTTATGCCGGCGGCGTGACGCCGCGCGAGGCCTGGACGCTGTTCTCGGCGGGCGAGGCGCTGCTCGTGGACGTGCGCAGCGGCGAGGAGCGCAAGTTCGTCGGCTACGTGCCGGACACGCTGCACGTGGCCTGGGCGACCGGCACGAGCCTGACGCGCAACCCGCGCTTCGTGCGCGAGCTCGAGGCGAAGACGGGCAAGGACGCCGTCGTGCTGCTGCTGTGCCGCAGCGGCAACCGCTCTGCACTGGCCGCCGAGGCCGCGGCGAAGGCCGGATTCACGCAGGTGTACAACGTGCTGGAAGGATTCGAGGGCGAACTCGACGACGCGCAGCGGCGCGGCGAGCGCAACGGCTGGCGCTTCCACGGCTTGCCGTGGGTGCAGGACTGACGGCCGGGACCGCAGGCCATACAGGCCCGACAGGTCTTGCAGGCCGGTTTCGGGAAAAGTCCACTGCCGATGGATCGAGGGGAGTCTGCCGTGGCGGTATTCGAAGTCGACGACATTGTTCACGCGCTGCAGACCGTGCGCCAGCGCTGGCGCGAGACGCACCGGCGCTCG
Source organism: Burkholderia sp. WAC0059 (assembly GCF_002870125.1). GTDB lineage: Bacteria > Pseudomonadota > Gammaproteobacteria > Burkholderiales > Burkholderiaceae > Paraburkholderia. The sequence continues at coordinate 116,378 of NZ_PNEO01000002.1, forward strand.
CCGGAACCGGGCGGGCGCGAGCTGCCCGCGCGCGAGGCGCTGGCCGGCATCGTCGGCACGCTCAAGGGCGTGCTGTTTCCGATGCGGCTCGGGCCGCCGGACCTGCGCCAGGAAACCGAAAACTTCTACGTCGGCCATGCGCTCGACGCCGCGCTGCACGACCTGCTCGCGCAGGCCAGTCTCGAGTTGCGCTACAAGGCGCGGCATGGCGGGCGCAGCCACGCCGAATCCGACGAGCGCGCCGTCGCGCTCGTGAGGGCGTTCGCCGCGCGGCTGCCCGGCATTCGCGAACTGCTCGACAGCGACGTGCTCGCGGCCTTCCACGGCGACCCCGCGGCCGGCAGCGTGGACGAGGTGCTGCTCTGCTATCCGGGCGTGCTCGCGATGATCCACCACCGGCTCGCCCACGAACTCTACCGGCTCGAATTGCCGCTGCTCGCGCGCATCGTCTCCGAGCTCGCGCACGAAAAGACCGGCATCGACATTCATCCGGGCGCGCGGATCGGCGGCTCGTTCTTCGTCGACCACGGCACCGGCGTCGTGATCGGCGAGACCACGGTGATCGGCGAGCGCGTGCGTCTCTATCAGGCCGTGACGCTCGGGGCGAAACGCTTTCCGCGCGACGCCGAAGGCCACCTCGAAAAGGGCCTCGCGCGGCATCCCATCGTCGAGGACGACGTGGTCGTCTACGCGGGCGCCACGATACTCGGACGCGTCACGATCGGGCGCGGCGCCGTGATCGGCGGCAACGTCTGGGTCACGCAGGACGTCGCGCCGGGCAGCCACGTCACCCAGGCGGTGTCGCGCAGCGAGGCCTCGCACGCGGCGGCCGGCCCGGACCCGGCGGCGCCGGCCGCCGTCGCCGGGACCGTGTCGTCATGAGCGCGCTGGTCCGGAATTTCGGCGTTGCCGTGCGGCAGTTGCGCGAAGCGCACGCATGGTCGCAGGAGCAGCTTGCCGAGTACGCGGGGCTGAATCGCTCGTACGTCGGCGAGATCGAACGCGGCACCGCGATCGCGTCGCTCGTCACGCTCGGCAAGTTGGCCGAGGCGTTCGGCGTGTCCGCCGCGGCGCTGCTCGAGGCGGCCGTCGCGCCGCCGTCCGCCGCCGGTCCGTCCCATTCCGCTGTCGTCCCCTGATGGCGTCGATTCGCGTTCGTCCCGATTGACAGTTCGCGCTTCGCAGCGCCCGCATTTCGCTCGCGACGGGGCCTGCCGACGGGATGGCCGCCGTGGTGGCTATAGCATGTTGAGCCCCGCTATTTCGGTCCAGATAATCGTCAAAGCTGAATTCCTCATAAGTATTTCTGTTTTTCTTCTATACGAAAGGAGTCGTTCATGTCGACGATTGGGAGCGGCCAGACGGCGCTCGGCGATAACGCAGCACGGCAACTAGCCAATGCCACCAAGACGGTCCCCCAGCTTTCCACCATCACGCCGCGTTGGCTCACGCATCTGCTGCAATGGGTGCCGGTCGAAGCCGGCATTTACCGCCTCAATCGCGTGAAGGACCCGGAAGCGGTGCGCGCGGCCTGCACCGCGCGCGAGGACGAGGCCACGCTGCCGACGACCTTCGTGCCTTACGAGGAACAGCCTCGCGAATACTTCCTGAACGCGGTGAGCACGGTGCTCGACGTGCATACGCGGATCTCGGACCTCTACAGCAGCCCGCACGACCAGATCAAGGAACAACTGCGTCTCACGATCGAGACCATCAAGGAGCTGCAGGAAAGCCAGCTCATCAACAATCCGGACTACGGACTGCTTGCGAACGTCGACGATGACCAGCGCCTGTTCCCGCTGACCGGTGCGCCGACGCCCGACGACCTGGACGAGTTGCTTTCGAAGGTCTGGAAGGAACCCGCGTTCTTCCTCACGCATCCGCTCGCCATTGCCGCGTTCGGCCGCGAATGCACGCGTCGCGGCGTGCCGCCGCCGACGGTCAGCCTGTTCGGCTCGCAGTTCATCACGTGGCGCGGCATTCCGCTGATCCCCTCGGACAAGGTGCCGGTGGCCGACGGCAAGACGAAGATCCTGCTGCTGCGCGTCGGCGACAAGCGCCAGGGCGTGGTCGGCCTCTACCAGCCGGGCGTGGCCGGCGAGCAGGGACCGGGGCTGTCGGTGCGCTTCATGGGCATCAACAACCAGGCGATCGCGTCGTACCTGATCTCGCTGTACTGCTCGCTCGCGGTCCATTCGCCGGACGCGCTCGCGGTGCTCGATGACGTGGAGATCGGCAAGTACCATGACTATGCAGACACCTACCGCTAATCCGTCGGGCGCGGGCGCATTGCCCGAGGTGCCGGCGGGCGGCGTGCCGCCCGGTCTGCCCGATCCCGCGGCGCTCGCGCGCCTCGCGAACGGGTTCTTTGCCGCATTTCCGGGTTCGACGCCGGCCGCCGCCGCTTCCGCGGGCAGCGGCGGCGCGGCCTCGGCCTTGCCGGCCGAAGCGCCCTTGCTGTCATCGGCAAGCAATCCGGCGCCGCCCGGTTCGCCGTTCGCGGGACCCGGCGGAACGGGCACGGGCGTGCCCGGCGCCGCGCTGCCGCAGGGCCGGGCGCCCGGCGCGAATCTGCTGCCGTCCGCGCCGACTCACGTGCTCTCGCTCGGCAACCGCGCGCCGGGACTCGTGCCGCACGCGACGGCCCAGAACGGCCTGCCCGAAAACGCCGTGACGATCGCGCCGGCGCTCGAACCGCGCGCGGGCGGCGCGGCGCTCGGCGTGCCCGAGGCACTGGGCGCCGGACAGCCGCCAGACGCATCGGCGGGTCATGCCGCGGCCGGGGCATCGTCCGCGCCGGCCTCGCCGTATTACTTCCTCGCCGACGCGGAGCGCGGCTGGCCGGGGCAGGGCGCGACGCCGGACCTCGCCGTACCGGCCGGCGGCGCGGGCGACCCGCGAGCGTTCGGCCTGCCCGCCGCAGAGGATCTGCGCGATCTGCTGTCGCTGCATCGCCATGCGCCGGATGCGGGCGCCCGTTCGGGCGCGCGCGACGGCTCGCTCTACGTGCTCGACGACGCGCGGCTCGCCGCGCCGGCCCAGCACCGGCAGACGGGCGGCGCGCTCGCGCCGTCGGCGCATCCGCCGTTCGACGTCAACGCGATTCGCCGCGACTTTCCGATCCTGCAGGAGCGCGTGAACGGCAAGCCGCTGGTCTGGTTCGACAACGCGGCGACCACGCACAAGCCGCAGGCGGTGATCGACCGGCTCGCGTACTTCTACGCGCACGAGAACTCGAACATCCACCGCGCGGCGCATGCGCTCGCGGCGCGCGCCACCGACGCCTACGAAGGCGCGCGCGACACCGTGCGACGCTTCATCGGCGCGGCGTCGACGGACGAGATCGTGTTCGTGCGCGGCACGACCGAGGCGATCAACCTGATCGCGAAGACCTGGGGCGTGCGCAACGTCGGCGAAGGCGACGAGATCGTCGTCTCGCATCTGGAGCATCACGCGAACATCGTGCCGTGGCAGCAGTTGGCTGCGCTGACGGGCGCGAAGCTGCGCGTGATTCCGGTCGACGACTCGGGGCAGGTGCTGCTCGACGAGTACCGCAGGCTGCTGTCCGACCGCACGAAGATCGTATCGGTCACGCAGGTCTCGAATGCGCTCGGCACGGTCGTGCCCGTGAAGGAGATCGTGGAGCTTGCGCACCGTGCCGGCGCGAAGGCGCTCGTGGACGGCGCGCAGTCGGTTTCGCACATGCGCGTGGACGTGCAGGCGCTCGACGCCGACTTCTTCGTGTTTTCGGGCCACAAGATTTTCGGCCCGACCGGCATCGGCGTGGTGTACGGCAAGCGCGCGATCCTCGACGACATGCCGCCCTGGCAGGGCGGCGGCAACATGATCGCGGACGTCACGTTCGAGCGCACGGTGTTCCAGCCGCCGCCCAACCGCTTCGAGGCGGGCACCGGCAACATCGCCGATGCGGTGGGCCTCGGCGCGGCGCTCGATTACGTGACGCGCATCGGCATCGAGAACATCGCGCGCTACGAGCACGATCTGCTGGCCTACGCGACCAGCGTGCTGGCGCCGGTACCGGGCGTGCGGCTCGTCGGCACGGCGCGCGAGAAGGCGAGCGTGCTGTCGTTCGTGCTGAAGGGCTATACGACCGAAGAGGTCGGCCAGGCGCTCAACGAGGAGGGCATCGCGGTGCGCGCGGGGCATCACTGCGCGCAGCCGATCCTGCGCCGCTTCGGTCTCGAAGCGACCGTGCGGCCGTCGCTCGCGTTCTACAACACCTGCGAGGAAGTCGACCTCATGGTGTCGGTCGTGCGCCGGCTTGCCGCCCGGCGCTAGGCGCGCGTCGGGGCCCGTTCTTTCCGGGAAGTCCGCCGCGCCGGTTGTCGGGCGCGGCGGGTGCCGGGTGTTGTCTGGCGAACATAGGTCTGTTTAGACGGGGCGGCGGAAGGCGGAGCCGCTCCGTCGTTCCCGTCTTCCGGTTCGCGCGTCTTCGTGTCCGCCCGCGTTGCGACCTCGTTCCCGTTTTCGGGGCGCCCGGCAAATTTTCGCGCGCTGGCGTAACGTACTGGCTTCGGCGTTTGCCCGCGCCTCCCAGGCGAGCCCGCCCTGCGTTCGAGACGACACGACCATGACCCGTTCCCCCCGACTCCATCTCGCGGCCTTCATGCGGCCCGTCAGCCTGCACACGGGCGCCTGGCGCTATCCGGGCGCGTACCCCGACGCGAACTTCAACTTCGGCCATCTGAAGCGTTTCGCGCAGACGCTCGAGCGCGCCCGCTTCGACGCGTTCTTCATGGCCGACCATCTCGCGGTGCTGAACATGCCGCTCGCCGCGCTCAAGCGCAGCCACACGGTGACGTCGTTCGAGCCGTTCACGCTGCTCTCGGCGCTGTCGGCCGTCACCGAGCGGCTCGGTCTCGTCGCGACGGCCTCGACGACGTTCGACGCGCCGTATCACATCGCGCGCCGCTTCGCCTCGCTCGATCACCTGAGCGGCGGCCGGGCCGGCTGGAACGTCGTGACGACCTCGAACCCCGACGCCGCGCTCAACTTCGGGCTCGACGAGCACGTGGAGCACGACGAGCGCTACCGGCGCGCGCGCGAGTTCTTCGACGTCGTCACGGGCCTCTGGGATAGCTGGGCCGACGATGCCTTTGTGCGCGACGTCGAGAGCGGCCTCTACGTGGACCCCGAGCGGCTGCACGTGCTCGACCATCGCGGCGAGCACCTGCGCGTGCGCGGCCCGCTGAACATCGCTCGGCCCGTGCAGGGCTGGCCGCTCATCGTGCAGGCGGGCTCGTCGGAGGCCGGCAAGCAGGTCGCCGCCGAAACCGCCGACGCGGTGTTCACGGCGCCGCGCACGCTCGCCGACGGCAAGCGCTTCTATGCCGACGTGAAGGCGCGGCTCGAGCCGCTCGGCCGGCGGCGCGAGCATCTGAAGATTTTGCCCGGCGCGTTCGTCGTGGTCGGCGACTCGCTCGACGAGGCGCAGCACAAGCGCGCGCTGCTCGACACCTTCGTGCATCCGGACAGCGGCGTCGCCTCGCTTTCCATCGCGCTCGGGCACGACGTCTCGTCCTTCGACCTCGACGCGCCGCTGCCCGAAATTCCGGAAACCAACGCGAGCCGCAGTTCGCGCGAGCGCGTCGTCGACCTCGCGCGCGAGGAAGGCCTGACGGTGCGCCAGCTCGCGCAGCGCGTCGGCGGCTACTCGGGGCTCGAAATGGTCGGCACGCCCGCGACGATCGCCGACCAGATGGAGCAGTGGCTCGTCGAGGAGGGTGCGGACGGCTTCAACGTGATGTTTCCGTACCTGCCGGGCGGGCTCGACGATTTCGCCGACAAGGTCGTGCCCGAGCTGCAGCGGCGCGGCATTTTCCGGCGCGAATACGAGGGCGCGACGCTGCGCGAGCACTTCGGGCTGCCGCGTCCGGAGAACCGCTTTTTCGGGCCGGCCGCGCCGCGCGGCTGAGCGCTTATTGCACTGCGCGGATTTCCAAATCGCTATTTATCGTTTGTCGGGCGAACGGCTTCGCCGTATCGTGTGCGGTCCGTTTCGCCGTAGCCCGCTGCCGTCCGCGGCGGTCGCCGCAAAGACAACGCCCCGTTTCCGACGAACGCCACGACAGCGAAGAATCCGCCATGAAGACCGCCATCGACGACCGGCTCGCGCCGCCTGCAGCGAACGCTCCCGACGGCCGGACGGCGGACGCGCGTCGGGATCCGTCGCCGCTCGCAGGATTGCAGGCGCTCGCCGCGCGCATCGCCGAAGGCGCGGCGGCGCGCGAACGCGAACGCCGCCTGCCGTTCGAGGCGTTCGGCTGGATTCGCCGCTCGGGTCTCGGCGCGCTGCGGATTCCGCGCGCGCTCGGCGGCCTCGGCGGCTCGATCGAAAACCTGGTCGAGCTGATCGCGACGCTCGCGGCGGCCGATTCGAACGTCGGGCACGCGCTGCGCTCGCACTTCAACGCGACGGAACTCTGGTCGCTCACGCCGCTTACCCCGCATAGCGCGCTGCAGATTCGCCGCGTGCTCGACGGCGCGCTTTACGGCGGCGCGCTGACCGAGCTCGGCACCGAACGCACGAGCACGGTGACGACGCAGCTCGCGCGCGACGGCGAGCACTACCGCATCAGCGGCAAGAAGTATTACGCCACGGGCACGGCCTACGCCGACTACGCGAGCATCGCAGTGCTCGACGAGGCGGGCAATCCCGTCACGATCGTGCTGCCCGTCGACCGGCCCGGCGTGCGGATTCTCGACGACTGGGACGGCATGGGCCAGCGGCTCACGGCCAGCGGCGGGCTCGAACTCGAGAACGTCGAGGTGCGCGCCGACGAGATCGCGCCGCGCCCGGTCGGCACGCAGACCCTGCAGACGCGCCACGCGTCGGCGCTGCGCCAGCTCATTCTCGTTGCCACGGCGGCCGGAATCGTGCGCAACCTGTTCGCCGATGCGCAGGCGCACGTCCGCGAACGCGGCCGGCCGGCGGCGCACAGCCCGGCCGCGACGGCGCGCGACGACCCCTTCATCCAGCTCGTGATCGGCGAGCTGTCGGCCCGCACGCATGCCGTCGACGCGCTCGTCGCCGAGAACGCGCGCGTGCTGGACCGCTCGGCGGCGGCCATCGCCGAAGGCGCGCCGGAGGCGGAGGAGCGGGTGCTGGACGGCGCGCTCGCCACGGCGAAGACGCAGCTCGTCGTCGGCAAACTGGCGCTCGAGGCCGCCGAACGGATGTTCGAGGCGGGCGGGGCGTCGGCCACCTCGCGCGCGCTGAACCTCGATCGCCACTGGCGCAACCTGCGCACGATCTTCAGCCACAACCCGCTCCTGCACAAGGCGCGGGTGCTCGGCGACTACCACCTGAACGGCACGACGACCCACCTCGAAGAGGCGCGCGTGTTCTAGAGGGCGCGTCATTTATATCGAAAAAGGGATAAGCATCACACTTTTCGTTCCTTGATTGCTGCATTGCGGGGCGCTATGGTTCCTGTCTTTGCCGTTCGCCGTATTCGATACGGGCGAGCGCGCTTCGTCACAGGAAAAACGTACCGCCCGTGAACACTGCCTACGCTACCCGCGCGGCCGAGCCGCAAGCTTTCGAGATCCGTCCGCTCGACGCGCCGCTCGGCGCCGAGGTGCTGGGCCTCGACCTGACCCGCGAACTGGACGACGGGGACTTCGCCCGCATCCACCGCGCGCACCTCGATTACCACGTCCTGGTCTTTCGCGACCAGCACATCACGCCGGCCCAGCAGATCGCGTTCAGCCGCCGCTTCGGCCCGCTGCAGATCCACGTGCTGCACCAGTTCCAGTTGCCGGGCCATCCGGAAATCCTGATCGTCTCGAACGTCGTCGAGAACGGCAAGCCGATCGGCCTCGGCGACGCAGGCCATTTCTGGCACTCGGACCTCTCGTACAAGGAAACGCCGAGCCTCGGCTCGATGCTGCACGCGCAGGAACTGCCCGCCGAGGGCGGCGACACCGTCTTCGCGAACATGCACCTGGCCTGGGACACGCTGCCCGAGGCGCTGCGCCGCGCGGTGGAAGGCCGGCGCGCCGAGCACACCTACCTCGCGAAGTACGGCGAGCTGCAAAAGCGCAGCCCCTGGCGGCCGAACCTCACGCAGGAGCAGATCGACCAGGTGAAGCCCGTCGTGCATCCCGTCGTGCGCACGCATCCGGAGACCGGGAAGAAGGCGCTCTTCGTCAGCGAGCATTTCACGACGCGCATCCTCGACCTGCCGCAGGACGAGAGCGACGCGCTGCTCAAGGAACTGTTCGAGCACAGCGTGCGCCCCGGGCATCTGTACCGGCACGTCTGGTCGCCGCACGACATGGTGTTCTGGGACAATCGCTCGCTGATGCATCTCGCGGCCGGCACGCCAGACCATCTGCGCCGCAAGCTCTACCGCACGACGATCGAAGGCGACGCGCCGTTCTGAGCGCGGCGCCGCGGTGTCCCCGTCCGACGATGCCGGCGCGGACGTCGCGACCTTTTTCCTGGAGCAGATCCTGATGTCCGTTCTCCGTTTTGCCCGCGCGGGCCGGCTCGCGCGGGCGCGTCGCGCGGCGGTTTTCGCCATGGCGCTCGCATGCGGCGCTGGCCTTGCCGGCGCGCCGGTCGAGGCCCATGCCGAAGGCACGCTGCGTATCGCCGACCAGTACGGGGTGGTCTATCTGCTGCTGGACGTCGCGCGCGACCAGCATCTGATCGAGCAGGAAGGCAAACGCGAAGGGCTCGACATCAAGGTCGACTGGCTGCGGCTGTCGGGCGGCGCGGCCGTCAACGACGCGCTGCTCTCGGGCGCGGTCGACATCGCGGGCGCCGGCGTCGGGCCGCTGCTCACGATCTGGGACCGCACACATGGTCGGCAGAACGTGAAGGGCGTCGCCGCGCTCGGCACGCTGCCGGACTACCTCGTCAGCAACGACCCGCGTGTGCGCACCATCGCCGATTTCACCGACCGCGACCGCATCGCGGTGCCGGCGGTCACGGTGTCGGTGCAGTCGCGCATTCTGGAGATGGCGGCGGCGAAACGGTGGGGCGACCGCGCGTTCGACCGGCTCGATCCGCTGACCCAGGCGATTCCGCACCCGGACGCGGCCGCCGCGATCATCGCGGGCGGCACGGAGATCACGGCCCACTTCGGCGACGCGCCGTTCTCGGAGCAGGAACTGGCGGCCAACCCGAAGGCGCACGTCGTGCTGAGTTCGTACGACGTGCTGGGCGGCCCGACCTCGTCGACCGTGCTCTACGCCACGCAGCAGTTCCGGGACGCGAACCCGAAGACCTACCACGCGTTCGTGGCCGCGCTCGCGGACGCGGCGCGCTTCGTGAGCGCGCATCCCGACGAGGCGGCGGACATCTATCTGCGCGTCAACGATTCGAAGATCGACCGGGCCCTGCTCGTGAAGATCCTGAGCAATCCCGAGGTGCGGTTCAGCATCACGCCGCGCAACACGTTCCCGATGGCCCAGTTCATGTACCGGGTCGGGGCAATCCGTAACGAGCCGCGATCGTGGAAGGACTATTTCTTCGACGATCCGGACCTGGCGCAGGGCAGTTGAACCCCGTGCCGGCGCATGAAAGGGAGGCCGCGATGGCCGCGAATCCATCTACATTGTTTTCCGGGGCGGCGGGACAGCCCGAGACGCCCGGACAGCCCGCGCACAGTAGCCGGCTGCTGCGCGTGAGCGACCTCACGCTCGAATACCGCACGCGCGAGCGCGTCGTCCAGGCGACGCAGCAGGTGAGCTTCGACGTCTACGGCGGCGACCGCTTCGTGCTGCTCGGACCGTCGGGCTGCGGTAAGTCCACGCTGCTCAAGGCGATCGCGGGTTTCATCAAGCCGTCGGCGGGCAGCATCGAGCTGGACGGGCGCGTCGTCCACGGGCCGGGACCGGACCGCATCGTCGTGTTCCAGGAGTTCGACCAGCTCGCGCCCTGGAAGTCGGTGCTGCAGAACGTGGCGTTTCCGCTACGCGTTGCGAAGAAGCTCACGCGTGCCGAGGCGAACGAGCGCGCCGCGTACTACCTCGAAAAGGTCGGTCTCGCCGATTTCGCCCGCGCTTGGCCGCTCACGCTTTCGGGCGGGATGAAGCAGCGCGTCGCGATCGCGCGGGCGCTGGCCTGCGAGCCACGCATCCTGCTAATGGACGAGCCGTTCGCCGCGCTCGACGCGCTCACGCGCCGCAAGATGCAGGAAGAGCTGCTGCGGCTCTGGGAGGACGCGCACCTGACGCTGCTCTTCGTCACGCATTCGATCGAGGAGGCGCTCATCGTCGGCAACCGCATCCTGCTGCTCTCGCCGCATCCGGGCCGCGTGCGCGCCGAGTTGAACAGCCATCAATACAACCAGGACAGCGTCGGTCAGCACGACCTGCAACAGGCCGTTTCGAAGATCCATCGGCTGCTGTTCGGCCAGGAAGAGGTGGCACGCTCATGAAGTCTTTTGCCCGCGAGGACGGCGCCGCCGCGCTGCTGCCGCCCGTCCGTCCCGAATACGAAGTCGAACTGCGGCCGGCCGCGCCGCACGAGGCGCCGGCGCGCGAGCCGCTGGCGACGCGCCTCGCCTCGCAGACGTGGCTGCGCAAGAGCCTGATCGCGCTCGTGCTGATCGGGTTGTGGGAACTCGGCGCGCGCGCCGTGTCGAACGACCTGCTGCTGCCGACCTTCACGGCGACCGTCGAGGCGTTCGTCAACGGCATCCTGAGTGGCGAGCTGCTGCTGCGCACGGGCCTGTCGCTGTCGGTGCTGATCCAGGGCTACGTGCTCGGCGTCGTGGCCGCGTTCGTGCTGACCTCGCTCGCGGTGTCGACGCGCCTCGGCCGCGACCTGCTGACGATGCTCACGTCGATGTTCAACCCGTTGCCCTCGATCGCGCTGCTGCCGCTCGCGCTGCTCTGGTTCGGCCTCGGCAACGGCAGCCTGCTGTTCGTGCTCGTGCATTCGGTGCTCTGGCCGCTCGCGCTCAACACCTACGCGGGCTTCCAGTCCGTGCCCGACACGCTGCGCATGACGGGCCGCAACTACGGGCTCAAGGGCCTGCGCCACGTGCTGCTGATCCTCGTGCCGGCCGCGCTGCCGTCGATCGTCTCGGGCCTGCGCGTGAGCTGGGCCTTCGCCTGGCGCACGCTGATCGCGGCCGAACTCGTGTTCGGCGCGAACTCGGGCGGCGGCGGGCTCGGCTGGTACATCTTCCAGAACCGCAACGAGCTCTACACGGACCGCGTGTTCGCCGGTCTCGCGATGGTCATCCTGATCGGACTTGCCGTCGAGCACCTCGTGTTCGACACGCTCGAACGCGTGACGGTGAAGCGCTGGGGCGTGCAGAAGTAGCCGTTTTTTTTCGGGTATTCGGCGCTTACTACGGCTGGCGGTTGTCCGGACAGGCCGCGAGCTTCTTCGGGGCCGCGCCGTGGCGGTCCGAGTCCGGATAGGCGGTTTTAGCGCGGCGTCTTGCGCCGAAGCCACTCGGCGAATGCCTCGTCCTCGATGCGATATTCGCCGAACGTCAGGCGCGTGACCGAGTTATCGGCCACCAGCCGCCGCAGCGCGTGCGATACGGTGTTCTTGGTGGCCGGCTTGCCGAGCGCCAGCGAAAGCTGCCGAAGGCTGGCGGCGCCGTGCAGGTCGGCCTCTCCGCGCGCGAGGACGAGGATGACGGCCCGGTCCGCCGGGTTCAGCGCCTGCCACTGCTTGAGGAAATGTTCGTCCGAGAAGACCGAGGCCCGGGTGTGTTCGAGCGCGGCGTCCGGTCCCTGAGTCTGATAGAGGATGTACCGCTCGATGAATCGCTTGAAAAATTCGGGCGTGCGGTGCAAGGCCTCGAATGCGCGCTTGCCCTGTTCCAGCGTCAGGCGATTCCGGACGAGGCTGTTCATGTGCCGGACGGTAAAGGAGACGAAATCGTCGCCGAGCAGCGGGAACGGTTCGAGCGCGGCCCAGTTGTAGAACGGCTCGCTCGCGCGGGCGAACATCTCGCGCAGCGTCGTCTCCGAGCTGCCCGCGAAAATGACCTTGATGCGGTCCTTGCGGATATCGAGCGCCGCGCGCAGCGCATGGGCGAAATCGCTGTGCTCGGCGCGCGCGAGCACCTGGGCCTCGTCGATCACCAGCAGCAGCGGTTTTTTCTGGCGGTCGAGCTGCCTGAGCACCTCCGGCAGCGCACGGGCCTTCTCCCCGGCCGTGCCGAGCTCCGCCTCGAACAGGCCGCTCACGCCGCCGGGGATGCCCGCGCCGGCCCCGACCCTGACCTTGCGTACCGGCTTGCCGAGACTGGCCAGCAGCGCTTTCACGCCCTGCGGCGCGAGCGCCTCCACCAGCGACGACACGAGGGCCGCGTCGGGCGCCGCGCGATTGTCCCAAAGGTTGGTGTAGGCGACGACGTAGCCGTGCTCGCGCGCCGCCGGTAGCAGGTCCTGCTGGAGGAATTCGGTCTTGCCCATCCGGCGACGGGCGAACAGCCCCCGGGCCGACGACAGCTTCAGGTCGAACGCCTCGAGGCAGGATTCGGCAAGCTCTGGCCGGGCGTAGTGCCACGGGTCCGTGCCGGAAGTATCACGAGGTGTCATCGTATCTGAGAAGTATCAAAACCGTTGATACTTCATGATACTTTTGCGCTGCGCTTAATACAAATCCCTGAAATCGCGGCGACTGGATTGCCCGGTCCATTCCGCATCCGCGTGCGAGGCAGGTCGATCCGGTGTTTCAGGCGTCGAAGGATGGCCGGCCGCCAGCCCGGCGACGCATCGACCGCACATTCCGAATTCCGTTTCTTTCCCGACGGCGATGCCTCTCGCAAGGACGTCGCCGCGCGCAATGTGCCGGACGCAAGCGCCGGACGGGAACGCACGGGACCGGGACGGAGCGCCCCGTTTGCGGTTTACAGGCCGACGAGTTCGACCGGCGCGTGATGCGTGAGCGAGAGGGGCAGCACGCGGATCTGCGAAGCATGCTTCGTGCGCAGCGACACGCCGAACAGGCCTTCTCCGCGGCTTTCCAGATGCGTGCGCAGCCGCTCGGCGAAGGCCGGACGCGAGGACGCGTCGTGTGCGTGCGCCGCGTGCATCGTCGTGTGCGGCGAGACCGTGGGCGAGAGCAGCATGACAATTGTGTGGCCGACCGGGAACAGCGCCAGCTCGACGCCCTCGCCGGGCAGGCCGGCGCGCCGCGCATCGAGCGCATGGCCGAGCAGGGCGCGGTAGCGCTGCACGCTCGCGTTCAGGTCGCGAACCGCGAGCGCGACGCTCGCGATGCTGCTCACGCCGTTCGGATGCATGCGCACCTCGCCCTCCGCGAGGCGCAGAAAGCGCGGCGTCAGGTCGGCGCAGAGCGAGGGCAGGTCGCGCGTCAACGGCTTGCCGATCTGCCATTCGAGCCGGGTGCCGTCGGGCCGGATGCGGCCTCCCGGAATCGGCCCCTCATAGCGCAGGCCGCGTCCGTGCGCGGCGTCGATCGTCGCGCCGAGCGCGCGCGAGAGCAGCGCGTAATCCGTGAGCCCCTCGCGCTCGTGCGTGTCCGGGTCGCGCGAGGCCCAGCGATGCTGCGGCACGTCCTTGAGCGGCGCGATCAATTCGAAATAACTGCCGTCGGCGAAGCCGATCAGCGCATTGTGCAGGATGCCGTCCGAGTACGTGCCGCCGAGCTGCACGGTGAAGCCCAGTTCGCTGAAATCGGCCACGGCCTGTCGCAAATCCTGCACGCGAATCGCAATGTGATCGAGCGTAAGAGGCATCGGGAAAAGCTCCGTGCGGGTAGAGAGGGTCGAGTATGCGACTTCGTTCGCGCGGATACCAGCAACGAATTGTGACTTCTATTGCAGGCGGTTCGCGGTCCGCTCGCCGCGCGGCTTCGGGAAGGCGCGAGACGTCGCCGCATGTAGCTTGCCCGCACGGCATGAAGGTTTTTCGAACGGCTTTCGGTGTCGGGCCGGCGGAACCAAATTCCCGGCCGATGTGCCAGACTGCTGGCGGGCGGCGCGGGCCGCCCGTTCGACGGGGACTGCGGCGAGTCGTTGCAGGTTCCGTGCTGGCCGCAGCCCTCTCTCCCCCAATACGAACGAAAGGAAAGGAGACGGTATGAAAAACGGGTATTCCCGGCAGGCCATGCGCCGCCGGGTCGTCGCTTCGCTCGGCGCGGGTCTTGCGAGCGCGTTCGGCGGCGGCATGCCGGCAGCGCTGGCGGCCGCCGCTTCGCAGGACGGCAGTGCGTCGGGCGGGCAGCATCCGCGTCTGGAAGTCGTGGCCACGTTCAACGACGACTTTCGCCTCGTCGGCATCGGCGTGTCGCAAACGGGCCGCGTCTTCGCGACCGCGCCGGCGGCGGTCGTGCGCTCGCGCTACAGCGTGGTCGAGGTCGATCCCGACACGGGTGCGCTCACGCCGTTTCCCGACGCGGACTGGAACGTCTACAAGCCGGATGAAAGCGGCGAGCGGCAGTGGATTTCGGTGCAGGCGCTCTGGGTCGACGAGAACGATCACCTGTGGGCGCTCGATTCGTCGCTGCCCTCGGTGGACCAGCGCCGGCAGCCGCCCAAGCTCGTCCAGTTCGATCTGCTCACGCGCCAGGTGCTGCGCCAGTACACGTATGAAAACACCGTGACGCCGCAAGACTCGCTCAACGACATCCGCGTGGACCTGAAGCACGGCTATGCCTATCTGAGCAACGCGGGCAAGCTCGGCGGCATCGCGGTCACGCAACTGGCCTCGGGCGATTCGCGCCTGCTGCTCGCGGGCGACCGTTCGAGCGTGGCCGACCCGAACCAGCACCTGATGTTCGGCGATCGCGTCGCGCGCTTTCTCAACGGCAGCGTGGCGGTGATCCAGACCGACGGGATCGCGATTTCGCCGCAGCGCGACTGGTTCTATTATCGGCCGCTGACGGACCACCATTACTGGCGCATTCCGACGGCGGCGCTCATCGACACGTCGCTTTCGCCCGACGCGCTCGCGCAGCGCAAGCAATATCTCGGCGACTACGCGCTCACGGGCGGCCTGCTGATGGACGGCAACGGCGTGCTTTACGGCGGCGACCTCGAGCACCGCTCGGTGGTGGCGCTGACGCTCGTGGAGCGCGACGGCAAGCCGGCCCTGCACCAGGCGACGCTGACGGCCGATCCGCGCATCTCGTGGGCCGACGGCTTCGCGATGCAGAACGACTATCTGTACTTCGCGGATTCGCACCTGCACGAGCTGAACTTCTCCGACGGCTATCCGCGCCGGGGGAAGTTCACGATCTTCCGGCTGAGGCTGCCGCCGCAGCCGGCGGGAACCTATCCGGGGTGATCCGGCAGGCGCCGGCTCGCGGCGATCGCCGCGCGGGCCGGCGCGGACGTCGCGCGTTCCGGCCCGCGCGGGGCGGCGCTCAACCGGCCGCGCGCGGCGCGTTGTCCTCGAGCAGCCTGACGATCGTGTGCAGCATCCGGTTCGCCGGCGTGGGCACGCCGAGCGCCTCGCCGCGGCGGGCGACATAGCCGTTCAGGTGATCGATCTCGGTGCGCTTGCCGCGCATCAGGTCCTGCGCGGTGGACGAGTACTGGCCCTGCATCGTTTCGGCGATCCGCCGCACGGCCGCATCGACGTCGCCGGGCACGCTCACGCCGTCCGCCTTCGCGACGGCGAGGCATTCCGCTACGACGTCGTTCATCGCGGCGCCGACGCCTTCGCCCTGCACGAGCCGGCCGTAAGGCAGACGCGCGATGGCCGAGAGCGCGTTGTAGGCGCAGTTCAGGATCAGCTTGGCCCAGAGCGCGCCGCGGACGTTCGGCGAAATTTCGGTCGGCACGCCGGCCGCGACGAGCGCGGCCGCGATTGTCCCGCTCGCGTCCGAGGGCTCGATGACGAGTTCGCCGCGCCCGTGGTGCCGGACGTGGCCGGGGCCCGCCATCTCGGTCGCGACGTAGACCACGGCGGCGGCCACCTCCGTCGCGATCACGGTGCGCAGCCGCACGGCGTTGTCGACGCCGTTCTGGAGCGTGAGCACGAGGGCGTCGTGCTCGAGATGGGGCTTGATCGACGCGCCCGCGCTTTCCGTGTCGGTCGATTTCACGCAGAACAGCACGAGTTGCGCGCCCTCGACGGCGGCCGGCTCCGTGCTGGCCGAGAGCGGGACCTGCTCGTCGAAGCTCTGTGCCTCGAGGCGCAGGCCGTGGCCCGCGATCGCTTCCACGTGCTGCGGACGGCCGATCAGTACGACATCGTGTCCGGCGCGCGCCAGCATGCCGCCGTAGTAGCAGCCCACCGCGCCCGCGCCCATTACGGCGACTTTCATAGGTCTATGGATTCCGGTTTTTTTCGACGATTCGCGAAAGCGCGACGCGCGGACTGGCGGGGCCGGCCCGCGCGTCGCGCGAGTCCGGCAAAAATAGCACGAGGCGGAGCGGTCGGCTGCGGGGCGTGCGGCGGGAGCGGGAGCGGCGAGGGTCGGAGTGCGACCGGGCAGGGCGGCGCGGAACCGCGCCTGCGAGATCCGCGCGTTTTTCAGGGGGCGCGAACGGATGGCATCGGCAGGACCGCGCCGTATCCGCATGTCGCCGCATCCGGCGCCGGAACGTTCGCCGGCAGACGTCCGTCCGCGCCGTCAGCCGCCGATCGCGCCCTGCGTGTTGACGAACACCGAATAGATGGACTGCGACGCCGCCATGAACAGCCGGTTGCGCGCGCGGCCGCCGAAGCAGAGGTTCGCGCAACGCTCGGGCAGGGCGATGCGGCCGATGATCTTGCCCGCAGGAGAAACGACCATCACGCCGTCGAGCGCGTCGCTGCCCATTCCCCAGCCGCACCAGAGGTTGCCGTCGACGTCGGCGCGCATGCCGTCGATCGTGCCCGCGCCCGCGTCGAGGAACACGCGCCCGGGGCCGAGCGTGCGCCCGTCGGCGCCGACTTCGTAGACGTGGATCAGCCGGTTCGGCACGCCGCGCGACTCGATGATGTAAAGCAGCTTCTCGTCGGGCGAGAAGCACAGGCCGTTCGGGCCTTTCAGCTCGCGCGTGACGACGGACGCCTCGCCGGTCGCGCCGTCGATCCGGTAGACGGAGTGGGGCAGTTCCTGCTCGGCCTTGATGCCCTCGTAGTGGCCCGCGATGCCCATCGGCGGATCGGTGAACCAGATCGAGCCGTCGGACTTGACCACGACGTCGTTGGGCGAATTCAGGCGGCGGCCTTCGAATGCGTCCATCAGCACGGTAAGGCTGCCGTCGTACTCGGTGCGCGTGACGCGCCGGCCGTGCTCGCAGGTGACGAGGCGCCCCTGGCGGTCGCGCGTGTTGCCGTTGGCGAAGTTCGACGGCTGGCGGAACACGCTCACGGCGCCGGTTTCCTCCTCCCACTTCAGCATCCGGTTGTTCGGGATGTCGCTCCAGATCAGGTAGCGGCCGTCGCCGAACCAGACCGGCCCCTCGGCCCAGCGGCAGCCGGTGGCGAGGCGTTCGACCGCGGAGAAGGCCACGCGGTAGGAATCGAACGACGGATCGAGGGAGATGACGCGGGGGTCGGGATAGCGCTCAGCCTGTTGCCACATGAGGGTCTCCGTTTTCGTTGTCGGCGCGCGGCGTAGTGTAGCGCAGATTGATTCGCGTTTGAGTAAGCGCTTTCTCTTGAAAAAAAAGCCGGCCTGGCCTAAAGTGCCTGAAGATTCGGCCGGCAGGAGACAGCGGCAAAGCATTTTGCGGGCCAGAAAGAAAGCGATTACTCATTAAACGATGGCGACGCAACCCGGATTCTCCATTAGTGGAAAGCCCGGATGCGCAGGTCGCCGCGACGTCCCCGAGGTCCGCACTTCATGATCGAGTTGTCAGGTAAAACCATCGCTGGGCCGGTCATCCGGCTTCATCCCGACGATAACGTGGTGGTCGCGCGCGTCGACGTGTCGATCGGCACGCCGGTGCCTTCCGAGGATTTCGTGAGCCGCAGCCAAGTGGCGGCCGGCTACAAGATCGCCGCGCGGCGCATCCGCAAGGGCGAGCCCGTGCGCAAGTACAACGTCGTGATCGGCTTCGCGGCCGTCGACATCGAGCCGGGCACGATGGTCCACGGCCACAACCTCGAATTCCGCGAATTCGACCGCGACTACGCGTTCGGCGCCGACTATCGCCCGACCGAATACCTGCCGCCGCACGAGCAGGCCACTTTCGAGGGCATCGTGCGTGAGGACGGCAGCGTCGCGACGCGCAACTACATCGGCGTGCTTTCCACGGTCAACTGCTCCGCGACGGTCGTGCACAAGATCGCCGAATACTTCACGCCCGAGCGGCTCGCCGACTATCCGAACGTGGACGGCGTCGTGGCGTTCAGCCACTCGATCGGCTGCGGCATGGAGATGAGCGGCGAACCGATGGAGCTGTTGCGGCGCACGATGGGCGGCTACGCGCGCCACCCGAATCTCGCGGCGGCGCTCGTCGTCGGGCTCGGCTGCGAGCGCAACCAGCTCAAGGGGCTCATGGAGCAGGAGGGCCTGCACGCGGGCTCGCGGCTTCATACGTTCGTCATGCAGGAGACGGGCGGCACGCGCCGCACGATCGAGGCCGGCATCGACGCGGTCAAGGCGATGCTGCCGAAGGCCAACCGCGTGCGCCGCACGACGGTGCCGGCGAGCCACCTGAAGGTGGGCCTGCAATGCGGCGGCTCGGACGGCTTCTCGTCGATTACGGCCAACCCGGCGCTCGGCGCCGCGATGGACCTGCTCGCGCGCCACGGCGGCACCGGCATTCTCTCGGAGACGCCCGAAATCTACGGCGTCGAGCACACGCTCACGCGCCGCGCGGCGAGCCGCGCCGTGGGCGAGCAGCTCGTCGAGCGGATTCGCTGGTGGAAGGATCAGTACTCGACGGGCCGCGACGTGCAGATCAATGGCCAGGTGAGCCCCGGCAACCAGATGGGCGGCCTCGCCAACATCTTCGAAAAGTCGATCGGTTCGTCGATGAAGGGCGGCACGGGTCCCCTGATGGCCGTGTACCGCTACGCCGAGCCCGTCACCGAGCACGGCTTCGTGTTCATGGACACGCCGGGCTTCGACCCGGTCTCGGCCACGGGCCAGATCGCGGGCGGCGCGAACCTGATCGCGTTCACGACGGGGCGCGGCTCGATGTTCGGCGCGAAGCCCGTGCCGTCGCTCAAGCTCGCGACCAACACGCCCATGTACGAGCGCCTGACCGAGGACATGGACCTGAACTGCGGCGGCATTCTCGACGGCAACGAGTCGATCGAAAGCATGGGCCGCAAGATTTTCGAGGCGCTGCTGCGCACCGCCTCGGGCGAGCGCACGAAGAGCGAGCTGCTCGGGCTTGGCGACCACGAGTTCGTGCCCTGGCAGATCGGCATCATGAGCTGAGCGCGGCATGCGATATGCGCTTCGATCGACGCCCCGTTAGCGAACCCGGGCGGGCGCCGGTCGCGCGACAGGCGACGCGCCCGCCCGGCGGCGGGCCTCATAGAACAACTACCGGAGACACAACTTGAGCAGCAACGGTACGGCGGTAGCGCCGCGCGGGCTCGCGACATCGAGCGACGCCCTCTACGCGCGGATCACCTGGCGGTTCATGCCGCTCCTCTTCGTCGGCTACGTCGTGGCCTATCTGGACCGCGTGAACGTCGGCTTCGCGAAGCTGCAGATGCTGGGCGACCTGCATTTCAGCGACGCCATGTACGGCTTCGGCGCGGGCATCTTCTTCGTCGGCTATTTCTTCTTCGAAGTGCCGAGCAACCTGCTGCTGCACCGCTTCGGCGCGCGCCGCTGGATCGCCCGGATCATGGTGACGTGGGCCATTCTCTCGGCGGCCACCGCGTGGGTCAGCTCGCCGATGATGTTCTACGTACTGCGCTTCATGCTCGGCGTGGCCGAGGCGGGCTTTTTCCCGGGCCTCGTGCTCTATCTGACCTACTGGTTCCCGGCGCAGCGGCGCGGCAAGATGGTCGCCTTCCTGATGGCGGGCAACCCGGTATCGGGCATCTTCGGCGGGCCGCTCTCGGGTTTCGTGATGTCGCGTCTCGCGGGCCATTCGGGGTTCGCGGGCTGGCAGTGGCTGTTCATCATCGAGGCGGTGCCGGCGCTCGTGGTCGGGCTCGTCATCTTCCTGTTCCTCGACGACCGCGTGAAGGACGCGCGCTGGCTCACCGAGGACGAGCGCGCGTTCGTCCAGTCCGAAATCGACGCCGAGGCGCGTACCAAGACGCACGCGACGGTGCGCGGCACCTTCGCCTCGCTGAAGGTGTGGCTGTGCTGCGCGATCCTGTTCGGCATCGTCATGGGCTCGTACGCGGTGGGTTTCTGGCAGCCGACCATCATCCGCAGCTCGGGCATTACCGATCCGTTCACCATCGGCCTGCTGACCGTGGTGCCGTACCTGGTCGCGCTCGTCGCGATGCTCTGGACGGGCCGGCACGCCGACCGCACGCGCGAGCGCCGCTGGCACGTCGTGGTTCCGCAGCTCGTCGCCGCGAGCGGCTTCGTGCTCTGCGTGTTCGCGGGCGGCAACACGTGGATCGCGCTCGCCGGCCTGACGATGGCCGCCTCAGGCGTCATCACCGCGCTGCCGATGTTCTGGGCGCTGCCGACCGCGATTCTCGGCGGCACGGGCGCTGCCGCCGGCATCGCGCTCGTCAACTCCACCGGCAACCTGGCGGGCTTCGTGAGCCCGGCCGTCGTCGGCTGGCTGAAGACGCTCACGCATTCGCTCGATTCGAGCCTCTATCTGATTGCGGGCTCGCTGCTCGTCTCGGCGCTGCTGATCCTCACGCAGATGCCGGCGAAGCTCGTCAACAAATAAATCGACAAACAAGAAAAAGAGCGGCGACGGCACGTCCGTCGCCGACCGGAGCGCGCCCGCGGGAAAGCGGGCGCGCCGTACAACCCGACTCATGGC
The DNA here is from genome assembly GCF_002870125.1 of Burkholderia sp. WAC0059. Classification (GTDB taxonomy): domain Bacteria; phylum Pseudomonadota; class Gammaproteobacteria; order Burkholderiales; family Burkholderiaceae; genus Paraburkholderia. The sequence goes on from NZ_PNEO01000002.1 coordinate 137,203, forward strand.
TGGAGACAAATGAATACCGGTAAATATCGTTACGTGGTGGCGCTGCTGCTGTTCCTCGCGGGCGCGCTCAACTACATGGACCGCGCGGCGCTCGGCATCGTCGCGCCGATCGTCGGCAAGACGCTCTCGCTCTCGCCGTCGCAGCTCGGCGTCGTGTTCAGCGTGTTTTTCGTGGGCTACGCGATCTTCTCGTTTCTCGGCGGCTTCATGGCCGACCGCTGGGGCACGCTGCGCGTGTTCTCGTGGGCCATGGCCATCTGGTCGCTGTTCTGCGGGCTCACGGCCACGGCGACGGGCTTCGTGTCGCTGCTCGTGTGCCGCGTGTTCTTCGGCATCGGCGAAGGGCCGATGAGCTCGAACACGAACCGCACGATCTCGAACTGGTTTCCGCGCCACGAGACGGCGACGATGATCGGCTTCACGTTCTCGGGCCAGACGCTCGGCAACGCCGTCGCGGGGCCGATCGTGGGGCTCATCGCGGTCGGCTTCGGCTGGCGCGTCTCGTTCGTCGCGATCGGCGTGCTCGGCTTCGTGTGGCTGGCCTGCTGGCGCTACTTCGTCACCGACAAGCCGGCGGAGAACCGTCGCGTCGACGTCTCCGAGTCGCGTCTCATCGACGAGAGCCGCGCCGTGGCCGAGGCCCGCAACGCCGAGAACGACGGCACGACGCTCGGCACCTATCTGCGCCGGCCGAGCACGCTCGCGCTCGGCGCGGGGATGTTCGCCGTCAACTACACGCAGTACGTGTTCATTTCGTGGCTGCCGAGCTACCTGACCAACGAGATGCACCTGAGCCTGCGCCAGATGAGCCTCGTCACCTCGATTCCGTGGATCTGCGGCGCCATCGGCTATTTCGGCGGCGGCATCGTCGGCGACATCGTCTTCCGGCGCATGGACGACCCGGTCAAGGCGCGCAAGCTCGTCGCGCTGATTCCGCTCGCGCTCTCGGGCGTCGCCGTGCTCAGCATCACCTCGGCCGGCTCGCTCACGGCCGCCGTGGCGCTCATCGCCGCGGCGCTGCTGCTGCTCACGGGCTCATGCCAGTCGATCTGGGCGATTCAGCACGAAATCCTGCCGCTCTCGCGCCAGGGCAGCGTCGGCGGGTTCATCCATTTCCTGAGCAACCTGTCCGGCATCGTGGGCCCGGCGCTGACGGGCATCCTGATCCAGTATTTCGGCGGCTATCACAGCGCGTTTCTCTGCGGCGCGCTGATCGATTTCGCCGGCGTGCTCGCGATGCTCCTGTTCGTGCACGCGAAGCCGCAGCCGGCCGCGCGCGTGGCCGCGCATTCGGCGCATTGAGCATCTGGGTATGCGCGCACCGGGCGCGCATCGAGGGCCGGCGGCGCGGTGCGGCAGGGCGGCGGCGTGCGCTACGACGCGCGGGCCGCTTCCGGCCGCGCCGTCATGCCGGCATCCGACGAACCTTTTTCTTTCAGATTGAGCCATGAACCAGACCAGTGCGGAACATTTGCAGCAGGCGTGGCGCAGCGCCACGCAGATCGTATCGGTAGAGGCGCGCACGGTGCGCGTGCCGCTCGACCACGCCACCGCGTTCTCGACGCGGCTCGTGCACGCGCGCGACTACGCGCTCGTGCGCGTGCGCACGGCGGACGGCGTCGAGGGCATCGGCTTCTGCTACGGCGGCAGCCGCGCGGGCTCGCTCGTCACGCACGCGGTGCGCGAGCTGTTCGCGCCGCTGCTCGTGGGCCAGCCCTCGCTCGACGTCGAGGGGCTCTGGCACGGGATGTACCAGGAGTCGCTGCTGCAGGGCAGGGCGGGCTCCGTGATGCGCGCGCTCTCGATCGTCGACAACGCGCTCTGGGACCGCAACGCGCGCGCGGCGGGCCTGCCGCTCAGCCGCTACCTGGGCGGCACGAGCGCGGAGCGCGTGCCGGCCTACGCGAGCGGCGGCTACTACCTCGAGGGCAAGACGCCCGAGAAGCTCGGCGAGGAGATGGCGGGCTACGTGGCGATGGGCTTTCGCGCCGTGAAGATGAAGGTGGGCCGGCTCGACGTGCGCGCCGAGGAGGCGCGCATCGCCGCCGCGCGCGCCGCGATCGGCGACGACGTGCTGTTGATGCTCGACGCCAACAACGCATGGTCCGACGTGCCGACCGCGCTCGAATACATGCGCCGCTACGAGCGCTACGCCCCGTACTGGATCGAGGAGCCGTTCAGCCCCGACGACATCGACGGCCACGCGGAGCTCGCGCGGCGCACGCCGGTGACGGTCGCGACGGGCGAGATCGAGGCGGGCCGCTGGCGCCACCAGGCGCTCATCGAGCGGCGCGCGGCGATGATCCTGCAATCGGACGCGGCCGTGTGCGGCGGCATCAGCGAGTGGCGGCGCATCGCGGCCTCGGCCGCGGCGGCGGGCGTGACGATGAGCCCGCACTGGTTCCACGACCTGCACGTCCACCTCGTCGCCTCGACGGCGAACGCGCGCTACGTCGAGTACTTCCCCGACGACCAGGTGCTGAACTTCCGCCGCCTCGTCGACCGGCAGCTCGAATTTGCCGACGGCATGCTCACGGTGCCGACGCGGCCGGGGCTCGGCTTCGGCTTCGACGAGGCCGCGCTCGAGCGGTACGCGCTCGACGACTGGCAATAGATATAACGCGATGGCGCCCTGGCGTGATAGCGGACGGCGAGCGCTCCGGGGAGGCGGGGCGGCCTGCTTCGCTTCGCGCGTGGTTTTTTCGCGCTTCGCGGGGCAGCGGCGGCCTCCGGCGGGTAAAACGCTTCTTCATATCGTCTGTTCTGGTCGTCATGGAGGCGGCATGCCTGTTCAACCGATCTCGCCGGGCGGCATGCCCGTTCCCGACGAAAACGACAACGAATCTGCCGGCGCGGCCGGACCGTCTGGTCGGTCCAGGCGGTCCGGTCGATCCGATACGCTGCCAGTCCGTCCGACCCTGCGCAGAAGAAACGCCCAGTTCCAGCTGGCCGGCATCCAGGCGGCCGGCGAGGCTCAACTGGCGACGCGGACGCATGCGATCCGCCCGGACGAATCGCGGCCCCCCGTCGTGCGGCAGACGGGCGGGGAGCGCCAGGAACAGGCGCGCGCATCCGGTCGTGACGGAAACGTCATGTCCGCGCCCTCGATCCCGTCGGGCGAAACATCCGCTTCCGGCGCGATCGACCGGCCGGCTACCCCGCGCCCGACCGCTCTGTCTCCGAGCCGGCGGCTCAGAAGCGGTCGGCTGACCGGCACGCCTCATCAGGAGCCGCTGCCCAGCATTCTTCAGCATCCCGGCGAAGCTCGACCGGCGAACCGGACGCTTGCGGTCCGGTTCGCGCCGATACCGGAAGACGGCGTGCGGCACGGTTCCGATCCGCCGGCGGCCCGGGACGAGCTCGAGTCACGGGCCCGCGAGCTGGTCGAGCAAGGTCACGGTGCACGGGCGGTCGCGCAGGTCCTCGGACTGTCGGATTCCGGATGGCGAAGGCTTGAGGCATGGAGCGCCGTACGGGACAGACTAACGGCGGAGCAGGCTATCCGGGCGCTGTCCGAAGCGTCGAGGAACGACAGGGATTTCCGGGACACGCTCCTGGCGCTCGAGGTGGAGCGGTCGGGTTTGCGCGACGTCGAGGAGGATCTGCCTGCCTATTTGCCACCTCCGCCGCCATATTCGCCGCCGCTGCCGCCATACTCGCCGCAGGGCGCCGGCCCGCGGCCGAACCCTGACGATTGACGCGAGCCCGAGGGCACGACGCCCTCATGCCCCGGCCGTTTTTTGCTTGCGACCTGCTTTCACCGGCATCCGTCCGGCATGATTTTTCGTCCCGAAACGGCCAAAACGACCACAGGGACATTATTTGAAGGTAAAACGTCTCCTATAAGCCGCGCACGCTCGAGGGGATGTCATGTCTTCATCCGTCCAGTTTCCCGGTGGGTCTTCCGTTCCGACGCAGCAGGAGTCGGACGGCGGGAGCGTGCGCGACGACGCCCGGCCGCAGGAGGCGCCGCAGCACGAGGCCTCCGCCGCGACGCGCGCCGACGCGGGCGGTGCGCTGTCCGGGCTGCCCGGGCGCGGTCGGCCGCGTTCGCCCGTCGCGCCGTCGACAGTGCGGGCAGGTCAGCCGGACGCGAAAGCAACGGTCGGCCGCGCCCGATCCGCTTCTCCGCCGGCGAACCCGGGTGCATCGACGAAGCCGTTTCATGCACGCGGCCCGCTCGCCTCGACGCCGCCGGTCGCGCAAACGTTCCACACGGATCGGTCGGGTCTCGCGGGGCCGGGCGGGCGGACGGGTCGGGTACGCTCGCGTTCCCTGTCGTCGCTGCTCGGTTTTCAGGACGATTCCGCGCTGGCCCGCGAGGCCGGCAGATCCGCGGACGCCACCGCCGACGACGCGGCGCAGCAGCAGGCCGCGCAGGAGAGTCAGGCGCGTCAGGAGAAGGCCCGCGGGCTGCTCGAAGAAGAAGCCGGCCGGGACGTCAAGGCGGCGGCCGGCGAGGCCGGCATGACCGACCCGCGCGAGGTGGGCGAGCTCAGCGCCTGGAACAGCGTCCGGCTGGGGCTCGTGACGGCGAAGCAGGCTTGGGCCTTGCTCGAAACCCCGCCGTCCTACGCGCTGTTTCAGACGCTTCTGAAACTCGAGAAAGCCCACGCCACCGGCCGGCAGGCGCTGCTCGCGCGCGACGGCGGCAATGACGGACTGCCGGGCGGCAGCCCGGTCCCTGAAGCTTAAAGACGCGCAATAGAGGCGGGCGGCGGCCCGGATTGCATTTTTGCGCCCGGTTGGGGCCGCTCGCATCCGCTTGCACCTACTTGCAGCCGCCTCGCCCCGTCCCCGGGATCGTCTCGCGTCCGGGTTTTACGTCGCGATCACGCCGCGACCTCGATGCCCGGCATCGAGAACCCGACGCCCTCGAGAGCCTTGCCGAGCGCCGCGCGCTCCGTCGCGTTCAGCCCGACGAGCGGCGGACGCACCGTTCCCCAGTCCTCGTCGTGCGTGTAGAGGCCGATGGCGGCCTTGAGCGCGGAAATCATCGGGAACTGCGCGAACACGGCGCGCGTCGCGTCGAGCTTCTTCTGGCGCGCGTCGGCGTCGGCGGCCTGCCAGTTGCGGTAGAGGTCGACGATCTGGGCCGGATTCACGTTGCCCGTCGCCGTGATGCAGCCCACCCCGCCGCCGCGCAACGTCGCGAGCAGGAAGTTCTCGCTGCCCGCGAACACGTCGAAGCCGCGCGGCTGGAAACGTTCGAGCATCGCACTCGTGTTGTCCCAGTTGCCCGAGCTGTCCTTGATGCCGGCGACGATGCCGGGAAAGGCATCGAGCAGCCGCCCGATCAGCGGCAGCGTGATCGGCACCTGCGAGACCTGCGGGATGTGATAGAGGTAGATGCGCAGCGCATCCGAGCCGACTTGCTCGATGATCTGCGCGTAGGCGCGGAACACGCCCTCGTCGCTCACGTTCTTGTAGTAGAACGGCGGCAGCATCAGCACGTGGTTGCAGCCGAGCGAGACGGCGTGGCGCGTGAGCTCGATCGAATCGGTGATCGCCGAGCAGCCCGTGCCGGGCATCAGGCGCTCGCGCGGAATGTCGGCGTCGACGAGCGTGTCGAGCAGACGCTTCTTCTCGTCCACCGACATCGAGTTGGCTTCGGAATTGGTGCCGAAGACCGCGAGGCCGACGCCCTGGTCGACGAGCCAGCGGCAGTGGCGCACGTAGCGCGTGGCGTCCGGGCGCAGGTCGCGCGCGAACGGGGTGACGACGGGCGAATAAACGCCGCGCGGACGGTTAGTCTGATTCATGTGTGTTTCCTCCATTATCTCTTGGGTATGTCCAGCAGTATGTCGAATGCGCGGGGCAGGCGCTTTAGCCTACTCCGCGCGGCTGGTTGTCTTCGGATCGGCCTCGCGCGCCTGCGGATTCACGCTGGCCACCGGCAGGCGGCCCGACAGCGCTTCGAGCAGGTTCAGCGCCGCGCGGCGGGCCATCGCCTCGCGCGTCTCGCGGGTGGCCGAGCCGATATGCGGCACGAGCACGGTGTTCTCGAGCGCGTAGAGCGGCGACTCGGGCAGCGGCTCGCGCTCGAACACGTCGAGCCCGGCGCCGCGAATGCGCTTCTCGCGCAGCGCCTCGATCAGCGCGGCCTCGTCCACCACCTGGCCGCGCGCGCAGTTGACGAGCACGGCCGAGGGCTTCATGAGTTGCAGCTCGCGCGCGCCGATGAGTTGGGTCGTGGCGGGCGAGAGCGGCACGAGCACGACGACGAAGTCGGACTGCGCGAGCAGTTCGTCGAGCGGTTTCCATTGCGCGCCGTAGGCGCGTTCGGCCTCCGCGTTGCGCGAGCGGTTCGAGTAGAGCACCTGCATGCCGAAGCCGTGCGCCGCGCGCTTCGCGACCGCGCCGCCGATGCGCCCGAGCCCGACGATGCCGAGCGTCTTGTGGTGCACGTCCACGCCGAACTGGGCCGCGCCGGCCGACTGCTTCCACTCGCCGCGCCGCGTCCAGGCGTCGAGCTCGGCGATGCGCCGCGCGGTGGCCAGCACGAGCGTGAAGGTCAGGTCGGCCGTGGTTTCGGTCACCTCGTCGGGCGTGTTGCAGAGCAGGACGCCGCGCTGGGTGAGCGCCGGCACCTCGAAATCGTCGTAGCCCGCCGAGATGGTGGAAGCAGCTTCGAGTTCGGGCGCGCCCTCGAGCAGCGCCGCGCCGACCTTCAGCTTGTTGCCGATCATGCCGTGCGCGTGCTTGAGCGCTTCGAGGAACGCGGCGCGGTCGGTGTCCGCGTCGGCCACGATCACGTCGCATTGGGCTTGAAGGAGGCCGAGCACGTCGGGCGGCAGCGCACGATAGACGACAACACGTTTTTTCATCGGAATTCCGGAATCGGGGTAGAAAAGTTTGAGAAAGCGCTTACTTGTGAGCTACTATAGGGACCCGTAGGATCATCGTCAATATTATCGATAATGTAAAGGAGGCGTTTACATGGCCAACGAGTCCGGCAAACCCCGCTCCACGGGACTGCGCAAGGGGCTGACCAACTACGGCGACGAAGGTTTCTCGCTGTTTCTGCGCAAGGCGTTCATCAAGGGGGCAGGCTACACGGACGACGCGCTCTCGCGTCCCATCGTCGCCATCGCCAACACGGGCAGCGCCTACAACCCGTGCCACGGCAACGCGCCGCAGCTCGTCGAGGCGATCAAGCGCGGCGTGATGCTCGCGGGCGGCCTGCCGGTCGAGTTCCCGACCATCTCGATCGCGGAGAGCTTTTCGCATCCGACCAGCATGTACCTGCGCAACCTCATGTCGATGGACACCGAGGAGATGATCCGCGCGCAGCCGATGGACGCCGTCGTGCTGATCGGCGGCTGCGACAAGACCGTGCCCGCGCAGTTGATGGGCGCGGCGGCGGCCGGCGTGCCGGCCATCCAGCTCGTGACGGGCGCGATGCTGACGGGTTCGCATCGCGGCGAGCGCGTCGGCGCCTGCACGGACTGCCGCCGCTTCTGGGCGAGCTTTCGCGGCGAGCAGATCGACGCGGCCGAAATCGACGCCGTCAACAACCAGCTCGTCGCGACGGTCGGCACCTGCTCGGTGATGGGGACGGCCAGCACGATGGCCTGCATCGCCGAGGCGCTCGGCATCATGCTGCCGGGCGGCGCGTCGCCGCCCGCCGTGAGCGCGGACCGCATCCGCGTGGCCGAGCGCACCGGCGCGCAGGCCGTGGCGATGATCGGCGCGCAGCTCACGCCCGAGAAAATCCTGACGCCGAAGGCCGTCGAGAACGCGCTGCGCGTGCTGCTCGCGATCGGCGGCTCGACCAACGGCATCATCCACCTGACGGCCATCGCGGGACGGCTCGGCATCCGCATCGACCTCGATTCGCTCGACCGTATGGCGCGCGAGACGCCGGTGCTCGTCGACCTCAAGCCCTCGGGCCAGCACTACATGGAGGACCTGCACCGCGCGGGCGGCCTGACCACCGTGATGCGCGAGCTGAAGGACCAACTGCATCTGGATGCGCTCACCGTCACGGGCCGCACGCTCGGCGAGGAGCTCGACGCTGCGCCGGCGCCGTTTGCGCAGGAAGTGGTGCGGCCATTCTCGAAGCCGATTTATCCGCAGGGCGGCATCGCGGTGCTGCACGGCAACCTGGCGCCGGGCGGCGCGATCATCAAGCAGTCGGCGGCGAACAGCGCGCTGATGGAGCACGAGGGCCGCGCCGTCGTGTTCGAGGACGCCGAGGACCTCGCGCGCCGCATCGACGATCCCGAACTCGAGGTCGAGGCGCACGACGTGCTCGTGCTCAAGAACATCGGCCCGGTCGGCGCGCCGGGCATGCCGGAGGCGGGCTACATCCCGATTCCGCGCAAGCTCGCGCGCCAGGGCGTGAAGGACATGGTGCGCATCTCGGACGGCCGCATGAGCGGCACGGCGTTCGGCACGGTGGTGCTGCACGTCACGCCCGAGTCCGCGATCGGCGGCCCGCTCGCGATCGTGCGCACGGGCGACCGCATCCGGCTCAGCGTGGCGCGCCGCTCGATCGAGCTGCTCGTCGACGATGCGCAGATCGCCGCGCGCCTCGCCGCCCTGCCGCCGCGCGTGCCGGACCCCGACGCCCGCGGCTACCGCAAGCTGTTCCTTACGACCATCACGCAGGCCGACGACGGCTGCGACTTCGATTTCCTGAAGGCGCCGCATACCGTCGCGACCGTGCCGCGCGGCGGTTCGTGAGTCGGCGTCAATTCGGAGTGCGATGAGCTTGCGGCACGCAAGCCGCTTCGTGCCGGCTTTCGCGCTATGCTGCGCGCTTTCTGTTTGAGTGCCTGCCGGGTTTGCGCATGAACGACGACACCCTGACGACCGAACGGTCCACGAATCCGCCTTCGCCGCCCACGGCGCGCGCCGCGCCGGCTCGCAAGCCGCGCCGCGCGGCGGCCGTGCGCGACCGCCATGCCGACGAGACCGCGCGCCAGGTCGTCGCCGAGCTGGAGGAGCAGATCGTGCTCGGCACGTTGAGCCCGCGCGAGCGGCTCGTCGAGGACGACCTGTGCGGCCGCTTCTCGATCAAGCGCCACGTCGCGCGCCAGGTGCTGGCCGAGCTGGAGCGGCGCGGGCTCGTCGAGCGGCGCCGGCACGTCGGCGCGCTCGTCAAGTCGTTCACGATGAGCGAGGTCGCCGAGCTCTACGCGCTGCGCGCGCTGCTCGAAACCGACGCGGCGAGCCGCATCGCGTTTCCCGTGGAGAGCGAGAAGCTCGCCGCGCTCGAAGCGATCCAGGCCGAGCACGACGCGGCGGCCGACGCGGGCGACCTGCGCCGCGTGTTCCGCGTGAACATGGCGTTTCACCACGCGTTCTTCGCGCTCGCGGGCAACGAGGTGCTCACGGGCGCGATCCGCGAATACGAGCGGCGTACCCACGCGATCCGCTCCGTTTCGATCGTTTTTCCGCAATACCTCGAAAAGTCGCGCGCCGAGCATCACCAGATGATCGAGGCGCTGCGGCACGGCGAGCGCGACCGGCTCATCGAGCTGTGCCGGCAGCATCTGCTGCCGTCGCGCGACGCCTATCTCGAAGCCCATCATCGCCGCGAACTCGCGGCGGCGGCCGGCCGAAGGCCGGCATCACCAGGAGACACCGAATGACACGGGTATTGATCACCGGCGCGGCCGGGCATATCGGCCGCGCGCTGCGTCAAGGTCTGCACGGCCGCTACGACCTGCGGCTCGCCGACATCGCGCCGCAGGCCGCCGCGCGCGAGCGCGAGGAGATCGTCACGGTCGACATTCGCCGCTACGACGAGGTGCGTGCGGCGATGGAAGGCATCGACGTGGTGGTCCACCTCGCAGGCATTCCCGACGAGGATAGCTGGCAGAAGATCCGCGACATGAACATCGACGGCTGCTACAACGTGTTCGAGGCGGCGCGCGAGGCGGGCGTGAAGCGCGTCGTGTTCGCGAGCTCGAACCATGCGGTCGGCTTCCACCGGCGCGACCGCCTGCTCAACGACGCCGTCGCCTTGCGGCCGGACAGCCGCTACGGCGTTTCGAAGGTGTTCGGCGAGGGCCTCGGCCGCCTCTACGCGGACAAGTACGGCCTCTCCGTGGCCTGCCTGCGCATCGGTTCGTTCCGGCCCGACGACGCGCCGACCGCGCCGCGCCATCTGTTCACGTGGATCAGCCATCGCGACATGGTGCAGCTCGTGCGGCGCTGCATCGACCACTCCGGCTATCACTTCCTGATCGCCTACGGCGTGTCGGGCAACGCGCGCAACCGCTGGGACAACGCGAACGTGCGCTGGCTCGGCTACGCGCCCGAGGACGACGCCGAGCAGTACGCGGCGAAGATCGCGGCGACGGGCCAGCTCGAGGACGAACGCGAAGCGCTTTTTCACGGCGGCTTCGGCTGCCTCGTCGAATTCGAGGGCGAGCTCTCGCGGATCGACTAGCGGCGCCGTTGCAAAGCGCCTGAAATCCGTCCGCTCCGGGCGACGGAGCGGAGGGGTTCGGCCTTCCGTCGTCCGGCCTGCCGCCGGCTGTTCGATGCGGCCCGATGCGGCTCGCCCGACGCCAGGGCGGCGTCGCGCGCCGGCCGGCGCGTTATAGTAGGCGCCGTGCAGGCGCCGCGCGGGCGCCTCGAGACGACGGGGCAGGGTGGACTTTGACGACAGAAGGGAAAGCAACCCGAGAGGGGAAGAAGCGCGCGCCGCGCCGCAAGTCGAACGCCGTTTCGGTGATGGACGTCGCGCGCGCGGCCGGCGTGTCGACGGCGACGGTCTCGCGCGTGCTGAACGGCCACAGCACGGTCGCGCCGGACTTGCAGGCCCGCGTGAAGGAGATCGCCGAGGCGCTCGGCTACACGCCGCACGCGGCCGCGCGGGCGCTCGCCTCGCAGCGCTCCAAGACGATCGGCGCCGTGATCCCGTCGCTCGAAAACCAGAACTTCGCGCTCGGCGTGTTCGCGCTGCAAAAGCGCATCGGCGAGGCGGGCTACACGCTGCTGCTCGCGTGCTCGTACTACGACCAGGAGGACGAGCTCAGGCAGGTCCGCGCGCTGATCGCGGACGGCATCGCCGGGCTTATGCTGGTCGGGCGCAGCCATACGCCCGCGCTCTACGAACTGCTCGAAAAGGAGCAGGTTCCGTTCGTCAACGGCTGGACCGTGGACCACGCGCATCCGTACGTCGGCTTCGACAACGTGGCGGTGGGGCGGCGCCTCGCGGAGTACCTGCTCGACCTCGGCCACGTCCATTTCGCCATGATCACGCAGATGACCCAGCACAGCGACCGCGCGGCCGACCGCATCGTCGGCGTGCGCGCCGCGCTGCAGTCGCGCGGGCTCGAACTGCGCCACGAGCACGTGATCGAGATGCCGCACCGGATCATCGAAGGGCAGATGGCGATGAAAGCGCTGATGCAGGGGCCGGTGCGGCCGACCGCCATCATCTGCGGCACCGACCTGCTCGCGATCGGCGCGCTGGCGGAGGCGCGCGAGGCGGGGATCGACGTGCCCGGCGAGCTGTCGATCGCGGGCATCAACGACGTCGAGTTCTCGAGCTTCACGACGCCGCCGCTCACGACGATGCGGCTCGCGGCCGACGAGATCGGCGCGCGCAGCGCCGACTACCTGCTCGCGCGCATCGAGGGGCGGCCGATCAGCTCGCAGAACATCGTGCCGACCGACCTGATCGTGCGCGGCACGACGGGGCGGCCGCAGGGCAAGTAGCCGTCGCGGCGCCCCGGTTTTTCGCGGCTTCTCTTACTTCGCGAACAGCGAGGCCATGTCGGCGAACGCCTTGAATTCGATGGCGTTGCCCGACGGGTCGAGGAAGAACATCGTCGCCTGCTCGCCCACTTCGCCCTTGAAGCGGATGTGCGGCTCGATGACGAACTTCACGTCGGCCGCGCGCAGCCGGCCGGCCAGCGTCTCCCACTGTTCCATCGACAGCACGGCGCCGAAGTGGCGGACCGGCACGTTGTCGCCGTCGACGGCGCTCGTGTTGCGGTGGCCGGCCTCGTCGGGCGAGAGGTGCGCGACGATCTGGTGGCCGTAGAAATTGAAGTCGACCCAGTCGGGCGAGCTGCGGCCTTCCGGGCAGCCGAGCAGTTCGCCGTAGAACGCGCGCGCGGTTTCGAGACTGTGGACGGGAAACGCGAGGTGGAACGGCGGCATCGATGCGGCTTGGGTGCTCATGATGGTAGTCCTTCGCAAGCGGGTGGGGAGATAGTCGCCGGGCCGTGCCGCGCGCGTCCGGGTGGCTTCGGCACGCCCCGGCCGGCCGGGATGGCGTCGATTTTACGATTCGATCTGTCGATGCAAAAGCGAAAAATTTATGGTCTGAGCATCGATTTTATCGATGTATTATCGGGCCCATGATTCGCGAGTTGCGTACCCTGATCGCCATTGCCGAGACCGGCACGTTCGCCGCGGCCGGCGCGCGGCTCGGCCTCACGCAGTCGGCCGTGAGCGCGCAGATCCAGCGGCTCGAGGGCGCGCTCGGCATGCCGCTCTTCGAGCGCACGCGCCGCGCGGCGTCGCTCAACGAGGCCGGGCAGCAGGCGCTCGGCGTCGCGCACGAGATCGTCGCGCTGTTCGATTCGCTCGTCAGCCATGGCGGCGCGCCGACGGCCGCGCCGCTGCTGCGCGTGGGCGCGATCGCCTCGGCCCAGCCGGTCCTGCTCACGCGCGCGCTCGCGCTGCTGCGCGAGCGGATGCCCGGCGCGCGGGCGCGCGTGGCGCCGGGCGTCTCGCTCGGGCTGCTCGGCGAGCTGAGCGCGGGCGACCTCGACCTCGCCGTCATGATCCGGCCGCCGTTCGCGCTGCCGCCCGAACTTGCGTGGCGACCGCTGCTCACGGAGCCGTTCGTGCTGGCGCTGCCCGCGCGCAGCCGCCATACCGACTGGCGCGAGGCGCTGCGCGACGAGGCGTTCGTGCGCTACGACCGGGCCTCGTTCGGCGGGCGGCTCGTCGACCAGTTCCTGCGGCGCCGGCGCATCTCCGTCAACGAGAGCCTCGAGCTGGACGAGATCGACGCGATCGTCGGCGCGGTCGAGGCGGGCATCGGCGTGGCGCTCGTGCCGCTCACGCATACGCATCGGCGCGGCCGCTTCGACGTGAGGACGCTGCCGCTCGACGCGCCCGGCTTCGCGCGCGAAATCGGCGTCGTGTCGCTGCGCGAGGGCGAGCGCGAATCGCCGGCGCGCGTGCTGGCCGACGCGCTCGAGGACGTGGCGCGCACGCTCGGCTGAGGACGCCGGGTTTTCGTGATTGCCGCGTGATTTCCGTTTTATTTCCCCCGGAGTTTCAGGGCTATGCGTTGACGCGGCAGGGGCGGTTTGCTACCTTTGCGCGTCGCATCCGGTGCTGGCCGGTATCCAGCCGTAAGCGTTCAACGTCAACCAACGCACTACCGGCCATCCGTACCGATACGGCCGGGGTGCGTGGTCGTGCCGGCACCCCGCCGTTTTCCGCGCGTGGCCCCTCTTTTTCGTGGGACTACCCGTCATGCCTCAAGAAACTTCTCCGCCCGCCGACGAAGACCTGGCCTTCCGCCGTCTCGTCCGGCTGACTTCGGCGCTCTTCCTGTCCTATCTCGCCGTCGCGATGTCGCTGCCGGCCATTCCTGTCTACGTGACGCGCGAGCTCCATTACGGCAACGCGTTCGGCGGCCTCGCGGTGGGCATCGCATTCCTCTCGACGATCCTCACGCGCAACTACGCGGGTAATCTCTCCGACCGCCAGAGCAGCAAGATCTGCATGCTGCGCGGGCTCGTCGTCTATATCCTCGCGAGCCTCATCTGCCTCGCGTCCGCCTGGCGGGGCTGGCCGCCCGCCGCCGGCTATGCCGTGCTGATCGCGGGCCGGCTGCTGCTCGGGCTCGGCGAGAGCCAGGTCATCGTCGGCACGGTCGCGTGGGGCGTCGCGCTGATGGGGCCGAGCCGCTCAGGCAAGGTGATGGCGCTCGTCGGCGCGGGCATGTACGGCGCGTTCGCGGCCGGCGGCCCGCTCGGCCTGCTGCTGTTGCACGACGTCGGCTTCGCAGGGCTCATGATCGCCTGTACCGTCGTGCCGGTGATCGGGCTCGCGATGATCCGGACCATTCCCGAGGTGCGCTCGCCCGGCGGCCAGCGCGAATCGTTCTGGCGCGTGCTCGGACGCATCTGGCGGCCGGGTGCGGCCGTCGGGCTGCAGGGCGTGGGCTTCGCCGGGCTCGGCGCGTTCATTTCGCTCTATTTCACGAGCCGCGGCTGGCCTTACGCGGGCCTCGGCCTGACCTGCTTCGGCGCCGGCTTCGTGTTCGTGCGCTTCACCTGCGGACATCTGCCGGACCGCATCGGCGGCACGCCCGTCGCGATCGTCTCGCTGCTGATCGAGGCCTGCGGGCAGGGCCTGCTCTGGATCGCGCCGAGCCCGGCGCTGGCGCTCCTCGGCGCGCTCCTGACGGGGCTCGGTTGCTCGATGGTGTTTCCGGCGATGGGCTCGGTCGTCGTCAAGCGCGTGCCGCCGCATCTGCGCGGCACGGCCGTGGGCGGATTCGCGGCGTTCCAGGACCTCGCGTACGGCATGACGGGCCCGGTCGTGGGCCTCGTCGCCGACTATCGCGGCAGCTATTCCGTCGTGTTCCTGATCGGCGGCTGTGCGGCCCTGCTGGGACTCTGGATGGCCATCGCCGCGCACCGGGAGGCGATGGCGCTCGCCCGCGAGTGAGCGGGCGAGGCGTCGGCGCAGTGGCTGGGCAGCCGGTGTGCCGTCGGCGGGTGCGCCTTCGCCTTCAGTGCGAGATGACGACCTTGCCGAGGAACGCCCGGTTCTCGAAGTGACGCCACGCGTCGAGCGCGCGGTCGAACGGGAACACCTGGTCGACCACGGGCTTGAGCCCGGTCGTGTCGACGACGCGCACGAGTTCCCGCAGGCCGGCCCGGTCGCCGACCGAGATGCGGTAGAAGATCCCGCCGCTGCGGAAAAACGCGTTGTAGCCGACGCCCGCGTCGGCGCCGTCGAGGAAGCCGATCATTACCACCTCGCCGCGGTTCGCGATGGCCCGGACCGACTGCGCGAGCGTGCCCGCGCCGCCGACCTCGACGATGCGCTCGACGCCGCGTCCGCCGTTCAACTCGCGGACCGCGTCGCCCCAGTTCGGCACCTCGACGTAGTTGACGACCGCGTCGGCGCCGAGCGCCTTGAGGCGTTCGGCTTTTTCCGCCGACGAAGTCGTCGAGATCACGCGCGCGCCGAGCGCTTTCGCGAGCTGCACGGCGAAGACCGAGACGCCGCCCGTGCCGAGCGTGAGCACCGTGTGGCCGGGGCGGACCGGATAGAAGCCGCCGAGCGCCGTCCAGGCCGTCAGCGCAGCGCACGGCAGCGTGGCGGCCTCCTCGAACGAGAGGTTCGCCGGTGCGGCCACGAGCGCCTCCTGGCTCACCACCTTGTATTCGGCGAGCCAGCCGTCCAGATGCGAGCCGTAGCTCTGCGAGCCGAGCGTGGCGGGCGGGGGACCGCCGAGCCAGCGCGGATGGAACGTGTTGATGACGCGGTCGCCGACCTTGAACAGGTCGACGCCTTCGCCGACCTCGGCCACTTCGCCGGCGGCGTCGCTGAGCGGAATAAGGCCGGGCTGCTGCACGCCGACGTAGTTGCCGTGCACCATCGCGAGATCGCGATAGTTCAGCGACGATGCGCGGATGCGCACCAGCACCTCGCCGCGCTGAGGCGTGGGCACGGGTTCGTCGTGCGGGGTCAGGTGGTCGATGCTGCCGGTCTGGTCGAAACGATAAACTTTCATCGAGTGCACTCCGGTGGTCCGGTTGAAAAAAGCGGGCGCTCCACGGTCAGGGGCGCTCGCCGCGATGTTCGAGGGGAACGTGTTGCTGGAAATCGGAACGTGGCGATCAGTCTAGCGCCATCGTCGGGGGCTTGCCGGCGGCGGCGGGGCGTGTTTCGTCGCCGGACGGCACGCGCGCCGGGGCGTCGAGCGAGTAGTGATATTCGTCGCTGACGGAGCCTTTGAACGCGTCGGCCTGTTCGACGTACCGGGCGACGGAAAAGCCGAGGGATTCGACCAGCCGGATCGAGGCGACATTGCGCGTATCTATTTCGGCATGGAACCTGGCGGTTCCGTAAGCGTCCCGGAGCGCCGGCAGGAGCACGCGCAGCGCTTCGCCCGCAAAGCCCTGACGCCGGCTTGTCGCAAAGACGAAGTAGGCTATCGAGGCCTCCCGCGATTCGAGGCCGACCGTCGCCTGAACGTAGCCGTGCGCCCGGCCGTCGGGGCCGAGCAGCGCCCAGTTCAGCCAGGCCTCGGCGCCGTCGGGCGAGCGGCGGCTTTCGAGCTGGCGATATCGGGACGCGAGTGCCTCGACGCTGGCCGGCGGCTCCTGCGGGATGTAACGGTAGCCGGCAGGATCGAGCAGACCGTCGAACATCGCCGCGGTGTGGGCCGCGACGAGGGGTTCGAGCTGGAGGCGTGCCGTCGAAAGGACCGACGAATCGAAAACCGTCGTGTTCAAGGGGCGATGTTCCGGGTTGATGTTCCGTCGGCGCTTCGTGCATTGGGTTGCTCAGTCTAGCGCCATCGTTGCGGGTTTGCCGATGCCGTCCCGCTCTTTGCAGAAGCCGTTTTTTTCGTGCCGTTGCGCCGGAAGATGCCGCCGCTCGCGGTCGTCGCAGAATGCGCCCTGTGCCGGGGCGCGCTCGCATGGCGCGATGCGCGTGCTGGCGCTGCAGAGATTTTTCATCCGGTCCAGAATGACGGTCCGGTTCGCCGGCGCTCTTCGGGCGGCCCGTCGTTTCATTGCTACACACCGCTACAAAAGGATTCCCCCATGCAAAACTTCACTTTCCGCAATCCGACCAAGATCATTTTCGGCGAAGGCCAGATCGCCGCGCTCGACGCCGAAGTGCCGCGCAACGCGCGCGTCCTGATCACGTCCGGCGGCGGCAGCATCACGCGCAACGGCGTGCTGGCCCAGGTGCAGGCGGCGCTCGGCGAGCGCGTGTCGTTCGTCTTCAGCGGGATCGAGCCGAACCCGACCTACGAAACGCTGATGCAGGCCTGCGCGCTCGCGCGCGAGAAGAACGTCGACTTCCTGCTCGCGGTGGGCGGCGGTTCCGTCGTCGACGGCACGAAGTTCATCGCGGCGGCGCTGAAGTTCAACGGCGAACCCTGGGACATCCTCGCGAAGCAGATCCCCGTCGTCGATGCGGTGCCGTTCGGCAGCGTGCTGACGCTGCCCGCCACGGGCTCGGAGATGAACAGCGGCAGCGTCGTCAGCCATCGCGCGAAGGGCGACAAGCTGTTCTTCGCGAGCGACGCGACCTATCCGCGTTTCTCGGTGCTCGACCCGACGACGACCTATTCGCTGCCGCCGAAGCAGGTCGCCAACGGCGTCGTCGATGCCTTCGTCCACGTCGTCGAGCAATACCTAACCTATCCGGCCGGCGCGCTCGTGCAGGATCGCTTCGCCGAGGGGCTGCTCCTCACGCTGACTGAGGTCGGTCCGAAGGCGCTGGCCGAGCCGCACAACTACGAGGTGCGATCCAACCTGATGTGGACCGCGACGCTGGCGCTGAACGGCCTGATCGGCGCGGGCGTGCCGCAGGACTGGGCGACGCACATGCTCGGTCACGAGCTGACGGCGCTGCACGGGCTCGACCACGCGCAGACGCTCGCCGTCGTGCTGCCGGCGATGCTGGGCGCGCGCCGGGACCAGAAGCGCGCGAAGCTGCTGCAGTACGCGGAACGCGTCTGGAACATCACGACGGGCAGCGAGGACGAGCGCATCACGGCGGCGATCGACGCGACCCGGGCGTTCTTCGAACGGATGACCGTCGCGACCCGCCTGCGCGACTACCAGATCGGCCGCGAGTCCATCGACACGCTGATCGCGAAGCTGCAGGAGCACGGCATGACGGCATTGGGCGAGCACGGCGACGTGACGCTCGACGTCAGCCGCCGCGTTTACGAGCTCGCGGTTTAAGCCGGGGAGGACGCGCGCCGCGAAACCCTCACCGGAACGCTCTGCGGCCGGCGAGGGGAGCGTGTCACCGGTTTGTCACTGAACGATTCCGGACGCCGTGTTAGCATCGTCCGCGACGCTACAACCTACGGGGAAATCTCCATGAATGTCGGTCAACTGGCGGCCAGCACGGCCATGCAGACGATGTTGCAAGGGGGAGGCCAGGGCCTCGCCAACGCGATTGCTTCGACCGGTCAGGCGGCGCTCGCCCTCGTGGCTGCCGAGGCGGCTGTGTCCTCGCAGGTCAGCGCGAATGGTATGGTGGGTAGCATCGTTAATACGTTTGCGTGATTTTGTGCGTGCCTGGCGCTGGGACGGGCTGGGTGTGGGGAATCGCGTCTGCGTGTTTTCTCCGCGCGTGGACATCTCGTAAGGCATGAAATGTCACTCGTCGCTTGAGCGGATCTATTCTGGGTCCGCTCTTCCCGTTCTTCTGATTCCTCCGGTTTTTTCGCGGTTTCCCGTTTATATGCGGCGACGCGAAAATCGCGCTAATGATCACGACCCAATGACCCGGTTCGCAGTGCGATAGCGGGCATTCGGCGGTCGATATATCTTTTTCCCGGTGGGGTTGGCAAAAAGCAGATCTCCTTGGTATATCTGGCCGATTGTTGACGATCTATTCAATGACGTCGACTGACGGCTCTTGACCGCGTGCCGCTCGACGCGAGAGCAGGGCGCCGATCGCCTCTCGCCCCCAGGCATCATCCATTGGGCTTCAGATCGTTATGAGCAGCCGGCTTCACGAGCTTCAGTCGTCCCGGTTTCGGCAGCACGCTGTGGAGCGCCGTGCCCGGAGTGTGGGAGCGAAAAGCCCTGCATAATATCCCCATGCAAGTCCAAGACCTTGAATGCCTTGTCACCGTCACCATGCCCTTCGGCAAATACAAAGGTCGACTCATCTCCGACCTACCCGGGCATTACCTTAATTGGTTTGCCCGCGAAGGGTTTCCGCGGGGCGAACTCGGCCGCCTGCTCGCGCTGATGCACGAGATGGACCATAACGGTCTGAGGGGCTTGCTCGATCCGCTGCGAAAACGCGGATAGTGCCAATAAGGCGCCATCGGCATAGCGCGCCGCGCCAGCTTTGACCGCATCGATCAGGTGTTTGTCGCCGGTGGTGTCGGCGGTAAGAGGCCCTGAGCGGTCTTTCAGTTTTCTCGGAAGCAGACGTTCAGGTAGCTTTAACCAACCCAGTAGACGGACGTAGCGTCCAACCGTACTCAAGCTGGAGAAACTCTCCCGCGATATCCGCCAAGTCATCTCGTGGGGCAGCCCGCTCGTATAGCCTCGGAAACGTGTCCTGCACATATTTTCGATGCGCTTCTTCGCTAGCCCAGAGCGACGCGACAAGAAATCGGTTGGAATCAGTTGTGTGTTGCGCAAACGATCCGGCCTGCATCCCGCTCGCCACCATACCGGGGTGCCACACATCCTTTTGCACCTCAACAAAATGAGGTTGCTTAGCTTTTTGAACTGAACAATCTGCGATACGTAAATGCATCGCTCGGGAAAGTGCGCCGGCAATCGAATCTATGTCCGTACCAGGCATACGCAGAATTTCAGAAAACAGGTCAATGCGAATCGAGTTATAGAAACGATGCTGCTGGTTCTTGCCCGCTACGTCGTCATGCGAGGAACTCATGAAAGAAGCATAAGCCTGTCGACTTTCCCAAAGACTCAGGATATGTGCCCGGTTTGCACTGAACCCACCAAACTGACAGACAAATCCTCTCGTGTCAGAAATTGCTTGCCACGCGCCTTGGGCCTCTGAAAACTCGACCCGGAGGCCGACCGGCACATCACAAGTGATCAACTTGATCAGCATACGCAGCGCCCCTTTTGTAAGCGGTCCAGTTCAGAAGAGATAACAGTCTGTCGTTACGACGATTTGAGCGTGATGGATAGACCCGGAATGCGAGATTGCAGTGCATCAACGAGTGTTGCGACCGCAGCGCGATCAATAGCCGCCTCTGTTCTGAAATCGATGATGGTGCCGGTCGTTTCCGTCGAGCCCAACATTATAGCTATATTCAACAATGCTGAGAGCAAGAAGTTCCGCACATATATCGGCCGGTGAAAGTTGCCGGGAAATTTGAAGGAGTTCGTCGTGGCTCATCGTGTCCCGCAATATCGCGTTGCTATATGAGTAACCTGCAGTGATCTTCCGCGATCTGGACCTCGGTATCGATCGTCCGCTCCTGGTCGGGGCCAGTCCGAATGCCCCGGCGCTCGCTGATACTAATCTAGCCTTGCATCATCCTTGAAGTTTCGAGTAAATACGCGTGTTGCGGAGCGTCCCGTCTGGCGCGACTCGTTCATGGCGAAGGACGCCTTCAAGATCCATGCCGATTCGCTCACAAAGTCGCCAGCTTTTTTCGTTCAGGTCATCGGTTAAAGCTTCGACGCGATATGCCTTGAAGGTCGAGAGCGCGAAGTTCAAAACTGCATCGACGGCTTCGCTAAACAACCCGCGCCCGGTATACGGAGTCCGTCCCCACCAACCGATTTCAAACGTTCGGTTCGTCCAGTTTGGCTTATGAAGCCCCCCGCAGCCAACCAGCACTTCAGAGTCGCGAAGCAGAAACAACAGTGGAAAATCACGTCTTGCAATGAAGCTGGAGGCCCCCGTTCGACAAAACAGCTCGGCGGCCTCGATGGACGGCTCATACATTGCCCAAGGTAACAGCGCGGGAAATTCTCGAAGTGCTTCGAGCGACTCGACTGTGGCCTGAAAGACCTGCTGACCATCACCTTGTCGAGGGGCACGAATAATCAATCGCTCAGTGTAAATCGCCTCAGGCAGATCCATCAGGATAGGTTGCACAGTCAGTTCTCTGCAAAGTAGAAATAAAAAAGGCGCCGTATTTTCGGCGCCTTGCTTGCTGTTTGCCCCAATCGAGACTGGGACATCTCGAGAAAGTGCTAGGAACGCAACAAACCGCCGCGTATGAGACATTGCGAGCGGCGTTGGTGAAAGTGAGCGGAGAAGTTGCTAAGTTCCATGGTTTATATGGTGGCAGATGTTTTTGGATTTGTCAGCAAACTCAGCATCATGGTTTGAACGACTGCTTTTGGCCGCACGGCGTCGGCCACTCCTGAGCGCAAGGCGGCCGGCTGCGACCAACCCAATTGGGTCCTTCGAAACCACAATCCATGAATGATCGCTTCCAATGGCGATCGGCTATCGATTTCGAGGCAGCTAACGCAAGCTCCACAATACGTCCAGAGCGTATTGCGTTGAGCGATCTACTTGCGCAACGTGCGCTATGCCGAGCTGCCGCCACATTGCGGGACGAAGCGCTCGGGTGATCACTCGTGCTTCTTGCGCCGGGGGCCTGTCACTCTCCTGTGGAAGAAGGGCGGCGCCATAGCCCGCGGCAACCAGGCTCCGGATCGCATCGTTGTAGTTGAGTTCAATCCGGGCCTCGGGCCGCTCTCCTGCCCTGGCAAACCATTCAGCGGTCAGGCGCGACAATCGGGTGGTTGAATCGTTGAGAATGAGCGGCCTGCCGGCAAGCCACTTCGGCGTTACGAAGGTCGGGCATTGCCATGTTGCTGGCAGGAAAGCCCTGATGGGGTCCCGCCGCCAGGGCTTGATAACAAGGCCAGCGACTGCCGGTTGAGGCAATGCGACCAGCCCGATATCCAATGCGCCGTCTGCCAGGCCAGTAAGGGTGTCCTGAGAAGTGAGTACGGCGACCTGGACATCGATTGAAGGGTGTTGTCGTGCCAGGACCTCCAGCGCCTGGGGCAGGAGGTGCGCCAGCACTCCGGTTGATGCTCCAAGCCGTACGCGGCCCTCCAAGCCTTGTACTTGTCGCTGAAGATCGTCCAGGGCCTGTTCGGTTTCAGCCAGAAGGCGTCTCGCCCTGAACAACAGTGCCTCGCCAACCGACGTAGGCCGGATGTTTCCCCGCTTGCGCGACAGCAATGGAGCACCAATACGGTCTTCCAGTTCCTGAACGTGAAGACTGACGGTCGGCGGAGCCAGATGCAGGATGCGCGCAGCCTCCGCAAACGATCCGTTATCCGCAATCGTTACCAGCGTGCGCAGGCGATCCAGGCTTATCTCTCTCATGCTGCCACTATCATTCAGAAAATATGAATACAAGATTCATTATATTCAACTTTTCATATCCATCCCACAGCCCGAATATTGGACAGACAGGTCAAGTGGAGGCCGGGATGGAAGAAAAGAGCGAAGGAATCAAGGATGGGGAAGGTGGTCGGTTAATCGAAAGCGATACGGAAACGAAGCATTGGGTCAATGCAATCATATTTACCTGGCTTCTGCTAACCGTCGTGATAACCGCAGGCCTGTGGGTTCGGACGGTATCTGGCGATGTGAATCAGGCATGCTTCGAGCGGGGGATGAACGATGAATACACGCTTATGGAGGCGTTTTTCCAGAATCCGCCGGAGCAAAACGCAGTGATGCAGGCAGTTCATGCCTGTTCACGATAACGGGCCGTCTCAGGCAAAGAATGCGTTTCGGAAGGAAGCGGCTTCGGCTCGTACGGGGCGGCTGTCAGGCCTGGGGGGACGTCAAATGGCACTTCATAGCCGACCAGCACCCCTGGATCAACCCGTCCCCAGGCAGCGGTTACCGCACCACTCAAGCCAGAACCCACCACAAAAGCCGCCCACCCAAAAATTTTAACCTCCCACCCTTGACAATCTACCTTCCAGTAGATAAAGTCTCGCCCATGGACACGACCTCTACCGTTCGCGAACAGATCCTCGACCACGCCATCACGCTGATGATGCTGCGCGGCTACAACGGGTTCAGTTACCGGGATCTGTCCGGTCTGGTGGGCGTCAAGACCTCGAGCATCCACTACTACTTCCCGTCGAAGGACGATCTGGTGCTCGAAGCGGTGAACGAATACAGCAGCAGCGTGTTGGCGTCGATCCACGCGATCGATCCGGTACTGCCGGCCGACGTGAAGCTCGGCAAGTACGCGAAGCTGTTCGGCCGGACGCTCGGCGACGGCGACCAGATTTGCCTCTGCGGCATGCTGGCCGCCGACATCGAGTCGCTGCCCGAGAACATCCGGCAGGCGGTGCAGACGTTTTTCAAGGCCAACGAGAGCTGGCTGGCGAAAATTCTGGAGCAGGGCGGCCGCGAGGGGACACTGGCGGTCAACGGCAAGCCCGAGAACGCGGCGCGCACGTTGTTCGCGGCTTTCCAGGGCAGCGTGCTCGCGAGCCGGTTGTTCCACACGAAGGCACGCCTCGAGGACGTCGAGGCGCTCTGGAAAGTGGCGAAATAAGGTGTCGAAGCAGGTCGGGCGGTTCGCCGCCCATTCATTTTGTCGGGTTATCTATCTATTGATAGATAAAATTCATGCCGATTTGGTAATTCGATGTTGCGGTAAGCGTTCAAGTGCTGTTTTGCAGGCGTTTTTTTCTCACCGACTCTATCTTTGAGTAGATAGATTGACGTTCAACTTACAGGAAGGAATTTCACCATGTCGATCGAAAAAGTCCTCTATCGCGCCCACGCCACGGCAACGGGCGGGCGCGACGGCCGCGCCGTCGTGCCCGAAGGCGGTCTCGACCTCAAGCTGACCACGCCGCGCGAACTCGGCGGTGCCGGCGGCGCGGGCACCAACCCCGAGCAGTTGTTCGCGGCCGGCTACAGCGCGTGCTTCCTCGGCGCGATGAAGTTCGTCGCGGCGCGCGACAAGATCGCGATTCCGCAGGACGTGTCGGTGAACGGCAGCGTCGGCATCGGCGCGATTCCGAACGGCTTCGGCATCGAGGTCGAACTGAAGATCGCGCTGCCGGGCATGGCGCGCGAAGCCGCCCAGGCGCTCGTCGAGAAGGCCCACATCGTGTGCCCGTACTCGAACGCGACGCGCAACAACATCGACGTCACGCTCACGCTCGTCTGAACCGACGGGACCTACGCCGGCGGGGACGTTCGTCGTGTCCGCCGGATTCCGAATCCGAATTGGGGTATCTCTCATGAAAGCCATCTTCAAGCCTTTACTCGTCGCGGCCGCCGTCGCCGCCTCGCTGTCCGCCGCGCCCGCGGCGTTCGCCGACGCGGTCAGCGTGCCGATTCAACCGGACGCGACCACCTCGAAGCTGCTCGCCGCGCTCAACAGCGGCAAGGGTCCGGCCATCAACACGCTGCCGCCGGCGCAGGCCCGCCAGGTGCTGACCGACGCGCAGAACAGCGTCAAGGTCGACCTGTCCGGCATCGACGTGTCGAACCGGACCATCCAGGAAGACGGCCTCTCCGTGCCGGTCACGATCGTGCGTCCGCAGGGCGTGACGGGCACGCTGCCGGTGTTCATGTTCTTCCACGGCGGCGGCTGGATTCTCGGCGACTTCCCGACGCACGAGCGTCTGGTGCGCGACCTCGTCGTGCAGTCAGGCGCGGTGGCGGTGTTCGTCGACTACACGCCGTCGCCCGAGGCGCAGTATCCGGTCGCGATCAACCAGGCCTACGCGGCGACGAAGTGGGTCGCCGAGCACGGCAACGAGATCGGCGTGGACGGCAGCCGGCTCGCTGTGGTGGGCAACAGCGTCGGCGGCAACATGGCAACCGTGGTCGCGCTGATGGCGAAGGACAAGGGCGGTCCGGCCATCCGCTTCCAGGGGCTGCTGTGGCCCGTCACGGACCATAACTTCAACGACGGCTCGTACCGCGCCTATGCGGAAGGCCATTTCCTGACGCGCCCGATGATGGAATGGTTCTGGGACGCCTATACGAAGAGCGAGGCGCAACGCAACGAGATCTACGCTTCGCCGCTGCGCGCGCCGCTCTCCGAGCTGAAGGGGCTGCCGCCCGCGCTGATCGAGGTTGCGCAGTTCGACGTGTTGCGTGACGAAGGGGAGGCGTATGGACGCAAGCTCGACGCGGCCGGCGTTGATGCAGCCACCGCGCGCTTCAACGGCACGATCCACGACTTCGGCCTGCTCAACGCGCTGGCCGGGGACGCGCCGACGAAGGCCGCGCTGAAGGCGATGGCCAACGAAATCCGCACGCGGCTCGCGCAGTAACCGGCGGGCGTTCGAAAGCGGTTCCGCCTTTGCGCGTGAAAAAGCGCGCGGCAGGGCTCGATGCCCTGCCGCGCGCTTTCCGTTTTGCCCGCGCGCCGGGGCCCGGGGCTCAGGTCGTCCGCGGCGCTTCCTTCAGGCCGGCGACGAATGCCGCGATCCGCTCGCACGCCTGCGCGAGCCGATCGTCCTCGACCACGAGCCCGAGCCGTACGTAGCCCTCTGCGGTCTTGCCGAACGCGCTCGCGTCGAGCAGCGAGACGCCCTGCGCGCGGAAGAGCTGCCACATGAACGTGTGCGTATCGAGCCCGGTGCCGCGAATGTCGATCATCACGAACATGCCGGCTTCGGGCAGCAGGCAGCGCAGCCCGTCCACCCGGCTCAGGCGCGCATGGACGAGGTCGCGCCGCCGCCGGTAGAGCGCGCGCATGTCCCCGACAATCCGCGCCTGGTGCTCGAAGGCCGTCTGCGCGGCCTGCTGGATGAAGCCGGGCAGGCCGTAGAGCATGCAGAGCGCGAGGCGTCCGAGATGCGCGATCAGCTCGGCGGGCCCGATCACCCAGCCGATGCGCCAGCCCGCCATCGCATGCGATTTCGACAGGCTGCCGATCGTCACCGTGCGCCCGGCCATGCCGTCGAGCGAGGCGATGCCGACGTGTTCGCGCTCGAAGACGAGGTCCGCGTAGACCTCGTCCGAGACGACCCAGAGGTCGTGCCGGCGCGCGAGTTGCGCGATGCGCTCCAGGTGCGCGCGCGGCATGACCACGCCGGTCGGATTGCAGGGCGTCGCAAAGAAAATCGCCTTCGTGCGCGGCGTGACGGCGGCTTCGAGCGCGTCGCAGTCGAGGTGAAAGCCGTTGTCCGCGTCGACGGGCACCGGGACGAGCGTGGCGCCCGAGGCGCGCACGACGGCCTCGTAGGTCAGATACATGGGCTCGGGCACGAGCACCTCGTCGCCGGCCTCGCAGAGGCACAGCGACGCGGCGAAGAGGCCGTTCTGCGCGCCGGCGCAGGGAATCACG
The DNA here is from genome assembly GCF_002870125.1 of Burkholderia sp. WAC0059. Taxonomy (GTDB): domain Bacteria; phylum Pseudomonadota; class Gammaproteobacteria; order Burkholderiales; family Burkholderiaceae; genus Paraburkholderia. Next base: position 163,208 of record NZ_PNEO01000002.1, read on the forward strand.
TGCTCGATGCCGACCGCGCGGCCGGTGCGGCGCGCGTGTCCGGCGGCGATGGCCGCGCGCAGCGGCTCGCGGCCCGCCACGCCGCTGTAATGGGTGTCGCCCTCGCGCAGGGCCGCGACGGCGCGCTCGACGACGACTTCGGGCGTCGAGAACTCCGGATCGCCGACGCTCAGGATGATGACGTCCTCGCCGCGGGCGGCCGCCTGCTGGGCCGCATAGTGGATTTCCCAGGCCAGCGTGCGCCGGCCCTGCAGTCGTTCGACCAGGTTCGAATATTTCATGATTGGCGATGATGTGGTGCGCGGCCGGGGCAGGGAGGATCGCACGCTCCGGCATGCCCCGGCCGGCCGTCGGCGAGGGCGATGTCTGCAGGAAGGTCCCGCGCGGCAGGGGGCAATGGTATCGCGTCCGACGGCGAAACTGGTCCGCCGCCGGAGGGAATCGACGGAAATCCGGGCGGGATTCCCGATTGGAGCCGCCGGTTTCGATGCGTTCCGGCTCGCGCGGGCCAGTCTGGCGGCAGCGCCAGTTTTGTGTCAGCAAAGCGTTAACGCCGCAGCCTTACGATGAAGCCTTGCGCGAGCCCGCGTGAGGGAGCGGAGGGGCGTCGTCACGGCGATGCGTCGACGGTCCGCGACCGGGCGCGCGAGTCTGAACCAGGTGTACCGGCCGGCGTTCCCGGGGATCGGCGGAACCGGCGCATCGCAGACGGGGTGCGTTCGTCATGACCGATCCGGCGACATTTCCCGGCGGCCCGACCGGGGTTGCCGCGTTCGATTTGCTGCTCAAGGCCGCGGGGTGGGCCGCGTGGCCGCAGGCGGCGAAGCTGTGGCTCTTTTTTGCCGCCTGCGGCGTCGCGCAGATCGGCATCAGCTACCTGATCTGCACGCCGCTCGAAAAGCGCTGGCCGCTCCTGACGTGGCCCGTCCGGCAGCCGATGGCTTCCGACATCACCTATACGTTCATCGTGCGGATCGTGCTGTTTCCGCTCGTCGCGTTCTTCGAATACGACTTCTTCCGGTCGCTTGCCGATACGGCGCTGCACGCTCACGGGCTGCCGGCGCCGTCGCTCGTCCCGGCCGTGTCGCGGTTCGCCGGTTCGCCGCTCGCGGGATTCTTCGCGGGCTTCATCGTGCTCGACTGCGCCGACTACTGGCGGCATCTGCTATCGCACCGGTTCGGCTGGTGGTACGGCCTGCACACGCTACATCACGCCGAGGTGCAGATGACGTTCTGGTCCGACGACCGCTCGCATCTGGCCGAGGACATCATCACCTACGTCTGGCTCTTCGTCGTCGCCATCGCCATCGGCATGCCGTCGATGCAGTTTCCGTTCGTGATTCTCGGTTTCCGTCTCGTCGGCAGCCTCGCGCATGCGAACACGCGCATCGGTTACGGCTGGCTCGGCGAGCGGCTCGTGATCGCGCCGCCGTTCCACCGCGCCCATCATTGTCCCGAGGTGGCGGGGCGCCGGAGCTGCAATTTCGGCACGGTTTTTCCGTGGTGGGACATGCTGTTCCGCACGGCGAACTTCACGCGCGCCGCGCGCGATACGGGCGACCCCGGCGCGGACCCGATATTCGCGACGGGCACCTGGTGGCAGCAGCACGCCGCCGGCCTGCGGCGCATGGTCCAGCTCGCACGCCTGCGCTGACGGCACCGCCGCACACGAAGCCGATGCCCGCGCCCGCCGTTCTTCCTTCCGGCCCGTTCGTCCGCTCGCCCCGTCTCGCGTACGGTCGCCCGATCGATAAGCCTGTCCAACCGCATTCAGACCGGAGTCCGCCATCGTGACCCAGCGCGTTCCGCCGCCCCCTTCCGATTCCCCCTCATCGCTGCCGTTGCCGCCGCCTGATGCCTGGACGGGGCGCATCCTGAACGACGAGGCGCGCGACTCCGGCTGCCTTCAAGCCTGGTGGCTCGACGCCTACGGTACTTACCGGACCACGCTCGAGCAGCGCGACTATCCCTGCTTTTTCGGCCAGACGGCGGAGCGCCGGGGCGAGATGTTCTACGCGTTCTGCGAGGCCGGCGATGAAGAGACGTTGCGCGCGACGATGCGCCGTTTCGTCGAGGTCGGGCGCGAGGCCGCCCGCGTGCGCTTCAGTCTCGCGCTGTTCTTCGCGCCCGATCCGTCGCTGACGACGCACGAGGAATTCCTGAAGCGTTTCTGGCACGCGCTGCAGACGCTGCACGACGCCGACGGCGCGCCGATGGCGCCGGCCCATCCCGACGACCCGCTCTGGGAGTTCTCGTTCGGCGGCCGCAAGATGTTCGTCGTCGGCACGAGCCCGACTTACCGGCAGCGCCGCAGCCGCGTGGTCGGCGACGGCATGGTGCTGCTGTTCCAGCCGCGCGAGCTGTTCACCGATCCGGAGACGGGCGAGCCCATCAGCGCGGCCGTCAGGCGGCAGATCCACGCGCGCATGCTCGCCTACGACGGCATGCCGGTCCATCCCGACATCGGCTTTTACGGCGATCCGGACAATCGCGAATGGAAGCAGTATTGCCTGTCCGACGACAACACGCCCGAGACGGGCGTCTGTCCGTTCGCGCCGCGCCCGGGTTCGGGCAACGGCTGATCTGCCGCCGTGCCCGCGCGCGAGGCACGGGGCACAGGATGCACGAGGCACGGCGGCGGGTGCCCGGGCGGGTTCAGGCGCGCTCAATCAAGCATTCAGCCGGACCATGACGTCGCCGTCGACCACGCGCGCGGCGAAGGCGTCGACCGAGTACCCGGACTCCTCGAGGCACTCGCCCGTGCGCAGGTCGTAGTGATGCTTGTAGATCGGCGAGGCGACGACAATGCGCTCGCCGAGGCTGCCGACGAGGCCGCGCGAGAGCACCGAGGCCTGCGAGGCCGGGTCGAAGTTGGCGATGGCGAACACGCGGCCGCCGTCGTCGCCGAGGCGGAACACGGCGACCTGGCGGCCGTCGACGAGCGCGCAGACGCCCGTGTCGGGCACGATGTCGTCGTAGCGGCAGACGGTGGTCCAGCGGTCCTCTGCGGCGGGTCCGGGCATGATGGGTTTCCTCGAAAGCATGGTTGGATGCGCCGGCCTTAGCCGGTGACGGTTTCTTCGGCGGCAGCGGCGGCGTCCGCCGGCGTCTGCGCGGCGCGCGCCGCCTCGCGTTCCTCGACGGTCGCCGGACGGATCTGGCCGCGTTCCTCGACGAAGGTCACGGTGTCGTCGCGCGCGTCGCTGTTCACGAAGTGGCGGAAACGCCGGCGCGTCTCGGGATTCGTCACGGCCGTCTTCCATTCGCACGCGTAGGTCTCGACCACGTGCCGCATCTGCGCCTCGAGTTCTTCCGCGATCCCCAGCCGGTCGTTCACCACCACGTCGGCCAGATAGTCGAGCCCGCCTTCCAGGTTGTCGCGCCAGACGCTCGTGCGCTGCAGACGGTCCGCCGTGCGCACGTAGAACATCAGGAAGCGGTCGATGTAGCGCACGAGCGTCGCCTCGTCGAGATCGGATGCCAGCAGTTCCGCGTGGCGCGGCTTCATCCCGCCGTTGCCGCAGACGTAGAGGTTCCAGCCTTTCTCCGTCGCGATCACGCCGACGTCCTTGCCCTGCGCCTCGGCGCACTCGCGCGTGCAGCCCGACACGCCGAACTTGATCTTGTGCGGCGCGCGCAGCCCCTTGTAGCGGTTTTCCAGCGCCACGGCCAGCCCCACCGAGTCGCCCACGCCGTAGCGGCACCACGTCGAGCCCACGCACGACTTCACCGTGCGCAGCGCCTTGCCGTAGGCGTGTCCCGACTCGAAGCCCGCCGCGATCAGTTCCTCCCAGATCAGCGGCAACTGCTCCACGCGCGCGCCGAACAGGTCCACGCGCTGCCCGCCCGTGACCTTCGTGTAGAGCCCGTACTTCTTCGCCACCTGGCCCACGGCGATCAGCCCGTCGGGCGTCACCTCGCCGCCGGGCATGCGCGGTACCACCGAGTAGGTGCCGTCGCGCTGGATGTTGGCGAGGAAGTAGTCGTTCGAGTCCTGCAGGCTTGCGTGCTCCTTCTTCAGCACGAACTCGTTCCAGCACGAGGCGAGGACGCTGGCCGCGGCCGGCTTGCAGATGTCGCAGCCGAGCCCTTTGCCGTGGCGCTCGAGCAGTTCGCCGAACGTGCGGATCTCGCCCACGCGCACGAGGTGGTAGAGCTCCTGGCGCGAGTAGGGGAAGTGCTCGCAGAGGTGGTTGTTTACCGCGAGCCCCTGCTTCTTCATCTCGGCCTTCATGATGCTCGTGACGAGCGGCACGCAGCCGCCGCACGAGGTGCCGGCACAGGTGGCCTGCTTGAGCGCGCCGATGCTCGTCGCGCCGGCGCGCACGGCCTCGCACAGCACGCCCTTCGTGACGCTGTTGCACGAGCAGATCGTCGCGCCGTCGGGCAGCGCGTCGGGACCGAGGGCGGTTCTTGCGGTGCCGTCCGCCTGCGGCAGGATCAGGTGCTCGGGCGCGTCGGGCAGCGCGATGGCGTTGAGCATCATCTGCTGGAGCGTGCCGTACTCGAGGGCGTCGCCGACCATCACGGCGCCCAGTACCTTCGTGCCGCATTCGGAGACGACGAGCTTCTTGTAGATCTGCCGGCGCTCGTCGACGTACTGGTAGGCGCGGCTGCCCGGCGTCTTGCCGTGCGCGTCGCCGATGCTGCCCACGTCGACGCCCATCAGCTTGAGCTTCGTGCTCAGGTCGGCGCCGGCGAACGCGGCTTCCTCGCCGAGCAGGCGCTTTGCCACCACGCGCGCCATCTCGTAGCCGGGCGCGACGAGCCCGAAGACCTGGCCGTTCCACGACGCGCATTCGCCGATGGCGTAGACGTCGGGGTCGCTCGTCGCGCAGGCGTCGTCGACGGCGATGCCGCCGCGCGGGCCGGTTTCGAGGCCGCAGGCGCGCGCGAGCTCGTCGCGCGGGCGGATGCCGGCCGAGAAGACGATCATGTCGGTCTCGAGGTGCGTGCCGTCGGCGAATGCCATGCGATGGGTGTGCTGCTCGCCGGCGACGATGCGCTGCGTGCTCTTGCCGGTGTGGACCTGCACGCCCAGTTCCTCGATGCGGCTGCGCAGGATGCGGCCGCCGCCTTCGTCGATCTGGACCGCCATCAGGCGCGGCGCGAACTCGACGACGTGCGTGTTCAACCCCATGTCGCGCAGCGCCTTCGCGCATTCGAGCCCGAGCAGGCCGCCGCCCACCACCACGCCGCTCGTCGCGCGCGCGCCGCACGCCTGCATCGCCTCGAGGTCCTCGATGGTCCGGTACACGAAGCAGTCCGCGCGGTCGTTGCCTTCGATCGGCGGCAGGAACGGGCTCGATCCCGTCGCGAACACGAGCCGGTCGTAGCCGAGCGTTTCGCCGCTCGCGAGCGTTACCGTATGCGCCGCGCGATCGACCGCGACGACCTTCGCGCCGAGTCTGAGCCGCAGCCCGTCGCGCTCGAAGAACCCGGGCTCGACGAGCGAAAGATCTTCGGCGCTGCGGCCCGAGAAGAATTCGGACAGGTGCACGCGGTCGTAGGCGGGGCGCGGCTCCTCGCCGAGCACGGTGATGTCCAGGGCGGAGCCCGCCTGCCCGGCGAGGCATTCGAGCAGCTTGTGGCCCACCATTCCGTGGCCGATGACGATGACGTTCATGTCTGCGATTCCGTGCGTGAGTAATACGGTTCCCGGCGGCAATGAAAAAGGCGTCCCGCGAAGCCGGTCGAAGACCGGATCGGGGGACGCCTTTGCCCTGATGTCTCTGCGATGCAAGCCGACGCTTGCCGTATTCGATGCGGATCGTCCTTGATCCGCGCGTTCTGTCATGCAAGGGCCGTGCCATTTTCGGCCGCCGCCGGCGCGGCGGATCGGCGGCCCGAAGGCACGGCCCGACGCGAAGTGCGGCGGGGCGCCTGCGCATCGCGACAAGGCCGCGGCATTGTCGCGACAAGGCAGCGACGATGCCGCGACCTGTCGCAACGTATTGCAACGTATGTCGCCTGGCGGCCGCTGCGGCATGCCGCGCCGCGAGGCATCCGCGCACAACGTCAGTGCGGTGCGGCACCGTCCCCGTGCGACCGCGTCCCGGAGGACGGACCGCATGAGCCCGGCCAGGCAGAGACGGGCGCCGCGCTTGTGTCCTGCCTTCGTTGCTCGTTGCTTCGTTCGACGGCCGGACGATCAGACGCTGCCGTCGGCCCGCACGGCGGTGGAGGCCGGCGCCAGCGCCTCCTGCACGGCGGGCAGGGCCCATTCGAGCCAGCGCGCGCGCAGCGCCACCACGAGCACGAATGCGACGGCCGCGATGCCGCCGAACGTCGCGAAGCCCATCTGGTAGCTGCCCGTGCTTTGCCGCGCGATGCCCATGACGACGGGCAGATAGAACCCGCCGATGCCGCCCGCCGCGCCGACGATGCCCGACATCAGGCCGGTGCGGCCCTTCCAGCGCTGCGGCACGAGCTGGAACGTCGCGCCGTTGCCGAGGCCGAAGAGCAGATAGGTGAGCAGGAGCAGTGCGATGCCGGCCGTGAGCGGCGGCGTCGCGAGCGCGAACGCGAAGTCGCAGAGGGCGATGCCGGCGAGCAGCAGCACCAGCGCGCGCACGCCCGAGATGCTGTCGGCGATCAGGCCGCCGACGGGCCGCACCATCGCGCCCGTGAACGCGAGCAGCGACATGAAGAGGCCGGCTTCGAGCTTCGGCATCTGGTAGAGCGAGACGAGCAGCGTCGTCACGTACGAGGACATGCCGACGAAGCCGCCGAACGTGATGCTGTAGACGAGCATGACGACCCACGTGTCGACCTCGGCCAGCACCGCGCGATAGTGGCGCGGCAGGACCGCGATGGCGAGCAGCGCGCCCAGCAGCGGCAACAGCAGCACGCCGGTCTGGCCGTGGCCGAACACGCCCGCGTGCACGGCGAGCACGAGCGCGACGAGGCCGACGAGCGTCACGCAGAAGCTCGCGAAGGCCTTGCCCGCGTGGCCGGCCTTCGGCGCGAGGTCTTTGGCGAAGAAGAACAGCGCGAGGGCCGCGATGCCGAGGAGCGGCAGCGCGGCGCCGGCAGCGCGAGTCCAGCCGACATGCGCGGCGAGGCCGGGAAACATGAAGCCGTCGAGCACGGCGCCGATGTTGCCCGCGGCGGCGAGCCCGAGCACGAGGCCCTGGACGGCCGGCGGATAGTTGCTGCCGGCCATCGGCAGCGCCACGGCGAAGCTCGCGCCGCCTACGCCGAGAAAGACGCCGAGCACGAGCAGCAGCGTGTAGGAGGGCGTGCCCGGCAACAGCAGCAGCACGACCGAGGGCACGGCGGAGAGCGCCACGCCGAAGAGCGCGATGAGGCGTCCGTCGGCGGCCTGGCAGAGGTTGCCGAGCGTCACGCGCAGAATGGCCGCGCCGAGCACCGGCACCGCGACGAGAAAGCCGAGCTCGGCCGGCGACATCGGAATGTCCTTGTGGATGAACGGCGCGAGCGGCCCGAGCATGACCCACACGGTGAAACCCGTGTCGAAGTAGAGGAAGCAGGCGAGCAGCGCGCGCCAGTTTCCGCTTGCGAGTGTGTTCAGCAGATTTCTCATCGGTTTCCCCACGGGTAGGCGCTGGTGATCGACACGGCTGGCGCGCCCCGGCCAGCGGTTCTGCGGCATCGGCATGGCGCCGCGGCCGCCGCCGCGTTTCCGGCGCGGGGCGGCGGCACGGCCGGGCGAAAAAAAAGCCCCGAAACGCTCGCGCGATGCCGCTGTACGCGGTATCGCCCGGTGACGTTTCGGGGCGTCGTTGCCCACAACCCGCTTGAAGCAGGCGGGTGTCAAAAAGGTAAGTGACCATGCAAGAGCCGCCTTTGGCTCTTGCGCGATGCAATGCAATAGCCATGCCATCCGGCTCGCGACGAAATGCCCGGGAGCGGCGAGCGCATCCCGGATGCTTGCTGCGCGCGGCGGGCGCGGCGGCGCGGGTCGTCGCATGGTCGGGCGCGACGAAACCGGCCCGAAGCGAGTACACTCGCCGCCGCGCGATGCGTTCCGGCGCAGCGGGCACCGCGGTGGTGCGGCGCAGCACTGTCGTCGTGCGGCGCGGCCCCGGCCGGCAGCGGGTTGGCTGGTCCGGATATTGCTGATCCGGAGGAGCACGCGCGGCAACGGAGCCGGCGCCGGTTCGTCGAAGCGTTTCCCGAGCGGGGCCCGCACGCGATGCCGAACAGGAAGCGCAAAAGGAAAAGGACAACGGTGTCCGCCTGTGCCGTCGCACGGGCGAGCACCGTTTTTTATTGTCAGCGCGCCAGCCGCGCGAAACCGACCATGCGAAGCACGAGAAGCATAGCCAGCACGATGGACGAACCCGTATTCGAAGGCCGCCGACCGACCGCGGGCGCGGCCGGCACCCCGGCGCGCGGCCGGAGCGCGCAGATCGCGAAGGCCGTCCCCGCATGAAGCAGCCGGACGCTCCCGCCATGCTGCGCGTGCTGCTCGTCACCGACACCGAGAAGCCGATCGGCGAGCTGCGCGACGCGCTCGCCGGCCTCGGCTACGAGATGCTGCCCGCGGCGGCCACGCCGTCTGCGCTGCTCAAGGCCGTGGAGGACCAGCGCCCGGACGTCGTCGTCATCGACACGGATTCGCCCTCGCGCGACACGCTCGAGCATCTCGCGGTGATGAACGAGACCGCGCCGCGGCCGGTGCTGATGTTCAGCAACGACGCCGACCTGCAGCGCATCCGCGAGGCCATGCGCGCCGGCGTGAGCGCCTATCTCGTCGAGGGGCTCGCGGCGCACCGGCTCGCGCCGATCCTCGAAGTCGCGCTCGCGCGCTTTTCCCATGAGGCGCAGTTGCGCCGGCGGCTCGCCGAAGCCGAGGCCGAGCTCGAGAACCGCAAGGTCATCGACCAGGCCAAGCGGTTTTTGATGACGCGTCGCCGCCTCTCCGAACACGACGCCTACGCGACGCTGCGCAAGCAGGCGATGGACCACGGCATGAAGATTGCCGACGTCGCGCGCCGGCTGCTCTCGGCAGCCGACCAGTGAGGCCCGAACCCACCCACCGTCCGACATGAACACGCCGATTTCTGCCGTATCCGCCGATGCCAGCGAGGCCGCCGGCGACCGCCCCGAGCTCACGCACCTGCGGCTCGGCTTCGTCGCGCTGACCGACGCGGCTCCGCTCGTCGCCGCGAAGCTGCTCGAATTCGGCCATCGCCACGGGCTCACGCTCGAATTGTGCCGGCAGCCTTCGTGGGCCGGCATTCGCGACAAGCTACTGTGCGGCGAGATCGACGCCGCGCATGCGCTCTACGGGCTCGTCTACGGCGTGCAGCTCGGCATCGGCGGCCCGCGCGACGACATGGCCGTGCTCATGGTGCTCAACCGCAACGGCCAGGCCGTCACGCTCTCGAACCCGCTCGCGCGCGCGCTCGACGAAGGCGCGCGGCTGCGCGAGGCGCTGGCCGCGCTCGGCCGGCCGCCCGTGTTCGCGCAGACGTTCCCGACCGGCACCCATGCGATGTGGCTTTACTACTGGCTCGCGGCGCAGGGCGTGCATCCGCTGCAGGACGTGCGCAGCGTCGTGATTCCGCCGCCGGAGATGGTCGCGGCACTCGCCTCGGGCGAGCTCGACGGCTTCTGCGCGGGCGAGCCCTGGAACGCCGCAGCCGAGGCGCGCGGGGCGGGCCGCACCGTCGCGTTCACGAGCGAAATCTGGCCCGATCACCCGGAGAAGGTGCTGGCCTGCCGGCGCGCGTTCGCGACGCGCTACCCGAACACGGCGCGCGCGCTGATCCGGACCCTGCTCGAGGCCTGCCGCTGGCTCGACAGCCCCGACCATCTCGCGACGCTCGCCGGGCAAATGGCCTCCACCGAGGTGATCGGCGTGCCGGCCGACCTCATCGCGCGGCGGCTGCCGGGCGGCGCCGATCTCGCGCGTCCCGGCGCGCGGGCGGTCAGCTTCTTCGCCGACGGCGCCGTGAACTATCCGCGTCCGTCCGAAGGCGCGTGGTTCGTCGAGCAGTACCGGCGCTGGGGACTCTACGGCGAACCCTGCGACGCGACCGCGCTCGCGGCGGCCGTCAACCAGACCGCGCTTTACCGCGAGGCGGCGGAGCGGATCGGCGTGCGCGTGGCGGACGAGCCCCGGCGCGCGGTGCTTTGCGACGGCCGGGTCTGGGAGGGGTAATCAGGCGGGGAAGATGGGGGCGGGAGGCGAAGCGGGGCATCGCGCGGAACGGCGAGGCCCCGTTTTTCGTCAGTGGCGATACTCGGTGACGAACTTCGTCACGAGATAGCCTTCCATCGCCTCGCTGCCGCCTTCCGAGCCGTAGCCCGAGTCCTTCACGCCGCCGAACGGCGTTTCGGGCAACGCGAGGCCGTGGTGGTTGATCGACACCATGCCGCTTTCGATGTCGTCGGACAGCGCGGACGCCGTCGCCGACGAGCGCGTGTACGCGTAGGCGGCGAGGCCGTAGGGCAGCCGGTTCGCCTCGGCGATCGCCTCGTCGTAGCCGCTGAAGCGCGAGACCGGCACGACCGGGCCGAACGGCTCCTCGTTCAGGATGCGCGCCGAAAGCGGCACGTCGGCGAGGATCGTCGGCGCGAAGAAATAGCCTTCGCGGCCGATGCGCTCGCCGCCCGTCAGTACCTTCGCGCCGTGTTCGCGCGCGTCGGCGACGAGCCGCTCCATCGCCTCGAGGCGCCGCACGTTCGCGAGCGGCCCCATCTGCACGCCGTCGTCGAGACCGTTGCCGACCTTGACCGCGCGCGCCGCTTCGACAAAGTGCTCGACGAACGTGTCGTAGGCCGCGTCCTCGACGATGAAGCGCGTCGGCGACACGCAGACCTGGCCCGCGTTGCGGAACTTCGCGCCGGCGAGCAGTTTGGCCGCGCGCGGCAGGTCGGCGTCGGCGAACACGAGCACAGGCGCGTGGCCGCCCAGCTCCATCGTGACGCGCTTCATGTGCTGGCCCGCGAGCGCCGCGAGCTGCTTGCCGACCGGCGTCGAGCCCGTGAACGAAATCTTGCGGATCGCCGGATGCGCGATCAGGTACGACGACACCTCGGCGGGCACGCCGAACACGAGGTTCAGCGCGCCGGCGGGCAGCCCGGCGTCGATGTAGGCCTGCACGAGCGCGGCGCAGCTCGCGGGCGTTTCCTCGGGGCCCTTGAGCACGACGGTGCAGCCGGCCGCGAGCGCGGCCGAAATTTTGCGTACGGCCTGGTTGATCGGGAAGTTCCACGGCGTGAAGGCCGCGACGGGACCGACCGGCTCGCGCGTGACGACCTGGCGCACGGCGTCGGCCCGTGCCGGGATCACGCGGCCGTAGGTGCGGCGCGCCTCTTCGGCGAACCAGTCGATGACGTCGGCGGCGCTCAGCGTCTCGATGCGCGATTCGGCGAGCGGCTTGCCCTGCTCGCGCGTCATGATGGCGGCGATGTCTTCGGCCCGGTCGCGCAGCAATTGCGCCGCGCGGCGCATGAGCTTGCTGCGCTCGAACGCGGAGACCTTGCGCCACTCGGCGAACGCGCGCTTCGCGGCCTCGGCCGCGTCGGAGAGATCCTGTTCGCCGGCGAGGCTCAGGCGGCCGATTTCCGTTTCGCGCGCGGGATCGATGACGGCCGTGGTGCGTACGCCGGCGCGCCAGGCGCCGTCGATGTAAAGCTGGGTGTCGGGGTAGGACTTTGCGCTGGAGCTCATGGTCGGAGAATCCTCGTCAACGGTTGGGAAGGGGCGCTCGGCAAGAAGCGAAGCGGCGGCGGCTGCGGATGATGATGCGGCGCAGCGCCTGTCCCGCGCATCCTGCCGGTCGTGCGGGCTTTCCATTCTGCCACCGGGCGCCGCGTCCTGCTCCCGCGCGCTCCGCCTGCCGTGCGATCCGGTTCGATCAAGCCTGCGTTTTCAGCCGCGCGGCCGTCTGCTGCGCGCCCATCGCGAGCGCGGCGTCCGATGGGCCCCGCTCGACAACGCGCGCGGCCAGGCCAAGCAGTTCGGAATCGGGCGGAATGGCGGGAGGCGTCATGGGCGGGGCGGCGTAATCGGCGTGAAGGGCTGCATCGATCGGCATAACGGATATCGCGGGGATATCGCGACGCATCGCGGCCGGAAAATGCGGAAGCGCGAAAGTTCGAAAGCGTGGGGAACGGGCGCTTCGCATGAACCGTATGGGCCAGTATAGTCGAGGCCTTCGCTGCCGGCCGGCCGCGAACCCGCTATGCTGTGAACCCTGAACGTTTTTCTTCACCTGTCGCTTCGTCAAGGAGTTTCCGATGCAATACCGCAGATTTGGCAACACCGGCCTGAACGTTTCGCGCCTGTGTCTCGGCACGATGACGTTCGGCCTGCAGACCGAGGAAAACGTCTCGCGGACCATCCTCGACAAGGCCACCGACGCCGGCATCAACTTCATCGACACGGCCGACGTCTATCCGCTCGGCGCCAGCGACGGCACGACGGGCCGCACCGAGGAGATCGTCGGACGCTGGCTCAAGGGCCGGCGCGACCGCTTCATTCTCGCGACCAAGGCGGTGGGCAAGGTCGGCCCGTCGCCCTGGGACCAGGGCGCCTCGCGCAAGCATCTGCTCGACGCCATCGATCACTCGCTGCGCCGGCTCGACACCGACTACGTCGACCTCTATCAGCTCCACTCCGACGACCCGAACACGCCGCTCGACGAAACGCTCGAAGCGCTCGACACGATCGTGCGCTCAGGCAAGGCGCGCTACATCGGCGTGTCGAACTTCCTCGCCTACCGCCTCGCGCGCGCGCTCGGCCGCGCCGACGCGCTGCGCGTCGCGCGCTTCGTCTCGGTGCAGCCGCGCTACAACCTGCTGTTCCGCCAGATCGAGCGCGAGCTGCTGCCGCTCTCGGCCGAGGAGCATCTGGCCGTGATTCCGTACAACCCGCTCGCGGGCGGTCTGCTGACGGGCAAGTACCGCCACGGCGCGGCGCCAGCCGAAGGCCGCTTCACGGCGACGGTGGGCAAGGCGGGCGAGATGTATCAGGCGCGCTACTGGCACGAGCGCGAATTCGGCACGATCGAAAAGCTGCGCGAGCTGGCGGCCGAGGGCGGCCATTCGCTCGTGAAGACCTCGCTCGCGTGGGTGCTCGCCAATCCGCTCATCACCTCGGCGCTAATCGGCGCGAGCCGTCCGGACCAGCTCGACGAAACGCTCGCGGCGGCCGACTTCGCGCTCGACCCGGCGTTCAAGGAAAAGCTCGACGACGCCACGGTCGAGTATCGCTGGGGCGACGCGGCGCGCTGAGTCTTTCTCCGCGCCCGAGCCCCCGATGCGGGGCCTGCGCCATGCGGTCCCGAGCGGTGCTATCCCGCGCCGCTCGGGACCGTTTTCGTTCGTGCGGGCCGTGGCGGTCATGAGGGCGACCGTGCCGGGCAACGCGGGCCGTCACCCGGCCGTCACGCGGTTTTCGTCTCCGTCGCGACGTTCGTCGTCGCGACGGACCGTCGTCGTTCGCGCACCGGGTCCCGGGCGCCCAGCACGGCAATCAGCGTAAGTACCGCGTAGAACGAGATGAATGCGCAGATCAGCGCGGGCGATCCCTTGCCGAGCCTGAACAGGTAGGTCGCGATGAACGGCGTCAGGCCGCCGGAGATCAGCGAGCCGATCTGGTAGCCGAGCGAAACGCCGCTGTAACGGACGTCCACCGGAAACTGCTCGGCGAACCACGCCGCGCCGGGGCCGTAGATCGCCGCGTCGAAGACGGCCAGCTCGATGGCGGCGACGAGCGGAAGATAGGCGAGATTGCCCCGGTCGAGGAACAGGAAGAACGGCCAGACCAGGATGCCCATGCCGAGCGCCGAGAACAGGGCCGGCCCGCGTCGTCCGATCCGGTCCGACAGCAGCGCCCAGACGGGCGTCGTGACGATGGCCGCGGCCGAGCCGACCACGACCGCCGTGAGCGCGAACGTGGAATTGCCCCGCTTCAGGTGCAGATAGCTGAGCGAATAGGTCGTCAGGATCGCGTACATCGCGGGCTGCACGAGCCTCAGGCCGATCGTGACGAACAGGCCGCGCCGGTGGTGGCGGAACACGTCGGCCACCGGATAGCGGCGGACCTGGCCCGCGTTCCTGATCTGCAGGAAGACGTCCGGTTCCTCGATTCTCAGCCGCACGAACACGCCGATCGCGACGAGCACGATGCTCAGCAGGAACGGCACGCGCCATCCCCAGGCATCGAACGCGTCGGCCGTCATCAGCGACTTGACGCCCAGGAATACGGCCGACGAAAGCAGCATGCCGGCCGCCGATCCGACCTGGGTGAACGAGCCGAGGAGGCCGCTGTTGCGGCGGCCGGCGTGCTCGACCGACAGCAGCGAGGCGCCGCCCCATTCGGCGCCGGTCGCGAGCCCCTGCAGCAGGCGCAGCGCGACGAGCAGCGCGGTGGCCCACAGCCCGACGCTCGAATAGCTGGGCAGCAGGCCCGTCAGCAGGGTGGCGAGGCCCATCAGCAACAGCGAGAAGACCAGCACGCGCTTGCGTCCGAGGCGGTCGCCGAAGTGGCCGGCGACGATGCCGCCGAGCGGCCGCGCGAAGAACCCGACGCCATACGCGGCGAAGGAGCCGAGCAGCCCGGAGACCGGATCGTTCGAGGGCGGGAAAAAGGTGTGGCTGAAGATCAGCGCCGAGGCGGTGCTATAGATGTAGAAGTCGTACCATTCGACGGTCGTGCCGATGAACGCGGCGAAGCCGACGCGACGGCTGGCGCGTCGCGCCTCGACGGCCGGGAGGTCAATTGAGGACATCGGGGTTCCTTGTGGCGGATCGGTCGGGAAACGCGTTCGTCGCGCGGACGGCGTTCGCCACGACGGAGGGGCTCGCCGCGGCGCCCGGGGCAGGCCGGCGTCGCGCGAGAACGAGCACTACGCTACGCGCCGGACCGGGCCGGACGCAACGAAGTAATCGTCAGATTCTTATCGCGCCGGGTGTGGGATTGGTTGCCGCCGCACTGGACGTTCATTCGCCATGCTGAAGAATGGGTCGTCGTGCCGCCGGGGACGTGTCAGCGCCGGGGCGGTACGCCGCCCCCGGATGAGTGGCGCGCAGGGTCGCGGCGCCGTCGGGGAACAGTTTTTCCCGTAGCGTGCCGCTGCCGTATTGCTGCTTGTAGGCTCC
The DNA here is from genome assembly GCF_002870125.1 of Burkholderia sp. WAC0059. Taxonomy (GTDB): domain Bacteria; phylum Pseudomonadota; class Gammaproteobacteria; order Burkholderiales; family Burkholderiaceae; genus Paraburkholderia. Next base: position 178,289 of record NZ_PNEO01000002.1, read on the forward strand.
GCGCGCCTGCAGCGCGGGGACGGCCAGATCGACGAATGCGTCGAGCGATTCGGGCATCACGAGGCGAAACAGGTTGAAGCCGTCGACGTCGGTCTCGTTCGCCCACCGGATCAACTCGTCGGCGACGTCGTCCGGCGAGCCGACGACGAACGGCGAGCGCGCGCCGAACCGGTCGAGCACGGCGAGATCGCGCACGCGGATCGGCTCGTTGCTGAGGACGGTGAAGTTTTCGAGCATCGACCGGATCGCGTTGCTCTCGACGTACTCGACCGCCTCGTCGTATCCGTACTTCGAGAAGTCGACGCCGGTCCAGCCGGAGAGCAGCGCCAGTTGTCCGGCGACGTCGACGTGTCGGCGGTACTCGGCGTGCAGCGCCTGCGCCTCGTCGCGGGTTTCGGCGACGATCACGGTCGCGCCGGCGAACACCTTGATGTCCGCCGCGTCGCGTCCGGCCGATACCGCCTGACGGCGAATGTCGCGAACCGTGTTGGCGATGATCGCCTCGGTCTGGCCGTTGACGAAGATCGCCTCGGCATGGCGCGCGGCGAACGACCGGCCCGCCTTCGACGCGCCGGCCTGATAGATCACCGGCGTGCGCTGCGGCGAGGGCTCGGCGAGATGAATGCCGTCGACCTTGTAATACGGGCCGTCGTGCACGATGCGATGCACCTTGCGCGGATCGGTGAAAACGCCGCGCTGCCGGTCGCGCACGACCGCGCCGTCTTCCCAACTGGCTTCCCAGAGCTGGTAGACGGCGGCCATGAAATCTTCGGCCGCCGCATAGCGGTCGTCGTGCCGGCGCGCCTGCGAAAGGCCCATGCCGCGCGCGCCGCTGTCCAGGTAGCCGGTCACCACGTTCCAGCCGACGCGCCCTTTCGTCAGATGGTCGAGCGTCGAAAAACGGCGGGCGAACTGATACGGATGCTCGTAGGTCAGGTTCGACGTGATGCCGAAGCCGAGGTGCGTCGTGACCTGCGCCATCAGCGGCACGACGAGCGTCGGGTCGGCATTGGGCAGTTGCGCGGCGGTGGACAGCGCGGTCTCGGCCGAGTTGCCATAGACGTCGTAGACGCCGAAGACGTCCGCGAGAAAGATGCCGTCGAGCAGGCCGCGTTCGGCGGTTCGGGCGAGCGCGGTCCAGTAGTCGGGCGAATGGTAGTCGATCGACGCGTCGCGCGGATGCGACCACAGTCCGGCCCAGTTGTGGCTCGGCGCCGTCATGTTGAACGCGTTGAAGCGGAGTTCTTTCGGTCGGGACATGGTTCGGTACGGTCGGATGAGTGCCGGCAGCGGCGGGCCGCGCCCGTGCGGGCGTCAGGTCTTCGTCTGGTACGGGTTGAGCGCGTTCGTATAGAGATCCGCGACCTTGAGCTGCCCTTTGGGCACGACGTCCTGTCGCTCGGCGACCTGCAGCCAGAACGCCACGTCGGCCGGGTCGATCAGGCCGTGCGTCGGCCAGCGCAGCACCGAGTAGTCGCCCTTGCCGTCCTTCGTGTACATCCACGGCGCGACCGCGGGGTCGACGCGGCCGAGCCGGACCCCCAGATCGACGACGTCCTGCTGGTGCTGGTTCGCGTAGTCGGCAGCCTTCGCGATCGCGGCGACGTAGCCGCGCACGATGTCGGGATGCTGGCTGATGAAGTCCTCGCGCACCATCGTGCCGCCGCGCTGAATCTTGCGTCCGGACAGGTCGGAAAGCTGGAATAGCTGGCGGTAGCCGCGGTGCTCGCGCAACTGCGCGTCGATCGGGCCGTAGGCGAAGACGGCGTCGACCGCGCCGCTTTGCAGCACCTGCTCGAGCTGCAGGTCCGGAATCGTCAGGAACTGCAGATCGCTCTGGTGCAGGCCGGCGCGGCCGACGTAGTCGAGCGTGAACCAGGCGCTCGAAAAGGTCACGCTGCGCATGCCGATGCGCTTGCCGCGCAAATCCTGCGGCGCGCGGATCGGGCTGTCGGCGCGCACGAACAGGCCGTCGCCGGCCGCGGCCGGATCGATGAACGGCGCGGAGTTCACCACCTCTTTCACGACGAGGCCCTTCGCGCGGACGTTGTCGAGGTAGATGTAATCGGCGGACAGCGCGAAGTCGGTCACGCCGCTGGCGATGGCCACGGTGTACTGGTCGATCGGCAGCGACACCAGTTCGAGCGCCAGACCCTGCTCGGCGAAATACCCCTGGTGGTCCGCGAGAAACAGCAATTCGTAGCCGATCCAGCGCTTCGGGACGTCCATCACGCGGATCTTCTTCAGCGGTTGCGTGGCGGCCGCGCGAGCCGCGCGTATCGGCAGCGCGCCGAGCGTGGCGGCGGCGACGGGCACGGCCGCGACGCGGGCGGCGGTATGCAGGAAGTGGCGGCGGCTGACGTTCTTGGACATGGGAAGTTGTGCGGGGTGAATCGGGAGAGTAGGGAGCGTAGGGATAATCAGTGCGGAAAATTCGTGGCGGTTCGCGTTAGCGGCCGGTCTCGCGAGCGGGCGGGCAGACCGGCTAGAGCGCCTGCGCGCGCTGCACTTCATCCTTGATCAGCGTCCAGAGCCGATGACGAAGCTGGCCGAATTCCGGCGACGATCGCAGATCGTCGGTGGCGGCGCGCTGGTCGAACGGGACGTCGACGACCGCCTTGATCGTGCCCGGACGCGACGTCATGACGGCAACGCGCTGCCCCAGATAAATGGCTTCGTCGAGATCGTGGGTGATGAAGACGACGGTCTTCCTTTCCTGCTCCCAGATCCGGACGAGTTCCTGCTGCAGGATTTCCCGCGTTTGCGCGTCGAGCGCGCCGAACGGCTCGTCCATCAGCAACACCGACGGATCGTGCGCGAGGCTGCGGGCGATGGCCACGCGCTGGCGCATGCCGCCCGACAACTCGTGCGGGAAGCGCCCGGCAAAGCCGTCCAGGCCGACCAGCGCGAGATAGCGCCGCGCGATCGCCTCGCGTTCGCGGCGGCCGATGCCTTTCGCTTCCAGTCCGAAGGCGACGTTCTGCAACGCCGTTCGCCACGGAAACAGCGCGAACTGCTGGAATACGATGCCGCGATCGCTGGCGGGACCGTCGACCGTTTTCCCGTCGATGCGGATCGTGCCGCGCGTCGGCGCCGAAAGACCGCCGATCATGTCGAGCAGCGAGGATTTTCCGCAGCCGCTCGGCCCGACTATCACGACGAACTCGCCGTCGCGGATGTCGAGGTTGACGTCGTTCAACGCCTCGAACGCCGGTTCCCTGCCGCCCGCCTCGTCGTTGCGCCCGAATCGCTTGCCGACGCCGTCGAGGCTGATTTTGACTTGCGCTGCCATCGTGCCGTGGTGGTGGTTGCCGTTCGTGTTCGTCAGGACGCGCCGATCGCGCGTCAACCGGGATTGACCGCGGTTTTCCACGCGGTGAGACGCTTTTCGAGCCGGACGAGCAGCGTGTTGCAGATCATGCCGAGCAGGGCGATCACGATGACGGCGACGTACAGGATATGAATGCTCATCACGTACTGGGCGTTCGCGACCAGATAGCCGAGGCCGCTGCTCGCGCCGATCATTTCGGAAATCACGAGCATCAGAAACGAGTAGGTCGCCGCGAGACGCATGCCGGAGATGATCGAGGGGATCGCCGACGGAATCAGGACCTTCATGAAGATGTCCCGTCGCCGCAGCGAAAGCGAACGCGCGTATTTGACCAGCGAGGGATCGACGTATTTGACGCCTGCCATCGTGCCGAGCAGGATCGGCCAGACCACGACCCAGTAGATGATCAGCACCTTCGTCAGATAGCCGACGCCGAAGAACATGATGAAGACCGGAAACAGCGAGACCGGATTGGTTTGCCGGAAGAGCTGCAGCAACGGGTTCAGGTATCGGTCGAGCGTCGAATACCAGGCCAGCAGAATGCCGAGCGGAACGGCCGTCACGACGCCGAGCGCGAACCCGCCCAGCGCGCGCCCGAGACTCACGCCGATGTGCACGAACAACTGACCGCTCAGCGCGAAACGCACGCCGTAGACGACCACTTCCGAGAACGGCGGCAGGAAGGTCCGATTGACCCAGCCGAGGCGCGGCGCCAGCTCCCAGGCGAGCAGGAACAGGACGATCGCGAGCGAGCGCTCGACGACCGGGCGCGCATAGCGCCATAGCGACGCCGTTGCGGACGGACGCTGCCTGGCCGGGCTGTCGCCGCCGGCCGGGAAAGTCAGGGGCAACTGTTCGTCTGGGGGCATGGCGGCGCGCGGTAACGGGTCGTCGAACGGAAAGCGTTCCACTATAAAGTGGGCGGCGGAGCGCGACAAACAACGAATCCGGATAAGGTTATGCGCCGTGCGGTTGCCGCTGGACGGGTAGGGGACGATCGACTCGACGACCGTGCCCGGGCCGGGCGAGGCGCATGACGGGCGCGATTTGCGGGGCGGCCGGCGAGCGGGGCACGACGGAAGCCGTATCGGTCGCGATGGGCTGCGACGGGCTGCGATAGGCCGCGAAGCGCAGTCGGCGAAACGGCGCGGCCGTCCTCCTTTAAAACGTCGCTTAGCGCGTCGCGGCATATCGATGTGCCGATTTCTTCGTGGCGCCGGGTTGCCCTCGGGACGAAAATAAGCGGATTCCGTTTTGTCCTTCAGGTGGCCACGTCATGAGCCGAGATCTTCTCCTGCTGCTCGAGCCCGGCTTCACGGACCCGCGCTATCCAGGCGAGCGCTTCATTTGCCCCGACGGCGCGCCCATCGAGGGGCTGCTGGCGAGCGATCCGTCCCGGGTCGCGAGCCTCGACGTGCGCCGCGTGCCGTTCGAGCGGCCGCGCAAGACCGTGATCGAGGCGCTCGACGAGGCGCATCAGGGTCTGCCGGTGCTCGTGCTCGGCGACGAGCTGCCCGCGCCGGCCGACGCGCAGACGCTCGGCGAGCGGCGCTTCGTTTCCGACACGCGCCGCATCCTCGAATTGCTGGCCGAGCGCCACGGTTTCCCCAAAGTCCACTAATCGTCCGACGCGTTTTCCGCGCGTCCTTGCCGATTCTTTTTCCGGCGCGGCCACGGGACGTCATGCCGGCGTCCGCGCGCCCACCGCTTACTCCGGAGCATTCACGATGAGCGAATCCACAGGCCGCGACGCGCCCCGCCGTCTGCACCTGAACGTCAACATCCTGCACTCGGGCTTCGTGCCGTCCGCCTGGCGGCTGCCCGATGCCGACCCGCGCGCCTTTATCGACGTCGGCCACTACGTGCGCGTCGCGCAGATCGCCGAGGCCGGGAAGCTCGACGCGGTGTTCCTTGCCGATCACGCGTCGATCGCCGACCAGATCGAATTCCGCCCGATTCCCGCGATCGAGCCGACCGTGCTGCTCGCGAGCATCGCGGCGGCCACGACGCACATCGGCGTGATCGGCACGGCCTCGACGAGCTACAACGAGCCGTACAACATCGCGCGCCGCTTCGCCTCGCTCGACCACGTGAGCGGCGGGCGCGCCGGCTGGAACGTCGTGACGACGGCCGACGCGCCGTCCGCGCGCAACTTCGGCCGCGACGCGGTGCCCGACCATGCCGAGCGCTATGCGCGCGCGGCCGAGTTCACCGATGTCGTGAAGGCGCTCTGGACGAGCTGGGACGACGACGCGTTCGTCGGCGACAAGGCGAGCGGCCGCTTCACCGACCCCGCGAAGATCCGGCCGATCGCGCATCGCGGCCGGTACTTCAACGTGCAGGGCCCGCTCAACCTGCCGCGCTCGGCGCAGGGCTATCCCGTGCTCGTGCAGGCCGGCGGCTCGGGGGACGGGCGCGATCTCGCCGGGCGTCACGCCGAGGCCGTGTTCTCCGCTTCGCAGTCGTTCGACGAATCGTTCGCCTATCGCCGCGACCTCAACGCGCGCGCCGCCGCCTACGGCCGCACGGGCGGCGTGAAGGTGCTGGCCGGGCTCACGACGATCATCGGCGCGACGGAGGCCGAGGCGCTGCGCCGCCGCGACGAACTCGTCGATCTGATTCCGCTGGCCTACAGCCTCCACCGGCTGGCGGGCACGCTCGGCGTCGACGCCTCGCGCCTGAACCCCGACGCGCCGCTGCCCGACGATCTCGTGCTGCCGGGCGGCGGCAACGGCAACCATACGTTCTTCCACGCGACGATCGCGCACGCGAAGCAGCACGGCTACACGGTGCGCGAGCTGATCCGCTCGTTCGCGGGCGGCGGCGGGCATCGCGTGATCGTCGGCACGCCCGAGCAGATCGCCGACGACATCGAGCACTGGTTCAAGGGCGGCGCGGCGGACGGCTTCAACCTGATGCCCGACGTGCTGCCGGACGGCCTGCAGGACTTCGTCGACGGCGTCGTGCCGATCCTGCAGCGGCGCGGCCTGTTCCGGACCGAATACGAGGGCACGACGCTGCGCGAGCACTTCGGCCTCGCGGTTCCGGACGGCGCCGCGCCGCAGTGGCGCGAGAGCGCCTGACGGCGACTGCCGCGCCGCGCGCGTCCTCTAACCGGGGCCGCGCGGCGTCATGCGGCGGGCGTGCCTTCGCGCGCCGCGTCTGTCTTTCTCCCGCGTCTTTTTCCTTCAGCGACGGCGAACTTCATGAGCCAACGTTCCGGACACCTGCGCCTCGGCGCCTTTCTGTATCCCACCGGGCATCACATCGCCGCCTGGCGTCATCCGCACGCGAAGGCCGACGCAGGCGTCGATTTTCGCCATTACGTGCAGCTCGCGCAGGCCGCCGAGGCCGCGAAGTTCGATCTCGTCTTCCTGGCCGACGGCGCCGGCACGCGTGGCGACGACATCGACTTCCTCAGTCGCACCGCGCACAGCTACGTCGCGCAGTTCGAGCCGCTCACGCTGCTTTCAGCGCTCGCCGCCGTCACCGGCCGCATCGGGCTCGTCGGCACGGCCTCGACGAGTTTCAACGAGCCGTATCACGTCGCGCGCAAGTTCGCCTCGCTCGATCACATCAGCGGCGGACGCGCGGGCTGGAACCTCGTGACGACGTCGAACGGCCACGAGGCGAAGAACTTCAACCTCGACGAGCACATCGCCCATGCCGAGCGCTACGAGCGCGCCGTCGAATTCGCCGAGGTGGTCGAGGGGCTCTGGGACACCTGGGACGACGACGCCTTCGTGCGCGACAAGGCGGCCGGACGCTTCTTCGATCCGGCCAAACTGCGCGTGCTCAATCACCGGGGCCGGTTTTTCCGCGTGCGCGGTCCGCTGAACGTCTCGCGCGCGCCGCAGGGGCGCCCGGTCGTCGTGCAGGCGGGCTCGTCCGAGGCCGGCCGTGCGCTGGCGGCGCGCACCGCGGAAGTCATCTTCACGGCGCAGCAGACGCTGGAAGACGCCGTCGCGTTCTACGCGGACGTGAAAGGGCGCATGGCGCAATACGGCCGCCATCCCGACGACCTGAAGATCATGCCGGGCGTGATGCCGATCGTCGGGCGTACCGAGGACGAGGCGCGGCGCAAGTTCGATGCGCTCCAGGCGCTGGTCGCGCCCGAAGTGGGGCTCGCGATGGTCTCTACGCTGACGGGCGGTTTCGACCTGTCGGGCCTGCCGCTCGACGGGCCAATTCCCGAACTGCCGGAGACGAATGCGAGTAAGAGCCGGCAGACGCTGATGCTGGAATTAGCGCGCCGCGAGAACCTGACGATTCGCGAGCTGTATCTGCGGGTGGCGGGCGCGCGCGGCCACTGGCAGCTCGTCGGCACGCCGGCGCAGATCGCCGACGCGCTCGAGGAGCGCTTCGTCCATTACGGCGCCGACGGCTACAACGTGATGCCGGCGCTGCTGCCCGACAGCCTCGACGACTTCATTGAACTGGTGCTGCCGGAGTTGCGGCGGCGCGGACTGTTCCGCAGCGAATACGAGGGCAGCACGTTGCGCGAGCACCTGGGGCTCCGGCGGCCGGCCTGGCGGTACGGGCGCGCGGGGGAAGTGGCGGCGGTCTGAGGGCGGGGCGGGATGCCAGTGGATGCTCCGTCATCGCGTCGGTGTTGAAGCCAAATATTTACTGCTGCAAAAAATGAAGTTGTATAGCACCGCGTTCCCTTGCAGGCCGATCTGCTCCACGAATCCAGACCGCCTTTATTCCGTTAAAATTCACAGAGCCAAACCCGCCAAAATATTCCCCAGGCCATCTTCTATCCCCGATTTGTAGTGGTAGCGATGCTGCCGTTGTTTTTCCTCAATCAGCGAACACTTCCTGGAGCGTCCGCAATGTTTCCGACAACGTTTTATCGGCCAGCGCACCTTCTTTCTTGACCAGCCGCACCTTGTCCACGGTCCGGATCTGGTCCAGCAAGATTAACCCGTGCTTTCGCTTAAATGTCACCGGCACGCGAAACGGCGCTGTCCGGCCTTTCGACGTCATTGGCGCAACAATGACCGTGCGCAGATGATCGTGCAGTTCCGGCGGCGACACCACCACGCAGGGCCGGGTCTTCTGGATTTCGCTGCTGAGCGTTGGGTCGAGGGCAACCAGCCACACCTCACCGCGCACTACCACACCAGCTCCGCGTCATCCGCGTTACCGAACCCGCCCATCACCAGTGCGTCATCGCCGGACTCGGCCAGCGCCTTGCTCGCTTCGGCCCAGCCCTCGCGGGCCTTTTTCTGCGGACGCCGGATCACCAGCGCATCGTCCTGAACTTCCATTGCAGCTTCATCGTCAACTTCCAACCCCAGTTGCGCCAGGATCGGGCGGGGGATCAACACCCCTTGAGAATTACCCATCTTTCGGATCGTGATTTTCATAGCCTTAAAGTACTAACAATGTTATGCCGAATCTCTCGCCTTGTTCACGTCAATATAACGTCGTGTGTCATCGAGCTCCGGTTTCAAGGAAAATTCCCTTCGAAACAAACCACGAAAGCACGAAGCACATGGACAAAAAAGCCCGCGCCTCCGTGTACATAGACGGCGCCTCCCGCAGCACCAGCAGATACCGGCGCAACGATCATTCGATCTCTCAACCCTTTCAAAACGCCTTCATCCCCCTCGAAAAGCAAGCCCCGGCGCGCGTCACGCCGCCTTTTTACGGCACAGCAGGGTTAATCGGTTGACGTCCCGAAGCACGGCCCATTACGCTTGCGCGCAGATGGTTCCCGGCGACGGGATCAAAAGGGAACGCAGTGGAGGCTTTCGCGCCTCGAGTCTGCGGCTGCCCCCGCAACTGTGAGCGGCGAGTCCATGCCAGAAGGGCCACTGGGAAACCGGGAAGGCCGGCAATGGGCGTCGACCCGCGAGCCAGGAGACCTGCCATCTACCGGCGTCGACGCATACGCATCGGGCGGGGTGCCCCGGTGAAGGTTCTGCTGCCTGGGCCGGTTTGCCGAGACGAACGCCATTGGAGGCAGAACCATGTTTCGCGCTTTAAAACACGTTTTCAACGACAGTTCCGCCGATGTCAAAGGCAAGGTCATCGGCATTTACCTCTTTCTCATCGCCGTCAACCTTGGTGCCTGGGCCTGGGCGCTCATCGCTTTCCATAGTCGCCCGGTCTTGCTCGGCACCGCATTGCTGGCCTATGGTTTTGGTCTACGCCACGCGGTGGATGCAGACCATATCGCCGCTATCGACAACGTTACGCGCAAGCTGATGCAGGAGGGCAAGCACCCCGTGGGGGTCGGTTTCTTCTTTTCCATCGGTCATTCCCTGGTGCTGCTCATCGGCACTGTCGTCGTCGCCATCACGGTGATGAGCCTGCAAAGCGGCTTTAAGTCCTTCAACAATATCGCGGGCATCGTGGGCACGCTTGTGTCGGGCGGTTTCCTGCTGGTGATGGCGATCCTGAATCTGGTTGTCGCCCGGGACGTTTATAAAACTTACCGCCGCGTACGTCGCGGCGGCGCTTACGACGAGGACAGCTTCAACATCCTGCTTGCCAACCGGGGTTTCATTGCGCGGATGCTGAAGCCACTCTTCCGGCTCGTCGAGCAGAGTTGGCAGATGCTGCCGGTGGGGTTTCTCTTCGGATTGGGATTCGACACCGTGACGGAGGTGAGCCTGCTCAGCGTCGCCGCTACGGAGGCCAGCAAGGGATTGCCGGTCTGGTCCATCCTCGCCTTTCCGGCACTGTTCTCGGCCGGCATGTCGCTGGTTGACACGACCGACGGCATCCTCATGCTCGGCGCCTACGGCTGGGCCTTCGTGAAGCCGATCCGCAAGCTCTATTACAACCTCACCATCACCATTGTCTCCGCCGCCGTGGCGATCCTGATCGGCGGGATCGAGACTTTGGGGCTGATTTCGGGAGAGCTGAATCTGCAAGGCTGGTTCTGGGACCGGATGAACGACCTCAATAATAATTTCGGCCTGCTCGGCTACGGCATCATCGGGGTTTTCGCGGCGGCCTGGGTTATTTCTTTCATCGTCTATCGAGCCAGGAAGCTGGACGAGGTGGAGATCGGCTAGGCTGCGATCGTCGCGGGCTTGATTCCCGGTCTCGCGTCCGCAACGACGCTATGGTGTGAGACCAGCCTGTTTCGGCGGTCTGAATGTTCGCTGTTGAAATGGACGGGCGGCGGTTTTGGGTTGGCCATGGCCAATTGTTGCTCGGGCGCTGGTCGGCCACAACCGGTCACTGGCACTCGATGCCAGAATTGTAGACAATCGTGGAGACTAGGAAGAACAAGCACCTTTCGCTCGGGACCGAAACAATGAAAGAGCATTGGCAACTGCCTGTCGCGGCGTCAGCTTTATTACATAGTCCGGAATTCGTGGTCCTCGCACGCCGGGATTGCGCGTTGAAATTGTTGATTGAGGGCGAGGACGGAGCGCCCAAAGCGATTACGCTGCAGTTCGCCGGGGTGGAGTCCTATAAGTGCACTTATCTGACCTCGTGTACTGCAAGCATGTTCAATCTCGCGTACGGGAAACTCGTGTCGCTCGATAGTACGTGGCTAGATGAGGTGCGAAATGTGGGAAGGAAAGATCAAGCGACTATCAATGCGTTGCAGCATTTGATGATCACCTTTGATGACGGACCTTGCTACGAGATCATATGCCTCTCGTGGAATATCAACGACTGACCGCCAACATCATGTATCCCGGAGGTGCCGCCGAAACATCGGGCGACAGTCGGCCAGAAACTGTCTATCGGAAGCGTCTCGGTGATCGGTGACAATCGTAGAATCAAACTGAGCTGCAGACGCTTCGCGAAGGGGGCACATGAAAGTTGATGAAGGAAAGGCAGCGCCAACATTCGATTGGGTCGAGGTATCTAGGCAGGCGCACGAACTCACACTGCGTCATGGCCGGGCTGCTCATATCTTCGCTGCGCGCTTGGCAGATAAAGCCGAATCTACCGACGATGTGAAGACGGCCCAATTCTGGCGAGCTGTCGCAAGCAGTCTTACGCCACGCGCGTAAGCTAACCAAATGGGTGTCCGATTTGGAGCAAGTTATCAGTGGCTCCGAATGCCTACCGAGCAGAAAATTGGTCGGTCGCTGTTGGCCAGGATTCGGCCACGATTCGCTGCCATCCACTACGAACGTCCGCTTTGTAGAGAACTGAGCGTCTCTTTCGGGTCGACTTCGGCCGGTAGTCGGCCAAGGCTGGGCGGGGGCCAGCGCATTCAGATAATTTCCCGGTGCCCGGCTACTTCCGATTGCGACAGAGACGCTGCCATTACGGCAATTCCGTTTCGGGCATTGGCTCGGACCAGGCAAACGCCGCCTTCATCTGTTCGACTTCTTCCGTCGGTCGGAATGCGCCAGCCGGGCGTAACTGGCGGCAACGCATCCCCTTTCCGCGGCACGGCAAAGGCCGTCGGCATCAGCCGTGAAATACGGATACCCCTTTCCCCAGGCGCCCTCACGCCGCGCCGGCGTCGTGCTCCGGCGCCCAGAAAAGCAGCGCGCGCAACTCGATGCTGCGTCTCGGCGGGGCGTCGGACGGCGTGCCCGGCGCGTCGAAGGCCGTGTGCGCCATGAATCGCGCGGTGCCGTCCTCGAGCGAATCGTAGATCTTCAGCAGCAGCGCCTCGTCCGGCGCGAGCCTCGGGTAGTAGTACCAGCGATGCGCCGGGTTCGCGAGGACCGAATAGGTCTCGCCGATCTTGTCGCGATAGACGAGGTCGCTCGGCACGAGGTCGGCCGGCGCGATCGTGCGCGCGTCGCAGAGCGCGAGCGGCAGGCGCTCGACGGTATCGAGCGGACGCCACAGGTTGACGATCGCGAAGCGGTGGCGCAGCCGCTCGTGGGCTTCGGCGGCGTCGAGGTGGTCGAGCACGCGCCGGCGCGCCGAGACGAGGGTCTGGTCATTGTGCACGCGATGCACCGGTTCGCGCAGCGCCGGGTTCGCGCGCGAACCGTCGGCGCTGTCGCGCAGCGTGTGATCGAAGATCACCGTCTTTTCGGCGCCCGTCGCCGCGCGCAGCAGCGCGTCGGACTCCGGGTAATAGACGCGGCGGATCCGGTCTTCGTCGCTGAAGTCGGTGAGCGCGCTGCGATGCGACACGCGCTCGAAACCGCTCGTATCCAGCGTGAACTCGCCGTTTTGCGCGGACGGCCGCGCGTCGCGGATCGTCACGCGGTGGGCCTCGAGAGCCCCCGTCACCCAGGGCGTGCCCGGCGGCGGTTCGAAGGTGTAGGAAACCGGCCGGCCCTGGCCCGGCGCGAGATAGTTCACTTCGGCTTCGAGCGCGTGGCGGCCCGCTGTCGTCGCCCGCTCGTCCAGTACGGTGCTCATGGACAAACTCCTTGTCAGAAAGATTCGCGAAACGGCCGCAGGTCGAGCTCCTGGGTCCAGGCGCTGCGGTGCTGGACGTGAAGCTGCCAGTAACCTTCGGCAATGGCGTCGGGTTGCAGCAGGCCGTCCTCGCCGGCCTGCTGCGCGCGTTGCGGCGAGGACGGCCGCAGGCGTTCGCCGTCGATGCCGCCGTCGATGACGACATGCGCGACGTGAACGCCGCGCGGTCCGAATTCGCGCGCGAGGCTCTGGCTCAGCGAGCGCAGTCCCGCCTTCGCGGCCGCGAACGCGGCAAACGGCGGCCGGCCGCGCAGCGAGGCCGTGGCGCCCGTGAACAGCAGGCTGCCCGCGCCGGCCGGCGCCGTCGCGGCATCGGGGGCGTCGAGCAGGAGCGGCAGCGCGGCGCGCGCGAACAGAAAGCCGCCGAGCGTCGTCGTGCGCCAGGCCGATTCGAACTGTTCGGCCGTCAGTTCGAGCGTCGGCGCGCGCACGGCGTTCCCGGCATTGAACGTGGCCGTGCGCAACCGGCCCAGATCGTTCACCGCGGCGGCGAGGCGGACGATCTGGGCCTCGTCGGCAACGTCGCCGGCGAGCGCATGGACTTGGCCGTCGACGGCGCGGATTTCGGCGGCGACGGATTCGACGCGGGACGCCGTGCGTCCCGTCAGCGCGACGACGAAGCCTTCGCGGGTGAAGCGTCGTCCGAGCGCGGCGCCGAGGCCGGCGCTTGCGCCGACGCCCGCGATCCAGGCGACGGGCGGCCGGGGGAGGGAGGCGGAATTCATGGAACGAAGCTATACCGTCTGCGCGAAATTAAAAAGGAAGGAAATGCAATAACGTTATCAGCAACGCGGCCTGTTCGCAGCGGGCTCCTCGCGGCCTTCGCCGTTATGGCATGAGCGCCGTGCGGCCCGTCATGCAGCGCGCGCATCGGCGTATTTTTTGCCGCGAGCCGGCTCGCGGCGGCGAGGCGCGTTCCCGGCCGGCATTCGGTGCCGATGATGGCGCCGTGCGGCGGCGGCGGTGCGCCGACGGGGTTCGATCTCCCCGGCCCGCTGCTCGGGGCCGAAGCGACGCGCGGGACAACGGCGAGGTTACACTGCGGGCTTTGCGTTCGCCGCTCCGTCGCCATGCCGGCGCTTGGGCGGCCCGTCGACGACCGCCCGAGGTTTTTCCATGCAAGCCGCCGCTCCACGACCCGAAGATGCCGCGCATCACCGCGCGCTGGCGCAGGAGGCGCGCGAGCGCGGCGACGAGCTGGCCGCGCTCGCGCATCTGATCGCGGCGAAGGCGCTCGACGAGTACGCGGCCGGCGCTGCCGCGGAAGCGGCGCGGCAGGTCTGCACGGTCGCCACCGGCTACTTCATGAAGGGCGACCACGAACGCGCGCAGTACTGGTATGGATTGACGCTGGCCCTCGACGAACGGCAGGCGCTCGCCTGGCTGAACCTCGGCGCGATTCACACGCAGGCCGGCCGCAGCGCCGAGGCGAGGCAATGCCAGGACCGTGCCTACGGCCTGCAACGCGTGTACGTCGAGGAGGCCGGGCAGCCCGTGCGCCGGGTGCTGCTGCTCTGCGCGGGCCGCGCGGCGGGCAACGTGCCGTTCGACGAGCTGGTGCCGACGCCGCGCAACGCGCGCATCAAGTACGCGATCGACTGCGCCGCCGAGGACGAGGACGAAAGCCTGCCGGCCGTCGATCTGGCCGTGAACGCCATCGGCGAGCCCGACGTGGCCGGGCCGCTGCACGCGCGGCTCGAACGTTTCGCGCGGCGTTTCGGGCGGCCGCTGCTGAACCTGCCCGCGCGCGTCGCGCAGACGCGCCGCGACCGGCTGCCCGCGCTGCTTGCGGGGCTCGACGGCGTGGAGACGGCGTGCTGCATGCGCGTCGAGGCGGCATCGGACGGGGAGAGGGTGGGCGAGACGGCGGGCAACGCGCCCGGCGACGGAGCGAGCGAAACGGCAGGCGAAACGGCGCAACGGCTGGCCGAAGCCGGCCTCGTGCTGCCGCTACTCGTGCGGCCGGCGACGAGCCACGGCGGCCAGGGGCTCGTGCGCTGCGAAAGCGGAAGCGAATTCGACGCCGCGTTGCGCGCGCAGTCCGGCGCCTGCTACGTGAGCGCCTATCGGGATTGCCGCAGCCCCGACGGCCACTTCCGCAAATATCGGGTCGTATTCGTCGACCGCGAGCCGCTTCCTTACCATCTGGCGATTTCGCCGCACTGGATGGTCCATTACTACACGGCGGGCATGGAGGGCGAGCGCTGGAAGCTCGAGGAAGAGGCCAGCTTTCTCGCCGACCCGGCCGCCGCGCTCGGCGCGCGTGCCTGGGCGGCCGTCGCGGCCGTCGGGCGGCGGCTCGATCTCGATTACGCCGGCGTCGATTTCACGCTGCTGCCCGGGGCCGGCGTGTTCGTGTTCGAGGCGAACGCGACGATGCTCGTGCATCGCGAGCGGCCCGGCGGCGTGCTCGCGCACAAGAATGCCGCCGTGGCGCGGATTGCCGGCGCGTTCGAGCGGCTGCTAGACGCGCGCGGCCGGGCGACGGCGGCGTGATCGGGAAAGCGTGACGGGGAAACCCGGAAGGCGTGCGCCCCGACGTGCCCCGCGCGCTTGCCGGTCGACCGTCAGGCCTCCTCGGCCCACGTCATGTTTTCGCGCGCGAGCAGCGCCGACGAGGCCGCCGGACCGTAGGTGCCGGACGTGTAGGTGCGCGGCCGGTCGCCGAGCTGCTGCCAGCCGTCGAGAATCGGCTCCACCCAGGTCCAGGCCGCTTCCAGCTCGTCGCGGCGCATGAAGTGGGTGAGCCGCCCGCGGATCACGTCGATCAGCAGCCGCTCGTAGGCCTCGGCGCGCCGCTCGGGGATAGCCTGCTGGAGGTCGAGGTTCAGGTTCACGGGCAGCATGCTCATGCCGCTGCCCGGCTCCTTCGCGAGCATCTGGAGCTGGATCGATTCTTCCGGCTGCAACTGGATCACGAGCCGGTTGCCGTAGTTGCGCGGGCCGCTCGGGATGATCGAGAACGGCAGATCGGCGAAGTCGATCACGATCTCCGACTGGCGCTTCTGCAGGCGTTTGCCCGTGCGCAGGAAGAACGGCACGTGAGCCCAGCGCCAGTTGTTGATCTGCGCGCGCAGCGCGACGAAGGTCTCGGCGTGACTGTCGGGCGGCACGTTGTCCTCCTCGAGGTAGCCCTTGACGGGCTTGCCGTCCACGGCGCCGGCCGCGTACTGGCCGCGCACCGTGTCGCGCGCGATGTCGGGCAGCGTCATCGGTCGCAGCGAGCGCAGCACCTTGAGCTTTTCGTCGCGCACGGCGTCCGGGTCGAGCGACACGGGCGGCTCCATCGCGACGATGCACAACAGTTGCAGCAGGTGGTTCTGCACCATGTCGCGCAGCGCGCCCGTGTGGTCGTAGAAGCCCGCGCGGCTGCCCACGCCGACCGTTTCGGCCACCGTGATCTGCACGCTGCGGATGTAGGGCGCCTGCCAGAGCGGGCCGAAAATCGCGTTGCCGAAGCGCAGCACCATCAGGTTCTGCACCGTTTCCTTGCCGAGGTAGTGGTCGATCCGGTAGATCTGCGACTCGCCGAAATGGCTGCCGACCGACGCGTTGATGGCCTGCGCCGACGCGAGGTCGTGGCCGAGCGGCTTTTCGAGCACGACGCGAGAGCGTTCGTTCACGAGGCCCGCCGCCGAGAGGTTGTCGCAGATCGTCGTGAACAGCTCGGGCGAGGTCGAGAGGTAGAACACCTGCACCGCATCCTTGCGCGCGGCTTCGGCGAGCCGGCCGTAGTCGCCGGCCTCGTTCACGTCGATGCGCACGTAGGCGAACAGCGCGAGAAAGCGGTCCCAGGCCTGCGCGTCGAGCGCCTTGTCGTCGACGAACGGGCGCGACTGCTCGTCCACGAAGCCGCGGTACTGATCGAGACTCCAGTCGCGGCGGCCCACCGCGAGGATGCGCGTTTCGGGCGGCAGGTTGCCGTGCAGGTGCGCCATATAAAGTGCGGGCAGCAGCTTGCGGGCGGCCAGGTCGCCCGCGCCGCCGAAAATGATCATGTCGACGGGCGGCTGCTGGTCGGGCGCGGCGGAAACGGGCTGGATCGCGGGCTGGGTCGTCATGGCGCGGTTCGAAAAAGGTGGAAGGCGAAGTTGCGTCCGGCGCCTTGCCGGGCGGGACGCGCGAAAGGGCTATGTTGCATGGTTTCGCGTGTCTTTGCACGCTTGCGGTGCGAGGCGGCGGATGCCGGGCGGCGGCGCGGCAGGCTGGCTGAATCGGACGCACGGCATGGGCATGCGGCGTGCGCGGACGGACCCGGCGCCCGCCCGCGAGGGGCCGGAACGTCGGACGCAGCGTCAGGCTGGGATATCGGGCCCGGGCATTGGCCCGAAACCCGGCCCGAAACCCGGCCCGAAAAAAACAATGTCGCTACATCTGATTTACGTCATCGTAAACTGACGCTCGCGCGTTAATGCAGGCGTAATCGCCTTGCGCCTGTCTCGCCGTGCCGACCGGACGAGTTCCGGCGCGCCCGTCCATGTTTTTTGCCCGTCCGATGCCCGATTTTCCCGTTCTCCAGTCCCTTGCCCGCACCTGCGCCGCGGCCGTCCTGCTTTCCGGCGGGCTTGCCTGGGGCGCCGCCCAACCGCCCGACAACGACCGTGTCATCGTGCTCGATTCGGGCGAGGCGGACCTGTCGCTCGTCGACGAGACGACCCACAAGGTCGTCGCCACCGAGCCGACCGGCAAGGAGCCGCACCACCTGATGATCACGCCGGACGGCCAGTCGCTCATCGTCGCCGACTCGGTCTCGAACGACCTGATGTTCCTCGATCCGCACAGCGGCAAGGTGCAGCGGCGCGTCGAGGGCATCGAGGACCCGTACCAGCTCGGCTTCTCGCCCGATCACAAGTGGTTCGTCACGGCGGGCCTGCGGCTCGACCGCGTGGACGTCTACCATTACGACGGCCACGACCTGACGATCGCGAAGCGCATTCCGCTCGCGAAGACGCCGAGCCACCTGACGTTCGCCTCGGACAACCGCACCGTGTTCGTGACGCTGCAGGACACGGGCGAAGTGGCCGCGATCGACCTGCCGACGCAGACCGTGCTCTGGAAGCTGCACATCGGCAACACGCCGGCGGGCCTCTGGATGACGCCGGGCGACCGCTACCTGCTGATCGGCATGACGGGCGAGGACGACGTGGCCGTGGTCGACTGGCACAACCACACGCTCGTGAAGAAAATCCAGACCGGCCGCGGCGCCCACAACTTCCGCAATCTCGACGACGGCCGGCACGTCGCGGTCACCAACCGCGTCGACAGCACGATCAGCATCCTCGACTACACGACGCTCACGAAGGTCGCCGACATCACCGGCCTGATGCCGGGGCCCGACGACATGGATCTTTCGGCCGACCGCCGCTATCTGTGGGTGACGTTCCGCTTCGCGCGGCACGTGGGCGTGATCGACCTCACGACGCGCAAGCTCGTCGACGCGATCGCCGTGGGCCGCTCGCCGCACGGGCTGTACTTCGCCAACCGCGCGCCCGTGTATCCGCCGAACCCCGACTGACCGGCCGACGGCGACCGCTCATTACCGCAAACCGCAAGGCAACTACGCACCGCCGCCGCGAGGCGGCAGACGAAAAAGGCAATCGATGATCGACACCGTGCTCGCGCAGATCGACAACGGCATCGCCGCGCTCCAGACGCTGCTCTACATCGACGTGGTGCAGCCGATTTTCTACCACGTCGGGCTGATGGGCTACGACGAGGACACCTACGACGCGCTCTACTGGGTGATCGTCGGCGTGCTGGAAATCGTCGTCACGTATCTGACGCTGCGCCCGCTCGAGGCGCTGCGTCCGGCCGAGCGGTGGGAAAGCCGCAAGGCGCTGCGCGCCGACGTCCTCTACACGTGGATCGCCAAGCTCGGCATCCTGAACATGCTGTTCTTCGTTCTGCTTCAGCCGTTCTTCAACTACCTGCAGAGCGAGATGGCGATCCACAACGTGCCGAACGTGGACCTCGACAGCCTCTGGCCCGGGGTGACCGACCAGCCGGTCGTGTCGTTCCTGATCTATCTCGTCGTGCTCGACTTCGCCGGCTACTGGTATCACCGCTGGCAGCACCGCTTCGGAGTCTGGTGGGAACTGCACGCGGTCCATCACAGCCAGCAGCAGATGTCGCTCTGGTGCGACGACCGCAACCACCTCCTCGACGACACGATCCAGATCGCGTTCTTCGCCGCCATCTCGCTGCTCATCGGCGTGCAGCCCGCGCAGTTCGTCGTGCTCGTCGCCGTCAGCAATTTCCTGCAGAGCGTGCAGCACGTGAACGCGCGCCTGCCCTACGGCCGGCTGCTCGAGCGCGTCTTCGTGAGCCCGGCGTTCCACCGCCGCCATCACGCGGTCGGCTACGGGCACGAGGGCACGCGCTACGGCTGCAACTTCGGCGTGCTGTTTCCATGGTGGGACATGATGTTCCGCACCGTCTCGTGGAACCCGGCGCCGGAGCCGACCGGCATCCGCGACCAGTTGCCCGCGCCGCAGGGCATGAGCGTCGATTATGGCGAGGGCCTGCTCGCGCAGCAGGGGTACGCGCTCGTGCGCATCGTGCAGCGGCTGCGCGGACGCCGCTACACGGTCGACGCGACGGGCGCAGTAAGCGCGGCAAGCGCCGCAAGTGCGACGAGCGCCGCCAACGCCGCGAACTAGGCGGCGTCCGGCCGGCGCGCTTGCCCCGCGAATGCGATAATTCGCGTCTTCACCGAATCAGGGCAGGAGCGCATCTTGAGCCGCATCGACAACCCGCTGCACGACCAGGAAGTCGGCGTCGCCGACGCCACGGAAGACTCGACCCGCATCGACGACGTGCGCATCGGCGCCGTGCGGCCGCTGATCTCGCCCGCGCTGCTGCTCGACGAGCTGCCGGTGCCGGGCGCCGCGCGCACGCTCGTCGAGACGAGCCGCGCGGCCATCGCCGACGTCCTGAAGGGCCGCGACGACCGCCTCGTCGCCGTCGTCGGCCCGTGCTCGATCCACGACCACGACCAGGCGCTCGATTACGCGCGGCGGCTCAAGCGCGCCGCCGACGCGCTCAGGGACGACCTGCTCGTCGTGATGCGCGTGTACTTCGAGAAGCCGCGCACCACGGTCGGCTGGAAGGGCTACATCAACGACCCCCGGCTCGACGGCAGCTATCGCATCAACGAGGGCCTGCGCGCCGCGCGGCAACTGCTGCTCGACCTCAACGCGCTCGGCCTGCCGACCGGCACCGAGTTTCTCGACCTGCTGAGCCCGCAGTACATCGCCGACCTCGTCGCCTGGGGCGCGATCGGCGCGCGCACGACCGAGAGCCAGAGCCACCGCCAGCTCGCCTCCGGGCTGTCCTGCCCGATCGGCTTCAAGAACGGCACCGACGGCGGCGTGCAGATCGCCGCCGACGCGATCGTCGCCGCCCGCGCGAGCCACGCGTTCATGGGCATGACGAAGATGGGCATGGCCGCGATCTTCGAGACGCGCGGCAACGAGGACGCGCACGTGATCCTGCGCGGCGGCCGGGGCGGCCCGAACTACGACCGCGCCTCGGTCGAGGCGAGCTGCGCGGTGCTCGCGAAGGCGGGGCTGCGCGAGCAGGTGATGATCGACTGCTCGCACGCGAACTCGAACAAGTCGCATCTGCGCCAGATCGACGTGGCGCGCGAGCTGGCCTCGCAACTCGAGGCGGGCGAGCGGCGCATCATTGGCGTGATGATCGAAAGCAATCTGGAGGAAGGGCGCCAGGACCTGAAGCCGGGCGTGCCGCTGCGCTGCGGCGTGTCGATCACCGACGCGTGCCTGAGCTGGACGCAGACCGAGCCCGTGCTCGACGCGCTGGCGGCCGCCGTGCGCGCGCGCCGCAAGAAGGGCTGAACGGACTTTCAGAAAATCGATCGCCCGGTGCGCGTCGTCAGCCATTCGAGCGCGAGCGTGCCGGCGAGCGAGTTGCCGGTCGGATCGAGCCCCGGCGACCACACGCAGACGGCCATCTCGCCCGGCAGCACGGCGACGATGCCGCCGCCCACGCCGCTCTTGGCTGGCAGGCCCACACGGTAGACGAAGTCACCGGCCGCGTCGTAGGTGCCGCACGTGAGCATCAGCGCCGAGAGCCGCTTGGCCGAACTCGCGTCCACCACGTGCTCGCCGCTCGACGGCGCCACGCCGCCGTTGGCGAGAAAGAGTGCCGCGCGGGCCAGCTCGACGCAGCTCATCGCAATCGCGCATTGCCGGCAATAGGCGTCGATGACGACCTCGGGCGGCATCTGCATGTTGCCGAAGCTCGCCATGAAGTGCGCCATCGCCCGGTTGCGCTGGGCGTGCCGGATCTCGGAGTCGGCCACGCGCAGGTCGTAGCCGATGCCGGGCTCGCCGGCCAGCCGCCGGACGAATTCCACGAGCGCCGTTTCGGCCCGCACGAAGCGGCGGCACAGCACGTCGGTGACGACGAGCGCGCCCGCATTGATGAACGGGTTGCGCGGCTTGCCCTGTTCGGCTTCCAGTTGCACCAGCGAATTGAACGGCGTGCCCGACGGCTCGCGGCCCACGCGCGTCCAGAGCGCGTCGCCGAGCAACTGGAACGCGAGCGTGCAGGCGAAGAGCTTCGAGATGCTCTGAATCGAGAAGCGCCGGTCCGCCTCGCCGGTGCGGAACACGCGGCCGTCGACGGTCACGACGGCCATGCCGAAATGATCGGCCGACACCTTCGCCAGCTCGGGAATGTAGTCGGCCACCCGGCCGCGCCCGAGCCAGGGCAGCAGGTCGCGGTGAATGTCGGCGAGGATGGGGGCGTAGTCCATGGGCGCGGCATCGCATCGGGAGAAGCGGCCCGGTGCGGGCCGCGGATGCGCGATTGTAGCGAGTTTGCGGCGCGCCTCCGGGCCGGGGGCGTTGTGCGGCATGAGCACGGGGCGCCCGCCTCATGCCCCGGCACGCTAGTGCGCGCCCGAAGCCCCGCCGCCCGCGCCGCCCTTCGTCGAACGCGTGATCCAGATGAGCGGGATGATGGCGAGAAAGATGATGGCGGAAATGTAGAAGACGTCGTTCAGTCCCATCATCGCCGCCTGGCTCGTCACCGTGAAATCGAACAGCGCCCTCGACGAGGGCGTGCCCAGATGCAGCAACGTGTTCGTGGTCTCGATCTGCTGGCGGAAGAGCGGATTGTCGACCGAGGCCTGCTCGGTGAGCCGCACGTGGTGGAGGATGGTCCGGTTGTTCCACTCGGTCGTGGCGAGCGAGGTGCCGACCGCGCCGCAGAACACGCGCACGAAGTTCGACAGCCCGGCCGCGGCCGGCACGCGCGCGGGCGGCTGGCCGGCCAGGATGATGGCCGTGAGCGGCACGAAGAACATCGCCATCGGAATGCCCTGCAGCAGCGTGGGCAGCACGAGATGCCAGGTGTCGATCTCGATGACGTAGTTCGAGCGCATGAAGAAGACGACGGCGAAGCCGACGAAGGCCAGCGTCGCGATGATGCGGGCGTCCGAGCGCGGCAGCACGCGGCCCATGACCGGCGCGAGGATCACGGCGAACACGCCGAGCGGCGCGGTGACGAGGCCCGCGTCGACCGAGCGGTAGTTCAGGTATTCCTGCATCCACTGCGGCAGCAGCACGAGGTTGCCGAAGAACACGCCGTAGGCGATCGAGATGGCAATGGTGCCGCCGAGGAAGTTGCGCTGGCCGAACAGGCGCAGGTCGACGATCGGGTTTTCCTCGGTCAGCTCCCAGATGAGAAAGGCCGCGAAGCTGATGACCGCCGTGATGGCGAGCGCGACGATGACGGGCGAATTGAACCAGTCGAGATCCTTGCCCTTGTCGAGCATCACCTGCAGGCTGGCCACCCAGGCGATGAGCAGGCCGAGGCCGACGATGTCGATGGGCGGCTTGCGCGTGGGCGATTCGCGGTTGCGGTAGAGGGTCCAGGTGACGCCGGCCGCGAACAGGCCCACGGGGATGTTGATGAAGAAGATCCAGGCCCAACTGTAGCTGTCGGTGATCCAGCCGCCGAGCGAAGGTCCGGCGATCGGGCCGACGGTGGCCGTCATGGCCCAGAGGGCGAGCGCGGACGCGGACTTGTCCTTGGGCCAGGAGCCGAGCAGGATGGCCTGCGACAGCGGGATGAGCGGCCCCGCGACGGCGCCCTGCAGCACGCGCGCGCCGAGCAGCACGGGCAGGCTGGGCGCGATGCCGCACAGCCAGGAGGCCAGCACGAACATCAGGATGGACGTGACGAACAGGCGGATCTGCCCGAAGCGCTGCGTGAGCCAGCCCGTCAGCGGAATG
Source organism: Burkholderia sp. WAC0059 (assembly GCF_002870125.1). Taxonomy (GTDB): domain Bacteria; phylum Pseudomonadota; class Gammaproteobacteria; order Burkholderiales; family Burkholderiaceae; genus Paraburkholderia. The sequence continues at coordinate 201,251 of NZ_PNEO01000002.1, forward strand.
GAAACGGCGTTGGCCGCGGCGAACACGGTGATGACCCAGGTGCCTTCGTCGACGGAAACGCCGAGATCGCCGGAAATGGTCGGGATCGCGACGTTGGCGATCGACGTGTCCAGCACGTTCATGAAGGTGGCGAGTGCGACCGCGAGGGTGGCGAGCGCCAGCCGGGCGCCGGCGAGGGGCGGCGGCGGGGCGGCCGGCGCGGAAGCAGGTTGGTTCAAGGCGTTCTCCGCATCGGAAAAGGGTAGCGCGACGCAGGCAGATCCCCGCGAGAGGGGACCGCGGCCGCCCGGATGAGGCGGCCCCCGTCGGCCGGAACGCCGAGGCGTTCCGGCAACAGGCTAGAGCATAGTGAATTGCGGAGTGCACTGCAGCAAAGCGGGCGAGGTTGGACGAACCCGGCCCGGCTTCGCGTTGCGGCGGGAGATCAGGAGGCCGGGCCGTCGGCGTCGCGCTCGATGGCTTCGGCCGCGCGGACGAGGATGGCCGCGATGCGCTGTTGCTCGGCGGCCGGTGCGTCGTCACGTCGCCGCAATGCCGCCTTCAGCGCGCGGCGCGCTTCGACGAGTTCCGGCAGCCAGCCGCGGCCGGCATCGGCCTCGGCGGTGTCTTCGTCCGCGAGCGCGCGGCGCATCCGCCCTGCGTTCGCTTCCGGCTCCGGGGTAAAATGCGGGACTCGATATCGTCCGACAAAGCATAAACAGAGGAGCCCAACAGGATGAAAACCCCACCCTCTCAGGAACGGTCGCGCCGGCGTCTTTCCAGGGCGACGCTGAACCTCCTCACGGTGCTCGTCGGCCTCGTCACGCTCGCGGCCGGCATCGGCTGGATGATCTATAGCTGGGTCGTGAACAAGGAAATTCCGTACTTCGGCATTCCGCTCATCCTCACCGTGCCCGTCATCGTGGCGGTGACGTTCCGCAACTGCTGGGATTAGCGCGCGAGGCTCGGCGGCCGGGAATCGACCGGCACCGCGCGCTTCGCCCGGCCGCGTCCGGGCTCCGCCTTTCCACGTCCAACCACGCCGACCCCGGGTTCGCACGGCCCGGCCCCGCCCGCCATTGCCGATGACCGCCCGCGCCGACGAAACTGCTTCCTCCCGTTCCTCCTCGCCCTATTGGCGGCGCAACCTCGCCGTCTGCGTGCTCGGCTCGTTCTCGACGCTCGTGGCCATGACGCTGATGCTGCCGTTCCTGCCGCTCTACGTGCAGGAGCTCGGCGTGCGGGGGCATGCCGCCATCGTCCAGTGGTCGGGTGTCGCCTACAGCGCGACGTTCTTCACGGCGGCGCTCGTGGCGCCGCTCTGGGGACGGCTCGGCGACCGCTACGGCCGCAAGCCGATGCTCGTGCGCGCAAGCTTCGGCATGGCCGTCACGATGTCGCTGATCGGCATGTCGCACACCATCTGGCAGCTCGTCGGCCTGCGTCTGCTCGCGGGGCTCGCGGGCGGCTATTCGTCGGGCTCGACCATCCTCGTCGCCACGCAGACGCCGCGCGAGCGCTCGGCCTGGGCGCTCGGCGTGCTGTCTTCGGGCATCATGGCCGGCAATCTGATCGGCCCGCTGCTCGGCGGCGCGCTGCCGCCGCTCATCGGCATTCGCGGCACGTTCTGGCTGGCCGGCGCCGCGATCTTCGTCGCGTTTCTCGCCACCTGCCTGTGCGTCCGGGAGGCGCCCCGGCCGGCCAAAGCGGCGCCCGCGGCGCAGTCCGGCCGCTGGTCGTCGATTCCCGACAAGGGGCCGATTATCGCGATGCTCGCCACCGGCATGCTGCTGATGCTCGCCAACATGTCGATCGAGCCGATCATCACGGTCTACGTGTCGACGCTCGTCCGCGGGACGAACCAGGTGACCGTCGTGGCCGGGTTCGTCATGTCGGCGGCGGCGCTCGGCAGCATCGTGTCGGCGTCGAGAATCGGCCGGCTGGCCGACCGCACGGGGCACGCGCGCGTCATCGTCGCCTGTCTGCTGGTCTCGGCGCTGCTGCTGATTCCGCAGGCGTTCGTGACGGCCGGCTGGCAACTGGTCGCGCTGCGGTTTCTGATGGGCCTCGCGCTCGGCGGCCTGTTGCCCTGCATTGCGACGGTGATCCGCCACAACGTGCCCGATCACGTTGCCGGCACCGTGCTCGGCTACTCGGTATCGTCGCAGTTCGCGGGGCAGGTGCTCGGACCGCTGATCGGCGGGTTCGTCGGCGGCCATCTGGGCATGCGCGCGGTGTTTCTCGGCACGAGCCTGCTGATGCTGGCCGGTGCGGTGCTTGCGTGGCGCACGGTCGGCGCGCGCCGGCACGGCTGAGCGGGCGAACTGACGGGCGAACGACGGGCGATCCGTCGTCGTGCTCCACCCAGGCAAGCCGGGCGTGTTCGCCGGGTACGGCCCGAATCTCATGGGCGAGGAGGCATTCCTGATGAATCGAGCTGCTCCCGCATTCGCGGTCTTCGTCGTTCTTTCAGCCGCTGCGCACGCGGCAACCCAGGACGATCCGCTCGCGTCCGCAAACAACGACTTTTCCTACGGGCTGGGTTTCGGCACGCTGTCCTATTCGGAGTTCTCTCCGGGAGGCGGCCGGCTCGATTCGGAATCCGCCGTGATGCCGGCCATGCAGTTGGGTGCCACGCGCCAGGGGCCGGTGTTCGGTCTGCCGTCGATCTACACGTCCGTCGGGCTGACCTTCACCGGCGGGCGCGAAAGCTATACGGGCTCGAATCTGGCGACGGGCGAGCCGCTCCGGCAATCGGAGGGCACGGCGGAAATCGACGGGCAAATCAGGGTGGGCCGCGCGTTCCGGCCGGCCGCGCGCTGGCAGCTCGTGCCGTACCTGACCTACGGCGTGCATTCGTGGCTGCGCGGCGGATACGAGACGTACCTGAACCAGTACGCCGGCCTCGGTCTGCTTACGCAGTACGAAATCACGCCGAAACTTGTCGGCGGCATCGACGCGATGCTCGGCCATACCTTCGATCCGCAGGTGATGACGCGCGGCGACAGCAGCATCGGCACCGAGTACCTCGGCTCGAACTGGACGCGCAGCGTCGGCGCGACGCTCGACTACGCGTACGACCGGCGCCTGCATTTCACGGCTTCGTACCGGTTCACGAGCTTCAGCTACGGCATGTCGGCGCCGAAATCCGGCACGTACGAGGGCATCTACAGCGCCGGTTGGTACGAGCCGTCTTCGCATACGCATGAGAATCTGGTGATCCTCGGCGCCACCTATAGCTTCTAGCCGCGCCCGAGGCCCGGGCCTCCCCGGGGCGATGGGAATCGCGCACGGACTCGGAGAATACGTCTGGCAATTAATCAGGATATCGACTTGATAGAGATAAGTGGAATATTTATCTCTTCTTTAATGCCCCGGACGATTATTTTTCGAAAATCCGTTAATAGGCCTAAATGTCATTCGCCGCAATGACTTGCCGCTTGATTTTGCTGCGTTGCGACAAACAACCGCATTCTTCTTTCATTTAAATTTCTTTAACATTACGACAATGAAAGAATTGGTGAAGAAAAACGGCTGTTTCAAGCCCCGCTAACGGGCTTTCAGCATCGCCACACAGGCGGCACGCGACGCCCGTCGATGCGGGAGAAGTCCGGGCACGGCCCGTTCCCGATCGTTTTCCTGCCAGCGGGCACTCGCCCGACATGCAGCCTCGCTCTCCACTAATTGAAAAGTATTCCAAATCAATTTATCCGGTCATCGAATGACGCCGGCCAGGTCGTCGTCCGACCGCGAAGAGGTCTGCCATGAACAAATCCTACCGATGTATCTGGAACGAGGCCCGCGGCACATGGGTCGCCGTTTCCGAAATAGAGTCCGCGCGCGGCAAGGCCAGCCGCTCGACGCGCGTTTCGACGGCGCGTCTGCGCCGGGTCGTCGCCTCGCTCGCGCTTTCCGCGCTGCTGGGCCTCGCGGGCCCGTTGCCGGCGCTCGCCGCGCACGTCGTCGCGAACGGCCACAACCAGGCGTCCGACGGGTCGGCCAGCTACACCTACAACAACACGATCTCCGCCTCCTTCAACGGCGTGGCGCTGGCGGGCGCGATCGACTGCGGAATGCTGAGTCCGACCGATTCGACCAGCGTGACGAGCATGATCTACGGCACCGACGAGAACTACACCGGCGGCCTGTACGGCTTCGGCACGCAGACCTCCGCGATTTCCTATGGCGTCGCGTCCAATGCCGGCGCCGGGCAAACCGCGGGCATCAACACCTGGACGACCGAGCAGTCGCTCGGCAACGTCGCGGTCACGTCCGCCAAGTCGGCTACGCCGAACGGACTCGGCAACACGATGGCGACGGGCATGAACTCGCTCGCGACGGGCTGCGGCTCGCAGGCGACCGGTCTCGGCGCGACGGCCATGGGCTGGGGCTCGGTGGCGTCGGGCACCGGCAGCATCGCCATGGGCATCAACAATAGCGCCACGGGGCAGGGCTCGATGGCGTTCGGCACCTATTCGAACGCGTCGGCCACGGACGCCATTGCCATGGGCACCCAGGCCGCGGCGACCGGCACGGCGGCGCTCGCCTTCGGCGCGCAGGCGACGTCGAGCGGGGACTATGCGGTGGCGCTCGGGCAGGGCGCGAATGCCCAGTACGCCGGCAGCGTGGCCATCGGCTACGGCAGCGCGACGGGCGCCGGCGCGCCGGCCGGCACCGGCTACCTGACGGGCAGCGCCGCGCCGGCGGGCGAGGTATCGGTCGGCAACGACGCGGATCGGCGGCGCATCACCAACGTCGCCGACGGCGCCGCGCCGCAGGACGCCGTCACGGTTGCCCAATTGAGCACGAGCAATACCGGCCTTTCGGCGGACGTCGATTCGCTGGCCGCCTCGACCTCGACGGGGCTCGGCACGCTTTCGAGCGGAGTCGACGCTCTGTCGGCTTCGACGTCCACGGGGCTGAACGCGCTATCGACCAGCCTGGGCACGACGGACGGCAATCTCGACACGCTCTCGACGTCCACCTCGGCGGGCCTCGGTTCGCTCTCGACCGGGCTCAGCACGACCAACGGCAATCTCGACGGTCTCGCGGCCTCGACCTCGACGAGTCTCGACAGCCTCTCGACCTCCACGTCCGCAGGGCTCGGCTCGCTCTCCACGGGGCTGAGTACCACGGACGGCAACCTCGCCGAGTTGTCGACTTCAACCTCGACGGGCATGAACTCGCTCTCGACGGGCTTGAGCACGACCAACAGCAATCTGGACAGCCTGGCGGCCTCGACTTCGTCGGGAATCGGCGATCTTTCGACCTCGACTTCCACGGGCCTGAGTTCGCTTTCGACGAGCGTGGACAGCCTTTCGACCAGTCTGAGCACGACGGGCAGCACCGTGAGTTCGCTGTCCACGGGCCTCGACAGTCTGTCGACCGCCACGTCCGCCGGACTCGATTCGCTCTCGACGGGCCTGAGCACCACCAACAGCGGCCTGGCCGATCTCTCGACCTCGACTTCCGCCGGCTTGAGTTCGCTCTCCACCGGTCTGGACACGACGAACGCCAATCTCGCCGATCTGTCGGCGTCGACTTCGACCGGCATGAATGCGCTCTCCACGGGCTTGAGCACGACGAACAGCAGTCTGGGCGCCTTGTCCGCCTCGACCTCGACGGGCCTGGGCACGCTGTCCACCGGGCTCGACAACTTGTCGAGCTCGACCTCGACCAGCCTGAATGCGCTGTCGACTGGGCTGGGCGAGACCGATACCCACCTGGCGAGCCTGTCGACCGCCACGGCGATCAACGTCGATTCGCTGTCGACGGGACTGACCGCGACGAACGACAGCCTGGGCAGCCTGTCCAGCACGATGACCGCAGGACTGGATTCGATCTCGACCGGCATGACCGGACTTTCGACCGGGCTCAGCACGACGAGCAGCAGCCTGAACGGGCTCTCCGCATCGGTTTCGAGCGGCATGGGCACGCTGTCGACGAACGTGAGCAGCCTGTCGACCGGGTTGAGCACGGCGAGCAGCAGCATCGAGAACCTGGCGGCGTCGACTTCGAGCAGCATCGGCAATCTGTCGGCTTCGACCTCGACGGGCCTCGCCTCGCTGTCCACGGACATGACCAGCCTGTCGACCGGATTGAGCACGACGTCGAGCAGCGTGAGCGCGCTGTCGGCCAGCGTGGACACGCTGTCGTCGAACGTGAATTCGCTTTCGACCTCGGTCGCGCCGATCGTCGGCCTCGTCGGCTCGGCAGCGGCGACGGGCGGGGCCGCCGCCGTCACGCTGATGGGCGGCGCCAATGGCGACGGCACGCTGCAAACGCGCGGCCGCGTCGGGGACCGTCTGTCGTCCGTCTCGCCCGGCGCGTGCTCGTCGGTTTCGGGCGTCGACGCGAGCGCGACGGGCCTCTGCGCGCAGGCGACCGGCGAGGGCTCCACTGCCTACGGCTCGAACTCGACCGCGTCGGCCGCCGATACGACGGCCGTCGGCTTCCGCGCCCAGGCCACCTACGACGGTTCTGTCGCGATCGGCTACAACGCTCGCGCGGTCGCCGACCCGACCGTCGCGGTCGGTGCCAACGCGGTGGCCTCGGGCAATAACTCGGTCGCGCTCGGCGCCGGCGCGCAGGCCACGGGCAGCAACGCGGTTGCGCTGGGCGCAAATTCGAGCGCGCCGGACGACAATACCGTCTCGGTCGGTTCGCCCGGAAACGAGCGAAAGATAACTAACGTCGCGAACGGCGCGTCGGCTCACGACGCGGTCAACGTCGGCCAGATGAACCAGGCGCTGGGCGGCGTGCAGCACCAGATCAACGACGTCGCGAGAGACGCCTACTCCGGCGTCGCCGCCGCCACGGCGCTGACGATGATTCCGGAGGTCGACCCCGGCAAGACGTTGGCGCTCGGCATCGGCGCGGGCACCTACCACGGCTATCAGGCGGTGGCGATCGGCGGTTCGGCACACCTCGCGCAGAACATGAAGGTCAAGGCCGGGATCGGCATGAGCGGCTCGGGCGACACCGTCGGCGTCGGCGCGTCGTACCAGTGGTAAGCGGCCCCGGCCCCGGGGCCGGGATACGGACGGCACGGCCGGCGCGCGTCCTGCGGCGCGGGCCGGCATTCAAGGAAACAGGATCCATGCGTATCGGAATCTCCGTTCTCAGCCATGCCGGCCAGAGCATCTGGCAAAACGGCCTCGGCCAGAACGTCGTCTTTCTCGCGCTGGCGTTCGCGCGCCTGCCGTTCGTGCGGCAGGTCGTGCTCATCGACGTCGGCAGCGAACGTCATCTGCCGCGCGAAGCGGAGGCCCTGGCGCCGGGGCTGCGTGTCCTCACGCAGCAGGAAGCCACCGACGAAGTCGACGTGATCGTCGAAATGGCCGGCGCGCTCGACGTGCGCTGGCTCGACCTCATGCGCGCGCGCGGCCGCAAGGTCGTCTATCACTGCTGCGGGCAGCCGTACGTGGGGCTCGTCGAGCCGGCCGTGTTCGAGCGGCCGGCTCACGCGGCGCGTCCCGGGCGCTACGACGAAATCTGGCTGCTGCCCAAGGACCGGCTGCTCGCGCCGCTCATGCGCACGCTGCACCGGTGTCCCGTGCACGTCGTGCCGTTCGTCTGGCACCCGATGTTTCTCGAGGCCCGTATCGCCGAAGTGGCCTCGCACGGCGTGCGCTACGGCTACGAAGCGAATCGCGCGGCCGGCGGCGCGCAGGCGGGACAGGGGCTGCGCGTGGCGATCTTCGAGCCGAACATCTCGGTCGTGAAGACCTCGAGCATTCCGATGCTCGTCTGCGACGAGGCCTGGCGCGCCGCGCCCGGCAGCGTGGCCGCGATGCACGTGCTCAACACGCTGCACATGAAGGATCACCCGGGCATGCTGCATCTCGCCAACTCGCTCGATCTCGTGCGCGAGCATCGCGCGACCTTTCACGGGCGGCACGACGTCGTGGGCTTCATGGGGCAGCACGCCGACGCGGTCGTCTCGCATCAGTGGGGCAACGACCAGAACTACGCCTACCTCGACGCGCTCTACGGCGACTATCCGCTGATCCACAATTCGCCGTGGCTCGCCGGCGCCGGTTACTACTACCCGGGATTCGACGCGGCGGCGGGCGCCGCGCGGCTGCTGGATGCCTGGCGCGGCCACGACGCGCGGCTCGACGATTACCGGGCCCGCTCGCGCGTCGTGTTCGACGCGGTGAATCCGTTCGACGACGCGAATCTGCGAGCCTATGCCGGGCGCCTGAACGCGCTTGCGCGGCACGCCGGCCATTCCGGGGTGGAGTAAGACATGACCCGTGAACCGCTGGAAATCATCTCGCCCCGCTCGCTGAAAGTCGGCGTCTCGCTGTTCGTGCGCAAGGGCGAACAATCGCTCTGGGAGAACGGCATCTTCCAGAACTGCCTGTTTCTCGTCATGCTGCTGCGGCGCGTGCCGTCGGTCGGCGAAGTTCATCTCGTGATCGGCGGCGGCGACGGCGGCATCGAGGACGCCCGCCGCTTTCTCGGCGACGATGCGCCCGCGCCGCTCATCGACATGAACGAGGCCGCCTCGCGGCTCGACCTCATGATCGAGATGAGCGCCCAGCTCGATCGCGAATGGATGGTCCGTTTCCGCCAGCGCGGCGGACGGGTCGTCTCCATGCGCGTGGGCAACGACTACGTCATCGACATCGAGCGCATGATCTTCGACCGGCCGCCCGCGCTGCTCGTCACGGGCGCGCCCTACGACGAAATCTGGACGCTGCCGCAGTACGAGAACACCGGCGTGCCGTATTACCGCAGCGCCCTGCGGGCGCCGGTGCGCGTGCTGCCCCATCTCTGGAGCCCGCTCGTGCTCGAGCGCGCCGCGGCGCAACTGCCTGCGGAGGCGTCGTTCGGTTATCGGCCGGGACGCCGCCGCTGGCGCGCGGGCATCTTCGAGCCCAATCTCTGCATGGTCAAGACGAGCCCGCTGCCAATGCTCTGCTGCGAAGCCGCGCATCGGGAGAACCCCGACCTGCTCGAACACGTCTGGGTCTACAACGCGCTCGCGCTCAAGGAGCACGGCGGCTTCCAGAGCTTCGCGACGAGCCTCGACATCGTGCGCCACGGGCTCGCCACCTTCGAGGGGCGGTTCCCGTTCTATCAGGTGATGGCCCGGCACGTCGACGTGGTGGTCGCCCATCAATGGGAAAACGCGCAGAACTACCTCTACTACGAGGCGCTGCACGGCGGTTATCCGCTCGTGCACAACTCGGATCGGATCGGCGGTTGCGGCTACCGTTATCGCGACTTCGACTGCGAGGAGGGCGGCGGCATGCTGCTGCACGCCTACGCCCAGCACGACTTCAATCTCGATGCCTACCGGCGCGATGCCCGCGCGTTCCTGGAAACGCTGCACCCGGAGCATGCGCCCAACGTCGAGGCGTACGGCGAGGCCATCGGGGCCCTGTTCAGCCGGGCCGTCGCGGCATGAGCCGGGGGCCGTAAGGAAACGCAATGAGTGGATTGAGAATCGGCATCACCATCGGCCTGCAGCACGAGCACGAGACGCTCTGGAACAACGGCATCAAGCAGAACGCCGTGTTTCTCGCCGAGGCGCTGCGCCATTGTCCGCAGGTGGCGAGCGCGGTGCTCGTCAACACGACGGCGGTCCCCGTCTCGGCCGCGCTGCCGTGGGACCGCTCGCGCTGGCCGACCGTCGCCTACGACGACGTCCGGGAGCAACTCGACGTGGTGATCGAATTGGGCGGCCAGCTCGACGCGGCGCGTACCGACGATCTGAAGCGGCGGGGCGGGCGTCTCGTCTCGTACTGCTGCGGCTTCGAATATATCCACGCCGCCGAGGCCGTGCTGTTCGACAAGCCCATGTGGGGCGAGCACCTGTTCGTCAATCCGCGCTACGACGACATCTGGATCATTCCGCAGGTCGCGGGCAACAGCCGGTCGTTCTTCGAAGTGCTGCGCCGCATTCCGGGCCGCGTGGTGCCGTTCGTCTGGAGCCCCGTGTTCGTCGAGGAACGCAGCCGCGCGCTGCCGGCCGAAGGCGTCTACCGGCCGCACGAGGGGCCGTACCGGCTGACAGTGATGGAACCCAACATCGACATCGTGAAGTGCTGCCTGTACCCGGCGCTGATCGCCGAGCTGGCTTACCGCGAACGGCCCGACGACATCGCCCTGCTGCAGGTGACGAACGCGCTGCAGATTGCGCAGCGCAACGCCGACTTCATCGCGCTGATGAATCAGCTCGACATCGTGCGGGCTCACAAGGCCGTGTTTCTCGGGCGCTACGAGACGCCGGCCTTTCTCTCGGAGCGCACCGACGTGGTCGTTTCGCACCAGATGGAGAACCCGCTCAACTACTTCTACCTCGAGGCCTGCTGGCAGGGCTATCCGCTCGTTCACAACGCGTCGCTGTGCCCGGACCTCGGCTATTACTACGAGGCGAACGACGCGCACGCGGGCGCGCGGCGCGTCGTCGAGGCCATCGACACGCAGGCGGGCGACGCCGAAGCCTGCGACCGTTATCGCCGCCGCCAGCGCGAGGCGATCGACCGCTATCTGCCCGGCAATGCCGGGGTCGTGTCCACCTACGGCGCGCTGCTCGACGAGCTGACGCGGCGGCCGATCCGGTGAACGCCGGCGCTATGCGACCGGGATTTCGCGCAGCAGGGCCCGCCTGAGCTTGCCGGTTTCCGTGCGCGGCAGGGCGTCGACGAACGCGATTTCGCGCGGATACTTGTAGGCCGCGACCGCCTGTTTGACGAAGTCCTGCAAGGCGGCGGCGAGCGCGTCGTCGCCGGCATGGCCGGGATTGAGCACGACCCAGGCCTTGACGATCTGTCCGCGCAACGCGTCGGGCACGCCGGCGACGCCGCATTCGGCGACGGCCGGATGCTGCATCAGCGCATCCTCGATCTCCGGCCCCGCGATGTTGTAGCCCGACGAGACGATCATGTCGTCGACGCGGCCGTGATAGAACACGTAGCCGTCGCCGTCGATCGATACCGCGTCGCCGGTCAGGTTCCAGCCCGCGCGCACGAACTGCGTCTGCCGCTCGTCGTCGAGGTAGCGGCAGCCGGTCGGGCCGCGCACCGCGAGCCGGCCGATCGCGCCCGGCGGCACGGGCCGCAGCGCGTCGTCGAACGCCGCCACGACGTAGCCCGGCACCGCGCGTCCGATCGCGCCGGCCCGCGTCTCGCCGGGCGCCGACGAAGCGAAGACGTGGATCATCTCCGTGCCGCCGAGCCCGTCGATCATCTCGATGCCGGTCGCCGCGCGCCACAGGTCGCGCGTCGCCGCCGGCAGCGCCTCGCCGGCCGAAACGCTTTTCGCGAGGCTGGCAAGGTCGAAGTCGCGCGCGAGCGGCGCCATCTGCCGGTAGAACGTCGGCGCGGTGAACACGATCGTCGCGCGAAAGCGCTCGATCGTCTGCAGCAGCCGTGCCGGCGCGAGGCGCTCGATCAGCACGGCCGACGCGCCGACGCGCAGCGGAAAACAGAGCAGGCCGCCGAGTCCGAACGTGAACGCGAGCGGCGGCGTGCCGCAAAACACGTCGTGCGCGTCGGGCCGGAGCACGTGCGCCGAAAAGAGATCGCACATCGCGAGCACGTCGCGGTGGACCTGCATGCAGCCCTTCGGCGCGCCCGTCGTGCCGCTCGTGAACGCGATCAGGCAGACGTCGTCGCTCGCCGTATCGCAGGCGGGAAAATCGGCGGGTTTCGCGGCCGACACGGCTTCGAGCGTGTCGGGCCCGGCGCCGCGAAAGCGCATCACGGTGCCGAGTTCCGGGCGGAAGCATGCGTCGCCGGGATCGAGGCAGCGGGCGAGCTCGCCGAAGTAGGCCGCATCGCAAAGCGCCGCACCGATGCGGGCCTTGGCGACGATCTGGCCGAGCTCCTTCGCGCGCAAGAGCGGCATGGTCGGCACGACCACGAGACCGGCCTTCAGCGCGGCAAGCAGCGCGACGGCCATCTCCAGCGTATTGGGCCCGCGCAGCAGCAGACGATTGCCGGGCACGAGCCCCATCTCGTCGACGAGGACGTGGGCGCAGCGGTTCACGAGCGTGTGAAGCGCGTCGTAGGTCGTCGCGCGCGGTTGTCCGTCGACCTCGGACCAGATGGCCGGGCGCGCGCCGTGGCCGTTCTCGATGGCCCGATCGAGCAGTTCCGCCGCGCAATTGAGCCGCGCCTGCGTATCGAGCGGCGCCGGCGCCGGCAGCAGGACCGGCCATTGATCGCGCGGCGGCAGGCGATCGCGCGCGAACGTGTCGAGGTGAGCGGACGGCTGCACGGCGTTCGGGTTCATCGGCAGGCTCATCGACAGACCTCAGCCGGCCTCGGCCGGAATCACGGCCGTCGCCTCGATTTCCACGCGGGCCTCGTCCTCGATCAGCGCGACGACCTGGACCGCGCTCATCGCGATGTCGTAATCGCCGATCAGCTCGCGAAACGCCGCGCCCACCGCCTGTCTCGCCGCCAGATACTCGCGCTTGTCGGTCACGTACCAGGTCATGCGCACGAGGTGCTCGGGCCGCCCGCCCGCCCTGGCGAGCACGGCGAGCACGTTGCGCAGCGCCTGCGCGGCCTGGCCCGCGAAATCGCGGCACGGAAAGCGGCCGTGTTCGTCCCAGCCGATTTGCCCGGCGATGAACACCTGCGTGCCGGCGGCGGCCACGCCGTTCGCATAGCCGCGCGGCCGCGTCCAGCCGTCGGGAAGCAGCGCCTTTTTCATGGGGTCTTCTCCTTGCTCGCGGCATGGGCCTTGAGCAGATCCCGCCCGACGATCAACTGCTGCACCTCGGTCGCGCCTTCGTAAATGCGCAGCGCGCGGATCTCGCGATACAGCGTCTCGACCGTCGTGCCGCTCTTCACACCGAGCCCGCCCCAGAGCTGCACGGCCGCGTCGATGACCTGCTGCGCGCCTTCGCTCGCCTGCCATTTCGCCATGGCCGCTTCGCGCGTGACGCTCTCGCCCCGGTCGCGCAGCCATGCCGCGCGATAGACGAGCAGGGCGCTGCTGTCGATCGTCAACGCCATCTGCGCGAGCTTTGCCTGGGTTAACTGAAAATCGCCGAGCGTCTGGCCGAACATCGGGCGCGAGACGGCGCGTTCGAGTCCCTCGGCCAGGGCGCGCCGCGCGAAGCCGAGCGACGCCGCGGCCACCGAGGTGCGGAAGATGTCGAGCGTGCGCATGGCCAGCTTGAAGCCTTCGCCCGGCGCGCCGAGCAGGTTGTCTCGCGACACGCGCACGCCGTCGAAGCGAAGGCGCGCGAGCGGATGCGGCGCGATCACGTCGATGCGCTCCGCGACTTCGAGCCCTGCCGTCCCGGCATCGACGACGAACGCACTGATGCCGCGCGCGCCCGGCGCTTCGCCCGTCCGCGCGAACACGACGTAGAAGTCGGCGATGCCGCCGTTCGAGATCCAGGTCTTCTCGCCGTCGAGCCGCCAACCGTCGCCGTCTTGCCGCGCCGCCAGCGTCAGCGCGGCCACGTCCGAGCCCGCTTGCGGCTCCGAGAGCGCGAAGGCCGCGATGGCCGTGCCGTTCGCGACGTGCGGCAGATACCGGGCCTTCTGCGCAGGCGTTCCCGCGAGCGTGATCGCGCCGGAGCCCAGGCCCTGCATCGCCAGCGCGAAATCGGCGAGGCCCGAGTAGCGGGCGAGCGTCTCGCGCAGCAGGCAGACCGCCCGCGTGTCGATGGTCTCACCGTGCCCGCCGTATTCGCGGCCGCCGATGCCGTGGCGCAGCCAGCCCGCCGCGCCGAGCGACCGCGCGAGCTGCCGGCAGAGCGCATCGACGTTTGCGGGCGTGGGGTGCTCAGGCGCGGCGAGATGCGTGCGCGCCCAGGCGTCGATGCGGGCCGCGAGTGTCCGGTGCCGGTCTTCGAAAAACGGCCAGGCCAGCATGTCGTGCGGGTCGGGGCGGAGGTCGGCGCTCAAGTCAGTCTCCTTCGAATGCCGGACGCGTCTTCGCGGCGAACGCGCGGTAGGCGCGCCCGAAGTCCTGCGTGCTCATGCAGAGCGCCTGGGCCTGCGCTTCGGCCTCGATGGCCTCGTCGAGGCTCATGTTCCATTCCTGATGCAGCATCCGCTTGGTCAGGCCGTGCGCGAAGGTCGGCCCGGCCGCCAGTTCGGCCGCCAGTTGCGCGGCCTCGGCGAAGAGCGCGTCCGGTTCGCAGAGGCGATTGTAGAAGCCCCAGGCATGGCCTTCCGCGCCGCTCGCGGTACGGCCCGTCAACAGCAGCTCGGCGGCGCGGCCCTGGCCGACGATGCGAGGCAGGATCGCGCAGGCGCCCATGTCGCAACCGGCCAGGCCGACGCGCGCGAACAGGAACGCGAGACGGCTGCGCGCGGTCGCGAACCGCAGATCGGCGGCCATCGCGAGAATCGCTCCGGCGCCGGCGCAGACGCCGTCCACCGCCGCGATCACGGGCTGCGGGCAATGCCGGATCGCCTTCACGAGATCGCCCGTCATGCGCGTGAAGAGCAGGAGCTCGGGCATCGGCAGGCCGACGAGCGGCCCGATGATCTCGTGCACGTCGCCGCCCGAACAGAAGTTGCCGCCCGCGCCTCGCAGCACGACGGCCTTCACGTCCGTGGCGTAGGCGAGCCGGCGGAAGAGATCGCGCAACTCCGCATACGACTCGAACGTGAGCGGATTCTTGCGTTCGGGCCGCGCGAGCGTGATCGTCGCGACGCGCGAGTCGACCGACCAGCCGAAGTGGCGAGCCTCGTAGCCGGCCAGTTCGAGACGGTTGCCGGCGAACAGCGCGTCGGGGGAGGAGGGTATCGTCAAGGGCGTTCTCCGGTGTGGCGTTGGCGGATGGAAGGGGCGTCGGCTGCCGGGCGGTGCGACTCGTCCTCGAGCCGCTCGTGCAGATGCTGCTTGAGCCGGCCGAGCGGCTCGTGCAGGCGGGCCTTGTCGTCGGACGCGAGGCCGCCGAGCAGTTCGACCACCCAGCGCTCGTGTGCGGCCGCCATCCGCTCGAACAGCGCGCGGCCCGCGGGCGTCAGGCGCACGGTGATCGAGCGGCGGTCGTCGGGCGAGGCGTCGCGGCCGACGAGGCCCTCCTTTTCGAGCTGATCGGCGATGCCCGTCACGTTGCCGCCCGTCACCATCAGCCGGCGCGACAGCTCGGTCATTCGCAGTCCGTCGGGGTGACGCGCGAGCTGGGCCATCAGGTCGAAGCGCGGCAGCGTCGTGCCGAACTCCGCGCGCAGCCGTCTGCGCAATTCGGTCTGCACGAGCTGGGTCGTCGTCAAAAGACGCAGCCAGAGCCGCAATGCCGTGTGGCTGCCGGGGCCCGTGCACATCTCCATGTCCGGCATCCGCTTCGCCGGTTTCGCGCCGACGCGGAGCGAAGTTTTCGCCGCGTCTTTCGTCTTTTTCGTGGAGACGGACGGGTTCATACTGTTTCCCCGCCCGAAACGGAAACGGATTGCCCCGTGATCGCGGCCGACCCCGGCGCGCAGAGCCAGAGTACCGCGTCGGCGACTTCTTCGGGCCGGACGAAACGCTGCTGCGGATTCTCGCGCATCAGCGCCGCGCGGGCCTCGGCTTCGCTGCGCCCGGTCTGGCTCACGATCTGGTCGAGCGAGGCCTGCAGCAGCTCGGTCTCGGTGTAGCCGGGGCAGACGGCGTTGATGGTCACGCCCCGGGTCGCGACTTCGCGCGCGAGCGCGCGCGTGAGGCCGATCACGCCGTGCTTGGCGGCGCAATAGGCGGCGACGTAGGCATAGCCCGTCAGCCCGGCCGTGCTCGCGACGTTGACGATGCGGCCGTCGCCGCGTTCGAGCATGTCGGGCAGTACGGTGCGGGAGCAGAGGAACGCGCCGGTCAGGTTGACGTCCAGCATCCGGCGCCAGAGCGCGAGATCGGTCTTCGCGAACGGCGCGGCCTGTGCCGCGCCCGCGCTGTTGACGAGCAGGCCGACCGGGCCGAGGCGCGCGGCGGCCTCGGCGAATGCGGCCTCGACGGCCGCCTCGTCGGCGACGTCGACGCTCACGCACGTCACTGCGTCGTCGCGACCGAGTCCGGCGCGCCGGGCCTCGAGCCTGGCCGCATCGCGGCCCATCAGCGTGACGCGCGCGCCGGCGCGCAACAGCGCGGCCGCCGTCGCCGCGCCGATGCCGCCGGCGCCGCCCGTCACGACCGCATGGCGGTCCGCGAGCGGCAGCCCCGGTGTCGAGGTCGCCGCCGCATTCGAATGCGCGTTCATGTGGTTTTTCCTCCGCGCGCCTGCTCGCGCTCCAGTTGCGCCTTGGCCGCCTGATATTGAGGCGGCCACGCGACGTCGAAATAGCCGATCTTCGCTGCCTCGGCGAGCGTCCACGCGGGATTCGCCAGATGCGGCCGGCCGATCGCGCAGAGGTCCGCGCGGCCGGCCGCGATGATGCCGTTCGCCTGGTCGGCCGTGGCGATCGCGCCGACGGCGATCGTCGCGATGCCGGCCTCGTTGCGGATGCGGTCGGCAAAGGGCGTCTGGTAGAGACGCCCGTAGGCGGGGCGCTCGTCCTTGCTGACCTGGCCCGACGAAACGTCGATCATGTCGGCGCCCGCGGCCTTGAACGCGCGCGCGATCGCCACGGCGTCGTCGGGCGTCGTGCCGCCGTCTACCCAGTCGTGCGCCGAGATGCGCACGGAAATCGGCCGCTCGTCGGGCCAGACTGCGCGAATCGCGGCGAACACGTCGAGCGGATAACGCAGACGGTTTTGCGGCGAGCCGCCGTACTCGTCGGCGCGCCGGTTCGTGAGCGGCGAGAGGAAGCCCGACAGCAGATAGCCGTGCGCGCAATGCAGTTCGAGCCAGTCGAAGCCGGCTTCGGCGGCCATGCGCGCGGCCCGCGCGAATTGCGCCTTGATCGCGGCCAGTTCGTCATGCGTCGCCTCGCGGGCCCACTGGCCGATACCGGGCAGATACTGCCGCGGCGAGGCGTCGACGAGCGGCCAGTTGCCGTCGGCGAGCGGCGCGTCGATGCCGTCCCGGGCGACGCGCGTCGAGCCCTTGGCGCCGGCATGGCCGAGCTGGATGCCGATCTTCGCGTCGGACTGCGCGTGCACGAATTCGACGATGCGTCGCCACGCGTCGAGATGCCCGGGCGCATACATGCCGGGGCAGCCCGGCGTGATGCGTGCCCCGGCCGATACGGCGGTCATCTCGGTCATGACGAGCGCCGCGCCGCCGAGCGCGCGGGCGCCGAGGTGCATCAGGTGATAGTCGCCGGGTATGCCGTCGGTCGCCGAATACTGCGCCATCGGCGACACCACCACGCGATTCTTCAGCGTGAGGCCGCGCACCGAAAACGGCGTGAACATCGGCGGCGCAGGTCGGGGGCCGGAGAACGCGCCTGCGCGGTCGGCGAACCAGGACTCGAACCCGGCCACGTAGCGCGCGTCGCGCATGCGCAGGTTTTCGTGCGAGAGACGCTGCGAGCGCGTCAGCAGCGAGTAGGCGAATTGCTCGGGCTCGAGCGACGCGTAGCGGTCCACGTGCTCGAACCACTCCGTCGAGTTGCGCGCCGCGTTCCGGAGGCGCTGCGTGTCGGTGCGGCGCCGCGTCGTGTAACGGGCCAGCGCCGCGCGCAGATCGCCGGCATGCGCATCGAGACTGTCCGCGAGTTCGACGGCGTCCTCCATCGCGAGCCGCGTGCCCGAGCCGATCGAGAAATGCGTGGTGCGGGCCGCGTCGCCCATCAGGACGACGGGCACGTCGGGCATCTCGGGCGCGTCGTCGCGTGCCTTCCAGTGAACCCATTGCCGGCAGGCGACGTTCGCGAAACGCTGCCACAAATCCGGGGCCTGCCGCCGCGTCAGGCCCGATTGCAGCGAATGGCCGCCCAGATGTCGGGCGAACAGTCGCTCGCAAAATGCGATGCCGTCCTCGCGGCTCATCGCGTCGAGACCGGCCGCGCGCCAGACGCGTTCGGGCGTCTCGACGATGAAGGTCGACGTCTGCGCATCGAAGCGATAGGCATGCGCCTGAAACCAGCCCCACGGCGTTTCCTCGAAGGCGAACGTGAACGCGTCGAACGACTGCGTGGTGCCGAGCCAGACGAAGCGGCAGTCGCGCTGCTCGACTTCGGGCTCGTAGGTGCCGGCGTATTGCCGGCGAATCGCGCTGTTCGCGCCGTCGCCCGCGACGACGAGGTCGGCATCGCATACGTCGTCGTCGCGGGCTTCGGCGCCGAATCGCAGCGTGACGCCGAGCGCCGCGCAGCGCGCCTGCAGGACGCTGAGCAGCCGCTGCCGGCCGATGCCGCAGAAGCCGTGCCCGGACGAACGAATCACCCTGCCGCGAAAACGGATTTCGATGTCGTCCCAGTGGTTGAACGCATCGCGGATCTGCGCGGCGCTTTCGGCGTCGACGGCCTGAAGGCGCTCCAGCGTCGAGTCGGAGAACACGACGCCCCAGCCGGATGCGTCGTCCGCGCGATGGCGCTCGACGACGACGACGTCCCAGTCCGGATGCCGGCGCTTGACGAGCAGACTGAAGTAGAGGCCGGCCGGTCCGCCCCCGATGCAGACGATGCGCATACTCGCTTTTCTGTGTATTCCGTGTGAAAGGCGCGCGAAATTTATCTCCCGATACTTTAAATGTCAAGCAAATGGCGGGGCGCCGACGCAGGCTTTCGATCCGTCAGGCAGGGCGGCCTATCCACCGGCTCGCGATTTCTCGCATCGGGACCGTCCGCGCAGCGGAAAACAAAACGAGCAGAAAAAATCTGAACCGATCGGCAAAGCGGGCGTCAATTTTCAAAGGGAGGCGGGCTGACGAATCGGCATCGACGATGCTCGAAACATGCATGCGGCATGGCCCGAAACGTAGTCCGCGACGCGGGCATCGGCTTTGCGAAAATGGCCGGATTGTCAGGATGCGTAGCGATTGGAAAAAAACTTTTACTGCTGGTTACCAACGCCCCGTTGAAGCGTTGCACGCATTAAAGTCACGTCAGGTGACACAGGTACGAGGGACGTTCGTTCATGACACAGATACCCAAGCGATCGATCGAAATCGATTTTCTTCGGGGCCTTGCCCTGATCGCCATTGCAGTCGATCACATTCCGTCGAGCGTGCTCTCGCACGCGATGCTGCATACGTTCGCGTTCTGCGATTCGGCCGAGGTGTTCGTGTTCGTAAGCGGCTACGTGTCGGCCGCAAGCTATCTCGCGATCGCCGCGCGACGCGGCGAGCAGGCCGCGAACCGGCGTTTCTGGCGCCGCTCGCGCGAGATCTACGCCGCCTATCTGTTCACCGCCGCGCTGATGCTGCTCTCGGGCGCGCTGGCCGTGCTGCTGCACGTCGATTCTCCGCTCGTCGGCGAATCGGGCTGGGCGCGCTTCCTCGCGCATCCGTTCCCGATGCTCGCCAACGTCGCATTGTTCCGCGACCAGCCCTACCTGGCCGGCGTGCTGCCGATGTACGTGCTGCTGATTCTCGCCGTGCCCGTCGTCATGCCGGTCGTGCGCCGCTCGCCCGATCTCGCGCTGCTCGCGAGCTTCGGCATCTGGCTCGGCGCCTGCTGGCTCGCGCTCGCGCTGCCGAACGCGACGCCGGACGGCTGGCCGTTCAATCCGTTCGCCTGGCAGGTCATGTTCGTGCTCGGCATGCTTTGCCGCGCGCATCCGGTTTCGCCCGCGTTCCAGGTTTCGCCGATGGGCCGCGCGATCACGGTCGTCGCGCTCGTGCTGTTCGTCGCGTTCGCGTTCATTCGCCTGCACGTCGAAGTGGAACCGCCGCCGGGTTACGAGAAGCAGAATCTGGCGAGCCTGCGCATCGTCAGCTTCGGCGTCATCGCCTGGCTCGCGGCGCAGGCCGTGCGGATGGGCTGGGTCGCGTGGATCGCGCAGCGCCTGCCCGGCATCGTGACCGCGGGGCAGCAGGGGCTCGTCTGCTTCGTCGGCGGAGCCGTGGTGTCGAACGTCGTCGATACGCTGCTGCGCGCAACGCATACGAGCGCGTTCCTGCCGGCGCGGATCGGCG
This sequence comes from Burkholderia sp. WAC0059, assembly GCF_002870125.1. Lineage (GTDB taxonomy): Bacteria > Pseudomonadota > Gammaproteobacteria > Burkholderiales > Burkholderiaceae > Paraburkholderia. The sequence continues at coordinate 221,154 of NZ_PNEO01000002.1, forward strand.
GCGACGCGTTGGCCGTCGGGGCTCTGCTGGCGCTCGCGAGCATCGCGCGGCGCTGGAAGACGACGCGGCTGCGGGTCGCGCTGACCTGAGCCGCCTGTTTCTCCTCCGGCTTTTTCCCTGTCTTTTCTCCGGCCGGCGCCTTCGTGTTCAACCGGCCGCGAGTTCCCGGACGTCTGCGGTCGGCGTCGAACCGAAGCGCTCGCTCAACGCGTAATCGATCACCTGCCTCGCCGCCGCCTCGGGCGAGGTGAGTTTGCCGTCCGTCTTCATCTGCTCGAACCGCTCGCGCAGCGGAAACCGCCCGGCTCCCGTCGAACGGATCGTGGCCTGCATGTCCGTATCCACGACGCCGGGCGCGAGGCTGCAGATGCGCAACGCGGGGCCGGCGTCGAGCGTCACCGCGCGCGCGTGATGATCGAGCGCGGCCTTGGTGGCGCAATAGACGCTCCACCCCGCATAGGCGTTGCGCGCGGCGCCGCTGGAAATGTGCACGACCCGTCGGTCCGGCACGCCGGCCGCCGCCGTGACCAGCGCACTCGCCAGCATCAGCGGCGCCGTCACGTTCAGCGCCACGGCGCCGGCAATCGCGCCCGCCTCCTGGACGGGCAGCGGACCGATCGGATCGACCGTGCCCGCGTTGTTCAGCAGCAGCACGCAATCGGCGCCGTCGACAAAGCGCCGCAGCGTGTCGCCGGCCAGCCACTGGGCGACGCGCGCCGGATCGGCGAGATCGAGTTCGACCTCGCTGAAACGCTCCGCAAAACGCGCGGCCAGCGTCTCGTGACGTTTGCGTGAAAGGCCGAGCACAATCGCGTCGCGTTCGAGCAGTTGTCCGGCGAGGGCCGCGCCGAGCCCTCTCGTATGGCCGGTGACGATGGCGCGAAGCGCGCGGGGACGGGACGAAGAGTGGGTCATCTCGATCGATTCAGACGGTTGAGGCGGGTGCGAATCCGGATTGAAAACCGGTTGCGGATGGGCATCTCGCGAAAGCTGGCCGCTTGCGGCCAGCCGGTCCGGCTCGGGCCAACGGGAACAAGGTGCGGCGAAATCCGCCGATACGCCCCGTTGCCGCCCGGAAAAAGCTTTAAAGAATAGGTATCATAGCGCCGGAACCCATAAGCAAGAGAGTTGGACGTGAATGCTGCATCCCGTCAGCGTCGTACGCTGAGCTTCAAGGAAGGCCTGCTGGAAATCAAAAAGAGCATGGGCGGCGCGTCCCCCGAGCCGCAGTCCGGGCAGGCCTCCGGGACCGCCGGCGAAAAGCGGCCGCCCGCTCGAGGCAACCCGCCGCCGCGCGGCGCGAAGCCGAATCGCGGCCGGCCGCAGCAGCCGCAGGCGAAGCGTCCGAGCGCGAAACCGCAGCAGCCGTCCCAACCGCGCCCGCAGCCGGGCGCGCAGGGTGGCCGGCCCGACGCGAACGCACGCCGGCATCGGCCGAACAACCGGCCGCAGGCCGAGAATCTCAGCGAAGCCGACAAGGCCCGCATCGAGCGCAATCGCCAGTTGAATACCGTCTGGAATCTGTTCGCGAAGCACTATCCGGCGTTTCGCGAGCGGTTGCCGTTGAAGATCGGTGTGCTCGATGATTTGCGCGAGCGTCATCCGGACTACGACCGCACGTTGATCGTCGCCGTGCTCAAGCGCCACGTCAATCACCCGCGCTACCACGAGCACGTGGCCGCCGGCGGCTCGCGTTACGAGCTGGACGGCAGCGTTTCGACGGGGCCCGGCATCGAGCCGTCCCACATCGGCCGCGCGAAGGCCGCGCTCGAACGTCAGCAGGCGAAGGCGCAGGCCCGCGCAGAGCAGCCTGCCCAGGCGCAGCAGAATCCGGCCTCGGCGCAGCCCGAAGCAGCGGCCGAAAAGCAGGTGGATGCGCCGTCGGGCGAACCGGCCGCGGTCGAGGAACAACAGAAGACCGACGCACCGGCCGCCTGAAAACGCGCAGGCCGCGCCGTCGCGTCTTGCTTTCCTGTCCTGTATTCCGGCAGTCGTAAACGAAAACGGGCACGGCCAACGAGCCGTGCCCGAATGCTTTGGCGTATCCGGTTAGTGCTGTGCGGGCTCGTTCCAGGCCGGCAGCGTGGCGCCGTGATACACGCTCAGAATCTCGCTCGCCACGTTGGGCTGCTGGTAGCTCTCGACGAGCGTATGTACCCACGGCGCCTGGGCATCCTTCGCGTTCACGGCGATGAAGTTGCGATAGGGATTGCCCGTCACGCTTTCCTGCGCGATCCGCTCCTGTGGAATCTTGATGCCGGCCTTCACGGCCCAGTCGGTGTTGACGACGGCAGCGTCGAGATCGCCGATGGCGCGGCCGACGATGCCCGCGTCCAGTTCCTTGATATGAATCTGCTTCGGGTTCTGCGCGATGTCGACCGCGGTCGGCAGCAGGCCGACGCCCGGCCGCAGCGTGATCAGATGCTGGGCCTGCAACAGCAGCAGCGCGCGCCCTTCGTTGCTCGGGTCGTTCGGCACGCCGATCGTCGCGCCTTGCGGCAGGGCCGCGACCGACTTGAACTTGCGCGAATAGAGCCCGATCGGCTGAACGTAGGTATAGCCCACCTGCACGATCTGATAGCCGCGCGCCTTGATCTGCGCGTCGAGATACGGCTTGTGCTGGAAAGCGTTGGCGTCGAGATCGTGCTCGGCCAGCGCCTCGTTCGGCTGCGTGTAGTCCTCGAAGGTCGTGATCTTGACCGCAAGGCCGTGCTTCGCGGCGTTGGCCGCGACGACGCGCCAGACGTCCTCGTCTTCCCCCGACATGATGCCGACCCGGACGACCTGGTCGGCGGCCCGGGCCTCGTGGGCGACGTTGAGGCCCACGGTCAGCAGGAGGGCGGCCAGCACCGTGCCCAGGTTCTTTCTTGCGTTCATCGAATTGACTCCTTTGTGCCGATCGGCGTGAAAACAGGCGAACGCAGATGCTAGTCAACGGCATGGCAGGCTGACAAATATCTTTTGCTGAATTGCTAATCCTGGCTTCGCGCCGATGGGCATGAAATCGGGCAATAAGCAAACCGGAAGATCGCTTCGGCGACGCGCAACGCCACCGAAGTAGGAGATAAACGATCGCGGGCAGCCGATTCGCGAACGCGGTACGGACGACGGCGGGTCGTGTCTTGCCGCCGTCGCCGTTGCGCCGTTTCTTCAGGCCGGAAACGGCGGCAGGGGCAGCGTGGCTTCGACGTCCACCGCCTCGCTCACCGCGCGCCAGCGTTCGCCTTCGGCCGCGCGGGCGGCGTCGCTCTCGCCGGCATAACGCACCGCGTCGCTGCCGAGCAGCAGATGAAGCGGCGGGTTCGGATGCGTAGCCAGCCGCAGCACGACCTGGGCGACCCTGGCCGGGTCGCTGGTTTCGTGGCCGAGATAGGCGGCGAACAGGTCGAGCAAGGCGCCGACGCTCGGTTCGTAGTCCGGATCGGGTTTCGTGAGGTCGCGCGTCGCCCGCACGCCCCAGTCGGTGCGCATGCCGCCCGGTTCGAGCACGCTCACCTTGACGCCGAACGACGCCACCTCGCGCGCCAGCACTTCGCTGAAGCCGCCGACGGCCCATTTCGCCGACTGATAGGCCGCCAGCCCGGGCGTGCCGATGCGGCCGCCCACTGACGAAATCTGGATGATGCGGCCCGAGCGCTGCGCGCGCAGGACGGGCAGGGCGGCGCGCGTCACGTTGACGACGCCGTAGAAGTTGGTGTCGATCTGCGCGCGGAAGGCTTCGTCGGTGCTCTGTTCGAACGCGCTCACGTGGCCGTAGCCCGCGTTGTTGACGACGACGTCGAGCCGTCCGAACGCATCGACGGCCGCCTGGACCGCCGCGCGGGCGGCCGATGCATCGGTGACGTCGAGCGGGACCGCGCGAACCCGGTCGCCGTATCGGGCGCACAGCGCCTCGAGGCCGCGCGGGTCGCGCGCCGTCGCGATCAACCGGTCGCCGGCTGCGAGCACGGCTTCGGCAATATCGCGCCCGAGGCCGTGCGCGCTGCCGGTGATCAACCAGACCTGGGATGTCATCGTGGTTACTCCTTCATGCTGGGTAGGTCGATAAATCTCATTAATGAGCAAGTAATCGCTCATTAATGAGGGGGTAAAAAAGTGTGGGTCACGAACCGGTGATCGCGTTCCAGAAAGCGTCGAAGCCGGCCGCGCGGTAATGCTCGGCGCCGGCGGGATCGCGGACGATGAAATCCATCGTCGCGTCTGCGAGCGAGTTCATGATCGCGCCGACGAATCCGGGCGGGCAGTCGCGCAGGCGGCCCAGCGCCGCGGCCGTCTGCATCGTCGCGCTGATCTCGGCGAAGGCCTGGTTGCCGGTGGTCCGCGTGGCCTCGGTGATGCGCTCGGACAGGCCGAGCCGCGCTATCGCGCGGCGTTTTTCCGGATGGGCGCACCCCCAGCCGACATAGGCCAGCCACGCATGCTGCGCACGGTGCCGCAAGTCGGCGGTCTGCGGATAGTCCTGCATCATCGTTTCCCTCAACTCGTCTTTGAGCGCGAGATAAAGCTGGTTCAGCAGGTCGTCCTTGTTCTCGAAGTAGGTGAACAGCGTGCCTTCCGCGACGCGCGCCTGCCGCGCGATACGCGCCGTCGTCGCGCTGCCGCCCTGTTCGGCCACGACGTGGGCCGCGGCGGTCAGGATCGCGCTGCGTTTGTCTTCGCTTTTCGGCCGGGCCATTGGGAACGAACGGAGGCGTGAATAAATGAGTAACTGCTCATTTTAGATGCGATCGGCCAGCCGGGCAAGCGCGCCGCGGCGAGAGACGGGGGAAGCCGGGGAGCGCTGGCCGACCGTCGCCGGGGCTTGTCAGGCCTGATCGGGCAGCCATGACCCTGATAGAATGCCTGAGCCGCAACGCAGTGGATGACAGATGACTTTGCTTGATGCGCTCGTCGAACAACGGATTGCCGCCGCCACCGCCCGCGGCGAATTCGACGATTTGCCCGGCGCCGGCGCGCCGCAGGATCTCGACGACGATCCGCTCGTGCCCGAAGAGGTGCGTATTGCCCATCGCGTCCTGAAGAACGCGGGATGCGTCCCGCCCGCCGTCGGGCAGTTTCGCGCTCGCGGCGATCTGCTGCGGCAACTGGCCGAGACCCGGGACGAAGCGGAGCAGCGCCGGCTGCGCGGCCGCCTGCTCGCGCTCGACATGGCGCTCGAATCGCAACGCGGCGCGCCCACGGCGGTGCCGCGCGAATACCGGCAACGCCTCGCGGAACGGCTGGCCGCCGATCCTTCCGGCGTCCCGCAAGACGATCGACCCACCGGAGCGCGCGCATGAACGATGCCGTAGCGATCCGGGAAAACGGAACGAAAACACCCCTGGACCCAGTTCAAGCCGGCGGAGAACCGGTCCCGCTCGCCGAACGCGACCGCCATTTCATGCGGCTCGCGCAGGCCGCCGCCGGGCAGGCCCGCGCGGCCGGCGAGGTGCCGGTCGGCGCGGTGCTCGTGCGCGGCGACGAGGTGATCGCCACCGGCTTCAATCATCCCATCGGCGCCCACGACCCTTCGGCCCATGCCGAAATGGCCGCGCTGCGCGCGGGCGCCGCAGCGCTCGGCAACTACCGGCTGCCTGGCTGCGAGCTCTACGTCACGCTTGAGCCGTGCCTCATGTGCGCCGGCGCGATCATGCACGCGCGCATCGCGCGGGTCGTGTTCGGCGCCTACGATCCCAAGACCGGCGCCTGCGGCAGCGTCGTCGACGCGTTCTCGGACGCCCGACTCAATCACCATACGCAAGTGATGGGCGGCGTGCTCGAATCCGAATGCGGCGCGGCGCTCCGCGCGTTCTTCGCCGAGCGGCGGCAGGCGAATCGGCCGTCGCGCGCCGCGGCGCTTTCCGGGCCCCGCGCCGGGGCGCAGGAAGACGACGCGGACGCGGTATGACGCGCCCATAAAATCGCCCATCATCCACGACATTTCTTCTTCCTGAACTCCCGGACTTCATGAGCGCACATCGCACCATCCAGTTGATCGCCCCTTCCGGCTATCCGCCCGACCCGGCCGTGGTCCAGCGCGGCATAGCCCGCCTGCGCGAGGAGGGCCATCAGGTCGTGGGACTGGAGGCGACCGAGCGGCGCTATCAGCGTTTTGCCGGCACGGACAGCCAGCGCGCCGCCGAACTGAACCGTTTCGCCGATCCCTCCCGCAGCCTGCCCGACATCGCGCTCGCGGTGCGCGGCGGCTACGGCGCGGTGCGGATCCTGCACGGCCTCGACTACGCCGGGCTCCAGCGGCGCCTTGCCGGACGGCCCATCGCGTTCGTCGGTCACAGCGACTTCACCGCGATCCAGCTCGCGCTTTACTCCCAGGCCGGGCTCACGACCTTCGGCGGCCCGATGCTGCTGAGCGACTTCGGCGCCGAAACGCTGAACGCGTTCACGGTGAATCACTTCTGGAACGCGCTGACGTCGCCGTCCTTCACGCTCAAGGTCGACGCGCCGCAGGTGCAGTCCGCGAACGTGTCCGGGGTGCTCTGGGGCGGCAACCTCTCGATCCTGGCGTCGCTCGTCGGCACGCCGTTCATGCCGTGGATCAACGACGGCATTCTCTTCATCGAGGACGTCAACGAGCAGCCGTTCCGCATCGAGCGGATGATCTATCAACTCCATCTGTCGGGCATCATCGCCCGCCAGCGCGCGCTCCTGATCGGCGATTTTTCCGGCGGAAAATCTTTCGATTACGATAACGGCTACACGCTGCAGGAAATGATCGAGCAGGTGCGCTCGGTGGTCGGCGTTCCGGTGATCACGGGCCTGCCGTTCGGCCATGTTCCCGAACTGGTGACCTTGCCGTTCGGCGGCAACGCCGAGCTTCAGGCCAACCCGCAAGGCTTCGAGCTTCAGGTCAGCGGTTATCCGCATCTGAGCTGACCGGCCGGACCCGTTGCGCGGCCGGACGAGAGACGGGCGCCCGCCGGGCGCTCGTTCTTTTTGCGGTAGGGTTTGCGCCCCACGATTTTCGCCCCGCCGGGCCGCGCGGCCTGTTCGCCGGCCCGGTACCCGATACGAACCGTGCCGCCGGAGTCGGCGGCACGTCATTTCCCGCATGACCACCGGCCTTGCCGGAAAAACCGATACGAAGGACACCACGATGGCACTTCCGACACTCGACCCCGACGCGCCGGCATTCACGCGCCGCTACGCGAATCTCGCGGACCCGCGTCTCGGCGCGCGCGCGCTCGAGGCCAGCGACGCGTTCTTCGCGCCCGCCGAGCGGATGCTGAACCCGGAGCCAGCCGTGTTCATCCCGGGCAAGTACGACGACCACGGCAAGTGGATGGACGGCTGGGAAACGCGCCGCAAGCGCACGGCCGGCTACGACTGGTGCATCGTCAAGCTGGGACGCGCCGGCGTCGTCAAGGGGCTCGACATCGACACGAGCCACTTCACGGGCAACTTTCCGCCGGCCGCGTCCGTCGAGGCAGCTTCGGTCGCCGACGGAGAGGCCCCCGGCGCTTCGACGGAATGGACCGAAATCGTGCCGTCCACGACCCTGCAGGGCAACCGCCATCACTACGTCGAGGTGACGGCCGACGCCGCGTTCACGCACCTGCGCCTGAACCTCTACCCGGACGGCGGCGTGGCGCGGCTGCGCGTGTACGGTCAGCCGCGCGTCGACTGGCAGGATGCCGGGCCCGACGTGCTGGTCGATCTCGCGGCGATGGAGAACGGCGCCTGGATCGTCGCGGCGAACAATCAGCATTTCGGCCAGGCTTCGGCGCTCCTCGCGCCCGGGCGCGGCGTGAACATGGGCGACGGCTGGGAGACGCGCCGCCGCCGCGAGCCGGGCAACGACTGGGCGATCATCGCGCTGGCCCGTCCCGGCGTCGTTCGCCGGATCGAAGTGGACACGGCGCATTTCAAGGGCAACTACCCGGACCGCTGCTCGTTCCAGGCCGCGCACGTGACGGGCGGCACCGAGAGCTCGATCGTCACGCAGGCGATGTTCTGGCCGACGCTGCTCGACGAGCAGAAACTGCAGATGAACTGTCAGCACTACTTCGAGCGCGAGCTGGCGGCGCTGGGGCCCGTGACGCACGTGCGCTTCAACATCTTCCCGGACGGGGGCGTGTCGCGCGTCCGTCTGTGGGGCATGCCGGCCTGACCGATGACGACGGGCACCATGAACAGACTCGCGATCGAACCGCTGACCCGCGCCGCGTTCGCGCCGTTCGGCGACGTGATCGAACTCGACGGCGCGGCGCACATGGCCATCAACGAGGGCACGACGATCCGCTATCACGATCTGGCGCGGATCGACGTCGCGGACGAGGACGGGCGCGCGCTCGTCAACGTGTTCCGCGGCCAGCCGCGCGCGCTGCCGTTCGAGGTGAAAATGCTCGAGCGCCACCCGCTCGGCAGTCAAGCCTTCGTGCCGCTGGGCACGCGCCCGTATCTCGTCGTGGTCGCGCCGGCCGGCGCGCTCGACCCGGCGGCGATCCGCGCGTTCGTCACGCGGGGCTGGCAGGGCGTGAACTATGCGAAGGGGGTCTGGCACCATCCGCTGATTGCGCTCGAGGACGTCAGCGATTTCCTGGTGGTCGATCGCGGCGGCGCGGGGCAGAACCTGAACGAGCAGAATCTGCCCGAATCTCTGTGGCTGACCGAAGCGGCCCTGCGCGCGGCGTTGCGCTGACGCTCCGGGCTATGCGCAACCCGCCCAATGCCGTCCGCCGCCGGGCGGAAACGCCGCTTCGCGTGTCTCGCGGGTTTAACCTGCCGCGGGCAAAGTAGGGGCGGGGCATCCCGTTTGCTGACCGCCCCGGGGCAAAGCCGCCCGCGCGGCAAGCCGGGGCGTCAGCCGCCTCGACCTGCTAAAATTGCAAGTTTTTCATCGATCTACGTTTCCAGGGACGCGCCGTGCTGTCTACCGCCAACATCACCATGCAATTCGGGCCGAAGCCCCTCTTCGAGAACATCTCGGTCAAATTCGGCGAGGGCAACCGTTACGGCCTGATCGGCGCGAACGGCTGCGGCAAGTCGACCTTCATGAAGATTCTCGGCGGCGACCTGGAGTCGACCGCGGGCACCGTGATGCTCGAGCCGAACGTCCGGCTCGGCAAGCTGCGCCAGGACCAGTTCGCGTACGAAGATGTGCGCGTGCTCGACGTCGTGATGATGGGCCACACCGAGATGTGGGCGGCGATGACCGAGCGCGACGCGATCTACGCCAACCCCGAGGCCACCGACGACGACTACATGCAGGCGGCCGAGCTCGAGGCGAAGTTCGCCGAGTACGACGGCTACACGGCCGAGGCGCGCGCGGGCGAGCTGCTGCTCGGCATCGGCATCGCGGGCGATCTGCACAACGGGCCGATGAGCAACGTCGCGCCGGGCTGGAAGCTGCGCGTGCTGCTTGCGCAGGCGCTCTTCTCGAAGCCGGACGTGCTGCTGCTCGACGAGCCGACCAACAACCTCGACATCAACTCGATCCGCTGGCTGGAAGACGTCCTCAACGAGTACAACTCGACGATGATCATCATCTCCCACGACCGGCACTTCCTGAACCAGGTCTGCACGCACATGGCGGACATGGACTACGGCACGCTGAAAATCTGGCCGGGCAACTACGACGACTACATGCTGGCGAGCACCCAGGCCCGCGAGCGCCAGCAGGCCGCGAACGCGAAGGCGAAAGAGCGCGTGGCCGACTTGCAGGACTTCGTGCGCCGCTTCTCGGCGAACAAGTCGAAGGCGCGCCAGGCCACGAGCCGCCTGAAGATGATCGACAAGATCAAGATCGAGGAATTCAAGCCGTCGTCGCGGCAAAACCCGTTCATTCGCTTCGAGTACGAGAAGAAGCTGCACAACATCGTCGTCGTCGCCGAGGAGATCACGAAGCGCTACGACCGCGCGATCTTCGACAAATTCAGCATCAGCGTGCAGCCGGGCGAGCGCATCGCCATCATCGGCGAGAACGGCGCGGGCAAGACCACGCTGCTGCGCGCGCTCCACGGCAACCTGACGCTCGACGGCGGCTCGATCAAGTGGGCCGAGAACGCGAACATTGGCTACATGCCGCAGGACACCTACGAGGAGTTTCCCGGCAACGTCACGCTGATGGAGTGGATCGACCAGTACCGCAAGGAGGGCGACGACGAGCAGTCCGTGCGCGGCACGCTCGGCCGGCTCCTCTTTAACGCCGACGACATCCGCAAGTCGGTGAAGGTGCTCTCCGGCGGCGAAAAGGGCCGCATGATCTGGGGCAAGCTGATGCTCGGCCGCCACAACGTGCTGCTCATGGACGAACCGACCAACCACATGGACATGGAGTCGATCGAGTCGCTGCAGATCGCGCTGGAGAAATACGACGGCACGCTGATCTTCGTGTCCCACGACCGCGAGTTCGTGAACGGTCTCGCGAACCGGATCATCGAGGTGCGCACCGACGGCACGCTGAACGATTTCGGCGGCAGCTACGAGGATTTTCTCGCGAGCCAGGGCGTGCAGTAAGCGCCTCGACTGGTTCCCGGACACCCATTCAAGTGGTCCCATTGTTCCACCGCAGAGGTGTCCCGCTGGAACAATGGCGGGATTCCCGCAACTTCGTCAATCGCCTTGCACGGTTCGCGGGTATTTCCGGCAGACGGTTATAACGCCATGATCGGCCACGTAACAGACGACGTGGCGGGCAGATCCGGCGGGCTTTCGTATCCGCTATCCCCGCTGGTGAAGCGATGATCGCCCGCCAGTCAGCCGGTAGCGCGCCGTCGCCCTTTCGGCTCATCGCCGCAGACGCTCGCGTTCAATTGCCCTGACCTGGGCAAGGCCGATTCCCGGCTGCCGCATAGGCTCGCGAACAGGACCCCTGATTTTCTGTCGCTGCTGCAATGGGCAGTATCGGTGTAGCGCTCCTCCGGTCTACTTTCTGCGTGGGCGGCGTGCTGTTGACCCGCTACGGCATCGCAGGAGAACTCGTTATGAAAGATCAAATTACGGGCAGATACAGCCTGCGTGGCCCAATCCTCCCTATTACGATGCCCGTTCCGACAGTCGCGGAACGAAGCCGATGTACAACACGCTTTATGTCCCGCTCAAGTTCTTCGGCTGGCAATGCATGTTGATGACGACCCACCGGTACCGTAATGACGCCCGGGAGAAAATCAGGGACGTACCTTGGGAGAAACGCCGCGCCGTCGAGAAGGAAGAGGAGCGGCAGCGCGGTAAGGACCGGCAAGATTTCGCCGTGTATTACGAGCCTCGTTTTGACTTCGGCTCACTGATCCATTCGGAACTGAGCGATGTCCTGTCCTTCATGCGCGAAGAAATGCGCCTGTCGCAATAGGACATGCCGACCGATAACGATGGGATCAAGCGCATCTTTCTGCGGGCGATGGACGATGGCCAGCTTGTGCCGATCGTTACCCGTCACGGTTGGGTCGATTGCACCCGCACGTTCCGCCCGACGCCCGCGCCGCTCTGTTGGCCATCATCAAACGGTGGTGGTACTTCGGCAGTACAGGTCGTGCCTTACGCCGGGCTACTGTCTGCGATCGAAAGTGCCGGAAACGACGACGGCAAGTTTAGTTGGCTCGGTGTAGCAGAGGCCGCTACTGGTGCCGTGTCCGGCATCGGTTCAGATAACAACGCCAGTGGCAACCATGCCGCAGACGAGGGATTCTCCAGCGACGGCTCAATGCGGCCTGGCGGGACACAGCCGTTCGAGTATCAGCCCAGCAACGAACTCAACAACGTTTCCGAAGAACTTGCCGCCAGCACGCGCAACCCGAACTACGCAGCCAAAATGCTGGGCTATGACCGTGATGCGTTCGGAGACATGGTTCACGCCATGAAGTACGACCATGAATCTGCATGGCAACGACAATGTTATCTGGCACGACAACGGAGACGTGGAATTCAAAAGCAACATCATCGGTAACATGCACGACTATGCAAATTGACCCGCAATCGATGAATGCACACCCACTGGCGCACGCGTCATTTTCGATCTATGGGGACCGGCTGGACGCCGAATTCTGGACCTCGTATTTCAGCGTTACGCCGGACACTTCGATCGTCAAGGGGCAACCGTTTATGACCCCCTCGGGACGTCTGAGCCGTAGTCCAGGCCGTACCGGGGTGTGGGGTATTAAAAGTAAGGGCAGCATTCGAAGCGATAGCCTGGAGCCTCACCTTCGCTATCTGATCGGGCGCCTGGCACTTCCCCGGTCAGATCTGCGGGGGCTCATCGAGTGCACAGGCGCACGAATGCGCTTCTTCTGCTATTGGGACAACGAAAAAGGAGACCGCGTACCGGACATACCCAACGACATCAAGGCCATGATGGAGTCGATGGGCGGAGCAATCGAAATAGACGAATACCGGTAATAAACCAGGTCTTCGGCGCGCAGATGCATGTGTCACCGGAGATGCTTGAGGTGGTTCTTGTGGCTGGGCCGGCCCACGACGCGACCGCTATTCCGTTCTGTCCTTTCTCAAATTCGGGCAGCACGATAATGGAGGCATGCGCGAGGCATTGACAGCTCACCGACATCCCGATAAACCGGCCGTTTAAACCCATAGCCGATCTTTTAACGATCGGCTTTTTTATTGCCCGGCACGATATCGGTCGCTCCGAATACGGCCGGCCAATGCGCCGCCGCACGTTGTAGCTATTTGCATAATGTCTTCGCGTCACCTAATGTCAGCATAGGTTCTCCGGCCGGGCTACCGGGCTGCTGCGCCGCCGCATGAGCCGCGCTTCGATTGCAATGCATCCTGGATCGGGGCAATCGCCCGACGAATCGACCTCGATTAATCTCCGTTATCCCTGGCGAGCAGGGTGGAACGGGGACATCACCAGAAAATCACGCAGGGCACTGCCGGCCAGGCGGGTAGGCCCATATCCGGGGGAGGGCATTGCGATTCAGGGTTTCTCTTGACTGAACACGACGATATTTACTGATATTTATCAATATAGATTGCCAGGGGCGCGAGACCATCGAGGTTTTATCACCGAGGATGCGGCTCATGATGTTTCCGTCTCATTCGTTTACGCCCCTGCGAATTCGCGGCCGCTCACTATTGCCTGTCGTTCAGGGGGGCATGGGTGTCGGCATATCGGCCCACCGGCTGGCCGGTAGCGTCGCGCGGGAAGGGGCGCTCGGGACGATCGCAAGCATCGACCTGCGCCATCATCATGCGGATCTCGTCGAGCGCTGCCGGGCCGATCCCTGTCGCACCACGCTCGAACAGGCCAACCTGATCGCGCTCGAACGGGAAATTGCCGCGGCGCGGAATTTGAGCCGCGGCAACGGCATGATTGCCGTCAACGTGATGAAAGCGGTCAGCGCCCATGCGGACTACGTACGCGTTGCCTGCGAGCAGGGTGCCGACGCGATCGTGATGGGCGCCGGCCTGCCGCTCGATCTGCCCGACCTGACGGCCGGCTGCGACATCGCCCTGATCCCGATTCTGTCCGACGCGCGCGGCGTGTCGCTCGTGCTCAGAAAATGGATGAAGAAGGGGCGCCTGCCCGACGCGCTCGTGCTCGAGCACCCGGCCCACGCGGGCGGCCACCTCGGCGTGACGAGCCTCGACGAAATGGGCGACGGGCGCTTTGCCTTCGACCGGATCTTCGCCGACCTCGACCCCGTCTATTCCTCGCTCGGGCTGTCGCGCCACGACGTGCCGCTCATCGTCGCGGGCGGCATCAACAGCCATGAGGCGGTCGGCCACTGGCTGAACGCCGGCGCGAACGGCGTCCAGGTCGGCACGCCTTTCGCCGTCACGGAAGAGGGTGACGCGCATCCGAACTTCAAGCGCGTGCTCGCCAATGCGCAGCCCGAGGACATCGTCGAATTCGTCAGCGTGACGGGGTTGCCCGCGCGCGCCGTCAAGACGCCGTGGCTCGTCCGCTATCTGCGTAACGAATCGCGCATCCGGGCCAAGATCGGTTCGATCAGGATGGCCTGCCCGACGGCGCTCGAATGCCTGTCGCTGTGCGGCCTTCGCGACGGCATCGAAAAGTTCGGCCACTTCTGCATCGACACGCGACTCTCGGCTGCGCTGCGCGGCGACGTGGCCAACGGTCTGTTCTTCCGGGGCCGTGAGGCGCTGCCGTTCGGCAACGCGATCCGCAGCGTGCGCGACCTGCTCGAATTGCTGCTGACGGGCGTCGCCCGGCCGGCAGTGCCGCATCGGGCCGCCTTCTCGCTGAAGTGACGGCCGGCGTCATGGCTATACAACAGCCCGCGGCCGGGTTCGCGGGCTTCGCCAACCGCAGTTAAAAAAAGAAGGGGAATACCATGTCGCAGAGAGTACGGTTACGGTTCGCCGCCGCCACGGCGGCGGCGCTGGCCTTGGGCTCCGCCCTGGTTCCGATGCAGGCCTCGGCGCAAGCAATTACGGATACTGCCGCTCCAGCCGCCGCGCCCCCCACCGCGGCCAGCGGCACGAGCGCCTCGCCGGGCGTGCCGAACGGCGGCATTTATAAGGGCGACTGGCTGGTACGGTTGCGCGCCATCAGCATCATGCCCGACGTCGACAGCACCGGCACGCTGGCCGCGCTCAACACGAGCGTCAACAACGCGATCGTGCCCGAACTCGACTTCACCTACATGGTGCTCGACAACATCGGCGTCGAGCTGATTCTCGGCACCTCGCGCCAGCAGGTCACGTCGAGTCTCGGCCACCTCGGCGGCGTCGGCGTGCTGCCGCCCACGCTGCTGCTCCAGTATCACTTCAACCATGCCGGCAGGGTGCGCCCCTATATCGGCGCGGGCGTCAACTACACGCTGTTCTACAACAACGGTCTCGAAGCCGAAGGTCAGGGCGTGTCGATCAACAACCACAGCTTCGGGCCGGCGCTGCAGGCCGGTTTCGACGTCCAGGTCGCGAGGAACCTGTTCGTCAACGTCGACCTCAAGAAGATCTGGATGCACACGGATGCCACGCTGGACGGACAGCCGATCGGCCGGCTGAACATCGATCCGTGGATCTTCGGCGTCGGCGTGGGTATGAAGTTCTAGTCGCAAGGGCCTAACCGCGATACAGCAAAAACGCCGGGCGACCGGCGTTTTTTATTCCAGGCTGACTCCGGCACCGAACTTCGCCGTATTGCTCCACAGCCCGATACTGCAGGTCTATCAATGGCTTAGGTGCGTTCAATATAGGCTGGCGCTTCCGAAGCTTGACCCTACTTCCCTGCTAGTGACCCCTATGAGGCTCTTGGAAAGCCGGTCTTTCCAGGTTGCTTTCGGCTCGATCCGACTGGCCCGGAACCTGCCCGGCCAGTTGAAGACTCCCGGTACGCTGGCCTTCATGTCGCCCCATCGCGGCAGTGTTGCCGCCAACGCCGAGGGCGGACTGGAGGAGCTGTATCGGGCGAGCAAGGCGGCCCTGAACATCCTCGCGCGGGGCATTTACGCTGACATCCGCGAGCAGGGACACACCGTGTTGACCATCCATCCCGGCTGGGCCGCCACGTCCATGGGCACGCTCAATGGCACGGTTGAGGCCGGGATCGACGTGGATACCAGCGTGCGTGGCGTGGCCGATGTGGTGGAGCGCCATCGCCGCTGCGGCGATCACCTGTACGTGGACGACGAGGATCGGCAGTGGCCGTGGTGAGGAGGTGAGCGCGACCTGCAAAGTAGAGCCGTCCCCAGGTGCCGTATAAGGTTTCGATTCTCAATCGATTTTCGCCAAAGGCTTGAGGCCTGCCATTTTTATGGACCGGCAAGTGGGCCTCACCGACCGAAGCGGGTCCCGGCTCAACCCCGATTCTGCTGGAACCGCATGGCCGTGCCGTCGCGCTCGATGCGGGTCCAGACGATACGCTTCTCGTCCTCGCTCATGAACACCCAGTTGGCCACCTCGAGCGCCGTGCGGCCGCAGCCCTTGCAGATGTCGTCGAACAGCGTCGAGCAGACGCCGATGCAGGGGCTGTCGGGAAGGTCATGAAGATTGGATGCCATCGAGTGCGGCCGCGCAGGGCAAGAGCGTTGATCAGGGCCCTCAATGTTAGCCGATCCCGCCCGGCCGCCGGCGGCCCCCGCCGGTAGTCCCGCCGCGCCGGAACAGGCGTACCCACGATCCGCGAGGAGGCAAAAGCTTTACGAAAGCTTTTTTTGGTGGACATGCCCCAATAACCCGATAGAATTGCGCGCGATTTACCGCCCGCTGCGAACGACTGTTCCGTTTGTGCGACAGTCCGGCGTTTTTTTTGGCGCGTGCGATGATTAATGGTAGGTTTCGGGTTTTCGGGGGCGCCGCGCGGGACGCGGCATGACGAAAAGGCGGGGGCGGCCGGGGCCGTCCGGTCGGGAGCGGAGAACGGGATGAAAAGACAGGTAGTGGGCCGGCTAGCGGCACTGGTGCTGTGCGCGGCGCCCTGGATGACGTCGATGGCGCAGGACACGCAGCTCAACGTCTACAACTGGTCCGATTACATTGCCCCGGACACGATCCCGAACTTCACGAAGCAGACCGGCATCAAGGTCCGCTACGACAACTACGACAGCGACGACACGCTCCAGGCCAAGCTGCTCGCCGGCAACTCGGGCTACGACGTCGTCGTGCCGACGAGCAACTACGCGGGCAAGCAGATCGCTGCGAACATCTTCGCGCCGCTCGACAAGTCGAAGATCCCGAACCTCAAGTACCTCGATCCCCAACTGATGGCGCTCGTCGCCGGCGCCGATCCGGGCAACCGCTACGCGGTGCCCTGGGCCTACGGCACGACGGGGCTCGGCTACAACGTCACGAAGGTCCAGCAGATTCTCGGCAAGAACGTCCCGCTCGACAATTGGGACATCCTCTTCAAGCCTGAGTACCTCTCGAAGCTCAAGACCTGCGGCGTGTCGGTGCTCGACGCACCGGACCAGATGTTCGCCGCGGCCCTGCACTACATGGGCAAGGACCCGATGAGCACGAACCCGGCCGACTATCGCGCCGCGCTCGCGATGCTCGAGAAAATCCGGCCGTACATCACGGAATTCAACTCGTCGGGCTATATCAACGATCTCGCCGGCGGCGACATCTGCTTCGCCTACGGCTGGTCGGGCGACGTCGTGATCGCGAAGCACCGCGCGATGGAGGCGAAGAAGCCCTACCGCATCGATTACTACATCCCGAAGGGCGGCGCGCCGATCTGGTTCGACGTGATGGTGATTCCGAAGGACGCCCAGCACAAGGACGCCGCCGAGGCGTGGATCAACTACATCGAGACGCCGCAGGTCCACGCGGCGATCACGAACGCCGTGTACTATCCGAGCGCGAACGCCGCCGCCCGCCAGTACGTCGACAAGGACATCGCCAACGATCCGGCCGTCTACCCGCCGCCCGACGTCGTCAAGACGCTGTTCCTGCTCAAGCCTCTGCCGCCCGCGATCCAGCGGCTGCAGACGCGCCTGTGGACCGAATTCAAGTCGGGGCACTGACGGGCGCTGGGCCAAGGCCAGCCATGGAAATTCCCGGGCCCCCGGCGCAAGCTGGGGGCTTTGTTCGTCAACACGCCAGAATCCGTTCAGTGGCGAGGCAGGACCGAAAGAATCATGAGTGATCAGTCGAGCGCGGCGGCCGCAGCCGGCGCGCAGCCCCTGAGTAGCGCCCCCGCCGCGGGCAGCGGAAACGGCCATTTCGTGCAGGTCGTCGACGTCGTCAAGCGGTTCGGCGAGACGACCGCCGTGAAGAACGTCAACCTGTCGGTCGGCAAGGGCGAACTGTTCGCGCTGCTCGGCAGCTCGGGTTGCGGCAAGTCCACGCTGCTGCGCATGCTGGCGGGACTCGAAACCGTCACCGCGGGCAAGATCCTGATCGACGGCACGGACCTTGCGACGATGCCGCCGTACCGGCGGCCCGTCAACATGATGTTCCAGTCCTACGCGCTGTTCCCGCACATGACGGTCGAGGCGAACGTCGCCTTCGGCCTGCGCCAAGAAGGCGTGAAAAAGGCCGAGCTGACGGCGCGCGTACAGGACGCGCTCGAACTCGTGCAGATGGCGCGTTTCGCGAAGCGCAAGCCGCACCAGCTTTCGGGCGGCCAGCAGCAGCGCGTCGCGCTCGCGCGTTCGCTCGTCAAGCGGCCGAAGCTGCTGCTGCTCGACGAGCCGATGTCCGCGCTCGACAAGCAGATCCGCCAGCGCACGCAGATCGAGCTCGTCAACATCCTCGAGCAGGTCGGCGTCACCTGCATCATGGTCACGCACGACCAGGAAGAGGCGATGACGATGGCGAGCCGGCTCGCCGTCATGAGCGAAGGCGAAATCGTGCAGCTCGGCACGCCCAGCGAGGTCTACGAATACCCGAACAGCCGCTTCTCGGCGGAATTCATCGGCTCCACGAATCTGTTCGAAGGCCGCGTGGTCGAGGACGAGCCCGACCACGTCTTCGTCGAGTCGCCCGAGCTTACCGCGCAGCTTTACGTCAACCACGGCATCACGGGACCGCTCGGCATGCCCGTGACGATCTCGGTGCGGCCCGAGCGCGTCGCGCTCACGCGCAAGCCGCCCGAGGGTGCGTTCAACTGGGGGCGCGGCGTCGTTAAAAACATCGCCTACCTGGGCGGCTACTCGCTCTATCACGTCCAGCTCGAATCGGGCAAGGTCGTGATCGCGAGCGTATCGAGCATCGCGCTCTCCGAAATCGACACGCCGACCTGGAACGACGAAGTGTACGTGCGCTGGAGCGCGGCGGCCGGCGTGGTGCTGACGTCATGAGCAGCGCGCAGGGCAGATTCGCGCGGTTCGCGCGGTTCGCGCAGTGGCCGCTGCGGCGGCTGGGGTTGAGCGGACGCACGGCCGTCGTCGCCGGGCCGTTCCTCTGGCTCGTGCTGTTCTTCCTCGTGCCGTTCCTGCTCGTCGTAAAGATCAGCTTCGCGGACCAGCAACTCGGCATCCCGCCGTACACGGAACTGACGTCGTATGCGGACGGCGTGCTACACATTGCGCTCGACCTCGCGCACTATGCGTTCCTGTTCCAGGACAGCCTCTATTTCGCGGCTTACCTGAACTCGATCGTGGTGGCCGGCATTTCGACGCTGCTGTGCCTCGTGATCGGCTATCCGATGGCGTACTACATCGCGCGCTCGAATCCGGCCACGCGCAACCTGCTGATGATGGGCGTGATGCTGCCGTTCTGGACGTCGTTCCTGATTCGCGTCTACGCCTGGATCGGCATTCTCAAGAACAACGGTCTGCTCAACAACTTCCTGATGTCGATCGGCTTGATCCATACGCCGATCGAGCTCTATCACACCAACACGGCCGTCTACATCGGCATGGTGTACTCGTATCTGCCATTTCTCGTCATGCCGCTCTACGCCCATCTCGTGAAGATGGACCTGACGCTGCTCGAAGCCGCCTACGACCTCGGCGCGAAGCCGTGGCGCGCGTTCTTCGCGATCACGCTGCCGCTCTCGAAGAACGGCATCATCGCCGGCTGTCTGCTCGTCTTCATTCCGGCCGTCGGCGAATACGTGATTCCGGAGCTGCTCGGCGGCGCGAACACGCTGATGATCGGTCAGGTCATGTGGAACGAGTTCTTCGACAACGCCGACTGGCCGATGGCGTCGGCCGTCACCTGCGCAATGGTGCTCCTGCTGCTCGTGCCGATGGCGCTGTTCCAGCACTACCAGGCGAAGGAGCTGGGGGAGCGGGGACGATGAAGCCGAACCGTCTGCTGCAAATCCTCGTGCTGACGCTCGGGTTCGCGTTTCTCTACATCCCGATCGTGAGCCTCGTCGTGTACTCGTTCAACGAGTCCGAGCTCGTGACCATCTGGACGCGTTTCTCGACGCGCTGGTACGTCGCCCTGCTCGGCGACGACGAACTCATCTCCGCGGCGTGGCTGTCGCTGCGCATCGCCGTGATGACCGCGTTCGCGTCGGTGGTCATCGGGACTTGGGCCGGCTTCGTGCTCGCGCGCATGGGCCGGTTCCGCGGCTTCACGCTCTACACCGGGATGATCAACGCGCCGCTCGTGATTCCCGAGGTGATCCAGGGCATTTCGCTGCTGCTGCTGTTCGTCGAGCTCGGCAAGCTGATCGGCTGGCCCGCCGGGCGCGGCATCGTCACGATCTGGATCGGCCACGTCATGCTCTGCATCTCGTACGTGGCGATCATCGTGCAGTCGCGCGTGCGCGAGCTGAATCCGTCGATCGAGGAGGCCGCGCTCGACCTCGGCGCGACGCCGCTCAAGGTCTTCTTCGCGATCACGCTGCCGCTCATCTCGCAGGCGCTGGCGGCCGGCTGGCTGCTGTCGTTCACGCTGTCGATCGACGACGTGGTACTGTCGGCCTTCCTGTCCGGGCCCGGCTCGACGACGCTGCCGCTCGTGATCTTCTCGCGCGTCCACCTCGGCCTGAATCCGGAGATGAACGCGCTGGCGACGCTCTTCATCAGCGTGGTGACGATCGGCGTGATCGTCGGCAACCACTTCATGCAGCGCGCCGAACGCCGGCGTCTTGCGATGGCCGTCTAGATAGACGCGGCGCGACGACCGCGGCCGGCGGCCGGAACGGAGTCATGCTCGTGCTTCACGTATCGGGTGGTTTGAGCGTCTTCGGCTGGCAGCAATTGCTCCAGTTGTGGGAGCTGATCGTGATGGTCTGCCGTTTCCTCTGGGACCTGCTGCGCCTCGCCGGCGGAGGCGGTTGAGCGGGAAGCCGGGCGGTCCCGGCGCGCGAACGCCGGCCCAAAAAACTGCGGGCTCACGTGCCGGGAAGCACGCGAGCCCGTCTTCATTTCCGGAGCGCGGCACTCGCCGTGACGGTGAATGCCGCGCTGCGCCGGGCGGTCAGGAATTGTCCCAGCCGCCGCCCGAGTCGTCGTTGCTGCCGTAGTCGACGCCGCCGCCGTCGTCCCAGTCGTTCGAGCCCTGGCCGAAGTCGAGGCCGCCGTCGTTGACGTTGTTATTGCCGTTGTCGTCGACGATCACGTCGCGCTCGACCACGCGATCGCGTTCTCCGCCGAGCGCCTCGCCGAGCATCACGCCGGTCAGCAATCCGCCCACGCCGCTACCGAAACCGCCGCCCTGCTGCACGATCACCTGCTGGGGCGCCTGCGGCGGGTAATAGGGCGGGTAGGGCGGCTGACGCCCGAAGCTCGCGTCGGCTTCTCGCGCATAGGCCGAATCGCTGCCGATCGCGCCGTGCGGCGGCGCGTTCGGGTCGGGCCGGCCTTCGGCGCGGGCCTTGAGGCTGTCCACCTGGCGCTCGAGGTCCTCGATCTGATACGGCGCCACCGGGTTCGGGCTGTTCGAGAGCGCCTCGGCCACCTGCCGCAACTGTGCCTCCAGCGCTTCGGCCTCGCGCGCCAGCACGTCGTGTCCGGCCTCGGTCGAGAGGCGCACGTCGAGCTTCAGCGAACGCACGGCGTTGAGCAGTTCGGTGACGCGCCTGAGCTGCTCGTGACGATCTTCGGTCGCGCGCGCGTCGTCGTTCGACCGCGCGCGGCGCAGCGTCCAGCGCAGCACCGCCGCGATCAGAACCAGCACGATGGCGATGCCGATCCACGCGCCCGCGGACGGACCGTGTCGTTGCGGCGCGGCGCCGAATGCGGCGGTCGGCAGGACGGTAGCCGTCTGGGCCGTTTGCGGCTGCGCGAACGACGTGCCGTGGTTGCCGCCGCCTGCGCGCGCGGCGTCGGCACGGATGTGCGACTCGACTTCGGCGAAGCGCGACGGCGACGTGAAGTGCAGTTGCGGATCGAGCGTGCGGGCCTGCTGGACCTGGTCGAGCGCGGCCGAATAACGGCCCTCGCGATCGAGCACCTGGGCATACAGATAGTGGGCGTGGGCGCTGTTCGGATGCGCCTCGAGCACCTCGCGCAGGCCGCTGTCCGCACGTGACCAGTCGCCCTGCGACATGGCCGATTCGATCTGCTGCACGCTCGGCGCCGCGAAAGCCGTGCCACACACGACGGCAAGCGACGCCAGCGCTGCGACTAGAAACTTTTTCATGATGCAGGTCGGGCGCCGGGCGCCCGTCTCCGTGTCGGTACGATAGGAGGTGTGCGGCAAACGGGCGCAGCCAGGCGCCGCACCCGTCGTTCGGCCGCGCCGCGCGCGACTACTGCGTCGGCGTGCTCAACTGCTTTTTCAGCGCTTCGAGGCGGTCGTCGACGGACGGCCCCTTGTTGAGGGCCGAGAGCTTGTCGTCGAGCGCCTTGCCGCTCACCGTGTCGGCCGAATTGAGCCGCGCGTCGGAACGCGCGTTCTGCAGGTCGACCTTGTCCTCGAGCTTCTGGAAGTCGCCCGAGAGATTCTTGCCGCCGATGCCCCCGAGCGCCGATGCCGCGACGTCCTTCGCCTGGGCGATCTGCTGCTTCGCCTGCAGGATGTTCGAGCGCGCGTTCAGGTCGTTGCGGCGCTGGCGCATCTCGTCGATCTGCTGCTTCAGATGATCGACGGACGGCTCGAGTTTCGCCAGTTCCCCGGCGAGCGCGTCGCGTTCCGCCTCGGCCGTCGCCTGCGCGCCGAGCGCCTCGCGCGCAAGCGCCTCGTCACCCGACTGCAGCGCGCGCTTCGCGCCGTCTTCGTACTTGCGCGCCTTTTCGGCGGCGGCGTCGCGCTTGCTTTGCTGCATGGCGACCTGCGCCTGGATTTCGACGAGCGAGTTTTCCGCCTTCGCAAGGCTGTCGTCGAGTTCGCGCACGATCTGACGGGAGTCGCGGGACGGGTCCTGCACAGATTCGGCCGCGTCGTTGAGCAGCCCCTTGAGCGTGCGCGAGATGGTGTCAAAAAGCGCCATGAATTCCTCCGAGAATGAGAGCGGCACCGATGGGCCCGTTGCCCATCCGCCCGGTCGCCGCGCGAATTCACTGCGGTCAGCTTACGCCGCTTCGCGAAAAGTCGCACAGGCGGTGCGGATATCGGGGCGCACGGCCCGATTGCAATAGGCGACGGCCCGGCAATCGTGCCGTGCCGCATAACGCCGGGCGGGAAATTCCGGTCCGGCGCGCCTTCTTGCTCGCGGATATTACACCACGGGGTACCTTAAAACGGGCTTAAAGCCGGGGATGAAAAGCGCACGCCGCCATTCAGGCGAAACCGCCCTCGGGAGCAGGGCCGGCGCCGGCATCGTCTTCTTCGTCGCGCAACCGGGGACGCGGTTTCGGCGGATGGGTCGGGCCGGGCCAGGGTTCGGGGGCGAACGGCCGAATCGTCGGCGGCGCGCCGGCCTCGCCGGAAGACGCATGGCCGGCCGCCTCGTTGCCAAGGCGCGCCACGGCCTGGGCAACCCGTCTGACGGTGGCACGGTCCGCCTGCGAATTGCCCTGTTCCGTGTGCAGAATCGGCGCGAGCGGGGCAGGAAAAGGTCGAGTCGGTTGAGTCGCGGCGGTGCCGTCTGCCGGCGTACCGTTCTCAAGGCCGCCATCGCCGGCCGAATCCTCCTGCGCGGAAGCGGCAAGCGACGCCGGAGCGTCTGCATTCGTCGGTGCAAGGTTGGGGGCGTCGAAGCGAGCCGGCCCGGTTTCCGAAACGTCTGGCGTCGTTTCGCCCGCATCGACCTCCGGCGCCGAGCCGGTCGCCGTCGTTTCCTGAGCGCCGCCGGCCGCGCCCGGCCGTCCCGCGCCTGCCCGCCGGCCCTGGCGCAGCGGCCTCGCTGCCTTGCGCAGCACCTGGCTCAGCGTATCGGGTTCGCGCGGCGCGTTGAGCCGGTCGACGATGCTGGCCGCCTTCACCTGGTCGCCGGTCGCGCTGAACGCGAGGACGGCCCGGCGCATCAGCTCGCTGACGCTGATGCCGAGCTCGTCGGCGGTCGCTGCAATCGCGCGTTTCTGCGCGGGCGTGACGAAGACGACGATGCGTTCACTGGGCTTGTTCATGGTCGGCTTGCCGGACGTTCGGCCTCGTGTGACATCGGGGCGAGGGCGCGACGCCATGACAGCGCCGCGCAGGGCATGCAGCAGAACTTCATCATACGGCCTCGCCGGCCTCCGGCAAACTTTGCACGGCCGTTCGCCCTTTCACGCGTTTCGCGTCAACGCAAGAATGTGTCGTCCGCTCAACGGGTTGGACGGTTTTCCGGGGGCTTGTCCCCAAGTCTTTCAACACTTTCTGTGAATAACCCGGCCGATCGCGCAACCGGCTGTCTGCCCAGCCGGCAAGCGGGTCTGCGGTCCGCCCGGTCGCGCAGCCCAGGAAATTCTTACAAAAAAAGGCCGTCCTGGCCGCGTGATTTATTTAGAATGCGCTGTTACATTGCGCGATGGCGGCACGCCGTCCTCGTGCGACGCGGCCGGCCGGGGGCGTTGCCTGCCGCACGGCGGTGCAGGGCCTCGGGGGCCGGCGCCGCCGCGAGCCGTATTGGCGTCATGACGCCATGACCACGATTTTTTCGCGCGCAGGCGCGGCCGGGGCGCAATCGATTCGCGCCTCTTATTCCAAGTCATGCCTACCATCAAACGACCGCCTTCCTCTCCCCCTCCGCCAGACGACGACCGGGAACCCAAGTTTCGCAACGACGGCATGTCGGAACGCCACACGACGTCGCGGGACGGCGTCGCACGACGTCGTCCGCTCGGCCTGACGATCCTGCTCTGGTTCGCCGGGCTCGTCGTGTCGCTGATGGTGGTCGGCGCGCTCGTCGCCGGCTACGCGTTCATCGTCATGGAGCCCCAGCTTCCGTCGCTCGGCGCGCTCACCGACTACCAGCCGAAGGTGCCGCTGCGCGTCTACACGGCCGACCACGTGCTAATCGGCGAGTTTGGCGAGGAGCGGCGCAACCTCGTGCGCTTCCAGGACATTCCGGACGTGATGAAGAACGCGGTGCTCGCCATCGAGGACTATCGCTTCTACGAGCACGGCGGCGTCGATTTCATCGGCATCCTGCGCGCGGGTTTCACGGACATCGCGCACGGCGGCGCGGCGCAGGGCGCGAGCACGATCACGATGCAGGTGGCGCGCAACTTCTTCCTCTCGAGCGAGAAGACCTATACGCGCAAGGTCTATGAAATGCTGCTCGCGTACAAGATCGAGCGGGCCCTGACCAAGGACCAGATTCTCGAGCTGTACATGAACCAGATCTATCTGGGCGAGCGGGCCTACGGTTTCTCGGCGGCCGCGCGCGTGTACTTCGGCAAGGATCTCAAGGACATCACGCTCGCCGAGGCCGCGATGCTCGCGGGGCTGCCCAAGGCGCCGTCGGCCTATAACCCGGTCGTCAATCCGCATCGCGCGAAGATCCGCCAGGAGTACATCCTCAAGCGGATGTTCGAGCTGCATTACATCACCCAGGCCCAGTACGAAGAAGCCGTCAACGAGCCGATCCACACGCGGGCCGCCGGCAACGAGTACAGCGTCCATGCCGAATACGTGGCCGAAATGGTCCGGCAGATGATGTACGCGCAGTACCACGACGAGACCTACACGCGCGGTCTCACGGTGACGACCACCATCGATTCGGCGGATCAGGCGGCGGCCTACAACGCGGTGCGCCAGGGCGTGCTCGATTACGACCGGCGTCACGGCTATCGCGGCCCCGAGAGCTTCATCTCGCTGCCGGCGAGCGACGACGACCGCGACGAAGCCATCGAGGACGCGCTGACCGACCACCCCGACGAGGGCAACATCGTCGCGGCCGTCGTGACCGAGGCGAGTCCGACCGAGGTCGAGGCGCAACTGCTCGACGGCACGACGGTGAAGGTGACGGGCGGCGGGCTCAAGTTCGCGGCGGCCGCGCTGTCCTCGCGCGCCTCGCAGACGCTGCGCATCCGGCCGGGCTCCGTCGTGCGGCTCGTCGCCGACGACAAGGGCAACTGGCAGATCACGCAACTGCCCCAGGTCGAGGGCGCCCTCGTGTCGATTGCGCCGCAGGACGGCGCGATCCGCGCGCTGGTCGGCGGCTTCGACTTCAACAAGAACAAGTTCAACCACGTGACGCAGGCGTGGCGCCAGCCCGGCTCGAGCTTCAAGCCGTTCATCTACTCGGCCTCGCTCGAAAAGGGTCTCAGCCCGGCGACCATCATCAACGACGCGCCGCTGTACTTCCCGCCCAGCACGCCGGGCGGCCAGGCCTGGGAGCCGAAGGACGACGACCAGCCCGAAGGCCCGATGACGATGCGCGCCGCGCTGGAGAAGTCGAAGAACCTCGTGTCGATCCGCATCCTCTCGTACATCGGCACCAAGTACGCGCAGGACTACGTGACGCAACGCTTCGGCTTCGATCCGGACAAGACGCCGCCTTATCTGCCGATGGCGCTCGGCGCGGGTCTCGTCACGCCGCTGCAGTCGGCGGCGGCCTACTCGGTGTTCGCGAACGGCGGCTACCGCGTCAACCCCTACCTCATCAGCGAGGTCGACGACGCGCGCGGCCAGCCGATCCTGAAGGCGCAGCCGCTCGTGGCCGGAAAGAACGCGCCGCAGGCCATCTCGCCACGCAACGCCTACGTCATCAACAGCCTGCTGCATTCCGTGGCGACCGCCGGAACCGGCGCGGGCACGAACGTGCTGCGCCGGTCGGACCTGCAGGGCAAGACCGGCACGACCAACGACGCGAAGGACGGCTGGTTCGCCGGCTATCAGCGTTCGCTCGTGGCCGTGGCGTGGATGGGCTACGACCAGCCGAGAAGCCTCGGCAGCCGCGAGTTCGGCGCGCAGCTCGCGCTGCCGATCTGGATTTCGTACATGGGTCACGCGCTGAGCGGCGTGCCGCAGGAAGAGCCGCCGATGCCGGAAGGGCTGACGACCATCGACGGCGAGCTCTTCTACGCCGACATGACTCCGGGCAACGGCTTCGTCGCCAGCATCGGACTCGACTCGGCGAATCCGGCCGGCGGCGCGAGCGATGCGGTCGGCAACGTCGGCCCGGGCGGCATGACGCCGCCGCCGGAAGTCACGACGGACGAACGGCAGCAGATCATGAACATGTTCGAGGAACCGGCCAAACCCTGATCCGGCACGCGGCCGCCGTTGCCGATCAGGACCTTGTGCGCGTTCAACAGGGCTACCCCCACAATCCGTGAACAACGCGTTCGCGCCGGTTGCGGGCCAGGCCCTTGCCGCTTGCCGCGCAGCCTGTCGTACTTCCATTCGCGTCAGGGGGTTAGCTCCGCTATCCCGACCTTGTACACAGGGCTCTCAACAAAAACTGGGGATAACCCCGGCTTCACCCGAAGCGAAAACGTCAGGCTTCCGGCGTATCGTCGTCTTCCATCTGGTCGCCCGGGATACACCGAACGCCAAAAGAACGATTACCCCTTCTCCGGCGGCGTCCCCATCGCCTGAAACAGGGCCGCCGTATCCGAGAGCCGCGTGCCGCGGTCGCGAATCTCGTCGAGCCGCGCGTTGCGCCATTGCTGCTCGCTCTGGCGCACCGACGACAGCGGCACGGCGCCAAGCCGGTAGCGCGCCGACGTTTCGTCGAAGACGCCCTCCGCCGAGCGTGCAGAAAGACCTGCCGAATCGAGCGCCTGGGCGTCGTGTTCGAGTGCCGCCAGTTGATCGGCCACGTTCTGGAACGCCGCGAGCACCGTCTGCCGATATTGCGCGTTGGCCGCATCGTAGGCGGCCAGCGCCGCACGACGCTGCGCCACGAGCGCGCCGCCGTGAAAAATCGGCTGCGTCAGCGATGCACCAATGGTCCAGAGCGCGCCCGCGCCCGAGGTCGCCATCGGCCATGCAAGCCCGCCCTGGCCGAGCGCTGCCGACAGCGTCAGGCTCGGGAACATCTGCGCCGTCGCGGCGCCGACCGCCGCAGCGGCGGCCGTGAGCGTGGCCGCCGCGGCCTCGATGTCGGGACGCGTTTTCAGCAACGCCGAAGGCACGACCACGGGCACCTGGGCCGGCAGGACGAGCCGGTCCAGATCGAGGTCGGGCGGTGCGGAATCGGGCGTGCGGCCGAGCAGCACGGCGAGCGCGTGGCGGGTCGAAAACCATTGCTGTTGCAACGCCGGCAGGCCGGCGGCCAGCGTCGCCGCGTTTTGCCGGGCGGACAGCACGTCGGCATGCGAGACCGCGCCGAGCGCGTAGCGCTGCGCTTCGTCGGCGGCCTGCTCGTCGGCGAGCTCGACGAGTCGTTCGGTCGTGTCGATCTGCGCATGCAGCGTCGCCGCGCCGATGGCCGCCGTCACGATGTTGGCCGCCAGCGCGCGGCGGGCAGCGTCGAACTGGAACGACTGCATGTCGTAGCGTGCCGCCAGCTCGGCGTTGTTCAGCCGCGTCGCGCCGAACAGGTCGAACGTATAGCGAACCTGGACGAGCCCCGCGAAGAGGTCGTAATCGGCGGAACCGAACGACGTGCCCGGAATCTGCGGGGCGCTCTGGCGCATCGCGAAGCCGTTCGCGTCGATGACAGGCCATTGCGAGCTGCCGATCTGGCCGCGCAACTGCTCGCGCGCGGCGACAAGGCTGTGGTCGGCGGCGGCGAGGTTGGGGCTGTCGCGCAGTCCCTCGTCGACAAGCGCGTCGAGCGCATCGGACTGGTAAAGCGTCCACCAGTGCGGCACGGGCTTCGCGCCGACGACGAACTGCTGGGCGACGCCCTGCGCCGCGACGGTTTTCGCCGGCTGCGGCGCCGCGCCGTAATGCGCGGGTTGCGGCATCGCGGGCGGCACGCCGCCCGGCCCGTAGGCGCATGAGGCCAGCAGCAGCGCGGCAGCCAGTGCGTTCGCTCCCGAAAACACAGACCGGGCAGGGCAACGCCCGCCGGAATCCGGTTTCGTCACGCAAAGATGAGCACCCAATTTGCGGATGGCTCCGGAACGCCATGTCAATTTTTTCGTCATGACGATCCCCCGTCGGCGGCCGGCGGCACCGCTTCGCCGCGCTCGTCGGTGCGCACGCGGAACGCCGTCGCATAGAGCGCCGGCAAATAGAACAGCGTCAGCACCGTCGCGCTCGTGATGCCGCCCATCAGCGCCGTCGCCATCGGCCCGAAGAAGTTCGAGCGCAACAGCGGGATCAGCGCCAGCACGGCCGCCGCCGCCGTCAGCGTGATGGGACGAAAACGCCGCACGGTTGCGCCCACGATCGCGTCGAAACGCCGGTGCCCCGCGCGAATGTCCTGCTCGATCTGGTCCACGAGAATCACCGAGTTGCGCATGATGATGCCGAACATCGCGATCACGCCGAGCATCGCGACGAAACCGAACGGCTTGTCGAACACGAGCAGCGCCAGCACCACGCCGATCAGCCCGAGCGGGGCGGTCAACACCACCATCATCACGCGCGCGAAGCTCTGTAGCTGGATCATCAGCAGCGTCAGCACGACGACGACGAGCACCGGCATTTGCGCGTTGATCGAGTCCTGGCCCTTCTCGCTCTGCTCGACGGCGCCGCCCACCTCGATCCGGTAGCCCGTCGGCAGCGAGTCGCGTATCGCGCCCAGTTCGCGGTCGACGCGGTGTGTGACGTCGATGCCTTGCGCGCCGCCCTTCACGTCGGACTCCACGGTGAGCGTCGGCTGGCGGTCCCGCTCCCAGATCACGCCGTATTCGAGGTCGTGCCCGAGATGCCCGAGCGAGCCGAGCGGCACCGGGCCGTTCGGCGTCGGCATCGCCAGCGAGAGAATGCCGTCGGGATCGACGCGCTCGCTCTTCGGCGCGCGCAGATCCACGCTGATGAGCTTGTCGCGATCGCGTAGTTGCGTGACGGTGTAGCCCGACAGCGACATCTGCAGGAAGCTCGCGACGTCGCCCGACGTGACGCCGAGTTCGCGCGCCTTCTGCTGGTCGATCTCGAAGTGCAGCGAACGTTCGGCCGGCTCGTCCCAGTCGAAATTCACGTTGTCCGTGCCCGGATCGGCGCGCAGCACGGCGGCGACGCGCGTGGCGATCGCGCGCACCGTCGCGATGTCGTCGCCGCTCACGCGAAACTGCACGGGATAGCCGACCGGCGGCCCGTTTTCGAGCCGCGACAAGCGCGTGCGCACCGCGGGGAAATGATCGCGCAGCTCGGGTTCGAGCCAGCTCGCGAGCTTCTCGCGGTCTGCGACCGACTTCGCCGTGATGACGAACTGCGCGAAGTTCGGCTGTTCGAGCTGCTGGTCGAGCGGCAGGTAAAAGCGCGGCGCGCCCGTGCCGACGAAGTCGATCAGGTGGTCGATTTCCGGGCGGCCGGTTAGCACCTGCTCGATGCGCAGGACCTGGCGCAGCGTCGCGTCGAACGACGCGCCTTCGGGCAACCGCACGTCGACGAGCAGCTCGGGCCGGTCCGAGCTCGGGAAGAACTGCTGCGGCACGAGCGTGAAGCCGGCCAGCGCGAGCGCGAAGAGGCCTATCGTCAGCGCGAGCACGATCCAGCGCCGTTCGATGCACCCGCCGATCCAGCCGCGCAGCCGCCGATAGAAGCGCGTGTCGTAGATGTCGTGTTCCAGTCCCCCGGCTGCCGGCTGCCCGCCGTGCCGCTCGGGCAGCATGTGATAGCCGAGCAGCGGGATCAGCACGACGGCGGCGAACCACGACGCGATCAGCGCGATGGCCGACACCTGGAAGATCGAACGCGTGTACTCGCCCGTGCTCGACTTCGCGAGCACGATCGGCAGGAAGCCCGAGACGGTGACGAGCGTGCCGGTCAGCATCGGAAATGCCGTGCTCGTGTAGGCGAACGCGGCGGCGCGCAAACGGTCCCAGCCCTGTTCGAGCTTCACGGCCATCATCTCGACCGAGATGATGGCGTCGTCCACGAGCAGGCCGAGCGCGAGCACGAGCGTGCCGAGCGAGACCTTGTGCAGGCCGATGCCGAACAGGTCCATGAAAAGCGCGGTGACGGCGAGCACGACCGGAATCGCGATGGCGACGACAAGGCCCGTGCGCACGCCGAGCGATACGAGGCTCACGATGAGCACGATGACCAGGGCCTCGGCGACCGCCTCGACGAAGTCGTCGACCGACCTCGAGACCGCGTGCGGCATGCTCGACACCTCGACGAGCCTGAGTCCCGCCGGCAATTGCGGGCGCAACTGCGCGACGCGGGCGTCGAGCGCCTTGCCGAGCCGGATCACGTCGCCGCCGGGCTGCATCGTGACGCCGATGCCGAGCGCGGCATGCCCCTCGAAGCGCATCTGCGTGGAAGGCGGGTCGTCGTAGCCGGACGTGATCGTGGCGATGTCGCCGAGCCGCACGGAGCGGCCGTTGATGCCGATGAGCGTATCGGCGAGCGCGCCCGCGTCGTCGTACTGCCCGCTCGGGCGCACGTAGACGCGGTCGTCGTCCGTCGTCAGCGTGCCGGCCGGCGAGACGCTGTTCTGCGCGCTGATGGCCGCGCCGATCTGCTGGGGCGAAATGCCGAGCTGCGCGAGGCGCGCATTCGGAATCTCGACGTAGATGTGCTGGTTCGGATCGCCGAAGTAATCGACCTTGCCGACGCCGGGCACGCGCAGCAGCTCCTCGCGCAGGCGGTCCGCGTAGTCGTGTAGCTGCGCGGGCGAGAAGCCGTCGCCTTCGAGCGCGTAGATGTTGGTGTAGACGTCGCCGAACTCGTCGTTGAAGAACGGGCCCTGCACGCCGGGCGGCAGCGTCGACGCGATGTCGCCGACCTTCTTGCGCACCTGGTACCACGTGGGCTGCACCTCGCTGACGGGCGCCGAATCCTTCATCGTGAAGAACACGAGCGACTGGCCGGGGCGCGAGTAGCTGCGCAGGAAGTCGATGTAGGGCGTCTCCTCGAGCTTGCGGCTGATCCGGTCGGTCACCTCGTCCTGCACCTGGCGCGCGGTCGCGCCGGGCCAGAAAGTCTGGATCACCATGACGCGGAACGTGAACGGCGGATCCTCGGACTGCGACAGATGCGTGTACGAGATCGCGCCGAACAGCGTGGCGAGCACGATGACGAACACGACCAGCGCCTGGTGGCGCAGCGCCCATGCCGACAGGTTGAAGCGCCCCTCGTCGCGAGGCGCGCTCATGACGCGAGGTCCTCGGGATGCAGCGGCGGCACGGGCCGCACCTTCTCGCCGGCCGAGACGGTATGCACGCCCTGCAGGACGACCTCGTCGCCGTCGGCGAGACCCGACGACACGGTGACGGTGTTCGCGTCGTAGCGGGCGATGCCGACGGGGCGCAGTTGCAGCACGTCGTCGGGCCGATGCACGACCCAGACCGCGGGCGCCGCGCCGTCGTGGAAGAGGGCGGTGGCGGGCAACGTGAACGTCGGCGCGCGCGACGCCGGATCGGCCATCAGCGCCACGTTGGCGGTCATGCCGAGTTTCACGCCGGCGTCCTGCGGATCGGACAGCGTGAGCCTCACGCGCCAGGTGCGGCTTTGCGGGTCGGCCGCCGCCGCGATTTCGCGTACCCGGGCGTTGAGCACGCGGCCCGGCAGCGCGGGCAGCGTGACCTGCGCGGGCTCGCCCGCGTGGAGTGTCGCGAGCGCGCTTTCGGGCACGTCGCAGATCGCGTCGACGTCGCCGCGCCAGGCCAGCGCGTAGACCGCCTGGCCCGCCTGCACGTTCTGCCCGGTATCGGCCTCTTCGGCGGTGACGACGCCGGCATGGTCGGCCGTCAGCACGGTGTAGCGCTGCTGGTCGCGCGCGAGCGCCAATTGCTGCTGCGCCTGCCTGAGCTGCGCGTCGGCCGACGCGTAGTCGTCCTGGGTCTGCTCGAGCTGCGCCTGCGCGATCAGGTTGGCCTTCGCCTGCGCCGTATCGCGGGCGAGCTGCTGCTTCGTCCAGGCGTAGCGATGTTGCGCGGCGTCCAGTTGCGCGCCCGCGCTGGCGGCGTTCTTGTCGAAATCGGACGGATCGAGCTGGGCGAGCGTTTCGCCGGGCGTCACGGCATCGCCGAGCCGCACGCGCCGCTCGACGATCTTGCCGGCGACGCGAAACGACAGCGGCGTCGTGTAGCGCGCCTCGATATCGCCCGGAAACGAGGCGAGCGCCGTCTGTGTGCCGGCATGGACGGGCAGCGCCACGACCGGACGCGGCTCGGGCGCCGTCGGCGCTTTTTTGCTGCAGGCGGGCAGCAGGACGGCACAGCAGCACGCGGCAAGCAGAAAGGCAACGCTGCCGGAGCGCCGGGCGGACGGCAGGCGGCGCATCAAGGCCCGAAGCGGGCGCAGCGCCGGGTGGCCGGAACGATTCACGTGGACCTCGATGCCCGAAGGGCGAAACGGGGACGAAACAGGGACGAAGCCGGAGCAAAGCGGTTACGGTCCCAGGCGGACCGCGCCGCTGCAGGCGTACACAGTCGTGCAGCAGCCCCAGATTCGAATGATGGACTGGATTCTAATACACTAATGTATTTGAATGCAAAATCAGATTGGGGACGGGTTCGATGCTAGACTTCGTGGCATGAAACGCCAACGACTCACCCGAGAGCAGAGCCGGGACCAGACGCGCGGGCGCCTGCTCGATGCCGCGCAAACCATTTTCATGAAGAAGGGCTTCGTCGGCGCCAGCGTCGAGGACATCGCGCTGGCGGCCGGATATACGCGAGGCGCGTTCTATTCGAACTTCAGCGGCAAGTCGGAATTGTTCTTCGAGCTGTTGCGGCGCGACCACGAGGCAGTGCTGGCGGAGCTGCGCGCGATTTTCGACGGCGACGCGACGCGCGAGGAGATGGAAGCGCGCGCGCTGACTTATTACAGCCGGCTGCCGCAGGACAACAAGGCGTTTCTGCTCTGGGTCGAGGCGAAGCTGCTCGCGGTGCGCGACGCGCGCTTTCGGGCCGGGTTCGTCGCGTTCGAGAAGGAAAAGCGCGAGAAGATCGGCGCCTACATCGAGGAGTTCTCGGCACGCGTCGGCACGCCGATGCCGATGCCCTCGCACCTGCTGGTGCTGGGTCTCGTCGGTCTATGCGACGGCCTGCAGTTCATCGCCAGCTCCGATCCGCAGACGGCCACGCCGGCCGTCGTCGAGCAGGTGCTTGCCGCGTTCTTCTCGCGCGTCGTGCTCGGGCGGAACATCGGGTAGGGCCCGGCGCGATGCGTGCGGCCTCGCCTGGCGCGCCGCAGCAGCGGGAAACTCAGACGCCGAGGCCCGGCCCGTAGCCGCTGCCGATCCAATGCGTGACGGCACGGACGTCCGCGTAGTCCTGCTCCGGCAGACCATCTAGCATCGTCAGAATTTCGTTGCTGGCGCCGACGGCGCGGGCCGCGTCGATCAGCGCGTCCCGGTTGGCGGGCCACGTCACGGCGCCGAACAGGTCGGCCAGTTGCAGATCGATCGGCTCGTCGGGAGTGCTGGAAGCCGGCATGACGGTCGTCCTTGCCGGGCTCGCCGGCGCGTGAAACGTGAAATGCGGAATGCGAAGCGCAGGCGTGCCGGACGTCAGGTCTGGAGGTGCGCGTCGGGAACGGGCATCGAGAGCAAGTCCGAGCCGCGGGACCTGGGCAGCGACATGTGCTGCCAGTGCTGCGGCCCCGGGCCGATGCCGGCGGGTACGTCAGGAGCGGGCGGCGCGACGGGCGCGCCGTCGACGTCGGGTTGCGATTGCGGCACGGCCACGGCGTGGCCGCCGGAATACTCCCGTGCCGTGCGGACCGGCGCGGCAAAGCACGAAGCCGACAGCAGCACGGTGAACATCAGCGTCGAGGTTTTCATGCTCGACCTCCTTTCTCATGCGGCCCGCGGGTCGCAGCAAATGCCGTGCCGCGACCGGAATCGCCGCACGACAACCGCGCCGGCCCTTGCAGGCCGGCGCGCCGCCGGGAGTCGGAGAAAGCGAAGCGGCCGCTCGCGCGGCCCGCCGGCGAACCCTGCGGACGCTTCATCATGACGCCGGGCCCGGATTAAGTCGCGAACGATCGTTCTTTTTATTGCGGCGCGGAAATACCCGGGTGCATGCGCGCTCAGCGCAGCGCGTCGAAGCGCGTCCAGGGCCAGGAGGGGCGGTCGCGCATGTAGCCGTTCAGCCAGTTCCACTGCGGATGGCGCTGCATGAACGCCTGGGCGTCGAAGGCGCGTCCGCACGGATGCCCCCAGCGCGCCCAGAACGCGAGATCGCGCGCCATCTCGCTGTCGACGACCTTGCCGTCGTTCGCGCCCCAGGGGTTGAAGGGCCCGTGATCGGCACGGCCGAAGCGGGCGTCGTCCAGTTCGAGATGGCCGCAGATCGTGCGCGAGCACGGGTTGTCGTCCTGTTCGAGATAGACGTCGTAATGGTCGGCGATCATCTGTTTCGCGAGTTCGACGTCGAGCTTGCCGTGGTGCCGTTCGGCGAGTTGCATGAAGCGCAGGCGGCGCGCGCCGTTGCGGCGCACGTCCGTGTAGTCGTCGTCCTCTCCGACGCACTCCTGGTTGCGGATCTTCAGGTCCGTGGCCGCGTTGAAGCCGCTGTAGAACCCGTCCTTCGTGCTCTCGAAGCCCGCGTGCCGCAGGCCCAGTTCGTAGCGCGCGATCTCGCCCGTCTTGACGTCGCCGAGCAGCCAACTGTTCACGTAGCCCGCGTTGTTCGCGACGGCGAACATCTCGCACCATTCGCCGATGCTGCGCGCGTACTGGGTCGCGCGGCGCGAACGATAGAACTCCGGCGCGCCGCCCGGACGATAGCCGACGAAGTTCGAAATGGTCGTCTCGGTCACCATCAGGCCGGCCGAGGTGATCCAGAAGTCGGTGAGGCTGGAGATGCAGCCGGGCAGGCCCTGCATCAGGATCCGGTGGCCGGCGTCGGGCACGATGTCGAACACGACGTTGAACGCGTCGCCGGCCGCGTAGCGGTCCCACGAGTTGTGCGCCATCACGATGCGACCGTCGCGCGTCGCGCTGCCCGTCGCGATGAACGCGCTGCAGTGATGGCCGCGCCGGCCCCGCCACGGCTGTGCGCCCGGCGGCCCGGCTTCGGCGGCATGGACCGGCCACCAGCCCTGCAGCAGATCCATGTAGCCGTTCCAGGCCAGCACCTCGGCGAACGGCAGCTTCGCGCCGTCGGCGATGCCCTGGATTTCGTCGGCGAATTCGGTGTCGAGGCGAGGGGCGAACTGCGAGACCGCGGCGCTCACGAAGGTGTCGAAATCCTCGCCCGTGTCCCATTTGGCCAGATGGCGCGCGGTGCGGATCGCGCTGCGGATTTCGGCGGCCAGCAACTGGCCGTGCTGCTCGCCACGGTCGTAGGGCTCGCCCTCGAGGTGAACGAAGACCCAGCCAGCGTGATCGCGGCGCACGGCATCGATGGACGGATCGCTCATCTTTGCTCCGGTTTTCCTGCCGGCCGCCACCGTCCCGTTTCGGCGTCGATGCGGCCCCGATGCCGGCGCGTTCCGGTGCAGCTTCCGGCACCTGCCCGGCGGACCGGAAAGCAGTTTGTCGCTGCCTTCCATTGTAGAAAATCCGTTGCGCTTTGGCAGGCCGAAGTCGGTCGGAACGGGGCGGCGGATTCGGCGGGCTCAGCGCGCCGGATTCATCCGCTGATAGGCGTCGAGCAGCGAGGTCTTGTAGACGACGCCGGCGAGCGTCGGACGATCCGCGCACTCGACGACGGGCAGCCGCTCGCCGGCGAACGCCATGAAGTGCTGCAGCGCGACGGCGAGCGGCATGTCGGGCGTGAGCACGTCGAAGTGGGGCTGCAGGTAGTCGGCCGCGGTCCGGTTCGAGGTGTCGCGCCGGTCGAGCAGGTCCGAGGTGATGTCCTTGAGCGCGACGGCGCCCGCGAAACGGCCGGCCTCGTCGGTGACGTAGAGATACTTGACCGGATATTCGAGAAACACGCGCGTCATCTCCGCCACGCTCGCGCCTGCGGGCACGACGGTCTGCGCGGGCCGGATCAGCTCGCGCACCAGGACCGCGCGCAGCCGCATGCGCTCCTGCTCGTCGCGGTTGCGCTGCAGCGTGATCTCGTACATCGACGCCGTGCCCGTCGCGCGCGCGACGGAATAGGCCACGACGCAGGAGAGCATCAGCGGCAGCACGACCTCGTAGCTGAGCGTCATCTCGAAGATCATCAGAATGGCCATCAGCGGCGCCTGGGTCGCGCCGGCGAGGAACGCGCCCATGCCGACCATCGCGTAGGCGAACGGCGCCGGGGTGCCACCGTGCGGCCAGAGCGCGTGCATCGCCGCGCCGAACAGCGAGCCGAGTACCGCGCCGACGAAAAGGGTCGGCGTGAACACGCCGCCCACGGCGCCCGAGCCGACCGTCGCGGCCGTCGCGACGAGCTTGAACGCGAGCACGGCGGCCAGCGCGCGCCAGGTCCACGGCGAATGCAGGATCGCGTTGACGACGCTGTAGCCGTTGCCCCAGACCTCGGGCGCCCAGACCGACAGCACGCCGACCACGAGACCGCCCGCCGCGAAGCGCGCCGGCAGCGGCAGTTTCGTGCGCGCGAACGCGGCCTTCGAGGCGTCGAGCATCCGCAGGAACTGCGGCGCCAGCAGGCCGCAGACGAGCCCGAGTACGACGAACGGCAGCACCTCGATGCCGGCGACGGCCGGAAACTGCGGCATCTCGTACGGCGGCCGGTAGCCCGAGAATTCGCGCATCGTGATGTTGGCGACGACCGAGGCGACGACGATCGGCCCGAAGCTCTCCATCGCGAGCGAGCCGAGCACGATCTCGGTGACGAAGAACGCGCCGGCGATCGGCGCGTTGTAGGCCGAGGTGATGCCGGC
Organism: Burkholderia sp. WAC0059; assembly: GCF_002870125.1. Classification (GTDB taxonomy): domain Bacteria; phylum Pseudomonadota; class Gammaproteobacteria; order Burkholderiales; family Burkholderiaceae; genus Paraburkholderia. The sequence continues at coordinate 258,579 of NZ_PNEO01000002.1, forward strand.
CGCCGCGCCGCAGGCGACGAGCAGGCGCAGGCGCGGCGGATCGAGATGCAGCCAGCGGCCGAGCAGCGAGGCGGCCAGCGCCGCGAGCTGGACCATCGGGCCCTCGCGGCCGATCGAGCCGCCGCTCGCGATCGTGAACAGCGACGACACGCTGCGCCAGAGGCTCTTGCCGACCGGCATCGCGCCGTCGCCGATCGCGACCGCTTCGACGTAGTCGGTCGGGGCGCCCCCGCTGCCCCCGCGCCGCGCGACGAGCAGCAGCAGGCCGGCGGCGAGGCCGCCCGCGGCCGGCAGCCAGATCCGTACGGTCCAGGGCAGGCGCCGCGCCATTTCGACGAGACTGCCGCTCATGCCGTCTCCGGCCGCGCCATTCCACATGCCGGAGAAGACGTGCTCCAGCAGCACGATGCCGCCGCGAAACAGCACGGTCGCGCCTGCACCGGCGATGCCGACGACCACCGACCAGATCAGCATGACGTGCGCATCGGAGAGGCGCAGCAGGTCCCGGGCGCGGGTACGCAGTTTCAGCAGGAAGGACAGCACGGCAGGCAGGCGTCGAAAGAGGGAAAGGGCAGCGGAAATCGCGCGCGTCGCGGCGCGCGCCAGCCGCGATGATACGGCCTGCGCAAGTCAGCGGGACGAGCAGGCCCACGTGCGCCGCGCCGGCGACGGCGGACGTCCGGGAACGCGAGTGCCCGCGCTTTCTTCAACGCGTCGCGTGATCGAGTTCCGGGTAGTGCCGGAAGATGCCGCTCTCGTTGAACGGCAGCCGCCGCGCGGAAGCCAGATAGGCGGCGACGTTCGGGCGGGCCGCGACGGCGTCGTGCAGCGCGACGACGCGCGGATAGCGTTTCGCGAAAGGCCGCGTCGCCCTGGGAAACGCGTAGCGCAGCCCCTCGACGACCTGGAACATCGACAGGTCGACGTAGGTCAGCGCGTCGCCGACCATGTGGGCGTCGCCGGCCGGGTTCTGCTCGAGCAGCCGCTCGAACCAGGCCATGAACTTCGGGATGCGATGCGCGGTGAAGTCGGCCGCCCGCGCCTTCGCGGCGTCCTTCTGGTCCTCGTAGTAGAGGCTGCCCGCGATCGGGTGATGCGTGTCGTGCGCTTCCGTCACCAGGTCGGCGATCGTCAACTGCACGCCGTTGGCGACGAAGCGCAGCACCTCGTCGCGCGGCGCGAGCCCGAGCCTGGGGCCCAGATAGAACAGGATGTTCGCGGTCTGCGCGACGACGAGGTCGCCGTCCTTCAGGAACGGCGGCGCGAACGGGGGCCACGGATCGCTGCGGCTTTCGAGCATCGCGATCATCGCGCCGGTGCCGAGCCCGTCCCCGGGCGAACCGCGCGCCACGTCCACGTAGGGGGCTTGCGCTTCCTCCAGCGCCAGCCGCACGAATTCGCCGCGGCCCTGCAGGCCGTCCCAATAGTAGAGCTCGTAGGCCATCGTTCGTCTCCCTGCCGGTGCGCCGCCAGGCGGCACGAACGGACAGTATCACGCAGGCCGGCGAGCGGCGCCGTCGACACGGCGGACGGGAGCGCCGCTCGCGCTGCATCATCGGCCGTGCGCGATCGCCGCGGCGGCCCGGCGGCGTCTGCCTCGTTCGCCCCGCCCGCCGCGAGCGTAACGTGCGTAACGTGCGCAGCGTCGGCGCCATGCAAAACGCCCCGCGCAAGGCAGGGCGTACCGGGGAGCGAGGCGGAACGGTCACGGTCATCCGAACAGCCGTTCGACCGCCCACGTCACCGCCAGACCGCCGCCGACCAGCCAGGCATAAAGGATCAGGCCGGTCGTCAGCGCGCGCGGCCCCGCCTCGCGGATCTGCGACAGGCGCGTCTCGATCCCGAGGGCCGTCATCGCCATGGTCAGTGCGAAGGTGTCGAGCGCGTCGAGCGTGCGGGTCGCGGGGGCCGGGAGCACGTGCATCGAATTGACGATCACGAGCGCGAGGAAGCCGAGCGCGAACCAGGGCACCGCCAGCCGGTTCGCCGCGCCGCGGCCGTGCGTCTGCGAGGTCTCGCCGCGCGCCGCGCGGTTCAGCCACAGGCCGAGCACGAACAGCACGGGCACGAGCAGCATCACGCGGGTCATCTTGACGATGGTGGCGATGTGGGTCGCCTCGGGGCTCACGTTGCTGGCCGCGCCGACCACCTGGGCCACCTCGTGGATCGTGCCGCCGAAGAAGAGGCCCGCGCCCAGCGTATCGAGATGGAGCCAGCCGGCCCGGTACAGCACCGGGTAGAGGAACATCGACAGCGTGCCGAACAGCATGACGCTGCCCACGGCTACCGTGCTCTTGTGCGGCTTCGAGCGCAGCGTGGATTCGAAGGCGAGCACCGCCGCCGCGCCGCAGATCGCGCTGCCGGCCGCGGTGAGAATGGCCGTGTCGCGGTCGAGCTTCATGAGCTTCATGCCGGCCCAGGTGCCGAGCGCCAGCGTGCTGACCACGATGACGACGGACTCGACGAGGCCCGGCAGGCCGACCTGGACGATTTCCTGCAGGCTGACGCGCAGCCCGAAGAACGCCACCGCGATGCGCAGCAGCCTGCGCGCGGAGAAATTGACGCCGGCGCTCCAGCTTTCGGGCATGCCGTCGCGCAGCGCGTTGCCGTAGATCGCGCCGGCCACGATGCCGACGATCAGCGGGCTCAGGCCGAGCCCTTCGATGGCCGGCAGCGCGGCGAGGCGCGTGACGGCCGCCGCGAACAACGCGACGAACAGGACGCCGTTGAGCTGGCCCCGGGCGGAAGCGGGCTCATGACGGGCGACGGCGCGGGCTGAGGGAGTAGTCGAGGGGGTAGACATGTCGGTCTCGCAACGAGGAGTCTGTCGATGCCCGTAATCCTAATTTGGATATATCGATATGAAAAATCGTCATTTATGAGATAAAATATCGGCCAATCAGATGGATGGAAGTCATGACCCCGGATCAACTGATAACGTTCGCGGCCGTCGCCGAGCACCGCAACATCAGCCATGCGGCCGAGGCGCTGCATCTGTCGCAGCCGGCCGTCTCCGGCCAACTGAGGCTGCTGCAGGACGAGTTCGGCGAGGCGCTCTATCAGCGCGACGGCCGCGGCATCCGGCTTACGCCGACGGGCGAACAGCTTGCCGTCCATGCCACCCGGCTGCGCGACACCTGGCGCGACGCGCACGCCTTTCGCGACGCGCTGCGCGGGCTCGAACGCGGTACGTTGCGGATCGGCGCGAGCACGACGCCGGCCAGCTACGTGCTGCCCTACCTGATCGCCGACTTCCAGCGGCGCTATCCCGACGTCACGCTCCAGACCGCCAGCGGCAATACCGCCGACATCGTCGGCATGCTCGGCGCGCTCGACATCGCGGTGATCGAGGGTCCGCCGGGCGCGCAGTTGCCGCCGGACACCGCCGTGCACGCCTGGCGCGAGGACGAAATCGTCGCCATCGTGCCGCGCGACCATCCGCTCGCCCCCGAAGACGGCGAGGCAGGGCAGGGAACGGCGGTCGGCTTCGCCGAGCTGGGCGCCTGGCCGCTCGTGCTGCGCGAGGCGGGCTCGGGCGTGCGGCAGGTGGTCGAGCGGGCCTTCGCGCGCGCCGCGGCGCCCATGCGCGTCGCGCTCGAAATTGCCGGCGTCGAGGGCGTCAAGGAAGCCGTGCGCGCGGGCATGGGGATCGGCTTCGTGTCGGCCATGTCGATGCGTCACGAGGATGCCGCGCTCCGCCAGCTACGCCCGGGGCCGGAACCGCTCCTGCGGCGCTTTTCGATTCTGGTGCCGCACGCGGGCGCGTCGGCGCGCGTCGCGCAGCGGTTTCTCGAACTCTGCCTCGCCAGCGCCGGCTGAAAAGCGGCGGCCGGGCCGGACTCATGCGAGGGATTCCCACGATTGCGCCGTCGATTGTGAGACGGCACGATGCTGCTCCGATGACCCGACGGGTCCGAATCCTTCGGTATCCCGTGTACCATTGCCCGACGCAGGCGCGGCATCGCCCCACGATTTGGCTGTACTGAACGACTGACGCCCCGACCCGGGAGCCTCGGCCCGACGCCCGCGCCAGACCGGCCGTGACGCCGCCTCCGTTTCGACGCCTGAAAAACCGTGCTGCCCGACTTCGGCGGCGCGCCGTCCGTTGTACCGAACACATCCGATGAGTCCCGACCAACCCGACGACCGCCCCGACGGCGAATCCGGCAAGCCGGCCCCGCGCCGCGCCACGATCAGCGACGTGGCGCGCGAGGCGGGCTCCGGCAAGACGAGCATCTCGCGCTACCTGAACGGCGAACTGACCGTGCTCTCGGCTGGGTTGCGCGCGCGCATCGAGGCGGCGATCGAGAAGCTCGACTACCGCCCCAACCAGATGGCCCGCGGGCTGAAGCGCGGTCGCAACCGGCTGGTCGGCCTGCTGATCGCGGACCTGACGAACCCCTATTCGGTCGAGGTGCTGCAGGGCATGGAAGCGGCCTGCCAGGCGCTCGGCTACATGCCGATCATCTGCCACGCCGCCAACGAGGCGCAGATGGAGCGGCGCTACCTGCAACTGCTGAGCGCCTATCGCGTGGAAGGCATCGTCGTCAATGCGCTGGGCGTGCGCGAGTCGATCCTGCGTCCGCTCGGGCAGGGCGGCATACCGGCCGTGCTCGTGGACCGCAGGCTGGAAGGATTCGATGCCGACGTGGTCGGGCTCGACAACGTCGGCGCGATGCGGCTCGGCACCGAACACCTGCTGTCGCGCGGCTACGACGACATTCATTTCGTCGTCCAGCCCTTCGAGTACGTCAGCTCGCGCCGCCAGCGCGAGGCGGCGTTTCGCGCCGCGATTCACGGCGCACCGCATGCCGGCGGCTCGACGCTCGTGCTCGACCTGCACGACGAGACGGCCGTGGCCCGCGCGCTGGCCGCGCTCGACCAGCGCCTCGCCGGCGCGGTGCGCCGCGCAAAGCGCAGCGCGCTCGTCGCGGCGAACACGCCGGTGGCGCTGCGCGTCGCGCTTCATCTGAAGGCGCGCTTCGGCGAGCGCTGGCAGCAGCGCGTGGCGCTGCTTTCGTTCGACGATCCCGAATGGGCCGCGCTGGCCGGCATCACGACCATCCGGCAGCCGACGCGCGACATCGGCTACCGCGCGATCGAGTTCCTGCACGAACGCATCGAGAACACGGCGGCAAGCCCGCGCGAGGCCCTGTTCCCGGGCGAACTGATCGTCCGCGCCTCGACGACCGCCGCCCGCGACGACGACGCCGTGGAGGCCGGCGTTTCGTAGCGAGCCCGGCGGCCCGGCGCCGGGCTCGCGAATATCTGCGATCATTCGGGCTGCGGCGCGCGACAGCGCCGATTCATGCAAGGAACGTCATGCCGGTTGCCCCCCTCACGCTAGTCTGCCTGTCCCTCGCGACGCTGTTCGTCGCCGCTTTGCCCGTCGTACTCTACCGTCGCCTGCTCAAGCCGCTTGCCCTCGACTGGCGCGAGGTCGTCACCGGCATCGCCGTATTCGCGCTGTTCGCGACCGTGATCGAGCGGGCCCTGAACGACTACGTGCTGCGCGGCAACGCCACGACCGTCGCCTGGCTGTCGCATCCGCTCGCGTTCATCGTCTACGGCGCGCTGTCGGCGGGCGTCTGCGAAGAGGTCGGCCGGTTCATCGGAATGCAGATGCTGCGCGCCCGCGCGCGGCATGCCGACCATGCCCCCGCGGACAGCACGGGCTTCGGCTACGGGATCGGCCACGGCGGCGCCGAGGCCTGGCTCGTCGGCGTCGTGGTGCAGTTGCAATGGCTGCTGTTCGCCGTGCTCGACAATCGCGGCGAACTCGACGCGCACCTGACCAATCTGCCGGCCGAGAGCATCGTGCGCGTTCATCTGATCCTCGCGAACCTTTCGCCGCTTTTCGCGGGTGTGTTCGTCGTCGAACGGGTTTCGGCGCTGGTGTTCCAGCTCGGGTTCTCGGTGCTAATGTGGCGCGGCATACGCGCCGGCTGGAAGGGCGCCCTGCCGTTCGTCGTGATCGTGCATGCGCTCGTCGATCTGCCGGCGGCGCTGTATCAGGCGCATCGCCTGCCGCTGACCGTCGTCGACGGTCTTTACGCCGTGGGCGCCTGCGTCGTGGCGGCCGCGCTTTTCAGGGTGTACCGGACGGGCCCGCACGCGCCGGCCGTGGCGTAGGGCGCCTCATGCCGCGCTCATTTTCGATGATCGTATGACGCCCATGGAAGACTATCAGTACGAATGCGCGAGCCCGGACATCGAGGCGCTCGCGCGCGTCGTCGCCGACCTTTTTCCGGAGCAGACCCGTTTCGCCGAACAAGCCGCGGAGAACGGCGCGCCGCAACTGGTCGCGCACTGGGTCGCCATGCGCTTCGGCGCGACGGCGCGACGGATGAGGATGATCGTCGCCATCGCGCCGGCCGCGTTGGCGCGCTACCGGGCCCTGCCCGAGCGGTTGCGCGGCCGCAGCTTCGCCGTGCTTCGCGCCTACGTCGAGGCGACGCTCGGCTCGCTCGAGGAACAATACGCGAAAGGGGATGCGATCGAGCGCGAGATCGTCGTCGAGTTGGGCGACGACTTCGCCTGAGAAGCGGGCCGGTCGATCCCGGCCGCGGGACATCGCGGGTCCGGCCGGACTCTGGCCGAATCAATCGGCAAGACAACCCGCCGGACGATCGGCCGATCAATCAGTCAATCAATCGGCCAGACGATAGACTTTGGCGAAGCGGGCGGCCTGGACCACGCCGTAGTCGCCGGGCGCGTACTGCATGACCCAATCCCCAGCCGCGCCCCGCAGGCGATCGCCGGCGGCCGAGCGCCTGATCGAGAAAGGCCGGTCCATGCGTCTCGCCAGCACGACGGCGGGACGGTTGCGGTAGCGGCCCGACTCTCCAGGCACGAGCGTCGCCTCGGCCGGCACGTACTTCGCGTCGAAGCGCTCGCGCGAAACGACCCAGCGATCTCCCGTCGACCCCGTGATCAGCGCGTCGCCGCGCGCGTAACGATTCGCGCCTTCGAGGCTCATGAGCTCGCCGGCCTCGCGGGCAAACGCCACCTCGACCGTTTCGTCCTTGACGACGGCGTGCGCGGCGGGATCGGTACGCAGATCGAGATCGGTCAGTTCAATCATGGAAGCGGGAAGCGAAAAACGGTCGTGAGAAAGCAGGGGAGGAGAAGCCGTTGCGGCTGTTCAGGTCTCCCTGGCGGCCGCAAGCATACCGCGAAAATGCGCAACGCCTCCGGGACACGTGTTCCCGGAGGCGTTGCGCCGATACCGACTCGCGACTACGCAGGGTGATTGCAGGTCATTGCGCGGTCGACTCGCTGGCCGCTTCGGCCTTCGCGTGGCCACGGCCGCGGCGACGTTCGGCGGCATGCTCGGCACCCCGGTGGAACGTCGTGTCGGCCAGTTTCTTCTGCTCCGGCGAGAAGCTGTCGTAAAGCGGCTCGAACGCGGCGACGAGCTTTTGCATGCCGTCCGCGTGTGCCTGGGTGATCTGCGCGTACTGCTTCATGTCGTCGAGCGCCGACAGGGTGCTCTCGTCGGCCGCGCGCTGTTGATACAGTTGCGCCAGCGTCTCTCCATTGCTGCGCATCACGTCGGCAAACGCGTTCCACTGCGTGTCCTGCTGCGGCGTGATCTTCAGCGCCGAATGCAGATAAGCGATGCGCTCCTCGACGCGCGCTTCGCGATGCACGGCCGCCGACGAAGCCGGCGCGGCAGCGGAAGCCGCCGTCTGGGCGAACGCGCCGCTCATCGACAGCGTCGTGGCAAGGATGACGAAAGCTTTTTTCATTGTTACTCCTTGATGGGTTCCGTTTGGTAGCAATACGGGCCGATGCGGTGCAATACGGCACAGCGCCGGATTCTACCGTAGGCGCTATTAGTACCACGTTACGGGCGTAATACGCCCGCGATGCGACAACTGCTTACAAACGAAACGCATGGCAACCGGGTGGTCCCGACCATCGAACTTCGCGGGCGATAATGACGGCCTGCCCCCTTCGCAAGCCTCCTGCAATGCGACCTCCGCGTCTCGATCAACTGGACGAATTCGACCGCAGCCTCGTGGCGCTGCTGCAGAAAAACGCCAGGGAGAACGTCGCGAATCTCGCGCGCCGGCCCGGCGTGGCGCGCACCACGGTAATCGCGCGCATCGCGCGACTCGAACGCTCGCAGGTGAGCGCCGGTTACGGCGTGCGGTTCGGGCAGGACGTGCCCGACGCGAGCCTCCAGGCCAGGGTCGGCCTCATCGTCGAACCGAAACGAAGCGTTCAACCCCTCGGGCGGACTCGGCACGCTGTGCGAAACGCTGGCCGGGCAGGTCGAATCGCTCGACGACAAGTCGGTACGTTATCCGGGCCACCGCGACCTGATGCGCTTCCTGCCCGAAGACCCGCGCCTCGCCGCGGAACGCGACGCCCTCAAGTCGATGCTGCGCCGGGCGGTGCCGTCCACGGAGCAGGACATCGTGCTCGTCTTCGTCACGGTGACGGGCCTGCGCAACGGCCAGTTCGTGCAGCAAGTCTTCACGCGCAGGATGTTCGCGGGAACGGCCTTCGGCCTGCCGATAAGCGCCATCCAGATCACCACGACCGGCGCGCTCTGCGCCGTGCCCGATCTGTTCCGGGAAAAGCGGCTGCCGCGGGCGGGTTTCGTGCGTCAGGAGCAGGTGCCCCGCGGTCGTTCCTCGCGAACCGCTTCGGCCGGGCCTACGACGGCGCACCGCTGGCAGTGCCGGTGGCGACGGCATAATGCCCGGCCACCGTTCGCCCCGCCTGCGGCCGTCCTTCTGCCCGCATTCGCGCGCGACGCGTCCGCCCCGCGATATCGCTTCGCGATGCCCGGGTATCATGAGCGGCGAACTGCGGCGCGACGCCGTGGCCGACTCGAAGGAGCCGCGAGCCGGGCAGGGGACGGCCGGCTCGCGGGGAAACCCGACGTGCGCGCCCGGACGTTCGTCGCGCCACCTCATGACGCCGGGCCATCCACGCTGTCCGTCCGCAGCCCGGCCCACTGCCGGGAAAACGCATGCTGATCAACTGCGCCGCCTACGAGGACGGCAAAAAGCTGACTGATGTTGCGATCGACGACATCAGCGATTACGTGGAAAAACCGGAATGTTTCGTCTGGGTCGCCCTGAAGGATCCGGACGAGCTTGAACTGGCCGCGATGCGGAGCGAATTCGGCCTGCACGAGTTGGCCATCGAGGACGTGCTGCTCGGCAACCAGCGGCCGAAGATCGACGAATACGGCGACACGCTGTTCGCCGTCATCCACACCATCGAGATGGACGACGACGGCGAGCTGATTACGGGCCAGGTCGACGTCTTCGTCGGGCCGAACTACGTGCTGACGGTCCGGCACCGCGCCCAGCAAGGTTTCCAGGACGTGCGCCTGCGCTGCGAGCGCGAGCCGGAGCTGCTGAAACTCGGCTCGGGGTTCGTGCTGTACGCGCTCATGGACGGCATCGTGGACCGCTACATGCCCGTGGTGGAAGCGCTCAGCAGCGAGATCGACGCGCTCGAGGACCGCATCTTCGAGAAGCACAGCCTCTCGGAATTGCGCGCGATCATCAAGGATCTGTACTCTCTCAAGCGCCGCCTCGTCATCCTGCAGCACCACGTCGAGCCGCTGCTCGACTCGGTGAGCCGGCTCACCGGCGGACGCGTTCCACCGGTGTGTGCGGGCGTGCAGGCCTACTTCCGCGACGTCTACGATCATCTGCAGCGCGTCGTCAATACCATCGACGCGCGCCGCGACATGGTCGTGACGGCCGTCCAGGTCAATCTGGGCATGATCTCGCTCGCGGAAGGCGAGGTGACGCGGCGGCTCGGCGCGTTCGCAGCCCTGTTCGCGGTGCCGACGATGATCGCCGGCATTTACGGCATGAACTTCCAGGAAATTCCCGAGCTTCACTACCGTTACGGCTACCCGATCTGCCTCGCGGTGATGGCCGGCATCGACACCCTCCTGTTCCTGATGTTTCGCCGCGCGGGCTGGCTGTAGATCTCGCCGGAACGAAATAGAAACGTTTCCGCTCCGATCCGGCGTTCAAGAAAAAAACGTTGCCGCCGTTATCGAAACAGATGAGAGGGCGATTTGGCGGCGGCAGGCGCAACACAGAATGAGCCAGTACCATACCGGCGCGTTCCGTGCGTGAGGCGCAGGCGACCGTCCGATTTGCCCGGTCCGGCCGGCGCTCAACATGCCCGGCGCGGAAAACGGGGCCGCGCGAAAGCGACGGACGACGGCCGGCACCACCGGCCGCGCAGCAGTAACCGGCAATGCACATGACGGTGAAACAAGGCGGGGGAACAACAGCATATGGCGACGATCAAGGATGTGGCTGCCGCGGCAGGCGTCTCGTTCACGACCGTATCACACGTGGTGAACAACTCGCGGCCCGTTTCGGCGGTCGCGCGGGCGAAGGTCGAGCAGGCCATCCGTGAACTCAAGTACGTGCCCTCGGCGGTCGCGCGCTCGCTCAAGGCGCGCTCGACGGCCACGGTCGGCCTCGTCGTGCCCAACGGCACGAATCCGTACTTCGCGGAACTGGCGCGCGGCGTCGAGGACGGCTGCGCGCGCAAGGGCTACTGCGTTTTCTTCTGCAACTCGGACGACGACCCGGCCAAGCAGCGCAACTATCTGCGGGTGCTGCAGGAAAAGCGCATCGACGGACTGATCGTGGCGTCGGCCGGCGACGACGAGGTGCTCGCGCAGACGCTCGCCGGCGCGCAGGAACCGCTCGTCGTCGTCGATCGCAACATCGAAGGGCTCGCCGCGGACCTCGTGCAGATCGACCACGAGCGCGGCGCCTGGCTCGCGACGCGCCATCTGCTCGACCTGGGGCACGTGAGGATCGGCTGCATCACCGGGCCCGTCACGAAGGCGGTGAGCGCGATGCGCGTGCACGGCTTCCTGCGCGCGATGGCCGGACGCGGCATCGAGATCGAACCGGGCGCGATCGTCGAAAGCGATTTCTCGGCCCAGGGCGGCTACTATGCGGCGGCGCAGCTATTCGACACCATGCGCCCGAGCGCCATCTTCGCCAGCGACGACATGATGGGCATCGGTGCGCTGCGCGCGGCGGCCGAGCGTGGCCTGAACGTGCCGCGCGACTGCTCGATCATCGGCTTCGACGACATCGAGCTGGGCCGCTTCACGTATCCGGCGCTGTCGACGGTCGGCCAGCCGGCGCGCGCGCTCGGCGAACTGGCGGCGCAGACGCTGATCGAACGCATCTCGGGCGCGAAGCGCGCGCTCAAGACGCCGATGCGCCGGCGCGTTGCCGCGCCGAAGCTGATCGTGCGCGAATCGACCGCGCAGTGGACCGGCGCCGCGAACGCCGCCGTGCTCGCCGACCAGAACGCCGACGAATAAGGTCGACGCAAGGACCGGTTCGTACGCGCACCCGGCCCGGCGAGACAGCCGGCGCGGGGCGGACTCGCCGGCCATCGTCCTTCCTCCCGCCCATACCGAAGAAGGCCGCTGTTGCGACGCAACAGCGGCTTTTTTGTGTCCGTGCCGAAACCTGCGTGGCCGTGCCCGGTTCCGGTACAGTGACGGGCGCGGCGCGCGGTACACTGCTCCGGCTATGCTCCCGCGGGCGGCAGGCCTGCCGTGCCATGCGCCATGAGCAACCCGGCGCAACGGAGGAATGCTCCCGCGGGACTTACGGGATTTTCCTTGCGGTACGGGCGGATGCGGACGGGCCTCGCGGCCGGCAACGCGGCGGACAGGACGAAAAGGACACAGACATGACGCATGACGACCTCGCGCAACGCCTCGTGAGTGCGCGCCGCCGGCATCATCCGATCGAGAATCTGCCGCCGGAAAGTCTGCCTCCGGACGCGGCCACCGCCTATACGATCCAGCAGGCGGTCATCGCCGGTCTCGGCACCACCACGGGTGGCTGGAAGATCGGCGCGCGCACGCCGGGCGGCGCCGCTTCCGGCGCGCCGATCCCGGCCTCGCTCGTGTTCGCCTCGCCGGCGCGCGTGGAGCGGCGGCGCTTCTTCCACGTGCTCGTCGAACTCGAAATCGCGTTTCGCTTCGCCGAACCGATCGCGCCGCGCGCCGACGCCTATGCGCGCGACGAAGTGCTCGCGCAGGTCGGCGAGGTCCTGCCGGCCCTCGAGATCGTCGATAGCCGCTTTGCGCAATGGCCCGACGTCGCGCCGCTCGCGCAACTCGCCGATGCCCAGAACAACGGCGCGCTCGTGACAGGCCGACCGAAGCACTACGGCGCGCTGGCGCGCTCGCTCGATTTCGTCGCGCCCGAGCTGGAATTTTCGTACGCCGGCCGCACGCTCGTGCCCAGGACGCCAGGCAATCCGGCCGGCGATCCGCGCGAACTGCTCGTCTGGTTCGTCAACCATTGCGCCGCCATGGGCATTACGATCGAGCCGGACTGGACCGTGACGACGGGCTCGTACGTCGGCGCACACCGCATCGAGGAACCCGGCCTCGTGCACGGCCGTATCGACGGGCTCGGCGAAGTCGAATTCGAACTGCTATGAACCGCTGAAACGCCCCGACGGGCCATCCAAAGCCATCTCTCGCGAAAGGGACATTGACGCCCTTGCGACGCCCCTGGCCGCCCGGACGCGGCCCCTTCCCGGGAGAACCGGAAAAAGCCGCCGCAAGAACGACGTGAAGAGCGGACTCGGGACGAACCCCGGGGCATAGAGGCGAACCCGCATTCCGGACGACGCGCCGGACAAAAATTGACAATGACGCGCGTGGGCAACACGCGGTAACAAGCGACGGCAAGCGGCGGCAAATGCCGACAAACGGTAACAGGCAGGGTAGCAGACAGACAACAGGCGGGCGGCAAGCGCGCTCCACGATGCTCCGCGGCTTTTTTGTTCTGTGCGGCGCCGGCATCCGGACGAGGGCGGCAATAGCAGGCGAATAGCCTGTCGCAGCATCGATGCGCGCTGCTTCGTTCGCATCTGTGCAGTCTGGATTTTGCGCACCCGGGAAAAAGATTGTAAGTGACCCTGGGGCTTCTTCCAAGCGCTTTTCCGGGGCCTTTCGCGGCCCGATTTTTGCCGTGAAAAAAAATTTAAAAGGGTTTAGGATGAATTCGAGCGATGTCGTTTCCGATTAGCGCGCCGCGCACGGCGTCGCTCGAAGACTTCGGCGAGGAGGTAGCATGGATATCTACAGCAGTTTCGCGACGCGCTTCGAGAAGACGCGAGAAGAGGAGTTCTCGCTCGAGGAGTATCTCGCGCTCTGCAAGGAAGATCCCTCCGCGTACGCCACGGCTGGCGAACGCATGTTGGCGGCAATCGGAGAACCGGAACAGATCGACACCCGCAACGACCCGCGCCTCTCGCGCATCTTTGCGAACAAGGTGATCAAGGTGTACCCCGCGTTCCGCGAGTTCTACGGCATGGAAGACGTGATCGAGCAGGTGGTCTCGTACTTCCGGCATGCGGCGCAAGGCCTCGAAGAAAAGAAACAGATTCTCTATCTGCTCGGTCCCGTGGGCGGCGGCAAGTCGTCGATCGCCGAGCGTCTCAAGCAGTTGATGGAGCGCGTGCCGTTCTACTCCATCAAGGGCTCGCCCGTGAACGAGTCGCCGCTCGGCCTGTTCGACTACGACGAGGACGGCCCGATTCTCGAAGAGCAGTACGGCATCCCCCGCCGCTACCTGAAGAGCATCCTGAGCCCGTGGGCCGTCAAGCGCCTGCACGAATACAACGGCGACATCCGCAAGTTCCGCGTGGTGCGCCGCTATCCGTCGGTGCTGCGCCAGATCGCCATCGCCAAGACCGAGCCCGGCGACGAAAACAATCAGGACATCTCTTCACTCGTCGGCAAGGTCGACATCCGCAAGCTCGAGCAGTACGCCCAGGACGACGCCGACGCGTACAGCTACTCCGGCGGCCTGTGCCTCGCCAACCAGGGGCTGCTCGAATTCGTCGAAATGTTCAAGGCGCCGATCAAGGTGCTGCACCCGCTCCTCACCGCGACCCAGGAAGGCAATTTCAAGGGAACCGAAGGATTCGGCGCGATTCCGTTCTCGGGCATCATCCTCGCGCACTCGAACGAGTCGGAGTGGAAGGCGTTCCGCAACAACCGCAACAACGAGGCGCTGCTCGACCGGATCTTCGTGGTCAAGGTGCCGTACTGCCTGCGCTACTCGGAGGAGACGAAGATCTACGAGAAGCTGCTGCGCAACTCGTCGCTCTCGGACGCCGTCTGCGCGCCGGGCACGCTCAAGATGATGTCGCAGTTCTCCGTGTTGACGCGTCTGCAGGAGCCCGAGAATTCGAGCCTCTTCTCGAAGATGCAGGTCTACGACGGCGAGAATCTCAAGGATACCGATCCAAAGGCGAAGTCCTACCAGGAGTATCGCGACTTCGCCGGCGTCGACGAGGGAATGACGGGCGTGTCGACGCGCTTCGCGTTCAAGATTCTTTCGCGCGTGTTCAACTTCGACACGAGCGAGGTCGCCGCGAACCCCGTGCACCTCATGTACGTGCTCGAACAGCAGATCGAACGCGAGCAGTTCCCGCCGGAAACCGAGCAGAAGTACCTGTCGTTCATCAAGGACGTGCTCGCGTCGCGCTACGCGGAATTCATCGGCAAGGAAATCCAGACGGCGTACCTCGAGTCGTATTCGGAGTACGGGCAGAACATTTTCGACCGGTATGTCACGTATGCCGACTTCTGGATTCAGGACCAGGAGTTCCGCGACCACGACACGGGCGAGAGCTTCGACCGCGCCGCGCTCAACGCGGAACTCGAAAAGATCGAGAAGCCGGCCGGCATCAGCAACCCGAAGGACTTCCGCAACGAGATCGTCAATTTCGTGCTGCGCGCGCGCGCCTCGAACGCCGGCAAGAACCCGGCGTGGATCAGCTACGAGAAGTTGCGCGTCGTGATCGAAAAGAAAATGTTCTCGAACACGGAGGAACTGTTGCCGGTCATTTCGTTCAATGCCAAGGGATCGGCGGAAGAACAGCGCAAGCATGAGGACTTCGTCAACCGGATGGTCGCGAAGGGATACACGCCGAAACAGGTCAGGCTGCTCTGCGACTGGTATCTGCGCGTGCGCAAGTCATCATGAACGACGCAGCAGCGTTATCGCCCGTGCGGCCGGCCGTCCCGGGATACCCGGACCGGTTCGCCGCGCGGGCATCCGGCGGAACGTGGGCCGCATGGACCGGGTGGCCCGCGCGCGCAGCGTTCCGCCCACTCGAAACTGAAGCGGGAGACTGGGTGTGCTTCATCAAATCATCGACCGCAGGCTGGCTGGAAAGAACAAGAGCATCGCCAATCGCGAGCGTTTTCTGCGCCGCGTGAAGAACTACATTCGTCACGCGGTGTCGGAAGCCGTGCGTGACCGCAGCATCAAGGACATACAGAGCAACCAGAGCATCACGATTCCGCGCAAGGACATCGCCGAACCATCGTTCCGCCACGGTCCGGGCGGGCGCCGCGAGATGGTCCACCCCGGCAACGAGGACTACGTGCGCGGCGACCGCATTCCGCGGCCGCAGGGCGGCGCCGGCGGCGGAGGCAGCCAGGCGAGCAACGAGGGCGAAGGCCAGGACGACTTCGTGTTCGAGCTCTCCCGCGAAGAGTTCATGCAGTACTTCTTCGACGATCTCGAACTGCCGCGCCTCGTCAAGACCCATCTGCTCGCGGTGCCGACCTGGAAAAGCATTCGGGCCGGCTGGGCCGCGGAGGGCACGCCGAACAACATCGACGTGGTGCGCTCGCTGCGCAGCGCGCTCGGCCGGCGCATCGCGCTCGGCGCGCCGCTCGTCAACGAGCTGCGCGAACTGGAACGGCAGCTCGAGGAGATGAAGTCCGATCCGGCCGATCGCCGCGACGAGATCCGCCTGCTCGAAGACGACATTCATCACCTGCGCGGGCGCATCTGGCGCATTCCGTTCATCGACCCGTTCGACCTGCGCTACGTGAACCGCGTGAAGCAGCCGCAGCCGTCGAGCCAGGCCGTGATGTTCTGCGTGATGGACGTGTCCGGCTCGATGGACGAGCAGCGCAAGGATCTCTCCAAGCGCTTCTTCATCCTGCTGTACCTGTTCCTGAAGCGCAACTACGAACGCATCGAGGTCGTGTTCATCCGGCACCACACGCGCGCCGAGGAGGTGGACGAGGACACGTTCTTCCATTCGACCGAGAGCGGCGGCACGGTGGTGTCGAGCGCGCTCGAACTGATGAAGAAGGTCATCGAGGAGCGCTACTCGCCGAGCGACTGGAACATCTACGGCGCCCAGGCCTCGGACGGCGACAACTGGACCGACGACTCGCCGAAGTGCCGCAAGATCCTCGCGGACGATATCCTGCCGCAGGTGCGCTATTTCGCGTACATCCAGGTGACGCCCGAGGAGCAGAACCTCTGGCTCGAATATGCGCAGCTCGCGCTCACGCAGCCGCAACTGGCGATGAAGAAGGTCGATACCGCGGCCGACATCTACCCGGTGTTCCGCGAGTTATTCGAAAAGCAGGTGGCCACTTCATGACGACACGCCATCTGCATAACGAAGCGCGCGGCTACGAGCCGGAGCGCAAACGGGGCGACGGGCAGGACGGGGAGCACGGCGAGCCCCGCGAACCCGCCGCCGCTCGACGGGGACACGACGCAGAACCCGCCCCTCACGCGGCGCAAAGGGAAGTCCGTATGAACGCAGCCGACCGACGGCCGTTACCGTGTCCGTCCGACTGGACCTTCGAGCTCATCGAAGAATACGACACGCACATCGCGCAGGTCGCCGAGCAGTACGAGCTCGACGTCTACCCGATCCAGCTCGAACTCATCAGCGCCGAGCAAATGATGGACGCCTACGCGTCCGTCGGGATGCCGGTCAACTATCGTCACTGGTCGTTCGGCAAGCACTTTCTCTCGACGGAGAAGAGCTACCGGCGCGGGCAGATGGGCCTTGCCTACGAGATCGTCATCAACTCGAACCCGTGCATCGCGTACCTGATGGAAGAGAACACGATGACGATGCAGGCGCTCGTCATCGCGCACGCGGCCTACGGGCACAACTCGTTCTTCAAGGGCAACTACCTGTTCCGGCTCTGGACCGACGCGCACGCGATCATCGACTACCTCGTCTACGCGAAGAACTACATCGCGGAATGCGAGGAGCGCTACGGGCTCGACCGCGTCGAGGAACTGCTCGACTCGTGCCACGCGCTGATGAACTACGGCGTGGACCGCTACAAGCGCCCGCAGAAGCCTTCGCTCGAACGCGAGGCCGCGCGCCGCCGCGAACGCGAGACGTACCTGCAGTCCCAGGTCAACGAACTCTGGCGCACGCTGCCCGCGCGCAGCCTGCCGCTCGCCGAGGAAATCGAGGAGCGCTTTCCGCCCGAGCCGCAGGAAAACCTGCTCTATTTCGCCGAAAAGAACGCGCCGCTGCTCGAGCCGTGGGAGCGCGAGGTCATCCGCATCGTGCGCAAGATCGGCCAGTACTACTACCCGCAGCGCCAGACCCAGGTGATGAACGAGGGCTGGGCGACCTTCTGGCATTACACGCTGCTCAACACGCTCTACAACGACGGCAAGCTCGAAGACGGCTTCATGATGGAGTTCCTCCACTCGCACAGCAACGTCGTCTACCAGCCGCCCGTGACGAAGCCGTATTACAGCGGGATCAACCCCTATGCGCTCGGCTTCTCGATGATGAGCGACATCCGCCGCATCTGCGAGGCCCCGACCGACGAGGACCGGCGCTGGTTCCCGGAGCTGGCCGGCAGCCCGTGGCTGAAGGCGCTGCACTACGCGATGCGCAACTTCAAGGACGAGAGCTTCATCGCGCAATATCTCTCGCCGCATCTGATCCGCGAGATGCGGCTCTTCTCCGTGCTCGACGACGACATGCGCGACGCGCTCGAAGTCTCGGCCATCCACGACGACAGCGGCTACCAGTACGTGCGCCAGGCGCTCTCGCGCCAGTACGACATGCACCACCGCGAGCCGAACATCCAGGTGTGGTCAGTCAACACGCGCGGCGACCGCAGCCTGACGCTGCGGCACTTCATGAGCGACAACCGGCATCTGTCGGGCGACAGCGACGAGGTGCTGCGCCACATGGCGCGACTCTGGCAGTTCGACGTCTCCCTCGAAAGCGTCGACGAGAACGGCACGGTCCGCAAACGCTACGAATGCCATTACGTGCCGCCTCCGCTAAAGCTCTGAGCGCGCGCTCCGGTCGCCCCGCAGGATAGCGAGGCAACCCGCGCCGCTCACGCGACGACGGCACCGTCATCCCTCGCGGGCTTCGCGGACAGGCGGCATTCGACGGCCAGCGGCCAGCCTCCGGGCTGGCCTTTTCGCTGGAACCTGCGGACATCCCCGGAACGCATGGCACGCGCAAGACGCTGGCGGCCGGCAAACCGGCGTCTATGCCCCACGCGTCCACGCCATGGGCGCCCGCGCTACCATACCGGCCTGTTCACCCCTACCCACGGAAGACTCAGCGCATGCGAAAACCGCAAGGACCCGCCAATGGCGATTGAACTGTTCAAGGGCATCCGGCCGCTCACCCGGGCATCGGCGCTGCGCGACGCGCTGGCCGGCGTGACGCTCGCGTCGATGAACATTCCGCAACTGCTCGGCTATGCGCGCATCGCCGGCATGCCGGCCGTCACCGGGCTCTACACGGGCTTTCTGCCGATGATCGCATTCGCGATCTTCGGCGCGTCGCGCCACCTCGTCGTGGCGGCGGACTCGGCGACGGCCACCATCTTTTCGAGCCGCGTGGCTTCGCTCGCCGCGCCGTCCAGCCCCGAGTACGTGGCGCTGGCCGGCATCGTCGCGCTGCTCACGGCGTTGCTGCTGCTGATCGCGCGCGTCTTCCGGCTGGGCTTTCTCGCCGACTTCCTCTCGCGTACCGTCCTCACGGGCTTTCTCGCCGGCGTCGGCGTGCAAGTGGGCGTCGCGATGATGGGCGACATGCTCGGCCTCACGTATGACTCGTCGCGCACGACCGAACAGATCCTGCAACTGGTGCGCCAATGGCACGACGTGCATTGGCCGACGCCCGGCCTCTCGGCGCTCGTGGTGGCCGCGATCCTGATTTTCCGCCGCTACGCGCCGCGCGTGCCGGTGCCGCTCGTGGCCGTGGTCGCGGGCATCGTCGCGAGCGCGGCGGCGAACTTCGCCGGTCACGGCATCGCCGTCATCGGGCCGGTACAGGGCGGCCTGCCCCGGCTGCACCTGCCCCGGGTGAGCTGGCCGCAAATGCTCGACATGCTGCAGGTCGCGGCGTCGTGCTTCGCCATCATCGTCGCGCAAAGCGCCGCGACGAGCCGCGCGTTCGCGGGCCGCTACGGCGAAAGCGTGGACGACGACGCCAACCTGCTCGGCCTCGCGGCCGCGAACGCGGCGGCAGCCATGAGCGGGGCGTTCGTCGTCAACGGCAGTCTCACGCAGACCGCGATGGCCGACCAGGCCGGCGCCCGCAGCCAGTTCGCGCAACTGGTGTTCGCGCTCGTCGTGCTCGTCGTGCTGCTGTTCCTGAGCCACTGGCTCCAGTATCTGCCGCGCTGCATTCTCGCCGCCATCGTGTTCACGATCGCGTTCGGGCTCATTCACGTGCCGGCCCTGCGCGACATCCGCGCCGAAAGCCCCGGCGAATTCTCGCTCGCGCTCGTGACGGCCGCGGCGGTCGTCGTCATCGGCGTCGAGAACGGCATCCTGCTCGCCATCGCGCTCTCGCTGTTGCGCCACGTGCGCCACAGCTACCTGCCGCACACGATGATGCTCGTGCCCAACACCTCGGGCCGCTGGCTGCCGGTGCCGGCCCAGGCGGGCCTCGAAACGGCGCCGGGGCTGATCGTCTACCGCTTCGGCGCGGACCTCTTCTATGCGAACGAGCATCGCTTCAACGACGAGGTGCGGCTGCTGATCGAGCATGCGCCGGCGCCGGTGCGCTGGTTCGTCGTCGACGCGGGCGCGATCACCGACATCGACTACTCGGCGGGCCGCTCGGTCTGCGCGCTCTGCAGCGATCTGGCGCGGCAGGACATCGGCATCGTGTTCGCGCGCGTGAGCCGCTACCTGCGCTCGGACATGGACCGGCACGGCATCACGCTCGCCATCGGCCCGGAACACGTGTTCGAGACGTTGCACGAGGCGCTCGCGGTCGTGCATCCGGACATCGGCGTGGGCGCGGAAGCCTGAGGCGACGGGCGCGCCCGCGACGGCGAGCCGGGAATCACGGGCCCACGAGCCGGTCGATCAGGTCGAGCAGTTGCGACACGGCGAACGGCTTGCGCAGGAAGCCGGCCGCGTGGATGTCGTCGGGCGGCGTGACCATGGCCGACACGAGCACGAGCGGCACGCCGGCCAGCCGCGCGTCGTCGTGCATCGCGCGCGACAGGCCCATGCCGTCCAGCTCCGGCATCATGCAGTCGGACACGACGACGTCGGGCCGCTCCGCCAGCGCCGCCCGCAGCGCCAGCCTGCCGTTGGCGGCCGTCCTCACGCGATAGCCCTCGAGCCCGACCAGCGCCTCGAGGGCGCGCAACGCATTCGTATCGTCGTCGACCAGCAGTACCGTTGCCATCCGTTTTTCCCTAAAGGCCGTGCCAGCCTCGAATCGCCTCGTCGCCTGGCGCCATCGAGGCCGCCGCCCGGCGGCGGACCGGGGACGGCGTCGTCAACGAAACGCCTGTCTCCCCGAAGAAAGCCCGGGTTCGTACACTGTCCGCCGTTCATCCCCGTCGGCAAGGACGTACTGGCCCGTGCGGAAAGCGAGCAAGGCCCATACCCACCCCCGCGCCGCGCGTCGCCTGCTGCCGCGCATTGCCGACGGGCACAGGCGTTGCGAGGGCAGAGTCACGACTATCCACCCCCGGGGTTTCGCCATGAAAACGGTCCTGATGCCGGTTCTCGTCGCCGTCGCGCTCGGCACGGCGGCTGCGTGCGGAGGCTGCAAGCGTGCGGACAACGGCGTCGGGGAGAGCGGCGCGTCGAGTGCGGCCGATGCCACGGGCAGCGGTCTCACGGCAAGCGGGCTGAACGGACCCGCGATCAACCCCGCGCCCGCGCCGCGTCCCGGCACGGACGCGAACCAGTAAAGACGGGCCGGCGGGTAAGCGCCGCGGGTCCGTTGCACGATTTACCGCGTAGGGGAGGCGCACCGCCCCCGCGCCATGGAGAGGAGAAGATGATCGAGCACACCACGTCCGGGCCGCTGCCAAGAGGCGGCGCGACGCCGCGAACGCATTACCAGGCCAACATCTGCGGCGGCGACTTCGAACACGTGAAGCAGTGCTTCAGGCGCTGGAAGCACGAGCCGCTCGTCTCTCGCGCGGGCCACCGGATGTTCGAGGACAAGGAGGAAGTGCGGCGCGTGCCGGCGGACCCGGCGGACAACAGCGAGCGCGCGCAGGCGATGCTGCGCGAGATGTGCGATCCGAACGCGCCCTACGCCCTCGCGATCGAAGTCCATACCGGAGAGCGCGACATGTGGCTCGTGATGGCGGCCTACGAGGCCTGAGAAGCGGCGCATTTCGCGCGGGTTGCCAGTCCTCGGGCATCGCGTAAAATCCGGGCTTTCCCTGTCGCGACACGCACCGCCGGTTCATCGAAAATGCCCGTGGAGAAAACCATCCGGAAGGAAGAAGGCGTGGCCGTCATCGACCGCGCATGCGCGATCCTGTTCGCCTTCAAGCCCGAGGACACGGCGCTCACGCTCGCCGAACTGGCCGCGCGCACGGGGCTCTACAAGAGCACGCTGCTGCGCCTCGCCGGCGCGCTGATCCAGCACCGGCTGCTCGCGCGGCTCGACGACGGCCGCTACCAGTTAGGGCCGGCCACGTTCATGCTCGGCGCGCTGTACCAGCGCAGCCTGAATCTCGGCGACGTGCTGCTGCCGCTGATGCGCGAGCTCGCCGACGCGAGCGGCGAAAGCGTGTCGTTCTACGTGCGCGACAACGCGGTGCGCGTCTGCCTGCATCGCGTCGATTCGAAACATGCCGTGCGCTATCACGTGCGCGAAGGCGACGTCCTGCCGCTCGAAAGCGGCTCCGGCGGGCTCGCGCTGCTCGCGTTCGACGGCGAACCCGGCCCGGCGTTCGAGCGGATCAGGACGGATGGCTATTGCGTGTCGATGGGCGAGCGCGAACGCGAAACGTCGGGACTCTCGATGCCCGTGTTCGGCGTACGCGACACGCTGCGCGGCGTCATCACGCTGGCGGGCCCGAGCTCGCGCGTCGATCGGGCATTCGTCGTGCGCAATCTCGACGTGCTGTTCGACTGCGCCGCGCGCGCCACCGATGCGCTCGGCGGCGATTCCCGGCCGCTGCGCGCCGCCCGCCGGGCGGCCGCCGGAGAACGGGCCGGGAAGGACGCCGACGGCGGAAACAGGTAAGGCCGGGGGACAAGCCGGCTCCGGGCACGGGCAGGCTCCCGGCGCGCCGGCCGGCAGAGTCGGGCGGCCCGGGACCGCGACCGGCCCGTCGTCGTGCCGCGCTAACGCATGTGCGACGGACGAAAGACGGCGGCATCGTTTCCGTTGCCGCTTTCCGGGCCAACCCGGATCAACGCGAAATTTCCTCGAGCGTGAGGTTGTTGGTACGCGGGCCGAACAGGCCGATGGCGCCCATCACCACCACCATCGCGCCGCTGATGAGCGCGAACACGCCACCCACGCCGAAATGGCGCAGCGAAAACGCGATCATGAACCCGGAAAACATCGCGGACAGGCGCGAGATTGAGTAGACGAAACCGACCGCCGTCGCGCGGATGCGCGTCGGGAAAAGCTCGGTCTGGTAGGCGTGATAGCCGACCGAGAGCAGCGTGCCGCCCAGCGTGATGAGCACGCCGAGAATCATCAGCATGACGGGCGAGGTCTGCGTGGCGAACAGCCCGCCGAAAACGGCGATGCCGAGCGCGGAAAGCACGATCAGCGTCTTGCGCTCGATGCGGTCCGCGATCGCCATGCCGAGGAGCGGCCCGAACGGATTCGAGATCGCGATCACGAACGAGTACAGCAGGCTGTGCGTGATCGTCACGCCCTTGGACAGCAGCAGCGTCGGCACCCACGAGGCGAAGCCGTAGAAGCCGATCGACTGGAAGAAGTTGAAGACCAGCAGCGTGATGGCGCGGCTGCGATACGGCGGCTGCCAGATCTCGGCGAAGCGCGCCTTCGCGATCACGGGCTCCGCGCCGGCTTGCGCGGCGGGCAGGGGACGGCCGTACTGCGCCTCGATCTTCGCCTCGAGCGCGCTCAACACGGCCTCGGCCTGCTCGGTGCGGCCCCGTTGCGCGAGCCAGCGCGGGCTCTCCGGCACGCACAGGCGGATGACCCACACCACGAGCGCGCCGAGCGCGCCCGCGATCACGACCCAGCGCCAGCCGTCGACGCCCCAGGGCGCGCGCGGCACGAGCCACCAGGCGAGCAGCGCGACGGCCGGCACCGCGCTGTACTGGACGAGGTGCACGAAAGCGAACGCGCGGCCGCGCAGATGCTTCGGCACGAGCTCGCTCACATAGGTGTCGATGTTGACGAGCTCGATGCCCACGCCGATGCCGGCGACGAAACGCCAGAGATTGATGCCCGACGAACTCGTCTGCAGCGCCATGACGAGCGTGGCGACCGAGTACCAGAGCAGCGAGACCGTAAACATCGTGCGGCGTCCGTAGCGGTCCGCCAGCCCGGTCAGCAGGAACGTGCCGATGAAGAGCCCGGCGAACGACGCGGCGACGAACGCGCCGAGCCCCGAGAAGCCGAAGAACGAGGCCGTCGTCGTCGAATACAGCCCGCTCTTGACGAGACCCGGCCCGACGTAGGCGGTGAAGAACAGGTCGTAGAACTCGAACCAGCCGCCGACGCCGATCAGCAGCACCAGCACCCAGATCGCGCGCGTCGCCGGCAGACGGTCGATGCGGGCGTTGATGCCCTGGGGCGTACTGGCCGCGGCGGCCGGGGTACCGGGCGCGGCCGGGGTGGCGCCAATCGGCAAACTGGACATTCGGGCTCCTCCAGCGGATGGAATTCCGCAATCATTCTGTCAGACAGAATTCTGTTCTATTAAAAAAGAGCCCTGATGATAATCGTCCGGTCCAGGGTTGGAGACCAGGGTTTCGCCCAGGCCGGTCGATCGGGGAAATCGCCGGCTCCACGCGATGACACATAAATGTCACAATTCCGGAGCGCGCAGTCATAGACTGGACGAATGCCCATGCTCCCGGCATGGGCCGATGACGAACCCCCGACGTCAGGAAGGATAGCCCGTGATCAGTAACTTCGAACTCTTGTCCCGCCTCCTGCTGGCCGCGCTGCTCGGCAGCGTCATCGGTTTCGAGCGCGAGCGGCTGAACTGGGCGGCCGGCCTGCGCACGCACATGTTGGTGTGCGTCGGCTCGGCGCTGATCATGCTCGTCTCGGCCTTCGGGTTCTTCGACGTGCTGAACCAGAAGAACGTCGTGCTCGATCCCTCCCGGGTCGCCGCCCAGGTGGTGTCGGGCATCGGCTTCCTCGGCGCCGGCTCGATCCTGCTCCGGGGCGAGATCGTGCGCGGCCTGACGACGGCCGCGAGCCTGTGGTCGGTCGCCGGCATCGGACTCGCCGTCGGCGGGGGCATGTACACCGCGGCCATCGGCGCGACGGTCATCATCCTCATCATCCTCGCCGGAATCAAACCGATCGAGCGACGCTTCATCTCCGTCAAGCAGCAGCGCAGCATACAACTGCTCACCGAACGCGGCAGCGTCTCGCTCGCCAGCGTGCACGACGCGCTGGGCTCGGGCAGCGTGCGCATCAAGCAGTTCGTGGTCCAGCAGTCGGAAGACGACCCCGACCTCGACGACGTGCAGATCGCGCTGTCGCGCGCGACGAGCAACGAGTTCACGACGATCTGCGCGCGGCTCGAGGCCATGACGGGCGTGCGCAAGTGCCGGCATGGGGGATGAGGGCACACGGCCGCCCCCGCGGTCGTGCGGGGCATGCCGGCCATGAGCGCGGCGCGCAACGGTTTCATTGTCCCGGCGGGTGATCCGCCAAACCGCTATTCACTCCGCCCGGCGCGGCGACGGAACGGGATGGCGGGGCGATTTCGTCGGTGCCCGGCTCCCAGCCGCCCCCCAGGGATTTGTACAGCGAGACGAGGTCCGTGCAGACCTGCAGCCGCGCCTGCCCGGCATCGCGCTGCGCGTCGCTGACCTGGCGCGCCGCATCGAGCACGTCGATGAACGAGACGATGCCCTTGCGGTAGCTGTCGCGCGCGAGATCGAGCGCGCGCTGCTGGGCGACGACACTTTCGTCGAGCGACGCGGAACGCATCTGGTCCGTGCGGTAGACGGCAAGCGCGTTGTTCACGTCGCCCAGCGCGGCGAGCACCGTGCTGCGGTAATCGAGCGCGGCCTGGGCCTGCTCCAGCTTCGAGAGCCTCAGGTTCGCGACGAGCGCGCCGCCCTGGAACACGGGCAGCGAAACGCTCGGCCCCCACGACCAGAAGAGACTCGACCAGCGGGCAAGATCATGCGGCGTCGTCGCGCGCGTGCCCACCTGGGCGGAAAGCGAAATGTCGGGGTAGAACTGCGCGACGGCGACGCCCACGTCCGCCGTCGCGGCATGCAGCGAGGCCTCGGCGCGACGGATGTCGGGCCGGCGACGGGCCAGCGTGGCGGGCAGTCCGACGGGAACCACGGGCGGCGTGGCCGGCAAGGCGCCGGGCGCGGCGAGCCAGGCGTCGAGCGCGCCCGGCGCCTCGCCCGTGAGCACCGCGAGACCGTTCAGGCTCTCGGCGATCTGCTGGTCGTATTGCGGCACGAGCGCCTCGGTCCCGGTGCGCTGCGCCTGCGCGCGCTCGACGTCCAGCTCGCTTTCGAGTCCGTGCTGCGCGCTGTTGCGGGCCAGCTCGACGGTTTGTTGCTGCTGCTCGACGAGCGAAACGGCGATGGCGCGCAAGACCTGCGCGCCGCGCAACTGCAAATAGGTTTCGGCGACTTCGGCCTCGAGCGACACCTGCGCGTCGCGCTGCGATTCCACGGCAGCCTGGGTCTGGGCGTTCGCGGCCTCGACCGAGCGGCGCACGCGGCCGAACAGGTCGAGCTCCCACGAAGCGTCGAAGCCGGCCTGCCAGAGGTTGAGCGGCGCGGTGAGCTGGTCCAGCGCCTGCTGCGCGCCGCGCTCGGCGGCCTCGCCCGCCGCCGCGTCGCCGGACGACGATGCAGCCGGGCCGAGCCGATCGATCCGGTCGTAGACGCCCGCCGACTCCAGGAAGCCTTTGGCGCCGAGTTGTTCGCGTTCGTAGCTCGCGCTCGTGCGCACGTTGGGCAGCCCCTGGGACGCGGTCTGCGCCGCCTGCTCGCGCGCCTCGGCGATGCGCAGCACGGCTGCCTGGAGACTGGGGTTGCCGGCCAGCGCGCGCGCGACGAGCGCGTCGAGCGTCGGGTCGCCGAAGCTGCGCCACCAGCGCGGATCGGGATCGGCCTCGACGCTCGGCGTGGAAAGCGGCGCGTGGGCCGCGCCGGCGGCCGACGAAGCCGTGTGCCGCATGTCGTTCCAGGCGGCGGGCGCATGCGCGGCGGGCGGCGCGTAATCGGGCCCCACGGTGCAGGCACCGATTACGGAGGCAAGGAGAACCGCGGCAGCCACGCTGGCCGCGCGCCGCGCAACGCCGGAAGCGGGGCGCTCGCGCATGCTTAATGCCCCCCCTGCGATCCGGACGCCTTCGAGGACGAGAACAGCAGCGCGAGCGGCGCGATCGCGGCGCAAAAGCAGGCGAGCAGACCGAATACGTCGATGTAGGCGAGGATCGTCGCCTGCGAGACGAACGTTTCGTAGAGACGGCCGTTCGCGGTCTGCATGGCCTGCGCGAGCGTTCCGCCGCCGAGGTCGACCACGCCCTGCGCGTTGCGCTGCAGCGTGGTCTGAAAGTTCTGCGAGAGCGGCGAGAGGTGCGCCGAGAGATGCGCCATCCAGGCCTGCGAGCGCTCGCGGATCAGCGCCGTCGACACCGAGATGCCGATCGACCCCGACACGTTGCGGAACATCGTGAAGATCGCGGACGCGTCGTTGTTGAGCGCGGACGGCACGGTGAGATAGGCGAGCGTCGTCACCGGCACGAACAGGAAGCCGATCGCCACCGACTGCGCACTGCGCAGCTTCACGAGCGTGTCGTAATCGATGTCGGGAATCAGGATGCGCGCGTAGATGAGCGCCGCCGTAAGCAGCGCGAAGCCGGCGAAGACGAGCAGACGCGTCTGCACGTACGGCATCAGGCGGCTGATGACGGGAATCTCCATCGTGATGAGCAGCGCGCCCGGCGAGAGCACGAGGCCGGCGAGCGTGGCGGTGTAGCCGAGCTGCTGCTGGGCGAGTTGCGGGACGAGCACCGCGCTGCCGTAGAGCACGGTAGCGAATGCCCCGATCATGACGCAGCCGAGCGCGAAGTTGCGATCGCGCAGGCACGCCAGATTGACGACCGGATGCTTCGCGTAGATGAGCCGTAACGTAGCGCCCACGAGCCCCAGCACCGCGCAGACCGCGAACGTAACGATGAACGCCGAGCCGAACCAGTCGTCGTCCTCGCCGCGGTCCAGCATGACCTGCAGACACCCGAGCCCGATCGCGATGAGCGCGATGCCGGGAAAGTCCACGGTCCGCCAGTTCACGCGTCCCTGCGAGGCGCGCTTCACCCACGGCGGGTCCTCGACGAGCTGCCACACGGCGAGCGTCGTCAGAATGCCCACGGGCACGTTCAGCAGGAACACCCAGCGCCAGGTGAAATTGTCGGTGATCCAGCCGCCGAGCGTGGGGCCGAGCACGGGCGCCACCACGATCGCCACGGCGGAAATGGAAAAGGCGCGGCCCCGCTGGGCGGGATCGAAGGTATCGAGAATGATGGACTGCTGGTTCGGCTGCAGCCCGCCGCCGAAAAACCCCTGCAGCACGCGGAACACGACGAGCTGGCCGAGACTCGTGGCGATGCCGCACAGAAACGAACAGATCGTGAACGCGACGATGCAGAGCAGGAAATAGCGCTTGCGTCCGAGGATGCGGCCGAAGAACGCCGAGATGGGCAACACGATGCCGTTGGCGACGAGGTACGAGGTGAGCACCCAGGTGGCCTCGTCGTAGCTCGCCGACATGGTGCCCGCGATGTGCGGCAGCGCGACGTTCACGATGGTCGTGTCGAGCACCTCCATGAACGCCGCGAGCGTGACCACGACGGCGATCACCCAGGGGTTGGCGGCGGGACGCCAGCCGCCTTGCTTGCCGGGTTGCGCGTCGCTCATGGCAGAGGTTCCCGGGCGGGGTTAGGCATGCGGGCTCCGTTTGGCGTCGTTCAGTGCGTGAGATAGACCGTCGGCTCGACCGAGAGCCCGAGCGGCAACGGCCATCCGTGCGGCAGACCGCCGTCGATCATGATCTTGACCGGCACGCGCTGGACGATCTTCACGAAGTTGCCGGTGGCGTTCTCCGCCGGAAACGCAGAAAAGCGCGAACCGCTGCCGAGCTGGATGCTGTCCACGTGGCCGTGCAGCGTGAACTTCGGCCAGGCGTCCACGCTGATCTCGACTTTGTCGCCCGCTCGCATGCGCGTGAGCTGCGACTCCTTGAAATTCGCCGTGATCCAGACCTGCGGCGTGACGATCGAAAAGAGCGCCGTGCCGGCCTGCAGGAAGCTGCCGTATTGCACGTTGCGGCGCGTGACCCAGCCGTCCGACGGCGCGCGCAGATCGCACCACCCGAGATTGAGCAGCGCGGTCGTGAGCTGGGCCTCGGCCTGCGCGACCTGCTCGCGACGCTGTTCGACGAGCGCGACGGCCTGGCGGATCTGCTGCGGCACGAGTCTGGCGGTCCGCAATTGCGCCTGCGCACTCAGCACGTTGGCATGCGCCGTACGCGCCTGCGCCGTGGCGGTGTCGATGTTCTGCTGCGTGGTCGCGCGTGCGTCCACGTTGTGCTGGCGCGCGTAGTCGGCTTCGGCGCGCGCGAACGTGGCCGTCGCCGTTTCGATCTGCGCGCGCGCCTGCTCGTACTGCGCCGGATACTGCACGCGGGCGACGTCGAGCTGGGCCTGCGCGGCATCGAGTTCGGCGTGCGCGAGGCCCAGTTGCGCACGCGCCTGGTCGACCTGGGCCTGGTAGTCGCGATGGTCGATCTCCACCATCAGTTGCCCCTTGTGCACGTAGACGTTGTCGTCGATGGCGAGCCGCGTCACGTAGCCCGACACCTTCGGCGCGATCGTGATGGCGTTCCCGTCGGTGTACGCGTCGTCGGTATCGACCTCGTTGCGGGTCGCGAACCACCAGACGAACGCCGCGATCGCGATCAGGACGAGCACGACCGCGAGGATGATCAGCGGTTTTTTGCCCGGTCCCTTGCTGGCGTTCGCCTGTTGCGGGCCGTCGCCGTCATTGCCGTTCTCGCCGCCGTCACGACCCGGGCGGGGATGCCGGCGCTGCACGCTGCGCGGCGGCTTGCCATGGTGCCGTCGGCCCCATGCCCCGATGGCTCCGTTGTTCGCCTGCTCAACCATGGCGGAGGGCGGCGCCCGCAGGCGCGCGCGCCGGACGAACCGGAAGGACCGACGGACGGGAACGACTGGAATGGGACACGAGATGCTCCCTGGCGAATGGAGGAACGAGCGGTGCGCCGCGTTTCACGTCGTCGCGCACGCCGTAGCGGTCCCAGCAAGCGATGTGCCACGCCGGGCATGCCGGGAGCGCGTGCCGCCGGAAAGGCACGCGGCACGCGTCCTGCTCGATGAAGAACTTCAATTCAAGCCAGCCGCCACACGCGTTTCGCGCGTAGCAACGCTTTAACGAAGGAGAGAGACCATGAACAGCACGCTAGACCCCGACAACAACGAGCGGCCCGAACCCGTCGCGCCAGGACACGACACGGACGCGCTCGGCCCCGGCGACTCGTCCGATACCGGCAGCGACACTGCGGGCGCGAAGCGCCACGATTTCGACCGCGACACGGAACTCGACAACCATCCGCTGGAACGAAACCCCGGCGAAGACCATAGCGATACGGACAGCTCGGGCACCGGCGAGCGCGCCGCCGCGGACGGCGACGAAAACCTGCGGCCCGACGACGACATCCTGCCCGACCGGGTCGACGATCCGAACGGAGGATAGGCGCAACAGGCCTCCGGTCGGCGAGCGCCATCCGCCGGAGGACGTCCGCCCCGGCCCCGGCGGTTCAGCCCCGGAGATTCAGCCTCAATGCTCCGGCATCGCCGCGCCTTTGGGCGGCGCGCGCGACGGCGGGTCGACTTCCTCCGGCAGAGGGGCCGGCGCGTCGTCGGGTTGCGGCGGAGGAGGAGGCGCGCTCCCGGGATCGTCGAGCGGCTCGTCAATGGGCTGATGTATGAGCATGGCTGGATCTCCTCGCCAGGCGCGCCCCGTACGCTTACTTCCGGCCTTTCTTCTTCGGAATCTTCGCGCCGGAACGGCGCGCTTCGTTCAGCGCAATCGCAACCGCCTGCTTTTGCGGCTTGCCCTCCTTTATTTCCGTCTTGATGTTCTTCGAGATCGTTTCGCGCGATTTGCCTTTGGCAAGTGGCATGTCGGCCTCCTTTCCTCTGAAAAAAACAGGATGCGCACCGCCTGTACCTGGGCCATCCGCTTCGCCCTTGCGGGGATGGAAGGCACCCGTCGTCAGCACCCGGCGAACAGGAAGAGGGCGCGCGCCGACTGACGCGCGCCCAACCCGGCGGGCCTGACTCAACCCACCGGCGGTTCGCCTTCGCCCGGCTTCCTGCCCGGTTGATCGGCGGGCCCCTGGCGGCGGGACTTGTCGCCGCGTTCGGGCATGGCGCTGCGACGATCGTCGCTGTGGACGGCGCGCCGCGGCTTGTCGGGCGTGCCGCGTTGCGGTTGGGTCGGATGGTTCATCGCGTGTCTCCGTCGGGAAATGGGGTTCCCTTGTGTAGCAACGGCCGCGCCCGCGTCCGCGCGGCATTGCCGGAGCGGCCCTGGGTCGGACCGATACCGCCCGCGCAAGGGCACGATGCTTGCGCTTTCCCGCTGACTTCCACGAACGGCCGGCAACCATGCTCCACGAACACCTCGACACCCAGGACAGCCATCGACGGGCCCGGCCCGACAAGGCGCACGCACGAGAGAAACGACGGGAAAACCCGGCGCGCGGCACGCTCGTTCTCGGCGCGCTCGGCGTGGTGTTCGGCGACATCGGCACGAGCCCGATCTACGCGTTGCGCCAGAGCATGCTGACGTCCCGCGACACGGGAGCGCCCTTCGTCCTCGGCGTGCTCTCGATGATCCTCTGGGCAGTCCTGATCGTCGTCGCGCTCAAGTACGCGTGCATCGTCATGCGCGCCGACAACGAAGGCGAGGGCGGCATCGTCGCGCTGACCGCGCTGGTGCGCGCGGGCTTCGCCCGCGCGGGGCGACGCGCGCCGCACGTGGTGCTGCTCGCGGGACTGTTCGGCGCGGCGATGTTCTACGGCGACTCGATGATCACGCCGTCCATTTCCGTGCTGTCCGCCGTCGAGGGGCTCCGCGAGATCAATCCGGCCTTCGGCCCGGCCGTCCTGCCGCTCTCCGTGGCCATTCTCATCGCGCTCTTCCTGTTCCAGCATCGCGGCAGCGCCGTGGTCGGACGCACGTTCGGCCCCGTCATGGCCGTGTGGTTCCTGAGCCTCGGCGTGGTCGGCGTCTATCGCATCGCCGGTCATCCGCAGGTGCTGCGCGCCGTCTCGCCCATCTGGGCGCTGCGATTCGCGCGGGATACGCCGGGACTCGCGTTCGGCGTGCTCTCAGCCGTCATCCTGGCGCTGACCGGCGCGGAAGCCCTTTACGCCGACATCGGACATTTCGGCCGGCGCGCCATCCGCCTCGCCACGTTTGCCGTCGTGCTGCCGGCCATCCTCGCCGGCTACTTCGGCCAGGCCGCCACCATCCTCTACGAGCCCGGCAGCGCGAGCCAGCCGTTCTTCCGTTCGGTGCCGCATTGGGCGCTGATTCCCCTCGTAGGCATCGCCATGCTGGCTACGATCATCGCGTCGCAGGCAGTCATCTCGGGCGCGTTCTCGATGACGAGCCAGGCGATCGAACTCGGCTTCCTGCCGCGCATGCGCACCGTCGAGACTTCACGCACGCGGCACGGCCAGGTCTACGTGCCGGCCGTCAACGCGTGCCTGCTCGCGGCCGTCCTGTTTCTCGTGCTGTTCTTTCGCGACTCGGACAGGCTCACGTCGGCATACGGCCTGGCCGTGGCGCTCACGATGCTCACCACGTCGCTCCTGATGCTCGCCGTCTGCCGCATGGTCTGGGGCTGGTCCCGTCTCGCCACCGCCGCCGTTTTCGGTCCGTTTCTGCTGGTGGACGCACTGCTGCTCGCCTCGAACGTGCCCAAGATTCCGACCGGCGGCTGGTTTCCGGTTTCGGTCGGCGTGCTGCTGTTCGCGACGATGACCACCTGGAGTCGCGGCCGTGCGCTGGCCGCGCAGCACGCAGCCCGCGACGAGCCGCTGGACGCCTTCCTGCAGGGTCTTTTCGAAACCGTGCCGCCGATCGTCCGGGTGCCGGGCACGGCCATCTATCCGGGCAACCTGCCCGGCATGACGCCCGCCGCGCTCGCGAGCAACGTGCGCCACAACCGCGTGCTGCACGAGACGGCGATCGTGTTCGCCAACGTCGCCGAATCCGCGCCCCGGGCCGACGACGAAACGCGCATCGAAACGCGCGATCTCGGCCACGGCTGCTACGAGATCGTCGCGCATCACGGGTTCGTCGAGCGCCCGAAGCTGCCGGCGCTGCTCGCCTCGCTCGGGGAAACGCTCGACGGATGGCGTTTCGACCCGTCGCGCACCACCTTCTATCTGCCTCGCGACGAAGTGATCCGCGCGCATGACGTGCACGGCCTGCTCGCCTGGCGCGCGCGGCTTTTCGCGTTCATGTCGTTTCATTCGGCGTCCAGCGCCGAGTATTACGGCCTGGCGTCCGAGCACGTGGTCGAGCTGGGCGTGCAGGTGGCGCTCTGAGCCGAATGCGGGTGCGCGGCTTGCGGTTGCCTCGTCGGTACATCACCACCCAACCCGCGGGAGAACACCATGGCGACCACAGTAGGCGATTTCATTGTCGAGCGGCTTCATCAATGGGGCGTGCGGCGCATGTTCGGTTATCCGGGCGACGGCATCAACGGCATGTTCGGCGCCTTGCAGCGCGGCGGCGGCAAGATCGCCTTCGTGCAGGCCCGCCACGAGGAAATGGCGGCATTCATGGCAAGTGCGCATGCGAAGTTCACGGGCGAGCTGGGCGTATGCATCGCGACTTCGGGGCCCGGCGCGTCCCATCTGCTCACGGGGCTCTACGATGCGCGTCTCGATCACATGCCCGTGCTCGCCATCGTCGGACAACAGGCGCGCGCGGCGCTCGGCGCGCATTATCAGCAGGAGCTCGACCTCGCCGCCCTGTTCAAGGACGTGGCGGGCGACTTCGTCCAGCAGGCGAGCGTGCCGGCCCAGGTGCGTCACCTCGTGGATCGCGCCGTGCGCATCGCGCTCTCGCGCCGGACGGTCACGGCGATCATCCTGCCCAACGACCTCCAGGAACTCGAATACGCGCCGCCGGCGCGCAAGCACGGCACCGCGCACTCGGGCGTCGGCTACACCGCGCCCGAAGTGGTGCCCCGCAGCGAGGACCTGGCGCGCGCGGCCGCCGTGCTCAATGCCGGCCAGCGCGTGGCGATGCTGGTCGGGGCCGGGGCCCTGCACGCGACCGACGAAGTCGTCGCCGTGGCCGAGCGGCTGGGCGCGGGCGTCGCCAAGGCGCTGCTCGGCAAGGCCGCCGTGCCCGACGACCTGCCCTGGGTCACGGGTTCGATCGGCATGCTCGGCACCAAGCCCACGGACGACATGATGTCCGCGTGCGACACGCTGCTGATGGTCGGCTCGGGCTTTCCCTATGCCGAATTTCTGCCGAAGGAGGGCCACGCGCGCGGCGTGCAGATCGACATCGACGCCGGGATGCTCAGCCTGCGCTACCCGATGGAAGTGAGCCTCGTCGGCGACAGCGCGGCCACGCTGCGCGCGCTGCTGCCGCTGCTGGAACAGAAGGACGCCCATAGCTGGCGCGAGCGCATCGTCCGCGCGAACGAGAGTTGGCAACGCGTGCTCGGCGAACGTGCGCACGCGCCGACAGGCGGACGCGTGAACCCGCAACGCATCTTCACGGAGCTGTCGCCGCGCCTGCCCGACGACGCGATCGTCACGAGCGATTCGGGGTCGTGCGCGAACTGGTACGCGCGCGACCTCAAGATCCGGCGCGGCATGATGTGCTCGCTTTCGGGCGGGCTGGCCTCGATGGGCGCGGCCGTGCCCTACGCGATCGCCGCGAAGTTCGCGCATCCGCGCCGGCCGGTGATCGCGCTCGTCGGCGACGGCGCGATGCAGATGAACAACATGGCCGAACTCATCACCGTGGCGAAATACTGGAAGGAATGGGGCGACCCCCGCTGGATCTGCGCCGTGCTCAACAACGAGGATCTGAACCAGGTCACCTGGGAACAGCGCGTGATGGAAGGCGATCCGAAATTCGAAGCGTCGCAGCGCATTCCCGACGTGCCGTATCACCGCTTCGCGGAATTGCTCGGACTCGCGGGCCTTTACGTGGACGATGCCGGGCAGCTCGGCGATGCCTGGGAAGAAGCGCTGGCGGCGGCGCGTCCCGTCGTGATCGAGGTGAAGACCGATCCGGAGGTGCCGCCGTTGCCGCCGCACATCACGCTCGACCAGGCCCGCCACTTTGCTCGCACGCTGATGGAAGGCGACCCCGCGGAAGGAAGCATCATCGCGAACACGGCGCGTCAGGTCATGGCGAACGTACTGCCAGGCAAGAAGACGTGAGTGAGTGAGTGAGTGAGTGAGTGAGTGAGCGGGCGCGGCAGGCCGGCGCCGCGCCCGCTTCCTCTTGCGCTTTCATGAGCGCCCCGGGAAGCTCGCTCAGGGCTTTCGGCCAAACGCTTCGCGGAGCTTGCCCTTCGCCTTCTGCAGCGAATCGCGACGAGACTTCGGCAGGTTCCGGCCGGCCCGATTGATGTAGGAGTTCAGCATCGACATCGCCGACTGAAGCGGCGTGCCCTTGCGCCGGCGGCTGCGCAGTGCGGACTGCTTCAGGGCACGCGCAATGGCTTCGGGGTCGCTCGACTTGAAGACGCCCGATTCGAGATCCATCGCGTCGCTCGACTCGGTCACCCGTTGCGACCACCGGCCGGACGGCGGCGCGCCGCGCTTTCCCGCGCCGGCCTGCGCGTGCCGTTGACGCGCCGGCCGGCCGCCTTTTCGTCGCGAGGAAGAATGCTGGCGGGTCGTCATGGCCCCGGCTCCGGTCGACGGGAAACGGGCACGAGCCCTATTGCTGTTGCACGCCGACTTCCTGCGCCAGCGACTGGGCCATGCGGTAGTGCGCCTCGATGGTCGGCAGCGCCTTTTGCGCAGCGTTCGTGAGCGAATCGTTCTGGCCGTCCGTGATTTCCTTCTGAAATTCGTGAATCGCCTGCCGATGCCCGTCCAGACCGATCTTCTGCGCATAGGCCTGATCGAAAGCCTTGCCCCTGAGCGGACGCAGCGAATCGAGAATCGACGTGTCGGAGTTGTCCTTCGGTACCGTCACGCCGTGAGGCGCCGCGAGCTTCAGCGCTATTGCGAGCTTCGTGTGGTCGATCACCATGTGACGCGCGAATGCGCGCACGTCCTTGTTTTCGGTGTTGCGCATCGCCAGCTTCGAGGCGTCGATTTCGGTCGACGACCCCGACGAGGCCGCCTGCACGAACTCGCGGTCGACGGCAGGCAGCGCATTGGCGGCCGTCGTCGAGGCGGCTTCGGTCTGGGCATGGAGCGGGGCGGCGCAAACGAGCGCGAAGCCGAGTGCAGCGATTGCAGGTTTCATGGGTCACGCCTCCTGTCTGGCCGCGCCGCGTCGGGCAATGCACGGTCCGTAATACATTCCGGCGCATCCCGGGAAACGACGTTCCGGGACAGACGGGCGCATGCTCTTCCGGCGCCGATGCCGGCGCATACACCAGCGGTTTTCGTCCGATGTCCGGTATCCTTCGGCATCCTTGATTAATTTCCGGCCAGACCGGCATCGCCGATGCGCCGTTGCGAAATGTCTTCGAGCGTGTTCGCGAGTCGTCCGCGCTGCGCGCCGTCGCCGCGCGTCGCGAGATCGCCGATCGAGAGCGTGCCAACCATCGCGTGTGTGCGGTCGACCACAGGCACGCGCCTGATCTGCGCCTCGCCCATGCGACGCTGGACGACATCGACGTCCTCGTCGTCGTAGCACCATTCCACCCCCGAGGTCGCGACCTGCGAGACTGGCTCCCGAGGAGAGTACCGCCCCGTGAGCGCCCGAACGGCAAGGTCGCGATCGGTCAACATTCCCACAATCGCCTCGCCGTCGTACACGGGAAGCGCACCGACGTCATGGCGCCGCATGAGTTCGGCGGCGTACCCGATCGACGTCTCGGGCGCGACGAGCACGACGTCGCGCGACATGATTTCACGTATCAGGGTCATCTTCTTTCCTCGAAAAAAGTGGACTTGCTGGTTCCTTTCGACAGGGCCACGCACGGCCGGCCAGGCCCTGCAGCCGCCGCAAACGCTGTGCCCCGCACATCGCGTGGCCGTGCGGCGCCGCGTCAGGCGGCGGCCGGATCGAGCGTAGCCAGACGCGTGATCAGCGTCTTGTTGAAGGCGGGGAGATCGTCCGGCTTGCGGCTCGTGATGAAGTTGCCGTCCTCGACCACCTGCTCGTCGACCCAGGTGCCGCCCGCATTGCGGATGTCGTCCTGCAGGCTCGGCCAGCTCGTCATCGTATGGCCCGACACGATGCCCGCCGAGATCGGCAGCCATCCGCCATGGCAGATGACGGCGACGGGCTTGCCCGCGCCGTCGACCGCTCGCACGAACGCCTTCGCCTGCGGGAT
The DNA here is from genome assembly GCF_002870125.1 of Burkholderia sp. WAC0059. Classification (GTDB taxonomy): domain Bacteria; phylum Pseudomonadota; class Gammaproteobacteria; order Burkholderiales; family Burkholderiaceae; genus Paraburkholderia. The sequence continues at coordinate 295,443 of NZ_PNEO01000002.1, forward strand.
CAGGCGGATCGCGTCGCCGTTCACGACGCCGCCGGGCAGCACGACTGCGTCGTAGTCGTCGGGACTGACGTCGTCGAACGTCGCGTCCACGTCGACCTGGCTGCCTTTGCTCAAGTGCCTGAACCCCTGAATCTTGCCGGGCTTTGCGGATACCACGTGCACCACGGCGCCGGCGTCGGTCAACGCCTGCCTCGGGTCCACCAGTTCGGCCTGCTCGAAACCGTCGACGGCCAATACCGCCACCTTGCGTCCTGCGAGTGAGTTGTTCTTCATCTGTCTGACTCCATTGAAAGTCGGGGAAGGGCAGCGTCCGCCGCGCGTTTCGACAGCCGGTCGACGCCCTGTCGATACCGGATACGCGGCGGACTTCGCCTTGTATTCGCACGCAAACCGGATGCCCGCCGGCGCGATCCGCATCGGTCGCGCAACGCGTTCCATGCGCTGCCTCTCCGCCTGGCGGCAATACGGCCCGCGGCCTGTGATCGCGACGTATCCGCGATCGGCACGGAGGTCGCCGCCAGCGCACGACATAGCTCCCCGGCGAAAGGCCGCCGGCGCGCCCGCTCACGCGAGCTGGGCCAGCGTCGCCGCGAAACCGCCCCGCGCGCGCGCCACGCGCCGGCCGCTCGTCACGACGCGCAGTGCGGCGCTCCATACAACGTTCGATCCCGTGGAAACGAGCGCGTCGACGAGCGCGACGTCCTCCGAACATGCGAGCGGCGGGAAGCCGCCCGCGCGCACATAGGCGGCGGCACTGACGCCGAGGTTTGCGCCATGCACGTGACGGTGGCGATCCGCATCGTGATAGCCGCGCTCGAACGCGGCCCGCGTGGCGGACGGCCAGTCTCGCCAGTCGTCGACGCACACGGTCCCGCAAACGGCGTCGGCCTCCCACGCGAGCTGGACGGCGAGCCAGTCGGGCGCGACCATGCTGTCCGCGTCGGTGCAGGCGATCCAGCGCGCGCCACGCTGCAATAGATGCGCGGCAGCGGTAGCCCGCGCGATGCCGACGTTGCGCACGTCGACGGCGATCGTCTCGACGCCGTGCGCCGCACAAACGGCCGCGCTTGAGTCCGTGCACGAATCGAGCGCGACCACGACGACGACGGCTTCTCCCGCCAGTGCGCAATGCGCCGCGCAGCGCCGCACGGACTGCAGGCAGCGGCCGAGCAGCGCCGCTTCGTTATGCGCGGGAATGCCGATGCCGATCATGCGCGGCGCTCCCGCTGCGCGACCGTGAGCGGGTCGGCGCTCCAGACGTCGAGCATGAAGTCGGCGTCTTCCGCATGGATGACCTGCCGCAGCGCAGCGGATCGCGCCAGGGCGACGAACGCGGCATGCACGCCGGCACAGTCGAGGCGAAAGTCGCTCGCGCCATGGCGCCAGTGGCAGCAGGCGAGCACGCCGTCCGCCTCGAGTGCGGCGCAGGCGCGGCGGGCGAGCGCGGCGCAATGGACGGCGTCGAGGTAATACGCGATCTCGCTCACGATCACGAGATCGAACCGGCCGTCGGGCCAGTCGCGCGGCAGCGTGCGCGCTTCGACGCGCACGTGAGGAAACGGCGCGAGCCGGCGACGCGCGGCCGCGAGCGCATGGGGTGCGAAGTCAGCGCATAGCAGGCGCTCGCAGCGCGGCGCCAGGGCCGCGGAAAGCTCGCCGTTTGCGCAGCCCGGCTCGAACGCCGAGCGAAAGTGCGGTTTCGGCAGCGCGGCCAGCAGCAGGGCGCGCTTGCGCGCCTCGTACCAACTCGTGCGGTAGCGCCAGGGGTCGGCCTGGGTCGCGAAGCAGGCGTCGAAACGGGCCGCAACGCGCTCGGCATCGGGTTCGGGACAGCCGGACAGGTCGGCGGGGGAGGGGGCCGCGAACATCGCCTACAGGCTCCAGTCGTCTGGGTTCGACGCGTGGATCGCGCCCAGGGCGGCGAGATCGCTTTCGGCATGACTCTGGCGCACGAATACGGGCAGATCCGCCGCCATGCGCGCGAACCAGCGGTCGCGGCACAGCGGCGCGGCGCCGAGCCCGCGACCGCAGGCGCGCAGCGTCACCTCCGCAGCGGCCTCGGTTGCCGCGCGAACGCGCAGGGCGAGACGCTGCGCGTCCGCGCGCGGCGCGGCATCGATTTCGCGCGCGGTTTCGTGCAGCAGCGCGCGGGCGCCGGCGAGCGCCGCGTCCGTCGCGCCGAGATGGGCGCGCAGATACGCACGGGCGTCTGTCCGGGCGGCTTCGGCCGATGCCGCGCCGGGGCGGTCGGCAAGCCGGCCCTCGGCGGCCTTAGCCGCCTCGTCGCGCCGGACCGACGTGTCCCGCAGTCTCGCGGCGAGCGCCGCTGCCGCGCCGTACCAGCACGCTGCAATGCCGGCGGCGCCGTGCCAGAAGCCGGGCCGGCGCACGTAGTCGCCGGGCTCGCCCACGAGCGTGGCGCGCGCCCCGGTCAGCCTCACCTCGACGCTTAGCGTGGCCTGCATCCCGACGGCCTCCCAGCCGCGCGAGCTCACCGTGACGCCGGGCTGGTCGAGCGGCAGCGCGGCGAGACGCTCGCCGCCGTCGGCGTCGAGGCAGGTCACGAGGGCGTGAGTGGTGAACGGCGCGCCCGAACACCACGCCTTCGTGCCGCTCAGCGTCGCGCGTTCGCCTTCGAGGCGCGCGGCGAGCGGCTCGCCGTCCGGTCCACGCGCCGCCCAGACGGCCCAGACAGCCCCACGTCCGTCGAGTTCGGCCAGCCGTCCAGCGTCCAGCTCAGCGAGGATGGCCAGCGCGTCGGCGTGCGCCTCGTAAATTTTCGCGAGCGACAGGTCGCGGCCCGCGAGCATGGCCAGCCGTCTCCAGCGTTCGAGCGTCGCGCCGGCGCCTGGCGGCGGCAACTCGGGCCACGCCGCAACGAGCGCACGGACCGCGTCCGCAATCGAACGGGCGTCGACGGGAAGCGCGACGGGCTCGAGCAGGGCATCGAGCTTCGTTTCGGCGAAAACGTCGGCAATGAGGGGGGCCGGCATGGGCGGGCATCGCAACGGGACGGTATTGGCGAAGGACGCACGAGGCACGCCTTCCGGCAATGGCGAGGAAAGCGGAACGCTCATGGTTTTCCGCCGCCTGTCGCGTAGACGGACCCGTTGCAATCGATCAGCGCAGTGAAGTTCCTGTCTCCGGCGGGCTGGTCGGGTGTCCGGAACGGCACGACCCACCGGCGGCTGTCGTCGTCCCAATGGACGCCGGGTTGAACGACGAACGACTTGCTCCTGAAAGCGGGAGCGTCGGTCCCGTCGATCTTGCCCTGGAGCGCGCTCTGCCGCCATTGCGCGGAGTTGCCCGGGCAAATGCCTGCGTCGGCCGGGCTGCGCGACCAGTGCTTCATATAGGAGACGGCCAGGGTGATCGTGATCAGGGCTGCGCAGATCAGCGCAACGATCGTTTCGCTCCTGCCTGGGCGACGGCGGGTGGCTTGCTGCATGAACGACTCCCGGGTGGGTGGGGACCGGCTTCCCCGTGGGCACGGACGCGGTAGTCGATGTGGCCAGTGGCACACCGACGACGCCAGGATGTTCGGAATGCGGCGACCGTTTGCGACCGTTTGCAACCATTGACGATAAATTGGAGCCGCAAGCACGATGCCTGCTTCGCGGTGCCGGAGCAACGGATTGCGGCAAACGAACGGTTCGTACTCGCGACGGAAGGCAAGGGAAATTCCCGGTCCTGGCGCCTGGTGCCTGGCGATGGAACCTTCGGTTGGCACTATCCGAAACACCTCGCGTGGCGCGTGTACGACGCGATCGTGCACGGCGACGTCGCGTGCGTCGAGGTCATGCGCCGGACGCGGGCCGACTGCATCGTGCCGGCGAAGACGCGCGCCGCGTCGGAGAAGCGACAGGTCAGGCGCCGAAAACGGCGTGTCTGGACGGCACAGGCCGGGCGTGCCGCTTGCGTGCGGCAATCCGTTCACGATTCCGGCGAGGAGGCTGCATGCTGCATCCCTGCGTTTCCGGCACGCGCGACGACGGCGCGTTGTCCGGGCGGCGCCGCCCGCCCCGTCTGATCGTGGTTTCGCCGCATCTGGACGACGCGGTGCTCGGTTGTGCCGACCTGCTTGCGCGGTGCCCCGGTTCGATCGTCTGTACCGTGTTCGCGGGCGAACCGGCCGTGCCGATGCGCATGCCCTGGGACAAAGCCGGCGGCTTTGCCGATTCGCGCGAGGCGATGCGCGCGCGATGGCGGGAAGACAGGCGCGCGCTGGCGCTTTGCGGCGCCCGACCGCTGTGGCTCGATTTCCTCGATGCGCAATACGGCGCGACGCCCGGCGTCGAAGCCGTCGCCGAAGCGCTGGCGGAACAGTTCGCGCGTCTCGACGCGTATTGGCCCGTATGTCCGCTCGGTCTCTGGCATTCCGACCACGAACTCGTGGGCGCCGCCTGTCGACGGCTACTGCACACGCACCGCCTCGCGCACTACATTGCCTACGAAGACGCCATTTATCGCGCGATGCCGGGCGTGCTCGCCGCGGGCTTCGCGCGGCTCGAAGAGGCGCGGCTGGGCGCGAGCGCGCTGAGCGCGGATGCGATCGGCGGAGGGCAGCCGCTGCAAACTGCGGCGCTCAAATGGCGCGCCGTCCATGCGTATCCGAGCCAGATCCGCGCGTTCGGGTCCCTCCCGACCGATGTCGCACGCGTCGAACGCTATTGGCGCATCGAGCCCCGTCTGGCGAGCGGCCGGACGCGCGCCGGACAGCCCCCGCTTTCAACGCGGACATGACGCCGACGCATGCCCCTCTTCGAGGCCACGCGGTTGCACGTTCGCGCGCGATTTAGCGAATGCGGAGCACGTGCGCGACGACAGGGCGCCACCGGCCCACGCGCGCCCACGCCATAGGGTGCGCCGGTCCTCGACGGGTTACCGTTTCCCCCATGCGCCGCGCGACGCGCGCCACGACGCCATGCACTTGCATTTCGCGGCGCCGCGAGCGCTATCCCGACGTCGATCGAAGCCAGGGTAACGGCTAATTGGTTAGTCATCGAAAGAATTGCTGGTGCAGTAAAACGTATCGCGCCGGATGTCGCCTCGCAGCTTGTAGCGATTACGTGTAAAGCTTGAATCAAGTCTCGCCTTTTGCCGGCCAGGCGCCGTGGCCTTCGTCCGTTCCCGGTCTTGCGGCTGCCGTGCCGTCCTCGCGGCAAGCCCTTACCCCTACGTAGAAATGGCGCAAGGCACGCGCAATGCGAACGTCCGGTCGGCGCCCGCGTGGTCCTTCCCATGAGAAACGGGAACGAAAAGCAGAATCCATGCGACTCGCCCTGGCGCGTACTTTGCGTTTTCCGCGCGTGTAGCGCGGCCATTCAGACAGGGGACAATAAATGCTTCACTACGCAATCGTGTTTTTCATCATCGCCGTGATCGCGGCCGTCTTCGGGTTCGGCGGCATCGCGGCAGGCGCGGCAAGCATCGCCAAGATTCTTTTCTTTATCTTCGTCGTCCTCTTCGTCGCCAGTCTTCTGTTCGGTGCAAGGCGACGCTGAGGAACACCGACGAGGACGGGACGTCGGCGCGCATCGCCCCGGCATGCGCGACGGATAGACGGATAGGCAGCGCAACGTTTCGAACCACGCGCGGGGCCGGCCGTCGATGCCATTTGGCAACGCGGTCGTCGGATCAGGTCAACCGATCGGCAAGGAGAATCATATGGACGAACAGAAGGAACATCTCATCCGCCAGCGCGCCTATCGGCTCTGGCAGGACGCCGGCGCGCCCGAGGGCCGCGCCGACGAATACTGGCATCGCGCCGAGGCGCAATTCAATGCCGAGGGCGAGGGCGAGGCAGCGCCGCCGGAACCGGTAGTCGAGCAGTCGGGCAAGCGCCGGGCAGCGGGCGCGCCGCTCGAGGAAGGCGATACCTTGCCGCCTGCCGAAGCGACGAGGGAGAAACGCCGGGGATGACGCGCCAGTAAGCGGCTCGCACTTTCGCGATTCCCCTCCGTTGCTCGAAGATCTCGCCTGGCGGGTCTTCGCGACGGTCGACTCCGTCGCGGAGCGCGCGGGCGATCCGACGACGGGCTCCGACCCGGCAGCCGGGACGGCGAGGGCGTCGAGCCCGCCTGCGCGCGGACCCGGCGATCAGGCATCGTGAGCGCAGACGGCTAACGTCGTGGCAAGCGTTACGGGCGGGGTTCGCAGGAAGGGCCGGTTCTGCCCTGAGCGTCACGGTGCATGGTTGAGAATTAGCCGGTCGAATGGTCGTCGGAGACGGCGGAGAGCGGGGTGGCCACCTGCTCGAGCGGCTTGCGCTCCGCGTCCATCCCCCAGATCGCGGCGATCAGCGCCGCGCCGAGCATCAGGGCCGACCCGACGAGATACCCCGAGAAAACCGCCCCGCGAAGATGCGTGTCGATCAATCGGCCGAAAAAGGCCGGACCGGCGATCCCGCCGAGCGCCGTCCCGAACGCGTAAAAGATCGCGATGGCGAGCGCGCGGATTTCGAGCGGAAAGGATTCGCTGACGGTCAGATAGGCGGAGCTTGCCGCGGCCGAGGCAAAGAAGAAGATCACCATCCACGCGATCGTCTGCATCGTGGCCGTGAGAGCGCCCTGTTCGAACAGATAGCCGCTTCCCGTCAGCAGCAGGCCCGACAGCGCGTAGGTCGCGGCGATCATCGCGCGGCGGCCGAGCACGTCGAACAGCCGGCCGAGCGCGATCGGACCGAGAAAATTGCCGAGCGCGAACGGCAGCAGGTACAGGCCCACCGTGTTGCCGGGCACGCGGTAAAACTCGGTGAGCACGAGGGCATAGGTGAAGAAAATCGCATTGTAGAAAAAGGCTTGCGCCGTCATCAGCGACAGGCCGACGAATGCGCGACGCCGATGCAGCACGAACACCGCGTGGAACACCTTGCGCAGCGCCGTGTGACTTTGCACGCGCAGGCGCAGCCGCTGCCCGGCGGGCGCCGCGAGCGTGTGTCCGGCATCGCGAAAACGCGTCTCGATGCCTTCGACGATCGCGCGCGCCTCGTCGTGCCGGCCGCGCATCAGCAGCCAGCGGGGGCTTTCCGGTATCCATGCACGCATTGGCAGTATTGCGAGCGCCAGCAGGGCGCCGATGAGAAAGCACGCGCGCCAGCCCCAGTCCGGCGGAAGCAGGCGAGGGTCCAGCAGGACGAGCGAGCCGGCCGCGCCGATGCCCGCGCCGACCCAGAACGTGCCGTTGATGCTCAGGTCCGTCCAGCCGCGCACGCGCGCCGGCGTGAACTCCTGGATCGTCGAATTGATCGCCGCGTATTCCCCGCCGATCCCGGCGCCGGTCAGCAGACGGAAGACGAAAAACGCGGCGAAATTCCACGACAGCGCGGTGGCGGCCGTGGCAAGAAGATAGACCGAGAGCGTGACGAAGAACAACTTGCGGCGGCCCAGCCGGTCCGTCAGCCAGCCGAAGCCGAGCGCGCCCATCACTGCGCCGGCGATGTAAGCGCTGCCGGCCAGACCGACTTGCGCGTTGTCGAAATGCAGCATCGGGCTCGTCTTCAACGCGCTCGCGACCGCGCCGGCCAGCGTAACCTCGAGACCGTCGAGCAGCCAGGTCACGCCGAGCGCCACTACGATCAATACGTGAAAGCGGCCCCACGGCAGGCGGTCGAGGCGTGCGGGAAGATCCGTTTCGACGACGCCTGGCGTCTCGATCGTCTTCGTCGCATCGGGCATCTTCGTCTCGCTACGGGGCAGTAGGACAGCGTCAGCAAGGTGCGTACCCGACATTCGCGGTGGCCCGCGAGAAGCAAATGGGCACCGAGGCTACTGAATGACGATGCCACGCCGATCCGAAGAGCGAAGAGCAATGCCAATGAAACCGAAGTCGGAGACCTATGACCTCGAGGCGATCGCGCCGCAGCACCGGCGGCCAGAAACCGGTCAACGCGAAGCCGAGCCGTGCTGCCTTACCCTTCGAACGCAGCCAGATAGCCGACCACGGCCCGGCTGGCCTCGGTGCAGATCGCATCCGAAATGCGGCCGTCGGTCAGGTAGCCGTACTTCATGCACGCGAATGCGATGCCGACGGCAAGGGCCGCCGCATCGGGTTCGGCCGGCAGCGTGCGCAACGCGCCGTTGCGCGCCGCGTGTTCCCTCAGCACGTTGCCGAGCGCCGCGTCTTTCAGCCGGTGAGCGTCGCGGTCCGCGCTGCTGAACGGACCGTCGAGCAGCAGGAGACTGGCCGCGCGGTTCTCGTTGTAATACGCGCTCACCGCGCGAACGATCGCGTCGACCAGTTCGCGCCACGGCGCATCGGGCGCTTCGGCCCGAACGGAGGCGGCAATGCCGGCCACGCGTTCCATGTGCTGCGCCGCCAGATGCGCAAAGAGCTCGTATTTATCCGGAAAGTACTGGTAGATGCTCGCGCGTGGCACGCCCGAGCGCTTCGCGATTTCCGGAATCGACGTTTTCTCCGGCCCGGCCTCGAGGAGCAGTTCCGTAGCGGTATCGAGCGCGCGGGCCATCCTGCTCTGCGAGCGCGCCTGCGCCGGCGCTCGCCGCTCGGTCCCGGGCATCGCCGAAACACTGCTTGACTTGAAATCCGACATAAGTTAAATTTAATCCGACATTTGTTGGATTATACGGTAATCTCCATTCCGTGTGATGGACCGGACGACGGCGACCGTCCTCGAACGAGATTCCGCTTTCATATTGATAAGGTTTCCTATGGACTATTCCAGCCAACAGGCATGGCGCGACATCGAGGCATGTCTTCCGCGCGAATTTCGTCTGGACGGGCAGGGCGCCCCCCGCGAGGACTGGTGGCCGTGGCGCGGACATCGCATCCATCTCGACCGTTTCGCCAATCCGGACGCGCCGGCAAAGGTCATTCTGTTTCATGGCGTCGGCACGAACGGCCGGGAAATGTCGACCGTCCTCGGCGCGCCGCTTTTCAGGAGCGGGCTGGAAACGGTCGCCGTCGACATGCCCGGATACGGCGTGACGCAGGTGGCACCCGGCAACCCGGCGACCTACGACGACTGGGTCCGGATCGCGAGCGACTTCATCGACGCCGAACTGGCTCGCGACCCAAGGCCGATCGTGCTCTACGGGCTCAGCGCCGGCGGGATGCTGACGTACCATGCCGCGGCGTTGAACCGGCGGGTCAAGGGCATCATCGGCATGACCTTCCTCGATCAGCGCGAGCGGCAGGTCAACGACGAAACGTCGATCAACCTGCCGATGAGCAGACTCGGCGCGCCGCTCATGCATCTGATCGCGAAAACGCCGTTGGCCGGGATGCGCGTGCCGATGCGCCTCGCGGCGAAAATGAATGCGCTCGTCAACGACCGGGCCGCGCTGCGCGCCTGTCTGAAGGACAGAACGTCCGCGGGCGCGTGGGTCAGCGTGCGCTTTCTCAGCTCCTACCTGCGATATCGGCCGGCGATCGAGCCGGAGCAGTTCGACGTCTGTCCGATTTTGCTGACCCAGCCGGAAAAGGACCGCTGGACGCCGCTTCATCTCAGCAAAATTTTTCTGGATCGCATCGGGCGGGTCCCGAAGACGGTCGTGATGCTCGGCAACGCGGGGCATTATCCGCTGGAACAGCCGGGCCTCGCCCAGTTGCACGACGCGGCGCTCGCGTTCGTCCTGTCCTGCTGCGGCCATGCCGATCGGCGCGTAGCCGTCGAAGCCGCGAGCTGATCAACCCGCGAACGACGGATCGACCTTGAAGCCGAGCACCTGGGCGGCCACCTCGATCCACGCGAGGCAACTGCGGCTGACGTAAGTATCGCGGCACCGGACCAGCGCCAGCTCGTAGGAAACCGTCGGCTCCACGACGGGCACGGTGACGAGCCTCGCGGAACGGATCGTCCTGCACGCCGTGGCCGGCAGCAGGGCGACGCCCATGCCGGACGACACCATCGAAACGATCAGGTCCAGATGGCTGCTGCGGCCCGCGATGCCCGGCACGAAACCCTGCGCGCGGCAAACGCTGTCGATCAGGTCGTTGACCTTGAAGTCCTCGGTGAAGGCGACGAAGGGCGTACCGGCCAGGTTCCGCAACGGCACCTTCCTAAGCCCGGCGCAAGGATGATTGCGCGCCGCCAGCAGCGCCAGCCGGTCGCGCACGAACGTCTGCGTCAGAAAGCGTTCGCCGTCGACCGGCAGCAGGATGGCCGCGATATCGACCTCCCCCTCGGCCAGCGCGCTTTCGAGCTGGCGCGTACCGTACTCCGCGATCTGCAACTGGATGCCCGGATAGCGACGGCGAAACTCCGTGATGACGTCGCCGAAGAAAACCGACCCCGTCATCGGAGGGAGTCCGACGCGCAGCGTTCCCGTCACCTGCGAACGCAGATCCCGCAGTTCCGCCCCCAGGTTGCCGACCTGCCGCAGGATCAGGCTGGCATGCCGGTACAGCACCTCGCCCTCGGGCGTCAGCCTGACGCCTTTCGGCGTGCGGACCAGCAGCTCGACTTCGAGTTCGTCCTCGAGCTGGGAGATGGAGCGGCTGATGGCCGGCTGCGTGACGTGCAGCGTTGCGCTCGCGCGGCGAAAGCCGTTCTGGCGCACGACTTCGGAAAAGTATCGGAGAGCGCGGATGTCCATGACGTGAGGGATTCGCGAGGGCAGGAGCGATCAAATATCGGCATCGCTTCGATGATAACAAAGCATTTTCATTATCAGGCCGCGTATCGAATACTGGACTCGCCGGCCCCGTACCGGCCGCTCCCGCTAACTTTCCCGGACTTCTCCCATGCAAAACGTAAGGACCATTGGCGATCATCTGCTCGACCGGATGGCGGAACTCGGCATCCGCCACCTGTTCGGCGTGCCGGGCGACTTCAACCTGGCGTTTCTCGATCACGTGATCGCTCACCCGGCCATCGACTGGGTCGGCACCGCGAACGAACTGAATGCCGCATACGCGGCGGACGGCTACGCGCGCTGCAACGGCGCGGGCGCGATCCTGACCACTTACGGCGTGGGCGAACTGAGCGCGATCAACGGTATTGCCGGCAGCTATGCCGAGCACGTGCCGGTTCTGCACATCGTCGGCGCGCCTTCGACCGATGCGCAACGGGCCGGGCTGAAAATGCATCACACGCTGGCGGACGGCGACTTCGGCCATTTCGCGCGCGCGCATGCGGAAGTCACCGCCGCCCATGCGCATTTGACGGCCGATAACGCTGTGGCCGAAATCGACCGCGTACTCGGCTGCATGATGCGCGAGCGCCGGCCGGGCTATCTGGTTTTGCCTACCGACGTCGCCAGAACCGCGCTGACGGCGGCCTTGCCCGAACTGCCGCCCGACACGGCGGAATGCGACGAGGCACAGCTCGACGCGTTCTGCACCCACGCCGGCGAACTGCTGGGGCGCGCCGGCAGAACGGTCGTACTGGCGGATTTTCTCGCGGACAGAATGCGGGCGAGCCGCGACGTCGAAGCCTTGATCCGTCTGGGCGGCTGGGCCAGCGCGACGCTGTCCGCCGGCAAGGGCACGCTCGACGAGACGATACCGGGCTTTCTCGGCCTCTACATCGGCGCGGCCAGCGAGCCGGAGGTCAAGGACGCCGTGGAATCGGCCGACGCGCTGATCGCGGTCGGCACGCTGTTCTTCGACATGGCGACGTCGGGATTCACGCACCGGATCGACGAACGCCGCCTCATCGATATCCAGCCATCCGGGGCGACGGTAGCGGGGCGCGCGTATCCGCGCGTGCCGATGGACCGCGCGCTGCACTGCCTGATCGAACTGTTCCGCTCGGGTCCGCTATCGCCGGCAAAAACGGGCAGCGCGGCCGCGCCGGCAGACCAGCCGGTACGCGAAGCCGCTACGTCCGACGAGCCGCTGTCGCAAGCCAACTTCTGGCCGCTCGTTCAGGATTTCATCCGCGCGGACGATCTCGTGGTCGCGGAGCAGGGCACCGCATTCTATGGGGCCGTGACGCTGCGCCTGCCGAAGAACGTCCGCTTCATCGGCCAGCCGCTGTGGGCTTCGATCGGCCACGCGATTCCCGCGGCCTTCGGCGCGCAGACCGCGTTGCCGTCGCGCCGTACCCTCGTGCTGGTCGGCGACGGCTCCGCGCTGCTGAGCATCCAGGAGTTGGGCAGCATGCTGAGAGACGGAATGACGCCCATCGTCATCGTGCTGAACAATAGCGGCTATACCGTGGAGCGGGCCATTCACGGTCCCGATCAACGCTATAACGACATTGCATTGTGGGACTGGCAACGGGTCGCCGAAGCCATGGGCCGGGGAAAGCGCTCGCTGTCCCTGCGCGCGGCGACTACCGGCACATTCGTGGAAGCGCTGGACAAGGCTGGGCATGCCGACTGCCTGACGCTGATCGAAGTCGAGTTGCCCGTGCTGGACGTCCCGCCGCTGCTCGACTCGATCGCGAGAGCAATCGCGGCTAGAAACGCTGGATAGAGCGCGGCCGTCTGTCAAAGGGAAAGGAGTGCGTGGCGGGAGCAGCGTGCACGAGAACTATCACGCCTCACCGCCACATTTCGTCGACATGGCACGTCATCGGAATCCGGAATGCCGAGAGCCGCACAGGTAAATTTGCGTCGCCATAATTTTACATAAGATAAATTATCAACCTAATCTATCCATGATCGCCGAATGAAAAATCCTCGGTAAGCCATCTTTCAAAAGTGCCCCCAGACTTCCATCCGCCCGGGATTTTCGCAATTCGACCCGGGACTTCGCCGACCGGGCAAAACGCCGGGCAGTCTTATGCAAAATGGGCCTGGACGATTTCCAGGAATAACCCATGAATACGACGCCCGTTACCAGTCGACCGGCCTCCCCGGTCGAACCCTCGCCGACAGAGACCCGCAACGGAACGCAAGCGCCTCCGCCCAGCCCGCTCGGACCGTCGCGACGAAACAGCGTGTCCGGGCCGCTGTCCGGCCTGTCAGGCGCGTCCCATACCCAATCGCTGCCCGGGCCTGTCCAGTCGAGCACTTCGCCCGCTGCGCGCATGGCGGCGATGCGAGCCAAGCACAGCAAGGCCAGGGCCGAGGCGCTTGAGGCAAAGGCGGAGGCACCGCAGTTTAGTCCTGAAGCAGCGAACGGCGTCAAGGCTCTGATCAGCCTGGGCAATCTGCCTGTCGCCGACGAAGCCAGCCAGCGGGCCGAAGCGCAACGGCGAATCGGCGCGCTGGACGCGCCTCCTGCCACGCAAGACGCTCGCAACGAATTGCGGGCAGCACTCGACGATGCCGTGCAACGGGACGGCGACGCCGTCATCAATAGCCAGACCTATCGGTTGTACTCTGAAGCACTGCACCCCTCCTCCAATCGCGAGCGTCCCTCCTTCAATCCGGGATCGGACGGAGTGGTGAGCATGGCGGATCTCCTGATGGCGCAGGAGATGCTGGAAAGAAACCCAATGACGATGGACATGAACTCGCTGAATGAGATGATGCATAGCATCCTGGACCAAATGGCGAACGACATAAGGCGGGCGGCGCGAGGCGATTGAACGTCAGGCTCGGCCCCGAATTCCGCTCCGCTCAACCGAAAGCGAACGCCGTCGAATAGCGACGGCGTGACCACGCCGTCCGCACGCACCGCGTGCACCTGGCGAGCAGCGCCCTTCCCGGTTTTCTATTTCCGGTTCGAGGAAAACTACGGCGGCACGGAGCGGCTACAGGCCGGTCTGGCGCCCGCCCCGCCCCGCGCCACGACTTCAAACCGTCACCGAAGGCATGTCCTTTATGCACCGCAGCGCGAACATCGACCGGCTGTGCCGAATGCCCGAAATTCGATAGAGTTTCTCGCGCAAAAAACGCTCGTAGCCGGCCGTGCCCTGCACGGCGACCTTGATCAGGTAGTCGTACTCGCCCGAGATCAGATAGGCCTCGAGCACCTCGGGCAGCGCCGCCAGTTCCTCCCCGAAACGGGCCAGCACCTCGTCCTCGTGACGGTCCAGCGTCACCTCGATCAGAACGGTGTCGGACAGCCCCAGCTTTTCCTGATCGATCAGCGCGACGTATCCGCGAATCAGACCCGTCTCCTCCAACTGGCGCGTGCGGTTCCAGCACGCCGTCGTCGACATCCCGACGCGTTCGGCCAGCTCCGCGTTCTTGATCCGCGCGTTGTGCTGGAGCGCCCGCACGATCGCGAGGTCCTGTCTGGTCAGCGACGAATTCGAGTCGTTCATGGCGAAAGAACATCATTTATGAATTCCGCAAACCAGCGGAACGATCGTCCGATTATCCCGGCTCTCCAGCGCATTTCAAAAATCTTCTTCGCAAAATGGCGGGCTAATATTTTCGTACGCTTTCTTGCTGAGCTTCCGGTTCGCCGCGTGCCGGGCCAACCGGCTCTACCCGCCCATAAGGCGGATAGGGAAGCGCCGTCGCCCCCAGGAGGGGGATTCCCGGCGCCCTGCGCTCGACCGCGGGGCGCCGTTTCAGGTTCATGAAAGCATCACCCCGAAAAAGGCCAACACCATGATTCACCGTCCCGTCGAATCGCTCGAAACCATCGCCGCCCGGCGCGGCGCCAGCGTCCTGCTCGAAACGTTGAGCAGTCTCGGATGCGAATACGTCTTCGGCAATCCCGGCACGACCGAACTGCCGTTGATGGACGCGCTGCTCGACACGCCGCAGATCCGGTACGTGTGGGCGCTTCAGGAAGCCAGCGTCGTCGCGATGGCCGACGGCTATGCGCAGGCGGCCGGCAAGCCCGGCTTCATCAACCTGCACACGGCGGGCGGGCTCGGACACGGCATGGGCAATCTGCTCAACGCCAGCGTCTCGTGCACGCCGCTCGTGGTGACGGCGGGCCAGCAGGACCGGCGGCACAGCCTCACGGACCCGCTGCTGTTCGGCGATCTCGTGAGCATCGCGCGGCCGGCGGTGAAATGGGCGCAGGAAGCCAGCAGCGCCGATCAGCTTCCCGTCCTCGTCAGACGCGCGTTTCAGGACGCCAACGCGGCGCCGTCCGGCCCCGTCTTTCTGTCGCTGCCGATGGACGTGATGGAGGAAATGAGCACGGTCGACGTCGGGTCGCCGTCGACGATCGACCGGCGTCCGGTCGCCGGCTCGCTCGACGCGCTGGCCGACGCGCTGGCCGCGATCCCGCCCGGCCGGCTTGCGATCATCGCCGGCGACGAAATCCGTTCCAGCGACGCCGCCAGCGAAGCGCTTCGACTCGCACAGACGCTGGCCGCTCCGGTGTTCGGTTCCTCGTGGCCGGCCTGCATCCCGTTTCCGACGTCGAGCCCGCTATGGGCCGGAAACCTTCCGACGAAGGCAACGGACATCGCCGAAAAGCTCGCGCCGTTCGACGCCATTTTCGCGCTGGGCGGCAAATCGCTGATCACGATTCTCTATTCGCACGGCTCCGCCGTGCCGCGAGGTTGCGACGTCTTCCAGATGTCGGCCGACGTGCGGGACCTGGGACGCACCTACTACACGAAGCTCTCCGTGGTCGGCGACATCAAGGCCTCGCTCCGGCACCTGCTCCCCCGCCTCGAACAGCGCGTCGCAAACAATACGACAGCCTATGCCGAAGCCCGGACGAAGGCCGCCGACGCCCAACTGAAGCGCCGCGCCGAACTCGACGCGCTGGCCGCCGCGCAATTCGATGCGCCGGTCATCACGCCGCTCGTCGCCGCGCAGCAGGCCATGCGCGCGATCGGCGAGCGGACGCCGATCGTCGACGAGGCGATCGTGACGTCATCGGTGCTTCGACGCTTCCTGAACAGCCCGTCGGGAAGGCAGTATTCGTTCCTGCGCGGCGGCGGCCTCGGCTGGGGCATGCCGGCTGCGGTCGGACACTCCCTCGGACTCGGACGGGAACCGGTCGTCTGTCTGGTCGGAGACGGCGCGTCCCTCTATTCGCCCCAGGCGCTGTGGACCGCGGCCTATGAAAAGCTGCCCGTGACGTTTGTCGTGATGAACAACCGGGAATACAACGTCCTGAAGAACTTCATGAGCTCGCAGGCGCATTACACGGCGGCGAAGTCGAACCGGTTCATTGCGATGGAGATCGACAACCCGCCCATCGACTATCTCGCGCTGGCCGCCTCGATGGGCGTTCCGGCACGACGCGTCGTGCGGGCGGCGGACATCGCGCCGGCGATCGAGGCCGCCATCGCGTCGGGCGGGACCAATCTGATCGAGGTCGTGATCGGTTCCGCGTGATTTTCCGACGGGCGCGGTAAGGCTTGCCGGGGCCGTGGATGCAGGCTCACCGTCGTATTGCGAGCCCGGACGGCGTCATGAGACCACGCCGCTACTGGCGAGTACCGCATGCAGCAGCACGTTCGCGCCGGCCTCCGCCCATTCCGGCGTGATCGCCTCGGTCTCGTTGTGGCTCAGGCCGTCGACGCAAGGCACGAAGATCATGCCCGTCGGGGCGATTCGCGCAAGATGGCAGGCGTCGTGGCCCGCGCCCGAGATGATGTCTGCGTGAGAAAGGCCGAGCATCTGCGCCGCGGTACGCACGGCCTCGACACAAACCGGCGCGAACGGCACGGACGGGTATTCGAAGATCTGCTCGATCGAATGTCCCAGCCCGATGCCGCGAGCCACCGTCTCGAGTTGCGCGCGCAGCGCGGCATCCATTTCCGCGAGAACGGCCGCGTCGGGATGGCGTACCTCGGCCGTGAAGAAACATTGGCCCGGCACGGTGTTGCGCGAGTTCGGGCGCGCCTCGATCATGCCGACCGTCGCGCGGCCGTGCGGCGCGTAGCGCCGGCCGAGCCCGTCGACGAAATCGATCATGCGCGCCGCGCCGAGGAGCGCGTCGCGGCGCAGTTCCATCGGCGTCGTGCCGGCGTGCGAATCGACGCCGTCCAGCGTGATCTCGTACCAGCGCTGCCCTTGCCCCGCCGTGACGACGCCGATCGTCTTGCCCGCACGCTCCAGAATCGCGCCCTGCTCGATATGCAGTTCGTAAGCCGCATGCACGGGAAAGCCGCCGACCGGTTCGGGGCCGTCGTAGCCGATCTGCGCGAGCGCCTCGCCGATCGTCGTGCCCGATGCGTCGGCGCGCGACAGACCGTATTCGAGCGGATAAACGCCTGCGAACACGCCCGAGGCGACCATCGCCGGCGCGAAGCGCGAACCCTCCTCGTTAGTCCAGACGACGACGTCGATCGGCCTCCCGGTGACGACGGCCGCGTCGTTGAGCGCGCGCACGACCTCGAGCGCGCCGAGCACGCCGTAGATGCCGTCGTAACGGCCGCCGGTCGGTTGCGTGTCGGCATGCGAGCCGGTCAGTACCGGCGCCGCGTGCGCATCGCGGCCGGCACGCCGCGCGAAGATATTGCCCATACGATCCACGCGTATCGTGCAACCGGCCCCGGTCGCCCATTCGACGAACAGATCGCGCGAAAGGCGATCGAGTTCCGTCAGCGCAAGCCGACAGACGCCGCCGCGCGCAGTCGCACCGATTTGCGCCATTCGCTCGAGCGACGCCCACAGGCGGGCACCGTCGACGCGCAGAGAAACATCCCCGGCATTCCGGGCCGGTAAAGCGGCTTGGCTCATGTATCCCCCGTCGAACTGTCGTTTCGACCCGGCGAGTTGTCGACCCCGTAGCGGGAATCGCAATGGGCGTCGCCCTGCAGGACCGTCGCCAGCCCGAGACGTACGCATGAATCGCAAGCGTAGCCCGAGATAAAAAAACTGTCACGGGCGCAGCCCGGCCGATGCCCGCCCCCCGGTACTTCTTCCGCGTAGCGCGCAGCGTTTCGCGTCGTCGTCGCGGTGTTTTTCAACCGCGGACGTCGCCCTTCGTCATCCGGCCCACTCCTGCGAGCCGGCCGGCTCGCGAACGCGCTGGCGGAACTGCTGCGGCGTGCAACCGAAGGCGCGCCGGAACATCACCGAGAAGGTGCGCACGTCGGCATACCCCAGGTGCTGGGCGATCCGCGCGACCGGATGCCCGACCGACAGCTTCGACATCGCGTCGGCCAGCCGAAGCTGCTCGCGCCACTGGCCGAACGTCATGCCGGTTTCCTGACGAAAGAGCCGCGCGACCGTGCGCGCGCTCGCGCCGACTTCGTCGGCCCAATCCTCCAGCGTGTCGTTGCTGGCCGGCTGCGCGATCAGGCGCTCGCAAATACGCCGCAGACGCGCATGGCCCGGCAGCGGCAACCGCGCGTCGGGCGCGCGCTCGCAGGCGAGCTGCACGAGGCGCAAGACGAGCGGGACCAGCAGCGTGTCGCGCACGCTCCCGGAAGCGGCCGAGCCGCCGGTCCCGCGGTCGGCCGCCTCGACGCCAGCCTTGTCGGCCTTGTCGGCCCCGTCGCCGGCGTCGTCGAGCGCCGGGTCGAACATCCCGAGGATCGATGCGCGCAGCAGTGCGTCGACCGGGATCATCCGGCATTCGGAACGGTCCTTCGGCAGCGCATCGGGATCGATGTACAGCGTGCGCATCGACACCTGTCCGACCATGTGCAGCTCGTGCTCGACCTGCGAGCCGATCAGCAGCGCGTGACCCGGCGTCAGCATCCACAGGCCGAACGGCGTCGTCGCGCGCACGATGCCGGTGGTGGCATAGACGAGTTGCGCGCGATGATGAACGTGCGCGATTTCGTGCGTGCCATCGGCGTAGTCGATCGACTGCGCGATCACCTTCCGCGCGCCCGCAACCTCGCCGAAGGTCTGCAATTTGGGTTGAGTCATAGCATTATCAGACACAATATTTTCACTAACTCTTTATATCGGACATATCTGGCCATTCTTATGCCAATCCTGTCCTGACTATGACGATGGAGTGCCGTTATAGTGACCGCAGCGCAGTGTAGTCGTCCCGTGTCCCGTTTGTCCCCCATCCCGTTTTGAATGTATCCAGGACCATCAAGAGTCCGCCGTCATGCCATCTCGATATTTACTGAGAATCATTACTACTTGCATTAACATTTAAAACCGATGGAGAAAACCGCATGAGTCCCGGGGTACGCAGTACGACTACTGCTTTTGCGTTGCTACTTTACCTGTTAAATGGCGGCACGGCCGTCTACGCGCAGACGGCCGGCACGAGCGGCGCGGACGGCGCAAGCGCCGCCGCCGCGACCGGCACGGCCACTACATCCCAACTGCCGGCCGTCAAGGTCACGGGGCAGCGGGTGCAGACCGGCACCGGCACCGCTGACGGTTATGTGCCGATTACCGACGTTACTGCCACTAAAACGGACACGCCGCTGATCGAAACGCCGCAGTCGGTATCGGTCGTCACGAGCGACCAGATGGTCGACCAGAACGTGCAAAGCGTGCCCGAGGCGCTGCGCTACACGGCGAGCGTGCTGCCCGAAATCCGCGGTGCGTCCGCGGAAGGCGCGCCCTATCTGGTCAGCCGCGGTTTCTATCTCGAACAGTTCCTCGACGGCGCGCGGCTGCCGAGCGACACCAGCTTCGGTTATGCGATCCCGAGTTTCGATCCCTACGGGCTCGAACGGATCGACGTGCTGCACGGCCCTGCCTCGGTGCTGTACGGCCAGGCCAACCCGGGCGGCGTCGCCGACCTGATCAGCAAACAGCCGACCGCCACGCCGGTGCACGAGGTGTTCTTCACGACGGGCAGCCACGATCGCGCCGAAGGCGGTTTCGACCTGGGCGGCGCGCTCACGCCGGACGGCTCGCTCTCGTACCGCCTGACCGGCACGGCCACCGACGCGGGCACGCAGGTCGACAGCGTGCGGCAGCAGCGCGTCTACATCGCGCCCGCGATCACCTGGAAGCCGGATCAGAACACGACGCTCACGCTGCTCGCGAAATACCAGCGCGACCCCAACGTCGGCTACTACAACTTCGTGCCGGCCGTCGGCAGCCTGTTCGACACGCCCGACGGCCGGATCTCGTCGCACACCGACCTGGGCGACCCGAACTTCGATTCGCACACGAGGACGCAGGCGTCGGTCGGCTACGCGTTCGAGCACCGCTTCGATCCGATCTGGACGTTCCGCCAGAACCTGCGCTACACCTACGTGAACGACGACCTGTCGAACGTCTTCGCCAACGGCTTCGCGTCGGGCGCCGACACGACGCTGAACCGCTACGCGTTCTTCAACGACGAGACCGGGAAGTTCTTCACGGTCGACAACCAGATGCAGGCGAAATTCTCGACGGGGCCGGTCGCGCAGACCGTGCTGTTCGGCCTCGACTACCAGCGCATTCTCTACCGCGAGCAGGTCGGCCTCGGCGCGGCGCCGCAACTGGACCCGTTCGCGCCGGTCTATCTGCCGGTCGCGATGCCGAAGACGACCTCCGACGACTTCATCCGGATGAAGCAGCTTGGCGCCTATGCGCAGGACCAGCTCGCCTACGGCAAATGGCGCCTCCTGATCGGCATGCGAGAAGACTGGGCCTCGACCGACGACAACAATCCGGTCACCGCGTCGTACACGGCGCAGTCCGAACGCGCTTTCACTTGGCGCACGGGCCTCGTCTATCTGTTCGACAACGGCATCGCGCCGTACGTGAGCTATGCGAAGTCGTTCGACCCGCAGGCCGGCGTGCTCGCCGACGGCTCGGCGGCCCGGCCGACCACCGCCCAGCAGTACGAGGTCGGCGTCAAGTACCAGCCGCCCGGCTACAACAGCTTCATCACCGCCTCGGCGTTCGACCTGACCGAGCACAACGTGCTCACGGCCGATCCGGCCGACCCCGGTTTCAGCGATCAGGCCGGCCAGGTACGCGCGCGCGGCTTCGAGCTGGAAGGCCATGCGAGCCTGTCCGACAGCCTGAGCATCGCCGCCTCCTACACCTACCTGAACGACGTCACGACCGAATCTAACGACTCGGCCAGCACGCTCGACGGCGGCACGACGTCGCTGCAAGGCAAGGTGCCGTGGGGCATTCCGCGCAATCTCGCCTCGGCGTGGATCGACTACACGCTGCACGGCGGCCCGCTGCGCGGCCTCGGCTTCGGCGGCGGCGTGCGCTACCTGGGCGACAGCTACGACGAGTCGAACACGATCCGCGTGCCGTCCGTCACGCTCGTCGATGCGGCGATTCATTACGACACCGGCCGGCACTGGCTGTTCTCGCTGAACGGCTCCAATCTGTTCAACCGGCAATACGTGTCGTCGTGCTTCAGCGCGGCGGACTGCACGTACGGCGACGGCGTCGAAGTGCTCGCGACCGCCCGCTATCACTGGTAGGCATCGGGAGCAACCGGATGGGCACCACAGGTACGTTGAACGGCCCGGCGGGCAGGCGGCACGACACCCGGCCGGCCGGCCCCCTGTACGAACTGCGGGACGTGTCGTTCGAAGCGGACGGCAAGACGCTGTTGCAGCCGCTCACGCTCGCGCTGACCGCCGGCCGCATGAGCGCGCTCGTCGGCCACAACGGCTCCGGCAAGAGCACCCTGCTCAAGCTGCTCGCCCGGCAGCAGGCGCCGTCGCGCGGCACGCTGCGGTTCTCGGGCGCGGACCTCGGCGCGTGGCCCGCGCGCGCGTTCGCGCGCCGCGTCGCCTACCTGCCCCAGCATCCGCCGGCCGGCACGGGAATGACCGTCCGCGAGCTCGTCTCGCTCGGCCGCTACCCGTGGCACGGCGCGCTCGGCCGGCTGCACGCCGAAGACCACGCGATGATCGACACGGCGCTGCGCGTCACCGACACGGCGCGCTTCGCGTCGCAACTGGCCGATCACCTGTCGGGCGGCGAACGCCAGCGCGTATGGCTGGCAATGCTCGTCGCGCAAGGGGCCGCGTGCCTGCTGCTCGACGAGCCGACCTCGGCGCTCGACATCGCGCACCAGATCGACGTGCTGCGCCTGCTGCGCGAACTCACCGACGGGCACGGGCTGACCGTCGTGATCGTGCTGCACGACATCAACCTTGCCGCGCGTTTCTGCGACGAGCTGATCGCGCTGCACAGCGGGAGCCTGCTGACCGCGGGCACGCCCGACGCGCTGATGCGCGCGTCCGTGCTCGAAGCGATCTACGGGATTCCGATGGACATCGTGCAGCATCCGCCTGGCGGCGGCCGGCTCGCGGTGGCGCGCTGACATGCGCAGACGCACGCTCCTGCGCTCGGGCGCCGCCGGCGCGCTCGCGACGCTGACGGCATGGAGGACGGTTGCAGCCGGCGGAGCGACGGCGAGCGCAACGGCGACAGCGGCACACGGCCCCGCAGAAGACGGGCGCCGACACGTGGCACCGCGCGTCGTCGTGCTCGACTGGGGGCTCGCCGAGACGCTGCTCGCGCTCGGCGTCGTGCCCGCCGGCGTCGCCGAGATCGGCGATTACAACGCGAACGTGGTCGCGCCGGCCGTGCCGCCGGGCGTAACCGACGTCGGGCTGCGGCTCGCGCCGGACCTCGAACTGCTCCAGCAGCTCGCGCCCGACCTCATCCTGATCAATTCGAGCCAGGCCTCGCAACGCGCGATGCTCGAACGCATCGCGCCCGTGCGCGCGTTCGCGATCTACACCGACGCAGGCGCACCGTATCGACGGGCACAACAGGTCACGCGCGAACTGGGCCGGCTGTGCGGCTGCGAGGCGGCCGCCGATGCGCTGGTCGTCCGCGCCGCGCAGGCGCTCGCGGCGGCCCGTGCACGCCTCGTCGCCATGCCGTCGCGCGCGCGGCCGCGCTACCTGATCCGTTTCTTCGACAGCCGCCACGTCGGCCTCTACGGCGCGCGCAGCCTGTTCCAGGACGTGTTCGACGCGCTCGGGCTCGTCAACGCCTGGCGCGGCCCGACCGACTACTGGGGCATCGGCGTGGCGCCGCTCGAAACGCTGGCCGACACGGCGGACGCCGGCCTGCTCTACTTCGAGCCGCTGCCGCAGGGCGTCGCGCGCACGCTGGCATCGAACCGGTTATGGCATGCGCTGCCGGCCGTAGCGAACAATCGCGTGGCGGCGCTGCCGCCGTTCTGGGGCTTCGGCATGCTGCCGTCCGCCCAGCGTTTCGCCGCTGCGCTAACCCATGCGCTGCTCGCGGAACCCGACGCATCATCGGCAGGCAACGCATCGCCCGCCGGCACGACGGGAGCCGCCCAATCATGAACGACCTTCGCCGCGCGACGCCCGCCAAACGCCCGCCCCGAACTGCCACGCCGCCGCCCGCACACGCGCCCGCGCACGCCGGACGCGGAACGCCACCCGCACGGCTGCCCACCGCGCTCGCCGCTGCCGTGCTCGCCGCAGCATTCGTTACCGCACTCGCGTTGTCGGCCGCCCGTCTCGAAGCCATCGCGCCGCCGTCGCTCTGGTGGCAGGCATTGCGCGCGCCGGACCCCGGCAACGTCCGGCAGATTGTCGTCCACGACGTCTGGTTGCCGCGCATCGTCGTCGCCTGGCTGGCGGGCGCGACGCTGGGCCTCGCCGGCACGATCTTCCAGCAGGTGCTGCGCAATCCGCTCGCCGAGCCGATGACGCTCGGCGTCTCGGCCGGCGCGAAGCTCGCGCTGACGCTCGCCGCGCTCTGGGCGCCCGCGGCGTTCGCCTCGGTCCCACAGACGATCTCGCTGGCCGGCGCGCTCGCGGCGGCCGTCACCGTATTCGGGCTCGCATGGCGCACCGGCCTCGCGCCGGTGGCCGTCGCCGTGGCCGGCCTCGTCGTCACGCTCTGGTGCGGATCGGTCGGCGTCGCGCTGCAGCTCCTCCACGCGCCGTATCTGCGCGGCCTTTTCATCTGGGGCGGCGGCTCGCTCGTCCAGGAGGACTGGCGCAACGTCGCGGCGCTCGCGCCCCGGTTCGCCGCCGGCTGTGCCATCGCCTGGCTGCTGCTGCGCCCGATGACGCTACTCGGCCTCGACGATGCCAACGCGCGCAGCCTCGGCCTGGCGCTGCGCCGGCTGCGACTCGCGGCGCTCGCGCTCGCCGTGATGCTGAGCGCCGCCGTGGTGAGCGCGGTCGGCGTGATCGGTTTCGTCGGGCTCGCGGCGCCCGCGCTCGCGCAACTGGCCGGCGCGCGCCGCCTGTCGCACCGGCTCCTGCTGGCGCCGCCGTGCGGCGCGCTGCTGCTCTGGCTGACCGACCAGGCCGTGCAGCCGGTATCGAACGCGCTCGGCGAACTGATACCCGCCGGCGCGGCCAGCGCACTGTTCGGCGCGCCGCTGATGCTGTTCCTGCTCGCGCGCATGCGCCGCGTGCAGCCGCCGGCCCCGGCCGCGACGTCGCACGCGCCGCCGGCATCCCACGCGTCGGTCAGGAGGCGATGCCTGCTGCTAACCCTCGTTTCCATCGCGACGATCGCGCTCGCGCTCGATTTCGGCCGCGGCGTCCACGGCTGGCATTTCAGCAGCGTCGCCGAACTGTCGCGCGTCGCGATCTGGCGCGCGCCGCGCGAATTCGCGGCGCTCGCGGCCGGCATCATGCTCGCGGTCGCGGGCACGCTGATGCAGCGCCTCACCGGCAACCCGCTCGCGAGCCCCGAGGTGCTGGGCGTCTCGGCCGGGGCCGCGCTCGGCCTGATCGCGCTCGTGCTCGGCGTCGCCGACGCCGGCCACGGCGCGCGGCTCGCCGCGACCACCGCCGGCGCGCTCGCGGCGCTCGCCGCGATCCTCGGGTTCGCGCGCCGCTCGGGCTTCGCGCCGCAACGCGTGCTGCTCGCCGGCATTGCAATCGACGCGCTGTTCCAGGCCGTCGTCGCCGTCGTGATCGCGGGCGGCGGCGAGCGCGCCACGACGCTGCTCGCCTGGCTCGCCGGCTCGACCTACCCGGTCACGCCGACCGACGCAGCACTCGCGCTCGCGCTCTGCGCGGTGCTATGCGCGCTCACGCCGCTCGCGGGCCGCACGCTGCCGATCCTCTCGCTCGGCGACGCGTCCGCGCGCGCGCTCGGCATGCGCACGCACCGCGCGCGCGGCGCGCTGCTCTGCCTGATCGCGCTGCATACCGCCGCGGCCACGCTGATCGTCGGGCCTCTGTCGTTCGTCGGGCTCACCGCGCCGCACTTTGCGCGGCTCGCCGGCGCGCGACGGCCGCTCGAACAGATCCTGCTGGCCGCGCCCATCGGCGCGCTGTCGATCGTCGCGGCCGACTGGCTCGGCCGCACGCTGTTGATGCCGCGCGAGTTGCCGGCCGGCCTCGTCGCGACGCTGTTCGGCACGCCCTGGCTGATGTGGCTGCTCGCGCGAGGCCGCGGAGACCGCCAGGCCTGATGTCCAGAAAAAACGGGAGACCAACGATGCTGCCAGAACTGTTCCGATTGCTGCGGCGCCTGTGGCCCATCGCGGCGCTCGCCACGCTGATGGGCGCGGCAAGCGGCGTCGCCACCGCGGCGCTGCTTGCCGTCACCAATCGCGCGCTGCAGCACGGCGCCGCCTCGCTACCCGCGCTCGCCGCCAGCTTCGCCGGCCTCTGCGCGCTCGCCCTCGCAGGCGAGGTGATCTCCGACGTCGGCAACAATCTGGTCGGCCAGCGCGTGATCGCAACGCTGCGCAAGAATCTCTGCGAGAAGATCATCGCCGCGCCGCTCGGCGAGATCGAGCAGTTCCGCAGCCACCGGCTCAGCGCGGCGCTCAACCAGGACATCGATACGATCAGCGCTTTCTCGTTCATGTTCTCGAGCCTCGCAATCGCCGTGGCGACCCTCGTCGGCTGCCTCGGCTATCTGTTCGTGCTATCGCCGGAAATGCTGCTGATCGCGCTGGCCGCGCTCGCGCTCGGCTCGCTCGTGCAATCGCTCGCGCGACGCCTTGGCATCCGCCGCTTCGGGGCCGCGCGCGAAGCCGAAGACCGGCTGCAGAAACACTATCGCGCGATCGTGGACGGCGCCAAGGAGCTGCGCATCAACAGCGAGCGCCGCACGTTCGTCTACGAGCGCGAACTCTCCGGCACGATCGACACGATCTTCCGCCTGCGCGTGCGCGCGGCCAACGTCTTCGTGACCGCGAACGCGTTCGGCTCGCTGCTGTTCTTCATCGTGATCGGTCTGATGCTTGCACTCCAGACCCGTGCGACGAATGCGGATCGCGGCGTCGTCACGGGCTTCGTGCTCGTGCTGCTCTACATGAAGGGCCCCATCCAGGAGATTGTCGGCGCGCTGCCGTCGGTCGGCCGCGCGCAGGTCGCGTTCCGGCGTCTCGCGGCGCTATCCGCGCGCTTTTCGGGCGGCGAACCGGCCTTGTCCGCGCCGCCCGCGCCCTCGCCGGCCCGCGTCGGGCGCTTCTCGAGCATCGCGCTGCGCGAAGTCGCCTATCGCTTCCCGGCACCGCAGGACGACAGCCGCGCGGCAACGCAGTCCGGGGCGGGCGGCTTCGCGCTGGGGCCGCTGTCGCTGACGATCGAGCGCGGCGAGACGCTCTTCATCGTCGGCGAAAACGGCTGCGGCAAGACCACGCTGATCAAGCTGCTGCTCGGGCTCTACCTGCCCGACTCGGGTGCGCTGCTCGTCGATGGCCAACCCGTGCGCGAAGACCAGCTCGACGATTACCGCCAGAATTTTTCGGCCATCTTCTCGGACTACTATCTGTTCGATACGCTGCTGCCGGGCAACGACACGCCGGGCGCCGAGGCGCAGCGCTACCTCGAGCGGCTCGCGCTGGCGCACAAGGTATCGGTACGCGACGGCGCGTTCACGACGACGGATCTTTCGACCGGGCAACGCAAGCGACTCGCGCTCGTGCACGCCTGCCTCGAGCGCCGGCCGGCGATGGTGCTCGACGAATGGGCCGCCGACCAGGACCCGACGTTCCGCCGCATCTTCTACACGGAGATCCTGCCCGACCTGAAACGGCAGGGCAAAACGCTGATCGTCATCTCCCACGACGACCGCTACTTCGGCGCGGCCGATCGCTACATCCGGCTGGAAGACGGACGCATCGTCGAGGAGGTCCGGCCGGCGCAACGATCCGCCTCCGCGCCCGGGGCGCGGCGCGTGTCTTAAGTCTGCCTTCGCCGCGCCCGGAAGCGCAGCGCGGCGATGCCGCCAGTCAACACGGGCGAGCCCAGGGTTCAGTTGTCGGCGGTCTCGTAGTTGACGTACATCGATTGAATGCCGACGCGTCCCGGTCCCGTGAACCGGTTCACGATGAAATTCATGCCGGCGCCGAGGAACCCGCTCGTGAGCCGGTCGACCACCGTTTCCATCCTGACGCCCGGCGTCTTGTAGAGCCAGCCGCCCGGCTCGATGTCGATCGTCTCGCCGGGCGCGAGCGCCTTCTCGAACACGTTCCCGTAGCCGTGGAGCCAGAGCACGCCTTCGCCCGACTCGCTGCGGAATTTGTCGATGAAGAAGCCGCTTTTTCCGAACAGCATGTTGCTGATGCCGCGCACGCGCTCGAAGGTGTATTCGATGTTCGCGGTGGCGGCGAGGAACTGATGCTCGCGCACGTGCAATTCCTCGCCCCGTTCGAGATGAATCGGAACGATGTGCCCCGCGCCGTCCCGGCTGAAAGCGATCACGCCATTGCCGCTCGCCTCGGTCACGAAAATCTGCATGCCCGCCATCATGCGCTTGAGCGCGCCTTTCATCGGACGCAAGCCGATCTTCACGTTCGAATGCTTCCAGAGCAGGATGTGGTGCTCGAAGAACACCGACTGGCGCGACACGTCGACCGACAGCACCGGCACGAGCTCGCCGCCGATGTGATAGGTGACGCCGCCGTAGGTTTCGTCGGCGACGCCGGTGGGCATAAGTATCGGTAACTGGTTCATCGTTGACCCCGTTGTGCGAATCTTTCGATTCAGGACTTCGTCCGGAACGCGGACGTCTTTCGATCTCCACAATCACAGCCCGCTCATCGAGGGGGCCCGTCCGGCGAATACGGATCGTACATCACCGAAGGCGCAATGCCGCAAGCCCGCGCCGAGCCGCCGGCTGTGCGGCAAACCCGGGCAAGGAGCCCCATCACAATCCCCTTGACGAAGAAGAATGATCGTTCTACCATCGGCCTCATCGATAGAGAACGATCATTCCACCTTCGTTCGACTTCGACCCGATCCCGACGAACGTGGCACATCGCCGTCCACGCTCGTCGAACCATCCATCGTCATCAGGAGATCCGCACCATGTCGTCGAACGAAGCCCCCCGCCCGCCGCTGCCGCCCTTCACCCGCGAAACGGCCGTCCAGAAAGTCCGCCAGGCCGAGGACGGCTGGAACAGCCGCGACCCCGCCAGGGTCGCTCTTGCCTACAGCCTCGACACCCAATGGCGCAACCGGGCCGAATTCGTGAGGAACCGCGACGAGGCACGCGCGTTCCTCGAACGCAAGTGGGCGAAGGAACTCGACTATCGGCTCATCAAGGAGCTGTGGGCCTTTACCGAAAACCGCATCGCGGTCCGCTACGCGTATGAATGGCACGACGACGCGGGCAACTGGTTCCGCTCGTACGGCAACGAGAACTGGGAGTTCGGTCCCGACGGGCTCATGGTCAAGCGGTTCGCCTGCATCAACGACCTGCCGATCAAGGAATCCGATCGCAAATTCCACTGGCCGCTCGGCCGTCGCCCCGACGATCATCCGGGCCTCTCCGATCTGGGGCTGTAAGACGCCCGGCCCGTTTCCCCGTCGAATCCGGCTCGGGCACACGAGAAAACCGCCTACGGCTACGTCAGCCGTCGCGGAAAATGAAGCGGTAGGCGCTCGGCGCGGGCGCGCCGCCCAGACGATCGCCGAGGCGTTTCTCGGCGGCTGGGTCGGCGTCGGGTCGAATAAACCGATAGCGCGGAAACGCGGGGCAACCATGCGGCGCTGGCGACCGCATTTGCAACAGTTGTCATTGCACTCGGTCTTTCACGCGCCTGCCCCGTTACTGGACAGGTCGTTCCTTTGCCACTTCGTCCGACGCGAGAAGTTCGCGGTTGACCAGCTCAAGCTTGAGCGGCACATCGGCAGAAAGATCCTTCTTCGCCATCGCGCGTCGCCAGGCGCCGTCGGCGCCCGGGTCGCGGTAGAACGCGACGATGGCAACATATCGCGTCTCCGCCCGCATCGGCTGCGACAGGCTCACGGACGCGCCCGGGTTCACCACGGTGGCAATGCTGGTCAGCAGGTCCTGCGCCAATACGGTTCTGTCGTTCTTTAACAGATCGTCGTAGGACGCGGCGTCGAAAAGCTTGCGATCCTTGAGCTGGTACACGCGCACCGCGACCGAGGTCGACCGGTTGGCCTCGTCTGGATTGAGCGATGCTCGCGCCGTCAGGTCGACGTTCAGCGTCTTGACCTGTTTGTAGAACACGGCCCGGTACGCACTGGAGGTGCCGTCGGACACAGCCTGCCAGGCGCCGCATGCGGAAAGCAGCAGACTGAATGCGAGGGCGGCCGGGGCCGCCCGGGCAGTGTGGATTAAACGGCCGTTGGGCATGGATTCTCCTGAGTCA
The DNA here is from genome assembly GCF_002870125.1 of Burkholderia sp. WAC0059. GTDB lineage: Bacteria > Pseudomonadota > Gammaproteobacteria > Burkholderiales > Burkholderiaceae > Paraburkholderia. The sequence continues at coordinate 324,639 of NZ_PNEO01000002.1, forward strand.
GGCAACGCGTTGGGCGAGATAAGGGTTCGGCGCCGGCGCGGGAAACGCTTCGTAGCGGCCAAGTTCAATCGTGATCAGCCGTTCGTCATCGGATGGCAACACCGTGGTCCATGCGAGGCGCGGCAGGAAATCGCCCGCTGTCGAGCTCATGATAGGGGGCGGTATCCGCCGCGACGACACTTCCATGCGCAGGAACACGTCGGCCTTCGTGCCGACGTACAGGCGCAGGAACGCGGTCAACTCGCGGTGCAGCGGCGCGCCGGGCAACAGGTCGTGCGCCTGCTCCGCGCTTGCCGGCCGAAGCGTGACCCGCACCGCGCGACTGCGGTACGTCACGCGGGCGCCCAGCACATAGCCGGCACCGAGTGTGCCGGGGTTGCCGCTGGCGCCGTGGCCGGGCCTGTCCTTGTCCGATCCGGCCGAACTGAGTACGTGCGGCTTGCCGGCGGCCTTGAAGGTCGGATGAAACTCGTCGACGCGCACCTCGACGCCCGGCACCGCCAGCGCGACGACGCCAGCAAGTCCTTCCGGCGTGCGCGTGCGCTGGATCAGCAATCCTAGCAGCGCGAGCATGCGCGAATCCGGCAGCCCGGCGCGTGCGGGTTTCTCGCCCCAGCCGAAGCCGGCAAGACTCAGCAGCTTGCGCGAATGCTCGTCCGTGGCGCCTGGCCGGAAGCCGACCGGATAGCGATATTTTTTCCACGCGCGGTACAGCAGCGTCGCGAAGCGGTGATTGAACTGGTCGAGAAACGCCTGGAGCGCTTCGTGACCCTCCTCCCGAAGCACGATATCGTCGATCATGTACGACGGCATCGCGGCGTCGACGCCATACAGCCCCATGAACGTCGTACGCACGGTCGGCGGCAAGATTGAGGCGGATAAGGCGCCGAAGCTATGCTCTCCAGCGTCGAATTCCACCGACGCGACCTCGCCGGCGGGAAATCCCGTGCGCGGCCATGGCCGAAACCTCACGACCTCGTGTTCGATCGTCTCGCGAACACCGAAACCCGGTTGGTCCGGCACGCGAACCTCGAGCAGTTGGCATAACTGCATGAAGCTCATCGCCGGCGCGCGCGCAAGCAGCGATCTCACGAGCGGATCGAGATCCGGCGGCGCGGGACTGGGCGTCTCGCCCCCCCAGCGGACGTCCTTCGGGACGGGTCGCATCATAGCGGGGAGCGCTGCGTCTTGCTGCGCGGCCATTCGGTTCGGGTTTGCGACGGCAGGCTTACGATCGCGAGTTTTGTGAAGAGATTGATTTCGGCGTACAGGCCAAAAAAGCGGTGCAGCAGTTCGCCGAACAACATTACGTCGCCGACGCCTGCGAACGCCTGACTGTCGAGCGTCACCTCGATCAGCACGCCGCGCTCGACCGAACCGCCCGATACGTCCTCGAGCAGCGTTTCCGAAACGTGCAGGATGCCCGCGAGGCGCCGCCGGTTCAGTTCATCCTGGGTCCAGTCGTAAAGCACCAGGGCGCCGCGCAACACTTCGGCGTCCATCATCGACAGGAAATTCGGCGCGAGATGCGACAGCACCCGCCATTGGAAGCGATCGCCGGTCGGAGGATAGAGAGGCAGCGTCGGCGCGGTGAGATTGCGCACACCGGTCACATTCGGCGTACTCGCGGCCAGCTCATTGAGGCTCGCCTCGCGCAGGCCCTTGCGCGGCAGCATGCCGTTCGTGCCGGTCACGCGCAGCGACAGGCTTTCCTCCGGCAGGTCCCGCATCGATTCCCATGCGTGCCCGCCCAGGATCACCCATGTCTCGTGCAGGCCGGTCACTCCGGGGCGCACCCGCGTGTGATAGTACCGTTCGGGCGCCTCGTGGCGCATCATGCCGCCGCGATGCCGGAAGGTGGCGAACGGTACGTATTCGTAGCGCTCCGCCGTTTCGTGATCGAATGATTCGATCGCGTCGACCGAATAGGTTTCGACGTGCTCGCCCTGATGACCCGCCGGCACCACCCGGTATTCCGTCTCATGGTGATTCACCGGAACCGTTTCGGCATCGAGCGAGAACAGGTTGATCACCGGCGTGCAGAAAAGCCGCACGTTTTCGGTGGTGAAACGCTGGTCGGACGAATAGCCGTGCGTCAACAGGATTTCCAGCTCGAAGCTGAATGCATTCCCCGGCAATTTTTCGACATCGAGCCCGCACAGGTCGACGAACAGGAATTTCTCGCGGAACGTGAAGTATTCAAGCAACAATTGGTAGCCGGAGAACGCCGCCTCCGCTTTAGGCCACAACCGCTCTTCGGTCGAAAAGCCCGCCGGCTCGAGCGTCACGCCTTCGAGCGGCAGCGCTTCGCCATCGCGCACTTCGGGAATGCGCCACGCAATCGAATCGACCTGACGCGTGAGGGCGAGGTGCATCGCGAACGCCGTCGGCAGATCCGCGTTAAGGTAAAGGCGCAGACGCGACAGGTCCGTTTCGTCACGCTGCGCCGAGTGGTCGATCGCGAAGGAGAGGCGGATCACCGAGCGGCCGTCGTGACGCACGGCCGGCCCTGCGTGCGTCAGGCGGATCGGCTGCAGCGTCACCGGCTGCGTGGTGCGATAGACGCACTGGACGGTTTTCGGCGTCGTGCCTGCGCTATCCGATGCCGCGTGCGTCGCCGGGATGGCAATGGGCGCCGAACGTACCGGCACGCCCGCTTCAACGCGCTCCGTTCTCTGCAGCTTTTCCGCGAGCGGAATGAGTTCCACCACCGACAGCGACGGAATCATGCGCAGGTAGTGAGGCCACAGGAGGCTGACCAGCCCCTCGGTCAATTCCGGCAGTTCGTCGTCGAGCTTCTGCTGCAAGCGGCCGGTCAGGAACGCGAAGCCTTCGTACAGGCGTTCGACGTACGGATCGCGATCGCCGACGCGATCGAGATTGAGCATGCGCGCGCGGTCGGGATGCGTCTTCGCGAACGCCTTGCCGGCTTCGCGCAGATAACGCATTTCGGCTTCGTAATACCGCAGAATCGGATCGTCGTGTTCCATGGACAGGCATTCTGGTAATTCGGTTCTCATGGCAGAGTCAGCGCGCGGGCGGGGTCGAGCACGGTCAGCTCGCCCTGCAACTGGTCGATGCGGCGTGCGAGCGAGGGCTTGTCCGCGTCCTTGCGGTGACTCACCGCCTTCAGCGCTCGAATCAGTTCGTGCTTGACTTCGAAGGCGAGCCCCGGTTCCCAGCGGGTCAGCGACACCGTGTGCGCCGTGGTGTCCAGTTCGGTGAGCAGCGGCACCGCGGCGTCCGTGCGGCCGGCATGATCGGCGAGCCGCGCCATCACGAGACGTTGCAGATATCGCTGTCGTTCGGTCCGGATGCCGGGCAATGCCTCCAGCCAGGCGAAGGCCGCTTCAAGGCTCTGGCCGGCCACCATGTCACGCGCCTGCGCCTCGATTTCCGGCCAGTCGCCGGCCGCGCCGTCCTTGCTGTCGACCGAGACGGGCCACGGCGCGACACTCTCGCCGGCTTCGAGATCGCGCACCACCGCGTGCCGTGCGATCCACTCCAGCGTCTCATCGTCAGAAAACGGCGTGCCGTCGTCGAAAGCGAGCCGCTCGACGCCAGGCAGACGCTCGAGAAACAGCGCAAGGTCGGCTCTCAATAGTTCGCGCCATGCGCTGTAGGGCGCACCGACGTGGTCGAGCGCGACGTGCTGGAAATACTGCAGGTCGAACCACAGGTGGTTCACGCCCTCCATGAACGCGCCTTCGACTCGTTCGAGCAGTTCATGCCACTGCTTTTGCAACACGAGCCGCTTCATCTGCTGGCGCAGTTCGGTACGCGGTGGTCCGAGCCGCGTGCGCGATTGCGCATCCGCTGGCGGTACCTCATGCAGCGTGTCCCAGCGCACGTTGCGCACGAGCCGCACTGACGGCAGGTAGCCGTTTTCCTGATCGCGAAGCCAGGTCGCCATCGTGCGCGCCTGCTCCAGAAGATCGCGCATGGAAGACACCGGGGCCGACGCCAGGGCGGACTTGCCGGCATCGGCGACCGTCGAGGTCGGCGCGCCGGTATGGTTTGCCTCGCTGCGCATCGGGTCGTCGTTGCGCTCGAAGCGGGAAACCAGCGGTTGCAGATTGGGGCGTGCCGCCGCGGTCCACTCGCCGGTGCGCGTGACGAGCAGATCGAGCGCCGCGATGGCACGTTCGAGGTCGGCCGGCGCGAATTCGCCACGGCTTTCTAGCGCGTCGATCATGCGTGTGGCGGCAAGCATCTCGAGTGCGCCCTTCTTCGCTTCGGCTCGCACAGGCAGCAATGCTTCGCCGAAACGCTCGACGAGTGCCGCGGCAAGTTCCAGCCCGTCCGCAAGGCCGGCCGGCCCGTCCTGACGCAGGCGCGCGAACGCGTAGTAACCGGCCACGCGCAGATCCTTGCCGGTTTCCTTCATCAGTTGTTCGCACGAGCATACGATCAGCGCATCGTCGATCCCGGATAGTTTTGCGACCTCGTCTTTCAGCGTGAAAAACGCGTCTTCGTAGCCAGGGTCACGGCCCACGCCGTCTGCGCCCGGCAGCGGAACGAGCCAGTCGTTCCACGCGTCGACGCGCTCGCGCACGAGCTGGTCGGGGTCGCTCGAGGGAAACAGCGCCTTCAGCAAGTTGGGCAGCATGCTCATTCGACCTCCGGCAACGTACCGTGCGGCAACGGCATCACCGCATGTTTCGCGGCGTCGATCGCCGCCGGCGACAACGGCGGCGGATTGGCCGACGCTCCGACGACCAGCGGAAGTCCCCGCGAGAAGAACGTCCCCTTGGGGGAAGCCTGCTTCCGTGCCGCCGGCGACGGACCCGTCACGAAAATCCGTGTCGGCAATGTGAAGTGCCGCAGCGCGAGCACGTCGAGCGGCCCCGCCCCGGCTTCGCTGCGCAACTGCACACGCAACGGAATGCCCAGGCTCGGGTCCGGGTTCCACGAGAGCAGATATCGCGCGCTGTCCTGCGGCGTGACCGTCGCGTGCTCGAGGAGGCGAATCAGACCGAAGCGGCCCTGCGCGTCCAGCGACGAACGCAATCCGCCCTGCCCGGTCTGCCACTCGATGCGCGTGATGTCTTCCAGCGCATCGCCTGGCCAGACAAATGGCGTCCACTCCTCTTTCTGGTTGAAGTAGTGCAGCTCCCGGCCCGACAGCACGAACTTCATGTCGGTAACGCCAGGCGTCGGCACCGGACGCAGCTCGTACCGAATATGTGCGTCGCCGGATGGAAAGAGTACGGTGGAGACGCGCATGAGCTTGTTCAGCGCGGCGAGGAACGCCGGGTCGACGGTTAGTGTGTTGGGGTTCGCACCTTGCGCCGGCACCCAGCGGTCGCCCTGCCGCTCGACGATGCCCGCGAGCTGCGACGTCACGAACTGCGCGATCACGCCGTTGTCCGGGCGCATGAAACGCGCCATCTCCGGCAGCGACGCGTCGTTGTCGGAATCGGCGAACGGATAGCGGCCGCCGAAGGTCTTGTCCCAGTCGGCGACGATCGCCGTGCGCCACGTGTCGTTCAGGCTCGACGAAGCCGGCTGCAACACCACCTGCCAGGTCTGATCGAGCGGCTGTTCGAGTAGCTGCCCGAAGCCCGCCCACTGCTCGCCGAGGCTGGCGGCCACGCGACTCGCGTAGTCGCGGCTGTCCGCGATATCGGACGTCTTGCCCTGCAGCACGGCCTGTGCCGCGGCGCGCGACATCGCGTCCGGATCGTTGCCCATCATGATCTGCTGAAGTTTCAACCGCATCGCGGTTACGCGTTCGAGAAAGCGCGCCAGACTCAGGTCGCCTGTCGCAGCGATCTGCGCGGCCGCCTTGCCGCTGCCAGCGCCCAGATCGCTGCCGGTCAGGCGCAACAACGGGCCGAATGCGCTTGCGAGCGGCGCAATGTTCCGTGACGGGGCGATCGTCGACGGATCTTTCGCCCCGACGACCAGCGGAAGTCCCCGTGGAAAGGAAGTCCCGCTGGGGGATTCGTCGGCGCCGACGAGATGCTGTGCCTTGCTGATCAGCGTGTCCGAGAGCGACTGTGTCGTTGCGCCGGCCCCGGCCTGATACACCGCGACATTCATCAGCGCGACGAGCGGCGAGCGCTGCGGATCGCCCAGCAGCGTTAGCTGGTCGACCGTGCCGGAGAGCGTCGGCGTAGGCTGCCAGCGAATGCTGTTGAGGAAGAGTTGCCACGCGCGCGCGTAGTCGTCGAAATAGCGTTGCCGCAGTTCGGCTTTCAGCGATGCCGCCAGCGTTGCATCGGTGCGGGTCTCCCCCAAAGGGACTTCCTTCCCACGGGGACTTCCGCTGGTCGTCGGAGCGTCGGACAGCACCCAGTCGCCGGCAACGTTGCGCTGTTCGCTGGCTTCGTCGATGGCCTTCGAGATCCGCTCATCCCAGGCTGCGCGCGTGAATACCCCCGGCACGGTCGCTGTCGTGCCGAACAGCCCCCGGCTACTAGTGTCGCCGAGCAGCGCCGCCAGTGACACCGGCGGATACTTCGGCATCGCTTCGTCCAGCATCTGCTGGTAGATCTCGTCCGTCGAATTCCGAATGTCCCTGACGCCGATCACCGTCTGACGCGTAGCGTTGACAAGCGACGCGTCGGGAATGATCGCGAGCGACGAACCGCTGGTACCCATGCGTTGCCCGAGATGATTCGCATAGAAGGCAATCAGGTGCTGGCGCAGGTCCTGCCACGCGCCCTCGCTCAAGGACGAATTGAGCGGGCGTGCAGGAGCCGCTGTTGCGATTAGCTGGGGAGCAAGGAACGCTGGATTGGCGCGTTCAGGCTTCGCAAGCATCAGGTACGTCTTGAGCGTGTCGTAGGCGGAATTGACCTGCGTATCGCCACCGCTCGCGATCTCTGCGTCCGACAGCGAGGCGAGTTGTCGTAGGTGCTGTTCCAGCTTTTCACGGATGGGATCGATGATAATGCGGACCACCCCGCTTTCGTAAGCCGGCCACAGCGTGGCGAAGAGTTCCGCGTCGCGGTTCAGGCCGAAGCGCGTAGTCCACGGTGCGCCATCGTGTTGATGGACCTCGAGGGTGTCGAGCTGCTTTTGCAGGCTGACGAGAATCAGGGCCGCCTGGGTGCGGTCCTGTGCGGTTGAGAGGTCGTCGGCCGTATTCGCCGCCGTCTGGATCGTCGCACGGTTCGCGAAACCCGAGAGGAAGGTGCCTGCGATCCAGAACGCGACGCATGCCGTGACGGCCCACGCAGCCGTGCTCGAGAGCGAGAATCCGACGCGCCGGCCATGAATGCGGCGGCTGTGGTCGGCAATGGTTTGCCAGACCGTAAGCTGCGCGATAGTTTCGCCCTCTCCCGCCCCGGCTTCCGGCACCTCCGCATCGCGCGCCTTGAAAAGCGGCGTGAAAAGCACGCCATGAATTGCGCCGCGCCAGATACGCGACCGGCCAATCTGGGTCACGAGGTCCGACAGTGCGCTGCCGTATTGTGCAATATGGTTCGACAGTTCGGCGAAGTAGCGGTCTGCCGCATCTTTCGTGAGGCGCACGACACCCGCATCGGCCAGTGCGTCGGAAACGCCGCCCAGTGACGTGATCACCTCACCCTGCCCAAGTCGTGCGTTCGACCAGGTGCAGCCGATCGCTTCATCCTGGTCGATCGCCTTGCTTCCGGCCTCGGTCACGTTGAGCAGGTACATCGGAGCCGCCCAGCGCAGCGCACGGGAGTGGCAGGCCAAACGCTGGGCGGTACGCTCCGCGTCGAACGGCCGATTACCTGAGGTATGGGTTCGCACCACTGCCACGACGGCATCGACCGGTCTCCGGCGGCGAAGGCGACGGATCCGATCAAGCCAGGCGGTATCCAGTTGGTCGCCGGTCTGCTTCGCATAAAGCAGAATGGTGTCGCCGGAGATCATGTAACCGCTTCGTACGAGGCCAGGTGCAAGGCGCCTGACGATCGGCTCATCCCCTGCGACCGCTACCCAGCGATCCCGGTATCGCCAGCGCCACCCGTGACGCTCGCGAAGCGCATTGCGCAGGGCATCAGGTTGCCCCAGATCCGTTTCTTGCAACGACGTGGCTTGACCAGCACCACCATGAGCTTGCCGTTTCGAATCGTATTGCGCGAGCCACTTCGCTGCACGCATCGAAGCGATCCACAACACGACGGCCTCGAAATACTTCACGAGAATGAGAGCGACGAGCAAGCCCGATAGCAGACTCAACTCGATAATGATCCGGGTATCGCGCGACCATCCTCTTCCGGGTCCCCCGATCCAGACCGCGATACCCAACGCAAGAAATACGATGGCAATTGCGATACCGATGAAGATCGCAACGGGTTGTGGTTTGTGTTCATTCATATTTGTTTTCTGCACACGAGGGCAATCATGTCGGTACTATCCTCGGCGAGGACAAGTTGCGGATCGCCGGTGAGCGACGCATGTTCCGCAGCCAGGGCCGTTGCGAGCCAGGCACCCGCGCCGTCACATGTTCCGGCCATTGCGCCAACGTCAATCCATTGCGTTTTCTCATCGAACCGCGACACCGATTTAACCGAACGCACGAGCTCTTCGGAGAGGGCGTGCCCCCACACCGTCTTGATACGAATCGAATCGGCCTGCCCCCAGCGAGTGGCAAGCTCAAGTGGCCTGCTCACCGCATCTGATGCTCCGGTAGCCGGGCGATGCAAGCTTAATAACGTCCTTTTTTCAGGCATGTTCCGAACGATGTCAGGGTGACCCAACAGCAGCGCGACGCCCGTCTCGGCGACGCCGTCCTGTAATCGTTCGCTGACCGCTCTACGTAACTGGATCGCAATCAGAAAACGCGCCTCGCCTGATTTCAGGCCGTCATGCCACGCGTCCGCCTGAAAGAGCGAAAGGTGCTCTCCACTCACATTGACCGCCACTCGCAGAGACGGCACTCTGGCTGAAATCAGGTCCAGCAGGCGGGCACGCACGTCTGCCAGGTCCATTTCCGACCGTATGCACAGATCGACCTGAAGGGCGGTGCGACCGGGCAGTGTGGCCAGTTCGGTACCCATCCTGTCGACCAGACTGTTCAGGAGCCAATCGGACACCACTCGATGACGCGCGTGTTCAGTCAGTTCATTTCCTGCGTAGAACGGCTTTTGGGGGATCTCCAGCCACCTGGCGTTGACATCGAGCCCCGGCACCGCCCGGCTGGATCGAGTGCCCATCGTCAGACTTCCGTTGACGAGTCCCTCGATGCCGTTCTCCTGATCGTCACAGGAAAAACACCAGGCATGCCCAAGCACTGCGAGGGGCGCGCTGGCCAGCTTGTGGCATTTCAACTCCTCATCGTCGCTAACCCGATTATTCGCAATGGCTCCGCTGCGTCGCGCATACGAATATCCGAGATAACAACACAGCAGGAACGTCCACGCGAGCATCGGATAGCCGATGACACAGAACCAGAACCAAACGGTGTTTGTCGGCCTTCCTGCCGGCCACAGAAAAATCGCCAGCGCGGCGCCCAGGCACATCACCACACCGAGCAGGACCGCCCAGAGAAGTTTTGACGGTCTCGGAGGCTCCGGCACCGCGACCCGCGGGGGCACCCGTGCAAAGTCAATTGGCATCTATCGGACCGTCGCTCCATCTGACGTAGCAATGAGGACGCTGCCGCATTGGGTCCGATCGCCATCCCGAGAAACCGGCACGCCTGCGTCCGTCATGCTCGTGCCTCCCTCGACAATTTCGTTGTCGCCGTGGATTGGGCACGACACCATGTCGCCAATCCGTGCCGCCCGACGCCCCTTGATCTTGATACGATCCGAACCGCTGAGGATCCTTCCGCCGTGGCTGGTGCTATCGCCTTCGTATGCAAGCTTTTTCATACGATTACTTACCAGTGAGTTATATATGAACTACGAATCCATTTTCGCAATACATTGCCGTTCGCTTGCTTGGAATCTATTTTCAGCCATTCACTCTCAGCCATATCAATTGAAGTTACCTGATCGCCTTTTACAAGGTACATTTGTGTTTTTCTATCCAGACTCGGCGAGTCATATAGCCAGGCCCTTTCAACACGAACTCTAAACATCTGCTCGCTTACAGTGGCCCGCTCCGAAAGAAGAGCTACTTTCGACTCGACGAGTGAAGCTTCGGACCCAGCATTTTCATGCCGCAATTGTTCTGCCAAGGCCAGGTAGCTTCTCCGATTCTTGAGATCAGGAGGATCACACGCCATCACGTTATAAACTCCGAGATTATTAGTTATGATATCCCGAAGTTTCAGTTTTATGCTTGCATGCGAGAACTCATGCCAGATACCATTCGCGCCAAGGGTCGTCTTCGTAGTCATTTCTACAGTGCGGTCCTCGTTTGAATCCAGCCATCCGTCCTGTTTTGATGCCCATTCTCCACCGCATATCTCGTCTGTTTGCATCGTAACGATGCACCCAGTTGTTACGTCTATTACCGGACAATATTCTCTCCCCTCCACTCTCGATTTTCCCCCTGCGACATCGAGGATCCCTTGCCTAACAATTGGCACTATGACATAACGCCCAGTGGGAGATACTTTCTTTGTCCCAAGCCTTCAAATACGACTCCGCCATAATTAGTCAATTGCTCGTCCTGAAATAATTGGAGGCGAGCTCCCTTCTTGTCTATATAAAATGCACGAGACCATCCGTCACCGAATCGAGATTGCAACTCAGCAGTTAGAGGCGCATCAAGCTCGATCGATTCTCCGCCAGAAATAATCTTCTGCGTTGCAAAAGCCGGTTTGGAAGTAACCATCGCGACGGAATACAGTATCGCAAGGAAAACGACTATTTTTCCTAAATTAATGAATAATGGATCGCACTTCATGGCAATTTACCCCACAACTTTATAAATCGAACATGAAAATCATTCATGCGCCTGTGCTCACCATAGTAGGCGACGATTTTAGATTCGTACGTAGTACGCGATTGACCCCACGTGGACGGATCCTCTTGCACTAAAAGGTACGTGTGGGAAAAAACTTTCAGCGCGCTCGCCACGTTCTTCACAACGTTGTTAGGGTAATTAACGTGTTGATCAATGGCAGTCGCGCGGCCAAGGTCCGATTGAAAATACTCACCGATCGAATGCGTATAGCCGTCTTGAATAAGTTCAATAACCTTCCTCAAGCAATCGATAAAATCCTTTTCCTGCTTACCCTGAAATTCATTGCTTATGATTTCATTGATGATTGAAGCAAGATGTTTTTGTTTAATTTTTTGACCGAATGTCGCCTCGCCGCACCCCTCTCTCAATTTTTCATATAACTCATCCCCAGTTATCCTTACTGGACCTGTGACTTCTGAGTCTTGATAATACATTTTTGCAGTGTGCGTATCGCCACCCTCCATTTCAACTGTCCAACCACATTTCTCGACAGTCAGTTGAGCCTTGACGTCATTCCACCAGACGAGCTTTTCAATCCGCTCCCGCTCCGCCTCGTGCTGAGCTTGCGGGCCAGCCTGTTTTTCAATCTCCGCGCGAGTAGCTTCCACTTTTAAATCACCCTCCCGCACCTCTTTATATAAATTTCCTCCGAATTAAATTTATACAACACATTATTATTTCATTCAGAGAAAAGTAAAATTTTTAAATTTTACCCCCAACAAATCGAAAGTCGAACATGATTTCCGGACAAACATGCTCTCCAGGCACTCAGGCTAAATTTTAAAAAACCCGCCAAACCAATATTAAAAGCATCGATTACCAGAGAAACATTTCTCGAAGCAAAGATTGGCAACACTCCCCATCAGGCAGCCAACTGAATATACCCCCTCTTAATGTTGGCAAAGCGTAAACTCGCCAGCTTCTGGCCTCGACGCAAAAAATTAGTCGCAGAAAAATTCCCTCCCGGTAAATTTTCCGCCAAAATCATTTTTCAATCGCCCCTCGCGAAGAACAATTATTTCGAGTCTATGCTTCGATAATTTTCTTTTGGGATATCACTATATGCATTCCGATGTATCGATGCATTATTTAAACATACATGATTGGATATTTCTGTTGCACCTCTATATATGACGATACCAGCCGAAAATGTTGGCCCGCCATCTGTCTTGATAGTTTTATCGTACAGGTAATAGGTATACCCTGCCCTCGAGAATCGAATATGCGCCTCTCCACCACCAGAATAGAGAGCTCTGGAGAAATAGAAAATCCTCCCCTTGCGAACACCATTTTCAGAAACATCAAGATTAATTTTATTGACGAAACCGTTACGATAAAAAAATGCACCAGTATCTTTAGATTCACATAGCGATGAGATTGACCTTTCCATTTCGCAAGTAAATATTTCCGCCTCGCGCCCTTTGCACATTCCTTCAGCATGAGCGCAAGACATTACTATCAGGCCTGCCAACGAGATGATGACAGTTATATTCTTTTTCATACCATTACTCTGTGGAAATTCCCACGATAAATGCAACACTGTTGAAGCGATGAAGCCTATCGATATAGCCGTTTTGCCCACCGTTAACGATTTGCGTGACGCCTTCAACAGTTCCGGTATCGGCGACGGAATTGAGGTTGTTATGCGACCAAAAAACGAAGGCGGATTCAACTCCGTATTCTATATTTGATGATACAAGCTCTGGATTTTCGATAAAATTCTGCCTATCGTCCGGAGATCGACGATTGTGCTCATCTTGAAGTAATTGGTATCCGGTCTTTCCAGTCACTTGTATGATCCCTCGCCCTCGATACTTAAATCCATCTCCGCTTGATTCATCTCCGTTTCCCATCCTATCTGCATAGACGTAATTGGCGAGGCGCTCGGGATTGTGTGCATAATACGACGCTTGACTCCACAATTTCTCGCGCAGCCTGCCATGCGTGCAGTCATCACAAGCAGCGTTATAGTTGGCCTTTCCACCTCTACATCCAAATGTCTCACGCATATTTTTTAGAGAAAATACCAATCCCTCTTCATAAGTTCTAAAGTGACTCTCGTGAGCCACCTGCGATAAGAAGTGGGCAATCCTCCTTGGGCGATTTACTTCGTAAATCTTCGCGTATTTATTTAAAGATGGTAAAATCCTCTCATAGTAGGCTCGTGAATTGGATGAGTCCACCGCCAGAAGCATTTCAAGCGTTATTAGCCGCGGGCCTCGCTGGAAATTCCCCACCAATCCGATCGGATGAATATGAAAAATATCCGGCCGAGGCAGGTCTGGCAGATGAGCCTTGACGTCATCCCACCAGACGAGTTTTTCGATCCGCTCCTGCTCCGCCTCGTGCTGAGCTTGCGGGCCGGTTTGCTTTTCGATCTCCGCAACAAGTGGCTTCCACTTGTCCGGGTTGGCCCACTCGCTCTCGTGCCTGATGATCAACCTCGACATGCGCAACGCGGTCCACGAATCCTCCGCAGCAGCGCGGAGCTCATCCGAGGCATTGTTGCCGTCTCCGGTCGGATATACCGCACGATAGATTGATGCCATCAGCGGACTAAGTTTGCCGAGCACACCCGGTTCCGGCACATCCGCGTCGCTTGCGTAGTCGACAAACGCCTTCGTGGTTGCAAACATCGTATGCGTCGGGTCGTGCGCGTCCTCCAGGAGCTGGAAGTCCACCCACTTCTGCGAGAACTCGCGCGTCACCCGACCGCCCGCAAAGTTCTGTTCCCGCACCCAGCCGTCGATGGCATTGCCCTGCACGTCCATACTGTCCACATGCCACCAGTGCAGTTTCAGGCCGTCTGGACCCGGCTCCGTTTCCATGTGCTCGCCATGCTTCGCCAGCCCGGCGAGTGCAGCAACCAAGATCACGCCCGTTTGCTTTGCTTCCTGTCCCTGCTCGTTTGGCAATCTATACAGTGTGGTTTTCTTGTCGACACGCAGGATCGTCGGGTCGCCCGGCAGGCCCAGGTGCTGCCATCTATCGGGATGCGCACCGTTATTGCTGATCCATGTCCGGCCCTGCTCCATAAACGACTTGATGCTGTCGTCGCAGAACACCTCAATGTGGACCATGCGGTTCGAGGTCTGCTGACTCAACGAGTCGTAGCGGCCCAGATGACCGATCAGGTCACCTGCATTGATGTGAACCGGCGTGGATGGCACCACCACGCGATCGAGGGACGAGTCCGGCATGATTTCCTCGACAACGGCACCGCCGTTCTCCTTGCCTAGGAAGATCCACCCTGTCTCCGCGTCCGCAGCAACAAGCCCGCCAGCCGTCGGCGCAATCAGTTGTGCACCACGCGTATCCTTTAGCTGGCCCCAGTCTCCATCGCGTTGGCCGATGCTCACCTGTGCCCCTTGCGGCAGGATGCCGAGGACCGTGCCATGGGGCTTTGTCGCACGTATTCTGATCCCCTGCTGTTCCGCGGGTGCCACCTGGCCGCTCGGGCCGGTGTGAGGCTTGTCCCTGGCAAACTCCGTGACCTTGAACTGTGTCGACCAGTAGGCCGGCTTCGGCAGTGACGTATCACGCTCGTAGCCCGCGAAATCCTGCAGATGCATATACAGGCTGAAAAACTTTAGCACCGTACCTCGCGGAAATTCCATCGAATGACGCACCAGCGCAAACCCCGTGCTATACGGTGCGCTGATCGCCGGCCTGCCACTTTGGGCAGGAATATCGCTGACCGGGTAGGCACGATTGACTCGCCAGGCAACCACTTCGCCCCCGGCAATACATCGCACGCCGTACTTCAGATCCAGAGATCCACCTGCTCCGGCTTCTGTAATATGAATTCCGCCATGCCACATTCCTCTGCCGCTGACCGGATAGGAACCCGACGATTCCTGTTTCAATACCTTGTGAAAATCACGCTCATCGGCAAACTCAGCGGATGAGCCGGTAGCGCCTTGCGCCTTCCTGCGAAACGGAAATGCGAAGCGAAGCTGCTTCAACGGAGCGTTGAGCGGATTCGGCGGTGTCGTATTTGCCATGATTGCGCCTACTCAGAAAACCCGAAGTTCATATCGATCTTCACATCCTTAAGGGGAGCTCTGGACCAGTTCGGGAACGTGAAATCGCCACCCGCCGGGTCAGCGGTATTCAAATTGCCCTTGATCTCGATGTGCCCCGTTGGACTCGCGATCTCGATCTTCCCGTTGGCGATCTTCACGTATGCGCCGGAGCCGTCACCCAGCGTGATGCCCTCCGAACCGGTAACGATCACTTCGCCCGCCGATGAGCTGACTGCAACGTTCTTGAGCGCCATCAATTCCATCGCATCGCCCTGCGCCTGGACCTGCACCTTGCCTTTGGCAGCGAATATCCGGATACCGAGCTGCGCGGCAAAGAGCGAAATCGCTTCGCCCGCTGCCGCAGTGATGCGTTTGAATACACCGATATCCAGGCCATCGCCGGCCGTCACGAATATCTGTTTGCGCGCCGCCAGTTGCATGTGCTGGCCACTTGCGACGCCTACGCCTTCGGGAGCGCTGGCGACGATTACTGGTTCCTGAAGACTCGTGAGCTTCTGCTCGATAAGCGCACGCTGCTGATCGATCTCGGCAAGCCACGCTTTTGCCGCAGTGGCCGAGTCGTTCAAGGATCGCATCATGTCTACCGCCTGGCGAAGCGTGGCGGCAGTGTCCTGCATGTCGAGCTGCGGTCCCGTCGCGTCAGGCTGAGCTTCTGCGGTAACCAGAACGCCCTTGCCACCTCGCACGGCGACATGGCCACCGGTACGCAACTCGGCCCCCTGCCCCCGTTCCTTGCGGTCAGCATCGACCATATGCCCGAGATTCAACTCGCTGGTCTGATACGGCGTCGTCAGGTGACTGTGCTCGATGCCTGCCTTGTCCTCGATCCGCCACTCGGTACCGCCAGCGGTTCGAATAATGTTCCGGGTATTGTTGAGGTTGTTGACCAGGTCCGGATGCAGGCTGTCGTGCATCGCCCCAATAATGACGGGCCGATTGGGATCGCCCTGGGTATGGATGATCGCCACTTCCGTGCCGTCGATATACGGAAAATGATGGCCGTAGTTGTCGCCGCTGTACGGTTTCGCGAGCCGTACCGCGCGACTCGTGCCTCCAGGGCTCCACTCGTCGAGGTCGAACGGCAGCTTGATGACATACCAGCCTTCCCCCGTCAGGTAGGCATACTTGTAGTCGCCGGGCGACATAATGCGCGCCGGCAGGATGCCGTCGATCACGGGCCGTTTGGCGGGATCGACCGGCGTGCGCCAGACACGGTCCGACGGAATTGCCGTGAAGGTGTTCCAGTACGCCTCGCTACGGCCACCGCCCGACTCCACCGACGTCAGAAGCAGTCCGTGCGGCGCGTCGGCTGGATTCTGGTCGAGCCGCAGCACCTCGCCCGCCTCGATGGCGAAGGCGTTGCCCTTACCCGCATAGGTAATCTGCTTTGACAGATACGCCTCATGACGCAGCCGCGCAATGCGCCGTCCTTCCTCGGGCGTTTCGTAATGCTCGCCCCAGTGGTAATCGATGGCGTTCGTCGTCTTGTCGTCGCGCGCCGCGTTCTCCTCGACAAGCAGCGACACGCCGGCCTGACGATGGTTATAGTCGTTCAGGCGGACCGCTTCGGGCACTCGCCGGGTGTGGCGCGCAAGCGACTTGATGGCTTCGGCGCCGACGCTCTCCAGCCCCGCATCATGCCGGAGCGGCACCGTGCGCTGGTTACGCGCATACGCATCCAGATCGTCGCCAAAAACAACGATCTCGCGGTCCCTCTTCTGCTCGTAGCGAAACCAGACCCCTTCCTCCGCAGCAATGCGCTGGACGAACGCGAACGTGGTCTCGTGATACTGGGTGACGTATTCGTGGCGCCTGTACTTCGCCCGCAGGTTGAACACGAAATCGACGCCTTCGCGAAACCCGTAGTGTTTCAGCGTGTCCGTGATGATTTCCTGCACCGACTGCTTCTGGAACAACCGGCTCGTTATCGCGCGTGCCAGATCGGCAGTGCGCGGCTCGATGACGATCCCGTAGCGGGTTTCGTCAGCCGACGTACCGAACTCGTCGAACTGGGTGACGATGCCGTGGATCGCCCGCGCCGGCGGCTTGTCGCTGAATTGCTCCGCCCTCTCGCCGAACATCCGGCGCAGATAGTCCATGTTCGGGTCGACGGGATCGATGATGAACTTCGCGGGCCGCCCGAGCACCCGGTCCATCGGGATGCCCGCGACGGGACTCGTGAATTCGATCTCGTACCGGTACAGCTCGCTGATTCGGTCAAACCCGCGGAACTTCACCACCGAGAGCGGCGCCGGATGAGGCACCAGCTTCACCTCGTAAGCCTGGGACGGCAGAACCATCGAACCCCTCGTCGACCCCATCCATCACTCCGTTGAACGTTAGCGCCACAGACGGCAAAGCCGGAGCGCGGCATCGATCTTCTCCGCACGTGCCCCGGCGCGCTACATGAGCTACCCCGAACTCACTTCATCAGCTCTTGGCTTTCGGCATTTGCGACACCAGAGACAGGCCGATGTCCATGCCCTCGACCTGAAAATGCGGGATGATGAAGAGCTTGATGCGGAAGAACCCCGGGTTGTCCTCGATGTCCTCCACCGTCACCTTCGCCTCTCGCAGCGGGTGCGACGCCTGCAGTTCGTCGCCCGGATCTTTCATCTCGGTCACGAGACCCTTGACCCAGCTATTGAGCTCGAGCTCCAGCAGACGGCGGTCCTTGGTCGTACCGATGTTCTCGCGCTGGATCAGCTTCAGGTAGTGCGCAATGCGCGAGAGCAGGAAGATGTACGGCAGGCGCCCGTTGATGCGGCTGTTCGCCGTCGCCTCCTTCGTCTCGTACAGCGCCGGCTTCTGCGCCGAATTGGCCGAGAAGAAGCACGCGAAGTCGTGGTTCTTATAGAACGACAGCGGAATGAAGCCCAGATTGGCGAACTCGAACTCGCGCGTCTCGGGAATCAGCACCTCGGTCGGGATCTTCGGCTGGGCGCCGGTGCCAAGGTCATACAGATGAACCGGCAAGTCTTCCACCTTGCCACCCGCCTGCGGGCCCCGGATCTGGACACACCAGCCGTTGCTGGTGAAGCTGCGCACCATGTTGGCCCCGAACGCAAACGACGCGTTGACCCACAGATAGCGGTCGTGGTCCGGACCCTTGACGGCCTCCTCGTAGTTGAATGCGCGCACCGGCGTCGTATCCTTGCCGTACGGCAAGCGCCCCAGTACGCGGGGCATCGTCAGGCCCACATAGCGGGCGTCGTCGGTATCGCGGAAGCTCTTCCACTTGATGTACTCCGCGCGGTCGAAGTAATTGCCGATGTCCTGGATTGCGGCGACCTCTTCCATCGACTGCTTGCCGAAGAAGGCCGGGCCAACCGAGCCGATGAACGGCATATGCGCGGCGGCGGCCACCTTCGAGAGGTTACGCAGCAGACCCACATCCTGCGGCGAGTTGGTGAACGCGTAGTCGCTGATCATCGCGCTGATCGGCTGGCCGCCCGGGGTGTCGTATTCCTCGATGTAGGTGAGGCGATACAGTCCGCTCTGGATAATCTCGGGCGTATCCTCGAAGTCGCGCATGAGTGCCTCCTTCGATACGTCGAGCACTTCAATGCGCGCATTCTTGCGAAAATTCGTACGGCTCACGAGCATCTTGAGGCCACGCCAGCGGCCTTCGAGTGCCTGGAATTCGGGCGTGTGCATCACCGCGTCAAGCTGCCGGCCGATCTGACGATCGATCTGGCCGATATGGAAATCGAGCAGCGACTTGTCGAGGCGATCGACTGGCCTGCTGGCCCTGGAGACGAGATCGAGGAACGCGCTCATGCCCCGCGCAATCCGTTCGTCGACCGACGACTCGGACAGGAGGTCGTTGTCGCGAAACGCTTCGAGCGGACGTGCTTCGCTCACGGGATTGAGGTTGATCTTGCTGCACAGTGATGCATAGATGCTGTCGTTTCCCCTCAAGGGGACTTCTTTCGGGACATCCAGCATGGTGGTTTGTGCCGTGCTGCCCTGCAGACTTTCATTGGGGTTCATTTACTGTCCTGTCTACGGTGCTATCGCTACCTGGTTTCGGGATGCGGTAAAGGTGCGCCTGCTTCGAGACACACCAGCATGCCCGGCCCTCACGCGCTCAGGCATGGCCTTCGGGCTGGGTCGCCGACGTCCCGCTGGGACTTCCTACGGTCGTCGCGATCTGTGCGAGTTCGCTGCGCAGTTGGTCGGAAAGGCCTTTGTCTTTCAGGATCTTCTCGAACTCGCGGCGAAAGGTGCCGTTGTCGAGCAGGTTCGACTTGAGGTCGCGAAGCAGATTGCGCACTGCGAGCAGCGCCTGCAGTTCTGGGATCTGGCGAGCCACCTGTTCCGGTTCGAAGTCCTTGATCGACTTGAACGACAGGTTCACCGGCAAATCGGAGCCGTCGCCGGCCAGCGTGTTGTGGGCCGCAAGCTTCAGCTCTGGCGAGTAGTCGGCGAGAACGGCATCGAAGTTGTTCTTGTCGATATTGACCTTCTTTCGCTCGGCGAGCGGCGCCTGCTCCTTGCCCGCGCTGAAGTCACCCGCGACCAGCAACTTGAGCGGCAGCTCGACCTTCTTACGGGCGCCGCCCGTATGCAGATCCAGGGTGATTGATACGCGACTTTTCGGAATTTCCCGCTGAAAACTATCCATTCGTAATCCTTAAAAAAATAAATTCACCAAGGTCATCTCCAAAGATGATCCTATTCGATTCGGCTCCCTCTTTCGCTCGGCCGGACATTCCGTGTACGCCCCGGCTTATCGAAGAACATTTCCGAAAGCTCGACTCCGCCTTCCGATATTTTTATGTCGCCCCGCATTAGACACGGTAGTCCTACGCGAAGTCAAAAGGTCCACGACAACCGGAACGTCAAAGATTGTGATTTTTTAAGAACATGACGATCCCCAATCACTTTCTTGTAGACAGATCAATAAGATCGTGCACAACTCCATGAAAAATCGACTCCGATTACCAAGCCATCCACCGGCTTGTCAATGAGATAAATCCTGTTTTACCGGAAAATCTCTTGATATATCGCATTGAATTAATACGATTCATGTCGACTTTGCCTCGACGTCAATTTCACAGGTTAAATATCTAAACAATTCGCATATCGAATTAACGATGAAGAGTATACGAGCGCCATCAATCGCGTATAGAATCCGCCACCGAAAACGACTAACAACACGGCGAAAATCACATCCATGCGAATCGACAAACCGCTCTGGTCAGAGGGGGTGGGACTCAGACATCACCACCTTCAGCAGCAGGAACGCTGGATCAACTTCGCGCACCGACAGTTCGCCTCGGCCGTGGTCGCGGAAGGTTGGGGCGCGCTCGGCGTCAGGCTCGACGAAGAGGCGTTGCGCATGGGCCGCCTGAAGTTTTCGCATCTTCAACTACGCTTTCCCGACGGCACGCCGATCGACACCGCAGTGGCCGATTCACTACCTCCCGCGCGTGATCTCGCGCAGAGCGTGCCAGGCGATGTCCAGAGTTTCGTGGTACTCGCCGCATTACCGCTTCTGAATGCGACGGGCAGCAACTGCCGCTTCGATGAAACGTCGCTCGCGCGTCCGCGCCGCTCGTATCGCGAGTTCGTGAACGTCACGGATCTGAATGGCACGTCGGAGGTCGAGATCGCTGCCGAACGCCATGCGGTGCGGCTCCTGTTCGACTTCGAGCCGCATGCGGACGACACGGTTTGTGCAATTGCGAAGCTCGCACGCGGTGCAGGCGGCCAGTTCGAGGTAGACCCGCGTTATGTGCCGCCGTGTCTGACGCTTGCCGGTCATCCCCTGCACATCGAACGCGTAAAGCGTCTCGCCGACATCCTGCAGGCGAAGAGTGCCGCGCTGGGTGCGCGCAAGAGCGAGCGCATCGACGACGTCGCGGAATATGGCGTGGCGGACGTGTCGCTCTTCTGGCTGCTGCACGCCGTTCACACGTACTGGCCGCAACTGCGATTCTTCGCCACCCATCCGAGCCAGCCGCCGGAACGGCTCTACGGCGCACTTGCGGAACTGGCCGGCGTGCTGATGACCTTCTCGACCGGCGCCCAGCTCACGGACATCCCGGTCTACGAGCATGCGCGTGCGCATGAGGTTTTCGCGAAGCTCGAGACCCTGATCCGCGATTTGCTCGACGCGATCATTCCGTCGCGTGTGGTGCCAATCGGGCTAACCCGCAAGAGCCCAACCACGTGGACAGGCCAGTTCCTCGACGAGCGGCTGCGCGCCGGCGCCGACTATTACCTGTCGGTCAACGCCAGACTCGCGCCCTTCGAACTGGTCGAGCAACTGCCGCGGCTGTGCAAGATCGGCGCGCCCGACGACGTCGAGCACATCGTGAATTCCGCGCTCGCCGGCATTCCGCTGAAGGCAGTCCAGCGCGTGCCCGCCGCCATTCCGGTGCGCCTCGACAACCATTACTTTGCGCTCGATGCCAGCGATCCGGCACACGAGAGAATGCTCGCCGCGCGTGCCTGTCAGATCTACCTGCCGACGACGGTGCCGGAGGCCTCGCTCGAACTCTATGCGGTGCTGCGGTCATGACATCTTTCGTGGACGCCCGGAAAGAAGTCCCCCCGGGGGATCGCCAGCCCGACGACAAGCGTATCCAGCAGACCGGCATACGGGACCTGCTGCGCGACACGGCGCTGCTCGTGACGACCCTCTCGCAGGGCGGCAAGCCGGAATCCGTGATGGTGTTGCGCCAGCGTTGCCAGCATCTGATGGCCCAATTTTCCGCAGCGCTGGAGCAGCGCGGCGTGGCGGCGGACGTGCGGGACGATGCGATCTATGCACAGTGCGGGCTGCTCGACGAGGCCGTGCTCCGGGCACTGCCGATGGATGACAAGCCCAGGTGGGACGCGCAGCCGCTGCAGGTCGAGCGCTTCGGGAAACACGACGCCGGTGAGCGCGTGTTTGAACGTCTCACGGAACGCATGCGCGAAGCGGCACCGAACGCGGATCTGCTCGAATGCTACGCCGCGATTCTTGGGCTCGGTTTCATGGGGCGCTACGCGTCCCCCAGGGGGACGTCCTCCGGAGCGAGCGAAGGGCAGGCGCAACGCACTTCGCTGCTCGCTTCGCTCGATGCCCAGCTACAGGCGCTACGCCCCGCTGCCACGCGCACACTCATCGCCGATCGCCGCGACAAACGTCTGGCAGACTGGTTCTACCGACTTTCGCCGTGGGCAATCGCCGGACTGGCTTGCGTGGCCGCTGCGCTGGTCTACCTGATCTGGAGCCATGTGCTTGACACGCAGCTCGCCCATCTGACGCCATCGCTATCCGGCAGGCGCTGATGTTCGACTTGCATCCGGGTTATCCCTTCCGCACGATGGTGATCATCGCGGCCACACTCGTGATCGCCGTGCTGTTTCTTGTCCAGCCGGTCAGCCGCGGTTCCGCGTGGGCGATGGCGGCTATCGCGACGGCATTCGCCCTTCTCCTCGTCACCGGGCGTACCCGCCAGCTCGCGCGTGCCCATACGCAAAGCGCACATATGCTGGCCGCGCTCGGAACGACCACCGCGGACCTTCCGGCGAGCCTGCGCACGCGGATGCCGCTCGTCCTGGTGACGGGCGACGCGCTCGCACAGATATTCGATCGCGGTGACGGCGACGAGCGACTCGCTCAGGTTGGCGATGGCGCGATCTGGTTGCGGGTTGACCGGGCGCAGGATCTGCCCCGGCTCGCGGTGGCCGTAAAACAGTGGCGCGACGGCCGTGCACCCGACGGCGTCGCGCTGGCGATCGCCCCTGCGCTGCATGCAGACGAAGAAGCACTAACGCAGATGCTGCGCGTCGCGCGCCAGGCGGCAAGCGATGCGTCGCGCATGCTTGGCACACGGCTACCCGGTTACGTCGCCGTTTACCAGCGGCTGACCGTCGCCCCGGTGACGCATGACATCCCGCGATGGCACGGCGTCTCGGCGGCCATGCGGCTCACGGGCGCACAGCGGTTTGAAGAAGTGATACGGGCCGCCGAATGGGAAGTCCAGCGCGAGCATGGCGATCCCGATCGGACCAGATCCGCTGCCGCCGCCCGTGCCGCAAGCCTCGCCTCTGTCGTGGGCTGGACGCAGCGTGTTGCGATCGGCGTTCTGACCGACCCACGACAGCCCGCCGCGCCATGGACGCTTTTCGGGGCAGGCTGGATCGACTGCGGACCGGCCAGTCATCCGGGGACACCGTGGGCGCGCGACGTCGAAAGGCAGACCGCGATCGTCCCGCCAGCGATGGCCGCGTCCCTTGCCCCCTGGCCGTTGCCCCAGCCGCTGATCGAAGCAATGCCCCGCCGACTGTGGGTATCGCCCCGCATGGCGGCACTTGCACACACCATCGCCCTGCTCGCCTGCGCCGGCGCACTGGCGATGTGGGGCGCCGCCAGAAACAACCAGGCGCTACTCACGCACATCGGTGCCGATCTCGGCCGGTTTGCCATGATTCCGGCTGATCACGACAACGCGCGACGCGATGCGTTGCACTCGCTCGCGGCCGACCGCGACCAGCTCGACCGCTTCTCGCGTACCGGCGTGCCAACGCGTCTGTCGTTCGGGATGTACCGCGCGGCGGCGTTGACGCCCGCGCTCAACGACGCGATCGCCTCGTATCAGGCCCCCGCTCCGCCACCGGCAGTCGTGACGCTCGACAGCATGTCCCTGTTCGACAGCGGTCGCGCCCAGCTCAAGCCCGGCTCGACGCGGGCGATGGTCGGCGCACTGGAGATGATCAAGGCGCATCCGGACAAGCGGGTGCTCGTCGCGGGCTACACGGACGCCGTAGGCAACCCCGGGTTCAACCAGAAGCTGTCGCTTGCACGCGCGGGTGCCGTGCGTGACTGGTTGATCGAGGCGTCAGGAATTCCGGTGACGCGGTTCGCGATCCAGGGCTACGGCGATACGCGACCCATTGCGGACAACGACACCGATACCGGTCGTGCCAGAAACCGGCGGGTGGAAATCACGCTGGTGCCGGATGCCCCGACGCCCAGCGGAAATCCCCGTGAGAAGGACGTCCCTCAGGGGAATACAGCGACCAGCACCACGGCGAACCCGCAATAGCGCAGAATTTTTTCAGCCCCCGAAGCCGCTGACGCGTTTCGGGAATTCAAGGCTCGGGGGCAAGCTCCGGGCGATTGTCGCAATACCTGTGAGGAGTAGAAAATATGGCAATTCCAGCCTATATGTGGATCAAGGATGACGGCGGTTCGGACGTCAAGGGCTCCGTCACCGTGCAGGGCCGCGAAGGCAGCGTCGAGCTCGTCGCGTTCGACCACAGCGTGAACATCCCGACCGACAGCAACACGGGCAAACTCACCGGTACGCGCGTGCACAAGCCGATCAGGCTGACGAAGGAAACGGATGCGGCCACGCCGTATCTGTACAAGGCAGTGACGAGCGGCCAGACGCTGAAGTCCGTCGAGATCAAGTGGTACAGGATCGACGACGCGGGCAAGGAGAAGGAGTACTTCAACACGAAGCTCGACAACGTCAAGATCGTCGGCGTCACGCCGAAGATGCTCGACATCAAGAACCCGGCGTACGAGAAGCACAACCACCTCGAAGAGGTCGAACTGCGCTACGAGAAGATCACCTGGTCGTACAAGGACGGCAACATCATCCACGCGGATAGCTGGAACGAACGCGCTTAAACGGGCGTTCAAACGACCTCGCGATACGCCCTGGAAGTCGGCACTGGCCCCGGGGCTCACGTATCCGTTAAGTGCCGGCCCTCTTTTCGCCAGCCTCTGAAGCTTCGCCTCGGCAGGTTGGCGTTTTTGTAGCTGGCGGACCAGAGCTCCGCCGCGCCCCATGACCGGGTTCCACCATGACCATGCGCGATTCCACTCACCTGCTTCGCAAGCTCAACCCGCATTGCGCGGCCGCTCTCGAGGGCGCGGCCAGTCTGTGTCAAGCGCGCCTCGCCGGCAAGATCACCGTCGAGCACTGGCTGCTGAAGCTCATTGAGGCGGGCGATGGCGATATTCCCACCATCCTGCGGCGCTACGAAATTGATATCGACGGCGTGTGGGACGCATTGCTCACGGCAATCGACCGCGCTCCCCGAGACCTGCGCGGCAAGCCAGCCCTGTCACGGTCGCTTGTGGGCATCCTCGAAAGCGCGTGGCTTTACGCGTCGGCGGGAGATACGGCACAGCCGATCCGCTCGGCAAACCTGCTGCAGGCAATCGCGGATGCACCGCATGGGCTGCGTGCGACCCACGCCTGGCCGCTGCTGTCGGTCGGCGCGACGCAAATCCAGCGGTTGCTGCCCGAACTGGACCGGCGCTCGGCCGAAGGCGCACAGCAACGCGCGAACGAAACAGCGGCCGGCGGCGCTGCGCGGCAAGACGAAGGGCTCGCAGCAGCCGGAGCCAATGCAGATTCGACCGGCACGAACAGACAGCGGCCGACAGACGCCGCCCGACGCTCCACGGACGCCCCGACGACCAGCGAAAGTCCCCGTGGGAAAGAAGTCCCCTTGCAGGAGCCTGACGCGCTCACCCGCTTCGCGATCGACCTGACGGAGAAAGCCCGTCGCGGCGAAATCGATCCCGTGTTCGGCCGCGATCGCGAAATCCAACAGACGATCGATGTGCTCGCCCGCCGCCGCAAGAACAACCCGATCCTCGTCGGCGAGCCGGGGGTCGGCAAGACCGCGCTCGTCGAGGGGCTCGCGCTGCGCGTCTCCCAGGGCAACGTGCCGAACGTGATCCGCGACGTGCGCATCCTCACGCTCGATCTCGGCCTGCTGCAGGCCGGTGCGGGCGTGAAGGGCGAATTCGAACAGCGCCTGAAGAACGTGATCGACGAGGTACAAGCCTCGCCGGTGCCGGTCCTGCTCTTCATCGACGAAGCGCACACGTTGATCGGCGCGGGCAACGCCGCCGGCGGCGCCGATGCGGCGAACCTGCTCAAGCCTGCGCTCGCGCGCGGCGCGCTGCGCACGATCGCGGCGACCACCTGGTCCGAATACAAGGAACATTTCGAGCGCGACGCCGCGCTCGAGCGGCGCTTCCAGCCTGTCAAGGTCGACGAGCCGGACGATGCCGCCGCGTGCCTGATGCTGCGAGGCCTGGCCGGTCGCTATGCGAAGCACCACAACGTGCATATCCGCGACGAGGCGATCGTTGCGGCCGTTAAACTGTCGCGCCGTTACATCCCGGCGCGACAGTTGCCGGATAAGGCCGTGGATCTGATCGACACGGCGGCGGCGCAGGTTCGCATGGGGCTCGAATCGCCGCCCTTCGAACTGCAACGCGCCCGTGCATCGGTGGCCGCGCTGGAAACGGAGCTTGCGACGCTCGTTGCCGACGTCGAGGCCGGCGTCGGGAATCTCGAGGCACGTCACGATGCCCTGTCGGGCGCCCTTGTCGATGCAAAGTCCGAACTCGAAGAGCTTCAGGCACGCTATGCCCATGAGCTCGAACGGGTCAACGCGCTGCATGCGCAGCGCGAAGCGCACCGGAACACAGGTGACGCCGGGCGCGAACCCGGCACCGCACTCGCGGCTGCGCAGCGCGCGCTAATCGACGCGCAGGGCAAGGCACCACTGATTTTTGCCGACGTCGATGCGCCGGCAATCGCACGCGTCGTTGCGCAATGGACCGGCGTGCCGGCCGGCCATCTGGTCGACGACGAACTCCGCAGCCTTCTGGCGATCGAGCGGAATCTCGCCGCGCGCGTCGTTGCGCAGGACGATGCGCTCGCGGCGCTCGCCGAAAGTCTCCGCACCGCGAAGGCGGGGCTCAAGAACGAACATGCGCCGCTCGGCGTATTCCTGCTGGCCGGTCCGTCCGGAGTGGGCAAAACGGAGACGGCGCTGGCACTGGCGGATCTGCTATTTGGCGGCGAAACGGCGTTAATCGCCATCAACATGTCGGAATACCAGGAATCGCATACGGTGTCCCAGCTAAAGGGGGCTCCCCCCGGCTACGTTGGCTATGGCCGCGGCGGAGTGCTGACCGAGGCGGTACGCCAACGCCCATACAGCGTCGTGCTGCTTGACGAAGTGGAAAAAGCTCACCGGGACGTGCTCGACATGTTCTATCAGGTGTTCGATCGCGGCACGATGCGCGACGGCGAAGGACGGGAAATCGACTTCCGCAACTGCGTGATCCTGATGACGTCCAATCTGGGCAGCGCGCAGATCGACGAGGTCACAGCGGAGAATCCGGCCATCTCGCAGGACGAGTTGCTCGAGGCCATTCATCCGTCGCTCGTTGCCCACTTCCAGCCGGCGCTGCTCGCGCGCTTCCAGACGCTCGTCTACCGGCCGCTCGACGCCGCCGCGCTCGCGTCGATCGTGCGCCTGAAGGTTGCGAAGATCGCCGAACGTCTGCGTCGTCAGTACGACATCGTGCTCACCCCGGACGACGCGCTGACGGACTCGCTCGCGCAGTGGTGTCTTGCACGCGAGTCCGGCGCTCGCAACGTCGACGCGTTCCTGAACCAGCGCGTCCTTCCGGCTGTGTCGCGCGAACTGCTCTCGCGGATGGTGAAGGGCGCCACGCCCGAAGGAAGTCCCGGCGGGATGCCAGCCGGAATTCGCCTGTCGATGGCCCCCAAGGAGACGTCCTTCGGGGCGTCGCCGGAAAGCCGTCTCGTCATCGATTTCGTCGATCGCGGCGACGTGCTGCCGGCAGCCGACGCGACCGCCGGCCGCCCGGTTGCCGGCGACCGCTAAAAGGACCGGACGATGCCCGCCGGTCCCTCCCTGTACGACATGCTGCTCGGCCACATCGGCAGCGAACCGCTCAGCGCCTACGACGACAGGACACTCGAGATCCTGAGCGTCCAGCAGAATATCCGCCGCATCCTCAATACGCGCGCGGGGGCGCTCAAGCACCTGCCCGATTTCGGTCTGCCGGATCTGACGAACATCTTCAAGGCCCTGCCCGCGTCGTCGCATCTGCTGAAAAAGGAAATGGAAGCCACGCTGCTGAAATACGAGCCGCGCATTCGGGCGATCGACGTCGAGATCATCGAAAACCACGATCCCGGCGTCGCGGTGAGCTACGAGATGACCTGTCACCTGAAAAAGGCTGGGCTCGTGCGATTCGGTACGTATTTCGAGCCCCCGGGTCGCATGCGCGTCGAGCGCGAGGTGGGCCGCCCCCGGGAATAGTCCGGCGCTGACGCAGGGTCTCAGCGCTTTCCCTCCGTCATCGCGCCGGCTTCCCGCCCGGACTTCGCCAATCGGTCAATGACTTCGCGTTGCCGGCATCTGCTCCGGCGCGACGCGCTACATTCGCTGACATGACGATCGGGCCGACTAGCCGCGCCCGGCGTTTCCCGCCCCCAAGCCGGAGAACGACATGTCCACGCTAACCCTTCTTCCGACCGACGCGCTACAGTCCGCGTCGAGCTATGCCGGCAACACCAACGGCGTTTCCAGCCTGGGAACGACGGGCGACAGCACGAGCCCGGACCAGTTGGCGCAATTCATCCAGACCCTGCTCGAAGAACTGCTGCAGATGCTGGCCTCGCAGCAGAATTCCGGCGACGGCACGTCGCCGGCCAGCGGCGCAGGCGGCTCGTCCGGCAGCATGCCGACGCTCGCCGACGCCGATCCGCCCGCGGGCACCGAGGACATGGCCGTTCCGGCCGGCGGTACGGGAGCCGGCGGCAGCCCGGCGTCCAGCGCCGGCGCGGCGGCCACGCCCGCGGCGACGACACCGCCGGCCACGACGCCCGCCCCCGCCCCGACACCGGACACGGGCACAAGCACGGACAACGACGGCAATACGGGCGGCAGCGGCGCCACGCCGGGCATCGCGAACAACGCCGGCGGCGTACCGCAGGCCGCCGCCATCAGCGGCGTCAGCCCGAACTCGTCCCAGGTGGTCAATACCGGCACCGGAAACGACAAGACCTTCAACGTCACCAACGACACGAACCGCACGGAATCCTTCACGTATTCCGTGCAGGGCGACAACAAGGCGACCCTCACGCTGCAGCCCGGCCAGACCGGCACGTTCGTCGCCGGCTCGTCCGACATCGGCGTGCGGATCTCGCCCTCGAATGCCCAGGGCGCCACGAATCCGGACGAAGTCCTCTACGAGGACGGCGGCGCCGCGAACGGCCAGGCCGCGGGCGCGGGCAACCCCGACGTCAGCAAGGTCGACGGCGACAAGGACTACTACGGCAACAACGAGAACATGACCGTCACGCTGTCGGACGGCAGGACGGCAGGCGACGGCGACACGATCACCCCCTACATGTACTCGACCGACGACGCGAACGCGATGGGCCTCGCCGGCGACCCGAGCAAGACCGTCAACATCGTCATGTCCGACGCGTCGTCGGGTAGCTGATTCCGCCCGGCCGCCTGCGAACGGAACGAAAAAACGAAACGCGGCGAACTGGCCGGCCGCCCGCTCATGGCGACCGGCCGGTTTCGCATCGACGACGCGCAAACCCGAAAAACCCGTGCAATGCCGGCGGCCTCACGCCGCGCCGGAGTCGGCCTTCTCGCGTATCGTGACGCCGCGCCGGCCTTTCCCCCTTTTTTCCCCTTTCGCCTCCATGCGCGAGGCGGACGCGGCCGGCCCCGAATCGGCCGCCGCCCGTGCCCGCGTTCGATCCGCATCGCGGCCGGCCGCCCAGAGCTCGAGCAACACGCGGGTCTGGCCGCAGACCGTCGCTTTCATCAACTCGGCCTTCTCCGAGTCGATCTCGCTCCAGCCGAGCAGCTTCAGCACCGAACGCGGAGAGATGTGGAACAGCATCAACTGGCCGTACAGGCTCACGAGCCGGATCAGCGTCACCGGGTCGTCGGCGGGGAGGCCCGTGATCCGCGCCACCAGCGCCGCGCCGATCGCGTTGAGCGGATTGCGCAGGCGTTCCTGCAGGATGTCCGACGCGATGGCGGGCTCGTGGCCGGTCTGTTCGCGCGCGAAAAACAGCCGGTGGTTGGCGGAACCCGACTTCATGAACATCTTGTCTGCGATCACCTCCTGGATGCCGATGAACGCATCGATCAGCCCGGCCGTGTCGGCGCCGCGCTCGAGCGCGGCCGACGCGCGGCGCACCACCGGCTCGAAGCTGCTCCAGACGGTTTCGACGATGTAGTCGGCGCAGGCGCGATAGACGCCCTCCTTGCTCTCGAAGTAATACTGCAGCGCCGGCGCGTTGACGCCGGCGCGCGCGGCGATGTCGCGCGTGGAAGCGCCGTCGTAGCCGTACTCCCCGAACAGGTCGAGCGCGGCCTCGATGATCCGCCTGCGGGTTTCGTCGCCCCGCGCATAGCCGCCCTTCGTCGGGCGCCTCGGACGTTTCGTGTCGTTCATAGGTCTCTCCTGCGATCCCGGTAGAAATATACCACTTGACACATATTTATCAGATGGAATAATTGTGGCCGCCCGACCACCCACGGATCGACCTATGTCCGCAACCGCAGGATCGCCGCCGCAAGGCGCAGCCCCCAAAGACCCGACCGCCGCGCCCGAGCGGCGCACGAGAACCCGCAACGTCCTCCTCGTCGTCGGGCTCATCGCGCTGATCGCCGGCGGCATCTGGCTCTTTCGCTGGTGGACCGTGGGCCGTTACATCGAAAGCACCGACGACGCCTATCTGCAGGCCGACAGCGTGACGATCTCGCCGCGCGTCGGCGGCTACGTGACCGCGGTGCTCGTCGGCGACAACGTGGCCGTGCAGTCCGGCCAGCCGCTCGTGCGGATCGACACGCGCCAGTACCAGGCCTCGCTCGACCAGGCGAAGGCGACCGTCGGCGAACGCGAGGCCGACATCCAGCGCGCCGAAGCCGACATCGCGCAGCAGCGCGCGAACGTCGTGCAGGCCCGCGCGCAGGAAGAAGTCGCGCGCGTGAACTTTCAGCATGCCGAATCGGACGTGCGCCGCTACGCGCCGCTGGCGGCAACGGGCGCGGAAACGCACGAGCGCCTTTCCGACCTCGTGAGCACGCGCGACCAGGCACGCGCGACGCTCGCCGCGAATACGGCGGCCGCAAACGCCGCACAGACGCAGATTGCCGCGACGCTTGCGCAGATCGACCAGGCCCGCGCACAGCTCGAGGCGGCCGAGGCGAACGTCCGCTCGGCCGCGCTCGACCTGCACGACACCACGCTCGAAAGCCCGTTCGCGGGCCGCGTGGGCGATCGCACCGTGCGTATCGGCCAGTACGTACAGCCCGGCACCCAGTTGATGACGATCGTGCCCGTGCAACGCATCTATCTGACGGCGAACTTCAAGGAAACCCAGGTGGGCGACATGCGCTCCGGCCAGAGCGCGACGCTGCACGTCGACGCGCTGCCCGGCGTCGACGTGCACGGCGTCGTCGACAGCTTCGCGCCCGGCACCGGCTCGCAGTTCGCGCTCCTGCCGCCCGAGAACGCCACGGGCAACTTCACGAAGATCGTGCAGCGCGTGCCCGTGCGCATCCGCATCGACACCGACTCGCAGACGCGCGAGCGGCTGCTGCCGGGCCTTTCAGTCACCGTCGACGTGGACACGCGGTCCTCGCCGACGCACCCGGGCGATTCGGGCAACCCGGGCACCGGGAACGCGAATCATGGCTGACACCCCGACCGTCAACGGCAACGCCGGCAACAACGGCGCCGCGCCGGCCTCGCCCGAAGGCCGCGCGACGGCCACCGACTGGGCCGCCGTCGCGGCCGGCGCGCTCGGCGCGCTGATGGCGACGCTCGACATCTCGATCACGAACTCGGCGCTGCCGCAAATCCAGGGCGAAGTCGGCGCGACGGGCACCGAAGGCACCTGGATCTCGACCGGCTACCTGATGTCGGAAATCGTGATGATCCCGCTCGCCGCGTGGCTCACGCGCGTGTTCGGCCTGCGCAACTTCCTGCTCGGCGCCTCGGGACTCTTCATCCTGTTCTCGATGATGTGCGGGCTGTCGCATTCGCTGCCGGAGATGATCGCCGGCCGCATCGGCCAGGGCTTCACCGGCGGCGCGATGATCCCGACCGCGCAGACCATCATCCGCACGCGGCTGCCGCGCGCCCAGATGCCGGTCGGCATGACGATCTTCGGCCTGATCGTGCTGCTCGGGCCGCTGCTCGGGCCCGTGCTCGGCGGCTGGCTCGCGGAAAACATCAACTGGGCCTGGTGCTTCTTCATCAACGCGCCGGTCTGCGCGGCGCTCATCACGCTGCTGATCGTGGCGCTGCCGCCCGACCGGCCGCACTGGCACGAGTTCGTCAACGCGGACTGGATCGGCATCGCCGGGCTCTCGGTCGGCCTGAGTTCGCTCACCGTCGTGCTCGAGGAAGGCCAGCGCGAGCTCTGGTTCGAGTCGGACATGATCTGCTGGCTCTCGGCCGCGACCGCGTTCGGCATGGTGCTGATCGCCGTCTCGCAGTTCACCGCGAAACGGCCCATCATGCGGCTCTCGCTGCTGCGCAACCCGAGCTACGCGAGCGTCATCCTGATCGTCTCGGCCGTCGGCGCGGGGCTCTACGGCGTCTCGTACCTGCTGCCGCAGTTCCTCGCCCAGGTGGCCGGCTACAACGCCGAGCAGTCGGGCGCCGTCATGCTGCTCTCGGGCCTGCCCGCATTCCTGATGATGCCGCTCCTGCCACGCCTGCTCGGCCGCTTCGACTACCGCGTGCTCGTCATCTCCGGGCTGCTCTGCTTTGGGTTCAGTTGCCTCATCGACATCGACCTGACCGCGCAGAGCGTCGGCCACGATTTCACCTGGTCGCAGATCATTCGCGGCGTGGGCCAGATCCTCGCGATGATGCCGCTCAACCAGGCCTCGATGGCGGCCGTCTCGCGCGAGGATTCGGGCGACGCGGCGGGGCTCTACAACATGGCGCGGAATCTGGGCGGCTCCGTCGGTCTCGCGATCATCGGCACGCTGATCGACCGCCGCAATACGTTCCACACGGCGGCGATCCGCGATTCGCTCACCGCCAATTCCGTGCTGGGGCAGGATCGCATCGCCGCCAACGCCGCGAGCTGGTTCGCACAGACGGGCGACATGGCCTACTCGAAGATGCGCGCGCTCGGCCAGCTCGCCGCGCAAATCCAGACGCAGGCCACGGTGATGACGTACTCGGAGACGTTCTACGTGCTCGCCATCGCGCTCTTCGCCTGCATTCCGCTCGCGCTCCTGCTCAAGACCGCCGCGCCGCAGGGCGGCGACCGGCCGTCCGCCGGCCATTGACGATCTTCCGGTTCCCGACGATGCGATCCCGCCTCTTTCCCGCATGCCTTCCCCCGCTGATCCCGACGCTCCTCGCCGCCTGCGCGCTGGCCGGCTGCGCCGTCGGCCCCGACTATCGCGGCGCGCCGCCCGTCGCCGCCGACGCGCTGAAGGCCGGCACGTTCGTCCGCGCGCCGGCGAGCGGCGTCGTCGCGGCATCGCATCCGCCGAGCGACTGGTGGCGCGCGCTCGGCGACCCGCAGCTCGACGCGCTGATCGACACCGCGCTGCGCAACAATCCCGACGTCCACGCCGCCCGGGCCCGCCTGCTCGAGGCGCGCGCGCAACTGCGCCAGCAGCAGGCCAACGAACTGCCCAAGGTCTCGGCGAGCGCCGCCGCGCTGCGCATGCGCGAGCCCGATCTGTCGTCGCTCAGCTCGCTGCTGCCGGACACTGGCGACGAAGGCGGCCAGGGCAGCGCGATCCCGCTCGGCAGCGGCGGCCCGCTGCAGCTCTACACGGCAGGTTTCGACGCCAGTTGGGAAATCGACCTGTTCGGCGGCACCCGGCGCGCGATCGAGGCGGCCTCGGATCAGGCGGGCGCCGTCGACGCCAATCTGGCCGACACCCAGGTCTCGCTCGCGGCCGAAGTCGCGCAGACCTACATCGACCTGCGCGACGAGCAGCAGCGCCTCGCGATCGCGCAGCATGCGGCCGCGCTGCAACAGCAGATGCTCGCGCTGACCGAGCAGCGCCGCGCGCTCGGCACGGCAGCCGACGTGGACGTCGAACGGCTGACGAGCCAGGTCGAGAACACGCGCGCGACGCTGGTTCCGCTCGACGCCCAGGTCACCGAATCGCTCGATACGCTCGCCGTCCTGACGGGCCAGCCGCCGGGCGCGCTCGACGGCCAGTTGGCATCGGGCGGCGCATTGCCCACGCTGCCGGCCGAGGTGAGCGTCGGCGACCCGGGCGCCCTGCTGCGCCAGCGGCCCGACATCCGCGCCGCCGAGCGGCAGCTCGCCTCGAGCAACGCGCAGATCGGCGAGCACATCGCCGATTATTTTCCGAAGCTGACGCTGCTCGGCGACCTCGGCTTCAGCGCGTCCGATCCGGGCCACCTCGTTCGCAAAAGCAATTTCACCTGGATCGGCGCGCCGTACCTGCAGTGGAACATCCTCGACTTCGGCCGCACCGCCGCGAGCGTGCGCGGCGCGCGGGCCTCGCGCGACGAGGCGCTCGCGAACTACGAAAAGGCCGTGCTCGGCGCACTTCAGGACGCCAACACCGCACTCTCGCGCTATGGGCACCAACGCGAGCACCTCGTGCGCCTCGAAGCCGTGGAGCGCTCGGCGGACCGCTCGTCAGAACTCATGCGGCAGCGCTACACGGCCGGCGTCGAGACGTTGATCGACCTGCTCGATACGCAGCGCACGCAACTCTCGGCCCAGCAGGACGTCGTCGCGGGACAGGCGGAGCTGCTCAAGGACTTCGTCTCGCTGCAGAAGAGCCTCGGGCTCGGCTGGCAGACTGCTGCGCAGCAGGATTGAGGCAGTCGATGCGGTCGGGTTCGCGCGCCCAGGGCGCGCGCAAACCCGATGCCGGGAAAGGAAAAAAGAGGAAAGGCGGGCCCGGGCGTTGCTCAGGCCGCCGTGCGCAACGGTTCGAACGACATCGCGCCGGTCGTGCCGTCCGGCCGCTGATACAGCGTCGTGCCGTAACCCTGCGAATCCTTCGACTGGATCGACAGGGCCTGCGAAAAACCGACCACGACCGTGATCGTCGCCGACGCATCCAGCGCCTGCGCTGCGCCGGCGGTATCGGCGCCGGAAGCAGCACCTGAAGCGTCGCCCGCCTCCGAAACGGGCTCGCCGGCCGCCGCGTCTTCATCGCTGCCGCCCGATGCGCTGTTCGCGTTCGCCACGTCGGCCATGTGCCGGAGCAGATCCAGGATTTCGCTCTCGCCCGACGACGTATCGCCCGTCCCGTCGTCGCTCGACGCCCCGGACGCCGATGCCGCCGAATCGTCGGCCGGGCTCTGGGCCGACGCCCCGGCCAGCGGTTGCGCATCGCCCTCCGCCTCGCCCGTCTGCGAGCCGCCGTCGCCCGTCGCGCCGGGCGAGGACAACAACATCAGGAACGGCGAAAGCGTCGGCACGAGCAGGCCCGCGTCGATGCCCGAGCCCGTCGTCTGCGCCGTCGCCGTGTAGCTCGACACCTGCTGCTCGTTGAGCGAGACCGACAATTGGCCCGTACCGGGATCGAGCTGGATCGACACCGATCCCGAACGCTCGTTGACGACGACCGCGGACGGCGGCATCGTCTGCCAGCCGCTGCCGCTGTTCGCCGACGGCAGGGCCGTCGTCCGGCTGAAGCTGGCGCTCAGGTTGACCTCCCCGCCCTGCGCGAGCTGCTGCTCGAACGAGGACGTCGCCGAGGCCGCCTGGGTGGCGCTGAATCCGGCGTTCACGAGCATCGTGTTCAACGCGGCCGCCAACTGCGAGGCGGAGCCGCCTTGCAGTTCGCTCTGGCCCGTCGTCGGATCGACCGTGGTGGCCGATTGCATCGCCTGCACGAACGCGTCGCTGAACTGACCGACGTTGGAGGCGGCCTCGGCCGCGTCGGCGCTCGCCTCGAGCAAAAGCGGCGACGCCGAATCGAGCTGCCCGGCAGCCGTATCGCCCGTGCCTTCCAGCGAAGGCTCGGGAATCAGCGAGGAAAATCCGCCGATACCGCCGCCGGCCTCGTCCAGCCCGGACGTGGCGCCGCTCGCGTTTTCCCGGCCGGGCGGGTAAATCAGCGGATAAAGGCCGCCGGCTGCGCTGTTGATCGTATGGTGGGACATTCGACTGTCGAGGTTCCGTCCTGCCGTATCCGGATACCGCGGCCGCCCTTGTTCGGGCCGCCCGCGGAGCTCACCCTCCTATATCGGCGGCTCTTTCGATTTATTTAGGGTGTTCCGCCTCAAAAAGCCGGCCTCGGCAAACCGGCCGTCCCGCCGCGCCCTACGCCCGGCCCACCCTCACGCGGGCGCCCGGGCGGCCCCGCCACGCCCCGGCGGCCCGCCCCAGACCATAGCAGCCCGCGCCGAGCGCCCCGACGAAGAAACCGACCGGCCAGTTCGTCAGCCACGAGAGCGCGATGGCGGTCCACACCGTCGCGAGCGAGAGCCCGACCGAAATCGCGACCGAACGCAGCGGCCGCACGCTCAGGAGGCGCGCCGCCGACGCCGGACCGACCATCAGGCTGAAAACCAGCAGCGCGCCCACCACGGGCAGCGCCATCGCGGTCGCCAGCGCGAGGATGCCAAGAAACGCGACATCCATCCGGCGGCTCGCCACGCCCCGAACCGCCGCCAGCTCCGGCGATACGGCGCTGAGCAGCAGCGGCCGGAACAGCAGCAGGGTCGCCGCCGCCGCGACGGCGCTGACGACGGCGACCGGCACGAGGTCGGCGTCGCTCACGCCCAGCACCTCGCCGAACAGCAACGCGTAGACGGCCTGCGAATACTCGCGGGTCATGCTCAGCAGCAGCGCGCCGACGCCCAGCAGGGCCACGAGGCACAGCGCGGTCGCGACCCCGTGGTGCCCGCGGCGCCCCAGGCAGCCGATGCCGAGCACGCCGAGCCCGGCGAAGAGCACGAGGCCCGGCAGCGGATCGAGGCCCGCGAGCGTCGCCGCGGCCGCGCCCGGAAACGCGCCGAGCGGCAGCGCGTGGGCGGCGAACGACTCGCCCCGGAGCACGACGAAGAACCCGACGATGCCGGTCAATACCGCGACGATGCTCGCCACGATCCATGTGTTGATCATGAAACTCGCAAACATCGTCAGGCTCCGTCCGTTTCGGCGTCGTCGGGCAGGACCGATGCCCCCGGCCCGAGCCGCCCGGCCGGCGCGATCAGGCTGAGGGCCGCGTAACCGGCGAAGATCAGCGTGGTCACGAAAAAGCTCACCGGCCAGCCGTGTCCGGGCGTCCAGGCGTAGCTGTCGTAGGCGAGCAGAATGCCGCCCCAGGTCGCGCCGACGCCGATGGCCGCCGCCCAGGCCAGCGCCGCGCCGGGCCGCCTCGCGAGCCGCAGCGCGATCGCGGCGGGCCCGATCAGCAGCGCCGTGGAGAGAATCGCGCCGACCGTCATGGCCGAGAGCGCGACGGCGAGCGCCAGCACCACCATGTGCGCGAGGCCGACGGCGCGCACCCGGACGCCCCGCAGCGCGGCCAGCTCGGGATCGACGGCGCACAGCAGCAGCGGCCGGTAAAGCGCCGCCGACGCGATGAGCGCGACGGCGCCGACGGCGAGCGCCGGCGGCACGATCGAGGCCGGAATCGCGAACATCGAGCCGAACAGGACGGTGATCGCCGCGCCGGTCGTGCTCATCGACGTCACGTCGAAGTAAAGGAACAGCGCCGTCAGTCCGAGCCCCGCGCCGAGCACGACGCCGGTGACGAGATCGCGCTCGCGCGCGCGACGCACCCGGACCAGTTCCATCCCGAACGCGGCCGCCACCGCCATGATCCCGAACCCGAGCAGCGGATTCAGGCCCACGAGGAACGACGCCGCGCCGCCGGCGCTGCTCACGTCGGCGAGCGCATGACCAGCGAACGACTGGCCGCGCATGACCGCGAACACGCCCACGACGGCCGAGACGAGCGCCGCGCCGCCGCCGATGACGAGCGCAGTACGAACCGGCTCGCTCGCGAAAAAGCCGGGCGCGAAAAACAGGGCGGCAAACAGGGGCTTCATCGGCAAAACAAAACGTCAGTGGTACGCCTGCACGGCGTGATCGGGGCGGTGCCGCAACGCCGGCAGCGCCGCGTCTTCGGCCTCTTCGGCGCCCGCGGCGACGACGAGCACCCGGCCGTGCACGCGGATCACGTCGATGCGATAGCCGTAGAGCCGGCTCAGCACCTCGCTGCGCACGACTTCGTCGGCCGGCCCGCTCGCCGCCCGGCCGCCCGCGAGATAGACGATCCGGTCCATGACGGGCAAAAGCGGATTCATGTCGTGGGCGGACAGCAGCACGCCAATGCCCTGTCCCACGCAAAGCCGGTGCAGCAACGCGACGATTTCCGAGGCGCTGCGAATGTCGAGATTGGCGAGCGGCTCGTCGAGCAGCAAGAGCCGCGGACGGCGCACCAGCGCATGCGCGATCAGCACCCGCTGCTGCTGGCCGCCCGAAAGATCGCCGACGCGCTGATCGGCGAACGCGAGACCGTCGACGGCCGCGAGCATGGCGTCGACGGTCTGGTCGCGCTTTCTCGACGGCCACGGCAGCCCGGGTCGATGACCGTCGAGCCCGAGCGACACGAGATCGCGCGCGCGCAGCGGCAGGTACGGATCGAGCAGGATCTTCTGCGGCACATAGCCGACGGAGGCGGCCCCGCCGCCGTCCGCGCCGATCCTCACGCTGCCCGCCTGGGGCCGCTGGAAGCCGAGAACCGTGCGCAACAGCGTGGTCTTGCCCGAGCCGTTCGCGCCGATCAGTCCGCAGAACTGCCCGGCCCCGAGCCGGAACGTCACGTCCTCCAGCACGCGGCGCCCGGCAAACGACACGTTCACGCCGTCGACCGCGAGCAGGCCGCCCGACGGGTCCGCCCCGTTCACTTGCGCGCCTGCAGCGTTTCGGTGGACGTCCCGCTCGCCACGGCCCGGCGCAGGGCCTCGACTTCGGCACGCATCCACGACTGATAGGTAAAGCCTGGCGTCGGCATCGTCTCGTAGACGCCGACGACGGGAATGCCGTTCTCTTTCGCGAGATTGAGGAAGGACTGGGTGAGCGCGTCGGTGACCTGCTGGTTGTAGACGAACGCCTTGACGCGATGGCCCGTGAAGAGCCCGTTCTGCGTGCTCACGTCCTGCGGCGACGGATCGGTGCCGTTCATGATGGCCGCCTGCAGGCTGAACGGCGTGAGGATGGTCGTGCCGGCGGCCTGCAGCATGTAGTTGGCGACGGGCTCCGTCGCGGCGACCGGCGTGCTGCCGTACTTCGCCCGGAACGACGCGATCGCCGCCAGCCAGGGCTTGAGCGAGGCGTCGAACTTGCGCGCGTTGGCCGAGAAATAGGCGGCTTCGGCCGGGTCGTGCGCGCTCAGCCCGGCCGCGATCGCCTTCGCGACGGCCGGCATCGTCTTCGGGTCGTACCAGAGGTGCGGGTTCGGCGTGCTGTCGGGCAGGCCGAGCAGGTGCTGGACGTCGATCACCGTGCGTCCGTCCGCCGGCGCCGCCGCGATGATCTTGTCGGCCCATGCGTCGTAGCCGACGCCGTTCTTGACGACGAGGTCCGCCGAGGCGATTTGCCGGGCGACCTGCGGATTCACTTCGAACGTGTGCGGGTCGGTGTTCGGATCGGTCTCGATGGCCGTGACCTGCACGTACCGGCCGCCGATCTGCGCAATGACGTCGGCGTATTCGTTCTCCACCCCGACCGCATGGATCACGCGCGGCGCCGGCGCGGCCAGCGCGCTGCCGCCGTGCAACGCCAGCAGCGCCGCCCATGCGCCGACGGAACCGGCCAGCAGGCGGCCGCGACGGCGCGAAGACGAAGTCGACCGGCGTTGAAAACGACCGGCTAAACCGGACGGAAGAACGGAATAAAGCGAAGCGGTGATTTTTTTCATCGGACGGATTTGAAAGCAGGTTGGAAGGTCGGCTATTGCTCGTCTTATACGTTATAACATAACACAATAGACTTCCAGGTTGCCGCCCGGGCCGGCCCGCCGCGGCCGTTTTCGGTATTCTCGGCACTGCGCACGCCTTCGCGTACGACGAACACCGACAATCAAGGAGACAGAAACAATGAGAGATCCCGCATCGCTCGCCGGCCGCCTTTGCTGTACGGCGCTGCTCGCCTTTGCGCTCGCGTCCTGCGTTTCGCAGACGACGTCCGATCGCGCCGCCGGCCTATCCGGTCCGCTTTCGATCGCGAAACAGGGCAGTTTCTTCATCGGCGGACGCGACGTCCATTCGGACACGCTATCGACGCTGCCGAACTACGCCGCCTCCGGCACGGTCACGGTCGACCAGATGTACGTGCATTACCAGGTGCCCGTCGGCGCGAAACCGCTGTCGCTCACGCTCATCCACGGATGCTGCCTGACCGGCAAGACCTGGGAGACGACGCCCGACGGCCGCATGGGCTGGGAAGAATATTTCGTGCGCCGCGGCTATCCGACCTACGTCATCGACCAGTCCGACCGCGGACGCTCGGCGGCGGACATCAGCGCCATCAACAGCGTGAAGCTCGGCCGGACGCCGCCCTCGCAACTGCCCACCGTGTTCGCCGCCTCGCACGAGTCCGCCTGGAGCATCTTCCGCTTCGGTCCGAAGTACCCCGAACTATTTACGGGCGAGCAGTTCCCCGTCGAGGCGCAGGCCGGCCTCTGGCAGCAGATGGTGCCCGACTGGAGCGCCTCGCTGCCGACGCCGAATCCGACCGTCCCCGCGCTCTCGCAACTGGCGGCGAAGCTCGGCGACACGGTGCTCGTCAGCCATTCGCAGGCCGGCATCTACCCGTTCCAGACCGCCGCGATCAGCACGCGCGGCATCGCCGGCATCGTCGCCGTGGAGCCGGCCGAATGCCCGTCCCCGACCGGCGACCTCACGCCCTACACGAAGATGCCGATTCTCGTGCTGTTCGGCGACTACGTCGAACTCTCGCCGCGCTGGGCGCCGCGCCTGAAGGCCTGCCGGGCCTTCGTCGCGGCGACCGACCGGGCCGGCGGCCACGCAGCGCTCGTGCGGCTGCCCGACGTCGGCATTCGCGGCAACACGCACATGATGATGCAGGACCGCAACAACCTGGAAGTCGCGGACTGGATCCTGAAGTGGATCGACACCCACGTCGTCGCGAGCGCTTCGTGACGACGTGGGGCGTTGGGGCGGACGGCCCCGCCCCGCCTATCCGATCTCGACGCGATTGCGGCCCGTTTCCTTGGCCCGGTAGAGCGCCTGGTCCGCGCGCTTGAGGATGACCTCCACCTCGCGCTCGCCGGGCTGGCGCTGCGCCACGCCGATGCTGACGGTAAACGGAATCGGCTTGCCGAGCCGCCAGTTGTGGCTGAACTCCTGGCGCTCGAAGATGAGGCGCAGCCGGTCCGCCTGCTCGCGCGCCGCTTCGGCGTCGAGGCCCGGCATCGCGGCCACGAACTCCTCGCCGCCCCAACGGGCGAACACGTCTTCCTTGCGGCTCGACATCATGCCCACCCGCGCGAGGATGCGCAGCACCTCGTCGCCGATGTCGTGGCCGTAGGAG
Source organism: Burkholderia sp. WAC0059 (assembly GCF_002870125.1). Taxonomy (GTDB): domain Bacteria; phylum Pseudomonadota; class Gammaproteobacteria; order Burkholderiales; family Burkholderiaceae; genus Paraburkholderia. The sequence continues at coordinate 365,884 of NZ_PNEO01000002.1, forward strand.
TCGTTGATCTTCTTGAAGTAGTCGATGTCGAGAATGAAGACGGAGAGCATCTCGTCCGAGACCAGGATGTTGTCGACGACCTCCAGAAACTCGCGGCGATTCGGCAGGCCGGTCAGCTCGTCCGTCACGGCCTGCTTCTGCAGCAGGTCCATCAGGCGCACCCGGTCCGTGATGTCGCGAATGACGGCAGTGAACTCGATCAGCCCGTCGACGTTGATCTTCGAGATCGCGATTTCCACGGGCAGCAGCGACCCGTCGCGATGCTGCCCGTAGACGCGGTTGCGCTCGTCCATCTGCCGCGAGCGGACCGGCGAGCGAGCGAACTGCTGGACGTACTGCGAGTGGTTGGGCCGGTATTTGGGCGGAAGCAGGTTCTCGATCGACTGGCCCATCACCTCGTCCGACGAGTAACCGAACAGATTTTCGGCGGCGCGATTGAACAGCGTGATGTTGTGCTGCTGGTCGATCGTGATGATCGCGTCGTAGGCCGCGTCGACGACGGAGCGGAAACGGGAGGTCGTCACCTCGAGCTCGTGCGTCAGGTACATCTTCGGCGTGATGTCGAGCCCCGTGACGAGGATCTCGAGCACCGTGGCGCCGCCGTTCGAATGCTTGAACGGCTTGAGCGACAGACGCCACCAGTGCGTGCCGTCCCTCAGGTCGTAGGCCTGCTCCAGCTCCTGGGCGATGCCGGAATCGAAGCATTCCTGCAACTTCATCCTGAATTGGCTGCGGGCGTAGTTCGGCACGAGCGTATCGAACGGAATCGGAAACGTCCGGATGCCCGCCCGCCGGCCGCCCGTCATTTCGAAGAATCCGTCGTTGCAGGCCGGCACGATGAGTTGCCCCCCCTCGTCGTGCCCGACGATGGCGACGCTCGCCTCGATTCCGTCGACAAACTCCTGGATTCTGCTGGACCACTCGACCATGGCGCCTCCGGCAAGAGATTTTCCACGCGTTGGCGGACGGGGATATCACACGCTTGCAAACATCCCGACCAGAAAGGGCTCTGCTGAACGACTGCGAAAAGCATAGCGCCGTCGATCCGTTGCGGAAAGACGGGAAACCCCGTCGACGCCTGGTGATGCGAACGACATGGGCGAAGCCGGGGTTCGGCACGCGGTGAGGAAGATTACCGCAAGCGCGGCGATCGCGTTGCCACGGTGAGCGATGAACGAAGGCGCCGCCCGGGCCGGGTGGCGGCGGGGCGACCGGGCGGCGTTCGGGGCCTCAGCTTCTCGTGCGCGGAGCAAAGGCCCGCTGGCGGAGCTCGCCGCGATGCGCGACGACGGCGGTGCCCTCCTCGATCGCCTCCCAGGCGTCGGGCAGATCGACGAGCGGTTCGGACAGCACGAGAAAGGCGTCGTCGCCCACCGCGGCGATGCGGGGGTCGTGCGGATAGAGCTCGTGCAGATGTTTGAACGAGGTGCTGTGAAAAAGCGTGCGCGAGCGCCCGTCGCTCGAATAGCGCGCCGCGACGACCCGCTCGCCGTCGGTCGCGCAGACGGTCATGTTGAGCGGCGCCTCGACCCGGTGCTTCGCCGCGGTCTGCTCCACGAAGCCCGCCATCCGCTCGAGCGCGGCCACGGGGTCCTGATTCAGCCCGAAGGTCAGCGCCAGATAGAACATGACCTCGGAATCGGTCGAACCCTCGATCGCCCCGAACAGCCCCGGGTCGATGCCGAGCATCAGGTCGCGGCGCAGCGTCTGATAGTGACGAATCTGCCCGTTGTGAACGAACAGCCACTGGTTGTGGCGAAACGGATGGCAGTTGGTTTCCTGCACCGGCGTGTCGGTCGCCGCGCGGATGTGCGCGACGAACAGCGGCGAATGAATGGCGCGCGCCGCCTCCCGCAGATTGCGGTCGTTCCAGGCCGGGCTCACGCTGCGGTAGCGGAACGGGGCCTCGTGCGCCTCGCCGTACCAGCCGACGCCGAAGCCGTCGCCGTTGGTCGTCGTCGCGCCGAGGCGCGAATGCAGGCTCTGGTCGATCAGCGAGTGCTTTTCGCGGAACAGGACGGTTTCGAGCTGAATCGGATTGCCGGTGTAGGCAAGCCAGCGGCACATGGGCGTTTCTCCTGCCATCGAGGCGGTGATCGTGCGTATGGTACGTATGGCGCGCGGCATCGTTTCCATGCGTCGCGCGGGCGGTTGACCGACTCGACCGATCGATTAATTACCGGACCGTCGTCGCTGCCGGGCCGGCAAGCCGGACGCGCATCGTTAGCGAACGTCCGGCAGCGGCGAGCACCTGCGAGCATAGTACGGAATGCAGCGGGTCGTCGCCGAACCGGGCGCCGCCGGCAAGGAGAACGCAAGGGGAAAGTCAGTACACGTCGCGCACGTAGCGCTTGTCCTTCGCGAGCCGGCTCACGTATTCGGCGGCCTGTGCGTCGCTCATGCCGCCGTGGCGGGCCGCGATGGTCCGGAGCGCCGCGTCCACGTCCTTCGCCATGCGCGCGGCGTCTCCGCAGACGTAGAAATGCGCGCCCTCTTCGAGCCACGCCCAGAGCTCGGCCCCGTTTTCGAGCATGCGGTCCTGCACGTAGACCTTGCCGGCCTGGTCGCGCGAGAACGCGAGATCGAGGCGCGTGAGCAGGCCTTTCTCGCGCATCGATTCGAGTTCGTCGCGATAGTAGAAGTCCGTCGCCGCGTGCTGCTCGCCGAAGAACAGCCAGTTGCGCCCGGTCTCGCCGCGCGCGAGCCGCTCGTGCAGGAAGCCTCGGAACGGCGCGACGCCGGTGCCGGGCCCGACCATCACGATCGGCGTGTCGCCGCTGCGCGGCGGGCGAAAGTGCGTCGACTTCTGGACGAACACCGGCACGTCGTGTCCGCCCGCGCGGTCCGCGAGGAACGTCGACGCCACGCCCTTGCGCGCGCGCCGGCCGTTGCTGTAGCGCACGGCCGACACCGTCAGATGCACCTCGCCCGGATGCGCGAGCGGGCTCGACGCGATCGAGTACAGACGCGGCTGAAGCCGCTTGAGCATGCCCACGAGCTCCGCCGCCGAGAGCGTCACCGGAAACTCGTGCAGCACGTCGGCCAGTTGCTGGCCCCAGAGCCATTGCTTGAGCTCCGCCTTGCGGTCCTCCGCGAGCAAGGCGCCGAGCGCGCCGTTCTCGCTGCGGGACGCGATGAACGCCAGCGCATCGGGCCCCGGCCGCGCGATCTCGTAGTAGCTGCCGAGCGCCTCGGCGAGCGGCACTTCGCCGACGCCGCTCACCGTCACCGGCGCGTCGGCGCTGAGCCCGGCCAGGTCGATCAGTTCGTCGACGAGCTCGGGACAGTTGCGGGGCCAGACGCCGAGCGCGTCGCCCACCTCGTATTCGAGCCCGCTGTCCGCCGTCGCGAGGCAGACGTAGCGGGTGTCCTTGGCCGCGCCTTCGCCGTTGAGCCGCACATTCGTCACGAGCCGCGAGGCCGCGGGCCGCGCCTTGGTCGGCGCGGCGCCGGACGACCGCTCGGGCACCCTGCCGCCCGCGGGCACGGCGTGAAGCTCGGCATCCACTTCCTTGATGCGCGCGCCGACGCGTTCGAGCCAGGCGTCGGCGGGCCCCTGGAAGTCGGTGTCGCATTCGGCGCAAACGAGCAGGCGCGTCGCGCCGAGTTCGGCCATGCGCGCGTCGAGATGGCGGCCGTGCCCGCAGAACTGGTCGTAGTTGCGGTCGCCGAACGCGAGCACGGCGTGATGCACGCCGTCGAGACGCGGCGCGTTCCCGTCCCTGAGCGCCTGCCAGAAGTCCAGGCCGTTGTCGGGCGGATCGCCGTCGCCGAACGTGCTCGTCATCAGCAGAACGAACTGTGCCTTCGCGAGCAGCGCGACGTCGTAGTCGGCCATGCAGGCCATACGTATCTCGAAGCCGGCCTCCATGAGCGCGGTGGCGTAGCGCTCGGTCAGCGATTCGACGTTGCCCGTCTGCGACGCCCAGAGCAACGTCACGCGCGGCCGCGCATGGCCGATCGTCACGGGATGCTCCGTGTCCTGCGGCAACGCCGGATTGTCTGCCGGCGAAGCCTCGCCGCGGCTGAACAGCCCGGCCAGCACGCCGTTCATCCACACCCGCGCGAACGGGCGCAGCGGCGCGTCGGCGGGCAGCGTCGGCACGCCGGTCCGGCGCGCCTGCGGCAGACGCAGGCCGCTGACGAAGCCGGAAACGTAGGCGCGCTCCGTGTCGTCCAGTTCGGGCGCGGCGCGCTCCTGCATGCCGAGCAGGGTCATGAAAGCATCGATGCGGGACATATCCTGTTCCCCGGAAAATGGCGCGGTCTCCCGAGCGGGTTCTGCGAGCGCCTGGTCGAGGTTTGCGGGCAATTGATCGGGTTGGGCGAGCCCCCGGAGAACGGGTTCGGCCGCGGCACGCGCCGGCGCATCGGCGCGGTTTGCCGGCGCGCCGGCCGGCCCCGCCTCGACGCGGCTCAGCGCGACGGCGCAGAACTTGAGTTCGGGCTGCTGCGAAACCGGATCGACGGCGTCGTGCGTGACCTCGTTGATGCAGAGGTCGTCGCCGAACACGTCGTTCCAGTGCATGGGCGCAAAGCACTGGCCCGCCTGCACGCGGTCGGTCACGACGGCGGGCAGCACGGCCCGCCCGCGCCGCGAGCGGATTTCCACGCTGTCCTTCGGCGCGACGCCGAGCGCAGCGGCGTCCTCGGGATGCAGCTCGACGAACGGGCTCGGGTTGAGCTTGTTGAGCATCGGAACCTTGCCCGTCTTCGTCATCGTGTGCCACTGGTGTTGCAGGCGGCCGGTGTTGAGCACGACGGGAAACGCGGCATCGGGCATTTCCGCCGGCTCGACGTGCGGACGCGCGAAAAAGACGGCCTTGCCGCTGGGCGTCGGAAACGCGAGCGCAGGACGGCTGCCGTCCTCCCGTTGCTTCGGCGTCTGGCTCACGCCGTCGTTCAGATAGCGGACCGGGTGGCGAGCCTGCGCATCGTCCGGCGGACACGGCCACTGCTGCGGAGCGTCGCGCAGGCTCGCGTGGCTCACGCCGCGTAGGTCGTAGCCCGTCTTCGAATTCGAAAAGCGCGCGAGCTCGGCGAAGACTTCTTCAGCGCTCGCGTAGCTGAACGCGTCGGCAAACCCCATCGCGCAGGCGACGCGCGCGATGATCTGCCAGTCCGGCAGCGCGTCGCCGGGCGGCGCGATCGCGCGACGCATCAGCGTCAGGTTGCGCTCGGAGTTCACCATCACGCCCTCGGCCTCGGCCCAGAGCGCGCCGGGCAGAAGGACGTCGGCGTAGCGGCTCGTCTCGGTGTCGAGGAACGCGTCCTGGCAGATCACGAGCTCGGCGGCCTGCAGGCCCGCGATCACGTTGCGGCGGTTCGCGACCGTCGCGACCGGATTCGTGCAGACGATCCAGCACGCCTTGATCTCGCCCGCCGCCATGCGGCCGAACATGTCGATGGTGCCCTGTCCCGCCTCGGCCTTCAGCGTGCCGGGCGCGAGGCCCCATTGCGCCTCGGCAAACGCGCGGTCCTCGTCGACGAGCAGCGAGCGCTGGCCCGGCAGCCCCGGCCCCATGTAGCCCATCTCGCGCCCGCCCATCGCGTTGGGCTGGCCCGTCAGCGAGAACGGCCCGCTGCCGGGACGGCAGATCCGGCCCGTCGCCAGATGCAGGTTGCAGATCGCGTTGGTGTTCCAGGTGCCGTGCGTGCTCTGGTTCAGGCCCATGGTCCAGAGGCTCGTCCACTCGGGCGCCTCGCCGATCCATTGCGCGGCCTGGCGAATGTCGGCCTCGGCGAGGCCCGTGATCTGCGCGACGCGCTCGGGCGGATAGTCGTCGAGAAACGCGGGCATCGCGTCCCAGCCCTCGGTGTGCGCCTCGATGAAGGCCGCATCGGTATGGCCGTTGCGATGCAGCAGGTGCAGCAGGCCGTTGAGCAGCGCGAGGTCGGTGCCGGGCTTGATCGGCAGGTAAAGATCGGCCTTGGCGGCCGTCGCGTTGCGCCGCGGGTCCACGACGATGAGGCGCGCGCCGGCCTTCACGCGGTCCATCATGCGCAGGAACAGGATGGGATGGCAGTCGGCCATGTTCGCGCCGATCACGAAGAACAGGTCGGCGCGGTCGAGATCCCCGTACGAGCCCGGCGGCCCGTCCGCGCCCAGCGAGAGCTTGTAGCCGCTGCCGGCGCTCGCCATGCACAACCGCGAGTTCGACTCGATGTGGCGCGTGCCGACGAAGCCCTTGGCGAGCTTGTTGACGAGATACTGGGCCTCGATCGACATCTGGCCCGAGACGTAGAACGAGAGCGCGTCGGGGCCGTGCGCGTCGAGCACGGCGCGCAGGCGGCGCGCGGTGTCGGCGATCGCCTCGTCCATCGCCAGCGGTACCGGGTCGGCCTCGCGCGCGCGCCGCACGAAGGCGTGTTCGAGCCGGCCCGAGCGGCGCAGCGCGACGTGCGCCGACGAGCCCTTCGTGCACAGCCGCCCGAAGTTCGCGGGGTGATCGCGGTCGCCAGCGATCCGCACGACCTCGCCGCCCTCGACGTGCAGGACCATCCCGCAGCCCACGCCGCAGTACGGACAGACGGTATGGACGGTCTCGCCGCTCATGCCCGCCGCTCCGCCCGCTCGCGCCGTCGAATTGCCCATGCCGTCACTTTGCTTTCCGTCCCGCCAATAAAAAAAGCGTCCTGCCGGCTCCGTCGGAATGACGGAACGGGCAGGACGCCGTTGTCCTCAAGCTGCTCAAGCTGTCGCTACGAATGTCTGCACAACCGGAATCGACTCTGGCTCCGGCCGGAGGATCAAAAGCAACATTCGAGCCATGCGGACAAACCGCCCGGGAACCGGGGCGGCGCGAAAGAACGCGCACGGAAAAGCAAAACGGGGCCGCCCGACGCGCGGGATTCGGTCCCGACTATGGTGCAACGCGGCACAGCCGTTGTGCGTGACGGCGGATAGGCTTGCGGCGGCGGCGAGGAGATGACGCCCCGCGCGAGACGACTCAACCGTGTTCGGTAGCGGAGACAACCGGCATGCGTCCCGTCGGGTCGGCGCCGCCCGACGCAGCGCCGGTCTCACCGACGCCTGCCTCCCCGCCGAGCCGCGCGACGATGCGCGCGTAGTCCTCGGGCGTATCCATGTCGGTCGTGAAGCGATCGTGCGCCGCCTCGTGGACGAACACCTCGTCGCCATGCTCGGCGATCAGCTTGCGACAGCCCGGATTGACGTGTCCGTTGACGACCTCGGGCGTGTAGCTCGCGGCGAACAGCACGGGATTGCCGCGCTCCCCGCCGGACATGGGCACGAGAATCGAGCCGCGCGGCCTCGCCGCCCAGGCTTCGACGAGTTCGCGATAGTCGGCGGCTTCGAGCAGCACCTGGTCGGCGAGGCAGATCATGACCACATCGCAGGGCGACTGCAGCGCGGCCACGCCCGCCGCGACCGAAGTCATCTGCCCCTGCGCGTAGCGCGGGTTGCCGCGGAAGGTGACGGGCAGGCCGTCGAGCGCCTCGAAGATCGCGCGGCCGTTGAAGCCCGTCACGACGACGACTTCCCGCGGCCCGGCGTCGAGCACGGCCCGCACGGTGCGCCGCACGGCAGGCTCGCCGCGCAGCGGCAGCAGGAGCTTGTGCCGGCCCGCCATCCGGCTCGACAGTCCCGCCGCCAGCACCACGGCCGAAAACGCCGTCGCGGCGGGGGATGGGGAAGATGCGCATGCGTTCATCGTCCGGCTCCCATGGACGCCGTTGCGGCAATGCTCATGTACCGCTCGGGCGTCTTCTCGAACTCGACCTTGCAGCAGTCGCAGCAGAAATAGACCTTCTGCCCGCCGTGCTCGATCACGTGCTTCGCCGACGCGATCTCGACGCTCATGCCGCAGACGGGGTTCACGTAGCGTCCCCCGGCGGCCTGCGGCACGCCGCCGAGTTTGGCAGCCGGTTCGTCGCCGGATTCGCCAGGCTCGCTCACCTCGCCGCACGGCATCAGCGGTGGCACGCGCTCGCTCGCGAGCGCGGCGTGCGTACGGGCGGCCCCGCCGGAAGCAGCAGGGCCTGCCGCCTGCCCGGCGGCGCCCGCCTCGGCCTGCTCTAGCTCGCGGCGCATCGCCACGAGCCCCGCCACCGCCCCGAGCGCGATCTCCTGCGGCGTCTGCGCGTGGATCGGCGGCCCGGCCGGCGCATGGAGCGCCGCCAGCCGCGCCTCGTCGATGCCGCGCAGACGCATCGTCTCGCGCAACCGGTCCGCCTTGCGGCGGCTCGCGATCAGCAGGACCGCCGCGGCGCCGCTATGCAGCGCGGCTTCGAGCGCGTCCTCGTCGCCGTCGCCCTGGGTCGCGACGAGGGCCAGCAGCGGCGCCATCGCCGTCATCGCCGCCGCGTCGAACCCCGGCATCACGTGCGACACGCCCGCTGCCGCGAACGACTGGGTCGCCACGCCGAGCGCCGAACCGACGGCCGCGCCCACGCGCAACCCAGCGCGCTGCGCGAGCATGCACGCCTCGAGCGCGGCCGGCGTGGCGCCCAGCACGAGCACGAGCGGCGCGGGCACGGTCGGCTGGATGAACAGCTCCAGCGCGCCGTTGCTCGCGCACGGCATCGCGTGCGACTCGACGCCTTCGTCCGGCGCCTGCGGCTCGTTGCTGATGCGCACGCGCCGCGGCTGGCCCGCGCGGATGGCCTGCCGCGCGGCCTCGATCACGATGGCGCGCGAGCAGCCGCCGCCGATCCAGCCGTGCAGCGTGCCGTCGGCCTCCACGAGCGCCTGCGCGCCGACCCAGGTCGAGGTGGGCGGCGCGGCACGGATCACGGTCGCGACGGCGAACGGCTCGGCGGCGTCGATGAGACGCTGTTCGAGTTGCAGCAGGGTATCGGTGTCGGTTTCGGTATTCATTTCATTGCAGGACGGACAGCACCTGGGGAAAGATTTTCTCGAGACTCGCGAGGTCGCGCGCGCCGGCGAAGAGGTCCAGATACGGCAGCGCGGCCTGCATGCCGGCGCTCGCCGGCGTGAAGCCGGGCCGGCCGGCGAGCGGATTGAGCCAGACGAGCGCGCGGCAACGCCGCCGGATCGACGCGAGCGCCTGTTGCAGCCGCGCAGGGTCGCCCGCGTCGTAGCCGTCGCTCACGATCACGACGGCCGTGCGCGCGTGCAGCAGGCGCGCCGCGTGGAGCCGCTCGAACGCCTCCAGGCTCTCGCCGATGCGCGTGCCGCCAGCCCAGCCCGCCGAAAGCAATTGCAGGCGCTCCTGCGAGCGCCACGGGTCCGGGTCGCGCAACGCCGCGTCCACGCCGACGAGCTGCGTGTGAAAGATGAACGTGTGGACGTCGGAGACGCGCGCGCCCAGCACGCGCGCGAGCCGCAGATAGAAGAAGCTGTAGAGGCTCATCGAGCGGCTCACGTCGAGCAGCAGCACGAGGCGTGGACGCTGCCGGCGCTTGCGGCGCCAGGCGAGGTCGAGCGGCAGGCCGCCGTGCGACAGGCTGCGGCGGATCGTGCGGCGCAGGTCGATCGAGCGGCCCGCGTTCGCGCGCTGCTCGCGGCGCATCTGGATGCCGCGCAGCCGCTGCGCGAAACGCCGGATCGCGTCGTCGATCGCGAAGAGCGCGTCGGGTTCGTTCAGATGGCGGAAGTCGGCCTGCGCGAGCGAAGCCGCCGAACTCGCGCCCTCGTCGGCGGCCCCGCCTTCGCCGGGCGAGCCGCCGTCGTCGTCGCGCGCGGCCAGCGCCACCGGCATGCCTTCGCTCGCGTCCGGCGCCGACGACGCGGCCTCGTCGCGTTCGAGCGCGCCCGCGCCCGAGGCCTGCGTGCGCACGAGCCGGCGCCGGTTCGGCGCGAGAAAATACGCGTCGAACAGTTCGTCGAAGCGCCGCCATTCGCTCGCGCGCGAGCACAGCAGCGCGCGCAGGCTCCAGCGCAACACGTCGCGGTCGAGCTGGCCCATCCGGTGCGCGACCTCCATCGACGCGGCCACGTCGCCGCTCGTCACGCCGAAGTCGTTCGCGCGCAGCCAGCCCGCGAAACCCGCATAGCGCGCGACGAGCGTCTCCTCGAGGCTCGCGTCCGGCGCGCGCCGCGGTCTGCCTTCGATCCCGCAATCGATGCCGGTCAACATGACGCCACCAGTTTTTCCACGACGGGACGCGTGAAGCCCGCCCGGTCCTCGCGCGTTTTCACGAGCGCGGCGAGCGAGTCCATGATCCGCTCGACGCCGTCCTCCTCCAGCCCGCCGATGCCGAGGCGCAGCAGCGCGGCCACCCAGTCGAGCGTTTCCGCGAGGCCGGGCTTGCGCCGCAATTCCATCTGCCGCACCGACTGCACGAACTCGACCACCTGGCGCGCGAGCCGCTGCGGCACCTCGGGCACGCGGGTCTGCACGATCAGCAGCTCCCGCTCGTAGCTCGGGTAATCGACGTACTGATACAGGCAGCGGCGGCGCAGCGCGTCGGAAATTTCACGCGTGGCGTTCGAGGTCAGAATCACGTAGGGACGCTCGGTCGCGCGAATGACGCCGAGCTCGGGAATCGACAACTGGAAGTCCGAGAGCAGCTCGAGCAGATAGGCCTCGAACGCTTCGTCGGTACGGTCGATCTCGTCGATGAGCAGCACGGGCGCCGGCGTGGTCGTGATCGCCTCGAGCAGCGGCCGCCTGAGCAGATAGCGCTCGGAGAAGATGTCGCGCTCCTTCTCGGGCACGGGCCGCGCGTCCTGCTCCAGCAGCTTGATGGCCAGAAGCTGATGCTGATAGTTCCACTCGTAGAGCGCCGCGTGGGCGTCGAGGCCTTCGTAGCATTGCAGCCGGATCAGCCGCGTGTCGAGCAACCGCGCGAGCGCCTTCGCCACCTCGGTCTTGCCGACGCCGGCCTCGCCTTCGAGCAGCAGCGGCCGGCGCATCTCCATCGTCAGGAGCAGCGCGGCGGCGAAACTGCGCTCGGCGATGAAGCCGTGAAGGGCGAGCTTCGCCTGCAGATCGACGACGTCGGGCATCCGGTCGGTCGCCATGGTCGCCTCTCGCCGCCGCTCACGCGGCCTTGCGCGAGAAGAGCCCGCGCAACCAGTCGCGCAGGATGGCCCAGGCGAACGCAAGGCCGTTCAGTTCGGCGCGGGGCGCCGGGGACGCGGGCGCCGACATCGTGCTTTCCGCTTCGCGGTCGGCCGGAGAACGGGGCGAACCGGCCGCGTCGCCCGTCGTCGCGCCGGCGGCCCGGGCGCCGGTCGTCGTCGCCGCGCCCTGTGGGGCCTGCGAGTCCTGAGATCGCGCCGCGTCGAGCCGCGCCGAGAAGTTCGCGACGAACTGCTTGAGCATCTGCTCGGCGACCGGGCCCATCAACCGCCCGCCGAGCGCGGCGGCCTTGCCCGTCATCGTCACTTCGCTCTTGCCGGCCAGCTCGCAGGCCGCCCCAGCTTCGCCGGCCTCGCGCACGAGGGCCTCGAGATCCATCGACGCCGCCGAGGCCCCGGTCGTGTCCGTGCCCTTGCCGAGCAGATGGAGACGCCGCAGCGCGCCGTCGAGCGCGAGCACCTCGATCTCGCCCTTGAACGACATCGTCGCCGGCCCGAGCCGCACGGTAATCGTGCCGTGGTAGTGCGTGTCGTCCACGCGTTCGGTGATCTGCGCGCCCGGCATGCAGCCGGCCACGGCCTCGATGTCCTGCATCAGCCGCCACGCGTTGTCCGCCGTGGCGGCGAGCGGATAAACCTTGTCGAGTGTGACTTTCATCGAACCATCCCTTGCCGGTTCCTTGCGCTCCCGAAACGGGCGCGGCCGGCGTTACGGCCGCGCGAGCCCAAGCTCGCGGCATTGCTGCCAGACGCGCCAGGCGTTGTGCGGCATGTTCATGTGGGTGACGCCCAGATGCGCGAACGCGTCGACGACGGCGGAGGTGAAGCACGGGATCGAGCCGACGTGCGGCGACTCGGCCACGCCCTTCGCGCCGATCGGGTGATGCGGCGACGGCGTCACCGTGTAATCGGTTTCCCAATGCGGCGTCTCGACGGCAGTCGGCACGAAATAGTCGAGCAGCGTCGCGCCGAGCAGGTTGCCCGACTCGTCGTAGGGCAGTTCCTGGCCGAGCGCGACCGCGAAACCCTCGGTCAGCCCGCCGTGAATCTGCCCTTCGATGATCATCGGATTGATCCGCGTGCCGCAGTCGTCGAGCGCGTAGAACCGGCGCACGCGGATTTCGCCCGTGTAGCGGTTGACGTCGAGCACGCAGACGTAGGCGCCGAACGGGAACGTGAAGTTCGGCGGGTCGTAGTAGTCGACCGCCTCGAGGCCCATCTCCAGCCCCTCGGGCACGTTGTTGTAGGCGGCCCAGGCGACTTCCTTCAACGTCTTGAACTGGTCGGGCGAACCCTTCAGCACGAAGCGGTCGAGGTCGAACTCCACGTCGTCGGGGCTGGCTTCGAGCAGATGGGCCGCGATCTTGCGGGCCTTTTCGCGAATCTTGCGAGAGGCCCGTGCGACGGCCGCGCCCGCCACCGGCGTGGAACGCGAGCCGTAGGTGCCGAGGCCGTAGGGCGCCGTCGACGTATCGCCCTCCTCGACCGCGATCTGCGAGGCCGGAATGCCGGCCTCCGAGGCGATGATCTGCGCGTAGGTGGTCTGGTGGCCCTGCCCCTGCGTGATCGTCCCCATCCGCGCCACGGCCGAGCCGTCCGGATGCACGCGGATCTCGCACGAGTCGAACATGCCAACGCCGAGGATGTCGCACATCTTCGACGGCCCCGCGCCGACGATCTCGGTGAAGTTCACGATGCCGATGCCCATCAGCCATTCCGCGTCGGGGTCGGCCCGGCGCTTCGCCTGCTCGGCGCGCAGCGCCGGATAGTCGACGGCGGCCAGCACCTGGCGCAACGCCGGCTCGTAGTTGCCGGAGTCGTATTCGAGGCCGAGCGGCGTCGCGTACGGAAACTGTTCCTTGCGGATGAAGTTGCGCAGCCGGATTTCGGCCTTGTCGAGGCCGAGCTTCTGCGCGAGCACGTCCACCATCCGCTCGATCAGATAGACGGCCTCGGTCACGCGAAACGAACAGCGATAGGCCACGCCGCCCGGAAACTTGTTGGTGTAGACGCCGTCCACCGAGACGAACGCGTTCGGTATCGCATACGAGCCCGTGCAGACGTGGAACATGCCCGCCGGCCACTTGCTCGGATCGGCACAGGCGTCGAACGCGCCGTGGTCGGCCGTGACGTGCACGCGCAGCGCCTTGATGCGCCCGTCGCGATCGGCGGCCAGTTCGCCCGTCATGTGATAGTCGCGCGCGAACGCGGTGCTGCTGAGGTTTTCCGAGCGCGACTCGATCCACTTGACGGGCCGCCCGAGCACGATCGAGGCGACGATGGCCGTCACGTAGCCCGGATACACGCCGACCTTGTTGCCGAAGCCGCCGCCGATGTCGGGCGAGACGATGCGGATCTTCGATTCGGGAATCGACGAGAGCATGCCGACCACCGTGCGCACGACGTGCGGCGCCTGCGAGGTGATGTAGACCGTCAGGTCGCCGCGCGCCTTGTCGAACGACGCGACGCAGCCGCAGGTTTCGAGCGGGCACGGATGCACGCGCGGGTAGAGCATGTCCTGCTTCACCGTGACTTCGGCGTTCTCGAACGCGCGGTCGGTCTTGTCCTTGTCGCCGACGTTCCAGGTGAAGATATGGTTCGGATGCCGGCGCGCGCCGTGCGCGCCCGCCTGCTTGTCGCGGATGTCCTCGCGTATCACGGGCGCGTCGGGCGAGAGCGCCCTGAACGGATCGACGACGGCCGGCAGCTCCTCGTACTCGACCTCGACCAGCTCGGCCGCGTCGGCGGCCACGTAGCGGTCGTCGGCGACGACGAACGCCACCTCCTGGTTCTGGAAGCAGACTTTCTCGTCGGCGAGCACGGCCTGCACGTCGCCGGCGAGCGTCGGCATCCAGTGCAGCTTGAGCGGCTTCAGGTCGTCGGCCGTCAGCACCGCGTGCACGCCGGGATACGCGAGCGCGCGCGACTTGTCGATCTTCTTTACGCGCGCGTGCGCATAGGGACTGCGCACCATGACGCCGAACAGCATGCCCGGCATCTTGACGTCGTCGACGTAGGTGCCCTTGCCCTGAATGAAACGCGGATCCTCGCGGCGCTTGCGCGAGCAGCCCATGCCTTCCAGCGCGGCGAGACGTTCGAGATCGGCATCGAGATGGCCCATGATTGTCTCCCTCGCCTCAATGCGCGGCCGCTTCGATGAGCGGATGCGACGTTTCGGGCGCTTCGCCGCGCAGCTTGCGCGCGGCGTACTGCACGGCCTTCACGATGTTCTGGTAGCCCGTGCAGCGGCACAGGTTGCCGGCCATCCAGTAGCGGATCTCCTCCTCGGACGGATCGGGATTTTCCTGCAGCAGGCGCCAGGCGCGCGTCAGCATGCCCGGCGTGCAGAAGCCGCATTGCAGCCCGTGCTCCTGCATGAAGCCTTCCTGTATCGCATGCAGCTCGCCGCCCTTCGCGAGCCCTTCGACGGTAACGATCGAAGCGCCCTCGGCCTGCACCGTCAGCACCGTGCAGGATTTCACGGACGTCCCGTCGAAATCCACCGTGCAGGCACCGCAATGCGAGGTGTCGCAACCGATGTGCGGGCCGGTGTGCAGGCACTTCTCGCGCAGCGTGTGAATGAGCAGCTCGCGCGGCTCGACGACCACGTCGGCCTCGCTGCCGTTCAGCATGAAGGACACCATGACTTTCTTGACCATCTCGCTTTCTCCCGGGTCTCCCCCAATCTCTTCCCGCAGGCATCCGATGCCCGCCGGCACGCTCAATGCGCCGAACGCGAATACGCGGTGTGCAGCGCGCGGCGCGTCATCTCGCCGGCCATCGCGGTCTTGTATTCGGTGTCGCCGCGCAGGTCCGGCGCCGGATTGCAGACGGCCATGGCCCGACGCGCCGCCTCGTCGACGGACTGCGCGTCGAACGGCTGACCGACCAGCGCCGCCTCGGCGTCGGTCGCATGAATGACGGTGTCGCCGACGTTCGTGAGCGCGATGCGCGCCTCGCTCACGACGCCGTTCGCCATGCGCAGCGTCACGGCCGCCGCCGCCGTCGCGAAATCGCCGGTCTTGCGCTTGAGCTTCGCGTAGCAGTAGCCGGTGCCGGGCGGCGGCACCGGAACGCGGATGCCGGCCAGAATCTCGCCAGGTTCGATCTGCGTGGCGTAGGTGCCGAGAAAGAAGCCGTCGGCGCGCGCCGTGCGCTCTCCCTGGCCGCCCTTCAGCACGAACGAGGCGTCGAGCGCGATCATCAGGGCCGGGTGGTCGTTGCCGGGGTCGCCGTGCGCGAGGTCGCCGCCGACGGTGCCGCGATAGCGCACCTGCGGATCGGAGATGAGCCGCGCGCCCTCGACGAGCAGCGGACAGCGCGATTGCAGCACCGGCGACCAGATCAGCTCGTTCTCGGTCGTCATCGCGCCGATCCAGATCGTGTCGCCGTCGTCGCGGATGCCCTTGAGCTCCTCGAGCCTGCCGAGGTCGATCAGGTGGTCGGGCTCGGCGAAGCGCAGCTTCATCATCGGCAGCAGGCTGTGGCCGCCGGCCAGCACCTTGGCCGTGTCGCCGTGCGTGCCGAGCAGCGCGAGCGCTTCGGGCAGGGTCCGCGGAGCGTGATATTCGAATGGCCGGGGAATCACCGCTGTCTCCTTGTTGTCGTCCGCCTGATGCCGAGCATTTCACAATGCAACGCAGCAATTCAACGCGTTTTCCCGAACGGCGGCTTGGCTGCGCCAGGTGCCGGTATCGCTGCGCGAAATGAGGCCGCGATGCGCGCGACGGGGCACGATCCGCGAAAACCCACGAAACATCCATGAAAGACCGACGAAGCCCCGCGACGATCGCGGCAACCGATGGAGGACGGCGGGCAGGACCCGCGGGAACGGCCGGGGGAGAAAATCGACGGGCGCGACCGTGACACAGTCCTGCCGCCGACCGGCCGATACACTAGCCGTTTGAACCGGGCAAGGAGGCGCCGACATGCCGAAGATCCTGCAGAACGTCAGGCACATCGTCGTGGTGATGTTCGAGAACCGTTCGCTCGACACGATGCTCGGCCTGCTGTATCCGGACGGCGCGCTGCCGGAGCGGGTGCTGCCGGCCGGCAGTCCGCCCGCGTTCGACGGCATCCGGCCCGGCATGTGGAATCCGTCCGGCTCGGGACAGCCGGTGCCGGTCTCGTTTCCGGCCACCGGCCCCACGGTGCCGAACCCGGACCCGCAGGAAACCTTCGACAACGTCACCGCGCAGATATTCGGCCCCGCAGCAAATGCGCCCGACGCGCCGTGGCCGCCGATGTCGGGCTTCGTCGTCAACTACGAGACGACCTCCACGAAGGACGCGAGCCAGATCATGCAGATCCATACGCCCGCGCAATTGCCGGTGCTCTCGACGCTGGCGCGCGCGTATGCGGTATCGGACGCCTGGTTCGCCTCGGTGCCGAGCCAGACCTGGCCCAACCGGTCGTTCGCGCACGCCGGCACGTCGAACGGTCATGTGAACAATGGGGACGTGCCCGATCCGCTCGTCTGGAACGTGCCGACGATCTTCAACGTGCTCGGTGCGATCGGCACGAGCTGGGCCGTGTATTCGGACTCGCTCGTCGGGCCGTCGCTGACGCGAACGATGTTCCCGACGTTGTGGGACGAGCGGTTTTCCGCGAATTTCCAGCGCTTCGACGCGTTCGTCGACGCCTGCGCGACGGGCCGGCTGCCGCGGTATTCGTTCCTCGAGCCGCGCTTTCTCATCGATCCCAGCGACCAGCACCCGCCCCACGACGTCCGCGCGGGCGAGCGTTTCCTCCACGACATCTGGACGGCGGTCAGCCAGTCCCCGGCATGGCCCGACACGCTGCTGCTCATCACCTACGACGAGCACGGCGGCTGCTTCGACCACGTGCGGCCGCCCGACCGCGCAAAAGCGCCGGACAAGGCCAGCGCCCCCGGCGACGAGGGATTCGGGTTCGACCGGTTCGGCGTGCGCGTGCCGTTCGTGGCCGTCTCGCCGTACATCGCGCCGGGCACCGTGTTCCGCTCGCCGACGGACACGCCGTACGATCACGCGTCGCTTCTCGCCACCCTGCGCGACTGGCTCGACATTCCGGCGGCGGACATGCTGCCGAGCGCGCGCGTCGCCGCGGCGCCGACGTTCGAGCAGATCCTGACGCTCGCCGCGCCGCGCGGCGACCTGCCCGCAATCGCGAAACCGGCGAACCCTCTGCTCGCCGACCTGCTGGCCGACGCGCTTTCGCAGCCGCTCAACGATCTGCAGAAGAGCCTCGTCGCGGGCGCGGCCCGCCGTTACGGCCTCGACCCGCGGGCGACGCTCGACGCTTTGCCCACGCGCCGGCACGCGGCGGATTTCTTCACGCGGGAAAATCCCGGGAATCTGCCCTGACCCGGAAAATCCGGCGCGAACGCGGCGCCGTTCGTCTGCCCGCGGTCGCGCCGTTGCGTCACACGGCCCGAACCAGCGGCTTGTCCGGCTCCGCGAGACGGATGTCCACGGGACCGATCCCGCAGATGGCAATGACGACGGGCTCCGGTTCGCCGCGACGCACGCCGTCGTAATGCCAGGTTCGCGCGATGCGCCGCACGAACGTGCCGGCCTTCACCGGAACGGTGTGCCCGGGGTCGAAGTCCGCGCCGCTGTTGATCCACCAGGTGCCGGAGAGCACCACGCACAGGCGGTCCGACGCGTAGCTGTGCGGCGCGCTCATGTAGCCGGGATACCAGCGCAACAACGTGTAGTAGATGCCTTCCTTCGTCGGGCTGCTGTAGAGGAGCGCGTTCTCGACGCTCTTCGGCGGCGAGCCGGCCTGCCGGGTGAATTCGATGTCGTTGGGCAGCGTGTACATCGTCTCGCTGGTGTTGATCGGACTGGCCTCGGCCGTGCCGGTCAACAGCAACGGGGCCAGCCCTCCCAACAGGGCCAGCATTTCGCGTCGGCTGACGTTGTCTCCCGCCATCAAAGCTCTCCTTGTGCTGTTTAATTCCTGCGAATGCCCAAGCGTGCGCGCGGCACGGCCCGCGCTTCGCTGCTTCGCTCGCGACTGCGTGGACACGTCACTATAGGCAGGCCATAAGGGGACCGACACTCCCGATCTACCCCTACTGGCGCATAGCCGATCCTGTCACGATTGCCAGCTTCGAATGAAAACCGGCAATTGATCTGCCACTTTAATTCGACGACAGGACGAGCGGCGCCGGAAAATTGTTTTTGCATAGCTTTCTGGACTATCATGCGGCGACATGATGGAATTTTTAGAACGAGAGACGAAGGTTTAATCGGGGGTCCCCAACGATGCCTTGCCATTGCGAACGGCAATTCACAGCATCCCGGAAGCCGGAATATTTCACCGACTCGCCGCCATCGGAATCCGCGCGGCGAAACTCGATATATCTCCCTTTCTGAAACAGTCCTGATTTCCGGATCGGATATTTTCCGATTTTACGGAAAATAAGTCCGGAATAACTTTAAGGATTTACGGCTGGATTTAGCAGCAAGGCGGCGTAATGCCGGCATCCGCGTCACAACGGCGAAACAGCATGAAGGTATGCTTGCGCCGCTGGCGCGGGAGCGCCGGCGAAAAATTCACGCCAG
Organism: Burkholderia sp. WAC0059; assembly: GCF_002870125.1. Lineage (GTDB taxonomy): Bacteria > Pseudomonadota > Gammaproteobacteria > Burkholderiales > Burkholderiaceae > Paraburkholderia. The sequence continues at coordinate 384,442 of NZ_PNEO01000002.1, forward strand.
CCGACACTCGGGCCGGCCTCCGGGGCAAAGAGGACGGACCGTGACGAAGCCCGGTCGGCGGCGTGCAGCAGTGCAAACCCGATTAACTGAAGGAGTACGATCGGTTCGACATGGACGGTCCAGCCGAAGCGCAGTGCCGCACCTGTGGCGACGCGGCGAATCTGGACATTGTCCCGACAGAGTGCTTAAAAAATATGCTCATCAAACTCTCCACCGGCGACGTTGGGCTTGGCCAGCCAACCGACTTTGCGGTCTACAGCAACGACGGCAAGCTCCTGCTTCAGAAGGGGCATGTCATCGACTCAGAGGGATTGCTTCAGCAGCTTTATCGTCTCGGATACCGTAAGGACACGGAAGCCGGCGGCGGCGGCGCGGCGCACGCGCATGCCCATGCGTACCCGGGCGGCGCCGATCCCAACGCGCTGCTCTTCGGCACGGCCCATCTGGACCCCGTGCAACCGGACAAGACGCCGGCCGCGCCGAAGAAAACCGCGACGCTGCCCAATCTCCAGGAGAAAGTGGAGTTCTTCCATCTGACGCGCGCAGGCAGCGCGGACGCCCTGCGCATGGAACTCGCCGGCGTCATTCCCGACGCGGCGCTGATCGCCCGCCACGCGAGGCCGGATGCGCCGATGCTGGCGGCGGGAACGGTCTACGAGGCCCGGCTCTTTACCGGCTCGCGAGTCTTCAAGTTCTCGACGGCGCTGCTGCCGGACAGCGCCGGCCCGCTGGGCTGCTATTTCCTCCGATACCCCGAATCCGTTTCCCATGCCGTCGTGCGCAAGCATCACCGCGTCTCGACCTCGATCGCCGGCAAGCTGCGCACCAACGAATACCAGCGCCCGATCGTGGACGTCGTCGTCGAAGACATGAGTTCGGTCGGCGTGGGTATTTCGACGGGCGAGGATTGCCTTTCCGTGGGACAGAACGCTCACCTGGCGATGAACCTCCCGATAGACAACCGCCATCGGCTCGTTTCGGTGGTCGTGGAAGTCCGGAACCGCCGGCAGGAAGGCGACCTGTTCAAGTACGGGCTCGAAATCGTGCAGTTGTCCGACGAAGTCCGGCGCGACATCAAGGACTTCGTGCTCGAGAGCGTCGCGGCCGACTGAGGCGTCGAAAGCAGCGTTGCGACCCCGGGGCCGGAAAAGCGCGCGCGCATCGCGCCGTCCGGTCGCTCAAGGACGGGACCCGCCTACGCGGCGCATCCAGCCGTCGATATCGTCGACGACTTTTTCCTCGATGCCGAAATAGCCGTGCGGCGATAACGAACCGCAGGCGTTCGCGGACTCGGCCGTACCGCCCTGCTCCAGCAGCACCGTCGTCGACGCATGGCTCATCGAGCGCGCGATGTCGGCCGCCATCGAAGGCGGCGCGACGCGACAGGCGTCGTCGCGGTTCGCCACGACGAGCGCGGGTACGCGGACGTCGGCCGGCTGCGCGTCGAACACGGTCTCGTGAGAGTGGCCCAGGATCGAAACCGATTCGGTCAGGACGACGCCGGCCAACTGATCCGGCCCGGCGTGGGAAGCCGCGCTCATGGCGGCAATCGATCCCTGGCTCGTGCCCATCGCCCAGACCGGGACATCCGATAGCGAATGGGCGAAAGCCAGAATCTGCCCGATGACGGCCGCGTACGCGGCGGTGCTGCGCTGCCCGCGCATCGACCGATGGCCGATGGCGTCGACGATCACGACGCCATAGCCGCGCCGGGCCCATAGCTCGCGCGTGCGCACGACGAAGTTTTCGCCGTGCCGGATGTCGCCGTCGCGCCCGATGCCGATGTCGCCCGCGCCGCCCGGAAACATCACGATGATGCCGCGCAGCGCGGTCCTCGGGCCATAGAACAGCACCCGCTGGCGCGCCCCGTCCGCCAGCGGCAAATCGCGGACGACGATTTCCCGGGCGTCGGCCGGCGCGGCGACGGCCTGGCTGTCCGCGACGGCCGGCGCCGCCTGCGCGGCGACGACCACGCAATGCCCGAGCAGGCATATCGACGCCGCAGCGGCATGAAAACGAAAACGACGACTGATTTTCTCGAACGACACCGATCCCCCCAATTTCCGTAAAAGACGCCCCCGCCCCGCGACCGGGCGGCGGGCAGCCCGTGCCGGCGGCCGCGCGTTGGCGGAGGCGTACGGCATCATACGGCGGCATCCGTCCAACGTGGCACAGGCCAGCCGACCCCCGGCCGTCCCGGCACCGCTATGGACACGCGCCGGACATCGTTATATTTTTACGGATATAACGGTTGTGGAGCGGTTCGTGGACATAGACACAAGGCAGGCGGTGGGCAGCCGATACGTGCTGGAGCAGATGCTGTACGCCCGCGACAGGACCTGGGAAGTCATCGACTGGGCGGCAAGACGGATCGAGCCGGGCATGTGCGAATCCGAGGCGGTCGCCCATTGCCGGGTCATGCTGCAGGAGCTCGGCATGGACCGGATATGGCATCCGGCCATCGTCCGCTTCGGACCGAACACGCTGAAGACGTTCAGGCAGCGCTCGGACGGCGATCCGCGCCTGCGCGAGAACGACATCTTCTTCATCGATCTCGGCGTGGTCTGGCACGGACACGAAGGCGACGCCGGCGCGACGTTCGTGGTGGGCGACGACGCCGGGATGAAAGCCTGCGCCGAAGCCGCGCGAACGCTGTTCGAGGAAGTGAAGCGCCGCTGGCAGACGGGCGGCGTGGCGGGCGTCGAACTGTACGCGTTTGCGGAGCAGCGCGCGGCGGAACTCGGCTGGCGGCTCAATCTCGACGTCAAGGGGCATCGCGTGTCGGATTTTCCGCACGCGATATACCAGGCCGGCGATCTCGGCGATTTCGATGCCTGTCCCGACATCGGGCTCTGGATTCTGGAAATCCAGCTCGCTCATCCGACCCGGCCTTTCGGCGCGTTCTACGAGGATCTGCTCGCCTGACGCGCTGCGCGTTTCAGGCGGGGTTCAAGCCAGTTTCAAGCAGCACAGGCCGCCCTTGGCCGACCGTTCGAACTGTGCTCCGGACGGCACACGAAAACTGTTTTCGTGCCCGCCCGGGCGGGTCCGTATTCTGCGTGGACACCCGTTCCCGAATCGGGATCGCCCGGAAACAGGAAGGAGACGCCCATGCACGCGAATGCCTGCCACACCGCTGCCGGATTGCCAAGCGTGCTGGCGGACGAGCCGGCCTGGCGACAGTTGCCGTACCGTTCGTCCCACCGGGCACTCGATCACGTCGCGATCGGGCACTGGGCCGACGGGCGGATCGGGCGGCGCGAGCTGACGGCGCCCGTCTTCGACGGGCACTATACCGTCAGCATTCTGCTGGGCCGCGCGAGCGTCGACTGCTACAAGAACGGACGCCTCCTCGCCCGCGGCACCGGCGGCCCGGGCGGACTGCAGTTGACCGCGCCCGGCGAACGGGTCGTCTGCGCCTTTCGCGGCGAGAACGAAGCGCTGCATCTGTTTTTTCCCGCCGTTCTCGTCGAGGCCGAGCATGGCGCGGCGCCGCGCCTTGACGACCCCGCGTTTCGCGTCGATCCGCTACTCGTGCCGTTCGCGCAGCGCTGCGCGTCCGCGCGCGAGCGCGGCGGTCTTCGGCCAGGCTCGCGGCCCGACGGCAACGACGCCGTACGCGAAATCCTGCATCACGTACTGTCGCGCTACGTCCGCGAATCCGCGCGCGCAACGCAGACGCGCGGATTGTCCCGACCGCGGCTGCGGCGGGTCGTCGACTACATCGACGCGAATCTCGCCGAACCCCTGACGCTGCACGACATCGCGTTGCACGCCGGATTGAGCCGCATGCATTTCGCGGCGCAGTTCCGGCTGGCGACGGGCCGAACGCCCCACGCGTTCCTGATGGAACGGCGCATCGAACGCGCGAAATCGCTCATATCGCAGGGCATGACGATCGCCGAGGTTGCGCAGGCAGTCGGATTCCAGGGGCAGGCGCATTTCACGACCGTATTCTGCTCGCTCATCGGCATGCCGCCGGGACGCTGGCGCACGGAACGTCGGCACAGGGTTCCCCGATGCGATGAAACCGGCGACGGGCGCAATACGCGGCCCGTCGCCTGAGACGTCGCCCGCGCAGTTCAGTCGAGCTTGTACGAACCGGCGCCCGTGCCGGCGAGATTGCCGCCGTCGACGATCAGGTATTCCGGCCGGATCGGCTTGCCGCCGAAGAAGCATTGCAGAATCTCGAGCGTGCCGGCTGCATAGCGCGCCTGCCCCGAGAGCGAAGTGCCCGAGATGTGCGGCGTCATCCCTTCATGCGGCATCCGGCGCCACGGATGATCGACGGGCGCAGGCTGCGGATACCAGACGTCGCCCGCATAGCCGGCGAGCTTCCCCGATTCGAGCGCGCGCACGACCGCATCGCGATCGCAAAGCTTGCCGCGCGCGGTGTTGATCAGATAAGTGCCGCGCTTCATCAGCGCGAACATCCGGTCGTCGAACATGTGCTCGGTCGAGGGATAGAGCGGGGTTTGCAGGTTGACGACGTCGCAGACCTTCACGAGCGACTGCGGCGTGTCGTGATACGTGAGGTTCAGTTCCTTCTCGATGTCGGCCGACAAACGGTGCGGATCGTAATAGTGCAGATGCACGTCGAACGGCTTGAGCCGGCGCAGCACCGCGAGACCGATGCGCCCGGCGGCGATCGTGCCGAAATGCATGCCTTCGAGGTCGTAGCTGCGGCTCACGCAATCCGCGATGTTCCAGCCGCCGTTGGCCGCGTACTGATGCGACGGCAGGTAGTTGCGCACGAGCGAGAGCACCATCATCACGACGTGCTCGGCCACGCTGATGCTGTTCGAGAACGTGACTTCGGCCACCGTGACGCCGTGCTGCGCGGCGGCTTTCAGATCGACGTGATCGGAACCGATGCCGGCCGTCAGGGCAAGCTTCAGCTTCTTCGCCTTCGCGATCCGCTCGGGGCTCAGATACGCCGGCCAGAACGGCTGCGAAATGACGACGTCGGCGTCCGGCAAATGCCGCTCGAACGTCGAGTCGGCCCCTTCCTTGTCGCTCGTCACGACGAGCTCGTGGCCGAGGCTCGTCAGGTACTGGCGCAGGCCGAGTTCGCCGGACACGCAGCCGACGAGATCGCCCGGCTTGAAGCCCAGCGTGCCCTCGGGCGAGGGCACCGTCTGCCCGTTCGGGTAGCGCGTGATGAGCGGAATGTCGTCGCGCGCGTAGCGCGGCGGATAGCCGGTGACCGGGTCCGGATAGAGCACGCATAGAACTTTGGCCATCTTTCGTCTCCTTGGAGGTCGCGCCGGACGGGACTGCCCGGAACGCACGGCCAAGTCTGAAGATTCCGCGTGCGGGCGGCTTTCGGATTTGCACGGTTTTGCGCGGGGGCGGCGCGTGGTTGGTGCCGAAAGCCGATGGCGTTCATGCTGCTTCGGCCAGCCCGGCCGCATCGGAGACACTGGTGCCCGTCGCCCGTTTGCCGGACGAATCGATTCCCGCATTATCTGATTTGACGGACGATCAGGGACGCGTCCATACCGGTTGGGGATTGCGCCTCGTGCGCGCGCGGGCACGTTGAGGCGCCCGGCAATCGCCTCTCACCGTGATTCGGGCCTGTCGGCGAGCAATGCCCATCGCTCGTGATCCCGCCATTCTCCGTCGATGCGCAGATAGCGCGGCGAAAAGCCTTCTTTCCGAAACCCAAGCCGGCGCACCAACGCTATCGACGCGCGATTTTCCGGCTGGATGCTGGCTTCCAGCCGATGCAATCCGAGGTCGTCGAACGCATGGTCGACCGCGAAACGCAACGCTTCGGTCATCAGCCCTTTCCGGCTGAATTTCGACATTCCGTAATACCCGAGATAAGCGCTCTGGAAAGCGCCCGCAACGATTTCGTTGATATTGACGACGCCGACGATCTGCCCGGAAATCCGCTCCCGGGCCACGAAGCCGACGTTCGGTCCGGTCAGGCAGCGCGCGAACCAGGCGTCGAAACCCGCCCGATCCGTGAAAGCGACGACCCACGGCAGGTGGTAATGCCGATTTTCGCGGTTGGCGGAGATCAGGTCGGCGGCGTCGCCGCGAACTACGCGATTGAGTTGGATCAGGCTCATATCTGTATCGGCAACGGATTGTGCAAGTCGGTCGTCATTGGGCGAACGATAACCGATTTCCGTTTTCCATAAAAATTCCGGAATTCAAAATCTTTCCGGTTAGCGAAAATACTTCGTGGTTTAATCGGGCTTATTCCCGCATTCCGCCCGACATGCGCCTTTTTGAACCCGTCATCCTCACCACTGCGCGCCTGAAACTTCGCCCGCTTCGCCACGACGACGTTCACGCCTTTTTCGAAATCTGGTCCGATGCCGAGGCCATGCGTTACTTCTCGTTCCCGGCCATGACCGGCATCGGTCAGGCAACGGATCGCCTGGCCCGTCTGCTGAAGACGTGCGCCGAAGGCAAAGACCTGGTTTGCACCGTGGAATTACAGGCCACGGGCGAAGCACTCGGCGATTGCGCTTTATTCCATGCGGATGCGCAATGCCGGCGCGCCGAACTCGGTTTCTGCCTGAAACGCCGGCACTGGGGAAACGGCTACATGGCCGAAGCGGCGTCCGCGCTCATTGCGCACGCATTCGATACCGTGATTCTGAATCGAATCGAGGCGGACATCGACCCGCGCAACCTCGCGTCAGCCCGGCTCCTCGAACGGCTGGGGTTCAGCCGCGAAGGCCTGCTGCGCGAGCGCTGGATAATCGGCGACGAAGTGTCGGACAGCGCCCTGTACGGACTGCTGCGCAGCGATCCCCGGCCGGCGCCCTCGCCTCAACGAATCGACGCGTAGACTCTCGTGTCCCGAAGTCGGCCGCCCGGCCAGGTTTGTCAGGCGACTCAGAGGAACGGCCGGCTGACACGACATCCTCGCGTTCCAGCCAGGCCGACAGGCGCGATGACGACCGCAGTATTCATCGCGCCGCTTCCCGGGCGGGCGCAAGCGTTTCTATCGCTCCAAGTCTGTCGGTCGACGGTTCGTGCCGCTTGCCCGTGCGACTTGTATCATCCCACTAACGGCTCGACGGAATGCCTCGATGAACGCCCTCATATCTGCGGTGCTCATTTACGTGCCCGATGTGCCGGCTGCACTGGACGGGTATCGGGCGGATTTTCGCCGATTGGAGGACCCGTGGGGACATTGCATCGGCCCGCGCAGTTAACGGAACCGCCGGAGCACAATCCGTCAAGGAAGGAGGAGCGATGACGATCAAGCACATTCGTACCGACCTGCTGAACGTGGCCTTGGTGGAAACCGGCCATCCGCAGGGATGGCCGGTCGTGCTGCTGCACGGCTTTCCCTACGACATACACGCATACGACGAAGTCTCGCCCCGGCTGGCGGCGGCCGGCGCGCGCGTGATCGTGCCCTACCTTCGCGGCTACGGAGAAACGCAGTTCCTGTCCGCCGGGACGTTGCGCTCGGGCCAGCAGGCGGCGCTCGGCGCCGACCTGCTCGCGCTGCTCGACGCGCTGCACATCGAACGCGCGATGCTGGGCGGCTATGACTGGGGCGGACGCGCGGCATGCATCGTCGCCGCGCTGCACCCCGGACGGGTCAGGGCGCTGGCGACGGTCAACGGCTACAACATCCAGGACATCGCCGCGTCGGGTCGGCCGGCCGCGCCGGAAAACGAATATCGCTACTGGTATCAGTATTACTTTCACGGCGAACGCGGGCGCGCGGGACTGTCCGAAAACCGGGAAGCGCTTTGCCGGCTGCTATGGCGACTCTGGTCGCCCACCTGGCACTTCGACGACGCGCGTTTCGCCGATACGGCCGCCGCGCTCCACAATCCGGACTTCGTCGACGTGGTGATTCATTCTTACCGGCATCGGTACGGGCTCGTGCCCGGCGATGCGCGCTATGAAGCCATCGAGCGGCAGCTTGCGAAGCTGCCGGCGATCGAGGTGCCGACGATCTCGCTGGACGGCGAAGACGACGGCGTCCTGGCCGTCGGCGGCACGGCGCATCATGCGTCCCGCTTCACCGGCCCGTATGAATATCGCCTCGTGAAGCACGCCGGGCACAACCTGCCTCAGGAAGCGCCCGGCGCGTTTGCCGATGCGTTGCTCGCCCTGGCGGCCAATACGCAAGGGAACAGGTGACGGGGCTGCCGGGCGGTCCGGCCGTCTGTCCGACCATCGGTCCGAACAGAAGCGGAATGTTCGCACCCTATTCTCTCGCGGCTACGCTCGGCTCCAGCGCCCGGAAATGCCAGCCATCGCTGTCCCTCACGTACACGGCGATGATGTGTCCGCTCTCCTGCCTGAACGTCCCGTCGCCTTTCGGAACTTCGACGGAGAAATTCGCGATGCTGAATCCGCCGTTGCCCTGCACGCCGGCCTCGATCACCTGAATGTGATGCGCCTTCGCGCCCGAGCTGAAGCGCTTTTCATAGTATTGCCTCAGTGCCGTGCGTCCCTTGATGACGTTCCCGGCCGGCGACACCAGCACGCCGTCCTCGGCATAGAGCCGCGCCATCGCATCGGCATTTTTGGTCGCATAGTTGCTGTCGTAAAGCTGCCCGAGCTTCGCCGCCGCCGACTGCGCCTCCTGTAACGAAGGCTCGGGCGCACTCGCGCCGGACGTCGCCGCGAACACGGGTGCGCTACCGACGAGAAGCACGGCGAATAGAAAGGAAACATGTCTTTTCACTTTGGAACTCCCTCGATCAAAACGCTTCAGCGTGACCTGTCGCCGAGAATCGGCGCGCGCTTCACTTCGGAAACATAGATCAGGATAAGCGAAACCCACACAACACCATAGAGCAACATGAAACAGCTCGAACGGATCTTGAGGGTGTCGAGAAGCACGCCGAACAGGATCGGCAGCAAAAATCCGCCCATCCCGCCTGCGAGACCGACAACGCCGGTCACGACACCCATGTTCTCCGGAAAATCGTCGGCGACGTACTTGAAAGTCGAGGCCATGCCGAACGCGAACACCGCGCCGAGCACGAACGTGAGGATGACGAAACCCGCGAGCGGCATGTCGATATGCAGCGTGGTCGTACCGTCCAACGTGTGGATCACGAAATCGGTGGCCGGATACGAAAGAATGAACAGGCCAATCCACGCGACCCACAAGCCCCACCACGTGACGGCCTGCGCGCCGAACCTGTCTGCGAGTATGCCCCCCACGGCGCGCAACACCGAACCCGGCAGCGAGAAACCCGCGGCGAATGCCGAGGCCGTCACGAGCGACATGCCGTATTCGGCCTTCAGATACTGCGGCATCCATAGCGAAAGCGCCGTGAAGCCGCCGAACGTGATCGAGTAATACTGGCACAGCCGCCAGACGCGTGCGTCGCCCAGTACCCTGAACGCGTCGAGCCACGATCCGCCCCTCTTGCCCGCACCCGGATCGCGCGCGGAAGCGAACCAGAAGATCACCGCGGTGACGAGCAACGCCGCCGCGTAGAGGCGCGGCACGAAACGCCAGCCATAAAGCGACTGCAACACCGGCGTGACGAACAGGTTGACGGCGGCGCCCGCCGTGCCCGCGCCGAAAAAGCCCATGGCGAACCCGCGTCGGGCGGGCGGAAAGAAGCGGGCGACATAGGGCGTGCCCACCGCGAAGGAGGCGCCCACGCAGCCGAGAAAGAGGCCGATCGCGAGGAACTGCCATAACCGGTCCGCGTAGCTGACGACATAGACGGGCGCGGCGCAGGCCACGAGCAGGACCGTCATGACGTTGCGTCCGCCGTAGCGGTCGGTCCACGCGCCCAGCGGCAGACGCATCACGGCGCCCGTCAACACGGGCGTCGACGTGAGCAGGCCGAACTCCGTGCTGTTGAGCTTGAGTTCGTCGCGCAGCGGCACGCCCAGCACGCCGAACATCATCCACACGACGAAGCAGACCAGAAACGCGAGCGTGCTCGCGAGCAGCACGGACCACGCTCTCGCGTCCGAAACGACGGACGCGGAAGCAACCGTCCGAAGCGCTTTGTCAGGCCGACTCATGCGGTCTCCCCCTTGCCGGCACGGCGGCTATTGAAGCAATGGGCTCGTGGCGGCGTCGATTGCGGCATTCTCCAGCGAAGCCTCCGATGCGAGGATCGCAACGTATTGCCGGATGGCCTCATGACGCACGCGCTCCGCAAGAAAGCGGGCAATGTCGCGTTCGGCAACCTCAAACGCAACCGGGTATCCCGCCTCGCGGCGCTCGATGCGCACGAGATGAAAGCCGAAGCGGGTGCTGACCAGTCGAGGCAGCACGCCCAGCTCGTCGCTACCGAACAGCGCGCGCTCGAACTCGGGCACGGTATCGCCGCGCATCAACTGACCGAGGCTGCCGCCCACGCGCGCCGACGGGCAATTCGACAGTTCGCCCGCGCGCGCCTCGAAAGTGTGCGGTTCGCCCAGCAGCGCGCCGAGCGTCGCCTCGGCCTTGCCGCGCAGTTGCGCGAGCGGCATCCGCTCCGTTACGGCAAAGAGAATATGGCTTGCGTAGACGATTTCGCCGCGCACGAAGCGCTCGGGACGCCGCTCGTAAAAGCGCCGGCAATCGCCGGTCGTGGGCTCGGGCACGCGCAATTCGCGTTCGAGCAGCGCCTCGAGCGCATCGTCCTCGAGCGGCGCATCGGCATCGATCAGCGCCAGTTCGGCGGCACGCTGGCGAAACAGCTCGCGCACGACCAGCGCGCGACGCGCGGCAAGCAGCGGATCGGCCTCGTCCGCATGATGGCGGCTCTCCGAGGCAATGGCTTCACGATCGATTTCCACATGGTTCACGCGGGCAGGCAAGTCGCCCGCCATGGCTGGCTGCTCGACGTTCATCGCGCGGCTCCCGGAACGATCAGCGCTTGCGCACGAGTTGATACGGGCGCAGAAGATAGGCAACAGAGGCGATGCCGCTCCAGATGTGCACCATGCGCGTGAACGGCGAGACGAGGAAAATCGTGAAACCCAGCGCGATATGCGTCTGATAGACGACCGGCACGCCGTCGAGCAGGCTCGCGAGGTTGCCCTGGAAGGTCACCACGCCCTTCACGTAGTCGGTGAGCTGCTCGAACATCGCGCCGTCCGTGTGGTGCGCCGAGAGCACCACGGTGCCGAGCCCTAGCGCCAGTTGCACCCAGAGCATCAGCACGATGACAATGTCCGAGCCCTTGCTGTTGCGGCGAATGCGCGTGTCGCCCAGGCGCCGCACGATCAGCATCGAAAGGCCGACGATCGCGAACAAGCCCGCGAGGCCGCCCGCGACCATCGCGATCAACTGGTGCGCGGAGGCGGAGATGAACGGGGCGACCAGCCAATGCGGCGCAAGAAATCCCCCGAAATGCCCGGCCACCACAACCAGAATGCCCCAATGAAAGAGGTTGCTGCCGATGCGCAGCGTACCGCGCCGCAGCAGTTGCGACGAGTCGCTCTTCCACGTGTACTGCTCGCGATCGAAACGGGCAAGCGATCCGAGCAGCAGCACCGAGAGACAAATGTACGGATAGATACCGAACAGGAATTGATGGAAATAGTGACCCATGACTGCTCCTTGCTGATTTGCACTGTATTTCGCGCCGCGCGTGAGTTTTATCGCGACTACGCCGACGCCCGGCCCGGCGGCGCGGCATGAAACTGCACCGGCGCCACGGCAGGCTGCGATGCCCCCACGAAGCGCACGGGCTCTTCGCTGTAGTCGGCGTCGAGCGCGTTCAGCCCCTCGCTGTCGTGCGGTGCGTTCGCATCGTCGTCGTGCGCGTCCTCCGGCAGGGCGGGATCGGTATTGCCCGCGAGCGCGAGTACGGCACCGGTCACGTAGGCGTAGTGACTCTTGCGGCGGCTCAGCGCCGTCGTGATCGACTGCAGGATCGCTTCGGTTTCGCCGAGCAGCGAGCGTGCTTCGTTCGCCTCGAGTATCGACAGATATTCGAGAAACACCGGCAGATAATCGGGCAACTGCCCCGGGCCGAGCAGCATCCCATGCTGCTCATACATCTGCTTCAGGTCGATCATCGCCTGACCTCGGTCGCGCGATTCGCCGTGCACGTGCTCGAACAGATGCAGCGACGTCGCGCGGCCGCGATCGAAAAGCGCCACGTAGTTCTCCTGCAACGCAAGCAGATCGCGCGAACCGAGATAATCGAGAAAGCGCAGCAGACGCTCGCGCGTCCCGCGCGGTATCGCGCTGTCGCCTTGCAGATGGGTACGCGCCTCGTCGAGCGAGGCGGTCATTGCCTCGTCCGGATATTCGAGGCACGCGGCAAGCAGCCGGAACGTCCGGCTATCGGGAAAGGACACGAGCATCTCAGACCTCCTGAATCGGAATCCGGCGACGGCCGCTCTTCGGCGCGAACAGACTCGCCTCGCTGCGGCCGTCGGAACAGCCGTTACCGAACGAGAAACCGCACGACGAACGCAAATCGAACGCGTTCTCGGCATACTCGCGATGCGTCGTCGGAACCACGAAGCGATCTTCGTAGTTCGCGATCGCGAGATAGCGGTACATCTCCTCGACCTGATGCAGCGAAAGCCCCACCTGATCGAGCACCGATATGGCGTCCACGCGATCCACGTGGCGCGCGCGCATGAATGCGCGCATCGCGAGCAGCCGTTCGAGCGCCGCCTGCACGGGCCGCTCGTCGCCGGCCGTGAGCAGATTCGCCAGATAGCGCAGCGGAATGCGCAGCGACTGCACGTCGGGCAGCCAGCCGTTCATGCCGAGCTCGCCGCTGTTCGCGGCGGCGTTGATGGGCGAAAGCGGCGGCACGTACCAGACCATCGGCAGCGTGCGGTACTCGGGATGCAGCGGAAACGCGATGCGCCAGTCGAGCGCCATCTTGTAGACCGGCGAGCGTTGCGCGCCGTCGATCCACGAAGCGGGCACGCCGTCGCGCCGGGCCTGCGCGATCACCTCGGGGTCGAACGGATCGAGAAACACGTCGAGCTGCGCCTGATACAGGTCCTGCTCGTCGGCCACGCCGGCGGCTTCCCGGATGCGATCGGCGTCGTAGAGCAGCACGCCCAGATAGCGGATGCGGCCCACGCAGGTTTCCGAGCACACGGTGGGTTGTCCGGACTCGATGCGCGGATAGCAGAAGATGCATTTCTCCGCCTTGCCGCTATGCCAGTTGTAGTAGATCTTCTTGTACGGGCAGCCCGACACGCACATGCGCCAGCCGCGGCACTTGTCCTGATCGATGAGCACGATGCCGTCTTCCTCGCGCTTGTAGATCGACCCGGACGGACAGGCGGCCACGCAGGCGGGATTCAGACAGTGCTCGCACAGGCGCGGCAAATACATCATGAACGTATTTTCGAACTGACCGTAAATCTCCTTCTGCACGCTCTCGAAGTTGTAATCCTTCGCGCGCTTCTCGAACTCGCCGCCGAGAATCTCCTCCCAGTTCGGCCCCCACTCGATCTTTTCCATGCGCTCGCCGCTCACGAGCGAACGCGGCCGCGCGACCGGCGCGGCGCGCGTGTTGCCCGCATCCTGCAGATGCGCGTAGTCGAAGGTGAAAGGCTCGTAGTAATCGTCGATCTCGGGCAGACGCGGATTCGCGAAGATCTGCGCGAGCAGTCGCCACTTGTTGCCCAGACGCGGCTCGATCTTGCCGTCGGGTTTGCGCACCCAGCCGCCGCGCCAGCGCGCCTGGTTCTCCCACTCCTTCGGGTAGCCGATGCCGGGCTTCGTCTCGACGTTGTTGAACCACGCGTATTCCATGCCTTCTCGGCTCGTCCAGACGTTCTTGCAAGTGACCGAGCACGTATGGCAGCCGATGCACTTGTCGAGATTCAACACCATGCCAATCTGCGCGCGTACCTTCATGACGTTTCTCCTTCGCGGATAGCGGACGGCAGCGCCTCCGCCGGCGTCTCTTCCGCATCGAGCCAGTCGACCTTCTTCATCTTGCGCACGATGAGAAACTCGTCGCGATTCGATCCGACCGTGCCGTAATAGTTGAAGCCGTAGGCCAGTTGCACATACCCGCCGATCATGTGCGTGGGTTTGAGCGAAACGCGCGTGACCGAATTGTGAATGCCGCCGCGCGTGCCGGTGATCTCGGAGCCGGGCGTGTTCACGATCTTTTCCTGCGCGTGGTACATCATCACCATGCCGCGCGGAATGCGCTGGCTCACCACGGCGCGCGCGCACAGCGCGCCGTTCAGGTTGTAGCACTCGATCCAGTCGTTGTCGGCCACGCCGATCGCCTGCGCATCCAGCTCCGAAATCCAGACGATCGGCCCGCCGCGCGAAAGCGTGAGCATGAGCAGATTGTCGGTATAGGTGCTGTGAATCCCCCACTTCTGATGCGGGGTGATGAAATTCAGCACGATCTCCGGGTTGCCGTTCGAGCGCGAACCCATCATGCGCGCGTAGCTTCCCGTATCGATGGGCGGCTTGTAGACGCACAGCGCCTCGCCGAATGCACGCATCCATTCGTGATCCTGGTAGAGCTGCTGCCGGCCGCTCAGCGTGCGCCACGGGATCAGCTCGTGCACGTTCGTATAGCCCGCGTTGTACGAGACGTGCTCGGACTCGATGCCGCTCCACGTGGGAGACGAAATGATCTTGCGCGGCTGGGCCTGGATGTCGCGAAAGCGGATCTTCTCGTCGGCGCGCGCCTCGGCCAGATGCGCGTGCTCGAGGCCCGTGATCCTGCCGAGCGCTTCCCACGCCTTCACGGCGACTTCGCCGTTGGTCTCGGGCGCGAGCGAGAGGATCGTTTCGGCGGCATCGATCGCGGTCTCGATGCGAGGGCGCCCAGCCGCGTCGCCGAGCGCCGGCTCGTTCGCGTGGCGGTAATTGAGGTCGCCGAGTTCGTCCACTTCGTCCCGCGTGTTCCAGCCGATGCCCTTGCCGCCGTTGCCGAGCTTGTCCAGCAGCGGACCGAGCGAAGTGAAGCGGCGATACGTCTCGGGATAATTGCGTTCGACCACGGTCACCGCCGGCATGGTCCTGCCCGGCACCGGCTCGCATTCACCGCGCTTCCAGTCGGCCACGCCGAAGGGCTGCGCGAGTTCGCCCGGCGCGTCGTGCGCGATGGGCGAGAGCACGACGTCGCGTTCCTTGCCCAGATGCCCGACGCTCAGCTCGGAGAAACGCCTGGCGATGCCCTTGAATATCTCCCAGTCGCTGCGGGCCTGCCACGCGGGATCGACGGCCGCCGACAGCGGATGGATGAACGGATGCATGTCGGACGTGTTCATGTCGTCCTTTTCGTACCACGTGGCCGTGGGCAGCACGATGTCCGAGTACATGCAGGTGGTCGACATGCGGAAATCCAGCGTGACGAGCAGATCGAGCTTGCCGCGCGGCGCCTCGTCGTGCCAGACGATTTCCTCGGGACGCGGCGTGCCCTGCCCCGCCGTCTCCTCGCCCTGCACCCCGTTGGTCGTGCCGAGCAGATGCTTGAGGAAATATTCGTGGCCCTTGCCCGACGAGCCGAGCAGGTTCGAACGCCACACGAACATGTTGCGCGGGAACGCGGCCGGGCCGTCGGGGTCCTCGCAGGCGAGCCTGAGGCTGCCGTCCTTGAGCCCGCGGGCAACGGCTTCTCCCGCCTTGCCCGGATCGCCGATCGCGCGGCCCAGATCGAGCGGATTCGTCGTGAGCTCCGGCGCCGACGGCAGCCAGCCCATGCGTTCCGCGCGCACGTTGTAGTCGATCGGCGCGCCGTGGTACGCCGACTTGTCCGCGAGCGGCGAGAGCAGGTCCGTGGGATTCATCGGGTCGTAGCGCCACTGGTCCGTGTGCGCGTAAAAGAACGAGGTCGCATTCATCTGGCGCGGCGGACGGCTCCAGTCGAGCGCGAACGCGAGCGCGGTCCAGCCCGTCTGCGGCCGCAATTTTTCCTGCCCCACGTAATGCGACCAGCCGCCTCCCGACTGCCCCACGCAGCCGCACATCACCAGCATGTTGATGATGGCGCGGTACGCCATGTCCATGTGGAACCAGTGGTTGATGCCCGCGCCGATGATCACCATCGACTTGCCCTGGGTCTTGTCCGCGTTTTCGGCGAACTGCCGGGCGATGTTGATCACGTCCTCGCGCTTGACGCCCGTAATCGCTTCCTGCCACGCCGGCGTGTACGGCACGTCGTCGTCATAGCTTTGCGCGACGTCCTTGCCGCCGAGCCCCTGATCGAGCCCGTAGTTCGCGACGAACAGGTCGTAGACGGTCGCCACGAGCCGCTCGCCTTCGCGCGTGGCCACGCGACGCACGCCGATGCGCCGGCTCAGCACCGACGGGTGGCCGGTATGCGTGAAGTGAGGATGCTCGACGTTGCCGAAGTACGGAAACGCCACGTCGACCACCGTATCGTGCGCCGTGACGAGCGACAGTTCCGGCGTGAGCGGCTCGCCCCGCGCGTTTTCCTCCCGCAGATTCCATTTGCCGAGGTCGCCGCCCTCCTGCTGGCCCCAGCGGAAACCGGCCGAGCCGACCGGCACCGCGAACGTACCCGTCGCGGCGTCGATCACCACGGTCTTCCAGTCGGCGTTGCTGGTCTGACCGAGCGCGTCGGCAAAGTCGGAAGTGCGCAGGGAGCGTTCGGGCACGTACTGGCCGTCCCGCTCGACCAGCATGACGAGACAGGACATGTCGGTGAAGCGCCGGCAATAATCGGCGAAATAGGCGCTCTTGCCCGCGAGGTGATATTCCTTGAGGATCACGTGCCCCATCGCGAGCGCGAGCGCCGCGTCGGTGCCCTGCCTCGGATGCAGCCAGATGTCGCCGAACTTCGCGCCTTCGGCGTAGTCGGGAAAGATCGAGACGACTTTCGCGCCGCGGTAGCGGGCCTCCGCCAGGAAGTGAGCGTCGGGCGTGCGCGTCTGCGGCACATTCGATCCCCACATCATGATGAACGTGGAGTTGTACCAGTCCGCCGATTCGGGCACGTCGGTCTGCTCGCCCCACGTTTGCGGCGAGGCCGGCGGCAGATCGCAATACCAGTCGTAGAACGAAAGGCACACGCCGCCGATGAGCGAAAGGTAGCGCGAGCCGGCGGCATACGACACCATCGACATGGCCGGAATGGGCGAGAAACCGGACACGCGATCCGGGCCGTGACGCTTGACCGTATGCACGTTCGCCGCCGCGACGATTTCGGTCACTTCGTTCCAGTCGGCGCGCACGAAGCCGCCCAGCCCGCGACGGGTCTGATAGCTCTTGAGCGCCGCTTCGTCGTCGACAATCGCTGCCCACGCGTCCACCGGCGCGAGCGTACAGCGCTTCTCGCGCCAGAGCTTGACCAGCGCGCTGCGTATCAGCGGATATTTGAGGCGGTTCGCGCTATAGAGATACCACGAGTACGATGCGCCGCGCGCGCAGCCGCGCGGCTCGTGATTGGGCATGTCGGCGCGGGTGCGGGGGTAGTCGGTCTGCTGCGTTTCCCACGCGACGATGCCGCCCTTCACGTAGATTTTCCACGAGCACGAACCCGTGCAATTGACGCCGTGTGTCGAGCGCACGATCTTGTCGTGCGCCCAGCGCGTGCGATACGCGTTCTCCCATTTCCGGTCTTCGTCCGTGACGGCGCCGTGGCCGCCTGCGAACTGTGGTCGATCGGCGGTGAAATAACGCAGGCGATCAAGAAAATGACTCATGACGTCTCCAGCTTCGCATTGAGGGGTCTTTTTTTAACGGGCGTATCGCAAGCAAGGAGCATGGGAACGCCGGAGGTTCGACAACGCGCACGGGGCCCGTTTTTGATTGTGCATGCACAACGACTGGGCTGCTTTCCATACAGCGATGGCGCATCTGAATTCGATGTATACGGCTGGTGCGGGGACTGGAGGTAATCAAACATCAGGTGTCCTCCTCGATTCGAGGATGGTAATACCTATGCATTTTGAATACGGGATTTGTGCGGCGTGCCGGCATGAC
Organism: Burkholderia sp. WAC0059; assembly: GCF_002870125.1. Lineage (GTDB taxonomy): Bacteria > Pseudomonadota > Gammaproteobacteria > Burkholderiales > Burkholderiaceae > Paraburkholderia. The sequence continues at coordinate 402,287 of NZ_PNEO01000002.1, forward strand.
GCCCGTCATTGTTCCTTACAGCGTCTTTGCGAATTCAGACGCTTCCTTGACGGGCTTTCTGCTTCGATCGTTTTGTGAAGTTCGATCTGTGCTCGTGTCGACTGCCGTGTCGTAAGCCCCCGCCCGGTCCGGAACCGATGCCCGAGAATGTAGGGACCTAATAGCTCGCGAATGACCTGTATGGCAGGTAGGCGGCCGTTTTCCGCGGCCTTCAGAGTAGAACCGCCGTAAAACAAAGAGAAGAGGAAATGCTGAAAGGCAAGCGGTCGAAGTCGGTGGTCCGGTCCGCTAGACTTTCCTTCCCTATCGCTGCAATGTCGATCGCGATGCTTAGTCGCGTTGACAGGTAATCGTCGCGTATTTCTGGCGGCATGCCAGATGATTGATAAAGTCGGTATGGGCCCGTTTCATGCGTCAGGTTGAACTCACGACCGAACCTGAAAAACAAAGCGACCGAATCTACGCAGCCAACCGTTTCATCCCGCTAACGGGCTGCAGACAGACGATCGATCCAACGCTCAAACGCCGCATACATGGCCGATAGCGATTCGTCATTGCCGGCGATCCGCTCGTTGCCGTGAACGATAGAAATCGACGCATGCAGATCGCCCGACTCCGGCGATACCGATACTTGTCCGCTTCGATCGAGCGCATCCAGCGCCTGCTTCCACACATCGCCGGATGAGCGATTGCATTCGGCCGCAAGACAAGACGGATTGAGCGGCTCGCCCGTCAACGAAACCAGCGTTTGATCCAGCGTCGCGCTATTGCCAGGCGCCCAGCAGTGCCCGGCAAGCAGGCGCCCGACTTGCGGGTTGTCGACGATATAGCCAAGCGAACCCATCAGGTACGCCCGCATTTGCGCCGCCGCCATCTTCGCCAACAGGTAGCCGTGGTAATAGACGGCCATGTCGTGATAGATCGGATGCGGCATCGCGAGCACATAACCGGTGTGCCCGGGAATGCCGAGAATGCGCTCCGTCACCGACCTTGCGAGATCGAGCACCGAATCAGCCGTCCGTTCGGCGTCGTCCATGCCGTACAACGCATATTCGAAATACGTGGGTATCAGGTCGCTGCGCTCCGCATGCGCGAGCCATGCCTGCCGGCTCTCCACGCGTGCCCGAATCAACTCGTCGGGCATGGAGTGACCGTCTTCATCCGTTGCGTAGCGCTTCAACCAGCATGGATCGGACGGAAGGGCGTCGAAAAATTTGGCCTGGGCCTCGAGTAATGCCGGCGGACTGGGCGGGAATTCCTGCGAAAAGCACGGCGAATTCATCGTCACGTTCGAAAAGTGCGCGGCATGTCCCGCCTCGTGAAACAGCACGGTCAGTCCTCGCAGGCCCGCGCCCGGCTGAAACGGCCGGGCCGTCGACGTGAAGCGAACGTCTGCCGGTATCGGGCCACGGGTATCGTCACGATAACCGGGCGTCGGCGCAATGCAGAAACCCGTCGGGAATTTTCCCTGACGGTCCAGCAAGTCGATCTCGAGGCGCGCCCCGCCAAACGACACGCCCATCCGCCGGAACGATTCGGCCCAGCGCTCCAACGCCTTGCTGAAGGGGAAGTAGACGTCCCCCTGCCGCGCTGCGTCGCCCCGCATGCCGTACGCCAGATTGTGCGGCAGCAATGCGCTTTCGCCATGTCGACGCACGAGCCGGTTCAACGAATTCTTGTGTACTTCCCGGGTATTCCGCTCGAATTCGTCGAATACGGAAAACAACTGCCCGGGCGTGATGCCGCTATTCGTTTTAAGCCGGTATTCGAAGAAATTTCTGTATCCGAGTTCGCGTGCCAGCGCGTTTCGTTTCCCGACGATGTCGATAAAACCATGATCTACAACCCAACGTTCCAGTCCGCGAAGCGCGTCGTGCGAGCTCCTGCGGGCAGACTCGTCCGGGTTGGATGCCAGGTTGTTCCGCAGCGCCGACGGAGAAGCCTCGTCAAGCCGACCGTGGGCATCGATATGAACCATCCTGTACGACCGCCGTCTGGCGAAAAGGTCCGCATCCATCTCCGTCAGTTCGGACAGCATGCTCACAGCGCGATCGGTCCCGACCGCATTGGCCTCGAGAACCTTGACCCATCCCTCGAACCCGCTGACGAGCGAATCGCGGCCAGAAGATGGGTTGAGCGCGCGAAGTCTGGAAAGATGCTCGCGAACCTGTGCCAGAGACGAGGCATCTCCGGCAAACATCTTGCGGTTCAGCGAAGCAGAGGCCAGGGCGTCGTGTCCGCCGCTCTGCCCCGTATAGACCGACCAGTAAAGAGCGCCCTCGGTTCTGAGGAGCTTCAGGTATCGATCGTTGAGTTCGTCGAAGAAGGCTCGGGCACGCTTCATGAAAGAGACGGTGGGATGTCGGGGATGTCGGGGGATGTCGGGGGATGTCGGGGGA
>NZ_PNEO01000003.1 GCF_002870125.1 Burkholderia sp. WAC0059
CGCTGCGGCGCGTCTTCGTTCATCAAGACCAGATAGGGAGCGGCGAAGCTCCATTCCTCGTCCGAAACGTCCGTGGGGTATGGCTTGCGTTCTGGCATTCCGCCAGATTACCAGGTTTGAACGAAAGTGCCTAACACGCTCTAGCATCGCGACGAAGCCCGAATTATGCTCGAAGTAGTAATAGCCGTAAGCTGCGTTGCGAAACAGGATAGAAAAAATCCCTTGATCTTCTTCGATCGACTTGAACCGGATCGCGAACTTGTAGGACTTCAGACGCTTGATCTGATCTTCGTTGCGCTTGTCGAGCACATCGCACAGGAAGTTGATCATCGGCATGCGCAGCGGATACACGTTGCTCCAGACCCGTTTGATCAACTCGATACTATCGGCGTCAAAGCGTTCGCCAGGCCGGCGCAGGGCAAACTTCGCCTGCACGAACAGACGTCGCAGAATGTCGTCAAGGAAGGGGAGGATGCCACGCTGTGGCTCACTGATCATGGCTGTGCGCAGATCCTTGTAGGTCATCTGGCCTGACTCGACGTAATAGGCAAGGTGCTTCAGGAAGCCAATCGTCCAGTCGTATTGCGACGGATTCCCACCGCGATCCGCATTTTCCTTCCAGGTGGGCGATTCGTCGAAGTGGTGAACATTGAACTTGTTCATCACGATCGGGGTGGAGACGAAATAGAACGCTTTTGTCGACATGCCCGCCTCGAGCATCCACCACGCATGCGCGCACTGCTCGGCTCGCTTGAGTGTGTTCTCGAACATCGAGATCACCTTGTCCGAAATGAAGCCCCCCCGCAGGAAGAAGCCGCCGATATTCGAGGTCGCGTGTTCGAAGCCCAAGGCACGGAAGAAGTACGAAGCGTCGCCGTGCCAGATCAACTGATTGGTTCGGAAGGCCGGCGAGGGCAGTAGTTCGCCCTGCACATCGGCCCACAGGTTATTGACGTAGAACAGATCCGGACTGCTGGTCTTCAGAAAATCAACCACCGCATCAAACCCTGCCTCGATGAGCGGGTCGTAATCGGTGACAGGCCAAACGATGGCGTTCTCATCGCCAATGTTTTCCTTGTACCACTTCAGGCACCAAAGCAGATGATGCTCTGACGTGGGCTCATACGATGGCGGCGCAATTTCCCGGATGCTGAAGTTTTGAAACCGGTTATAGGGCTCGGACAGGTAGATCTTTCGCCCAAACGCCGGCTTTGTGTTGAACGATACGATGACGTGAACTTCGGCATCTGGATGTTTCCCGGCGAATTTTTCCAGGGACGCGATAACATCCACAAGGGTTTCCCGAATGCCGAGCGTCGGAATAATCACGTGTATGCGGACTGGATTGGTCGGATTTGTATCTTTCATTTTAGACGGTATTCGTAAGGCAATGACCCAAGCGACGGAGTATATCGCGTCATTGTGCCGGCATCTTTTCCGCGTCCGGCGACAAGACCGGGGCGCCGAAATCGTCGCGCTTCTCGATAAAGTGCCGGTCTGGCTGTGCAAGAACGAGAACGACATCGTCCCGGACATGCCGGCCGACTGGAGTCATGCTGGTTTGCTCCATTCGGCAATGAAGTCCCCGGCTCCCCACGACCGTCCGGATGCTACGATATTCCCCAATTCCCACCGCAGCGAACGGCGGGAAACGCCATTCAATATTTCGTCGCGTATCTGGAGGAGGGGTTATGTCAATCGAGCATCGAGGCTTTCTCGTGGACGTGGACGTGGTGCCGGACGATACCGGTTTTCAGTGGCTGTGCCGCGCCACGATCGAGGGTGTCGGCGAGAAAGCCGGGAAGGAGACGTTGCCCGGTATCGAGCTGACGATTCCGAAGACGAAAATCGACATACTGATGGCGCTCAGCATGGTCGAGCACCGGGCCGTGGAGTCTATCGACGAATGGTACGAGCGGGGCGGCGTACCGACGTGAAGCGGGGTTCTTCGGCGGGTATGAGCTAGAGGGCGTAACGGCACCGGAGCCCGACAGCACGACGGACCGCGCGCTGCGCATTGCCGGCAGCGCGGCGGGTCATGGCGTCCGCCGCGCCCGAGCCGGGGGGCGAGCGCGCGGGCTTGTTCGTTCTTCCGCCGCGCGCGGGCGTCGTAACTACGCCGCCCGCGTGCGGACGGACCGGCGCCCTCAACTACCCGGCGTCGCGTAGGCCTCGGGGAAGAAGTAGTCCTTCCACGACGCCGCCTTGTGCTTGAGCACGCCGAGCCGGTAGAGCTCGCTCGCGTAGACGAAGCTGCGTTGCGGCGAGACCGTGAACGTGATCTCGGGATCGTTGACGATCTTCTCCACGAACGGCAGCGGCAGGCTCGAATGCTCGACGCGGATGTAGGTGGCCGCGGCGGCGTTCTTGTCCGCGTTGATGATGCGGGCCGCCTCGGTGAGCGCCTCATAGAACGCGCGGTAGGTCTTCGGGTTCTCGTCGTGGAACTTCTGCGTCGTGTAGAGCACGTTGAACGTCGCCGGGCCGCCCAGCGTGTCGTAGGAACTCAGAACCTTGTGGACGTCCGGGTGTTCCAGCTCCTGGTACTGGAACGGCGGGCTCGAGTAGTGCGCGTCGATGACCGAGTGGCCGGCGATCAGCGCGACGGCCGCGTCGGGGTGGGGCAGGCTCACCGAGATGTCGTCGAAGCGCGCGTAGTCCTTGTCGCCGAACACGCGGGCGGTCTCGATCTGCAGCGTGCGCGACTGGAAGCCCACGCCGGCGGCGGGCACGGCGATCCGGTCCTTGTTGGTGAAGTCCTTGAGCGTGTGGATGTTCGGGTTGTTGGTCAGCAGATAGTTGGGCATCGAGCCGAGCGAGGCGATGGCCTTGACGTTCTGGTGGCCCCACGTGCGGTCCCAGACGGTCAGCATCGGCGGCACGCCGGCCGACACCACGTCGAGCGAGCCGGCGAGCAGCGCCTCGTTCATGCCGGTCGCGCCCGAGATGGTGCGCCAGTCCACCTTGATGTCGAGGCCTTCCTGCTTGCCGTATTTCTCGATCAGGTGCTGGTCCTTCACGACGTCGAGGATCAGGTAGCCGATCCCGAACTGCTGGGCGATGCTGATGGTGCCTTCGGCCTGCGCCGTGCCGGCGAAGAGGGCGGCGCCGCACAGCGCGAGGGCGCCGGCTGCGCGTCGGAAAAGGGAGGGAGAGAAACGGCTCGTCATCTGTTGGTCTCGAACGCTGGGTTTTTCCGGAAAAAGGCAAGCCCATCCGGCGTCGTGCGGACCAGTCGTGTCTGCGGGAAACGGCCTGACGGGCGGGGATGCGGTAGAGCGATGCGCCGGTAGTCTACCGTTCGGCAGCCCGGGCCGATAAATGGCAATTGGAAATATGCTTATGCGAATTCGCGGTAATGGCGCGGATTCGCACGGCAGGCCGGGACGGCGCGAAGGCCGGCCCGGCCTGCCGTGGGCCGGCGTTTAGTCCCGGTTGGCGTCGATCACGGTCAGCGCGGCCATGTTGATGATGCGGCGCACCGTGGAACTCGACGTGAGGATGTGGACGGGCGCGTTCGCGCCGAGCAGGAACGGCCCGACCGCCACGTTGCTGCCGGCCGCCGTCTTCAGCAGGTTGTAGGCGATGTTGCCGGAGTCCACGTTCGGGCACACGAGCAGGTTCGCTGCGCCCTTGAGCTTCGAGGTCGGCAGCGTGCGCGCGCGCAGCGTCTCGTCGAGCGCGCAGTCGCCGTGCATCTCGCCGTCCACTTCGAGCTCGGGCGCGAGCGCGTTGACGAGCGCGAGCGCGCGGCGCATCTTCGGGCCCGAGGCCGAGCTGGCCGAACCGAAGTTCGAGCGCGAGAGCAGCGCGACCTTCGGCACGAGATCGAGCTTCGTCATGCGCTTCGCGGCGGCGACCGTGAACTCGGCGATCTGCTCGGCGCTCGGGTCGTCGTTGACGTGCGTATCGACGAGCGCGACGGTGCGGTCCTCGAGCAGCAGGATGTTCATCGCCGCGTAGGTCTGCGCGTCCGGCTGGCGGCCGATGACCTCGTCGATGAAGCGCAGGTGGTCGTGGTAGGCGCCCACGGTGCCGCAGACCATGCCGTCGGCGTCGCCGAGCCGCACCATCATCGCGCCGATCAGCGTGAGCCGCCGGCGCATCTCCACGCGCGCCATCTCCTTGGAGATGCCGTCGCGGCACATCAGCTCCCAGTAGGTCGTCCAGTACTGGTGGAAGCGTTCGTCGTATTCGGGGTTCGTCACTTCCACGTCCTGCCCGAGCTTCAGGCGCAGGCCGAACTTTTCGATGCGCGCGAGCAGCACTTCGGGCCGGCCGATCAGGATCGGGTGCGCGAGCTTCTCGTCGACGATCACCTGCACCGCGCGCAGCACGCGCTCTTCCTCGCCCTCGGTGAAGACGATGCGCGACTTGCCGCCGTTGCGCACGAACTGCTTGGCCGCCGCGAAGAGCGGCTTCATGAAGCTGCCCGAGCGGTAGACGAACTGCTGGAGCTGCTCGATGTAGCTGTCGATATCGGCGATCGGCCGCGTGGCCGCGCCGCTTTCCATGGCGGCCTTCGCGACGGCCGGCGCGATGCGCACGATGAGGCGCGGGTCGAACGGCTTCGGAATCAGGTACTCGGGGCCGAACGACGCGCCGTAGCTGCCGTAGGCGGCCGCGACCACGTCGCTTTGCTCCTCCTCGGCAAGCGCGGCGATGGCGTAGACGGCCGCCTTTTCCATGGCGGGCGTGATGGCCTTCGCGCCGACGTCGAGCGCGCCGCGGAAGATGTACGGGAAGCACAGGACGTTGTTGACCTGGTTCGGGTAGTCGGAGCGGCCCGTCGCGATCACGGCGTCGTCGCGTACCGCGCGCACCTCGGCGGGCAGGATTTCGGGCGTCGGGTTCGCGAGCGCGAGGATGAGCGGGCGGGCTGCCATCTTCGCGACCATTGCCGGTTTGAGCACGCCGCCGGCCGAGAGGCCGAGGAACACGTCGGCGCCCTCGATCACTTCATCGAGGCGGCGCGCGTGGGTCGGCTGCGCGAAGCGGGCCTTGTGCGGGTCCATCAGCGTCTGGCGGCCTTCGTAGACCACGCCTTCGATGTCGGTGGCCCAGATGTTCCGGAGCGGCAGGCCCAGTTCCACCATCAGGTCGAGACAGGCGAGCGCCGCCGCGCCCGCGCCCGAGGTGACGACCTTGATTTCCGAAATCTTCTTGCCGACCACCTTCAGCCCGTTGATGAAGGCCGCGCAGACCGTGATCGCGGTGCCGTGCTGGTCGTCGTGGAACACCGGGATGCTCAGGCGCTCGCGCAGCTTGCGCTCGACCGTGAAGCACTCGGGCGCCTTGATGTCCTCGAGGTTGATGCCGCCGAAGGTCGGCTCGAGCCCGGCGATGATATCGACGAGCTTGTCCGGGTCGGTCTCGTTGATCTCGATGTCGAACACGTCGATGCCGGCGAACTTCTTGAACAGCACCGCCTTGCCTTCCATCACGGGCTTCGAGGCGACCGGGCCGATGTTGCCGAGGCCGAGCACGGCCGTGCCGTTCGTGATGACGCCGACGAGGTTGCCGCGGCCCGTGTAGCGGAACGCGTTGAGCTCGTTCGAGGCGATTTCCTCGCAGGCCACGGCGACGCCGGGCGTGTAGGCGAGCGCGAGGTCGCGCTGGGTGACGAGGGGTTTGGTCGCCGTGACCGCGGTTTTGCCCGGGACGGGGAATTCGTGGTAGTCGAGTGCGGCTTGCCGGTCGGACGAGTTCATGAGCTGTCTCCTTGGACGTTTTGAGGAAGCGGAGACCAGTCTAGACGTCCACAATGCCGGTAATATTCGGGATTGATATGGTGGCATCAGGTTTTTCTTATACCTTCTGTCGCCCCCTCATTCCTTACGGTTCTTTCATGGCGACGTTCGATTCCAGCGAGGTAATCCGGCGGCTCGGCACGCGCCTGAAGATGCGCCATCTGCTGTTGCTGCTGCAGATCCGGCAGCACGGCTCGCTCACGCGCGCGGCCGAGCAGATGGCGAGCAGCCAGCCGGCCGTGACCAATGCGCTCGCCGAACTCGAGGCCATGTTCGGCGCGCCGCTCTTCGAGCGCTCGCCGCGCGGGATGACGCCGACCGAACTCGGCCAGGTCGTGCTGACCCGCGCCGAGGCGATGACGCACGATTTGAACCACCTCGTGCGCGACATGGAGGCGGTCGCGGCGGGCTACGCGGCGCATCTGCACGTGGGCGTGATTCCGTTCGTCTCCGGGCAGATGCTTTCGGCGGCCATCCACCGCGTGCGGCCCGAGGGCGGCCGCGCGCTGACGGTGGCGATGCACGAGGACACGAGCGACCAGCTCATGCGCCAGTTGCGCGACCACACGCTCGACCTCGTCGTGGCGCGCGCCTCGGCGGCGACGTCGCTCGAAGGCGTGACGCTCGAGGTGCTCTACCGTCAGCAGCCGCGGCTGATCGCGAGCCGCCGGCTCGCGGCGCGGCTCGCCCGCACGGGGCTCGACTGGCGCAAGCTCACCGATCTGGACTGGATTCTCGGCGCGCCGAACACGCCGATGCGCGAGCAGGTCAGCGACATCTTCCTCGCGGCGGGCGTCGTGCCGCCCACGCCTGTCGTCGAGAGCTATTCGTCGAAGCTGATCGGCGAGCTGATCGTCGCGAGCGAGCGGGCCGTCTCGGTCGTGCCCGCGGACATCGCCGAGGAACTCGTGCGCTTCTCGGGCGTGGCCGTCGTGCCGTATTCGTTCGACTGGACGCTGCCGCCCGTCGCGATGCTGATGCGCACGCAGGGCCGCGAGCGGCCGGCCTGCCGGATGTTCGCCGCGGCGCTGCGCGAGGCGGCGGCAGAGATGTTCGCGGGACGGGGCGCCGTGCCGCAGTGAGCGCGCGGGCGGACGCCGGGGCCGCTCGACTGCCCGCCGGGTTGTCTGCGGGTTGCCTGCCGAATTGCCGACTGCCGGCCGGTTGCTCGCCCGTCGCCTTGCCGGATTATTGGCGCGTTACCGGTTAACGAGTCGTGCCGGCGTCGCGAGCGCGAGCAGGCCGCCCAGCACCATGAAGCCCGCCAGCAGATACATGCCGGCCGCCGTGCTGTGCGTGTGTTCGGTCAGATAGCCAAACAGCGTCGGCGAGAAGAGGCCGGCCAGGTTGCCGATCGAGCTGATCATCGCGATGCCGGCCGCGGCGGCCTCGCCGCTCAGCAGCGCGGTCGGCTGGGCCCAGAGCAGCGGCGCCACGGCGAACACGCACATCGAGGCGGCCGTCATCACGACGATGGTGGCCGTCGTATCGTGGCTCCAGCGCGTGCTGAGCGCGAGCAGCGCCGCGCCCGCGACGGCCGGCACGGCCAGGTGCCAGCGCCGCTCGCGCGTGCGGTCCGAGTTCGTCGCCAGCAGGACCATGGCGAGCGCGGCGAACGCATACGGAATGGCCGAGAGCAGGCCCACGTTCAGCACGCCCTGGCCGCCCGAGCGCTGGATCAGCGTCGGCAGCCAGAAGCTGATGCCCATGTTGCCCGTCGCAAACGCGAACAGCATCAGGCTCATCAGCCAGATCCGGCCGTTCGCGAACACGGCGCGCAATTCGGCGGTCGGCTTTGCCCGATCCTCGCGGCCGATGTGCTCGCGCACGATGCGCTTTTGCGCGGCGTCCAGCCAGCGGACGTCGTCGACGCGGTCGGGCAGCAGGAACCAGATCGCCACGCCGATCGCGATGGCGGGCACGCCTTCGAGAAAGAACAGCCATTGCCAGCCGCGCAGGCCCGCCGCGCCCGAGAGCGCCTGCATGATCCAGCCCGACAGCGGGCCGCCGACGAGCCCCGAGACCGGCAGCGCGGCCATGAAGATCGCGACCATGCGGCCGCGCCGGCGGGCCGGATACCAGTAGGTCAGGTAGAGGATGATGCCGGGAAAGAGCCCGCATTCGGCCGCGCCGAGCAACAGACGCAGCGTGTAGAACGAGACCGGCGTGCGCGCGAACAGCATGCCCATCGACACGACGCCCCACGAGACGGCGATGCGCGCGATCCAGCGGCGCGCGCCCACGCGATGCAGGAGCAGATTGCTCGGCACCTCGAAAATCACGTAGGCCAGATAGAAAATGCCGGCGCTGAAACCGTAGACGGTTTCGCTGAAACCGAGGTCGGCCGACATCTGGAGCCTGGCGAGGCCGACGTTGATGCGGTCGAGGTAGGCGATGCAAAAGGCGGTCAGCAGGAGCGGCATTAGCCGGCGCGTGATTCGCGCGTAAAGCGCGTCCTCGCCGGCGGTCGCTTCGATGCGCGCGGCCGCGTCGTGCCGGGCATCGAGCGGCGTGCCGGCATCGGAATCGTTCATCGTCGTCTCCTGATCTTTTTTATGCGGCCTCGCGGATGGCCCGCGGCGGGGGCGAAGCGGCATCGGTCGGCCGTTCGCCCCCGCGCGCCGTCGCGCGTTACTGCGGCCCGAGCTTCCTGATGAGCGCGTGAAGCTGCTCGAGCTCGTCGCCGGAGAGATCGACGAGCGGCGCGCGCACGGGGCCCGCGTCGCGGCCGACGAGCTTCGCCCCGGCCTTGACGATGCTCACCGCGTAGCCGGCCTTGCGGTTGCGGAGCTCCAGATACGGCAGGAAGAACGCGTCGAGCAGCGCGCCGACGCTCGCGTGATCGTCGGAGGCGATGGCGCGGTAGAAGTCCATGGCGGTCTTCGGGATGAAGTTGAAGACGGCCGACGAGTAGACGGGCACGCCGAGCGCCCGGTAGGCCGCGGCATAGACCTCGGCGGTGGGCAGGCCGCCGAGATAGGCGAAGCGCTCGCCGAGGCGCCGGCGCACGACGACCATGGCCTCGATCTCGCCGACGCCGTCCTTGAAGCCGATGAGGTTCGGGCAGTCGTCGGCGAGGGTTTCGAGCGTGGCGGCGTTGAGCTTCGAGTTGGCGCGGTTGTAGACGATGACGCCGGTGTCGGGAATGGCGCGGCAGACCTGGCGCACGTGTTCTGCGATCCCGTCCTGGGGCGCCTCGGTGAGGTAGTGGGGCATCAGGAGGATGCCGCTCGCGCCGAGGCGCCGGGCTTCCTGGGCGAACTGGATGGCGACGCGCGTGGGGCCGCCCGCGCCGGCGATGATGGGAACCTTGCCGCGGCAGACCTCGGTGGCGGTGCGGATGACGCTGGAGTAGTCCTCGCGGGTGAGCGAGAAGAACTCGCCGGTGCCGCCGGCGGCGAAGAGCGCGGAGGCGCCGTAGGGGGCGAGCCATTCGAGGCGCCCGGCATAGCTGCGCGGGTTGAATTCGCCGTGCGCGTCGAAATCGGTGAGCGGGAAGGAGAGCAGGCCATCGGAGATGATCCGCTTGAGGTCCTGGGGCGTGGTCATGAGTCGTCCTTGAGTGATCGGGTGAAAACGGTCGAATCGGTCGGGTCTGGCCGGGGCGGGCGCGCTTAGCGCACGAGGCACGGCCGCTTGTTGTCGAAGCGCCAGCCGGGAATCAGGGATTGCATGGCGATGGCGTCGTCGCGGGCGCCGAGGCCGTGCTCGCGATAGAGCGCGTGGGCGGCTTCGAGCGCGTCCATGTCGATCTCGATGCCGAGGCCCGGGCGCTCGGGCACGCGGACCTTGCCGTCCGCGATCTTCAGCGGCTCGCGCGTGAGGCGCTGGCCGTCCTGCCAGATCCAGTGCGTGTCGATGGCCGTGATGCGGCCCGGGGCGGCCGCGGCGACGTGCGTGAACATCGCGAGCGAGATGTCGAAGTGGTTGTTCGAATGCGAGCCCCAGGTGAGGCCCCAGTCGTTGCACATCTGCGCGACGCGCACCGAGCCCTGCAGGGTCCAGAAGTGCGGGTCGGCGAGCGGGATGTCGACGGCCTGGAGCTGGATCGCGTGGCCCATCTGCCGCCAGTCCGTGGCGATCATGTTGGTGGCCGTCGGCAGGCCCGTGGCGCGGCGGAACTCGGCCATCACCTCGCGGCCCGAGTAGCCGTTCTCGGCGCCGCACGGGTCCTCGGCGTAGGCCAGCACGTCGTGCCGGTCGCGGCACAGCCGGACCGCTTCGGCGAGCGACCAGGCGCCGTTCGGGTCGAGCGTGATGCGCGCCTCGGGGAAGCGCTCGGCCAGCGCGGCGACGGCCTCGATCTCGGCCTCGCCTGCCAGCACGCCGCCCTTGAGCTTGAAGTCGGCGAAGCCGTAGCGCGCGTGGGCCGCTTCGGCGAGCCGCACGACAGCCTCGGGCGTGAGCGCCGGCTCGTGGCGCAGGCGGGTCCAGTCGTCGGTGGCGTCGGCGCCGTCGGCGTAGGGCAGGTCGGTCTTGCGCCGGTCGCCGACGTAGAAGAGATAGCCGAGCATCTGCACCTCGTCGCGCTGCTGGCCTTCGCCGAGCAGCGCGGCCACGGGCACGCCGAGGTGCTGCCCGAGCAGGTCGAGCAGCGCGGCCTCGAGCGCGGTGACGGCGTGGATGGTCGTGCGCAGGTCGAAGGTCTGCAGGCCGCGGCCGCCGGCGTCGCGGTCGGCGAAGTGCGTGCGCACGGCGTTGAGCACGGCGCGGAAGCGGCCGAGCGGCTGGCCGACCAGGAGCGGGCGGGCGTCCTCGAGCGTCTGCCGGATGGCTTCGCCGCCGGGGACTTCGCCGATGCCCGTGCGGCCGGCGCTGTCGCGCAGCAGGACGACGTTGCGGGTGAAGAACGGGCCGTGCGCGCCGCTCAGGTTGAGCAGCATGCTGTCGCGGCCCGCGACGGGCACGACGCGCAGCTCGGTGAGCGTCGGCGTGTCGGCGGGGCGGGGGAGGTTCGTGGGCATGGCGAATCGGGTTCGGGTTGGGAGGGAAGGGGGTGCGTCGAAAGGGTCCAGGGCGTCGAAAGCGGCGGACGGAGCAGGCTCAGGAAGCGGCGGGCCGGGCCGACAGCGGGACGATCTCGACCCAGTTGGCGCCGTGCCCGCCTTCGCCGTGGCCCAGGCGCTCGAGCGCGCCGGACGGACCGTCGACGGCGTAGAGCGCGACCTGCGTGGAGCGCTCGCCGCAGGCGACGAGAAAGCGCCCGTCGGGCGTGATGCGAAAGCCGCGCGGCTGGGTCTCGGTGGAGGCGAAGCCGGCGTAGCGGAGGCTGCCGTCGTCGTCGACGCGCCAGACGAGCAGGCGGCTCGACGTGCGCTCGGACGTGTAGACGAAGCGGCCGTCGGGGCGCACATGGATGTCGGCGGCCCAGATCAGTGTGGCCAGCGTCTTCGGGTCGGGCTGCACCGGGGCGGAGAAGTGCGGGCGGGCGTAGCCGTCGACGAGTTCGGCGAGCACGCTCGCGCGTTCGCTGATCCGCGCGGGTTCGAGCGCGCCGCTTGCGCTGTCGCGCCGGAACGCGGCGACGACCGAGCGGAACTCGCTCAGCACGTAGAGCCATCCGCCGCACGGGGACAGGCGCAGATGGCGCGGCCCGAAGCCGGCCGGCAGCGCGAGCGTGCCGATGACGCGTAGCGGCGCGTCGTGGTGCGCGGCGTCGATGGCGCAGGCCAGCACCTTGTCGCTGCCCAGCGACGAGACGTAGGCGTAGCGGTCGTCGGGCGAGACGATCACGGCATGCGCATGCGGGATCTCGGGGATTACCTGCAGCGGCGTGCCGTCGCCGGCGCGCAGCCGCTCGACGCTGTACACGCCGAGCAGGTTTTCGCCGTACGAGGCGCCGAACAGCAGCCGGCCCGCGCCGTCCGTCGCCAGGTAGGCGAAGCTCGCGTCGATCGAAACGGCGTGCCGGCGTTCGAGGCGTCCGTTCAGCGCGTCCAGCGAGAATTCGATGAGGCTCGGCTGTGCGCCGCGCGTAGCCGCATAAAGCACACGCGTATCGGCTGCGCCCAGCGCGCCCGGCCGCGCGAGCGGCATCACGGCTTCGCCCGCCGGCTGCCGGCCGAGCGGCGCGAGGCGCGCGTTGGCCGCGTCGAGCCGGAACGTCGAGAGGTCGCCGTCCGCCGCGTTCGATACGATGACGAGGTAGTCCTGCGTCGCTGGAGTCTGCATGGTCGGTATGTCCTGTTCTTGTGTCCGGCGTGCTCAGAGCGCCTTGTGCTGTTCGGGGTGCGGCGTCCACGGGCGATTCGTGCGCTGGTTCTTCGTCAGGAACGCGGCGGCGGCTGCGATCAGCGAGGCGACGGCGAGGCCGTAGAGTCCGCCCGAAATCGAGCCGGTGCGCTGCTGCAGATAGCCGAACGCCGCGGGCGCGAAGAAGCCGCCCAGGTTGCCGAGCGAATTGATGAGCGCGATCACGCCGGCCGCCACGCGCGCGTCGAGATAGCCCTGCGGAATCGGCCAGAACAGCGAGGCCGCGGCCTTGAAGCCCAGCGCCGAGAAGCAGATCGCGACGAACGAGAATACCGGGCTCGCGGACGTGGACGCGAAGAGCCCGATGGCTGCGATCACGAGCGCGGTGGCGAGCCAGCCCTGCTGGAAGCGCCAGCGGGTTGAGAGCAGCGCGAAGCCGTACATCGCGAGCATCGCGATGAGCCACGGAATGGCGTTGTAGAGCCCCACCTCGAAGTCGGTGAGTCCGCCCATGCGGCGGATGATGGTCGGCAGCCAGAACGTGGCCGCGTAGATGGTGAGCTGGATCGCGAAGTAGAGGAAGCAGAACAGCAGGATTTGCGGATCGCGCAGCAGCGTGCCGAGCGGCAGGCGCGTGCCGGCCGCGGCCTCGCGCTCGGCCTGCTCGGTTGCGACCATCGTTTCGAGCGCGTCCTTTTCGGCGTCGGTGAGCCAGGCGGCGTCGCGCGGATGCGACTTGACGAGCACCCAGCTCGCCACGCACAGCGCGATCGAGAAGAGCCCTTCGATCAGAAACATCCACTGCCAGCCGTGCAGGCCGAGCCCGCTTACCGACAGCAGCGCGCCCGTGATCGGGCCGCAGACGACCGAGGCGAGCGCCGAGCCGCCGAGGAAGACGGCGATGGCCTTGCCGCGCTCGCGCTGCGGCAGCCACTGCGTGAAGTAGTAGACGACGCCGGGGAAGAAGCCCGCTTCGGCCACGCCGAGCAGAAAGCGCAGCACGTAGAACGAGGTCTCGCCGCGCGTGAAGGCCATCGCGGCGGCGACGATGCCCCAGGTGAACATGATGCGGGTGAGCCAGGCGCGCGCGCCGACCTTGACCATCAGCAGGTTGGAGGGCACCTCGAAGATCGCGTAGCTCACGAAGAAGAGGCCGCTGCCGAGGCCGAAGGCGGCCGCGCCCATGCCGAGGTCGGTGTGCAGATAGTTGCTGACGAAGCCGAGGTTGACGCGATCGACGTAATTCGCAACGAACATCAGCAGGAAGAGCGGCATGACGTGCCGGTTAACCTTGGCCGCGGCGGTGTCGAGGGCGCTGGCGGCGGGCGTGGCGGGGGCGGTGGTCAACGGGCTTGTCTCCTTGTGACGGCGCGAGCGGGACGGTCGCGCCGTTGGTGTGATATGTCGTCGTACAACATCGTAGCGTCGAAACGTCGGAGGTAGAAGGGGGTTAACCCCTGGGTGTCGAGCTATCCCATGAAAGGCTGGGCAACCGGGGCGAGCCGGATGCCGTGTCCGTTTGGGGCAGGCTTGGCGGGGATGTTGTGCGATGACTGATCTCAGGGTATCGGGGATGAATTACCCGGCCCGGCCGGCCTCGATACCCTGTGCGTTGTTGCAACGAGGACGGGCCGGCCGTCTCGTGGCCGCGCCTCTCTCTCGGCGCCCAGCTCGGGCGCGGATGAAAGGCGGCCCGGCTGGCCGCCATCGTCCGGGCGGCGGCCTTCATCGGCGCCCCCGCCCGCCGGGCGTTCGTTTTCTCCGGCGCGGCGACGCGTTGCGTCGCGCCGATTCAGGCCCTCCCGCCGGCCCCGGCTTCGTCGTCCGGCTCGTGCGCGCGGCGCAGTCGCTCGCGGCTGTTCGACAGATGCATGCGCATCGCGGCGCGCGCGCCCTCGGCGTCGTGTCGCGCGATGGCCGAAAGAATGCTCTCGTGCTCGAGATTCACGAGCGAGACGTAGGCGCGCGGATCGGCATGCGCGATCCGCGCCGAATTGAGGCGATTGCGCGGAATCAGCGCCGCGCCCATCTGCGTGAGGATGTCGACGAAATAGCGGTTGCCCGTGGCGCGCGCCACGGCGATATGGAACTGCAAATCGGGCGAAACGCTGTCGGTGCCCGTCTGGGTGGTCGCGTCGATGGCGTCGAGCGCCGCGCGCATGCGGGCCAGATCGTCGGGATTCGCGCGCTGCGCGGCGAGGCCCGCGCATTCGGTTTCGAGGCTGATGCGCAGCTCGAGGATCGAGAGGACGTCGCGCAGCGTGGTGGCCTCGACCACCTCGAAATCGAGCGACCGGCTCTTCGGTTCGAGCACGAAGCTGCCGATGCCGTGTCGCGTTTCGACGGCTCCCGACGCCTGTAGCTGCGAGATGGCCTCGCGCACGACGGTGCGGCTCACGCCGAGCGCGGCCATGAGCTGGGATTCGGTCGGCAGTTGGTCGCCGGGGCGCAGCGCGTGGGTGTCGATCTGCTCGCGCACGTGCTGGACGACGAAGCCGGCGAGGTTGCGCGCGCGGCGCGGCGGCGCGGGGGAGGTGGGCGGAGTGGCCACGCGTGAGGCTCCTTGGTTTCCTGCCGGGACGGGACGCACCGCGCGCAGCGGGGGCTGCCCGTGAGTCGTGGGTTCGTTGTCATTATCGGTTATCGGATAACTTATGAGAAGGGCGCCGTTTCCGCCGCGCGATCAAGGGCCGGTTCCGCCGCGAGTTTCCTTCCAGCGCCTCATAAGCAACTTCCAAATCAGTGGTAGGCGCGGCCCGCGCGGGCTGGTCCAATAGACGGTTCGATCGATCCGGCCGACACGGCGTGGGAGCTTCACGATGGCGAAAAAGCAGATTCTCCTCAACGCGTTCAACATGAACTGCGTGGGCCACATCAATCACGGTCTGTGGGCGCACCCGCGCGACCGTTCCGTCGACTACCGGCAACTGTCGTACTGGACCGACCTCGCGCGCACGCTCGAGCGCGGCCTGTTCGACGGGCTCTTTCTCGCCGACATCGTCGGCGTCTACGACGTCTACCAGCGCAACGTCGACGTCACGCTGCGCGAGTCGATCCAGCTCCCCGTGAACGACCCCACGCTGCTCGTTTCGGCGATGGCCGCCGTGACCGGACACCTCGGCTTCGGCGTCACGGTCAACCTGACCTACGAGCAGCCCTATCTGCTCGCGCGGCGCTTTTCGACGCTCGATCACCTGACGGGCGGGCGCATCGGCTGGAACATCGTGACGGGCTATCTCGACAGCGCCGCGCGCGCGATGGGGCTCGCGGAACAACTGCCGCACGACGAGCGCTACGACCGCGCGGACGAATATCTCGAGGTGCTCTACAAGCTCTGGGAAGGAAGCTGGGAGGCCGACGCCGTGCTGCGCGACCGGGCGGCGCGCGTCTACGCCGATCCGGCCCGCGTGCACCGCGTCCGCCACGCGGGGCGCTACTACAACGTCGACGGCTACCATCTCGCCGAGCCCTCGCCGCAGCGCACGCCGGTGCTGTTCCAGGCGGGCAGCTCCGGGCGCGGCCAGCGCTTCGCCGCGCGCCATGCCGAATGCGTGTTCATTTCGCCGCTGAACCGCGAGGCCGCGCGCGAGACGGTGCGCACGCTGCGCGAGCAACTGGTTCAGGCGGGCCGTCGGCCCGACGACGTGAAGGTGTTCCTCGGCGCGGCCGTGGTGCCGGGCGCGAGCGAGCGCGAGGCGCGCGAGAAGTACGCGGACTACCTGCATTACGCGAGCCGCGAGGCGGGGCTCGCGCACTTCGCGGCCGGCACCGGCATCGACTACGCGCAATACGATCTCGACGAACCCATCGACTACGCGGGCGGCAACGCGATCGAGTCGGTATCGCGCACGGCGCAGCGGCACGGTCTGACGCGGCGCCGGCTGCTGCAGATGCTCGAGCTCGGCGGCCGCTATCCGGCCATCGTCGGCAGCGCGGCGCAGGTGGCCGACGAGCTGCAGGCGTGGGTCGACGAAACGGGCGTGGACGGCTTCAACCTGAGCCGCACCGTCGTGCCCGAGAGCTACGAGGACTTTATCGAACTCGTCGTGCCCGAGCTGCAGAATCGCGGCATCTACAAGACGGCGTATGCCGAGGGCACGCTGCGCCGCAAGCTGACGGGCGAGGGCGATCTGCTGCCGTCGCGGCACGTGGCATCGACGTTTCGCGCCGCGGCGGGCGTGCCGGCTTGACGACGGTGCGTCGGCGGGGCGAGTAGAGCGGCATGGCGACGTAGCGGGCCGGCCGGACCCGGAGCGGGATGCCGGCCGCGCCGCGGGCGACGGACGGCAGGCGGCACGCAAGCAGATGGCTTGCAAGCGGACGGCATGTGCCGGCACGGCTTTCGGCCTGCCGGCGCGGTTCGTCCGGCGTCAGACGTCGAACGCGAACCGTCCTTCGGCCGAGAAGGCCGAGATCGGCTGGCGCGGGCTTGGCTGCTCGCGGGCCTGCAACGCTTCGGGTAGCGAGGCGCGGTCGCCGAGCCGTCCGATCGCGATGCCGGCCTCGATCGCGTAGGCCTCGGGAATCGCGAGTTCGCGGCGAATCCGCTCGTGCTCGATGCCGGCGAGGCCGTGCGTCTTCCAGCCCGCGAGACTCGCCTGCAGCGCGAAATAGCCCCAGGCCGCGCCCGTGTCGAACGAATGGTGCCGGGCCGGCACTTCGTCCTTGCCGCCCGGCGGGACGAATGTCGTTTTCGACAGCACGATCACGATGGCCGCGGCCGTCCTGGCCCAGCCCTGGTTGAACTCGTTCAGGAAGCCGAGAAATTGCGTCCAGTGCCCGGTGTCGCGGCGGGCGTAGACGAACCGCCAGGGTTGCGAGTTGTAGGACGACGGCGCCCAGCGCGCGGCTTCGAGAAACGTGCGCAGCGCTTCGTCCGTGATCGGGGTGTCGGCGAACGCGCGGGGCGACCAGCGGTCGAGAAACTGGCGATCGATGGGATGATCGGCGGTGCGGCCATTCGAAGTGGTCATGACGGTATCCGTGGCAAAGGGGTTGTCGACGAGTGTGCGCGCGAGCGGCGCAGGCCGGTGCCGTCCGGTTCGATTCGGCCAAATTCCGCCTAATCCGCGGCCCGAAGATGGCCGGCGGGCCCGACGCGACGAGCCGGAATCGAGTCTGGCCCGACGGCGCGCCGCGCGGAACCGATTTTTTTTCGCATGCTTATGACGGCGGCGATCGACGTGGCGGGGGGCGCCGGCCTCGCGCGACGCGGTCTTCATGCTACGCCTTGCCGGCCGACGCGGCGTCGTCCGTGGCCGGAGCCGCCCGCCACGCGCCTACGACGTCGCCTACGACGTGCCGAGCGAGGTCGCGAGCAGTTCGACGAACGCGCGCACGCGCGCCGTCATCTGGTGCTGGGACGAGTAGACCGCGAAGATGTCCGCGTCGGGCGTCCGGTATTCCGGCAGCACGTGCACGAGCTGCCCCGCGCGCAGGTACTGGACGATGTCCCATTCGGCGCGCATCAGGATGCCGTAGCCGTCGAGCGCCCACTTCACGGCGATTTCGCCGTCGTTCGTGGTCAGGTTGCCGCGCACGCGGACCGCCTCCGTCTTTTGCGTCGCGCCGCGTCCGCTCGTGAGCCGCCAGATGCCGTAGGCGTCGTCGCCCTGGCGGATGCCGATGCAGTTGTGGCGCGCGAGGTCGCGCGGCGTTTTCGGCAGGCGATGCTCGCGCAGATACGCGGGCGCCGCGCAGAGCAGCCGCCGGTTCGGCGCGATGCGGCGCGCGATGACCCGCGCGTCGGGCGGCTCGCCGAAGCGCACGCAGACGTCGTAGGAATCGTCGCTGATGGGCGGCGGATCGACCGAGAGTTGCAGTTGCACGTCCACCTCGGGATAGCGCTGCACGAAGCGCGCGATGACGGGCGCGACGTGGCTGCGCCCGAAGCCGAGCGTCGCGTTCACGCGCAGCAGGCCTTTGGGCGCGGCTCGCGCGTCGCCGAGCAACTGCGCGAGCTCCTCCATCTCGCCGAGGATGCGGCGCGCGCGGGCCAGGTAGAGCTCGCCTTCGGGCGTGAGACTCATGCGGCGCGTGGTGCGGTTGACGAGCGGCACGCCGGCGCGCGCCTCCATCTGCGCGAGATGCCGGCTCACGGCCGCCGTCGAGATGCCGAGTTCGCGCGCGGCCGCGGTGAGGCTGCCGCGGTTCGCGAGAACGTTGAAAAAGCCAAGGTCTTCCGGCTGCACCGGCCCGTTCATCGTGCTCATGTTGGTTGCCGATTGTTAACCGTGGGTTAAAGGTGGTTTAAGTCTAGCACCGCCCGCGCGCCGGCCGGGTCTTCTACCATGGCGGCGTACACATGGACAACGACGAACGGAGACACGTCAGCATGAAGACCTATCGCATTGCCACCATTCCCGGCGACGGCATCGGCAAGGAAGTGATTCCCGCGGGCCAGCGCGTGCTCGAAGCGCTCGCGAAAAGCACTGGCGCCTTTGCCTTCGAGTTCGAGAATTTCGGCTGGGGCGGCGACTACTACCGCGAGCACGGCGTGATGATGCCGGCGGACGGCCTGAACGCGCTGCGCGATCGCGACGCCATCCTGTTCGGCTCGGCGGGCGACCCGCACATTCCCGACCACATCACGCTCTGGGGCCTGCGCCTGAAAATTTGCCAGGGCTTCGACCAGTACGCCAACGTGCGCCCGACCCGCATCCTGCCGGGCATCGACGCGCCGCTCAAGCGCTGCGGGCCCGCCGATCTCGACTGGGTGATCGTGCGCGAGAACTCCGAGGGCGAGTATTCGGGCGTCGGCGGCCGCGCGCATCAGGGCCATCCGATCGAAGTCGCGACCGACGTCTCGATGATGACGCGCGCGGGCGTCGAGCGCATCCTGCGTTTCGCGTTCCGGCTCGCGCAATCGCGGCCGCGCAAGCTGCTCACCGTCATCACGAAGAGCAATGCGCAGCGGCACGCCATGGTGATGTGGGACGAGATCGCCGTGCAGGTCGCGCGCGAATTCCCGGACGTCACCTGGGACAAGGAACTCGTCGACGCGGCGACGGCGCGCATGGTCAATCGCCCGGCCTCGCTCGACACGATCGTCGCGACCAACCTGCACGCCGACATCCTGAGCGACCTCGCGGCGGCGCTCGCGGGCAGCCTCGGCATCGCGCCGACGGGGAACCTCGATCCCGAGCGCCGCTATCCGTCGATGTTCGAGCCGATTCACGGTTCGGCGTTCGACATCATGGGCAAGGGGCTCGCCAATCCGGTCGGCACGTTCTGGTCGGTCGTGATGCTGCTGGAGCACCTCGGCGAACCCGCGGCCGCGAAGGTCGTGATGGACGCGATCGAGCACGTCACCGGCAACAGCGCGCTGCATACGCGCGACCTCGGCGGCGACGCGACGACGGAGCAGGTGACGGCCGCCGTCTGCGCGCACATCGCCGCGCACGCGTCGCAGGCGAAGCAGGCCGTGGCCGCCTGAGCGGACCGCTGGAGCTTCGCCGGTTACACGAGCGTGTTCTCCGCGCCGAAAGCGCGGGACGTACGGCACACGCGGCACGCACGGCCAGGGTTCGGCCGTCGCGTGCGTTCCGCGGGACGACCCTGCCGCGCGGGATTCCATAAGAAACAGACGACAGAACGCTTCGGGCGGACAAGGTTCGCCACGGGCGTCGGAACCGGAGACAAAAACATGACGGCAGACCTGGAGGCTCGCGTCGCGAGCAAGCTGACCTGGCGCATCCTGCCCTTCGTGATGCTGCTGTATTTCGTGAGCTTTCTCGACCGCGTCAACGTCGGCTTCGCCGCGTTCTCGATGAACCACGCGCTCGGGCTCACGCCCGCGATGTTCGGCCTCGGCGGCGGCATCTTCTTCATCGGCTATTTCCTCTTCGAGGTGCCGTCCAACCTGATCCTGAACCGCGTCGGCGCGCGCATCTGGATCGCACGCGTGATGGTGACCTGGGGCCTCGTCTCGGCGGCTTCGGCGTTCGTGACGGGGCCGACCTCGTTCTATGCGCTGCGCTTCCTGCTCGGCGTGGCCGAGGCGGGCTTCTTTCCCGGCGTCATCCTCTATCTGAGCCAGTGGTTCCCGACGCGCCAGCGCGCGATGGCGGCGGCCGTGTTCATGGCCGCCGCGCCGCTGTCGAGCGCGCTCGGCTCGCCGGTGTCGGGCGCGGTGATGGAGCTGCCGCGCCTCCTCGGCCTCGCGAACTGGCAGTGGCTTTTCGTCATCGAGGCCGTGCCGGCGCTCCTGCTCGGCTTCGCCGTGCTCAAGGTGCTGATCGACCGGCCGGAGCAGGCGAAGTGGCTCGAACCCGACGAGCGCGAGTGGCTGCTCGCCACGCTGCGCGAGGAGAGCCGCGCGCGCGACGCCCATGCCGGGCACGTGGCGGGTGCGCTGCGCGCACTGGCCGACCCGCGCGTGCTCGCGCTGGCACTGATCTACTTCGGCACCTCGGCGGGCCTCTACACGCTCGGCATCTGGGCGCCGCTGATGATCCGCGAGTTCGGTTTCAGCGCGCTCGGCACGGGCCTCATCAACGCGATTCCGAACGTGCTCGCGATCGTCGGCATGATCGTCTGGGCCCGCCACTCCGACCGCAGCAAGGAGCGCACCTGGCACATCATCGTGCCGTGCCTCGTGGCCGCCGCCGGGCTCGCGTTCGCGGGCATCGCGCAGACGGTGGTCGGCGTGGTCGCGGCGCTCGTGCTCGTGAACGTCGGCATCAGCTCGGCCAAGGCCCCGCTCTGGGCCATGCCGGCGTCGTTCCTCTCCGGCGCGGGCGCCGCGGCCGGCATCGCGATGACCAACTCCATCGGCAACCTGGGCGGCTTCGTCGGCCCGTTCGTGATCGGCTGGCTCAAGTCGCGCACGGGCGGATACGCGGGCGGACTCTACGTGGTGGCCGCCTTCCTCGTCCTGTCCGCGGCGTTGACGCTGCTGATGAGCCTGCGCGACGTGCGGCGCGCGGCGGTGCCTCACACGGGCGCGTGAGCGACGCGTTGCGGTACCTTTCGAACGCGCGGCGTCCCGAGCGGGCATCGCGCGTTTTGGCGTTTTTCTTCGCGTGTCCGGATCGAACCCGGATCGAGTCCGTCCCGGGCCGTTCCGGGCGCGCGCCTTGCTTGTCCCCCGCAATAACAAACCCAACGGAGACTCCATGAAGCGAAGGCAGTTCGTCGCGGGCCTGTCCGCAGCGGGCATCGGTTTGCCCGTCAGCGCGGCTTTTGCCGCAAACAACGCGAACCCGGCGGCCAGCGCCGCCTCCGCGCCCGGCGCGGCGCCGGCGGCCGTTGGCGCTTCGGGTGCCTCCGGTGCTTCCGGCACGGCCGCCGCGCAGGCCGACGTGACCGCGAACGTCGCCGACTTCGTCGTGCGCACGACCTACGACGATCTGCCGGCCGACCTGATCGCGCTCGGCAAGAAGTCGATTCTCGACGCACTGGGCCTCTCGCTCGCGGGCGCCACGCGCGAAGAGAGCGGGGCGATCGTGCATCGCTATCTGCGCTCGCTCGGCCTCGGCCGCGCCGAGGCGGGCGTGAGCACGGCGAGCGTCTTCGGCACGCAACTGCGCGTGCCGCCGCGTTTCGCGGCGTTCGCCAACGGCGTGGCGATCCACGCCGACGACTTCGACGACACCCAGCTCGCCGTCAATCCGACGCGCGTCTACGGGCTGCTCACGCATCCGAGCGTAACGGCGCTGCCGGCGTCGCTTGCGCTGGCGGAGACGCAGCGCCGCTCGGGCCGCGACTTCATGCTGGCCTATCACCTCGGCGTCGAGGTCGAGACGAAAATCGCCGAAGCGATCGCGCCGCGCCATTACGAGGACGGTTTTCACTCGACGGGCACTTGCGGCGTGTTCGGCTCGGCCGTCGGCACTTCGAAGCTGCGCGGTTTCGACGCGCAGCGCGTGCGCGAGGCGCTGGGGCTCGCGGCCGCGCAGTCGAGCGGCCTGCGCGAGAACTTCGGGACCATGACCAAGCCGTTCCAGGCGGGCCACGCGTCCGAGGGCGGGGTCGTGGCGAGCGACCTCGTCGCGCTGGGCTGGACGGCCGCCGACAACATTCTCGAGGCGAAGCGCGGCTTCTTCCATGCGGAGGGCGGCGGCTTCGATCCGGCCGTGATGGAGCGGCTCGGCGCGCCATGGACGTTCATCTCGCCGGGCGTGTCGATCAAGCCGTTTCCGTCCGGCTCGCTGACGCATCCGGGCATGACGTTGCTGCAGCAAATGATCCGCGCCAATCACGTGCGCGCGGAGGACGTCGAGCAGTTGCGCGTCGGCGCGAGCCAGCAGACGCTCAACACGCTGATCCACCATCACCCGACGACGGGGCTCGAAGGCAAGTTCAGCATGGAGTTCTGCACGGCGATTCTGCTCGTCACGGGCGGCGAGGCGTCGCTCGGCGACTTCCAGGACGACGTCGTGCGCCGTCCCGACGTGCAGGCGATGATCCGCCGCGTGGACTTCTACAACAGCCCGGCGGCCGACGCGGCGGGGCTCGACAAGATGCGGACCATCATCGACCTGCGCTTGAAGGACGGGCGCACGCTTTCGGGGCAGATCGACTACGGCAAGGGCAGCCCGCAGGACCCGGCGAGCTTCGACGACGTGGTCGACAAGTTCGAGGGGTGCGCGCGCTACGCGGGGTTCCCGGCGGCGAAGGCCGCGCGCATCATCGCGACGGTGCGCGACCTGGAGAAGCTCGACGACGTGGGCGTGCTGACGGGGTTGTTGCGCGGCGCGGCGTAGAGCCGATCCGCCCGGGGCGGGCGCGCGGGCCGGCGTCGTCAAGCCGTCTCGGCTTCGCCCTCGGTCTGCGCGAGACGGCCCTCGGCGCTCAGCAGTTCGAGAAAGGCGCGCGGCGCGGCGTCGAGCAGGCCGTCCTGCGCGTCCTGCGGCGTGTGGGCGACCACGAGTTCCCAGCAGATCTCGGCGTCGCCGATCGGCACGAGGGCCAGCTCCCGGCGCCGCGCCTGCGCGATGGTCTGCGGCGCGAACGCGATGCCGAGGCCGCGCACGACGAGCTCGAGCAGCGTCAGCAGGTCGCTGACCTCGAACG
Organism: Burkholderia sp. WAC0059; assembly: GCF_002870125.1. GTDB lineage: Bacteria > Pseudomonadota > Gammaproteobacteria > Burkholderiales > Burkholderiaceae > Paraburkholderia. The sequence continues at coordinate 22,959 of NZ_PNEO01000003.1, forward strand.
CGACGCGGCGTTCGAGCCCGATCGCGCTGAAGGCCTGGTCCACGAGCTTGCGCGTGCCGAAGGCCGGCTCGAAATCCACGAACCGTTCGCCGGCGATGTCGGCGAGCCGGACCTGCTTGCGCCCCGCCAACCGGTGGCCGGGCGGGCAGATCAGCACGAGATTCTCGCAGGTGATCGTCGTGGTCGAGAGCTCGGCCGGCGGATCGGTGATGGGCAGGATGGCCAGGTCCAGCTCGCGCGAGCGGACCTTCTCGACGAGATGCGGCGCGCTGCCCTGCAGCAGGCGGACCTCGATGTCGGGGTAGCGCGCGTGAAAGGCGGCGAGCAGGGCGGGCAGGTCGAGGAAGGCCGGCAGGCTCTGCACCGTGCCGATGCCGAGTTTGCCGCGCTTGAGGCCCGTCGTCTCGGTGACGGCCTCGCGCCCCTGGCGGATGACGTCGAGCGCGACGCGGGCCTTTTCCAGAAAGGCCTCGCCGGCGGCCGTCAGCGTGACCTGGCGCGTCGTTCTCACGAACAGCCGCGCATCGAGTTCCGCCTCGAGCTGCCGGATTGAGGTCGAGAGCGCTGACTGCACGATGTTCACGCGCGCGGCCGCGCGCGTGAAGCTGCCTTCTTCAGCGACGGCGACAAAGTGTCTCAGTTGCCTGACTTCCATGGGACGGGTCCAGTGCTGCGGCTCAGTGCTGTAGATCGATTGATCTATTTTAGACATAAAAGGCATCTGTACATTCAACTTTACCGATGCCTGTGCGGGTTGCACAGTAACGGTATTCAATAATCTTTGGGTGGCTGCGTCCCCGGACCGCGGCCCGTCGTGGCATGCGTGGCCGTTTTGCGACTGCGCATGCCGCTTGCGGGAAGCGCGTGGGCGTCAGTCGTTTTTTCCTCCTTTTTGAAGAAGACGCACATGGAACAGATCGGAATTGGCTCTTCGGGCATCAAGACCTCGCGTATCGGGCTCGGCACCTGGGCGATCGGCGGCTGGATGTGGGGCGGCGCGGACGAGAAGCAGGCGATCGACACGATTCGCTCGGCTGTCGAGCGCGGCGTCACGCTGATCGACACGGCGCCCGTCTACGGCTTCGGCCGCTCGGAAGAGATCGTCGGCAAGGCCCTCAAGGAAGGCGGCCTGCGCGACAAGGCGCAGATCGCGACCAAGGCGGGGCTCTACTGGACGGACGGCAAGGTGTTCCGCGACTCGCGGCCCGCGCGCCTGCGCACCGAGGTCGAGGATTCGCTGCGGCGCCTCCAGACCGACGTCATCGACGTCTATCAGATCCACTGGCCCGACCTCGAAACGTCGTTCGAGGAAACGGCGCGCGTGCTCGAGGATCTGCGCAACGCCGGCAAGATCCGCTCGATCGGCGTGAGCAACTTCTCGCCGGCGCAGATGGACGCGTTCCGCTCGGCGGCGCGTCTCGACGCGGTGCAGCCGCCGTACAACCTGTTCGAACGCGAGATCGAGGCCGACGTGCTGCCGTACTCGGACCGCACGGGCCTGACGGTGCTCAGCTACGGCGCGATCTGCCGCGGTCTGCTTTCGGGCAAGATCGACGAGAAGACGACCTGGCAGGGCGACGATCTGCGCAAGATCGATCCGAAGTTCTCGGGCTCGCGCTTCGCCGAGTATCTGGCGGCCGTCCGGGCGCTGGACGCGCTGGCGAAGGAGCGCTTCGGCAAGTCCGTGCTCGCGCTCGCCGTGCGCTGGGTGCTCGACAAGGGGCCGACCGTCGCGCTGTGGGGCGCGCGCCGTCCGGACCAGCTCGACGGCGTGGAAGACGTCTTCGGCTGGAAGCTCGACGAGCAGACGATGAAGGACATCGACGACATCCTCAACAAGCACATCAGTTCGCCGATCGCGCCGACCTACATGGCGCCGCCCGACAGGCGTCCTGCCTGATGGCGTGACGGTTGCGCGGGCGGCCGCGAGGTTGCCCGCGCATCCTGTGTGCGCATCGGGAAAGAAAACGGCGGGCTGCACCTTCGTGCAGCCCGCCGTTTTTCATGCGTGGATACGACTTTTCCTGAGCCGCAGAAAGAGAAAGGGCCGTCCGCGCCGGCCCTTCCGTCCTGTCTGCGTCGTCAGGCAGGCATCAGGCCGTGGCCACGCGGCGCACCGGCGCCACGACCGACACGACGACCGTGACGACGATGTTGACGACGAGCGCGATGAGGCCGATGTAGAGCGGCCAGGTCTGCGTGCCGACGTGCAGCGCGTACACGGGCTTGAGGCCCTGCGAGATCGCGAGCCCCGTACCGATGACGATGCCGGCCAGCCAGCCGAGGAACAGCCCCGGCGTGCTCAGGCGGCGCGTGTAGAGCGAGAACACGACGGCCGGGAAGATCTGCAGGATCCACACGCCGCCGAGCAACTGCAGGTCGATCGCGTACTGCGTCGGCAGGAACACGATGAAGAGCAGCGCGCCGAACTTCACGAGCAGCGAGACGAGCTTGGCGGTCGAGCCTTCGGCCTGGGGCGTCATGTTCGGCGAAACCAGCGGACGCCACAGATTGCGCGTGAACAGGTTGGCCGAGCCGATCGACATGATCGCCGCCGGCACCAGCGCGCTGATCGCGATGGCCGCGGCCGCGAAGCCGACGAACCAGGGCGAGAACAGCGTGTTGAACAGCGCCGGCACGACGTCGGTGGGCGACTTCACGTGGATGCCGGCCGCGATCGCCATGTAGCCGAGCAGCGCGATGAGCCCGAGCAGCAGCGTGTAGGCGGGCAGGAAGATGGCGTTCTTGCGCACCGTGCCGGCCGAGGACGACGCCAGCACGCCCGTCATCGTGTGCGGATACATGAACGCGGCGAGCGCCGAGCCGAGCGCGAGCGACGCGTAGGCCGTGAACTGCGACGGCTTCAGCAGGATGCCGGTCGGGCCGCCCTTCGCCTTGAAGTACTGATCGGCCGCGTCGAACACGTGGCCGTAACCGCCGAGCTTGACCGGAATCAGCCACACCGCAGCGATCACGACGATGTAGATCATGATGTCCTTCACGAACGCGATCATCGCCGGCGCGCGCAGGCCGCTCGTGTAGGTGTACACGGCGAGAATCACGAACGCGATGACGAGCGGCATTTCGCCCGAGATGCCGAGCCCCTTGATGACGACCTGCATGCCCACGAGCTGCAGCGCGATGTAGGGCATCGTGGCGATGATGCCGGTCAGTGCGATGGCGGCCGGGAACCACTTGCCGCCGTATTCGCCCTGGACGTAATCGGCGGCCGTGATGTGCTGCTTGTCGTGCGCGACTTTCCAGAGCTTCGGCATGACCGCGAACACGAACGGATAGACGATGATCGTGTAGGGCAGCGCGAAGAAGCCGTAGGCGCCGACGGCGTAGACGAGGGCCGGCACGGCGATCACCGTGTAGGCCGTGTAGAAGTCGCCGCCGACGAGGAACCAGGCGATGAACACGCCGAACTGCCGGCCGCCGAGACCCCACTCGTGCAACTGGCTCAGGTCGCCGCGCTTCCAGCGCGCGGCGAGAAAGCCGAGCACGGTCACGAGGGCGAAGAATACGATGAAGACGGTCATGGAGACCGGATTGACGGCCTGCTGGATATCGTTCATTTGATGCCCCGGTACACGACGTAGATCAGCAGCGACGTGAGCGGAACCCACAGAAACTGATACCAGTAGAAGAACGGAAAGCCCGCCAGCGACGGACGCGCATCGTTATAGAACGGTAGCCACAACAGTGCGACATACGGGATCAAAAGGACCAGCCACAGCCAGGAGCGGCCGGCCTGTTCGGTGGACTCCATGAATACTCCGTTAGTTGTTGGACAAAGCACGACGTCTCTCGGGCCACTGGTCGCGGGCAGTCGCCTAGGAAACGCCAGCACGGATTATCGGGGAAATTGGACCGAACTGCTTGGTATTTACGGGGAGATCGATGCTGAAAATGCTGGGCTGGCTGATGTAGAGCGCATTTTCGGCGAAATTACCGCAAGATGAATGCCATCCTTGCAATTTCGTTTGGTTGGGTAGGGGAAATCCCTTAGGGATGTCGGATGGGCCGAAACGTAGCGAGGGAGGAGGGACGGCTGCGCGCGCCAACAGGCTCGCGAGAAAAGTGCGACGGGCGCCTCTGGTCGGTGCCCGCAGGAAGAAGGCAAGGGCGCGGGCGAAACGCCCGCGCCCTTGCTTGCGTCAGAACGACGTACCGATCTGGAACTGGAACTTCTGGTACTGGTCGCCCGCGTGCTTGACGATAGGCAGGCCGAAGTCGAGCTTGAGCGGGCCGATCGGCGAGATCCATTCGAGACCCGCGCCGTAGCTGTAGCGCAAGCCGTTCGCGCCGATGCTGTCGCCTTCGTCGCCCCAGACGTTACCGCCGTCGATGAACGTGAAGACGCGCAGCGTGCGGTCGTAGCCCGTGCCCGGCAGCGGGAACGTGAGTTCGATATTGCCGACGAGCAGCTTCGAACCGCCGATCGGGTCGTTCGTCGAGGTGTCGCGCGGGCCGAGCGAGCCGGGCTCGTAGCCGCGCACCGTGCCGATACCGCCCGCGAAGTAGTTCTTGAAGATCGGGAACGGCTTGCCGCCGAGGCCGTTGCCGTAGCCGCCCTGGAAGTTCAGGCCGAGCACGAAGCCGCGCGAGAACGAGTAGTAGTACTGGCTCTGGACGTCGGCCTTGTAGTACTGGGCCGCGCCGATCGGCGTGCCGTATTCGGCGTTGGCCGACGCGAGATAGCCGCGGCTCGGCACGAGCGCGCTGTCGCGATTGTCGCGCGACCAGCCGACCGTGATCGGCACGGTGTTCGACACGCGGCCGAAGTCGTTCACGTAGTCGATGTAGGTCTGCGGCGTCGTGGCGTCGATGTCGAGGCGGTCCTGCTCGATCCCGGCGCCGAAGTAGACCATGTCCGTTTCCGAGAACGGGATGCCGAACTTCGTGTCGGCGCCGAGCGAGATGATGCGGAAGCTCGTGTCGGACGTGCTCGAGTAGTACAGCGGCTCGGTGGTCCGGTAGTACGCGTCGGTGATGCGCTTGATGCCGTCGATCGTGAAGTACGGGTCGACCTGCGTGACGGTCAGTGTCCGGAACGTCGTCGCGGTGTTCACGTTGACCGACAGGCTCGTGCCCGAGCCGAACACGTTGTCCTGCGACACGCCGGCCGAGATGATCGGCCCTTCGCCCGAACCGTAGCCGAGGCCCAGCGATACGGAGCCGGTCGGCTTTTCCGTGACCTTCACGTCGACGTCGACCTCGTCGGTCGTGCCTTCCACCGGCACCGTCGTCACGTTCACGTCGGTGAAGTAGCCGAGGCGGTTGATCCGGTCCTTCGAGAGCGCGAGACGGTTCGAATCGAACCAGGCGCTTTCGAGCTGGCGCATTTCGCGGCGGATCACCTCGTCGCGGGTGCGCGAGTTGCCTTCGATGTTGACCCGGCGCACGTAGACGCGGCGGCCCGGATCGACCTGCAGCGTGAGGTCCACGGTGTGGTGCGTCTGGTCGATCTGCGGTTGCGCGTTGACGTTCGCGAACGCGTAGCCGTACTCGCCGAGCTTGTTGACGAGCGCCTTCGTCACGTCCTGCAGCTTTTCGGCCGAGAAGCGCTGGCCGGCCTTGATCGTCACGAGCTTCTGCAGCTCGGCCTGGCGGTCGAGCAGGTTGCCGGCGAGATGGACGCCCGAAATCGTGTACGGCTCGCCCTCGTGCAGCGTCACCGTCAGGTACATGTCCTGCTTGTCGGGCGACAGCGATACCTGGGTCGAGTCGATGTTGAACTCGAGATAGCCGCGGTTCAGGTAGTACGAGCGGATGTTCTGGAGGTCGCCGGTCAGCTTGTCGCGCGAATACAGGTCGTTCTTCGTGTACCACGAGAACCAGTTCGGCGTGGACAACTGCATCTCGTCGCGCAGCGTGGCGTCGCTGAAGACCTTGTTGCCGATGAAGTTGATCTGGCGGATCTTGGCGCTCGGCCCTTCGACGACCGAGAACAGCAGGCCGACGCGGTTGCGGTCGATCGGCGTGACGGTCGTCGTCACCTCGGCGGCGTAGTAGCCGCGCGTCAGGTACTGGCGCTTGAGTTCCTGCTCGGCCTTGTCGACGAGCGACTTGTCGTAATAGCGGCCCTGCGAGAGTCCGACCGAACTCAGTGCCTTCGTCAGCGCGTCATTCTCGAACTCGTGGATGCCCGCGAAGTCGATCGAGCCGATCGCCGGGCGCTCCGCCACCTGGACGATGACGACGTTGCCCTCGGAGGAAATCTTGACGTCGTTGAAGAAGCCCGTCGCATAGAGCGCGCGCAGGGCCTGCGATGCCTTGTCGTCGGTGAACGTGTCTCCCTGCTTGATCGGCAGGTATGCGAATACGGTACCGGGCTCGATACGCTGCAATCCTTCGATGCGGATGTCTTGAACCACGAAAGGCTCGGCTGCGTTGGCCGAAAGCGCCGGTAAGCCCAGACTGAGGAGAGCCAGCGAGCGGGCGTAGCGGGCCGTTAAGGTTTGAGCCGTCATGCAGGAAGAAAGGAAAGGTAGAGCACACGAAAACCGCAGCCGCATCCCGCGCCAACCACTCGCATGGCGCCGCGCAGGACGGGTTACTGCAGGCTGGGACCGGAGCCGCCGCGACCTGCCGGTCGCGCCGGGGCTACGGCCAGCGGCGCCGGCAGAAGGCCAATCGTCCGGATACCTCCGGCGGTCGCGGGCAGGATGGCTGCCTCAGGCTTCCGGCTGGCGAGCGTACCGCCGGACAGGAGGATACAACATTCGATTCCCCGAAAATTTTCCCCGCCTTGTCCGGCCATCCGGCCCGGCATCGGAAACCGACCGTCCCCGGTCGGCCTGAAGCCATGCAGCACGTTGATCGCAGATGCCGCGGGCAGTGACATGAATGCGCTCCAAGGTAAGGCCATCGGCGGAGTCTAATAATGGTTGCCCGGAATCGGGTTACGTAAATTTAACCAAAAGTATCTTTCATTTTAACGGCATTTCGGGCCAGTCGGTAGCTTTTTGTTTGGAACCGGGGCGCTTACGCCCGCCTGTATTGACGTAGCGCTGTCGCCCCAATTTCGGCGCGATCCGGGCCGCGAGCGGTCGGGATGGCCGGGCCCGGTGGATCGTAATTTCTCGTAACAGCCGTGCGGTAGCAACGGTATGGAAGCTGCTCGAATCGAAGGAATCGCCGAAATGCGAAATCGGTGTGTTGCGCGCCAATTTGGTACATGAGAATGGACCCAAACCCATGCCGTGCCCGCGCGTTCATCCAGCGTCGGCACCGGACCTGCCGGGGCGGTCGGACGCCCGGGGTTCCGCGGCATGGAACAACGGACTGCCGGGCGGCCATGGCGGAGACGCGCTGTCGAAAGAGCATCAAAGAGCGAGCCGGATGCAGACCTTGGGGCGGGCGACGGGAAGGGGCGGGGGCCGTCGGCGGGGCTGCGCGAGGCGAGGGATAACGCCGATCAGACCGAGGTGGGTTCATGGGTGACGTAGTGGGAATCGTCGAACTGACGAAACAGATTAACCGGGTGGCGAAGGGCAAGATTGCCGACATCGACACGATCAACCGGGAGGCGACCTATCTGGCGATCAACGCGCTCATCGAGGCGGCGCGCGCCGGCGAAGCGGGCCGCGGTTTCGCCGTCGTCGCCAACCAGGTGAAGGTCGTTTCGCAGAAGATCGAGCATCTGACGCGCGAGCTGCACCACGAGCTCGACGCCCTAGGCGAGCGGATGGTCGCCCAGTTGCAGAACCAGGAGGCGCAGCGTCTGACGGACCTCGCGCTGAACATGATCGACATCATCGACCGGAACCTCTACGAGCGCTCCTGCGACGTGCGCTGGTGGGCGACGGATTCGGCGGTCGTGCAGTGCGTCGAGGACGCCTCGGAGCGGGCGCGCGCCCACGCCTGCGAGCGGCTCGGCGTGATTCTCGACAGCTACACGGTCTATCTCGACCTCTGGGTGATGGACCTGCAGGGCAACGTCGTGGCCAACGGGCGGCCGGACCAGTATCCGGTGATCGGCCAGAACGTCGCCGACCTGTCCTGGTTCGGCCAGGCGGCCTCGACCCGGTCCGGCGCCGACTACGTGGCGGCGGAGCCCGAGGCGATCGCGCTGCTCGGCGGCGCGCCCGCCGCCGTCTATTCGACGGCCATCCGCGAGGGCGCGAAGGAGAACGGCCGCCCGCTCGGCGTGCTGGCGGTCTGCTTCGACTGGGCGCCGCAGGCGCACGCGGTGACGCGCGGCGTGCGTCTTTCGAGCGAGGAGTGGGCCAACACGCGCTGCATGCTGATCGATTCGCAGCATCGGGTCATCGCGAGCTCGGACAACGAGGGCGTGTTCCGGCAGGTCGTGCCGCTGAAGCTCCAGGATGGCGGCGCGGGCCGGGCCACCGGCTATTACCGCGACGACGACGCGCTCGTCGCCTATGCGCTGACGCCCGGCTACGAGACGTACCGGGGCATGGGCTGGTACGGCGTCATCGAGCACCGGCTCGCCGGACGGTAGGCGCGCCGGCGCTCACGGCGCGCGGTGGGTAGAATGGGCGTCCGCGCGTCCATCACGCATCGCTCACGCCGCGACCGACGAACGATTCCCGACCATGCCCGCCTCCGATTCCGCACCCGCGCTCGACACGATTCCCGCCGACCGATGGGTCGACGCATTGCCGGCGAGCGTCGTCGCGCACTTGCCGCGCGACGGCGTCACCGTCTTCACGGTCGACGACGACGCTTCCGACACGGCCCAGTTCAGCGCCCGCTACGGGTTCGGTCTGGAGGACTGCGCGAACACGATCGTGCTGCGCTACCGGAAGGCGGGCGCCGACCATTACGCGGCGCTCGTCTCGCTCGGTTCGCGGCGGCTCGACGTCAACGGCGCCGTGAAGGCGCACCTCGGCGCGCAGCGGCTTTCGTTCGCGAAGCGCGAGGAGGCGACCGGATTGACGGGCATGGAATTCGGCGGCATCACGGCGTTCGGCGTGCCGGCCGACTGGCGCATTCTCGTGGATGCCGCCGTGACGGCGCGCGAGCGCGTCGTGATGGGCGCGGGCGTGCGCGTCGCCAAGCTGCTGCTCGCGCCGGCGCTTCTTGCCGCGCAGCCGCGCGTCGAGGTGGCGGCGCTGACGCTGGCGTCCTGACGGGCAATCGACCGGGTAACTGAAGACCGGCCACCGGGCGCTCACGTGCCCGGTGGCCCGTTGTCCTGCCCCGCTTCTTCAGCCTTGCGCGATCTCGTGCCCGGCGAGCAGCTCGATCGCGCGGCATAGCGCCGAGTGGTCGAGCTTGCCGAAGCCGTGCGCCGCGCACGCGTTCATCAGCTCCTGGGCCGACGCGGTGTTCGGCAGCGACACGCCGAGCGCGCGGGCGCCCTGCAGCGCGAGGTTCAGGTCCTTCTGATGCAGCTCGATGCGAAAGCCCGGATCGAACGTGCGCTTGAGCATGCGCTCGCCGTGCACCTCGAGAATGCGCGACGCGGCGAAGCCGCCCATCAGCGCCTGGCGGACCCTGGCCGGATCGGCGCCCGCGCGCGAGGCGAACAGCAGCGCCTCCGAGACGGCCTGGATATTCAGCGCGACGATGATCTGGTTGGCGACCTTGGTGGTCTGTCCGTCGCCGTTGCCGCCGACGAGCGTGATGTTCTTGCCCATCAGGTCGAAGAGCGGCCTGACCTTGTCGAACGCCTCCTGCGGGCCGCCGACCATGATCGTGAGCGAGCCGGCCTTCGCGCCCACCTCGCCGCCCGAGACCGGCGCGTCGAGGTACGGGCAGCCGAGCGCGTTGATCTTGCGCGCGAAGTCCTTGGTCGCGATCGGCGAGATCGAGCTCATGTCCACGACGATCTTGCCGTCCGCAAGGCCGCTCGCCACGCCGTTCTCGCCGAACAGCACGGCCTCGACGTCGGGCGTGTCGGGCACCATCAGGATCACGATCCCGGCCTCTTCGGCCACCGCGCGTGCCGTCGGGCACTGCTTCGCGCCGCCGTCGATCAGTTGGGCGGGCGACGTCCTGCGGTTATGGATGAATAGCTCGTGGCCGCCGCGCAGCAGATTCGCCGCCATCGGCGCGCCCATGATGCCTGTTCCGATGAATCCTACTTTTGCCATGACGCCTCTCTCCGATCGTTTTTAGCGGGTTTCGTCACGCGCGCGCCGTCTTGCGCAGCACGTCGGGATTGATGCAGTTTTGCGGCGGCTCGCCCTTGAGCACGCTGATGACGTTGCCCGCCGCGATGCGGCCCATCGCGAGCCGCGTCTCTATCGTCGCCGATGCGATGTGGGGCACGACGACCGCGTTCTCGAGTTCGGCGAGCCCGGCTTCGAGCTCGGGCTCGCGCTCGAACACGTCGAGCCCCGCGCCGAAGATGACGCGATCGCGCAGCGCGCCGACGAGCGCGCGCTCGTCGACGAGTGGGCCGCGCGCGGCGTTGACGAGCACCGCGTTGCGCTTCATCTGCGCGAGCTCGGCCGCGCCGATGTAGTGCTGCGTTTCGGGCGTGAGCGGCAGGTGCAGCGAGAGATAGTCCGATTCGCGCAGCAGCGTGGCCTTGTCGACGAACCTCGCGCCGGTCTCGCGCTCGAGCTCGGGGTTGGGCTGCGCGTCGGTGTAGATCACCTTCATGTCGAACGCCACGGCCTTGCGCGCGAAGCGCGAGCCGATGCGCCCGAGGCCGGCCACGCCGAGCGTGCGGTGATCGACGTCCTGGCCGATGAAGGCCATCGGCGCCCAGCCTTTCCACTGGCCCGCCCGCACGTAGCGCTCGGCCTCGCTGATGCGCCGCGCCGTGGCGAGCAGCAGCGCCCAGGCGTGGGTCGCGGTGGCGTCGTCGAGCACGCCCGGCGTGTTTGTCAGGACGACGCCGCGCCCGGTCGCCGCCGCGAGGTCGAAGTTGTTGAAGCCGACCGCGTAATTCGCGACGATGCGGCACTGCGGGCCGGCCGCGTCGAGCACCTCGCCGTCGATGGCGTCGGTGAGCAACGTGACGACGGCGTCGCGGCCCTTCACGGCCGCGAGCAGTTCGGCGCGCGTGAGCGCGCGGTCGTGCGGATTGACCTCGACGTCGTGAAACTGACGGAGCTGGTCGATCGTTTCCTGCGGAATCATCCGCGTGACGTAGACGTTGGAGCGGGGCATGGCGCGCCTCGTGAAGGTCGGTCGCCGGCTGGGCCAGGCCGGCGAGGGGTTGAACAGGCAGGTTGAAAAATCGGATAGAAAAATCAGATCGAAAAAGCGGGCCGAAAAAAGCGCCAAAAAGCCGGGAGACTCAAAACGACAGGCCCGGATGGTCTCCCTACCGGTCTCCCCGCTGCGCCGCGAAGAGCGTCGAGGCGGCGAGGCCGGCCAGGGCGTCGGCGAGCTGCTGGTCCTCTGCGGGCGCGAGTCCGCTGATGCCGATCCCGCCGATCGCGCGGCCCTCGTCGTCGGTCAGGACGGCGCCGCCGGGCAGGGCGGTCAGTTGCGGATCGCAGAAATAGGCGATGGGCAGGTCTTCGCGGCGCAGCCGTTCGAGGAACGCCGTCGTCGATACGCCCATCCGCGTGGCCGTGTAGGCCTTCTGCTGCGAGATCGGAATGCTACGCACCGGCGCGCCGTCCATCCGGAAGAAACCGGCGAGAAAACCGTGGGCATCGCACACCGAAACGCACACCGGCCGGTTGAATTGCCGATGTGCGTCTTCGGTTGCGCGTTCGAGCAGGGCGCGTACCCGTTGCAGAGTCAATGAGGTCATAGGCAGGGTTCGGGAGGGTCTGGTCTAGAGATCGTGCCCGGTCGAATGAGCGGGTCGCGACGGATGATAGTCCAGAGAGTCCTCGAACGCAGCGCCGCCCTCGAACCTCGGCTGGGGGGCCGCCGCCGGCGCGCCGGCGCGCATGAGCTGCTTTTGACGGCGGCGGAACACCCAGGCCGTCAGGATCGGCGTGAGGATGCTCGTCACGATGACCGAGGCCGCCACCTGGATCGTCGCGATCGGGGCGATGACCGCATACGAGTGGTCGGCCATCGCCACGGCCTGGGGCGTGGCGGCCGCGTTGCCGGCCGTGCTCGACGCCGCCGCGCCGGCGACGCCCGAGCCGCCGAGCAGGCGGTCGGCGAAGATGCAGACGATGCCCGTGACGATGAACACCACGACGCCGAGCAGGATGCCGGGACCGCCCGCGGTGAACACGGCCTTCAGGTTGATGCCCTGGCCGAGCGTGAAGGCCATGAACGGCACGATGAGCGGCTCGTGCTTGCTGAAGAACCCGCGCAGTTCGCTATCGAGGTTGCCGAGCAGCGCGCCCGCGAAGATCGGCGCGATGACCGAGACCATCGTGAGCCACGGGATGTTGGCGAGGCCCGCGCCGACGAGCACGATCATCGTCACGAACGGGCCGGTCTCGACGCTCTGCACGACGTAGGTGCCGGAGTCGTCCTTGCTGCCGAACGCGCTCGTGAGCGCGAGGAACATGCCGCCGTTGGTGTCGTTCATCGCGGCCAGCACGGCGAGCGTGCTGAGCCCGAGAAGGCTGCCGTGGAAGAAGTGCGCGATGCCGAGCGCGATGGCCACGGCGACGCCGACCTTGGCGGCGAGAATGCCGAAGCCGCGCTTGAGCATGGTCGGCGCGGCGCTCAGCGTCATCTTGGTGCCGACCGTGAACAGGTACATCGCGAGCACGGTGGGGTAGCCCTGGTTGGTCAGCGCCTGGGTGAAGCCGCCGATCTTGAGGGCGTTGGGAAGGAACGTGTTGACCATCATGCCGATGAAGAGGGGCACGACCATCAACCCGCCGGGAACCTTGTTGATGAACTGGTAAATGCGCATGACTGAGGTCTCCTATGTACCGTGTCTCTCTCAGCCGGCGAACCGACACCGGGTATTTGTGTACAGCCTGTAGTGTTAGCAGCTTATATGATGAGTGAACGGAGGAAATCGCCGTAAACCCTGCGGACGAGTAAACCCTGGCGCACCGCTCGCTGCACCGCAGCGAGCGGGTACGATGACATCGACGGGATCAAGGTTCAGATCGAGGACGCGATCATGGCGACGAGAGTGACCACGCTGACCGATCAGGTTGCCGAACAATTGCAGGACGCGATTCAGACCGGTGTTTACGGGCTCGGCGCGAAACTGCCTTCGGGGCGCGAGCTGAGCCGGATGTACGGCGTGAGCCAGGCGGTGATTCGCGAGGTGACGGAACGCCTGCGCTCGCGCGGCCTGATCGACAGCCGCCAGGGCGTCGGCTGCATCGTCAAGTCGCGGGCCCTCGCGAGCGGCTTTCGCATTCAGGGCGAGGTGGGCAATCGCGCGGAGCTTTCCAGCGTGTTCGAACTGCGCCTCGATATCGAAAGCTCGGCCGCGGCGCTCGCGGCGATGCGGCGCGACGCAGGCGACCTCGACGCGCTCGCGCGCATTCTGGGCCGGCTCGAAGACAATCTCTACGACCTCGACGCGGGCGTCGAACTCGACATCGCGTTCCATACGGCGCTCGCCGGCGCGACCCACAACGCCCACTACGGCCGCCTGCTCGGCTATCTGAACCAGCAGCTCTATCAGGCCGTGCGGGCGGCGCGCTACAACGCGCTGATCCAGTTGCCGCTGCCCGAGGTCGTGCAGCTCGAGCACCAGGCCATCTACGAGGCGATCCGCGCGGGCGATCCCGAGGCCGCGCGCGCGGCCGTGCTCGAGCATCTGCAGGAGGCGGCCGTGCATCTGCAACTCGACCTGCTGCAGCGCGACCGCGCGACGGGCACCTTCGTCCACCCGGCCCGCCACGTACTTTCCGATACCGAAGTCCAATAAAGAGCGAACGCCGGCCTGCGCGATTTATTTCGTGACGACACGAAACGCGGGCCGGGGCGCGACGGCGAACGGGTCGCGGGGTTGGCGAAGCCGGGCGGCAGACCGGTGCCGAGGCGTGGGCGCCGCCGATGCCGGCGTCGTCTACAGGATGGCGACCGCGGGATTGAGTTCGATGTGCAGCATCACGAGCCATCGTTTCGGGCAGTCGGCCGCGACCTGCAGGCCGGCTTTGCCCGCGTCGCCCGCCTTCCGGACATAGCCGTTCGCGCGCGCGGCGCCGAACGCGCGGCGCGCGTCGGACTGCAGCCAGAACGTGACGAGCCCGCAGGTGACGCAACTGAACACCGTCACGAACGGGTCCTGCGGATCGAGCCCGAGCCGCTGGGCGACGTGCACGAAGGCCGTCGTCAGGATCTCGTTGGCCACGAAGGCGATGAAGACCACCTTGCCGAGGCCCCGGAATTTCATGGCGAGTGGGGACATGATGCGTTCATGGCGCGCGGGATGCGGCGAGACGGAAGGAACGTTCAGGCCGCGCGACCCAGCGTGCGCCGCGGCATGCCGGGGCGCACGGCCGGCTCGTGCGCGAACGGGCGGAATGCGACGGGCGTTTTGGCGAGGATCGCGCTCTCGTAGTTCTTCCCGGCGAAGTGCACGACGTCGACGATGCGGAACCCCCGGGTGCGATAGAACGCGACCAGGTGCCCGGCGGGGTAAGGCGTGTCGAGCGCGAGCTGCGCATAGCCGCGCGTCGCGGCCCAATGCTCCGCGAACGCGAGCATCAGCTTGCCGATGCCGCGGCCCTGCCACGACGGATGGACGCCGAGCTGGCGCAGCGTCGCGACGTCGTGGCGGCGGTAGTGCTCGCACGACGAATCGGCGTCCCGGCCGTGCAGCGTCATGGTGCCGACGAGCCGACCGTTGCAGACGGCCACGAAACAGTCGCCGGCCAGCACGCGCTGGCGCGTGAGCGCCGCGGTCTGGTCGACGCAGGTGCAGTGCAATCCCATCGCCGCGAGCCGCTCGAACGCGCGGTGCAGCATCAGCGTGAGCTGCTCGTAAGAATCTCGCGCGGGATCGAAACGCCGCAGGACCACGCGGTTCGCGCCGCGTTGAACGCGTATCGTCTGCGCATGATCGTGTTCGGCTGAACGTTGCTTCTGCATGACACCTCCGGACTTCACGAGTTGTCCGAAGTCTAGGATCGCGGCTTTATCGCCCGCAAGAAAAAATGTCGTAAAAAGCGCGGGCCTTCTCTTTCTCCCGTCGAGCGGCACGCCCGTAAATGCTCCGAATGCGCGGCTGCGTTTACGGGATTTTTATGCGCCGGCCCCGGGTCTTGTCGCGACTTTTATCCCGATTTCTTTACGCTTCATTCCGGCCGTGTCCGTTACGGGAGAACACAACTATGGACCTGATTTACCTCGCCGGAATCGTCGTCTGCTTCGGCCTTTGCGCGGCGCTTGCCGCGGGCTGCGAGAAGCTCGACCGCCGTTCGTCGGGAGAACGCCCATGAACGCCTGGATGATCTGGCTGGCCGGCGCCTCGACCCTGCTGCTGCTCGTCTACCTCGTGTACGCGCTCCTGCGTGCGGAGGATCTGGAATGAATGCCAATAACCTGTTTCATACCGCGCTCTTCATCGTCGTGCTGATTGCCGTGGCGATTCCGCTCGGCCGCTACATGACCGCCATCCTCGACGGCTCGTCCGTCGTGGTGCGCCGCATCGGCCGTCCCGTCGAGCACCTGTTCTACCGCCTCGCAGGCGTCGATCCGCAGGCCGAGATGTCGTGGAAGCACTACGCGCTCGCCGTGCTGCTCTTCAATCTGCTCGGCACGTTCGCGGTCTACGCGATCTTGCGCGCGCAGCAATGGCTGCCCGCCAATCCGCAGGCCCTCGGGCCGATGACGCCCGACGCGGCATTCGACACGGCGGTGAGCTTCGTGACCAACACGAACTGGCAGGACTACACGCCGGAATCCACGGTCAGCTACCTGACGCAGATGCTGGCCTTCACCGTGCAGAATTTCCTCTCGGCGGCCACCGGCATCGCCGTCGTCGTCGCGCTGATCCGCGGCTTCGCGCGCCATACGGTGAAGACGATCGGCAACTTCTGGGTGGACCTCACGCGCACGACGCTCTACATCCTGCTGCCGATCTCGTTCGTGCTCGCGCTCGTGTTCGTGAGCCAGGGCGCGATCCAGAACTTCAAGGCCTACGAGAACGTCTCGACCGTCCAGGTGACGAGCTACCAGGCGCCGAAGACCGACGCCCAGGGCAATCCCGTCAAGGACGCGAAGGGCAACCCGGTGATGCAGGACGTGAAGGTCGACACCCAGGCCATCGCGATGGGCCCGGTCGCCTCGCAGGAAGCGATCAAGATGCTGGGCACGAACGGCGGCGGCTTCTTCAACGCCAACTCCGCGCATCCGTACGAAAACCCGACGCCGTTCTCCAACTTCGTGCAGATGATCGCGATGCTCGGCATTGGCGCCGCACTGTGCGTCGTGTTCGGGCGCATGGTCGGCGACGGGCGCCAGGGCTACGCCGTGCTCGCGGCGATGACGGTGGCCTTCGCCGTCGCGTGCTGGGGCGAGATTTCGGCCGAGCAGTCCGGCAATCCGCTCTTCGCGTCGCTGCACGTCGACCAGAGCGCGTCCGCGCTGCAGGCGGGCGGCAACGAGGAGGGCAAGGAGGTGCGCTTCGGCATCGCCGATTCGGGCATCTTCACGGTCGCGACCACCTCGGCCTCGTGCGGCGCGGTCGACAACATGCACGACTCGCTCACGCCGATGGGCGGCTTCGTGCCGCTCCTGATGATGCAGCTCGGCGAGGTCGTGTTCGGCGGGGTCGGCTCGGGCCTGTACGGCATGCTCGTGTTCGCGCTGCTCGGCGTGTTCATCGCCGGCCTCATGATCGGCCGCACGCCCGAGTACGTCGGCAAGAAGATCGAGTCCTACGAGATGAAGATGGTGGCGATCGCGGTGCTCGTCATGCCGTTCCTCGCGCTCGTCGGCACCTCGATCGGCGTGCTCTCGCCATCCGGCACGGCGGGCATCGCGAACCCCGGCGCGCACGGCTTCTCGGAGATCCTCTACGCGTTCACGTCGGCCGCCAACAACAACGGCAGCGCGTTCGCGGGGCTCTCGGTCAACACGCCGTTCTACAACGTGCTGCTTGCCGTCGCGATGTGGTTCGGCCGTTTCGTGCCCGTCGTCACGGTGCTCGCCATCGCCGGCTCGCTCGCCGCGAAAAAACGCCTTGCCCCGACGGAGGGCACGCTGCCCACGCACGGACCGCTCTTCGTCGTCCTGCTGCTCGGCTCGGTCATCCTGATCGGTGCGCTCACGTTCGTGCCGGCGCTCGCGCTTGGCCCCGTCGCCGAGCACCTGTCGATGATCGCGGGCCACTGAATTCGAGGAAAGCATGAATACTTCCAGTCAACCGCCCGTGCATCGTCCCGAGAATCTCGGCCAGGCACGTACCGCGGCGCGCTCGATGTTCGATCCGGCGCTCGTGCGCCCGGCCGTCGTCGACGCGTTCCGCAAGCTCACGCCGCGCACCCAGTTGCGCAACCCGGTGATGTTCTGCGTCTACGTGGGCAGCCTCCTCACCACGATCCTCTGGATCGCCGCGCTCGCGGGCGAGGCCGAGGCGCCGGCCGGCTTCATTCTCGCCATTGCGCTGTGGCTCTGGTTTACCGTGCTGTTCGCGAACTTTGCCGAGGCGCTCGCGGAAGGGCGCTCGAAGGCCCAGGCCGCGTCGCTGCGCAGCGCCAAGCAGAACGTCGTGGCCAAGAAGCTCAACGAGCCGCATCCGAAGGCGCCGATCCGCATCATGGCCTCGACCGACCTGCGTAAAGACGACGTCGTGCTCGTCGAGGCCGGCGACACGATTCCCGCCGACGGCGAGGTGATCGACGGCGTCGCCTCGGTCGACGAATCGGCCATCACGGGCGAATCGGCACCCGTGATCCGCGAGTCGGGCGGCGACTTCTCGTCGGTCACGGGCGGCACGCGCGTGCTCTCGGACTGGATCGTCGTGCGCGTCACGGTGAACCCCGGCGAGGCGTTTCTCGACCGCATGATCGCGATGGTGGAAGGCGCGAGGCGTCAAAAGACGCCCAACGAAATCGCGCTGACTATCCTGCTCGTGGCGCTCACGCTCGTGCTACTGTTCGCTACGGCGACGCTGCTGCCGTTCTCGATCTTCTCGGTCGGCGCGACGAAGGCGGGCCACGTCGTGACGATCACGGCGCTCGTCGCGCTGCTCGTCTGCCTGATTCCGACCACGATCGGCGGCCTGCTCTCGGCCATCGGCGTGGCGGGGATGAGCCGCATGATGCAGGCCAACGTGATCGCCACCTCGGGCCGCGCGGTCGAGGCGGCCGGCGACGTCGACGTGCTGCTGCTCGACAAGACCGGCACGATCACGCTCGGCAACCGCCAGGCCTCGGCCTTCGTGCCGGCGCCGGGCGTCAGCGAACAGGAGCTGGCCGACGCGGCGCAGCTCGCCTCGCTCGCCGACGAGACGCCCGAGGGGCGCAGCATCGTCGTGCTCTCGAAGCAGCGCTTCAACATCCGCGAGCGCGACATGGCTTCGCTGCAGGCCGTGTTTCTCGCCTTCAGCGCGCAGACGCGCATGAGCGGCGTGGACCTGTCGCCCACGGGGACTGCCCCCGGGGGCGAGGGGCGCGAAATCCGCAAGGGCGCGGCCGACGCCGTGAAGCAGTACGTCGAGGCGGGGCGCGGACGCTTCGCGCAGGAGGTGCAGAACGCCGTCGACGACATCGCCCGGCGCGGCAGCACGCCGCTCGTCGTGGCGGAGAAGCCGGCCGGCGGTCCCGCGCGCGTGCTCGGCGTGATCGAGCTGAAGGACATCGTCAAGGGCGGCATCAAGGAACGCTTCGCCGAGCTGCGCAAGATGGGCATCAAGACCGTGATGGTGACGGGCGACAACCGGCTCACGGCCGCCGCGATCGCGGCCGAGGCCGGCGTCGACGACTTCCTCGCCGAGGCCACGCCGGAGGCGAAGCTCGCGACGATCCGCGCGCACCAGACCGAGGGCCGGCTCGTCGCGATGACGGGCGACGGCACCAACGACGCGCCGGCGCTCGCCCAGGCCGACGTCGCCGTGGCGATGAACACGGGCACCCAGGCGGCGAAGGAAGCCGGCAACATGGTCGACCTCGACTCGAACCCGACCAAGCTCATCGAGATCGTCGAGATCGGCAAGCAGATGCTGATGACGCGCGGCTCGCTCACGACGTTCTCGATCGCCAACGACGTCGCCAAGTACTTCGCGATCATCCCGGCCGCGTTCGCCTCGACCTACCCGCAGTTGCGCGTGCTCGACGTGATGCACCTGAGCTCGCCGTCGTCGGCGATCCTCTCGGCCGTGATCTTCAATGCGCTCATCATCGTGTTCCTGATCCCGCTCGCGCTCAAGGGCGTGAAGTACCGGGCGCTGGGCGCGGCCTCGCTGCTGCGGCGCAATCTGCTCGTCTACGGGCTCGGGGGGATCGTCCTGCCGTTCCCGTTCATCAAGCTGATCGACATGGCGATTACCGCGTTCGGCTGGTCCTGAGCAGCCGGCGACTTTGCCGGATGGGCGCGGCCGGGGCCCGTCCATCCGGATTTTTTCCGAACCCAGAGACTCTTGAGGAGTCGAGATCATGAAGAATCAACTGCGTCCCGTCGTCGTGCTGTTCGTCATCCTGACGGTGCTCACGGGGCTCGTTTATCCGGCCGTCGTCACGGCGGTCAGCCAGGCGGTGTTTCCGCATCAGGCGAACGGCAGCCTCGTCGAGGCGAACGGCAAGGCCGTCGGCTCGGCACTGCTCGGCCAGCAGTTCGACGCGCCGTATTATTTCTGGGGCCGGCTGTCGGCCACCTCGCCGAACCCGTACAACGCCTCGAATTCGGGCGGCTCGAATCTCGGGCCGACCAACCCGGCGCTCGCCGACGAGGTGAAGGGGCGGATCTCCGCGCTGCAGGCGGCCGATCCGGCCAACACGGCGCCGATTCCGGTCGATCTCGTCACGTCGTCGGCGAGCGGGCTCGACCCGGACATCAGCCCGGCCGCGGCGGCCTGGCAGGCCACGCGCGTGGCGAAGGCCCGCGGGCTGCCGCTCGACCAGGTGAACGGGCTGATCGCGGATAACACGGCGGGCCGCCAGTTCGGGGTGTTCGGCGAGCCGCGCGTGAACGTGCTGAAGCTGAACCTGGCGCTCGACAATCTCAAGCCGATGCATTGACGGGCGCGGCGACGGCGTTGCGGCCGCCGCCCGATATTCGCGGAAACAGAGGCAACGCGAGGCCATGGACCGACCCGATCCCGACGAACTGCTCGAACGCATTCAGCGCGAGGAAGACCGCCGTCAGCGCGGCCGGCTCAAGGTGTTTTTCGGCGCCTCGGCGGGCGTGGGCAAGACCTTCGCCATGCTGCAGGCGGCGCGGCGCCGGCGCGACGAGGGCGTCGACGTGGCGGTGGGCATCGTCGAGACGCACGGCCGCAAGGAGACGCTCGCGCTGCTCGACGGCCTCGAGGGCCTCGCGCCGACCGTCCACGAATACCGCGGGCGCCGGATCGGGGAGTTCGATCTCGACGCCGCGCTCGCGCGCCGGCCGCAGCTTCTCCTCGTCGACGAGCTCGCTCATTCCAACGTGCCGGGCTCGCGTCATGTCAAGCGCTGGCAGGACGTCCAGGAACTGCTCGATGCGGGCATCGACGTCTACACTACGGTCAACGTCCAGCACCTCGAAAGCCTGAACGACATCGTCGGGCAGATCACGGGCATCCGCGTCTGGGAGACCGTGCCCGACCGCGTGTTCGATCTCGCCGACGAGGTGACGCTCGTCGATCTGCCGCCCGAGGAATTGCTCGGGCGGCTGCGCGAAGGCAAGGTCTACCTGCCGCAGCAGGCCGAGCGCGCCGTGCGCAACTTCTTTCGCAAAGGCAACCTGATCGCGCTGCGCGAGCTGGCGCTGCGGCGCACGGCCGACCGCGTCGACGCGCAGATGCGCGAGTACCGCGCCGACCGCTCGATCGAGCGGCTCTGGCAGGCGCGCGAGCGGCTCATCGTCTGCGTCGGTCCGGGGCCGCGCAACGCCACGCTCGTGCGCGCGGCCGCGCGGCTCGCCGCAAGCCTGAAGGCCGACTGGCTCGCCGTCTACGTCGAGACGCCGCGGCTGCAGCGCCTGCCCGACGCGGTGCGCAAGCGCACGCTCGACGCGCTGCGGCTCGCCTCGGAGCTCGGCGCGGAAACCGTCACGCTGCAGGGCGAGGATGCCGCGCGCACGCTCGTCGCCTATGCGCGCATGCGCAACGTCTCGAAGCTCGTCGTCGGCGCGCCGGCGAAGCGCGCGTGGCGGGCCGGCTGGTGGCCGTCGGTCGGCCAGCATCTGATCCGCGCCGCGCGCGACGTCGACGTCACGCTGATTTCCGGCGAAGCGCGCGAGGCCGCCGGCGCGCGCGAGCAGGGCCGGGGCTTCGCCGTGGGGCCCGGCGCGGCGTCGCGCCGCTCGCCGGCCGTCGCCTATCTCTGGGCGACCGGCCTGTGCGCGGTCGTGACCGCCGTGGCGGGCCTGCTGCTCGACCGGATCGCGCTCGCCAACATGGCGATGCTCTATCTGCTCGGCGTGATCGTCGCGGCCTCGAAACTCGGGCGCGGCCCCGGCGTGTTCTATTCGTTTCTCGGCGTCGCGTCGTTCGATTTCTTCTTCGTGCCGCCGCGCCTGTCGTTCTCGGTCTCCGACACGCAGTACCTGCTGACCTTCACGGTCATGCTGCTCACCTCGCTCACGATCAGCCACCTGACCTCGAGCCTGCGGCGCCAGGCGCGCATTGCCACGCTGCGCGAGCGGCGCGCGCTCGCGATGTTCGCGATGACGCGCGAGCTCGGCGCGGCGCTCGCGACCGAGCAGATCATCGAGATCGGCACCCGGCACGTCGCCGAGGTGTTCCAGTCGCGCGTGGCGGTCCTCCTGCCCGACAGCGCCGGGAAGGTCCGGCAGAAGGTCGAGCATCCCGATCCCGCCATGACGCTCGAGGCCGGCACGCTCGACGTCGACATCGCGCAGTGGGTCTACGACCAGCAGAAGCCGGCCGGCCACGGCACCGACACGCTGCCCGCGGCGGCGGCGCTCTATTTGCCGCTGAAGGCGCCGATGCGCACGCGCGGCGTGCTGGCGCTCGTCTCGCCGCGCATGGAGGAGTGGGCCGTGCCCGAGCAGCGCCGCATGATCGACACCTTCGCGGCGCAGATCGCGCTCGCGCTCGAGCGCGTCCACTACGTCGAGATCGCCCAGGACGCGCTCGTCAACATGGAGTCCGAGCGCCTGCGCAACTCGCTGCTCGCGGCCATCTCGCACGATCTGCGCACGCCGCTCACGGCCATCGTCGGCTTCGCCTCGCTGCTCGCGGAGCAGCCCGCCGCGCACCTCGCGGCCGGCGGTCAGGGCGCGCGCGAGCTGGCCGTCGCCATCCACGACGAGGCGCTGCGCATGACGGGGCTCGTGACGAACCTGCTCGACATGGCCCGCCTGCAGGACGGCAGCATGCGGCTGAACCGCCAGTGGTCGTCGATCGAGGAGGTGATCGGCGCCGCGCTCGGAGCGCTGCGCCGGCCGCTGGCGGGCCGCGCGATCCGCACGCGCGTGCCGCCCGATCTGCCGCTCGTGCGGCTCGACGCGGTGCTCGTCGAGCGGCTCTTCGCGAACCTGCTCGAGAACGCCGTCAAATACACGCCGGCCGGCTCGCCGCTCGCGATCGGCGCCGCGGTCGTGGAGGAGGGCGGCCGGCGCTTCGTGCGCGTCGACGTCGAGGACAGCGGCCCCGGCCTGCCGGCCGGCATGGAGCGGCACGTGTTCGACAAGTTCACGCGCGGCGAAAAGGAGTCGGCCAAGCCGGGCATCGGGCTCGGCCTCGCGATTTGCCGCGCGATCGTGGAAGCGCACGGCGGGCGCATCGGCGCGGCCAATCGCGTCGAGGCGAACGCTCGCGCGAGCGGCGCCTGCTTCTGGTTCATGCTGCCCGCCGACGAGACGCCGCCCGTCGACGCGGACATGGTCGACGAGGGCGATGCGGCCGCCCCGGGCGACGATGGCGAGGCCGTCCGTCCCGGCGAGCGCGGCGCACGGCATACGTAGACGTCATGGAGCCCGCCGTTCGCGTCGTCGTCATCGAGGACGACACATCCATCCGCCGGTTCGTGCGCACGTCGCTCGAAAACGGGGCGACGCGCGTCATCGAGGTCGAGACCGGCCAGCGCGGCCTCGCGATGGCGGCCAGTATCCGGCCCGATCTCGTGATCGTCGATCTCGGGCTACCCGACCTCGACGGCCTCGAAGTGATCCGGCAATTGCGGGGCTGGTCGTCCATCCCGATCATCGTGCTCTCGGCGCGCACGCGCGAGGAGGAGAAGGTCGCGGCGCTCGACGCGGGCGCGGACGACTATCTGACCAAGCCGTTCGCCGTGGGCGAGCTGACCGCGCGCATTCGCGCGCAACTGCGCCGCAGCAGCCGGCCGCTGACGGCCGAGTCGCCGAGAGTCGCTTTCGGCGCCGTGACGGTGGACCTCGAGGCGCGGATCGTCGAGCGCGACGGCGAGACGGTCCACCTCACGCCGATCGAATACCGGCTGCTCGTCGCGCTCGTGCGGCACGCCGGCCGCGTGCTGACCCATCGCCAACTGCTGCAGGAAGTCTGGGGCCCGACGCGCGTGGACAGCGCGCACTATCTGCGCATCTACATGGGCCACCTGCGGCAGAAGCTCGAACGCGATCCGGCCCAACCCGAGTACATCCTGACAGAGACGGCCGTCGGTTATCGGCTCGCGGGCGTCAAATAGCGGACGTGTCCGGCGCAGCGCGGCATTGACGGCGTTTTTACGCGCGGCTTCGCGGCCTTCCCGCCCGCGCATTTCCTTGCGCGTTTCCCCGCCCCGGCTTTTCCTCGATTGACGCCTCCGGCATCGGCACGTTAGGATTTGTTCCACTCAATGATTTCAAGTTCTATCAGATAGAACAAACGGAGATGGCACGATCCCGGGAGACCACACAGCCGCCGCTGGGCGTGACGCCGAGCGGCATCGACGTACTCGATCGCGCGGCCGCGATCCTGTTCGCGTTCCGGAGCGACGACCTGCCGCTCACGCTGACCGAGCTCTCGGAGCGCACCGGTCTTTACAAGAGCACGCTCTCGCGGATCGCGCTCGCGCTGTGTCACCACCGGCTCATGATCCGGCTCGACGACGGGCGCTTCCGGATCGGCCCCGTCTCGCTGCTGCTCAGCTCCATCTACGAAGCGAACTTCAATCTCGGCGACGTGCTGCTGCCGCCGATGCGCGATCTCAACGCCGAATCGGGCGAGGCGGTGTCGTTCCACGTGCGCGAGGGCGACCATCGCGTCTGCCTGTACCGGATCCATTCGCGCTATTCGATTCGCGCCGAGGTTCAGCAGGGCGACGTGCAGCCGCTCGAGCGCGGCGCCGGCGGACGCGTGCTGCTCGCGTTCTCGGGCGCGCCCGGCGAGCCCTACGAAAGCATTCGA
The DNA here is from genome assembly GCF_002870125.1 of Burkholderia sp. WAC0059. Lineage (GTDB taxonomy): Bacteria > Pseudomonadota > Gammaproteobacteria > Burkholderiales > Burkholderiaceae > Paraburkholderia. Next base: position 47,251 of record NZ_PNEO01000003.1, read on the forward strand.
CGCCATTACGTCTACCTGTCGGTGGGCGAGCGCGACCCCGAGACGGCGGGCATTTCCGCGCCCGTGTTCGGCCCGCGCCAGCAGATCGTCGGCGCGCTCGGCCTCGTCGCGCCGGTGAGCCGCATGGGCATGGCCGAGATGGAGCGGTATCGGCCGCGCCTGCTGCATTTCGCGGCGCGCGCCACGACGCTGCTCGGCGGCGACCCGGCGCCGCTCGCGGCCGCGGCCGCCGATGCACCGGCATTGCAGGAATAGGGGCGTGCCGGCGAGACGCACGAACCGCGGCGCGCGCCCACCGCACGCGCCGACCTTGAGGATGTGAGCAAGAGGAGATCGATTCAATGTTGAAGTGGTTCACCGAACTGTCCGGAACGGAAAAGCGCACGTTCTGGGCCTGTTTCAGCGGCTGGGGCCTCGACGCGATGGACACGCAGATGTATGCGCTCGCGATCCCCACGCTCATCGCGCTCTGGGGCATCACGCGCGGCCAGGCCGGCGTGCTCGGCACCACGGTGCTCATCATGGCCTCGCTCGGCGGCTGGATCGCCGGCATTCTCGCGGACCGCTACGGGCGCGTGCGCGTGCTGCAGATCACCATTCTCTGGTTCTCGTTGTTCACGCTGCTCTCGGCGCTCACCCACTCGTTCTGGCAACTGATGCTCACGCGCGGCCTGCAGGGCCTCGGTTTCGGCGGGGAATGGGCCGTCGGCGCGGTGCTGATCAGCGAGACGATCAACCCGCAGGTGCGCGGCCGCGTCGTCGGCGCATTGCAGGCGGGCTGGGCGATCGGCTATGGCATCGCGGTGCTGCTCTCGACGCTGCTGTTCGACTACGTCTCGCAGCCGCTCGCCTGGCGCGTGCTGTTCGGGCTCGGCATCGTGCCGGCGCTGCTCGTGCTCTGGATTCGCCGCAACATCGAGGAAGCGCCCGTGTTCGCGATGGCGAAGACGAAGGCGAATCGCGGCGGCGTGAGCATCTGGGAGGTGTTCGCGGCGCCCTCGCGCGCGACGACGTTCAAGGCGATCCTGCTCACGTTCGGCATCTACGGCGGCAACTACGTGATGATCACCTGGCTGCCGGCCTACCTGAAGCTCGCGCTGCACCTGTCGCTGAACAACGTCGGCGGCTATCTCGCGATCAACATTCTCGGCTCGTTCAGCGGCGCGTTCCTGAACGGCTGGATGGCCGACGCGTTCGGACGTCGCCGCACCTTCATCGTCATCGCGTGCTGCCAGGCGGTCGCGGTGGCGATCTACACGCTCGCGCCGATCAACCTCGCCGTCACGATGGTGCTCGGCTTCGTGCTCGGCACGCTGCAGTCGGGCACGGCGGCCGGCACCGGCGCGTACATCGCGGAGCTGTTCCCGACGCGCATCCGCGGCTCCGCGCAGGGCCTGTGCGGCAACGCCGGCCGCGCGGTCGGCGCGATCATGCCGACCATGGTCGGCGTCCTCAGCGCGAAGCTGCACCTCGGCGCCGCCATGGGCCTGTGCGCGAGCGCCTCGTATCTCATCGTGGTCGTCGCCGCGCTGCTGCTGCCCGAAACGCGCGGCCGCGACCTGAGCGCAGTCACCGAAGCAACCTCCGACGTCGAATCGAAAGACGTCAAATACGGCAACGAAATCCGCCAATGATCATCGACATTCACGGCCATTACACGACGGCGCCCAAGGCGCTCGAAACGTGGCGTCAACGCCAGATCGCCGCGCTCGGCGCGGCCGGCGCGGCGCCGCGTCCGGACGAACTGCGCATCTCCGACGACGAGATTCGCGAAAGCATCGAGACGAACCAGCTACGCAAGATGCGCGAGCGCGGCATCGACCTGACCGTGTTCTCGCCGCGCGCGAGCTTCATGGCGCACCACGTCGGCGACTTCGGGACGAGCGCGACGTGGGCGGGCCTGTGCAACGCACTTTGCCATCGCGTGGCGCAGCTCTTTCCGGAGAGTTTCATCGGCGCGGCGATGCTGCCGCAGTCGCCCGGCGTCGACACGCGGACCTGCGTGGCCGAAATCGACCGCTGCGTGAACGAGTACGGCTTCGTCGCGATCAACCTGAACCCCGACCCCTCGGGCGGCCACTGGACCTCGCCGCCGCTCTCGGACCGCTACTGGTATCCGGTCTACGAGCGCATGGTCGAGCACGACATCCCGGCGATGATCCACGTGAGCACGAGCTGCAACGCGTGCTTCCACACGACGGGCGCGCATTACCTGAACGCCGACACGACGGCGTTCATGCAGTGCCTGACGTCCGATCTGTTCAAGGACTTCCCGACGCTGCGCTTCGTGATCCCGCACGGCGGCGGCGCGGTGCCGTACCACTGGGGGCGCTTCCGCGGCCTCGCCCAGGAGATGAACAAGCCGCCGCTCGCCGAGCATCTGCTGCGCAACGTGTTCTTCGACACCTGCGTCTATCACCAGCCCGGCATCGACCTGCTCACGAAGGTGATTCCGGTCGAGAACGTACTGTTCGCTTCCGAGATGATCGGCGCCGTGCGCGGCATCGATCCGGAAACCGGCTTTCCCTACGACGACACGCGGCGCTACATCGACGCCGCGCGGCTCGACGAGGCGGATCGCTACAAGATTTACGAAGGCAACGCCCGGCGCGTCTATCCGCGCCTTGCCGCCGCGCTCGCGGCTCAATCCCGCTGAACCGCTGAAGGACATCGATCATGACCGCACCGCTGAACAATCTCGGCATCGTCAAGCGCAACATCGAACGCACGGAAGCCTCCGTCGTCGAGCGGCTCGGCCGCTTCGGCGTCGCGACGATCCATGAAGCCATGGGCCGCTCGGGGCTCCTCAAGCCTTACATCCGGCCGATTTACGCGGGCGCCCACGTCTGCGGCACGGCGCTCACCGTGCTGGCCCAGCCCGGCGACAACCTGATGCTGCACGTCGCGGCCGAGCAGGTGCGCGAGGGCGACGTGGTGGTGGTGGCCTGCACGGCCGAGAACGCCGACGGCATGTTCGGCGAGCTGCTTGCGACCTCGTATCGCGCCCGGGGCGCGCGCGGGCTCGTGTCCGACGCGGGCGTGCGCGACGTGAAGCCGCTCACGCAGATGCCGTTCCCGGTGTTCTCGCGCGCGATCAGCGCGAAGGGCACGGCGCGCGCGACGCTCGGCTCCGTCAACGTGCCCGTGGTCTGCGCGGGCGAGCTCGTGCATCCGGGCGACGTGATCGTCGGCGACGACGACGGCGTGGTCGTGGTGCCGCGCGAGGTGGCGGCCCAGGTGGCCGAGGCGGCGGAGAAGCGCGAGGCCAACGAGGCCGCCAAGCGCGTGCGCTTCGAGGCCGGCGAACTCGGGCTCGACATGTACAACATGCGCGAGATGCTGGCGAAGGCCGGCTTGCGCTATGTCGACTGACGTTCCCGACTGAGGTTCGCGCGCAGGCCGGCCCGTCGGGGCGGCGCGGCCGGGAACGACGACGGTAGTAAGGCCCGCGGCAGCGGGCTTTTTTACGTCCGGGAAGCGGTGGGCGGTAGCGGGCGGTGCCCGTTCCAGGTGTTTTGCCTGGTGCGCGGGCGTGGTTCGGCGCTTCGCTATTTGGCTCATGCGTTCGGGTGGGCCCGGACTTCGGGGTCGAAACTGGCCGACGATGTCACAACGTTTTCATCATTGGATCGTTTGCAGGCCATGTCTTCCCCCGGGCCCATTTCTTCATCCGAGTTCACTTCGCGCGGAAACGCCGAAAACTCCATTGTTGGGCCCGCCGGGCCGGAGGAGCACTCGAGCGCGCCGGCGGCCGGCACGGCTCCCGCCGCCCCCGGGCCCGGGCTCGCGGCAAGGCAGTCCGGCTCGTCCACGCCCCCAATTTTTTCGGGGCTGAAGCCGAAGGCGCTGCTGCGCAAGATGAAGGAGGGGTTCCGGGACGGCACGACCGAGTGGACCTCTCCGTTTCACCGAAGCGGCGCGTCCAGGCCGTCGCTTTCGCCGGGCAACCTCAAGCCGCGCCACTATCGCGGGGCGGCCGGGGCGGAGACGGCCGAGGCGCCGGGCGCGGACGACGCGGAGAAGGCCAGAACCCGCTTCGGGGACAAGCTGAAGAACGTGCTCGGCGTCGCGTCGCCGGTCGCGACGAACCGCGGCCCGCGCGCGGCGGCGAACCCTCCGGTTCGCGAGGCGCCCGCCGGGCATGGCGTCGAGGATTTCCGGACCTGGCTCGCGGGCCGCTTCGAGCCGGCGTCCGGCGCCGCCGGCGAGACGGCCGCCCGCGCGCTGGCGCAGCGGCTCGTCGCGATTCCCGCGCCCGACGACGTCTGGCCGACCCAGTACGGCGTGACGATCGCGTCGGCGCTCGGCAAGGCGGGCGTGACGAGCGTCGAGCAGGCGACGAGGGTGCTCGACGCCATCCGCGACCTCGATCTGCCCGGCGACGCTTGCAGGACGGCTGGCGACCACCGCGATGCGACGCGCGATCAGGCGTGGCATTGCGTGAGGCAATTGGCGGGCGGCACCCAGACCGACGGCCGGCAGGCGCTCTGGGCGTTCAGGATGCGCGAGCGCGACCCGCATGCCGGCGCGGACGACCGTTTGCCGAACGAAGCGCTGGGCATCGACGGCGCGCGGGACGAGCAGGCCATCCAGAAGGAACGCGTTTTCGCGGTGCTGATGTCCTCGCTCGACGCGCTTTCGCCGCTGCCGCACGCAGACGGGATCGGCGCGCACAGCCAGGTGCCGGGCGACGTCTATGCGCGTATCCGGGGGCCGGGCAGCCGGATTGCCGAGCGCGAATCCGATGCGGACGCTGCGTTCCAGGCGGCGGAGCAATACCTGCGGGACGGCGCGAACGCGCTGACCGACGCGGAGAGAGCCACGCTGGGCTATTGGCAGTCCGGCGTGCTCAGCCAGAAGGCGGGCGGCGCGAAGGAGCGCGTGCAGGGGCGGCTCGGCAAGGCCCAGGTCTGGGCCGATCGCATCGGCCAGTCCGCGTGGAAGTCGATGGGGCGCGTGGCCGGCGTCAACAAGTCGCCGTTCAGATCGCTCAAGCTCGACACGAGCAATGCGACGCGCCACGAACTCGTCGTGGAGCAGACGGCGTTGTCCGATACGATTCGCTCGATCGGCGATCAGGGCTTTTTCAGCGAGCTGATCGGGCCGGGCGGGAACGAGCGCGGCGATGGCGAGGTGCGGGCGCTCTGGCACAAGGACCCGGTCCGCTCGATGGCGTTGCTGGCGGCGCTCGACGTCTGGCTCTCGTCCGGCGGATTCCAGGGCGGCCGGGTGAGCCGGCAGGAGGCCGCGGAGATCGACCGCAGGACGATGGCCTACGTCGACCGCAATCAGGCGGTTCTCGAGCGCCGGCTCGGCATGCAGCCCGGCGATCGCTATTCGTCGAGCCGGAAAAAACTGAATCGGCAGGTCGAGAAGGCGCTGCGCGAAATCGAAAAAACGAAGTTCACGGCGGACTTTCTCGGGACCGTCGGCGCGCAGTTCGGGATGGCGAACGGCGATCTGCTCGTCGGCCGCGCGCGAGCGCAAAACGAGTCCGGCGAAGCGCGGAACGACGGCGGCCAGGACGACGTTGGGCAGAACGGCAGCGAGCGCGCGGCGGACGTCAGGAAGTCGCTCGGCCAGCTCGTCGAGGACGTGCGCGCGAAGGAATTTCCCGCCGGGCACAAGCTCGACGCAAAGGCGTCGAGCCCCGAGGAAGTGCGGGAATTCCTGATCGGGCAGATCCGGAATTTCCGGCCCGGCGCGCTGGCGGTGGGCGACGGATCGAGGACCGGGGCGGCCATCGACGGGCTGTCCATCATGGTCAACAACGCCGCTCACCTGGCGGCCGTTCCGCTTTCGGTCCAGCCGCGCGCCCGCTATGCCTACGGCCGCGAGGCCGCGTTCGAGGTGGCGCGCACGCTGCACGGCATGGAGATCTTCGTCGGCACGCGCAAGCGGCACGCGGGGGGCGTCGGCGTCGGCGTGCTCGGCGGCTACAAGCTCGAGCTTCACAACGGCATGTACGTGCGCGCCGCCGGCGAGGCGAGAGGCGAATACGAAGGGGAGAGCGAGGAACGTGTGGGCGCCCTCATTCACGTCTCGCGCAATTACGGGGAAGCGGACAGCGATGCGCGCATGATCGAGCGGGCCGAGGCGGTCATCCGGAAGCTGATTCCCGATGAACGCAGTGCCGACGCTCAGGACGACCGCGCGAGCGTCGCCGACGGGATCGCGCGGATGGGCTTCGACACGCCCGAAATCCGCCTGGAATGGCTCGACAGCAAGCGCAAGACTCACGGCTGGCGCGTCACGGGGACGGCCGTCGCCGGCGCCAACGTGCTGCCCGATCACGACGATTCGTTCCTCGAGCGGCACGATCCGCAACTCGCGCTGACGACGGGCGTTTCGGTAGGCACGTCGCTGGGCGGCCGCGTCCGCAAGGAGGCGCCGGCTTCGCCCGGGGACGCGAAGCAGCAGAGCGTGCAGAACTACCGCAAGGGCAAGGGGGCGTTCTGGACCGGCCAGGCCGGTCTTGCCGCGGTGCCGAGCGGGATTCCCGGCATGCAGATGAGCGACGGCGTTCAGATCGGCGTGTTTTCGACGGGCCCGCTCGCGGTTTCGCGCACGTTCTACGACGGCTATTCCGCGGTCCGGCTGCGGATGAGCAAGGACGTGAACGGCCGGTACGATCCGCGCTTGAGCCACGTCGATCTCGAGTTCGCGAGCCACGACGCGTTCAAGGCGCACCTGAAGCAGAACTGGGCGCAGTGGAAAGACCTGCAGGACGAGCGCGAGGCGTCGAATGCCGGCGGCGCAGCGCAGGGCGGCCAGGTCCGCGCGCATTTGCGGCCCGAGGACTTTCTGTCGGGCGAAGGCCTGGCGAAGCGGAGCAATCAGACCTACATCGTCCGCTATCAACTGCATCGCGACGCGGCCCGGCACTTCAGCTTCAACGAGGCGCTGCGCGCGAACGGCGACGACGGCGCGCTGAGCGAGGCCAATCTGAAGCTGCTCGACGATCCCGGAATGTGGTTGCCCTCGAAACTGCTGATCACCGAGCAGAAGGACAAGACGCAGGATCGCGGCCTGAACCTCGTCTTCAACGTGGCGGCGCGCAGCACGATGTCGAGCAGCCGCGATCTGCTCGCGCTGCGGGGCACGCGGCGGGCGTCGCTGCGAGTCAAGCGGGAGGCGACGGTCGGGGCGAATGCGGCGGCGCCGGTCCAGAATGCGGTTCCGGCCCAGAGCGCGGTTTCGGCTCAGGGCGCAGTTTCGGTCCAGAGTACGGCCCCGGCCCCGAACACGGCATCGATCCGGAATGAGCCGCCGGTTGCGGCTCCGTTCGCAAGGCCGGCTGCGATAACGACCGGGGAGGTCCGGCTGGCTGAACCCGCGACGACCCGGGCGGTGGCGCCGGGGGGTCGCGTGCCCAACTTCAGTCTGCCTTCTTCCGCCTGGACACGTAACGAGGTGCCGTCGTCCCCCGACACGACGCAGGGTACGAGTCGGCCGCTGGAGCGGGAGCGGGCCGTGGTGGCCCAGACCGCGACTCAGGCCCAGGATGAGCCGCCGGTTGCGGCTCCGTTCGCAAGGCCGGTCGCGATGACGACCGGGGAGGCTCGGCCAGCCGAACCCGCGACGACCCGGGCGGCGGCGCCGGGGGCTCGCGTACCCAATTTCAGTCGGCGGTTTCCCAGGACCCGGGTAAGCGACGAGGCGCCTTCGTCTTCCGGGACGGCGCAGGACACGAGCCCGGTCGCCGGAGCGGAAGCAGGGCGTGGCGGTGCCGCCTGACGACGATTTCGGGATTTCCTTGAACTTCCGGGCGGCGCTTGACGTCGTCCACGCTTGCAAGACATTTCCGGCTCGCGGAAGCATTCGTCCGACCGGCCCGCCCATCGTCACGCATCGCGTCCGACGCGCCGCCGCGCGGCAAGCGCGCCCAGGCCGACCGCCGCGACGATGAACGCGATCAGCAGCAGCGAGGCGTCGAGGCGGCTGAATGCCAGTCCGCCCTGCGCGCGGGGCTTGTCGAAGAAGTCGCCAAGCGTGGCGCCGAGCGGCCGCGTCAGCACGAACGCGAGCCAGAACAGTAGCGTGCGCGAAAGCCGCGTCCATCGGTAGAGCGCGCAGAGGGTCAGCAGCAGCGCGCCGAAAATTAGCGTGCTGGTTTCGTAGCCGAGGCCGAGTCCGCCGCGGTCGTCGTCGGCGAACCAGTCGCCGAGCGCCGTGCCGAGCGTCTGCGAGAACAGGATGGTGGCCCAGTAGAACCACTCGACGCGCGGCGTATCGACGGTGCCGACCGACACGCTGCCGCGACTCAGGTACCAGGCGGCGAGGCTCGCGACGAGCAGCGCCGAGACGATCGTCACGCCGCCGGGATAACCGAGGCCGACCGAGCGGTCCGCGAAATCGGCGAGCGTCGTGCCGAGCGTGGTCGTTGCCACGATCGTCGCCCAGTAGAGCGCGACGTGGAAGCGCCGCGCGTTCACCTGCGCGGCAACGAAGCCGGCGAACAGCAGCGCGAAGATCGCCGAGCCGGCCAGATAGCCGAAATCCAGCGACATCGTCACCCAGTCGCCGCCGGTCTCGCCGAGCGTGGTGGCCGCGATCTTGACGATCCAGAAGCCGAACGTGACCGCCGGCACTTTCAGCGCGTGCGCGGCAAGGGAAACGGGCGGGGTGCGCATCGTCGCAGGCTCCTCTCGAATGGAATGACTGTGCCACGGCATGCCGTGAGCTCTCGGCCATGGTAAGCGGCGAAACCTGATGGAATGCTTAAGAAGGCGCCGCGGTTGCGGCGCGTCGGCTACGAGGCGCGCGGTGAGTGCGCGGGGCGCAGTCCGGCCAGCGTGACCGAGAGGCCGGGTTGATCCGCGTGGTTGCGCAGGCAGAGCGTGGCGTGATGTCGTTCCGCGATCTTGCGCGCGATCGCGAGGCCGAGCCCGCTGCCCTGTTCGTGGGTGCCCGCGCCGCGGCGGAAACGGTCGAATACGCGCTCCTCGTCGCCGGGCGCGATGCCCGGTCCGTTGTCCGACACCGAGACGCTGACCGTCTCGCCGCTACGGGCCAGGACGACGTCCACCCTGCCGCGCGCGGGCGTGTAGCGGATCGCGTTGTCGAGCAGGTTGCCGAGCAGCACTTCGAGGCCGTGTGGCTCGGCCTGCACCACGAACGCGTCCGGGCCGGCGGCCGGCCCTTCGCTTTCGCTTTTGCTTTCGCCGGACTTCCAGCATTCGAGCCCGAGGTCGATCTGCTTCGCTTCCGCAAGCAGCGAGAAGTCGCCGACCGCGCGCTCGCAGAGGCGGCGCAGGCTCACGGCCTGCGGCTGCGCCGCCGGCTGGGCGTCCTCGCGCGCGAGCGAGAGCAACTGGTGGACGAGATGGATGAGCCGGTTCAGGCGCTCCTCGATGCGCCCGAACGTCGTCTTGCTGCCGCTCAGCGAGCCGTCGCGTTCGGCCGCCTGCAATTGCAGCTTCAGCGCGGCGAGCGGCGAGCGCAGCTCGTGCGCCGCGTCGGCGACGAACGTGCGTTGGGCCTGCGACGAGGCGTTCAGGCGCGCGAGCAGATCGTTGAGGGCGACGACGAGCGGCCGGATTTCGACGGGAATCGGGCCGTCCGTGCCGATCGGCTCGAGCGCGTCGAGCGAGCGCGTGGACAGCGCGCCCGAGAGTTCGCGCACCGGCCCGAGCCCGCGCGCGACGACGAACGGCACGAGCGCGAGAACGGCCAGAATCAGCAGTCCGAACGGCCAGAGCGTGCGCAGCGCGAGCCGCAACGCGAGATCCTCGCGCACCGAGACGGGCTGGGCGAGCTCGAAGAAGCGCCCGTCGCGCGGCGTGCCGAACACGCGCCATTGATAGCCGTTGTACTCGATCGTGTGAAAGCCCGCGGTCAGGGGCGCGAGATCGACGCCGCCGAGCGAGCGGTAGACCGTGCGGCCGGCGGCGTCGCGAATCTGGATGAAGAGCCGGTCGTCGGATATGCCCTCGAAGTCGGGCATCGCGAGGCCGGCGTCGCCGAGGTCCGGCGGCAGCGACAGCGCCACCGTGCGTAGCTCGTAGTCGAACAGCTCGCCCGCCTCGATGCGCGCCGTGTGAAAAATGCCGTAGGCGGCGACGAGCGCCGCGCCGGCGAGACCGACGATGAGCCAGCCGAGCAGCCAGCGCCGGATCGAGGTCATGGCGCCTTCCTGAGGCGGTAGCCGACGCCGCGCACCGTGACGATCTGCTCGGGGCCGAGCTTGCGGCGCAGGCTGTGCACGTGCACCTCGATCGTGTTGCTGCCGACTTCCTCGCCCCAGCCGTAGAGCTTTTCTTCGAGCTCCGCGCGCGTGAACACGCGGGCCGGTTTCTCGATGAGCGCCTGCAGCAGGCTGAATTCGCGCGGGATGAGCGAGAGTGGCCGGCCTCCGAGCGTGGCCTCGTGCGCGGCCGGATCGAGCGCGAGGTCGCCGTGCGTATAGCGCGGCTGCGTCTGGCCGGTGCGCCGCCTCAGGAGGGCCCGCACGCGCGCGGCGAGCTCGTTCAGGTCGAACGGCTTGACGAGATAGTCGTCGGCGCCCGCGTCGAGACCGGCGATGCGGCTTTCGATCGCGTCGCGGGCCGAGAGGATGAGGACGGGCGCGTCGCCGCCGCGGGCGCGATAGCGGCCGAGGACGTCCACGCCGCCGAGCTTCGGCAGGCTCAGGTCGAGCAGCACGAGGTCGTAGACGCCGTTGCCGAGCGAGAGCTCGGCTTCGCGGCCGTCGCGGGCCCAGTCGACGGCATACCCTTCGCGGCGCATCGCTTCGACGACCGTCTCGCCGATCATCCCGTCGTCCTCGACCAGCAGCAGACGCATGGCGTTCCTCCGTGAGTGCCGCGATTGTCCGTGCCCGCAGCTTAAGTCTTCCTTAAGCGGCTGTTAAGCCGGGGACGCCGGCTGGCGGTCTGCTCTAGGCCTGCGGCGCCGCGCTGGCCACGGCGTCCGCCACGGCTTCGGCCGTGGCCGCCGAGAGCGTCCAGCCGAGGTGTCCGTGTCCGGTGTTGTAGAAAATGCCGCGCCGCCGGCCGCGTCCGACCTTCGGCAGCATGCCGGGCAGCATCGGCCGCAGCCCGGCCCACGGAACGACGCGCGACGTCGAGACGGCCGGAAAATGCCGGCGCGTCCAGTCGACGAGCGGGCGGACGCGATCGGCGCGAATGTCGTAGTTGTAGCCGTTCAGCTCCGCCGTGCCGGCCACGCGGAAGCGGTCTTCGCCCAGCCGGCTCGTGACGATCTTCGCCTTGTCGTCGAGCAGGCTGACCCACGGCGCGGCGGCGCGGCTCGCGGCGTCGTCGAGACAGACGGTGATCGAATAGCCCTTGACGGGGTAGACGTTCAGGTGGTCGCCGGCCATCGCGGCGAACGCACGGCTGTGCACGCCGGCGCAGATGACGAGGCGATCGAACGCTTCGTCGTCGCGTCGATCCGCCTGCCGCGTGACGAGGCGGACCCGGCCGTTCTCCGCCTCGCGGATGGCCTCGACCGTCGTGTCGTAGCGGAACGCGACGCCGTGCGTCTCGCACGCCGTCGCGAGGCCGCGCGTGAACTTGTGGATGTCGCCGGTGGAGTCCGACGGCGTGAAGAAGCCGCCGTGAAACTGGCCGTGCAGCGCGGGTTCCAGCGCGCGGATCTCGTCGGGCGTGACGGGGCGTCTCTCGAGGCCGCCGGCGTTGAGCAGCGTGTTGACGTTCAGCGCCGCCTCGAACTCTTTACGCGTCGCGTAGAAATGCAGGATGCCGCGCCGCTCCAGATCGAAGTCGATCTTCTCGCGCTCGGCGATCTCGAACAGATGCTGGCGCGCGGCGATGGCGAGGCGCACCGTCTCGACGGTGTTCGCGCGGTAGTTCGGAATTTGCCGCAGGAATTCGCCGATCCAACTGTATTTGTGCCAGCCCGGCCGCGGGCTCATGAGGAGCGGCGCGTCGCGCACAAACATCCAGCGCAGCCCCTTCAGCACGGTGGCGCGGCTGTTCCACACCTCGGCGTTGCTGGCCGAGAGCTGGCCGCCGTTGGCGAACGAGGTTTCCATCGCGGCATAGCGATGGCGCTCGAAGACGGTGACGGCAAACCCGCGTCTGGCGAGGGCGTAAGCGGTCGTGACGCCGGTAATGCCGGCGCCGATGATGGCGATACGTGACATGACATGGACCTGGTTCGTTGAGCATCGCCGGCCAGTTCGAAGCCGGCGTCGATGCCCCATCTGTCCATGTACCTGAGAGTTTCGCTTTCGTGGCGTCGACGAAAGCTCTCCTTCGGTGGGCACGCGCGGTGCCGCTCTCCAGATGTTCCGGCAGCACGGTCCTTTTGCCTGAGAGTTTCCGGGGCGGTTGCTCCGTCGGCGCCGTCGCGAGCGAGGGTCTCTCCCATGCTGCGTTGTGGAACGGCGTGACGATACCGCATCAGAAAGCGGTGTGGCAACGGTTGATTGAGGGGGCGGGGCTAACGCGATGCGGGGAAGGGGACGTTCGGGGGCCCGATAAATGAGGAGAGCGGGTAGCGACACCCGATTTCCCCGGGGTTGCTCGTCCCGGGCGCGGCTACCTCGCCGCGAAAGCGTCGATGTTCGTGAGCCTGGCTCGACAGCATCCGGCGTCGCCCAACCTTCGTGACTTCGTGATCTAGCTTCCGTCGGGAGCCATGTCATTGGCGCCGGATTCCAGGGTTGCAAACTAGAGACGACTGGTCTATTCTAAATAGACGACTGGTCTAATCGGAAAAGGGGATACAAGCCCGAGGCAGCGGCATCGCCCGGCGGACCGGTCGGTCAGAGCGGCGCCGACGTCGTGCGCCGCGTGAACTCGCTGTCGAACGGCCCATCCCCGGCCGCGGCAGATCAGCCCGAAACGCATACCCGGAGAATCCTTCATGTCCGCAACGCTTCAACCCGCTCAATCCGCCGGCGTTTTCGACGGCCCGTATTACCTCAGCATCGCCGGCCGGCTCGTCGAGTCGGACAGCACGTTCGACGTCCTGAACCCGGCCACGGGCCGGGTGCTCGCCCAGGCGCCGGCGGCCACGCCCGCGCAGCTCGACGCGGCGATCGCCGCCGCGAAGACCGCGTTCAGGAGCTGGTCGGCGCTCGGCTACGACGAACGCCAGAAGTACCTGAACGCCTATGCCGACGCCCTCGGGGCGCACCGCGACGAGCTTTCGCGCCTGCTTACGATGGAGCAGGGCAAGCCGCTCAAGACGATGGCCGAACCGGAGGTCGACCAGTCGATTTCGTGGATTCGGCAGATCGCCGCGCGGCGCCTCCCGGTCGAGATCGTCGAGGAAACCGACGAGCACGTCGTCGAACTGCATCACACGCCGCTCGGCGTCATCGGCGCGATCACGCCGTGGAATTTCCCGGTGCTGCTGGCGCTCTGGAAGGTCGCCCCGGCGCTGATCGCGGGCAACACCATGGTCATCAAGCCGTCGCCGTTCACGCCGCTGTCCACGCTGCGCTTCGGCCAGATCGCGCAGTCGGTGCTGCCCGCCGGCGTGCTGTCGATCGTCTCGGGCGGCAACGAACTCGGGCCGCAACTGACCGCGCATCCCGACATCGCCAAGATCAGCTTCACGGGCTCGACCGAGACGGGCAAGCACGTGATCCGCTCGGCGGCCGGCACGATCAAGCGCGTCACGCTCGAAATGGGCGGCAACGACGCGGCCATCGTGCTGCCCGACGCCGACTGGCAAGCGATCGTTCCGTCGCTGTTCTGGGGCGCCGTCGGCAACTCGGGGCAGTGGTGCGTCGGCATCAAGCGCCTGTACGTCCACCGCTCGTTCCACGCGGACTTCGTGAAGGCCTTCGTCGACTACGCGAAACAGCAGAAGCTCGGCGACGGGCTCGATCCGGCCGTCACGGTCGGACCGGTGCAGAACAGGATGCAGTTCGAGAAGATCAAGACCTTCCTCGCCGACATCAAGGCCAACGGGCAGAAGATCGTCCTCGGCGGCGAGATCGACGAGAGCCGGCCGGGATACTTCGTCCCCGTGACCGTCGTCGACAATCCGCCCGAGCATTCGAAGATCGTGCAGGAAGAGCAGTTCGCGCCGATCGTGCCGATCATCGCCTACGACGACGTGGACGACGTCGTCGAGCGCGCCAACGACAGTCCGTTCGGGCTGGGCGGCTCGGTCTGGGGGCGCGACACGCGGGCCGCGGTTGCCGTGGCGAACCGGCTGGAAACGGGCATGGTCTGGGTGAACGAGATGCACACCCAGGGCGTGGACATTCCGTTCGGCGGCCACAAGCAATCGGGCCTCGGCACCGAGCACGGCGACGAAGGCCGGCGGCTCTTCACCAACCCGAAGACGGTGTTGATCCGCAAGTGAGGCGGCTTGCCGCGAGGCGGTAGCGATGCCTTCGGGCGCGGGGAACGTCAGCCCGTTTCCTCGCGCCCGAAAGCCGGACCGCCGCTTCGCTCCGAAGCTAAATGACCGGTCTATTTCATGCTAGATTAGCGCGCATGACGACTCCGACTGCATACGAACCTGCCACCGACGTCCGCGGGAATATTCTCGCCACCGGCCAGCGCATCATGGCCGGCAAGGGATTCTCAGCGGTCGGCCTGAACGAGATTCTGGCGGCCGCCGGCGTCCCGAAGGGGTCCTTCTACCATTACTTTGGTTCGAAGGATGCGTTCGGCGAGGCGCTGCTCGACCGCTACTTCGAGGACTACCTGGCCAACCTCGACGCGACGCTCGGCCAGCCCGGCCTGACCATGGCGCAGCGTCTGATGAACTACTGGCGGCAATGGCAGGACAACCAGTCGGTCTTCGACGGTCCGGGCAAGTGCCTCGCCGTGAAGCTCGGGGCGGAAGTCGCCGATCTTTCGGAAAGCATGCGTGCGGCGCTCAAGCGCGGGACGTCGGGGATCGTCGGGCGCATCACGCGGGCGATCGAAGCCGGCGTCGCGGACGGGTCGCTTGCGGTCGACGGCGATCCCGGCTGCGCCGCGCAGAGCCTCTATCAACTCTGGCTGGGGACGAGCGTGATGGTGAAGATCGTCCGCGACAACCAGCCGTTCGAGACGGCCATGATCACGACTCGCCAGATTCTCCATCTTTCCGCCTGACCGGCGGAAAGAGGCCGCTGCACTTCGACAGGAGTGCTTTTTTTATATTTCCCATTGAGACGACCGGTCTATTTTTATTCTGTCCGTTTTCATTTGCATGCAGGAGTAACGACATGAAAGTCCTGATGGTTCTGACGTCGCACGACGAGCTGGGCAATACCGGCCGCAAGACGGGCTTCTGGCTGGAAGAGCTGGCCGCGCCGTACTACGTGTTCAAGGATGCCGGCGCGGAAATCGTGCTCGCGTCGCCGAACGGCGGTCAGCCGCCGCTCGATCCGAAGAGCAGCGAGCCGGCGTTCCAGACCGGATACACGCGTCGTTTCGGCGCCGACGCGCAGGCAAAGGCGCAGCTCGCCGCCACGGTGCGCCTCGATCGCGTTTCGCAGGCCGATTTCGACACGGTGTTCTACCCGGGCGGCCACGGTCCGTTGTGGGACCTCGCCGAGGACAAACGCTCGATTGCGCTGATCGAATCGTTCGCTGCGGCCGGCAAGCCCGTCGCCTTCGTCTGTCACGCGCCGGGCGTGCTGCGCCACGTGAAGACGGCGGCCGGCAGGCCGTTCGTCGAAGGCAGGAAAGTTACCGGTTTCACCAACACCGAGGAAGCAGCCGTCGAACTGACCGACGTGGTGCCGTTCCTCGTCGAGGACGAACTCAAGGCGAAGGGCGGCCTTTTCTCGCGCGCCGACGACTGGACGCCTTACGTCGTCGACGACGGTTTGCTGGTCACGGGCCAGAACCCGGCGTCGTCGGCGCCGGCTGCCGAGCTTTTGCTGAAGCGGCTTGCCGCAGGCGCGAAGTCGTGAGTGCCCGCGTGGCGAGGATTCGCGAGCGCGTTTGAATCGCGCACGAAAGGTTCGCCGGCGCCATCGGTCATTTCCGTGATCGGCGTACCCGGACGCGTCGGCGAACGACACGCATTGCCCAACATGAAAAGGTGAATACGATGCTGGAACGTATCAGGTCAGCCGACTGGCTGCGCGAAACAAACTTCATCGACGGCCAGTGGGTGGCCGCGGACGACGGCCGCACCCTGGCCGTGGACGACCCCGCCACGGGGAAAAACATCGGGTCGATCGCGTGGTCGGGGGCGAGCGAAACCCGTCGCGCCATCGACGCCGCGCATGCCGCCTTCGCGGACTGGTCGACGACGACCGCCGCCGAACGCGCCGATTTGCTCCAGAACATGGCCCGCGCGGTCCGGGAAAACCTGGACGAACTCGCGAGCCTGCTCACGCTCGAGCAGGGCAAGCCGCTCGCCGAGGCGCGCGTGGAGATCAAGCTGGGTGCCGACTACATCCAGTGGTTCGCCGAGGAGGCCCGGCGCATCAACGGCGAGATCGTTCCCTCGCCGTGGAAGGGCCGGCAGATTCTCGTGACCCGCGAGCCGGTCGGCGTCGTCGGCGCCATCGCGCCGTGGAATTTTCCGTTCCTGATGCTCTCGCGCAAGGTCGCGCCCGCGCTCGCGGCGGGCTGCACGGTCGTCGTCAAGCCGTCGGAGTTCACGCCGTATTGCGGGCTGCTCTGGGGCGTGCTCGCGGAGAAGATCGGCCTGTCCGCCGGCGTCGTCAACGTCGTGACGGGCGATGCAGCCGCGATCGGCGGCGAGCTGACCGCGAACCCACGGGTGCGCAAGCTCACCTTCACCGGCTCGACGCGCGTCGGCAAGCTGCTCTACGAACAGTCTGCGGCGACGATGAAAAAGCTCTCGCTCGAGCTGGGCGGCAATGCGCCGTTCATCGTGTTCGACGATGCCGATCTCGACCGCGTGGTCGAGGGCGCTGTAGCGGCCAAGTATCGCAACACCGGCCAGACCTGCATCTGCACCAACCGTTTCTACGTGCAGGACGGCATCTACGACGAATTCGCGCGTCGCCTGACCGAACGCGTGCGCGCGCTCAAGGTCGGCAACGGATTCGAGGCCGACGTCCAGCAGGGCCCGCTGATCAACCCGGCCGCGCTGAAGAAGGTCGAGGCGCACGTGGCCGACGCGCAGGCGAAAGGCGGCCGGATTCTCGCGGGCGGCAAGCGCCATGCGCTCGGCGGCACGTTCTTCGAGCCGACGGTCATCGCCGACGCCACGTCCGGGATGCTGATTGCTCGTGAGGAAACCTTCGGGCCCGTGGCCGCGCTGTTCCGCTTCAAGGACGAACAGGAGGCTATCGACGCCGCCAACTCGACCGAGTTCGGCCTCGCCGCGTACTTCTACAGCCGCGATCTCGCGCGCGTGTTCCGCGTGTCGCGCGCGTTGCAAAGCGGCATGGTCGGCATCAACGAAGGCCTCATCACGACCGAAGTCGCGCCGTTCGGCGGCGTCAAGGATAGCGGCATCGGCCGCGAAGGTTCCGTGCACGGCATCGACGAATACCTGAACCTCAAGTACATGAGCCTCGGCGGTCTGTAACGACGCGCGTCGGGGCAAGCCCCTTCACGAATCGGAACACCGGTCGTCACCGCCATGCGCTTCCGCGACGTGCTGGACGAGCGGATTCCGCGCGAGGCGGTCTCTACCGCTACTACAACCCGGGCGGTCCGCCCCGCAAGCTGGCGCGTCTTCATCGACTTCGTGCGGGCGCGCCTGAAGCCGGCGTGCCGGCGCTTGAATTGCTTGAACCGGTTGAACCGGTTGAACCGCTTGAACCGCTTGAACCGCTTGAACCGCCGGGAAGACGGCGCCGCTATGCCGGCAGCAGACCCGCCGCGCGATAGCTTTCGATCAACGCGTCGTAGACCGCGATGTCCGAGCGGCTTCTCGCGACGAGCTGCGCGCCGGCGACGGCGGCGAAGATGGCGCGCGCGCGCGATTCGCTTTCTTTGGCATCGACCACGTTCGCCGCGGCCAGCACCTTGGCGAGCCACGCGACGTTCACGTCGGCGAAGGTCCGGACTTCCTTTTTCACGACTTCCGGCAGGTCGTCGGATTCGGCCGCCATGAAGCTGCACAGGCAGATGCGATTGCCGCTCTCGAGCGCCTTGCGGAACGTGCCGGGATAGTCGCGCAGGCCGTGGCGCGGACCCGCGGATTCGGCCAGCAGCGTTTCCAGGGCGGCGGCCGAGTCTTCCCAGTAGCGCCTTGCTACTGCCGCGCCGAGATCGGCCTTGCTGGCGAAGTGGTGGTAAATGCTCGCGGCCCTGATGCCGACGTCTTCCGCGAGATCGCGAAAATTCAGCCCGCCATAGCCGTGCGCCTGGGCGATTTTCGTGGCGGCCGCCAGGATTCTCTCCCGCGAGTTCGAATTCGTTTCGTTCCTCACTGCTACCGCTCCCGTGCAAGGCAAGAAATGGGCGTTGACAGGGGGCATTATACCGCTTATCGTTAACCTAACAAACGTTAGGTAGGTTTGTGGAAGGGGATGGATCAGGCAGCAAGCGGGTCCGATAGCAAGCGATGCGTTCCCGCGCATCGATTCCGACGCAACCAGACTGTGGAGAGGTACGCAATGAGTTCAGGCACCACCGATTTCGACGTAAGCACGCTCGCCCCGATGAAGATTTACGATTGGCCCACCGGCCCTTATCCGGCCCGCGTCCGTATCGCGCTGGCCGAGAAGAATCTGCAATCGCGCGTCGAGTTCGTGAGGGTCAACCTCTGGAAGGGCGAGCACAAGCAGCCCGACCATCTCGCGAGGAACTACTCGGGCACGCTGCCCGTGCTCGAACTCGACGACGGGACGTTCATCGCCGAGTGCACGGCCATCACCGAGTACCTCGACGCGCTCGACGGCGCGCCCGCGCTGACCGGCCGGACGCCGCGCGAGAAGGGCTTGATCCACATGATGAGCAAGCGGGCCGAGCTGGAGTTGCTCGACGCCATCAGCGTCTATTTCCACCACGGTACGCCGGGCCTTGGACCCGGCGTCGAGCTCTACCAGAACCCCGAGTGGGGATTCCGGCAGCGCGACAAGGGCCTGAGAGGCATGCGCTACTTCGATTCCGTCCTGAGAAGGCAGCCGTTCGTCGCCGGCGAGGCTTTCTCGATGGCCGATATCACCGTCGTGGGCGGTTTGATTTTTGCGTCGCTCGTGGATCTGGCGGTGCCTGCCGAATGCGAGGCGCTTCGGGCCTGGTACGCAAGGGTGCAGGAGCGCCCCAGCGTCAGGAACCAGCTCGCGCTGGTGTCGCCGCCGATCGATTGAAGCGCCGCTGAAAGCGCGCGGCTAATGCCGGACGAGACGACCCGAAGCGCCGGAGGGGGCATCGGGTCAACGACGAAACGTCTGCTATCGCCGGATGCGGGTAGCGAGGATGGCCGCTTCCCGAAACTGCGGGGAGGTGAGCAGGGAGGGCGAAATCTCGTCCGGCTTTTCCGCCGGGACGTCGAATCAGCCTCCGTGCCTGTCTACCGATAGCCGCTGACGCTCGTCCGCCGCCGGAAGCCGCCCGGCCTGGGCGAGATTCCCTCGCGCTTGACCGTCGCTCCTGCCCCCCTTGCGTCCAGCGCCATGCGACGTCGCGCGTGATAACTGGAGCGCGACTACACGGGCGGCCGGGAAATTCAGCCAGATGATTTCGGACGCAAGCTGGGTGAAGCCGTCGGTAAGATGACGCAATGGACCGTAGAGCGCGTAAGTGAACTGGACTATCAGCGCTCCGTTGGGTAATACCGCGCGCCAGTGCTGCACAATCGCGCGGGATTCGGCATAAGGCAGGGAACGCAGCGGTACTCCGGAAACGACGGCGTCAATCAAGGCTCCGGGCGGCAAAAAATCGCCAAGCTTGCCGGCGTCGCCGTGAATCACGCGGAGCCGCGGGAAGCGGGACGCCAGATGTTCGGCCAACGAGGCCGAGCGCTCGACGACAAGCAGACGATCCGCCTGAATGCCGTGATCCAGCAATGCCTGGGTGACGGCGCCGGTGCCCGCGCCCAGTTCAACGACCAACCCTGCTCCCTGGGCCGGGACCATCCGGGCAATGCGTTTGGCCAGGCTTCTTGAACTCGGCAAGATCGCCCCGGCGGATGAGGGCCGCAACAAGACCTCGTTAAGAAAAAGCAGCAAGGCGCGCGATGAGCCTAACCGGGCGAGTCTGTTCGCCTTGATTCCCGAAGCGGTATCGAACCTGTTCATTGAGCCTTTTCCCTGTCGAAGTTACGGTCCCGGGCTTAGCATTTACGGTGCCTGGATGCTTCGACACTGGCCGCCATCAGGTGGCTTCGTAGTCTGTACGCAATGATCGGAACATCCGATTTCCCTCGCGCGGCCGCTGCCCCTCGACTTTCACCGCGCACGCGAATCGGGCAATAGCCGTTCGAATTTCCGCTTCGCCATGCCGTAGCATTCGCAAACGCGTATCTCCAGTCCAAAGGCGTAATCAGTGCCGGGATATGGCGCGGCAACAGACGCTGCACCGGGCCGGCCTGATGCGCGGCATGGTGATTAACGACACGGGATGTCCGGCGAAACGGGGTGGCGCTCAACATATGCACGGCGCCACGACGACAGGTAGCCGTAACGTGAATTCGCTACCCATGCCCGGGCCGTCGCTGGTAGCCGTTACGGTTCCACCATGCGCCTCGGCGACGGCCTTCACGACCGCAAGACCGATTCCCAACCCGCCGGCGCTCTCGGCGATCGTCCGGCTGGACTGGGCAAACAGATCAAAAATATGAGGCAGCAAGGCGGCGGAGATGCCCAGACCGTTGTCCCTGACGGACAGGACAAGGTCCTTGCCTTCGGCTATCGCGCGTACCTTGATCCAGCCAGTCGCCGGCGTGTACTTCACGGCGTTGCGCACCATGTTGTTGATGGCCTGGCCGAGTCGCATCGGGTCGCCCTCCAGGCGCAGCATTCTGTCGGGAATCTGGACGGTGAACGTCTGGCCGCGCGCGGCCGCCGCGGCTGCGGCGCCCTCGAGCGGGTCCGACAACACGTCGATCAGCCCAACCTGCGCCACACTCAGGCGCAGCGCGCCCCGTCCAACGCGCGTGGCATCCGTCAGGTCCTCCGCAAGCCGCGCGATCTGGGCAATCTGCCGATCGATGATGTCAACCATGCTTGACACTTCGGGCTGTTTCGCCGACGCGAGACGAATGATACGGGCGGCGAACTGCAACGGGGTCAGCGGACCGCGTAACTCATGCGCAACCATGGCCAGAATTTCGTCCCTGGGCGCGGCGGTCTGGGGTGGAATGCGGACCTGTCGCGAATCGTCCGGGGAGAGCGCCTCGGCCTGTACGGCAGGACGGTCCGCCGCCAGGTCCAGTATTGCCGGATCCGGTGGGTCGCGCGTGTCGGCAGAGGAAGGCAAGGAACGTGCATGCGCTGACATGGTGATCTCCATTCATCGATGCATTGATCGCAGCCGGGGGCTTCAAAGCTGGCTCGGCGGGTCAGTCATAAAGGCTGGCCAGTGATGTTCGGAGCCACCTGTTCGCAAACCCCGGCCTTGCGAGCGCGACCCGAAAGTCGCCGATGCATGCAGGGCCGGAAAACACATTCTCACGCGAGATAGGGGTTAGTCTGTACGGTAGCGTTCAACGCATTTCAATATACGAGGCCATGACTGGCCATATAAGTATTACCAATACCGCTGTAGCGACGTTCGAATGGAGAATGCAGGAGGCAGGCCTGGCGCCGGCGGTGTACCGGACCTTATCTCTGATCTCTGCGCCATCGGCACGACACGGAGCAGACCATATTGTGATTCGGCCGTACTGCCGTTTCATGGGCGCGAATTCATTCCGTGAACGTCTTTCTACAACGTCCCCGGCTATGTCGGCAACGACCGCCGGGCTGGGTCAATCGGCGTTTCCCTCGTCCGTCCGGGCGATTTTCATGCGATTCCTGACTGCTTTCACGCCGTCCACCGTGTGCGCTTTTTCGACTGCAGTATCGATCTGATCCTGGGATGTCGCGTGACCCGATAGGGTAACCACGCCTTTATAGGTTCGCACTTTGATGCCGTCCGATTTCAGATCGGTGTCGGCGAGAAATTCGGCGTCGATTTTGGTACTGATGGTTTTGTCGTCCACATAGCGGCCGGTACTGCGTGTCGGCGTCGCGCTGTTGCCCGAGGCCTGTGCGGAACTCATGTTCGAGCTGGAATTGCCGGTCCCGTTCGTCTGCGCTCCTGCCGCCACCGAAAATGCCACGGCTGAGATAGCGAGGAGTTTACTGATCGCGTTTTTCACTTTCGTACTCCGAATGCGGTTTGTTTCCATATTGGATAGACGTCCACGGATTTACGATTCCGGATCGACCTGCCGGGATCTGCGTTGTGCCAGCTCCCTGCGCGGTCCTGCAACGTAGCATCGCGATAGGGTTCGGGCGCGGTCATCTTTTCCCGATCACGGGTTCTGTTCCGCTTTCCGCGTGCTTTCGTTTTTGTTTTTTACTTTTACGTTGCCGCGAATTGACGTCGGCTTCCGGGGCTGGACCCTCATGCACAATCGGCATGCCGTCGTCAGCCGCGTTGGCGGCCTCAAGTTCAAGTCTTTTCCTGTCTGCAAGGCTACTCGCGCTTGCATGATTAGCGATCATGTCGTGCTCCCATTAACGGGCAATGGCTTATGCCGTCACCTGATGATTATTCGACTTGTTCCGAAATCCGTCTGTACGGTACGGGACAAGGTTTTCTGGCATGACGTTGGGTATGTCGTCGTGCAAGGCACGAGATGCGCATTCTGGGAGCGGGTCCGTCGGCCCGTTCATTTCGCGGGCCGAGAAGGTCCCGCGCCGTACAGACACGCGGCCTGGCGGGTCGGAAGATACAGGCAGATACCGACGCCCAGTCGCTACGCGATACCGGAGATTTTTCATGCAATATCCACTGTACGTTCATCAAACTGACGGCATGCGTTATCGCGGCAGCTTTCCAGACTTTCCGCGCGCCGATGCCAGCGGAAAGTCATTTGCGCAACTGGCGCGCAATGCGCGGGACAGGGTGCAGCGGATCTACGATCGCAGCCAGCACCTTATTCCGGCTCCGACTGATGATCTGCATGCCTTGCAGATGCTGGATATGGACGACGGAGAGGGAATCTGGATGTTTGTCGAGATCGATCTCGCACGGGTCACATCGTGTGCGGTCCATCTTCAATTCAGCCTGAACGAGGGCGTGCTGCGTAACCTCGACGAGGCGGCGCAGGAGCGTCGCATGGCACGCACGGAATTCATTGCGCTGGCATGTCTGCATGAGCTCGCTTGCGAGCCTGATCGCGTTCGGGGTAACGGCGTACGGGCGCTGTTCAGCACGAAGGTTACCGGGGTGACGTAACCGGCTTTCGCTTTCCGGTTCGCAACCCGCCAGATGACGGCGCGCGCCGTAGACATAATCCCCGTCGCCGCGGCGACGATCGTCGTGCCGATCAGCCGGGCCGCGGCGAGCGCCGTTGCGGTTCGGGGGAGAGCGGGTGAGGGCGGCATCTCATGGACGAGTCTCCACAGGGACGAACGCGTCCAAAGCGCGAACGCTTCGGACGGGTTCGATCGAGCTCACTTATCTTGTGAGCCCCGGGACGAGCATGCCGGACATCGCATCTACGCGTCGGAGCGCGGTACGCAAGCGTACCGATCTGCACTGAGGCACGGTTCATCCTGAACGAAATCATTCGTGCGCGACGTGTCGACATGAACAGGGCGCACATGACGCAAGCCGTACCCGATTTGCCGGGGACGACGATTGCCGTACTCAGGAATGGACCACAGATATATGAACCCGCTGGCTTTTTTTCTCGTTATGGCGCTGGTTTTCGCGTTCCTCGATTTCTGGCAGCAGGTCCGGTCCGAACCGGTTTCCCACTCGGGAATGCGGGGATAGCCATGCGCTCGCATCATGCGAGCGCGGTAATGACCGGCACAGCGCTGGGGGGCAATGCCTGCTGGTATGCTTTGCAGAACTGACAGTCGTCTTGCTGGTCGATGCGCATCTTCCTTACGCCGCTGCGTGGAGCGCACTATGGGTGGTTTGTCGCGCAGCCTCATAAGACATCGCGCGGAAACGAGGCCAAAGGACAAAACATTCCCGAATCCGGATTGGACGCAGGTTTGCAGTGAAACCAGAGCTTTTTTCCGGCGCCCCAAAAAACAAAAACCCGCAAAAGCGGGCTTGCTGGTGAACATCAGATTGGCTGATGTTCCGGGACTATTTTCCTGGTGCCCAGGAGAGGACTCGAACCTCCACGGAGTTACCCGCTAGTACCTGAAACTAGTGCGTCTACCAATTCCGCCACCTGGGCACATCTTCACTTCACGCTGTTCGCCGCGCTATCCATCGTTTCCGGCGAACCGTCGGCCCGCCGGCGTATTGCTTTGCCACGGCGGGCCTGTCTTGTAAAAAAGAAGCCGCCCTGACGAGGCGGCTTCTTTCAATCCGAATCTGGTGCCCAGGAGAGGACTCGAACCTCCACGGAGTTACCCGCTAGTACCTGAAACTAGTGCGTCTACCAATTCCGCCACCTGGGCCAAGCATGTGCTGCTGGTTTGCTGCCGCTTCCCGAGTGCATCTCACGAGTTAAGCGTGCGATGCAGCAAAGATCGCCATTATATCGGAGCCCGCCGGCCTGTCAAGCATCGCGGTGCGGCCGTTGTCATCGCGCCCGGCGACGGGCGGCCGGTGCGAAAGCGGCCCGCGCCGCGCCCCGTGCAGCGCGGCGCGGGTGTTAGAATGCCTCGCAGCAATGCCGCACGCGGGGCATCCCGCGCCGCAGGCCCGTCCGGCAAGGCTCGCGGCGTTGCGGCGACCGGCAGACCCTGGATGTGCCGCCTTCCCGCGGGGCGGCGCGGCGTTCGACGTTCCACGCAGCGAGAACAACCATCGACAAGCCCTTGAGCAAATATCCGTATCCGATTCCGAGCCGCGAAGAGATTCTTGGCGTACTGCGCACGAGCGAAACACCGTTTACGGCGAACGACATCGCCGAGGCGCTGGCCATCAAGCGCCAGGAGCGCGAAGGGTTCTTCAGGCGGCTCGCCGCGATGGAGCGCGACGGCCAGATCCGGCTCGATGCGCGCGGCCAATACCAGTTGACCCATCCGTCCAGTTTCGTCGCCGGCCGCGTCCAGGGCCACCGGGACGGCTTCGGTTTTCTCGTGCGCGACGACGGTCAGGACGACCTGTTCCTGCCGCAGGGCGAGATGCAGAAGGTCATGCACAACGACCGCGTGCTCGCGCGCATCGTCGGCTACGACCGGCGCGGCCGGCCCGAGGGGCACATCGTCGAGGTGACCGAGCGCGCGAACCGCCGCGTGATCGGGCGGCTGCTCAACGAGAACGGCGCGTTCATCGTCGCGCCCGAGGACAAGCGCATCGGCCACGACATCCTCGTCACGCAGAACACGCGCAAGGCGCGGGTCGGGCAGGTGGTGGTGGTCGAGCTGACCGATTTCCCGAGCCGCCATTCGCAGCCGCTCGGCCGCGTGGTCGAGGTGCTCGGCGACATCGACGACCCCGGCATGGAAATCGAAATCGCCGTGCGCAAGTACGGCGTGCCGCACGAGTTCAGCGAGGCCGCGCTCGCCGAGGCCGCGAAGCTGCCCGACGAGGTGCGTCCGGCCGACCTGCGCTATCGCGTGGACCTGCGCGACGTGCCGCTCGTCACGATCGACGGCGAGGACGCGCGCGACTTCGACGACGCCGTCTACTGCGAGAGCGTCACCGTCGGGCGCGGCGAGGGTTTCCGCCTCGTCGTCGCGATCGCCGACGTCTCGCACTACGTGCTGCCCGGCAGCGGGCTCGACGTCGACGCGATCGAGCGCAGCACCTCGGTCTACTTCCCGCGCCGCGTGATCCCGATGCTGCCCGAAAAGCTCTCGAACGGGCTGTGCTCGCTGAACCCGGACGTCGACCGCTGCGTGCTCGTCTGCGACATGGTGATCACCGCGCGCGGCGAGATCAAGGCGTACCAGTTCTATCCCGGCGTCATCCACTCGGCCGCGCGGCTCACCTATACCGAGGTGGCCGCCGTCCTCAAGAACACCAAGGGGCCGGAGGCTTCGCGCCGCGCGGCCTTGCTGCCGCATCTGCAGAACCTGTACGGCGTCTACAAGGCGCTCTTCGCCGCGCGGCAGAAGCGCGGCGCCATCGATTTCGACACGACCGAAACCTACATCGTCTGCAACGCGCAGGGCAAGATCGAACAGATCGTGCCGCGCCAGCGCAACGACGCGCACAAGCTGATCGAGGAGTGCATGCTCTCGGCGAACGTCTGCGCGGCGGACTTCATGAAGCGCAACCGGCAGCCCGGCCTCTACCGCATCCACGCGGGGCCGACCGCCGAGCGGCTCGAGAACCTGCGCACGTTCCTGCGCGGCATGGGCCTCGCGCTCGGCGGCGGCGAGACGCCCCACGCGAGCGACTACGCGGCGCTGATGGCGCAGGTCCGCGACCGGCCCGACGCGCAGATGCTCCAGACGATGCTGCTGCGCTCGATGCAGCAGGCCGTCTACAGCCCCGACAACATCGGTCACTTCGGTCTCGCCTACGAGGCCTACGCGCACTTCACGAGCCCGATCCGCCGCTATCCGGACCTGCTCACGCACCGCGCGATCTACGCGATCCTGCAGGGCAAGAAGTACCAGCCGCAGGCGCCCGAGGGCGTCGTGCTGAACACGGCGCTGTCGCCGCGCGCCCGCGCGCTGCAGGCGGAGGACGAAGCCAAAAACGGCAAGCGCACCCGCGCGGCCGGCACCGCGATCTGGGAGGAGCTCGGCCTGCACTGTTCGGCCAACGAGCGCCGCGCCGACGAGGCCTCGCGCGACGTCGAGGCCTGGCTCAAGTGCTACTTCATGCGCGACAAGCTCGGCGAGGAATACGGCGGGATGGTGAGCGGCGTCACGTCGTTCGGCATCTTCGTGCAGCTCGACGCGCTCTTCATCGAAGGGCTCGTGCACGTCACGGAGCTGGGTTCCGACTACTTCCAGTACGACGAGATCCGCAACGAACTGCGCGGCGAGCGCACCGGCATCCGCTACCGTCTGTCGGACCGGGTGCGGGTGCAGGTGAGCCGCGTCGATCTCGACGCGCGCAAGATCGACTTCCGGCTCGTGCGCGACACGCCGGCGAGGACGCCAGGCAATCGCGGCGCGGCGGCGGAGAAGGCCGTCGCGGAGCGCGGACCGCGCGTGCGCGAGCTGCCGGAGGCCGAAGGCGTACGCCGCAAGAAAGCCGCGCCGGCCGCCAGCGCGGCGGTGAAGGAGGCGCAGGCCGCGCGCAGCGCCGCGCGGACCTCGAAAAAGCGCGCGGCGTCGAAGTCGGCCGCGAAGAAGCAGGTGCGCGGCAAGCGCTGAGCGAGGGCGGCGGTGCGGCGTGGCCCGGCTGTCGTCGGGGCGGGCCGTGCCGTCGCTCGCATGGCGTCGCGGCGGCCCACGCGCGCGTTCGCCTTCGGCCCGATGCCGCCGCGCCGGTCTTTACGTGTGCGCCGGTCCGGGCGCGCTCCGGCAGCGGGGCGGTGCGATACATTCACATTGCGTCTTTCCGGAAAACCGCGCCTCGGCGGCCGGTTCCGTTTTTTCCGGCGCGTTTCGGGCATGTCGGGCGCGCCGTAGATCGTCATATCAGGGGTTGTATTCGCCATGTCACGTCAGAAGGTTCTCTACGGGTTTCACGCAGTGACCGCGCGCTTGCGGCTCGACGCGTCCACGGTCGAGGACGTCTACTACGACCCGACCCGGCGCGACCGCCGCATGCAGGATTTCCTGCACCTGGCGAAGGAGGCCGGCGTGCGTCTGATCGCGGCCGACGAAACGCGGCTCTGGGGGCTTGCGCACACGGAACGCCATCAGGGCGTGGTCGCGCGGGCCGGCGATTTGCCGCTGGCGCAGAACCTCGCGGAACTGCTCGACGGCATCGCGGGCGCGCCGCTCTTGCTCGTGCTCGACGGCGTGACCGATCCGCACAATCTCGGCGCCTGTCTGCGCGTGGCCGACGCGGCCGGCGCGCACGCGGTGATCGCGCCGCGCGACCGCGCCGTCGGCCTGAACGCGACGGCCGCGAAGGTGGCGAGCGGCGCGGCCGACACGGTGCCCTACATCACCGTGACCAACCTGGCGCGCGCGCTGCGCGAGCTCAAGGACGCGGGCGTCTGGGTGGTCGGCACGGCCGGCGACGCGAGCACGAGCCTCTACGAGACGAAGCTCGACGGCCCGGTGGCGCTCGTGATGGGCGCCGAGGGCGAAGGCATGCGGCGGCTCACGCGCGACACCTGCGACGAGGTCATGCACATTCCGATGGCGGGCTCGGTGGAGAGCCTGAACGTGTCGGTCGCGAGCGGGGTCGGTCTCTTCGAGGCGGTGCGGCAGCGCGCGGCCGTGCGCGCGCAGTAAGGCGCGCGATGTCCGTCTTTCGCGATCCGCGCCGCTTCGTTCGGCAGGGCCGCCGCCTCGCGCCTCGGGTGGCGGCATTGCTGGGCGTGCTCGCGCTGGCCGCCTGTGCAACCGGAATGACCGACCGCGGCGCGTACTTCGCCGATACGAACCATCCCGCGCAGGGCGTCGATTCGCGCGTGCGCTTTCTCGTGATGCATTACACGGCGCTCGACGAGGCCGATTCGCTCCGGGTGCTGACGACCGAAGCGGTCAGCGCGCACTACCTCGTGCCCGCCGATCCGCCGCTGCGCGACGGCCGTCCCGTGGTCTGGCAACTCGTGCCGGAGTCGCAGCGCGCCTGGCACGCGGGCCGCAGCGAGTGGCAGGGGACGACGGAGCTGAACGCGGCGTCGATCGGCATCGAGAACGTCAACATCGGTCCGCGCCGCACGCCGCAGGGCGTCGTCTGGCAGCCGTATCCGCCCGCCCAGGTGAGGGCGCTGATCCGGCTCGCGCAGGACATCGTCACGCGCTACCGGATTCCGCCTACGCGCGTGGTCGGCCACAGCGACATCGCTCCGCAGCGCAAGCTCGACCCGGGCCCCCTCTTTCCGTGGAAGCAGCTCTACGAGGCGGGCGTGGGCGCCTGGCCCGACCCGCAGACGGTCAAGGCCGATCTTGCGGGCCGCGCGCCCGACGCGCCCGCGGACGTGCGCGGCCTGCAGCTCAAGCTCGCGCGCTACGGTTACGATGTGCCGACCGACGGCGTGCTCGACGCGCGCACGCGGCGCGTGTTCGCCGCCTTCCAGATGCATTTCCGTCCGGCCGATTACTCGGGTACGCCCGATGCGCAGACCGACGCGATCGCGCAGGCGCTGCTCGACAAGTACATGCCGCAGCCCGAGCCGGGCAAGGACGGGACGCGCTGACGCCGGGCGGACGCCCCCGGTGCGTCCGCCCGGTCCGTGCTGCCGGCCGGGTCGGGGAGCGTCCGGGTTCCGGGGCGTCCCGGCGACTCCGATAAACTAGCGGTTTTTCCGCTTCGGGCATTGCCTCTTCCATGACTCAAGACGAACTCAAGAAACTGGTCGGCCAGGCGGCGGCCGATTACGTGAACGCGCACGTCGCGCCGGGCGCCGTGATCGGCGTCGGCACCGGCTCGACGGCGAACTGCTTCATCGACGCGCTCGCCGCCAGCAAGGACCGCTATCGCGGCGCGGTGTCGAGTTCGCTTGCGACGACCGCGCGACTTCAGTCGCACGGTTTCCGGGTGTTCGACCTCAACGACGTCGAGACGCTGCCCGTCTACGTGGACGGCGCCGACGAGATCAATGCCTCCGGCGCGATGATCAAGGGCGGCGGCGGCGCGCTCACGCGCGAGAAGATCGTCGCGTCGGTGGCCGACGCGTTCGTCTGCATCGCGGACGCGAGCAAGCGCGTGGACGTGCTGGGCCAGTTTCCTTTACCCGTCGAGGTGGTGCCGATGGCGCGCACGGCGATCGGCCGGCGTCTTGCGGCGCTCGGGGGCGTGCCGGTGCTGCGCGTGCAGAAGGACGGCACGCCGTTCGTGACCGACAACGGCAACGAGATTCTCGACGTGAAGGGGCTGCGCATCGACGATCCGCGCGGAACCGAGATCCGGATCAACGCATGGCCGGGCGTCGTGACGGTGGGGCTCTTCGCGGCGCGCGGCGCGAACCTGTGCCTGCTCGGCACGGCGAACGGGGTCGAGACGGTCCGCTACGACGGCCGCTAGGCACAGGCGCGGGCGAAGCCCGGGTTTCCCTGGACCGCCCTGGGTTTCGTGTAATCAGCCTTGTTCGCTCGCGAAGGCGCTGCAACGGCGCCTTTGCTGCGAGCCCCCGGTTCTTGCTCGGGTTTTGACCTTGATTCCAGCAGGGTCCTGACGCACCCGAGTCTCTGCGTATCGCCCCGTCATTGCCCCATAGCCGGATAACCGGCGTCCACCCACTCAGGCCGGCTCCGCGAGCCCGGCCGCGATTTTTTCGCGCATCGCCTGCGGACTGCCCCAGAGCAGATCGCGTACGCCCGCGGGCCAGGCGTCGGGGTCGAGCCCGTGGTGGCGAAAGAGCGCGAGGGCGAGACGCTCCAGGCCGAAGCCGACGCAGCCGGTGTGCGCGATGGACCCGTCTTCGCAGGCGATGCGCCAGAGTGCGCCGAAGTGGTCG
This sequence comes from Burkholderia sp. WAC0059, assembly GCF_002870125.1. Lineage (GTDB taxonomy): Bacteria > Pseudomonadota > Gammaproteobacteria > Burkholderiales > Burkholderiaceae > Paraburkholderia. The sequence goes on from NZ_PNEO01000003.1 coordinate 77,713, forward strand.
AGGTGATAGTTGAACGAGAGGCACGCGGTGGGCGGCCCGGGCGTCACGATCTCGACGAGCAGTTCGAACTTGAGCTGCTGCGCGCGCTGGCTGTCGGCGACGATCTTGCCGCCGCGCCCGAAGAACGGATCGTTGGCGAGGTCGATCGCGAACGGCAGGCCGAGCAGCGTTGCCAGCAGCGCGCCGCGCCGTATCCACTGCTGGCGGAACGCCATGACCTGCCCGGGACTGCCGGCCTGCACGTATTCGCGCATGCGGAATAGCTGCATGCGGCACGGGTCGAGCGACGGCTCGTGGCGAAAGCAGTAGGAGAGCACGTCGAAAGTCGCGCCGCCTGCGGGCAGCGGCCCGCGGCGCGCCATCAGCGGATAGACCGGATAGCAGGCGGCAGGCACGAGCACGAGGCGTGTGGGTTGCTGCTGGTCCATCCAGGCGTCGTCGCGCGCGCCGGCATCGGCCGCCAGAGCCTCGTCGAGCGCCGTCAGCAGCCGGCGATGCTGGGCCTCGTTGCCCTGGAACGCATGGATCGTTCCGGCGAGCTCCGGAAAACTCTTCAGATATTCGCTGTGCTCGAAGTCGCGGCGCGTCATCGCGGGCGGAAAGCGCAGCACTTCGGCGTGCTGGTCCGCGCCGAGCGCGCTGACGGCGTCGTTCAGCCGGTCGATCACGTCCTCGAACGTCTGGCTGCGGCCATAGAGACCGTCCTCGCCCGTCTCGACGAGGAGCCCGGCTTCGATCATGCGCGCGCGCAGGTCGGCAAGCGGCGCGGCGCGGGCGGCCTCGGGCGCCGCCCGTTCAGTGGTCGCGTTCATCTGCGGACTCCGGTCGAAGCTCGGGGCGTTGCGCGAGCAGCAGGTTGGCGGTGTTCAGCGCGATGCGGTCGTTGCTGATCATGAGCGGGGCGGAAAACAGGTCGCGCAGAGGGCGGCCCACGCTGTAGCGCGTGTCGTTGCGGTAGCCCGCCATGCCGCAGATCATCAGCGCTTCCTCGACCGCCCGCAGCGCCGTGGCGGAGACGGCGAGCTTGAGCGTGTTCATGTCGCAGGCGAAACCGAGCGAGGCGGAGAGCGGCGAGTGGGCTCCGGTTTCGTCCACGCGCGGGCGGGGTTGCGCGGCGAGCGTCTCGAGCGCGGCCCGCACGCGCGAGCGCATCAGGTGCACGAGGGCGTTCGCTTCGGCAAGCCGGTGCGCGGACGGCGGGAGCGTGCCCGGTTGTTTGCGCGCGGCCTCGCGGAAGAACGCATGCGCGCGGTTCACGGCGCCGGCGGCGATGCCGGTCCAGACCGCCGCCCAGAGCACGTGCGAGACCGGCAGCATGGTCTGTCCGGAAATCGAGGCGAACGGGACCGGCAGGATTTGCTCGAGGCGGCCGTGCGCAACGAGGCGAAATCCTTCGCTGCAGGTGCCGCGCATGCCGAGCGCATTCCAGCCGCCGTATTTTTCCAGCTCGATCTGGTCGTGGAACGCGACGATCAGCACCTGGTCGGACGGCGCCGCGTCGGACGCGCGGCGGGCGGTGATCAGGATCGCGTCGGCGTGCGCGCCGTAGGAGACAGTCGGCGCGCGCTTCTCGATGCGGAAAATACCGTCTGCGCCATGGCCGCGTTCGACGGCGCACGCGCTGGTGCGCATGCTGCCGCCGATGTTTTCTTCCGAAGTCGCGGAGGCGAGCAGCAGTTGCTGGCTCGCGATGCGCGCGAGCGCATCGCGCTGCCAGGCGACGTCCATGCCGTGATCGACCATGCAGGCCACCTGAATCTGGTGCATCGCGTAGATCATGGCGGTGGACGAGCAGCCCTGCGCGAGCGTTTCGCAGATGCGCGCGACCTGGTCGAGCGACAGGCCCGCGCCGCCGGCCGGGGGCGGAATTAGCGCGGACAACAGGCCCTCACGGCGCAATTCGACGAACGCCTCGGCCGGAAAGCGGGCGTCGCGATCGACGGCGTCGGCGTGCCGGGCGGCCACTTCGGCAACGCGTCCGGCCGCCGCGAGCCAGTCGGTGGCCGCCGTCGGCGGAGCGAACCCGGGGTGGTCGGTGCGGTCCGCAGCGTCGGCGTCGGCGGAGTCGGCGCCGGGCGAGGCGGCGCGAGCCCGACTGGCCATTTCGGCGGCCGGCGTGCTCATGCTGTCTGCGCCTGTTCGAGCGCCGCTACCGCGGCAGCGAGCGAGTCGATCGACGTGAAGAGCTCGCGCGTGAGCATGGCGTCGGGGACTTCGATGCCGAACTCGTCTTCGACGGCGAGCAGTACGTGCACGGTCGCAAGCGACGAGAGGCCGGCCGCGTAGAGGTCGCCGCTGTCCGGGAGCGTATCGACGGCGGTGCCGAGATGCGCCAGCTCGGCGAGAATGCGGCGCAGTTTCGATTTCATGGTGGCTCTCCGCCCAGACAGGTTGACCGGCGTGTGTTCGGGCGCGCTGTTCAGGACGGCACGCGGATGGCTTCAATTTAACGGGGCCGCTGCCGGGGTTTCGGTGCGATGGCGCACAGTGCCGGACGGGGACGGCATGCGCGGTTGTCGGTCAGACGAGGCCGCTTGCATCGTCTGCTCCTTTTGCGCCGCCATTTCGCGCACGAACGCCGTGCAAAGCGCGATGACCTTGTCGGCCGCGCGCGGGTTGAAGAGCGCATGGTCGAGATCGGGAAACACGGTGGCCCGCACGTGCGCGCAGCGGGCGAGGTGCTTGCCGTGCCGGCCGAAATGCAGGTTGAGATCGTCGAGGCCGTAGTCGAATGCGCCGTAGACCAGCAGCGTGCGCACGCCTTTGCGCTCGAGCGCGCTCACGACGCCGTGCGGACTGGATGGCGGCGCTTCGACAGCCCTGGCATCGATCGCCGCGCGGCCCGGGATGCGGGCGAGGTCGCTGATGCGCAGGCGGGTGAGGACCAGTGCATAGACGAGCACCGCGCGTGCGATTCGCACCGGGTTGCGGCGGCCGCTCAGCAGGATTTTCCATTTCGTCCATTCGAATGCCTTGGACGAGTAGGTCGCCATCGAATAGGAAGCCTTATTATTAAGGTCTCGGGTCGAGATGCCGTCGGGCATGTGGAAACGACGCATGTTGACGGCGAGGACCGCGCATAGCGCGGGCTCGGCGATCGCGGCGCGTAGCGCGCTGTAGCCGCCCGAGCAGACGCCGAACGAGGCGACGCAGCCGTAGCCCTGGTCGGCGAGCCAGCCGGCCGCGGCTGCGACGTCCTCGGCGACGGCGGGCGCATGGACGGCAACCGACAGGTCGCTTGTCTCGCCGGGGAGCGGCGCGCTTTCGCCGAGGCCGCGCGCGTCGATCCGTAGCGAGGCGATGCCGCAATTCGCCAGGTGTCGCGCGAGGCGCACGGACAGCCGCCCGTCTCCGTGATGCGCATTGGCGGCCGTGTTGGCGATGACGAGCGCGACGCCGGGCTGCGTCGTGTCGCGTGGCTCGCAGAGCACGCCGAAGAGCGGGGCGTCGCCGAACACGACCGGGCGTTCGACGGCCTGCGGCAAGTCGAGCGCGACGTCGGCCGCGGGTTCGGGCAGGCCGCCGGCCGCCGTGCCGTTCGTCCTGTTTTGCCGCGTATCGTTTTTTCGTTCCGGCGGGTGTGGGGCGGGCGGTTGGGCCTCGCCGCCGGCAATCCAGCGGACGACGTCGGCGAACGTGTGTTCGGGCAGGACGGAGAGCGCGGTTTCCTGCATGAAGTCGCCGTAGCCCTCGAACGGGCGAATCCCGACCGCAACGCCGTGCCCGCGCAACGCCGTGCAGAGCGGGTTGCCTGTTCCTGCGCGTACCTCGCAGACGAGCGCGCGCTCGAGCGTGGCGGCGGGCGTGGTCTCGAACGCGCGGACGAGGTCGAGCGCGGCCAGTTGCGCACACCAGCGCTCGCTGTAAACGTGGCCGAGCACGTTGAACGGCGTATCGACCTGTGCCGTGCGGACGGGGCCGGCGTTGCGCTGCAGCCAGGTGCTGCGCAGCGCGCTCAATTCGCGCAGGTAGGCGCGTCCGCTCGCGATGGGCGCGAGCAGCGCCAGCGCATCGGCTTCGCATTTGAGCGCGGCGAGGGCGGCGAGTGTCGCGCCGAGACGCAGGCCGCACAGCGTGACGCGCGGCACGCCGGTCTCCGCCTTGAGCCGTTGCACGGCGGCGCAGATGTCGTCGACGGCCGTTTCGAGCGGCGCGTCGTCTTCTCGAGGCTCGCCCGAATCGCCGGTGCCGAGATAGTCGAAGCGCAGCACGGGCAGGCCGAGCGCCGACAACTGATCGGCGAGCCGGCGCATGCCCCTGTGGCTCCAGACGGCCTCGTGACCATACGGGTTGCACAGGACGACGCCGCGCGGCCCGCGCCCGGGGTGAAGCCAGCCGAAGCGGCCACCGAACACCAGCGGTTTCATCTGATCTCCTTGAGCGGTCGTTTCGCGAGCGGGCCATGCGCGATGGCGTAAAACACGGTCGCCGCCACGTTCCGGCGAGGCCGGGCGTCGTGTGCCGTCCGGCGGATTGGGCCGGGTCGAAGCCGAGCCTTGAAGGCTGACTGACGGCTGACAGTAAACCGTCTTTCATGTGCCGCGTTCGGTACGGTTTCGAACACAGCGACGCGCTGGCAGGGTCCAGGTCCTGGCGAATTCTCGACAGCGCAACGGCGGGGCATCGAGCGTCGCCCGCAGTGTGGGCGACCGAACTCAGCGCGAGACGGTGCGCGCGATAGGCTGGATCGCTTCGCCCGGGCAGCGCGTGGCCTTGCCGTTGCAATGGCCGACGGCGGACGGGACGACCTTGCCGGAGACCGACGACCGTGTTCAACCCGACGCTATTCCCCGCCCGCAGCAAGGCAGACGATCCGGCCGGCCGCTTCCCGGCGCTGGAGCGTGTCGGCGCCGGGCAACTGGTTTCGACCGACATCTTCGACACGCTGCTGCTGCGTCGGCCGGTGTCCGCACGCCGGCGGCAACGGCGAATCGCAGCCGTGTTCGCGGCGCGAGCGGGCGCGCAGTTCGGCCATCTGACGGCCGGGCAGGTGCTGCGCGCGCGCGTCGAGGCCGAGCGCACAGCATATCGGGCGCTGGACCTCTCGGGACGAAGCGGCGAGGTCCGGTTCGACGATATCGTCGAACGACAGTTGTGGCTACTCGGGCTGCCGCAGCAATGCGCTCCGCAGCTCGTCGAGGCCGAGCTCGCCGTGGAGCAGGCGCTGCTGAAACCCAATCGCGCGCTGATTCGCACGCTGGACCGCCTGCGCGAGCGCGGCGCCCGGATCGTGGGCATCAGCGATACGGGGCTGTCGGTGGACCAACTGACGGCGCTGATCGTGCGCGTGGCGGGCCGCCCCGTGGTCGACCGACTCTACACGAGCGCGGATCTGCAGCAAACCAAACGGCGGGGCGATCTCTTCGCGGCCGTCGCGGCCGAAGAGCGCTTTGCGTTCGGGGCATGGACTCACGTCGGCGACGACCGGCACGCCGACGTCGGCGTGCCGGGCGGGCTCGGCATGACCTGCATTCATCGGCCGAGGCGAATGGGTTATGTAGGCCTGCGGCGTCTCGACGGCGTACTCTTCGAAGCCGCGCGCCGCTGCCGGCCCGGCGCGCTGCGCGAACGCGCGAGGCATAAGCGCCTGGCGCCCCCGGCGCGTTTCGCGCACGACGTGCTCGGGCCGATCGTGGCCGAGTTCTGCATGCGGCTATGGCTGCATCTGCGTCCGGCGGCCGGCGACGATGCGACTGCCGTCGCGTTTTGCGCGCGGGGTGGCCTCAACCTGCACGTTGCGTTCAAGACGTTTCTCGCGAGCACCGGCTTGTCGCTCGACCTGAAGCGATGCGACCTCATGGTTTCGCGCGTCGTCGCCGCGCGCGCGGCGATTCTCGCCGGATCGCCCGCCGCCGCCGACGAGCTGGCGCGCGAATTCGCCTCGGCGACCATGGCCGACGTGGCGCGGGCCGTGAGCGGCGCCGCGTGCGAATGGCCCGGGCTCGGCGGGGAGGGCGAGGACGATTGCGGGGGCAACGGCGAGGCGGTTTCCGGGGACGCCATCGAGGGCGCTTTCGATGCGCAGTGGAGCGCTCCCTTCGAGCCTTGGGCGTTTTTCCGTCTATTGACGTCCAGCCGCGCGGGCCAGTGCATCGTGAGACGGCTGAAGGAGCAGGACGCGCTGTTCATGCGTCACCTGGCGCAGAGCACCGGCGGCGCGCAACGCATCGTGCTTTGCGATACCGGTCTGTACGGGAGCATGCAGCGTCTGCTGGCGGCGGGCCATCCCGAGTATGACTGGGTTTGCCTGATGTTCGCGCGCTGCAATTACAAGGGCTTCGCCGCGCCCCATTTCGCGCGGACCGCCGGTCTCTCGGTCGAACGCGACGGCTATCGGCCGTTCGATCCCCGCAGCGCCGTTTTGCGCCACTGGCAATTGATCGAGTCGCTGTTCGAGCCGTCGCTGCCGAGTGTGCGCCTATTTCGGCGGCAGCCGGACGGGCAGATCGTGTCGAATCTGGAACGGCCGGGATGGCGGACGACGCTCGACGCCTGTCAGGATGATGCGTTGTCCCAGGTCTTCGCGTATCTCCAGGCATTGCGCCCGACGGGCTGGTTTGGCCGCCTCGATGCCGACATCGACGTCGCCTGGCACAGGCTGAGCCGCATGCTGATATTCCCCGACGGCGCGACGGCCCGAGTCTGGCAGACGGGCCAACGTTCGCGCGACTTCGGCCGGGACGAGGTCGTCGGGCAGACCGTCGGCCTCGTGCCTCGCGGGTTCGTGCAAAAGCTGCGATATGTGCGCGGGGCCTGGTGGAAGGAAGGCGCGTTGGCGCTTGCCTTTCCGGCGGCGGGCTGGACGTTGCAACGGGCGATGGAGCTGGCTTATTGGGCGCGTGCAGCAGGGCGGGCGGTGCGCGCGAAGCGGCGCCGATAACTGATTCGATCGTTACGCATACCCAATAATCGACGGACGAAGACGACGCGAAGAACCGCGTCGTCGGTCGTCGCCTCGTCGAGAAGGACGGGCGGCATCGGCCGCCGTCGTCCTGGCGGCACGCGCGTTCGCGCGTGCGCTTTGCAACGACGACGCACGTGCCGGCCGGCCCGGCTCAGTGGACCACTTCGGCCTGCCTCAGACGCGGCAGCAGGCGGTCGAACTCGCGCCGGACGAGGCGATAGCACTCGCAGGCGCGTGCTTCGAGCCCGTCGCGATCGACGATCCGGATGTGGCCGCGGCTGTGACAGATGAGGCCTTCGTGATGGAGCTTGCCCGCCGCCTCGGTGACGCCCTCGCGACGCACGCCGAGCATATCGGCGATCAACTGCTGCGTGACGATCAAGTCGCTCGACGCCACGCGGTCCGATTCGAGCAGCAGCCAGCGGCACAATTGCCGGCTCAGCGAGTGATGGCGGTTGCAGGCCGCCGTCTGGGCGACCTGGGTCAGCAGCGCGTGCATGTAGAGCAGCAACAGTCGGCGCAACAGGTCCGAGCGCTCGAAGTGCTGGCGCAGGCATTGCGCGCTCATCCGGTAGGCGAAGCCGGCGCACTGTACCTGCACGCGGTTCGGCATGGTTTCGCCGCCGGTCAGGATCGGCACGCCGGTCATGCCTTCGCGGCCCACCGCGGCTACTTCGACCGAACTGCCGTCCTCCATGGTGAGCAGCATCGAGATGATGGCGGTCGTCGGAAAGTAGACGTGGTGGATGCGTTGCGCCGCGTCGCAGAGCAGTTGCTCGGTGCGCAGATGGACGAGCTCGAGATGGGGCGTGAGCGCCTGCCACTCGTGCGGCGGCAGCGCACCCAGCAGGTGATTGCCGTGAAGATCGGATTGAAGCGTGAGCATGGTTATGGGTCCTCGCGCAAAGCCGTTCGTCTGGCTTGCCGTTTTATGTTCCGGTCTGCTCACCGTCGTGTTGCGCCGTTCTTCCGAACGCCTGGCGACAGGTAGCTCCGGCCCCGTATGGTCCAGCCTGGGTTCTGCTGGGTTCTGCCTGCGGCGACGGCCCGTTGGGGCTGGGCATGTGTGCCGCGTAGCAGCTTTAGCGAGGACCATGCCAGACCACTCCGAAACCGGGGATTCGCCCGGCAGCGCGACGACGGCCTGGTGTGCCCTGTATTGCGCGAGTGCCCCGGGCGATCCGTTTTGTTTCAAATCTGCACAACGACATTCGGCCGAGCCCGTGAGAACGGGGCGGTTTTCTCACACGATACGTGAGCTCCCGTTCCGCCTGGGGCCGCTTCGTCCGGCAGCGATGCCGGACGAAGCGGCCATCGGGACCGCCGCTGGAAAATGATTCAACCGTGTTGCATCGACCTGGCCTCGAAGGGCGTGTCAAGGAGCCAATTGCACCGCGTGAGGCCGTTGCACATGCAACTCGATGCGTGTGCAACGGCCTGCTTCGATGTTGTCGCCGACGAAACCTTTGCCTGGGAAGAGCGGCCTTGCGAGGAGTCGCGCGAGACGTTGCGGGACTACGTTCAGGAGCGCACACAACGCCCCCGATAGTGATGGTGTGAGCGAGGGCCCCTGCGATATAAATGAATCGACGCCGCAGTGGACGACAACAGGTCGAGATCCAGACTGTCCTTCAGCGGCGTTTGCATGTGACCGGCAGTGCGGGACTCGGACCCTGCCGGCGGGCAGTCGGGTTTTACGTGGGGAAGCGAAATGATGGGCGCGAGCAGGCAGTACAAGCGGGAGGGTACGCAGCGCGGACAGGACGACGCGCCGTATGTCGTGCGCCGCATCGGTGTGGTGCTGTCCGATGGATTTTCGTTGCTGGGGGCGGGGGTCGTGGCCGAGGCGTTCCACATGGCCGGCGAATGGAGCGAGGGCACGCGGCAGCCGCACGTGCGCTATCGCCTGGAGCTGCTGTCGCGCGAAGGCGGCAGCGTGGTATGCGCGTCGTCGCTGAAGGTGTGGACCGAGCGGCTCGACGTGTCGGCCGTGCAAACCTTCGACGCGATCGTCTCGATGAGCGGCCCGTCGCGAGCCGGTTCGTCGCCCGGAAATGCGGCGTCGGACCGGCTTGCGCCCTGGCTTGACGACGTTCTGGCGAGACGGCGCATCGTTCGCCTGTCCCGCGCGCCATCGGCCCCGGCATTGGCGTGGCCCGCATCCGGCAACGGCGTTGCAAACGGGCCGGACAACGAGGTGTTGTATTTCGTCGAGGCGAGCGCGGTCGACGATCGCGCCGGACTGATGGGCGGCGTTCTCGCGCTGCTCGGACGGGATCTGGGTGAAGCGGCGGCACGCGCGATCTCGGAGCGGCTGATGCCCGATGCGGGTCAGGCGGGGCCGTTCGAAACCGACGGCATCGAAACCCGCCCGGCCAGGATGCGGCGTCTTGCACGCTGGCTGCGAGAAAACTGCGACCGGCCCGTTTCCATCGCGCAGGCCGCGCAGGAAGCCGCGATGAGCGAGCGGAACTTTCTGCGCTGCTTCAAGCTGGAAATGCGGCGCACGCCTTCCGAGTACCTGCTCGACGCGCGTCTCGAAATGAGTTGCCGGCTTCTGCTCGCGACCGAGCTGCCCGTCGACAAGATCGCGCGCCGCAGCGGCATGGGCAACGGCGACCATCTGGCGAAGCTCTTTCGCAAGCGCTGGTCGATTTCCCCGAAAGAGTACCGGTTGCGCAACCGTTCCGGCGTGCATCCCGACACAACGTGGCCGTCGGACCGTCCGTTTGCCGGCAGGCCTTGAGCCGTGGCGTGGGGGCGACCCGCGCGAGGCGTCGGCAATAGTCTGAAATACGCAGCAATCTGATTGATGATCCGGCCGGCCGGGCCCGCATCCGGACAGGGCCTTTCATTCAATGAAGGATTACTGATTATTTGATGAAAGACGGGTGCAAGGAAATGTGTCGTCTTGAAGCTATGGGGTGACGAAAATGTCTGGACTACTCCATCGGGCAATCGATATCGGGCTGATCGTGCTCGGCGCCGTGGGTGTACTGCATCTGAAGCCGCTGGCATCGGGCGGCCCGCATGCGTTCGACGCCTCGCTGGTGGCATTCGTGGCGGCGCTCGCGCTGTCCGTGTTTCCGGCTTGCGGCGCGTATGCGTCGCGCGGCGTGCGCTCGGTGGCCGGTGTGGCCGGGCGTACCACCTTCGCGTGGCTCGCGGTACAGGTTTGCGGGCTGGTTCTGCTCTATGCGATTCACCGCACGAGACCGCTGCCGATGCCCTGGTTCTTCGACTGGACCCTGGCGACCGGCGCGTCGCTGCTCGTATCCCACACGCTGACCTATGTCGTGTTCGACGTCGCGTCTCCGGCGATGCGGCGCGCGTTCGGCGCGGCCTATCGTGCGGGGCGCGACGTCGCGGCGGGCGGCCCGTCGCATGCCGCGGCAGCCGGATACGCGATGAAGCGCTGTTTCGACGTCGCGCTGGGCGTTGCGCTGTTGATCGTTCTTTCCCCGGTCCTCACCGCGCTGGCGCTCGCGGTGATGAGCGACGGCGGACCGGCGGTGTTCGCTCACGTTCGCGTAGGACGCCATGGCCGTCGGTTTCGCTGCCTGAAGTTCCGCTCGATGGTCGTGGATGCCGATCGCGTGCTCGAATGTCTGCTCGAAACGGACCCGCAGGCACGCGCGGAATGGGCGCGCGAATTCAAGCTCAAGCACGACGTGCGCGTGACGCGCATCGGACATTTCCTGCGGCGTACGAGCCTCGACGAGCTACCGCAACTCTGGAACGTCGTGCGCGGCGACATGAGCCTCGTCGGGCCGCGCCCGGTTGTCGACGGGGAACTCGCGCGCTACGGCGCGGACGTCGGCTACTACCTGATGAGCAAGCCCGGCATGACCGGGCTATGGCAGGTGAGCGGGCGCAGCGACACGGACTATGCGACGCGCGTCTCGCTCGATGTGGCTTACGCGAAGAGCTGCTCGTTCTCGCGCGATATCACGATCCTCTTCAGGACTTTCAGCGTCGTGCTTCACGGCGGCGGCGCTTATTGAGTCAAGGAAAGGCGAAGTCAAGCGCCGGGTCACGGACGAGGTCAGGCGTGCAACGAAGGACGACGGCGCGCAGACCGGCATCGCGCCTCGCCCGGGCGCTCGTCGCGCTGAACGTATCGGATGAGCGGCCGTGCCCGGGGGCGGCGCGCGCCGCCGACGGCGGCCGGCAGATCGTGCCGGCGAACGGCGCCCGGTAGAGCGGGCATCAGGGGCGATTCCAGGGCGAAGGCGTGTCGGGCGAGGCGTACAGCGTGTCGGCGCTCCAGCCGTCGTAAGCGTCGGGGTCGTTCAAGGCGGGCGAGGGCGCGGTGGCGGAGAGCGGGGCGGTGCGGGGAATCCGCGGTCCGGGGCCGGACGGCCCGAACGGCGAGCGACCGGCAGTGCGATCGGCGGTGCGGCTGGCTCCGGTCGGACCCGAAGGCGAAGGGGACGGCGCGGCCGGGAAGGGGGCGGGATACGACGTCAGAGGATAGGTCATGAGTGGCAAGGTGCCTGCCGGCGAGGCGGCTACCGGAGCAGGCGTCGCGGAAGCGTCGTCCGTTTGCTGGGCCGGCGCCGCTGTCGGACCGAAGGTGAGGGCGCACAGCGAGGCAAGCATGGCAGCGGAAGTTTTCACGGCTGGACCTCACACAGGTTCATGCAGATAACGGGCATCGACTGGCAATGCAGGTGACGACGATGTTATACGAGCTAATCGACTTTGCAAGGCAATCGGGTTCCGGAATGTGCCGGACCGTATCAGGAAGGATTACGAATGAATGGATCGTGTTCGACGGACAGGCGCGGAGCGGCCGTTTTCCGGCATGGATCGCGGCGCTGTTTTCCGCCGTGCTGATCGGCGGCTGCGCGATATCGCCCGGCATGACCTATACGCCGCAGAGCCGGGCCGCCATCGCGGGCGCGGCCGCCCCGGGCAGCGCCCCGGCGGCCGGCGCGGGCGCGCACGGCACGGCCGGCGGCGGCATCCCGGCATCGGACGATCTCGTCGAAATCAACGCGGACCTGATCGCGAAGGAGCGTGCGGCGCGTCCGCAGGGCATGCCGGCCGACGTGACGCAACTGTTCGAGAAGCCTTCGCCCTACACGCTCGGACCCGGCGACATCCTGAGCATCGTGGTGTGGGACCACCCGGAACTGAACCTGCCCGACACCACGACCGGCGCCGCGCAGGACCCGAGCGGCTCGAATTCGGTGGTCTCGGGCTACACGGTCGATGCGGGGGGCGAGATCCAGTTCGCCTACGTCGGCCCGCTGAAGCTGGCCGGGCTGACCGAGATGCAGGCGCGCGATCTGTTGGCGCAGAAGCTGAGCCTCTATCTGCGCGCGCCGCAGGTGACGCTGCGCATCGTCGCGTATCGCAGCAGGCGGGTCTATGTGGACGGCGAGGTCCGCACGCCGGGGCTGCTCGTGCTCGACGACATGACGATGACGCTGCCCGAGGCGATCAATCGCGCCGGCGGCTTCACGGCGTTGGGCGACCGCTCGCGCGTGGCCATCACGCGCGGCGCGAAGACCGTGATGCTCGACATTCCCGACATGATCGCCAAGGGCGCGAACCCCGACGACATCGTGCTGCACGACGGCGACCTGGTGCGCGTGTATTCGCAGAACGACAGCAAGGTGTACGTGCTCGGCGAGGTCGGGCATCCGGGCAGCCAACTGCTCGACAACGGGCAGATGACGCTGAACCAGGCGCTCGGCAGCGCGGGCGGCGTCGATCCGAATTCGGGCGACGCGTCGCAGATCTTCGTCGTGCGCCGGCGGAGCGACAACCGCACGGCGGTGTTCCACCTGAACGCGAGCTCGCCGGTCGCGATGGCGACGGCCGACGGGTTCGAACTCGAACCCAACGACGTCGTGTTCGTCGACGCCTCCTCGCTCGTGCGCTGGAGCCGCGTTATCAACCTGCTGCTGCCGAGCACGGAGGCGGCGGCGACGAGTCGGGCCGTCGGCTACTGAAAACCGGTGTGCCGTGCGCCGGGGCCCGCGCGGCGGGCTCGACGCACGGCACGCGGGCATTGTTCCGAAACGCTCACGGATGTGGAGAAGGATCATGACTTCCCGCGATATGACACTCCAGACGATCGACGCCGACTTCGCCGAAGCCGGTCAGGGCGGCAACTATCTGGACATGCTCTACCAGAACCGCAAATGGATCGCGGCGATCACGGCCTGTTTCGCGCTGGCGGGCGGCGCCTATGCGCTGCTGGCGCAGCCCGTCTATCAGTCGGACATCCTCATCCAGGTCGAGGAGAACCAGAGCTCGCCGAGGAACGTGCTGAGCGATCTCTCGTCGATGTTCGCGGTCAAGACAGAGGCCTCCTCCGAGATCGAGGTGCTGCGCTCGAGAATGGTCATTTCCCGCGCCGTGGACAGCATCAAGCTCTACATTCATGCCACGCCGCGCTATTTCCCGGTGATCGGAAAATGGTTCGCGGACCATCTGGGCACCCCTGCCTGGTCGGGTTTCGGCGGCTACGCGTGGGGCGGCGAGAAGATCGCGGTCGAGACGTTCGAGGTGCCCGACGAGCTGTACGGCGCTCCGTTCCGGCTCACGCTGCTCGGCGGCGGCCGCTACCGGCTTTCGCACGGGCATGCCGAGTTCGAGGGCAAGGTCGGCCAGCCGCTGCATGCCGCGGCCGGTAGCGGCTACGTCGATCTGCTCGTGAGCGAGGCGACCGGCAAGCCGGGCGCGAGCTTCGAGCTCGAACGCGACTCGCGGCTCTCGGCCATCGAGGCCCTGCAGGCGGGGCTCCTCATCACCGAGAAGGGCAAGGATTCGGACGTCATCGGCGTCGCGCTGCAGGGCACGGACCCGCGGCGGATTCGCGACATCCTGAACGCGATCGGCAACGAGTACGTACAGCAGAACGTGCAGCGCACGGCCGAAGAGGCGGAGAAGTCGATTCTCTTCCTGCAGAAGCAGTTGCCGGAATTGAAGACGCAGCTCGAGACGGCCGAAAGCAACTTCAACGCTTTCCGCGCCGCGAACGGCACGGTGGACCTGAACGCCGAGGCCGACGCGCTGCTGCAGCGCGCCGCCAACACGCAGACGCGCGTGTCCGACCTGAAGCAGCAGCGCGCGCAGTTGCTCGAACGCTTCACCCCCGAGCATCCGGCCGTCAAGGCCGTCGACGACCAGCTTGCCGAGGCGGACCAGGAGGTGAGCGACATCGCGGCCGCGACGCGCGCGCTGCCGCCGCTCGAACAGAATCTGCTGCAACTGCAGCGCGAGGTGCAGGTGGACACCGATCTCTACACCAACCTGCTGAACACCCAGGAGCAATTGCGGCTGCTCAAGGCGGGCAAGGTCGGCAACGTGCGCCTCGTCGACAGCGCGTTCGTGCCCGAAAGCCGGCTCAGGCCGAAGCGGGCCTTCGTGATTGCGGGCGCGCTGCTGACGGGGCTGTTTCTGAGCGTGTCGGTCGTGCTGCTCAAGCGCCGGCTCGTGGACGGCATCGGCGAGGCCGCCGAAATCGAGGCCGGCACGGGCCTGCTCGTCTATGCCTCGGTGCCGCGCAGCCGGGCCCAGGTGCTGCTGACCCGCAAACTGACCGGCAACACGAGCGCCGACCTCGTGCTGGCGCGGGTCGCTTCGGGCGACGCGGCGGTCGAGAGCCTGCGCAGCTTCCGGAACGCGCTCGAGTTCGCGCTGCGCGAGGCGCCGAACCGCATCGTCCTGCTGGCCGGGCCGACGCCCGTGGTCGGCAAGTCGTTCGTGTCGGTCAATCTCGCGGCGCTGATGGGCGCCTCGGGCCAGCGCGTGCTGCTCGTCGACGCGGATTTGCGCCGGGGCTCCATTCACCGCTACCTCGGCATACCCGCGGGCCGGGGCGTACCGGACATCGTGGTCGACGGGCTTCCCCTGGAGGAGGTGGTGTGCCGGGACGTGCTGCCGGGCGTCGATCTCGTGACGAGCGGCAGCAATGTACGCAACCCCGGCGAGATCCTGATGCACGAAAACTTCGTCGCGTTCATGCGGCACGCCCAGGAGACCTACGACCTCGTGCTGATCGACGCACCGCCGATTCTGCCAGTCGCGGATTCGGGCATCGTCGCGCGGCTTGCCGGCACGGTGTTCATGATCGCGCGCCACGGCGTCACGCACCTGGACGAGATGCGCGACGCGATGCGCCGGTTCGCGCAGATCGGTGTGCCGATCCGCGGCGTCATCTTCAACGACCTGAAGTCGCGGCCCGGCAAATACGGGAGGGAATATGGCTACGACGGCTGACAGGCGGACCGGTGCGGGCCGCGAGCCGCAGGACGCCGACGCGGCGGACCGGCTCGACATCGTGATTTGCAGCTACAACTACGAGCGCTTTCTCGGCGAGGCGATCGATTCCGCGCTCGCGCAGAACCCGGGAAGAACGCGCGTCGTCGTCGTCGACGACGGCTCGACGGACGGCTCGCGCGCCGTGATCGAACGTTACGGCGACCGGATCGAGGCAGTCTTCAAGGAGAACGGCGGCCAGGCGTCGGTCTACAACCTCGGGATCGAGCGGGTCCGCAGCGAGTACGTGCTCTTTCTCGATTCGGACGATCTGCTTTACGCCGGCGCGGTCGACCGGATATTGGCGGCGTTCGGCACGGACGGTCGTTGCGCGAAGGTGCAGTTCAGGCTCGACGTCGTGGCGCACGACGGCCAGCGCATCGGCTCG
The DNA here is from genome assembly GCF_002870125.1 of Burkholderia sp. WAC0059. Classification (GTDB taxonomy): domain Bacteria; phylum Pseudomonadota; class Gammaproteobacteria; order Burkholderiales; family Burkholderiaceae; genus Paraburkholderia. The sequence continues at coordinate 93,282 of NZ_PNEO01000003.1, forward strand.
CACGTGCCGCATTCGATGCCGCCGGAGAATTGCGCCGACGCGCTGCGGCGCGGCTGGCTCTACCCCTCGCCGCCGGCGTCGGGCAACGCCTACCGCGTGAGCGCGCTGCGCCGCGTGCTGCCGATTCCGGATGTGGAGCACGGCCTCGCCGCCGATTTCTTCGCGATCTACGGCGTGGCGTTGCTCGGCGCCGTACGCTCGATCGACGCGGCCTGCGGGGCTTACAGGATTCACCGGCCGGAACGGGAAAACGCCGGCGCGCAGGCGCCCCCGGGCGGCGCGTCGTTCGGCAACTGCGAGGACCGGGAAGCGTTTACCGACGCCTTTCCCCGGCGCTGGGACGCCTTGCGCGCGCTGGTCGGGACGCGGCTCGGCGAGACCCTGCCCGCGCAGGCCATCGACTTCTCCTACGAGAAGGCGCGCTGGTGCGGCGCGGTCGACGGCGTGCCGTGGTCCGCGCGCTGGCACTGGTTCCTGTTCGACTCGCGCGGCTACTTTCGCGCCGTACTCGGCAATCCGTTCTGGGGCGCGGGCAAGAAGCTCGCGGCGCTCGCGCTGACGATGCTGTGCCTGTTGCCGTCGCGGCGGCTGAGCGGCTATGCGGTCCGCTGCATCGCCAATCCGCTCTCGCGTCGGGCCGCGCCTGCGCGTCTTGCGTCTCGTCGAGCCGAAGCGCGTCCGATACGCGAGGGGACGCGCCCATGAGCGCCTTTGCCTCCCGCGCGCTCGCGATCAACGGCCGTTTTCTCGGCCGCCAGGCAACCGGCGTGGACCGCTTCGCATTCGAGACGGTGCGCGCCATCGACGAACTGATCGACGCCGGCCATCCGCAGGTCGCCGGGCTCGACGTGTCGCTCGTCGTGCCCGTTTCATTGGGGCCGATCGGCAATCCGTTCCGGCACGTGAGGCTGCGCGCCGCCGGACGCGCGCGCGGGCTGCGCTGGGAGCAGCTTTGCCTGCCGGCGGCGGCGCGCGGCGCGTTACTGCTCAACCTCTGCAATTCCGGTCCGCTCTTTTGCCGGCGCCAGGTGACGGTGCTGCACGACGCCGCGCCCATGCGCGTGCCCGAGAGCTATAGCCGCGCGTTCGCGGCCTGGTATCGCGTGATGGCCCCGCAGATGGGGCGCGTGGCGCGGCGCGTGCTGACCGTGTCCGAATTCTCTCGGCGTGAACTCTGCGAGGCTTACCGGATTCCGGCCCACAAGATCGGTGTGGTGTCCGAGAGCGGCGAGCACATGCTGCGCGCGGCCGTTCGCGGCACGCGTGCGGGCCGCAACTTCGCGATGCGGCGGCCCTACGTGCTCGCGGTCGGCAGCCGCAACCGGCACAAGAATTTCGGACTGGTCGCCGAGGCGGCGCGGCTCATCGGCCACGCGTCGTTCGACATCGTCGTGGCGGGCGGCGGCGACGCGCGTGTCTACGATGCGCGGCGCGAACCGCTGCCGGACTTCGTGCGGCAGCTCGGCTACGTGAGCGATACGGAGTTGACCGCGCTCTACCGCCACGCGTCGTGCTTTGTCTATCCGTCGCGCTACGAGGGCTTCGGCCTGCCGCCCATCGAGGCGCTTGCGCTCGGCTGCCCGGTTATCGCGTCGCGCCTGCCGGCGGTCGTCGAGGCGTGCGGGGACGCCGCGCTCTACATCTCGCCCGACGACGCGCCGGGGCTGGCCGCGCTGCTCGCGCAAATCACCGGGGATAGCGCGCTACGCGGCGAGTTGCGCCGGCGCGGCGCGGCGCGCACGGCGCAGCTCACCTGGCGCGCGAGCGCGCTCAAGCTGATCGAGGAGATTTCGCCTTGGCTGAACTAGTGGCTGCCGAACGTGCGCCCGAGACCGAGCCGGCGCGCGAATCCGCGCACCGGCCGGCCGGGCGGCGCTTTTCCCGCGTGGCCGTCGTGCACGACTGGCTCACGACCTATGCGGGGGCCGAGCGCGTGCTCGAACAGATCCTCGGCCTGTGGCCGCAGGCCGACCTCTTCACCGTGGTCGACTTTCTGCCCGACGACGAGCGCCGCGCGCTGCACGGCAAGCGCGCCGTCACCTCGTTCATCCAGCATCTGCCGCGCGCCCGCTCGGCCTATCGCGCGTATCTGCCGCTGATGCCGCTCGCCGTCGAGCAGTTCGACCTGTCCGTCTACGACCTCGTGATCTCGTCGAGCCATGCCGTCGCCAAGGGCGTCATCACCGGGCCCGACCAGGTGCACGTGAGCTACGTGCACTCGCCGATCCGCTATGCGTGGGACCTGCAGCACGAGTACCTGAACGGCGCGGGTCTCGCGCGCGGCGCGAAGGGCTGGCTGGCCCGCGCGATCCTTCATTACCTGCGCATCTGGGACCAGCGCACGACGCACGGCGTCGATCTGCTCGTCGCGAACTCGCGGTTCATCGGCCGGCGCATTCGCAAGGTCTACGGGCGCGAGGCCGCCATGGTCTATCCGCCCGTCGACGTCGAACGGTTCTGTCCCGGCCCGGGCCGCGAGGATTTCTATCTGTGCGCCTCGCGGATGGTGCCGTACAAGCGCGTGCCGCTCGTCGTTGAGGCCTTCGCGCAGATGCCGGCGAGAAGGCTCGTCGTCATCGGTGACGGGCCCGACTTCGCGCGGGCCCAGGCCGCGGCGGGGCCGAACGTCGTGCTGCTCGGCCGCTTGCCGGCCGCCGGGCTGCTCGGCTACATGCAGCGTGCGCGGGGCTTCGTGTTCGCGGCGGAGGAGGACTTCGGCATCGCGGTGGTCGAGGCGCAGGCGTGCGGCACGCCGGTGATCGCCTACGGGCGCGGCGGCGTGCTGGAGACCGTGATCGACTCGCCGGACCCGGCGCGCGCGACGGGGCTCTTTTTCCGGGAGCGCAGCGTGGCGGCGATCGTCGAGGCGATCGGGCGCTTCGAGCGGCATGCGCCGTTCGATCCGCAGGTTTGCCGCCGCAACGCGCTGCGTTTCGGCGCCGCCAGGTTTCGCCGCGAGTTTCTCTCGGCCGTCGAGGCGGCCTGCCGCGCGTCGGAGGAGGACGAGCGGGACGACGGGGGCGACGGGGACGATGGAAACGGCACGGGCGGCGGACGTGCCGGCGCACGCCGAGAGTCCGCTGCGCTCATGGAGGCGTGACATGAAAAAGATCGTAGTCGTGGCGACGCGCGCGCGCGCCGCCGAAACCGGCGTGCTGTTCGACTTGCTGCTCGACCAGGACGAGCGGCCCGACGCGGTGTACGCGGTCGGGGTCGACCCTGCCGATCTGCGGGGGCTCGATGCGCATCCGCTCTGCGCGGCCGTGCCGGTGCGGCTCCTGCTGGCCGACCGGGCGGGGTCGACGGTGCAGCGCAACTGGGGCATCGAGGCGGCGCTGGGCGATGTGGAACGCGCGGCCGCGGACGTGGCGGCTGATGAGGTGGCTGATGCGGCGGCAGCCGATGCGGCGGCCCCACGCGAGCCCTGGTTCGTCGCGTTCTTCGACGACGATTTCCGCCCGCACCGAGCCTGGCTCAGGCAGTGCGCCGCCGTGTTCGGGGCGGACCCCGGCATCGTCGGCCTGACCGGGCGCGTGCTCGCCGACGGCGTCAAGAGCCGGGGCTTGAGCGAGGCCGAGGCGGCCCGCTATCTGGCCGGCGAGTGCGCGCCGCAGCCGCATTGGGCATCGGGCGACGCACGGCGCGAAATCGAGTCCGCCTACGGCTGCAACATGGCCTTCGTCGGGCGCGCGGTGCGCGGCCTGCGCTTCGACGAGTCGCTGCCGCTCTACGGCTGGCAGGAGGACCAGGACTACACGTCGCGCGCGCGGCGGCTCGGGCAGATGGTCTACGAGCCCGCGTGCCGGGGCGTGCACCTTGGGGTCAAGAAGGGCCGGACTTCGGGGGTGCGGTTCGGCTATTCGCAGATCGTCAATCCGCTTTTTCTCGTGAAGAAGAACACGATGGCGCGCCGGAAGGCCTGCGTGTTCATCGTGCGGCATCTGCTCTCGAACGTCGCGCACAGCGTGCGGCGCGACCCGGTGTTCGATTACCGGGGGCGGCTCAGGGGCAACCTGATCGCGATTGCGGACTGTCTGCGCGGAGCGAATCATCCGGGCCGGATACTCGAGCTCGTCTGAGCCGGCGCGGACCAGCGGGGGCGAAATGGACATCCAGATCTTCGGCGTCGTCGTGCTCGCCATGGGCATCATGTCGCTCAATTTGCCGTATCAGTGGGCGATCTACGGCCTCGCGGTCTGCAGCCTGTTCGGGAGCGCGTCGACCATCGCCTTTCCCGCGCTCGGCGGGCTGGCCATTCTGCCCGCCAACCTCTTTCTGCTCTTTTTCGCGCTGCGCGCGTTTCAGCTCGGCGGGCGGGATCTCTGGCAGGCCGTCGGCGCCGGGCGGCCCGGATTCTGGCTCGCCTGCCTGTGCCTGTGCGCGGCCGTCGGCGCGGTGTTCCTGCCGCGCGCGCTGGCCGGCACGACCTACGTGTTCGCGATCAATCGCGGCGACACGGACCCGAACCAGGCCGCGCTTCAGCCGCTCGGTCCGGTCTCGGGCAACCTGAGCCAGATGATCTATTGCTGCGGCGAGCTCGTGCTCTACTGCGCGATGTCGGTCTTTCTCCGGCGCCGGGATGCCTACGGCTTCTTCGCGAAGGCGATCATGCTGCTGGCCGCGCTCAACATCGCGGCCGCGGCCATCGATCTCGCCTCGTACGAGGCCGGCATCGACGTGCTCAGCGCCGTGAAGACGGCCGACTACGTGATGCACGGCGACGAGGAACTGGGCGGCCTCAAGCGCATCGTCGGGACGTTCTCGGAGTCCTCGGCGTTCTCCGGCTTCACGCTGCCGCTCTTCGCGTTCACGATCAACCTCTGGCTGCTCGGCTATCGGTCGCGCGTCAACAGCCTGTTGAGCGCGGCCTCCGGCGCGCTGCTGCTGATGTCGACGTCGGCCACCGCCTACGTGGGCGCGCTCGCCTACCTGGCGTGCCTGCTGCTGGGGCGTCCGCAGACGGTGGCGCCGCGCGCGCGCTCGCGCAAGCGCCGCCTGTGCCTCGTGCTGGCCTGCGCCGTCGTGCTCGCGCTCATCTATGCGGCGACTTTCCGGCCCGATCTGCTCGACGTGGTGACGGGATTCTTCGGCCAGACGCTGCTCGACAAGTCGGACAGCGACTCGGGCGTCGAGCGGGCCGCCTGGAATCTGCAGGCCGTCCAGAACGTCATCGACACCTACGGCATGGGCGTCGGCATCGGCAGTGCGCGGGCGTCGAGTTTTCTGCTCGTGCTGCTGTCGAATCTCGGCGTCGTCGGCGCGCTGTGCTTCGCGCTGTTCTTCGTGGGCGCGGCGGCGAGGCCGATGGCGCGCGCGTATCCGGCCGCCGATCGCGCGGTGGGTTACGCGGCGCGCCAGGCGATGATCGCCGCGCTGATCGTGGCGTCGGTGTCGGGCACCGTGTTCGATCTGGGGTCGTGCTTTTATCTGTTCGCAGCCGTCGCCGCGAGCCTTTCCGTGCGCCGACGGCGGGCGAATCCGGACCCGGATCTGGCGACGGCCGGCGCCGATCCGGTACGGCCGGGCGGACGACCCTTCGCCCGGGCGCTCGACGCGGTGGATCGTGGGATGAACGGGGCGCTTGCGGGCGGCGACGACGGTCCGGAGGGGGAGCGCGCCGCGCGGGGCGAGGCCCCTTCAGGTCACGACGGCCGTCGCGGCCATCCCTCCGGCCCAGGTCGCATCGGCGGTCGCGGCCGGGGACGTGTCCCCGCCTGGCCGAATCGGCCGTGATTTCGTCGGATTGGCGTCCGTCCGAATGCTTACGCTGCATTCAGGCAGGCCCGTCCCGGGCACCTTCGCGGCGCCGGGAGGCGCGGCGCTCGCCTGCCGTGCCGAGCCATGCCGATTCACGAACTTCCGTGGGCCCCCACATGAACGAACTGGACCGTATCGTCGTGCCGGTGACGCAGCCTTCGCTGCCGCCGCTTGCCGAATTCATCCCCTATCTGGCGCAGATCTGGCGCAACCGCTGGGTGACGAACGACGGACCGTTCCATCGCGAACTGGAGGAGGCGCTGTGCGCCTATCTGGGCGTCGAGCATCTTTGCCTGTTCTCGAACGGCACGCTCGCGCTGATTACCGCGCTGGCCGCGCTCGGTCTCGACGGCGAGGTGATCACGACGCCGTTCTCGTTCGTCGCGACCACGCACGCGCTGCACTGGACGGGGCTGCGCCCCGTGTTCGCGGACATCGACCCGCGCAGCATGAATCTCGACCCAGCCCGCATCGAGGCGGCCATCACGCCGCGCACGCGCGCCATCCTGCCCGTGCACGTGTACGGACATCCGTGCGAGCTCGGGCCGATCCAGCGGATCGCCGACGCGCACGGCCTGCGGGTCGTCTACGATGCGGCGCACGCGTTCGGCGTGCGCCGCGCGGGCCGCTCGATTCTCGAGGCGGGCGACCTGTCCGTGCTGAGCTTTCACGGCACGAAGGTGTTTCATACGTTCGAGGGCGGCGCGGTGGTCTGCCGCGATCTCGAGACCAAGCGGCGCATCGACCGCCTGAAGAATTTCGGCATCGAAGACGAGGTGACGGTCGGCGCGCCCGGCATCAACGGCAAGATGAACGAGGTGCAGGCGGCGTTCGGCCTGCTGCAGCTTCGGCACGTCGATGCGGCGCTCGAGGCGCGCGCGCGTCTCGACGCGCGCTATCGCGAGGCGCTGGCGGACGTGCCGGGCCTCGCGCTGCCCCCGGTCGCGGCCGACAGCACGCGCAACTACGGCTACTTCCCGGTGCGCCTGACGTCCGGGTTTCCGCTCGAGCGCGACGTGCTGTACGAGCAGCTACGCGCGCGCCGGATTGCCGTGCGCCGCTATTTCTATCCGCTCATCAGCGAGTTTCCGGCCTATCGCGGCGCGCCCGGCGCCGGCGAGCGGAACCTGCCGGCGGCTACCGCCGCGTCGCGACAGGTGCTTTGCCTGCCGATCTTTCCTGCGCTCGAACTCGAGGCGCAGGACCGGATCATCGAGACGGTGCACGCGGCGGCCTGCCTGCCGGTCCGGTAGCGGAGCCGTCAGTGAACCGACGCGAGGAGCGGGAGAAGACGGTCGACGCGCCGCGCAGCGACGGCCCAGGCGGCGGGACGGACCGCGCCCGCGGCCGGCGCCCGCGCGTTCTGATCTCGCCGTTCACGAACACGACGAACGCCTACATCGAGATGCAAAAGGCGCTCCTCGCCGAGATCGGCTACGACGTGCGGCCGCTTTCGGTGCGCAGCCTGCTGCTCGGGGAGTTCGCGAGCCTGTTTCGCCGCGATAGCGTGCTCGTGTTCCACTGGCTCGAACTGCGGGCCTTTGCCCGCCGCCAGGGCGGCGTCGTGCTTTCGCCGAAGGGATGCCTCGTCTTCGCGTTTTACTGCCTGCTGATCGGTCTCGCGCGGGCGCGGGCGATCTACTTCGTGCACGACCACGCGGTCCACGACGCGACGGGCCGGGTCCGGCGCGTCTCGGCCGGGATGATGGCCGTCGTCCGCGCGCTGGTGGACTGCCGCGTCGTTCACGCGCCGGGCTTTGCGGCGCGCTACCGCGCGCGGTATCTGCCGCATCCGCTCTATTGGGATGCACCCGGACATGTGCCGCCGCTCGCGGCGCGCCGGGACAACCCGGACGGGCCGCCCACGTTCGCGCTGCTCGGAACGATCCGGCCGTACAAGCAGATCCGCGAGCTGCTCGAAGTCTGGCCCGGCGAGTGCCGGCTCGACATCGCGGGCGACGCCGAGCCGTCCTACCTGCGAGCGCTTGGCGAGGTGGTCCGGCGCCGGGCGCTGGTCGGGGCGGTGACGATCGAACCGGGGTTTCTCGCCGACGACGCGTTCGAGCGCCGGATCGCGGCGGCCGACGTGCTCGTGCTGCCCCACGCGGCCGATTCGATGCTGGTCAGCGGCGCGTTTTTCGAGGCGATCGGCCGCGTGCCGATGCTCGTCGCGTTCGCGACGCCGTTTATGCGGTGGGCCGCCGGGCAGTTCGGCAACGTGCGGCTGTTCGATTCGATGGACGCGTTGCCGTCGTGCGTGCGGGCCGTGGCGCTTGGCTGGCCGGCTTGCCGCGGGGCTGCCGCGAGTCCGGAGGCGGCACGGGAGGCGTTCGGCTGGCAAGCGTGCCGCGAGCGTTACCGCCGGCTTTTCGACGAGGTGCTGGCCGGACGCATCGACGAGTCGGGCGCGGAGGGCGCGGAGGGCGAGGTGGGTGAATCGGGTGAATCGGGTGAATCGGGTGAAGCGGGCGAGCCGGACAGGCGGGCGGGAAAATCGGCGGGCGGATCGGTGGCCCAATCGGGCGCCGCCGCGAAGCCGGCCATCCGCTGACGCCTCCTGCATCGATCTCCGAAAAACGAGGCTTCCATGTCGACGAAAAAAGATGCCCTGGCGCTGTACGTGGTCCAGGCCTGCGGCTACCTGGTGCCGCTCGTCTCGCTGCCGTATCTGTCGAGGATGCTCGGGCCGGACCGGCTCGGCGTGATCGGCTTTGCGCAGGCATTTACGCAGTTCTTCGTGATGCTGACCGATTTCGGCTTCGACCTGACGACGGCGCGCAGCATCTCGCTGAACCGGCACGAGCCGCAGGCCGTGGCGCGGCTGTACTGGACCGTCACGCTGACCAAGGCGGCCTTCGCCTCGCTGTGCGTCGCGTTCATCCTGCTTCTGCTGTGGCTGGTGCCGGCGTTGCACGACGACCGGCTCGCCATCTGCTCGGGCTTTCTGTGGCTCGCGGGCACGGTCGTCACGCCGCAGTGGCTCTACCAGGGCCTCGAGAAAATGCCGCTCGTCGCCGTGCTCGGCCTCTTCGCGCGCGTGGCCTGCCTCGTCCCGGTGTTCTGTTTCGTCGACGGGCCGGGCGATTACCTGATCGCGGCCGTCAGCCTTTCGTCGTCGATGCTGGTTTCGGGCACGCTGCTCACCCTCATCGCGTTTCGTAGCGGCATGGTCGCGTCGTGGCACCCGGTGTCGCTGCGGGACGTCCGCGCGCAACTTGCCGACGCGTTCCAGATTTTCTCGGGTTCGGCGCTCACCTTCGTCTATACCTATGCGAACGCCGTGATCCTGAAGTTCCTCGTGGGCAACACGGCGGTCGGCTACTACATGACGGCGGAAAAGCTCATCAACCCGCTGCGGCAGCTATTTTCCCCGCTGATCCAGGCAATCTATCCGAAGCTCTGCGTGCTGCATGCCGAAGGCCGGTCGCAGCAGGCGCAAAGCATTCTGAGATGGCTCGTGCTGGCGATCCTGGCCGTCAACGCGGTGGCCGTCATCGTCGTCTATGCGGGCGGGGCAACGCTGATCGCGGTGTTCTTCGGCGCGAAATTCGAGCCGGCGCTGCCGGTCCTCAAGGCGCTGATCTTCCTGCCGCCCGTCGTCGGGCTCGCTACGGTATTCCTGCAGCTCGAACTGGCCGCGCAGGGCGCGTTCGGCGCGCTCAAGCGCATTTACGCGGCGGGCGCGCTCTTTCACGTCGCCCAGTCGGTCTGGCTCGTCATGCACTTCGGCGCGACGGGCACGGCTGTCTCGGTCATCCTGACCGAGACGTTCGTGACGGCGCTGATCTACCTGGAGTGCCGGCTGCTGCGCGGGCGCCGGCGCTTTGCCTGAGGCCGTGCGGGTTCGCCGCGCGGGAACGGGCGTGGCGAACGACGGCGAAGGGAGCGGGCTCTGGCCGGCGCGAGCGATGGCGGGCGAAATGGTTGGTGAATGGGCCGATGAAGGGGCAGGTGAATGGACCCGTAGTGAAGGGCCGGGCGCCAGCTCAAGCGAACCCCGTAATCGGGCCGGCTCGCCATCGCGGTCCGGCCGCGGGCGGCGTTTCAGGGCAGCCGGGCGGCCTCGCCGGCCGCCTGCAGCGGAGGAACGGTGCGTTCGAGTCGCAGCACGGCACAGCAGAAATCCTTGAGCGCGCTTTTGCGTCCTTTGGCCCAGACGTCGCGGCCGTAGCCGCCGGCCTCGACGAGCCGCGCGAACAGCGCCCATCGTTCGGCCAGCGTGGCCGCACGGTAGAGCGCGATCCGCTCCCGGTAAAGGCGGGCGAACGCCCGGTATTTTTCCGCGCCGTCGAGCGCCCTGAGCGCTTCGCCCGGCGAAGCGCCCAGGGCTATTTCGTCCAGGATGTCCGCGCGGCGCTCGCAGGCGGCCGCGTAGTTGAGCCAGGTCGGCTCGCTATGGAGCAGGAACGGCCGCAGGCGCGAAAACGGCGACGCGCCGGCCCACGTGGTCAGGCTGGCGGTCGCGGCATGGCGCCGGTAATGGGCCAGCGGCTCGCGTATGTAGGCGATGGTGCCGAGCGCGCCGGCGAGGAAGAAGAACCATTGGTCGTGGCCTTCGGGACTCGTGCCGTCGTTGAAGTCGAGCGACCGTTCCCAGAACGATGAAAAGCGGACGAGGGCCCGGTCGACGAGCAGCGTGCAGCCGAGCCCGTACTTCAGCGGAGCAAGGCTGAGCGGCCCGTTATGGGCGAGCGGGGCGGCGTCCCGCGCCAGCGTGTCGATGGGGAGCAGATGGCTGTCGGTGACGACGGCGTTGTGGTAGACGAGCCGTACGTCGCGCCGCTCGAATTCGCTCATCGAGCGCTGCAGCTTGTGCGGCGCCCAGACGTCGTCCTGGTCGCAGAAGGCGAGATAGGGCGAGCGGCATAGCCGGGCCGCCTTCAGGAAATTGGCGCGATAACCGAGACGCTGCGCATTGCGATAGATGCGCACGGGAAACGGCGCGGCGCGCGAGAAATCTTCGAGCAGGCGCGGCGTGTCGTCGGTGGAGGCGTCGTCGGTCACGACCAGTTCGGCGGGCAGCCGGACCTGCCGGGCGAGACTTTCCAGTTGTTCCGGCAGGTACAGCGTACCGTTGCAGGTCGCCATCGCGACCGAGACGGGTTTCATGGTGAGGCATCCTCGTGACGGGTGCGCCGCCTGGAGCCGGCGGCGCGCGGATTCGCGGCGAAATGCGCGGGGTATGGGGCCGGCCGATGCGGGTTCGCGGCGGTCGCGTTGCGAGCCCGCCGCGAACAACCCGTCGTGAGCGGCATGCGGGCGGGCCGCGTAGGCCGCATAGGCCGCGAGTGGGGCGTAAAGCCGGGCGCGCGGGGCAGCGGCCAGACAGGACGTGAGGTCGACGGGTTACGCGGGGCGACGGCAGTCATCCCGGTCCCGGTTCGCCTTGCCGCGAAGCGTGACGCGGCGGGCTCGACTCGCGGCGACTGGTTGCCGGCTGCACGATCTTCAGCGCGGGGCCGGGCTTCGCGGGGCGCATTCCGCGCGGCGCGTTCGCCGTCGCGAGGTCGAGCAGGTAGCGGCCGTAGCCGCTCTTGCGCAACGGCATGGCGAGCCGGTCGAGCTGCTCCGCGTCGATCCAGCCCTGCCGGTAGGCCAGTTCCTCGGGGCAGGCGATCACCACGCCCTGGCGCTTCTGGAGCGTGGCGACGAAGGTGGACGCTTCGAGCATCGAGTCGTGCGTGCCGGTGTCGAGCCACGCGTAGCCGCGCCCCATGATCCGGACCGTGAGCCGGCCCTCGCGCAGGTAGCGCGCGTTCACGTCGGTGATCTCGAGCTCGCCGCGCGCCGACGGCCGGATGTCGGCGGCGATCGCGCACACGTCGCGGTCGTAGAAATAGAGGCCCGTCACCGCGTAGTTCGAGCGCGGCCGGGCGGGCTTTTCCTCGATCGACAGCGCGCGAAAGTGCGCGTCGAATTCCACTACGCCGTAGCGCTGCGGATCGCCGACGTGATAAGCGAAGACGAGCGCCCCCCCGGTCTGCGCGTTCGCGCTGGCGAGCTGGGCGGCGAGGTCGTTGCCGTGGAAGATGTTGTCGCCGAGCACGAGCGCGCACGGATCGCCGTCGATGAACGCGCGTCCGAGGATGAACGCCTGCGCGAGCCCGTCCGGCGAGGGCTGCTGCACGTACTGGATGTTCATGCCCCACTGGCTGCCGTCGCGCAGCAGCATCGCGAAGCGCGGCGTGTCCTGCGGCGTCGAGATGACGAGCACGTCGCGGATGCCGGCCAGCATCAGCGTCGCGAGCGGGTAATAGATCATCGGCTTGTCGTAGACCGGCAGCAATTGCTTCGAGACGGCGTGCGTGACCGGATAGAGCCGCGTGCCGGAGCCGCCGGCGAGAACGATGCCCTTGCGCGTCATGCGTCTCTCCTTCGCGTTTTCTCGTGCGTTTTCGTGTCTGTCGGACCGGCGCGGAAGGATCTCCATGCCGATGCGAAGTAGGGTAGGCGAACGAGGCCGTCTTTATCCGCCGTAATCACGGCACATTGCGTCACCGCACGGGTTGCGCGCGTTCGCTTGAGGGGCGTTCGCGCAGTGTGCGAGCACGTACAGAACGTCCCGATATCGTCTGCTGGAATGGGGAGCACGGGGTAGGCCCCGGCAGCGCGTCCGGGCCGGCCGCCGTCGCGCGTGCGGTCGGCACTGGCCGATGAGAGACGGAATAAGGACAACCAGGGGAATCGTAAATGGGCGATTTGACGTTATCGGCCGTGCGGCCTTCGTCGGAGTCAGGAACGTGCTCGGTTCAGCCGGTGATTCTGGCGGGCGGCGCGGGCACGCGGCTTTGGCCGCTGTCGCGCGAGGATTGCCCGAAGCAACTGATCGGCCTCGTCGGCGAGGCGTCGTTGCTAGAAGCGACCGTGCGACGTATTCAGCACGCCTTCGCGCGGCAGGAGGGCGGCCCGCGCGATGAGGAAGGGGCGCGGGGCGAGCGTCCGTCCGGCGCCGGGCCGCATGAAGCCGGTCCGGACGACGCCGGGCGGCGCGAGGATGCGCTGGCCGGCATGAGCGTGGCGGCGCCCCTCGTCGTCTGCAGCGAGCAGTTGCGACTGCCGACCCTCGAGCGGCTCGAACGATGCAGCGCGATGCCTCGCGTCCTGCTCGAGCCGGTGCCGCGCAACACGGCGCCGGCGCTGACGGTGGCCGCGCTGGCCGCGCGCGGGCCCGGGTTGCGCGACGACCCGGTGCTCGTGGCGATGCCGGCCGATCACCTGATCGCCGACGAGGACGCGTTTGCCGGGGCGTTGCGGCGGGCGGTAGCGCATGCCGGGCGGGGCACGATCGTCGCGCTCGGCGTGCCGCCCACCTGCGTGCAGACCGGCTACGGCTATATCCGGCTCGGCGCGGCGGCGGACGGCGAGGGCGCGCGCGCGATCGGACGCTTCGTCGAGAAGCCGGGCGAGGAACTGGCGCGGCAGTACGTGGAGAGCGGCGGCTACTGGTGGAACAGCGGCATTTTCGTCGTGCGCGCGTCGGTCTGGCTCGATGCGATTGCGCGTTGCCGTCCGCCGATCGCCGCCGCCTGCGCGGCGTCCTGGCAGCGCGTTCGCCGCGACGCGGCCGGCGTGCTGCACCTGGATGCCGAAGCGTTCGGCGCCTGCCCGTCCGATTCGATCGACTACGCGGTGATGGAGCGCATCGGCGTCGATGGCGGGCTGGCGGGCGTGGCCGTGCCGCTCGTGGCGGGCTGGTCGGACGTCGGCGCGTGGGATGCCGTCTGGGCGCTCTCGACGAAGGACGCGCACGGCAACGTCGCGCGCGGCCGCGTGCTGCTCGAAGGCGCGACCGACACCTTCGCGCATTCGGACGGCCGGCTCGTCGCCTGCGTCGGCGTGACGGGCGTCGTCGTGATCGAGACCGCCGACGCCGTGCTCGTGGCCGCGAAGCACCGCGTCCAGGAGGTGAAGGCGATCGTCGAGCGCCTGAAGGCCGGGCACGGCAGCGAGGCGCAGCAGCATCGCAAGGTGGAGCGGCCGTGGGGCTGCTACGACTCGCTCGACCGCGGCGAGCGCTTTCAGGTCAAGCGCATCGTCGTGAAGCCGGGCGGCCGTCTTTCGTTGCAGATGCATCACCACCGCGCCGAGCATTGGGTCGTCGTGCGCGGGACCGCGCGCGTGACGCGCGGCGAAACATGCTTTCTGCTGTCGGAGAACGAGTCGGCCTACATTCCGGTCGGCGTCGCGCACCGGCTCGAGAATCCCGGCCGGATGCCGCTCGAGGTGATCGAGGTGCAGTCCGGCGGCTATCTTGGCGAGGACGACATCGTGCGCTTCGACGACCAGTACGGACGGGTGCCCTGAGATGGGCGCCGGAAGCGGGATGCCCGGGAGCCTGCCGCCGGACGACGCATCATACTGCCTCGATGCGCACGCAAGGGCGGATACGGTCGATACGGCGACGGTAGACGGCGCGCGCGGGCCGCTCGCGCCGGGGAGGCCGGCTATGCCGGTGCGCAGGAACAGGTCGGGAAAAGGGGCAATGAACGGACACGACAGCAAGGAGCGCTCGCTCGTCAGCAAGGTCATGGACATTCTCGTTTCCGGCATCGTCGAGGACCGTTACGGCCCGGTGCTGCCGCCGCAGGATGTTCTCTCGGGCGAGTTCGGCGTGAGCCGTACGGTGATGCGCGAGGCGCTTTCCATGCTGCTCGCGCGCCGCATGCTCGACGTGCGGCCCAAGGTCGGCACGCGGATACGGCCGATGCGCGACTGGCTCATGATCGACGAGGATGTGGTGAGTTGGCGCTTTCGCGCGAAGCCCGACCGCATTTTCCTGCGCGACGTGATCGAGTTCCGCGCGCTGATCGAACCCAGCGCCTGCGCGCAGGCGGCGGTGCGCGCGAGCGACGCCGAAATCGCCGGCATTCGCGACGCGTTCAACCTGCTGCGGCTGACCCGGCACGGCGACGGGAACCGCCAGGCGGCCGACGAGTTGCTGCATACGCTCCTGCTCGCCGCGAGCGGCAACCAGTTTTTCCAGCAGATGACGGCCATCATCCACGGCGCGCTGTCGCTCGTGAATCCGATCCTGAACCGGCGCGAGGGCGGCTGGGAGAACGTCGTGCGGGCGCACGGCCGCGTGGTCGAGGCGATCGAGCGGCGCGAGCCCGGGGAGGCGGAAGCGGCGGCCGCCGCGATGATCGGGTACACGGCCGACGAGCTGCGGCGCTCGCTCGAGGCGGACCCGGACGCGCAGCGGGAGGCGTGAGCGGGGGGAAGGCTGGTGGCGGGATGGAGCAGCGTGATGAAGCGAGGGGGTCCGGCAGGCGCGTTGCGCGACGCGCCGCACAAGGGCCTCCGGGCGGGAATTGCTGCCCGGGGCCGGCCGGGCGGCGCGCGCACGGCTGGCCCGGCCTGCCTACGCGAGCGCGCGCGCGGCCTCGGCGACGAGCGGCGGGCCGCGGTAGATGAAGCCCGTGTAGAGCTGCACGAGCGAGGCGCCGGCCGCAATCTTCGCGCGCGCGTCCTCGCCGCTCAGGATGCCGCCGACGCCGATGATCGGCACCGTCTCGCCGAGCTCGGCGCGCAGCGCGCGGATCACGGCGTTCGAGGCGTCGAACACGGGGCGGCCGGAGAGGCCGCCGGTCTCGTCGGCGTGGGGCAGGCCCTGCACGGCGTCGCGCGAGAGCGTGGTGTTGGTCGCGATCACGCCTTCGATGCGGTGGCGCAGCAGCGTATCGGCGATCGCCTTGATCTGCTCGCCGTCGAGGTCGGGCGCGATCTTCAGCGCGAGCGGCACGAGCCGGCCGTGCAGGTCCGCGAGCCGCTGCTGCTTGTCCTTGAGCGCCGCGAGCAGCGCATCGAGCTCGCCCGCGCCCTGCAACTGGCGCAGGTTCTTCGTGTTCGGCGACGAGATGTTGATCGTCACGTAGCTCGCGAACGGGTAGACGCGTTCGAGGCAGAACAGATAATCGTCGGCGGCGCGCTCGATGGGCGTGTCCGCGTTCTTGCCGATGTTCAGCCCGAGCACGCCCTTGTAGCGCGCGCCCTGGACGTTCTTCACGAACTGCTCGACGCCCGCGTTGTTGAAGCCCATCCGGTTGATGAGCGCTTGCGCCTGCGGCAGCCGGAAGATGCGCGGGCGCGCATTGCCGGGCTGCGGACGCGGCGTGACCGTGCCGACCTCAATGAAGCCGAAGCCGAGCGCGGCGAGCCCGTCGATGCTGGCGCCGTCCTTGTCGAGCCCCGCCGCGAGCCCGACCGGGTTGCGGAACGAGAGGCCCATCACGGTGCGCGGCGCATCGGGTACGCGCGGCGCGAAAAGACCCGCGAGGCCGGTGCGGCCCGCCGCGCCGAGGGCGCGCAGCGTCAGATGGTGGGCGTCCTCGGGATCCATGCGAAAGAGCTGGTCGCGCACGAACGGGTAGAGGGAGCTGAGCATGGAGGAGGGCGGGCGCACGGCGCCGGAAAATGGGAACCCGTTATTTTACCGGCATCGGCGCGGCGTTCCGGACCGGGGACGGATTCGGCGGCGCAAGGTGGGCGAATCGGGCAGGTCGGGGCAAGTCGGCGGGTGAATCCCGCCCGCGCGGTTCAGCGCGGGCCGCGCACTTCGTGCAGGGCCGGGCGGGGCGGGGCCGATTCGGCGCCCGGCGGCGCGTCGAACGCGCTCCAGCGACCGTCGAGAAGCCCCTCGAGCGGGCGGAAGCTCGCCTTGTACGCCATCTTCGGGCTCTCGCGAATCCAGTAGCCGAGGTAGACGTAGGGAAGCCGCAGGCTGCGCGCCTGCTCGATCTGCCACAGGATGTTGTAGGTGCCGTAGCTCGCGTGCGCGGCGTCGGGCTCGAAGAACGTGTAGACCGACGAGAGCCCGTCGCCGAGGATGTCGATCATGCTGACCATGCGCAGCACGCCGGCCGTGTCGGGTTCGTCCTCGCAGCGCTCGCGGAATTCGACGAGGCGCGAGTTGATGCGGCTTTGCAGCAGGAACTGCTCGTACTGGTCGCGGCTGTCGCGGTCCATGCCGCCGCCCGCGTGGCGCGCCGACTGGTAGCGCATGTAGAGCGCGTAATGCTCCTCGTCGTAATGGAGCGGCGAGACGGTGGCGACGAGCGTGCCGTGGCGTTTCCAGGCGCGCCGCTGCGCGCGGTTCGGCGCGAAGCGCCCGACGCTCACGCGCACTGGCACGCAGGCGCGGCAGCCGTCGCAGTGCGGCCGGTAGGTGAAGACGCCGGAGCGCCGGAAGCCGGCCTTGACGAGCTCGGTATAGACGTCGGAATTGATGAGGTGGCTCGGCGTCGCCACCTGCGAGCGCGCGACGCGCCCGTCGAGATAGCTGCAGGGATAGGGCGCCGTCGCATAGAATTGCAGCGCGGAAAGCGGTGAAAGCGGCAGCTCGTTGGGGTGCGTCACGTTAGCGGCTCTCTCGTAGCAATGCGAGCGGTTGGTCCCGTCTTCCGCGCGGCGCGCGCAACGACGGCCCGTCCAGCCGGGCACCGCCCACGGCGCGCTTTCAGGTGCCCGATACGTCAGGCGGCTCGCACGACGAGGTCGGCCAGCACGGTCTTGTCGAAATCCCAGGGGAGCGGGGCGGCATCGACGCTCGCGCGCAGATGCGCGACGAAGGCCTTGCGCGGGATCTCGCAGCCGCCGAGCGACGCCAGATGCGACGTATTTTGCTGGCAGTCTATCATTTCTGTTCCGTGACGTCGCAGGTGCGCGACGAGCGCCGCGAGCGCGATTTTCGAGGCGTCGGTGACGGCCGCGAACATCGATTCGCCGAAGAACATCCGGCCGAGCGAGACGCCGTAAAGGCCGCCGACGCGCTCGCCGCGCAGCCAGGTCTCGACGCTGTGCGCGCGTCCCGCGCGATGCAGCGCCGAGTAGGCCGAGATCACGTCGGCCGTGATCCAGGTGCCGTGCTGGTCGTGGCGCGGCGCCGAGGCGCACGCGCGCATCACGGCGCCGAAATCCGCGTCGACGCGGACTTCCCAGTCGTCCTCGCGCAGCACGCGCCTGAGCGTCTTGCGCAGCGACGGCGACACGCGGAACGCGCCCGGGCGCAGGATCATGCGCGGGTCGGGGCTCCACCAGAGCACGGGCTGACCGTCCGAGTACCAGGGAAAGATGCCGTGCCGGTACGCGTCGACGAGGCGCGCGGGCAGCAGTTCGGCGCCCGCCGCGAGCAGGCCGGGCGCGCCGCTCGTCGCGCCGAGCGCGCGTTCGACGGGCGGGAACGGATCGTCGGGCCCGAGCCAGGGAACCATGCGACGGGCCGTTTCAGGCCTCGCGCAACGCGCGCAGCACGTCGCCGGTGTGCAGGCCGTAGTGGCCCGATACCCGGTCGGCGAAGAAGAAGCGCAGCGTCTGCCCGACCGTCGGGAACGCGATGTCGTCCCAGGGGATTTCGTGCTCGCCGAAGAGACGCACCTCGAGACTTTCGTCGCCGGCGAGGATGTCGGTGTCGAGCAGGCGGGCGAGGTAGAACAGGTGCACCTGTTCGACGTGCGGCACGTTCAGCAGCGAGAAGAGGTTCTGTATTTCGACGCGCGCGCCGGCTTCCTCGAGCGTCTCGCGCGCGGCCGCCTCGGACGTCGTCTCGCCGATCTCCATGAAGCCGGCCGGCAGTGTCCAGTAGCCGTAGCGCGGCTCGATCGCGCGGCGGCACAGGAGCACCTTGTCCTCCCAGACGGGCACGGTGCCGACCACGTTGCGCGGGTTCTGGTAATGGATGGCGCCGCAATGCGTGCAGACGTAGCGCTCGCGATTGTCGCCGGGCGGGATGGCGAGGCTGACGGGCCGGCCGCAGGTCGGACAGAATTTCATGGGAACGGGGCAGTGAACGGTGAAAGCGAGTTTATCACCGCAATATGAACGGCCCGAAGGTTCGAAGAATGATGGCCTGCTTCCTGCCTTTACTCCCTGCCTTTACTCCTCTTCCCGCTCGCGGAAAAACAAAAAGGGTTACACGCGCATGGCGTCGTAACCCTTTTTATCCGGAAATCCTGGAATACTGATACTTACTGGTTGCGGGGGTAGGATTTGAACCTACGACCTTCGGGTTATGAGCCCGACGAGCTGCCAGACTGCTCCACCCCGCGTCCGTTGAGAAGAAGATTATATATCGTCCGGGGCGACGATGCAACAGACGGCCTGGGATGCGCTTCCGGCGCGCCGCGAACGGCGGCCTGTTTCGCCCGGCCCGCTAGAATCGTGGGCCTTTCCGCTCGCGTCCTGTTTTCCCGTCATGGATATCGATCACGATCTGCAATCCATCGCCGCGCAAGAGCGCGCGCTCGTTTTTCCCCGTTTCGACGCCATTCAGGCGTGGCTGCTCGGCAGCCTGCTGCGCGAGCTGGCAATGGCGCGCGTCCATGCGCTCGCCATCGACGTGCGCACGTTCGGCCAGTCGCTCTTCTTCTGCGCGCTCGACGGCGCGACGCCCGACAACGCGGACTGGGTGCGTCGCAAGGTGCGCGTGGTCGAGCATTTCCGCCGCAGTTCGTACGCGGTAGGGTTGCGCATGCAACAGTCGGGTACGACGCTTGCTGCGAAGCACGGTTTGCCCGTGGCGGATTTCGCCCCGCACGGCGGCGCGTTTCCGCTGACCGTCGCGGGGGCCGGCGTGATCGGCTCGGTGACGGTGTCCGGCCTGCCGCAGCGTCTCGATCACGAACTCGTCGTCGAAGCGCTGTGCGCGCATCTTGGCCTCGATTACGGCACGCTGGCGCTCGCGAAAGCCTGAGCCGATCCGCGGATCGGTCACGGGTCGGGCAGTTCGATACGGATGCCGGCCTGGCCGACCGCCGCGCGGCCCTGATCGCCGTCGGGCAGGGCGGCGTCCTCCCACAGGCTGATCGCCCGCGAGACGTCGATGCCCTGCGCCTGCGCGTAGTCGAACCAGCGGCTGGCGGCGTCCTTCTCGGGAGTCTCGAGGCCGTTCACGAAGTATTTGCCTGTGAGTCGGGATGGCATGAGCTTGTCGGAGAGTCGGGATGGATGGAGACATGCAGCCGCCGTTCCCACGGCGACGCAACGAAGGGGCCTGGCTGCTCGTCGCCGCGTTGCGGTTCATTGTACAAAGTCGTCCCGATCGCGGGCTGGACCTCGCCGCGCGAGCGCGAGTACCATGGGCGGGCAGTTCTGCGGCTTGCCTGTACGGGCTTTCTTCGAGACATTTTCCAGCGAGGCCGGACATGGAAATTCGTTTTCTCGCGGACGCGCCCCTTTACCGGGATTCGAATCTGACCATCGTGTTCGCCGCCGAGGTCGACGGCGAGCGGGTGCCCTGCGCGATCTCCGTCGAGGCGCTCGAAGATCACTTCGGCGCGAGCGTCGCGGGCCGCGATGCCTGGATGAACGCGTTCAACGCCGGACGCCCGCACATCGAGGCCGTGGCCCGGACGCATCTGCAGGTCAGCCACGGCACGCCGGTGTTGCTGAAAAGCGGCCACTTCCCGCCGGGCCGCGCGGTCGGCTGAGCGCCGCCGGGCATGACGACCGGCGGATTCCAATCCTCGCGGAGCATCGAGCACGACAGGCCACGCATGAGTACGAACGAATCCGGAAAACGCGCGCGGCCGGCATTGCGCGGGCGCATTCTCGACGCCGCGCGGCGCATCGTCGTGCGCGACGGTCTCGCCGCGCTGTCGATGCGCAAAATCGCCGACGCCATCGGCTACGCGCCGGCCACGCTATACGTCTATTTTTCGGGGCGCGACGAGATTGCCGGCGCGCTGCGGGCGCAGGTGCGGGCGCAACTGCTCGACGCGCTTGCGTCCACGGGACAGATTGACGATCCTCGCGAGCGGCTGCGCACGCTCGCTCAGGCATATTTACGATTCGCCGTCGAGCATCCGCAGGCTTACCGGCTCGTGTTCATGCCGGAGCCGGATCACGGTGCGATGCGCCGCGTCGCGGCGGAGCCGGCCGAGGCGGCCGAGGCCGGCGACGCGGCGCTGGCCGCCCGGGTGACGCAGGCGCTCGAGGCGATCGAAGCCCAGGGCGCGTTGCCTGCCGGCGCGGACAGCGAAGCCTGGGCCGGGCTGATTCTGGCGACGCTGCACGGCATCGTCGCCAGCATGCTCGCGGGAGAGGTGGCCGCGACGGCGGAAGCGGCGGCGCGCCGGATCGACCTGGCGTTCGATGCCTGGTTCGGCGCGCGGCGACGCGATGCGCCGCAGGCTTCGAAGGCCGTCGCATCGGCCTGAACCGCGATTGTCCGCGACCGCCTCGCCGATTTGATCCCGCGGCACCTCCCGACGCGCCGGTCCCGTTCCGATTCGTTGCCAACCTCGCTCATCGCCATGTCTGAAAAAGCGCTTTCTTCCGCGTCGGCCGCAGGGGCCGGCGAGACGCACGTCGCGACCCGCGTCGCGAACCGCATCGGCTTCATCGAACTCGATCGTCCGCAGGCGCTCAACGCGCTGTCGATCGGGATGGTCCGCGCGATCCAGGCCGCGCTCGACGGCTGGCGCGAGGACCCGGACGTGCTCGCCGTCATCGTGCGCTCGCGGCACGCGCGCGCGTTCTGCGCGGGCGGCGACATCCGCTTTCTCTACGAAGCGCATCGCCGCGGCGACCAGCCGGCCATCGACGCGTTTTTCACCGACGAATACCGGCTCAATCACGCGATCTTTTCGTATCCGAAGCCGTACGTCGCGCTCCTGAACGGCGTCGTGATGGGCGGCGGCATGGGCATTGCGCAGGGCGCGAGGCGCACGGGCGGCCTGCGCGTCGTGAGCGCCTCGACGCGCATGGCGATGCCGGAGACGCGCATCGGCCTCTTTCCCGACGTCGGCATGAGCTGGTTTCTGGCCCGCACGCCCGGCGCGATCGGCCGCTATCTGGCGGTGACGGGCGAGACGATCGGCGCGGCCGACGCGCTCTACGCCGGGCTCGCCGACGTCTGGCTCGACGAGTCGGCCTGGCCCGCGCTGCTCGACGCGCTCGAGACGGGGCCGTTCGAAAGCGGTGCCGACGTCGTCGCCCGGATTCGGCACGAGGCCGAAACGCGCGGCGGAACGCCGCCGGAAGAAGCGTCGGCGCTGGCCGGCGCGCGCGCCCTGATCGACCGGCATTTCGCCGCGCCCGACGTGACGGGCATCCTCGCCTCGCTCGAGGCGCACGCGAACGGGAAGGCGGGCGGGGCGGACGGCGTGCAGCAGGACTGGATCGCGAACACGCTCGCCGTGCTGCGCGAGCGCTCGCCGCTTTCGATGGCCGTGTCGCTCGAACTGGTCTCGCGCGCCGATGCGAGCATGGCCGAGTGCCTGCGCACCGATCTCGACCTGACGCGCGCGAGCTTCACGCACGGCGACGTGGCCGAGGGCATCCGGGCGCGCATCATCGACAAGGACAATCGCCCGCAGTGGCGCATCGCGCGCATCGAGGACCTGCGGGCCGAACACGTCGAGCGGATGTTCGCGAGCCCGTGGAACGACGGGACGCATCCGCTGCGCGAGTTGCGGGACGAGCTGGCTTCGCGCCGGTCTTCGTAGTCGCCTCGCCGGCGCGGCCGGCCTATTCGCCGGCGTCGGCTTCGCTCATGAAGGCGCGCATGAACACGAGCGCGCCCCATCCCCACATCGCGTTCGAGGCGAAGCCGACGGCGAGGCGCGGCAGCATGTTGCCGCTCGGCCAGATGCCGCGCAACGGACCGACGACGAACACCATGCCGGCCGTGAGCACGATGCCGCCGAACACGAATGCCGGCACCCACGGCGCGGGGCGGCCCGGCGAGATGCGCAGCAGCCAGGCCATCAGGACGGCCCATAGCGCGCTCCAGATCGCGTTCGCGAGAAACTCGGGGAGCTCGAGCGGCAGGAACGGCGCGGTGGAAAAACCGCCGGGCCCGATGAGCCCGGCCGCGTGCAGGAGCGAGAGCGTCGCCTCGCGAAAGAACAGCGAGGCTAGAAAGCCCGAAACCAACGGCAGAATGAGTTTTTGCATACCCGGGAGGAGGGGCGGTAAGGATCGCGTCGCGCAGGCGGCCGTGGCCGTCGGCGGGATGCGCAGGCGTCGCGCACGGCATTCGTTGAAAGCGTGCGCCATTATATCGGCGCCGCCCGGCGCGCTTGCGCAGATGGGCGGCCGTGCGGGCCGCCGGGCCGCATGCCCGGGCGTCGGGCTAATCACTCTGGCGGAAAACCTAAGTTAAAAAAAATCGTTCAAAAGCTTTCCCCCGGTCCATAGACTGGCTTCCGATGAAGACGGCGCCGCCGTCGCCGCGCGAGCGCGTTCGCCGCGCGCAAAAAGGGAAGCAGCCTTCGTGTCTCGTCCGCCGTCGATTCCGTCCGCCGTTCGCGCGCCCGCCGCGCGTCATCGCATGGGAGCGTGCGCGCGCTGAATGCCGCGCGGCCCGCGTTCCGTGTCGTCCCGCCGGGGCCGGCGCCGTGTGGCCGCCCGCCCGTCCGGCCGTTTCGGTCCTTACCTATTTCGTTTCGATCAGGAAAGCAGGAGCAACGCATGAATGTGTTCTGGTTCATTCCGACCCATGGCGACAGCCGTTACCTCGGGACCGCCGAAGGCGCTCGCGATACGGATCTCGCGTATTTCCAGCAGATCGCCACCGCCGCCGACACGCTCGGCTACGAGGGCGTGCTGCTGCCGACCGGACGCTCGTGCGAGGACGCCTGGGTCGTGGCGTCCAGCCTGATCGCGGCGACCCGCCGGCTCAAGTTTCTCGTCGCGATCCGGCCCGGCATCTCGTCGCCTGGGGCCGCCGCGCGCATGGCGGCGACGTTCGACCGGCTCTCGGGCGGCCGTCTGCTCATCAACGTGGTGACGGGCGGCGACGCGGCCGAACTCGAGGGCGACGGCGTGTTCGTCGACCACGACGTGCGCTACGAGATCTCCGACGATTTCCTGCACATCTGGCGCAAGCTGCTGGCCGCCTCGCACACGAACGAATCGATCGACTTCGACGGCCGGCATCTGCAGTCGAAGGGCGGCAAGGTGCTCTATCCGCCGGTTCAGCGGCCGCATCCGCCGCTGTGGTTCGGCGGCTCGTCGCCGGCCGCGCACGAAATGGCCGGCCAGCACATCGACACCTACCTCACGTGGGGCGAGCCGCCCGAGGCCGTCGAAAAAAAGATTGCGGACATTCGCGCGCGCGCGGCCGAGCACGGCCGCACGATCCGTTTCGGCATCCGCTTCCACACGATCGTCCGCGAGACCGAGGACGAGGCGTGGGCCGCCGCGGACAACCTGATCAGCCGCCTCGACGACGAGACGGTGGCGCGCGCGCAGGCTTCGTTCAACAAGATGGACTCCGAGGGGCAGCGCCGGATGGCGGCGCTGCACGGCGGCAAGCGGGGCTCGCGCAAGGAGCTCGAGGTCTATCCGAACGTCTGGGCCGGCGTCGGGCTCGTGCGCCGCGGCGCGGGCACGGCGCTCGTCGGCAATCCCGGGCAGGTCGCCGCGCGCATGAAGGAGTACGCGGACCTCGGCATCGACACGTTCATCCTGTCGGGCTATCCGCACCTCGAGGAAGCCTACCGCTTCGCCGAACTCGTCTTTCCGCTGCTGCCCGACCGCGTGCGCAAGGAGGCGACGGGTCCGCTCACGGGGACGTTCGGCGAGATCGTCGGCGACAACGATCTGCCGAAGGCCGTGGCTCAAGGCTAACGCCGGGTCGGGCGGCGGGCACTGCGCGAAGCCGCGCCCCGCGCCGCATGCGCAACAAGGAGGGCAAACCGATGAATCAAACCGTAGTCGTGGCCGCGCCGCGCGCGGGCGAGGGCGGCGCGGCCTCGAACCGCGTGCTGGCCGGCGTTTCGCGCGCCGTGTTTTCGCGTCTCGCGCCGTGGCTCGTGCCGATCGGCGTTCTGCTGGCCTGGGAACTCTCGGCGCGCTTCGGCGTGTTGTCGACGCGCGTGCTGCCGGAGCCGCTCGCGGTCGTCAAGGCGGCGTGGTCGCTGATCCAGTCCGGCGAGATGTGGGTCGACGTGCGGGTCAGCACGTGGCGCGCGCTGTCGGGCTTTGCCATCGGCGGCGGCATCGGGCTCGTGCTCGGCCTCGCGACGGGGCTTTTCAAGCCCGTCGAGATCGCGCTCGACTCGACCGTGCAGATGATTCGCAACATCCCGGCGCTCGCGATGATTCCGCTCGTGATCCTGTGGTTCGGCATCGAGGAGGAGGCGAAGGTGTTCCTCGTCGCGCTCGGCGTGTTCTTCCCGATGTACGTGAACACGTTCCACGGTATCCGCTCGGTCGACCAGAGCCTCGTCGAGATGGCGCGCAGCTACGGCCTGAAGGGCTTCGCGCTCTATCGCGAGGTGATCCTGCCGGGCGCCCTGCCGTCGATTCTCGTCGGCGTGCGCTTCGCGCTCGGCTTCATGTGGGTGACGCTGATCGTGGCCGAAACGATCTCGGCGCAGTCGGGCATCGGCTACATGACGATGAACGCGCGCGAGTTCCTGCAGACCGACGTCGTGGTGGTCGGCATCCTGCTCTACGCCGCGCTCGGCAAGCTCGCCGACTGGCTGGCGCGGCTGCTCGAGCGTTTCGCGCTGCGCTGGCATCCGGCTTATCAACGATGAGGAGCGAGTCCATGAACGCAACCACGCTCTCGTCCAGCTACGGCGGCATTACGGGCAGCGATCTCGAGGCCGAGGTGGCGCTGCCGCGCATCCACGACCGCGAGGACAACGAGGCGACCGATTCCGAACGCGGCGGCGGGCACGACGCCGGCCGCCTGCTGCGCGAGGCGGGCGGCCCTGGTGGCGCGGGCGGCGGGCATCGCCCGCGCGTCGACGCCTCGGTCGAGTTGCGCGGCGTCGGCAAGCGCTACGGCGAGCGCGCGGTGCTCGACGGCTTCGATCTGTCGATCGAGCGCGGCAGCTTCGTCGCGATCGTCGGCCGCAGCGGCTGCGGAAAATCGACGTTGCTGCGCCTCGTCGCCGGGCTCGAAAAGCTCGATGCCGGCGAACTCGTCCGGCGCGGCGAAGACGGCTCGCCGCTCAATGTGCGGATCATGTTTCAGGACGCCCGGCTGCTGCCGTGGAAAACCGTGCTGCAGAACGTGATGCTCGGGCTCGGCCGCGGCGCGCGCGAGGACGCGCGCGCGGTGCTGGCCGAGGTCGGTCTGCTGGAGCGGGCGGACGAATGGCCGGCCCGCCTTTCGGGCGGCCAGCGGCAGCGCGTGGCGCTGGCCCGCGCGCTGGTGCATCGGCCGAGCCTGCTGCTGCTCGACGAGCCGCTCGGCGCGCTCGACGCGCTGACGCGCATCGAAATGCATGCGCTGATCGAGCGCCTCTGGCGCGAGCACCGGTTTACCGCCTTGCTCGTCACGCACGACGTGCACGAGGCCGTCGCGCTCGGCGACCGCATCCTGCTCGTCGAGGACGGGCGCATCGCGCTCGATCAGCCCGTGCCGCTCGATCGCCCGCGCGCGCGGGCCTCGTCCGGGTTCGCGGCGCTCGAGGAACGCGTGCTGCGGCGGGTGCTGAGCACCGAGCCGGCGCAGGACGGCGGTTCGCGCGCGGACGTCGCGCGGCCGGACGGCGCGGCGCCGCATGCCATCCGGCCGGACGCGGTCCGCTGGGCAGTCTGATCGCACAAGAGCCGGCAGCCGGTCACCGGGAAAGGCTGCCTGCGCATCCGTTTTTTTCAAACTTTCTTTCGAATCACTGGAGCCGAACGACATGAGCATTTCCGCCATCAATGTGCGCAACCAATTCAGGGGCAAAGTCAAGGAGATCATCCGCGGCCCCGTCGTGTCGGAGGTCGACGTCGATACGCCGTTCGGCATCGTGACGTCGGTCATCACGACGCGCTCGGTGGACGAGCTGGACCTCAAGATCGGCTCCGAGGTGGTGGCGCTCGTGAAGTCGACGGAAGTGTCGATCGCGCGGCTGTAAGCCCGAACCTCTGCCGGCGGGCAGAGGGCAGCTTGCGGTAAAATTGCGGGTTGATTGCCGCTTCGTCGCCTTCCCATGCCCGCTACCTTTCCCGCCAGTCCGCGTCGCGTTTGCGTCGCGCCGATGATGGACTGGACTGACCGCCACTGCCGTTCGCTGCACCGGTTCGTGTCCCGCCACGCATGGCTGTACACGGAGATGGTGACGACGGGCGCGCTGCTGCACGGCGACGTGGCGAGACATCTCGCCTTCACGCCCGACGAGGCGCCGGTCGCCTTGCAACTGGGCGGCAGCGAGCCCGACGACCTTGCGCGCGCCGCGAAGCTCGGCGAGCAGTGGGGTTACGACGAAATCAACCTGAACTGCGGTTGTCCGTCCGAGCGCGTGCAGCGCGGCGCGTTCGGCGCCTGCCTGATGAACGAGCCGTCGCTCGTGGCCGATTGCGTCAAGGCGATGCGCGACGCGGTGTCGGTGCCCGTGACCGTCAAGCACCGCATCGGCGTCGACGCGGTCGAGGACTACGCGTTCGTGCGCGACTTCGTCGGCACGGTGGCCGACGCGGGTTGCGGCGTGTTCGTCGTCCATGCGCGCAACGCGATGCTCAAGGGCCTGAGCCCGAAGGAAAACCGCGAGATTCCGCCGCTCAAGTACGACTACGCCTATCGGCTCAAGCGCGATTTTCCCGATCTCGAGATCGTCATCAACGGCGGCATCCAGACGCTCGACGAGGTTCAGACGCATCTGCGGCACGTCGACGGGGTGATGCTGGGCCGCGAGGCCTACCACAACCCCTACGTGCTCGCCGACGTGGACCGGCGCTTTTACGGCGCCGGGGAAGCCGCGCCGACGCGCGAGGAAATCGAGGCGAAGCTCGTGGCCTACTGCGCCGCCGAACTCGCGCGCGGCACGTATCTGGGCGCGATTACGCGCCATGCGCTCGGGCTTTATCGCGGGGCGGCGGGGGCGCGCGGCTGGCGGCGCGTGCTGTCGGACAGCCGCCGGCTGGCCGCGGCCGACCTCGCGATCTTCGACGAGGCGAGACAGCATTTGCGCGCGCCGGCCGAAATGCTTGAATAAGGGACTAGGCAAACGTCGGTGGTGTTTGTATAATCTCGCTTCTTAACCGGTGCCGCTTTTTTGGCGCCCGGTCTGCAAGCTCGTAGCAGTGGTGGCTGTAGCTCAGTTGGTAGAGTCCAGGATTGTGATTCCTGTTGTCGTGGGTTCGAGTCCCATCAGCCACCCCACTTTTCCCGTCTTCCCTTCCTTCTTCCGCAAGCGTCGGTTTCCTCAGGGAATCGGGCTACGCCTTCTGCTTGAACCCTGATTTACGTCGATCCATGCTGGCACGACGTGCCGATTCGTCGTCAGGTTAGGTCATGTCGTTCGGCTTGCCGTTTCCCCGAAAGCAGAAAAACGATACCGCGAGTCCAAAGGAAATCGGGCATGCCCCCCACAGCGGCCCGATCCGGACGTCACGCACGACGGCTGGTCGCCACGCCACGCCCCGGCTCGGGGCGAGCCCGTCCCCGTCCGCCGTCTCGCTGTCTGTTTGCCACGGGTAGCTTCTGCGTCCACCCGAAACCCGCCCGCATGGCGCCCCCGGTTTCCGCCATGAAGCGGCGGGGCCGCCCGGACTCCCGGACGGGGCGGAACAGTCTGGGATATGATCGACGGTTGCCACACCCCGTTTCCCGGCGGGCTGCTGGCCGGCACGCCCGACGGTGGCGCCGGCGCCCGGCGTCGGCCGGCAAGGCGTCGCCGACAACCGGGCATTGCGCCGACGGAGACGCGGCGCGGTGGCTTGCTGAACCGAAATGACAAAACCCTGGAGCACTCGATGAACCAAATGATTTCGCGTGGCGGCCTGCAAGTTGCCGCGATCCTCGAGCAGTTCGTTGAAAAGGAAGCGCTGCCGGGCACCGGCGTCGACAGCGCGGCGTTCTGGAGCGGCTTCGGTGCGCTCGTGCACGAACTGGCGCCGAAGAACCGCGCGCTGCTCGCCGAACGCGACCGCCTGCAAAAGGAACTGGACGGCTGGCACCGCGCGCATCCGGGACCGGTGCGCGACTTGCGTGCCTACCGCGCGTTCCTCGAGAGCATCGGCTACATCGTACCGGTGCCGGCGCAGGTTAAGGCGACGACCCCGAACGTCGACAGCGAGATCGCCGAACAGGCCGGCCCGCAGCTCGTCGTGCCGCTCTCGAACGCGCGCTACGCGCTGAACGCCGCCAACGCGCGCTGGGGCAGCCTCTATGACGCGCTCTACGGCACCGACGCCATTCCCGACGCCGACGGCGCCGAGCGCGGCAAGGGCTTCAATCCCGTGCGCGGCGCGCGCGTGATCGCGCGCGCGCGCGCCTTCCTCGACCAGGCCGCGCCGCTCGCGGGCGGCTCGCACGCGGACGCGACGCGCTATGCGGTCGAGGGCGGCAAGCTGGTCGTCGCGCTCAAGAGCGGCAGTACGACGCTCAGGACGCCCGCTCAGTTCGTCGGCTATCAAGGCGACGCGGCCGCGCCGTCGGCCGTGCTGCTCAAGCACAACGGCCTGCACTTTGAAATCCAGATCGACGCGAACGACGCGATCGGCAAGACCGACGCGGCCCACGTGAAGGACGTGCTGGTCGAGGCGGCCGTCACGACGATCATCGATTGCGAGGACTCGGTCGCCGCGGTGGACGCCGACGACAAGGTCCAGCTCTACCGCAACTGGCTCGGCCTGATGACGGGCACGCTGACCGAGGAGGTCGCGAAGGGCGGCACGACGTTCACGCGTCGCCTGAACGCCGACCGCGAATACCGCACCGGCGACGGCGGCACGGTGAAGCTGCACGGCCGCTCGCTGCTGTTCATCCGCAACGTCGGCCATCTGATGACGAATCCGTCGGTGCTCGACAAGGACGGCAACGAGATTCCCGAGGGCATCCTCGACGCGGTGCTGACGACGCTGTGCGCGCTGCACGACCGCACGCACAAGCTGAATTCGCGCACCGGCTCGATCTACATCGTGAAGCCGAAGATGCACGGCCCGGCCGAGGTCGCGTTCGCGAACGAACTGTTCGCGCGCGTCGAGGACCTGCTCGGTCTTCCGCGCAACGCGCTCAAGATGGGCATCATGGACGAGGAGCGCCGCACGAGCGTGAACCTGCTGGCCAGCATCGGCCAGGCGTCGTCGCGCGTCGCGTTCATCAACACCGGCTTCCTCGACCGCACGGGCGACGAGATGCACACGTCGATGGAGGCGGGCCCGATGCTGCGCAAGGGCGACATGAAGACGACGCCCTGGATCACCGCGTACGAGCGCAGCAACGTGCTGGTCGGCCTCGCGGCGGGCCTGCGCGGTCGCGCCCAGATCGGCAAGGGCATGTGGGCGATGCCGGACCTGATGCACGCGATGCTCGAGCAGAAGGTCGCGCATCCGAAGGCCGGCGCCAACACGGCGTGGGTGCCGTCGCCGACCGCGGCGACGCTGCACGCGCTGCACTATCACGAAATCGACGTGCAGGCGGTTCAGCAGGAGTTGGAGAAGGTCGACTACGCGAGCGCGCGCGACGAACTGCTCGACGGGCTGCTGACGATTCCGGTCGTCGGGAAGGCGAACTGGAGCGCCGACGAGATCCGTCAGGAAGTCGAGAACAACGCGCAGGGGATTCTCGGCTACGTGGTGCGCTGGATCGACCAGGGCGTCGGCTGCTCGAAGGTGCCGGACATCAACAACGTCGGCCTGATGGAAGACCGGGCAACGCTGCGGATCTCGAGCCAGCACATCGCGAACTGGCTCCATCACGGCGTGCTGACGCGCGAGCAGGTCGAGGACACGTTCCGCCGCATGGCGAAGGTCGTGGACCAGCAGAACGCCGGCGATCCGCACTATCGGCCGATGGCGCCGAACTTCGACGCGTCGCTCGCGTTCAAGGCCGCGAGCGCGCTCGTGTTCGAGGGCCGCGAGCAGCCGAGCGGCTACACCGAGCCGCTGCTGCACAAGTTCCGCCTCGAGTTGAAGGCCCGGGCATAACGTCACGGCCTCGCCCGTCGGCGCTCCGGCGCTCCGGCGTCGCGGCATCGTCTGTTGCAATCGGTGATCCCCGCAGGCAGGACGGTCCGGACCGCGTAGCGGTTCGAACCGGCCCGCCACGCGGGCTTTCAATCGTCCGCCCGCTCATCGTAAAGGGCCGCGCGGCGCTTTCCCCCTAGTCGGCCGTCCGGTCCTCGCGCAACCTGCCCGACGTCCCGGCATCGGCATCGATATCGCGCGACGAGCTCTGGCTCGAACCTGTCGTTCCACACGGCAACCGCAGCGCGTTCCCGCGCGTCGGCAATCTATCTAAAGAATCCTAAGTTCCCGGCCGGTCTGCGCCGGCGATTCCGATGAGCCGGACGCCGCGCGCGTCGGCGTCTTTGTCTTTATGTCCGGCATCGATAACCATATGGAAATTAAATGATTCCGGCCGCCATGGCTCGTGTGTAGGCTTGAACGGATTTCACGCAAGCCACGGTCATTGCCATGTCCACACAATCGCAGTCGCTCGGGATCGCCGGCGTCGACGATCCAGCGCTTCCCCGGCGCAGCCCGGCGGGAAACAGGGTTGCCGCGATCGTCGTCGCGTTCGCCGCAACAGTCGCCTGGCTCGGCGCGGCTGCGCTGACCCAATGGTGGCCGAGTCTCGACGACTGGCCGCATACCGACGTGCTCCTCGTGCTGGAGGTCGCGCTTGCCGGCGTGTCGGCGCTGTTCGGCTGGCCGTTGTTGCGCGGTCGGGCGCAACGCAAGGCGGCCGGGGCGGCGGCGGAGGGCGATGCCGGTCGCGCCGCGCCCGTCGATCTGCTGCGCACGCCGTTGCCGTGGCTGCTGGCGCTTGCGCTCGGCATCAGCGCATGGGAGATCGTGACGGCCAAGCTCGAATGGCTGCCGCGTCCGTTCTTCGCGCCGCCGCAGGCGCTGATCGCCGTGTACTTCGACGACTTCCCGCGCCTCGCGTCGAGCGTCGCGCATTCGTTCGGTCTCCTCGTGTACGGCTACGCGCTCGGCGCGATCACGGGCTTCGCGGTCGGCGTCGGGATCGGCTGGTCGCGCGCGGTCGGCTACTGGCTGCACCCGGTGTTGCGCCTGATCGGGCCGCTGCCGGCCACGGCGTGGTTGCCGCTCGCGTTCTTCTTCTTTCCGTCGAGCTTCAGCGCGAGCGTGTTCCTGATCGCGCTCGCGACCGGGTTTCCGGTGGCCGTCCTCACGTGGTCGGGCGTCGCGAGCGTGAATTCCGCGTACTACGACGTGGCCCGGACGCTCGGCGCGCGACCGGGGTTCCTCGTGCTGCGCGTCGCGATTCCGGCGGCGTTGCCGTCGGTGTTCGTCGGCCTGTTCATGGGGCTCGGCGCCTCGTTCGCCGTGCTCGTCGTCGCCGAGATGATGGGCGTGAAGGCGGGGCTCGGCTGGTATCTGCAATGGGCCCAGGGCTGGGCCGCCTACTCGAACATGTATGCCGCGCTGCTGGCGATGGCGCTCATGTGCTCGGGGCTCATCACGCTGCTGTTCCGCGTACGCGACCGTCTGCTCGCGTGGCAAAGGGGATTGCTCAAATGGTAGGCGCCGCACTCGCCGTCGAGGCGACCGATTCCGCCGGCTCGCGCAACGGGGCCGGCCCGACCGGCATCGACGGAGATACCGCCGGAAATGCCGGCGCGCGGATCGACGTGCGCCGCGTGAGCCATCGCTTTCTGCTGAACGGCGCCGCGCTGCCGGTGCTCGACGACGTGAGCCTCGCCGTCGAGCCCGGCGAGTTCGTCGCGCTGCTCGGCCCGAGCGGTTGCGGCAAGTCCACGTTGCTGCGGCTCGTCGCCGGGCTCGATATGCCGTATGCCGGCACGCTCGCGGCCGACGGCCAGCCGATTGCCGGGCCTGACCCGTCGCGCGTCGTCGTGTTCCAGGACCCGACGCTCTACCCATGGCGCACGGTTCGCGACAACGTCGCGCTCGGCCCGCACGCGCAGCGTCGCGCTCGGCCCGCACGCGCAGCGTCGCGGCCGCGCCTCGCGCAGCCGCGAGGCGCGGCGGCGGGTCGACGAACGCGTCGACGCCGCGCTCGAACTCGTCGGCCTGACGGAGTTCGCGCACGTGTATCCGCATCAGTTGTCCGGCGGGATGGCGCAGCGGGCCGCGCTCGCCCGCGGGCTCGTCAACGACCCGGCGCTGCTCGTGCTCGACGAGCCGTTCGGCAAGCTCGATTCGCTCACGCGCATCCG
The DNA here is from genome assembly GCF_002870125.1 of Burkholderia sp. WAC0059. Lineage (GTDB taxonomy): Bacteria > Pseudomonadota > Gammaproteobacteria > Burkholderiales > Burkholderiaceae > Paraburkholderia. The sequence goes on from NZ_PNEO01000003.1 coordinate 126,077, forward strand.
GATGCAGTCCGAGCTCGTGCGCCTGTGGCAACGCGCGCGCTTCTCGGTGCTGTTCGTGACGCACGACGTCGAGGAAGCGCTGTATCTGGCTGACCGCGTCGTCGTGTTCAGCGAGCGGCCCGCGCGCGTGGTCGCCGACTTCCGCAACGAGCTGCCGTACCCGCGCCATCGCGACGATCCGCGCCTCGTCGCGCTGCGCCGCGACGTGCTCGCGAAGCTCGGGCTCGACGTCTAGCGCGGCCGGGTTCGGCGGATCTTTTTGCCGCGGACTTTCGACGGGGGAGTTCGCGGTTTTTCATTGTGAGGGGATGGATTCATGCAACGACCGACTGACGAGAACGCGCCGGCCAACCTCGCGCGACGTGAATGGCTGAGAGAGGCGACCTGGATGGGCGGGGCCGCGCTGATCAGCGGCGCGGCGCTCAGCCTCGCGCCGCGCCGGGCGCGCGCCGACGACGGCCGCAAGCTGTTGACGCTGTCGTGGAATGCCGGCGCGATCTGCACGGCGCCCGTGCCGGTCGCGGTGCAGCAGGGTTTCTTCACGAAGCACGGGCTCGACGTCAACCTCGTGAACTTCTCCGGCTCGACGGACCAGTTGCTCGAGTCGATCGCCACGGGCAAGTCGGACGCGGGCGTCGGCATGGCGCTGCGCTGGATCAAGCCGCTCGAGCAGGGCTTCGACGTGAAGCTGACGGCGGGGATTCACGGGGGCTGCATGCGCCTGCTCGCGACGCGGCAATCCGGCATCGTCGATCTGCCGGACCTGAAGGGCCGCACGGTCGGCGTCAGCGACATGGGCAGCCCGGCGAAGAACTTCTTCGCGATCACGCTGAAGAAGGCCGGCATCGATCCCGATCGCGACGTGCAGTGGCGCCAGTATCCGGCGAACCTGCTCGGCATCGCGCTGCAGAAGGGGGAGGTTCAGGCGATCGCCGACGGCGATCCGACGATCTGGTACATCCGCGAATCGGACCATCTCTACGAGGTGTCGAACAACCTGTGCGGCGAGTACGAACATCGCGTGTGCTGCGTGCTCGGCGTGCGCGGCTCGCTGATCCGCAAGGACCGCGCGGCGGCCCAGGCGCTGACGCAGGCGCTGCTCGAGGCAACGGAGTGGACCGCGAATCATCCGGACGAGGCCGCGAAGATTTTCGCGCCGAACGCGCCGGGCGCAACGGTGTCGGAGCTTTCGGCGATGCTGCGCTCGCATACCGACCATCACCATCCGGTCGGCGACGCGTTTCGTCACGAGATCGCGCTTTATGCCGACGATCTGAAGACCGTGGGCGTCGTGAATCAGGGAACGGATTCCGGACAGTTCGCGCAGCGCGTGTACGCGGACGTGCTGACCTGATCCAGCCGGAAGATGGGTTTTGTGATTCAGGCGCCGGCCCCGTGCGGGCCGGCGCTTGCCTCTGACAGGTCGGGCAACCGGCTACAACCCGCTACAACGCCGCCGCATAGGCCGCTCGCCCCAGATTGCCGAGCACGACGTCGTTCTGCGGCGTGTGGATGCGCGAGCACAGCACGTCGCGATGGTGGCGTTCCAGCGGGTTGTCGCGGCTCAATCCCGGATTGCTGCTGGCTTCGAGCGTGAGCGCGACGGTGTCGATCGCGTTGCGGCTCACGAGGTACTTGATCGCCGGCGCTTCGGCCGGCGTGACGCCTCCGGCGGCGGCCGAGTCGAGCAGCAGGCGGTTGCTCAGCAGCAGCGCGTCGATGCGGCCCGCGGTTTGCTGGAAGCCGTCGAGGCTCGACAGCGGCGCGCCGAGGCCCGACGGCACGCGCCGCGCGACCCAGCCGACGAACCAGTCGCGCGCCGCGCGGGCGACGCCGTCGTAGATCGCCGGCAGCAGCACGCTCATCCACATCGACGTGATCGGGTCCGTGCCGGCACCGGGGCCGGGCGGCTGAAGATCGACCGCGAGCCCGGCCGGCACGCGCACGTTCTCGAAGATCACCTCGTGGCTGCCGGTCGCGCGCATGCCCAGATGATTCCACGGCGCGCCGAAACGCACGCCCGGCGTGCCGCGGCGGACGAGCCAGGTGCCGACGCGCGGCGAGGCCTCGTCCGTGCGACCCCATACCGCGAACCACGTGAGCCCGGGGCTACCCGTCGAATAGAGCTTGCTGCCGTTCAGGACCCAGTGGTCGCCGTCGAGCCGTCCGACGGTGGCGGGCAGCCCGCCGCGCGAGGGCGAACCGAGTTCCGGCTCGACGCGCAGCGAATTGATCAGCGCGCCGTGTTCGACCGCCTCCTTCGCGAAGCGCACGCGGAGTTCGGCGGGCCAGTTCGGATTGGCCTGCAGCCGCAGGTGGTAGAGGCACTGCATCAGCAGGATGAGCGCCGTCGACGGCTCGCCGCGCGCAACGGCGCGGACGACTTTCAGCGTCTGCGGCAGCGTCGCCTCGTGACCGCCCAGCGCGCGCGGCACCGTCAGCGAGAGCAGTCCGGCCCGGCGCAGTCGCGCGAGATTGGCGTAGGGGAAGTGCGGGCCCCGGTCGAGTTCGGCGGCGCTGGCGGCGAACTCGACCGTCAGCGCGTCGAGCCAGCGCGTCGCTTCCGCGCTGTCGAGGTCGCGCAGCGCGGCGATGGCGCCGGCGTCGCGAGCGGTATCGGTGAAGTTCTCGTCGGACGGCGGGTGGGTCATCGCGGTCTCCAGTTCCGGGGGGCGTCCGTCAATGCATGCCGGTCGTGAACTGTCGCGCGAAGCTCGGCGCGACGTCGAGCGGCGTCTGGATCACGCCGGCGCGGTGATAGAGGTCGGCCGTTTTCTGCTGCTCGGCGATCACCGCGTCGTCGATCGCGACGGGATGCGCCTGCGCGCGCTCGTAGACAGTCGTCAGCACGTTCGCGGGCAGGCCCGTCACGCGGGACTGGATCTGTGCCACTTCCTCCGGATGCGCGAGCGCCCAGCGTTCGCCGGCGGCGATGCGCTTCACGAAATCGGCGATCAGCGCGGGCTTGGTGCGGATCGCCTCGTTCGTGGCCGCTTCGAACGTCAGCCCGGACGAGAGCCCGACGCCGTTCGCGACGCTGCGGTTCTGGTCCTGGGCCTCGGCAAGCGCGACGTACGGGTCCCAGGTCGACCACGCGTCGACGGTGCCCGAGGCCAGCGCGGCCCGCGCGTCGGCCGGCTGCATGAAGTACCAGGAAACGTCCGCGAGCTTCAGGTGCGCGCGTTCGAGCGTCGCGATGGCGAGGTAGTGGCCGATCGAGCCGCGCGTAGTCGCGATGCGCTTGCCCTTCAGGTCGGCGGGACCGCGGATCGGGGAGTTCGACGGCACGACGATGGCGAGATCGGTCGGCGTCGAGCGCGTGGCGGCGACGACGCGGATTTTCGCGCCGGCCGCGTAGGCGAAGATCATCGGCGCGTCGCCGAGCCCGCCGACGTCGACCGCCCCGGCGTTCAGCGCTTCGCCGAGCGGCTGCGCCGCGGGGAAGTTGAACCATTCGATCCGGTACGGCACGTTCTTCAACTGCCCGGACGCTTCGAGGACGCCGCGCAACTGCAACTGCTGGTCGCCGACCTTCAGCGTGTCCTCGGCCCGCGCCGCGGCCGGCAGCGCGACGAGCGGCAACGCGCAGGCGAGCGCGAGCGCGAACCGTCCGGCGCGAAGGGATACAAGGGCGGACAGGCGGGACGGGCGGCGCCGGGCGACGGCGCGCGCGCCCGTGAAAGGACGAAACATGGAGCGTTTTCCCGTCGATGAATGGGCGAATGAATGGGCCAGGCTAGATCACGAAGAAGCCGTGCGTCCCGTCGCGACCGAGCTGGGCGACGAGCCCGTATTCCCACTCGAGGTAGGCGTTCATCGCCTCGCGCGCGCTGTCGGTGCCTTCGTAGGGGCGCCGGTAGCGGTCGATGCGTGGCGAGACGAGGCGGTCCGCGCCGGCCTCGACGGGCAACCCGGCCGCGACCCACGCGGCGGTGCCGCCTTCGAGCACCTGCACCGGCTTGCCCGTCAGCGTCGCGACCTCGGGCGCCGCATAGGCGGCCAGCGTGCTGGTCCCGCAGGCGACGACGTAACGCTGCGCGTCCGGCAGCGCGCGCAGGTCGTCGTAGCCGGGCGCGAGCCGCGAGCGCAGCGTCCAGTACGCGCCGGGAATGTGGGCTTTCACGTGATTGGCGCTCGACGTGAAATCGAGCACGACGACGCCGTTCGCGGGATCGGCGAGCAGCGCGGCGAGGGCTTGCGGCGCGATCGTTCCGGATTGCGGCGGCGCCGGCCGTTCGGCTTTCCATGGGCCGGCCGCGCTCAGGTCTGCCGCGCTCGCGTCGTCGATCACGTGGACCTCGACGTTCATCTGCGCGAGCCACGACGCCGTCATGTTCGCGCGCACGCCGTCGTCGTCGAACAGCACGACGCGTGCGCCGCGCACGGGCGCGAACATCTCGGTTTCCTGCACGAGCTGGCCGCCGGGCGCGCCCTGGAAGCCGGGCAGATGCGCGCGTTCGTATTCGTCGGGCGTGCGCACGTCGAAGCGGTACGTGGTGCGCGTCGCGTCGGCGGCCCAGGCGGTCGTGGCGGCGAGCGTCGCGCGGCCGACGCCGGCGCGGTCCGCGAGCGCGCGGGCAGCCCCGGCCGACTGCGCGAGCGCGGTGCCGTCGCGGCCGGCCTGCGGGTCGAAGCGGCGCGCGCTGCCGTGCTCGAGCGTCTGCCCGGCGAGCGTCCAGCCGATCGTGCCGTTGCGCAGCGCGGCGACCGGATTGGGCAGCCCCGCGTTGACGAGCGATTGCGTGCCGATGATGCTGCGCGTGCGGCCCGCGCAGTTCACGATGACGCGCGTGGCCGGGTCCGGCGCGAGCGCGCGGGCCCGCAGCACGAGTTCGGCGCCGGGCACGCTGACGCTGCCCGGAATGTTCATCGTCTGGTATTCGTCGAAGCGGCGCGCGTCGAGCACGACGACGTCCTCGCCGCGCCGGATCAACGCCTCGACCTCGTCGGCCGGCAGCGACGGCGTGTGCCGCTGCGCCTCGACGAGCTCGCCGAACGCCTTGCTCGGCACGTTCACGTCGCGAAACACCTCGCCGCCCGCGCGAACCCAGCCGTCGAGCCCGCCCGCGAAGAGCGCGACGTTCGTGTAGCCGAGCGCGTCGAGCCGTTCGGCGGCCCGCCTGGCGAAGCCTTCGCCGGCGTCGAGCAGCACGATCGGCACGTTGCGGCGCGGCAGCTTCGTCGCGGCGTCGAGCTCGATCTTCGCGAGCGGAAAGTTCGCGGCGAAAAGCGGATGGGACTGCGCGTGCGGGTCTTCTTCCCGCACGTCCAGCAACGCGATCTCGCGCCGCGCGAGCAGCGCTTCGCGCACGTCCTCGTACGTGCGCTGCGGAAATGACTTCATGACGCTTGAGGTTCCTTGCTGAGATCCCAGAAGTTCGGGAGGGTGTCGTTCGAATAACCGGAGATGAACAGCTTCTCCGGTTTGCCTTCGGGCCAGACCGAGCGGCGGACCGCGCCGATGTTCGCGCCGTAGACGTGAATGCTGATCGAGACGCGGTCGTCGTAGGCGTTGCGCACGCGGTGGATGTCGCCGACGGTCGGCGAGACCGCTTCGACGGCGCCGCGTTCGAGCAGGATTTCGGCGCCGTCCTCGCGCAGCGTGCCGTCGTTGTTGCGTGCGTAGGACTGCGAGTATTCGGCGCCGCGCAGCACGCCGATGAGGCCCCAGACGGTGTGGTCGTGCACGGGCGTGCGCTGGCCCGGCCCCCAGACGAAGCTGACGACGGAGAAGCGCTGGCGGGCGTCCGCGAAGAGCAGGAACTGCTGGTAGCGTTCGGGCGACGGTTGCGCGTAGGCGTCGGGCAGCCAGTTGTCGACGCGCACGAGTTCGCGCAGCGCGTCCCGGCCCTGTTCGAGAAGCCGCGGCTCGTCGTGCTGCGCGTCGATGCCGTCGACGATGTCGGCAATGGCGCCGACGAACTGCCTTAACGGTTGGCGTTGACGCGTCATCAGTCGAGCAGCTCCGGTTCGGCTTCGACGAGGCCCGCGTAGAGGCTGTCGAACGCGTAGCGGGCGCCGCCGGGCCGGCCCACGCGGCTGTGCGTGAGCGCGGCGACGTCGTGGGGAATCGGCTGCGGCTTGCCGGCCGCCTCGGCGAGCAACTGCGTCTGGCAGGCGTTTTCGAGCGCGATGTACCACCACGCGGCCGCCTCGACGCTCGGTCCGGCGGTCAGGATGCCGTGGTTCTTCAGGACCACGGCTTTCGCGCTGCCGAGCGCGGCCGCGATGCGCGCGCCTTCGTCGGTGTCGAGCACGACGCCGTGGAAGTCCTCATAGAGCCCGTGGTCCTCGTAGAACGAGCAGGCGTCCTGCGTGAGCGGATCGAGCCGGCGGCCGAGCGTCGACCAGGCCTTGCCGTAGACCGAGTGCGTGTGCGCGGCGGCCACGACGTCGGGGCGCGCCGTGTGGATCGCCGCGTGGATCGCGAACGCGGCCTGGTTGACGGGCCCGTCGCCGACGACGATCTCGCCCCGATGGTTCACGAGCAGCAGGTCCGACACGCGGATGCGTCCGAAATCGAGGCCGAGCGGATTGACCCAGAAGTGGTCGGTCCATTCGGGATCGCGCGCGGTGATGTGGCCGGCGAGGCCCAGCCCGAAGCCGTAGCGCCCGAACAGCCGGAACGCGCCGGCGAGCCGTTGCTGGCGATGGCGGCGTTCTTCGGCGAGCGTGCGCGTGCCCGCTTCGTCGTCGAACCAGAACTTGTGCACGGGCGCGTGCCGGAAATCGGCGTCGCGCACGGCGGAGAGGAGCGTGCTCATGGTCGGTGAACTCCGTGGATCGATGCTGCGGTTCAGGCCGCGGCGCGCTCGCGCGAGGTCAGCTCGCGCGTCGCGGGGATCAGTTCGCGTCCGTAGTCGGTCGCGTCCTCGAGCGGGTCGAAGCCGCGGATCAGGAACGTCGTGACGCCGAGCGCGTGGTATTCGGACAGCGTTTGCGCGACCTGGGCCGGCGTGCCGACGAGCGCGGTCGAGTTCGAGCGCCCGCCGATTTCCTTCGCGACGGCGGTCCAGAGCCGCTCGTCGGCGCGCACGCCGTCGCCGGCCGCCGAGAGCAGCCGGCGCGCGCCTTCGCTCTGCTGCGGATTGCCGGCGCCGAGGCCCTGCCCGGCGCGCAGCCGCCGCGTCTCCTGCAGGATGTGTTCGGCGCGCTCCCAGGCGGCTTTTTCCGTGTCGGCGAGAATCGGCCGGAACGACACGGAGAACCGCACCGTGCGCCCGTGCTTCGCGGCCGACGCGCGAACCTGCGCGATCAGCCCGGCGACCTGCTGCTTCGATTCGCCCCACAGCGCATACACGTCCGCGTGCCGGCCGGCCACCTCGATGGCGGGCGCGGAGGCGCCGCCGAAGTAGATCGGCACGTACGGCTGCTGCTTCGGCTTGACCTCGGACCAGGCCTGCTCGAAGCGGTAGAAGCGGCCCGCGTGATCGAACGGTGCGCGCTCGGTCCAGACGCGGCGCAGGATCTGCAGGTATTCGTCGGTGCGCGCATAGCGCTCGTCGTGGTCGGCGAAGTCGCCGTCGCGGCGCTGCTCGCTGTCGCTGCCGCCGCTGATGAAGTGCACGGCGAGGCGGCCGCCGCAGAAGTGATCGAGCGTCGCGAGCTGGCGCGCCGCGAGCGTCGGCGCCACGAAGCCGGGACGATGCGCGAGCATGAACTTCACGCGCGTCGTCACGCTGGCCGCGTAGGCGATCGTCAGCGTCGCGTCGGGGCCCGTCGAGTGATGCGGCACGAGAATCCGGTCGAAGCCGGCCTGCTCGTGGGCCTGAGCGAATGCGCGAACGTAGTCGATGTCGATCGCGGGCCCCTGCGGGAGATGCGTTTCCGAGACCTTGCGCTGCTGGATCATGCCGATGAATTCGACGCTCACGGTGGCTCCTTGTCGGGCGGACTAATCGGATGAGCCTATCACCGGGCGCTGCGCGGCTTAAATAGCAAATTCCGATAACGATATGGGCGGGCGGCGCGAAGGGCGACGCGGCGGCGGGGCCGGGCGCGCAACGGCGGCCCGGCATTTCCGGGAGGCGCAGGGCGTCCCCACTTCGCATTTCACGTCCCGGGTTCGCGTCGGGCCGGTCGATGCGACGGGGGGCGGGCTAAATTGGCGTCAGGATCTCGATGTGCGCGGCGTACGGGCTGGCAGGTCGATTCCGTACAGCAATTTCTTCTCAACCCTGTTTATCACACGAAGGAGAATCGACATGTCGGCTATCGGAAATGCTGTCAAGGACCTCGGAAGCGACCTCGGAGGTGCCGTCAAGGATCTCGGAAGTGCGGTCGAAGGCGTCGCCACCCTCAATCCCGGCGAAGCCCTATCCGGCATTACGGGGGCGCTGGGTAGCGCGGCCGCATTGACGCCCGAGGGGGCCGCCGCCACGTTGCTCGAAGGCGGTGTCCAGGAGGTCCTCGGCGGCGGCAGCGGCGGTTGACGTTTTTTTGAGGCGACTCCGATCGCCCTGTCCGGAGGGATGGCTTCGGCAAAGCGGGACGCGCTCCAGACGAACGGGAATCGCCCGTTTCTCGAAGCCTTCTTCAAGTCAGCGTTTATTCAGAGACCCCATCATGGATCCGTTCGACTCCACCGACGCGTCGATCATCGTGCAGGCTTTGGCGCAATGCCTCGAGGACGATCGTCCCGACGAGGCTGAAGCGCTGATGCAGCGTCTGCACGACCTGCATCCCGCCACCCGCAGCGTGCTGATTTTTCCGGTGATGATCGCCATCCGGCGCGGTCGGCCGCACGAGGCCTGGCAGCTCGTCAACACCCTGCCGGACGACCAGTCCCCGGAACTCAAGGCGTTGTGCCTGTACGTGCTCCAGGATCCGTCGTGGCACAGCTACGCGACGGAACATGCGGACAGCCCGAACCCGGTCGTGCGCAAGGCCATGCGGCAACTGCTCGGCATGCCGTTCGACGCGGACGTCTGCGAGCCGGCATGACGCGCCGGCTGACGCTTGCCGATCACGCCGACCTCGACGTGTTTTACGACGCGGATTCGCCGCGATATCGCGGCGCGGGCGAGCACGTCCTGAAACTCGTCACCAAAGAGCGGTTCATCCGCTATTACCGGAACTGTCCGTCGATCGGCTTCGAGTTCGACGGCAAGCCGATCGGCGGCATCATCTACGACGGCAAGGGCGCGCACATTGCCGTGCTGCCCGAATATCACGCCCGCTGGGCGTTGCTGCTGCGGCCCGCGCTGCAGTGGCTGTTCAGCATCAAGAGCGAGATGCTCGTCGAGGTCGAGGTCGAAAACGCCGCCTGTATCGAGTTCATGAAGCGCAACGGCTGGCCCGCGCTGGGCACGACCGACGGCTGGATTACTTACCGCATGACGCAGCACCCGCGCCGTCATGGTCCGCGGGCGGGCTCCTGACCCGTCGTCGGAGACCGCCGGGTGCCGGCGCTTCCGGTTCGCGGCCGGCGTTCCCCATTGCCCATTGCCTGACGTCGGGAGGGGCCCCGGCGGCGCTGCCCGCCCGTCTCCGCTCGTCCGTTTTCTCCCGTATTTTTCTCCGTTTGCCGGCCGTTTGCGGCGGTATCCGGGCGGGGCCGTGTTTTTCTCCCGTTCCCCGGCTGAAAAAAAGCGCCCGCTATGTTAACGTTCCCGTTCTCAACCACACGACGGAAAACGCATCAATGGAATACCGCAAACTCGGCGATTCGGACGTCAAGGTGAGCCTGATCGGGCTCGGCACGATGACGTGGGGCGAGCAGAACACGGAGAGCGAGGCGCACGCGCAGATCGACTACGCGCTCGACCACGGCGTCACGCTGGTCGATGCGGCCGAAATGTATCCGGTGCCGCCGCGCGCCGAAACCCAGGGGCTCACCGAGCGCTACATCGGCACCTGGCTCGCGAAGCATCCGGCAGCCCGCGAGCGCATCGTACTGGCGACCAAGATCGCCGGGCCGGCACGTCAGCCGCACAATCCGCGCCACATTCGCGGCGAGGGCAACCAGTTCGACCGCAAGAATCTGACCGAGGCGCTCGACGGCAGCCTCGCGCGCCTGCAGACCGATTACGTCGATCTGTACCAGTTGCACTGGCCCGATCGCAGCACGATGACTTTCGGGCGCAGCGCCTATCCGTGGGTCGACGACGCCTATACGGTGCCGATCGAGGAAACGCTCGAGGTGCTGGCCGGGTTCGTCAAGGCGGGCAAGGTGCGCCATATCGGCGTGTCGAACGAAACGCCGTGGGGCGTCGCCCAGTTCCTGCGCGCGGCCGAGAAGCTCGGCCTGCCGCGCATCGTCAGCATCCAGAATCCGTACAGCCTGCTGAACCGCACGTTCGAGCTCGGCCTCTCGGAATTCAGCCATCGCGACGGTATCGGGCTGCTCGCCTACTCGCCGCTCGCGTTCGGCTGGCTGAGCGGCAAGTACGAAGGCGGCGCGCGGCCCGAGGGCGCACGCATCACGAAATTCGAGCGTTTCCAGCGCTACAGCAAGCCGCAGGCCGTCGCCGCCACGTCGCGCTACGTCGCGCTCGCGAAGCAGCACGGCCTCTCGCCGACCCAGCTCGCGCTGGCGTTCGTCAACAGCCGTCCGTTCCTGACCAGCAACCTGATCGGCGCGACGTCGCTCGAACAGTTGAAGGAGAACATCGGCAGCGCCGACGTGACGCTCTCGCCCGAGGTGCTTGCGCAAATCGACGCGTTGCACGAGCAGCAGCCGAACCCGGCGCCCTGATTCCAGGCGTTGCCGGCACGGCCGCAGAAAGCCGCCGGGGCGGCCCGGCGCATGCGGCTGAACGTGGCTTTTTCCGGCCGGCGGATCCGTTTTTGCCGAAGATGTCCCGGCCGGAACGGCGATAATCCACCCGGCTGCCGGAACGGCGTGCGTAGCGCGGTCGGCCGCGGTGGTACGATTCAAACACGCATGGCGGTACGTTCGCGGCGGGAGTTCCGGCCGCGCAGGACAAGGCCCAGGACCAGCAGGACCAGGACAAGGCCCTTACCCGGGAAACAGCATGGCAAAGCAGAAAAAGACCGATCCGAAACTCGAACAGGCACTGACACGGGGGGATCTTGCGATTCGGGAAGCCAACTCGTCGCGCGCGACCACGGTGCTGCGCGCGCTGGGCAAGATGATCGTCGAGGCGTCGGCAACGATCGGCGTCGAGGCGCATACGGCGATTCCCGAAGGCGACCGCATCTACGATCCCGAGGACGGCGTCTGGCCCCAGGCGCTGCTCGTTTCGCTCGACGACCCGGTCGAGGACGCGGACCCCGAGGAAATCCGCACCGTTCGTCTGCTGGCCGATTCGTCGGCGCGAACGACGTTCCGCGTCGAGTGGCACCGGGCCGACGGCAAGCTCGGCCGGCAGGACGGCGGTCCGTTCGCGACCGTCGCCTTCATCTCCGACGTCGACATTCCCTGGGGCGACGACGAGGACTGAGCGCCGCGCGCGCTCAGCGCTTCATCGCATCATGCGGCGGCGAAACAGGACCGTCGCGATCGCGAACGGCACGACGATGTACGCGACCAGCACCGCGACGTGCAGCGCCGGGTGATCGAACGGGCGCCCGAGCATGGCGGGCCGGATCAGTTCGACCGCATGGGCGAGCGGCAGCATCAGCGTGATGCGCTGGACGGCGGCGGGCAACTGCTCGATCGGAAAGAACACGCCGGAGAGCATCAGCATCGGCGTGAGCACTAGCGTCTGATAGAACATGAAGAAGTCGTACGACGGCGCGAGCGCGGTCACGATCATCGCGATGCTCGCGAACGCGAGTCCGGCGAGCGCGATGACGGGCAGCGCGAGCAGCATCGACGGAAAGCTCGCGTAGCCGGGCAGGCTCGCCACGAGCATGATCGCCGCGCCGGAGAGCATCGCCTTGCTGGCGGACCACACCACTTCGCCGAGGATGACGTCGCCGAGCGAGAGCGGCGTGTGCAGGATCGCTTCCCACGTGCGCTGCACGTGCATGCGCGAGAAGCCCGAGTACAGGCATTCGAAGCTCGCGGACATCATGACGGACGACGCGACGGTGCCGGCCGCGAGGAACGCGATGTAGGACACGCCGCTTACGTGGCCGACCATCAGGCCGAGGCCGAAGCCGAGCCCGAACAGGTAGATCATCGGATCGGCGAGATTGCCGAATATCGAGGCGAGGGCGAGCTTGCGCCAGACGAGGTAATTGCGGCGCCAGACCGCGATCCAGTTGCACGCGTTCGAAGGCAGCGCGGCGGGCAGGGTCGTGTCGCCGCGGTTGGTGGCGCGGGAATCGTTCTTGCCTTGGGATGAAGCGGCGTCGTGCATCGTCTCAATCCTGCATTTCGCGGCCGGTGAGCCGCAGGAAAACATCTTCGAGATTGGCCGGCCGGTGCAGATAGCGCAGGCCGGCGCGCTGCTGCAGGCGCGCGTGGACGGGCTGCGCGTCGTCGACGTAGCAGAACAGCGTTTCGCCGCTGATTTCCGTACGTTTGGCGAGCGGGGCCAGTTCGTCGCGCAGCGCGACGGGGTCCGGGCCGTAGATTTCGATTACGTCGCAGCCGATTTCCGATTCGACAAGCGCGCTCGGCGCGCCCTCGGCGATCTTGCGGCCTTCCTCGACGATGGCGACGCGATTGCAGAGCCGTTCGGCCTCCTCCATGAAGTGCGTCGTGAGCAGGATCGTCTTGCCGCGGCCGAGCAGCGAGCGCAGCCGCTCCCAGATCAGGTGGCGCGCCTGCGGGTCGAGGCCCGTGGTCGGCTCGTCCATGACGAGCACATCCGGGTCGTTGACGAGCGCGCGGGCCATCGTGAGCCGCCGCTTCATCCCGCCCGAGAGTTCGCTCACGCGCGCGTCGGCCTTGCTCTCGAGCCGGGCGAATTCGAGCAGCGGGCCGACTTTCGCGCGCGTCGCGGCGGCCGGCAGGCCGAAATAGCGGCCGAAGACCTGCAGGTTCTCGCGCACGGTGAAATCGGGGTCGAGGTTGTCGAACTGGGGTACCACGCCGACGCGGGCCCGCGCCATGCGCGCCCGCTCGGGAATGGGTTCGCCGCACAGGCGGATCGCGCCGGCGTCGGGGGCGGTCATGCCGAGCAGCATGCGCAGCGTGGTGGTCTTGCCGGCGCCGTTCGGTCCGAGCAGACCGAAGCATTCGCCGGGCCGGACCTCGAACGACAGGCCGTCGACGACCGTTTTGTCTCCATAGCGCTTGACGACCTGTTCGAATTCGATAGCGGCGGCTGGCATCGGGGCGGGATATCCGTCGGAAGAAATGGAGCAGGTAAAGCGGCTTATTTTAGAGCATCGCCGGGGTCGGAAACGGCAAAACCGGGTGGCAGCGAGGCTAAGTGAGACTGTTTGGCGCCGGGTTTCGCAACGCAGCGCGGGGCCGGACATGGAGCCGGCCGGCCTGGCGTTTTCAGTGCTTGCCAGCGGAATTGCGGCGCACCATCATGAAAACCGCATAGCCTGCCATTTGCGCAGGCGGGGAGAGCGCATCATGGCGAGCTACCGGAAAATCCTGCTGTGCTACGACGGTTCGCGCGAGGGCCGCAAGGCGTTGCGCTGCGGCGCCGATCTGGCACTGGATCTGAAAGCCGAGACGCATCTGCTGTCCGTCGTCGACATGCGCGCGAGCATTGCTCAAACCGCGGGACTACTGACCGACGTGGCCTGCGGGCGCTTCGAGGAAACGGCCCGCGAGATTCTCCAGGAAGGCGTCGACTGGCTGACGGAACGCGGTGTCCAGGCGCAGGGACACTTCGCGTTCGGTCATCCGGTCGACGAGATCGCCAATCTGGCCGACGAACTCCACGCGGACCTCGTGGTGGTCGGGCACCGCTGCCGCAAGGGCCTGTCGCGATGGTGGATGGGCGCCGGCAATACGCCGCTGCTGGACCGCGTGTCGTGCAGCATTCTCGTGGCGTGCTCGTCGCCGGCCGAGCAGAAGCAGCAGGCGGCCGAGGCCGCCTGAGCGGCGGGAATCAGTTCCCGAGGTCGACGGCCGAAAGCTTCCACGAAAACAGCCCGTGCCGCACAAGGATCGCGGTATAGGGACTGTCGTTTTCGCGGCGGCGATACGTCACGGCGAATTCGTTGATGCCGCGATAGCCGGCCGTCGTTTGTGCGGGGGGCTCGCTTGCTCCGGCGGCGGGCGGCGCGGAGGCCGCGGAGGCCGCGGAGGCGGATGGAGCAGGCGGCGCGGCCGGTTGCTCGCCGGGCTCGCCGCGCGGCGGCATGCCGTTGAGCAGCGCTTCGACGCCTTCGGGCGTCGCATAGACGTCCACGAGCGGACCGATCAGCGCCGCGCCGATGACCGCGCCGAAGAGCGCCAGCGGATTGCCGTCGTGCCGGGCGTCGAGGCGGTCTCTGAGCATCGCGCCGATCTGTTCTTTCAGGCTTGCGCGCAGCGCCGGGTAATCGACGTACTCGTTCAGCGTGGCAGCGTCGCGCTCGTCGGCCGCCCGCTTGATCCGGGAAAGCGCGAGATACGGCGACGCATAGGCATAAGCGAGTATGGCCACCACGACGATCGCGACGAGCGCAGCAATCAGCGGTTTGCTTCTGTTTTTTGCGGGGACGGTCGTATCGGTCATCGGACGAAGCGCAGAGATAAGGAATAGACGTTGACCGCATTCCGGCCGAAACGATCCGCAGTATTCGGACAGCATTGCCTGGCGACAATGCCCGGGCCGTATCGGGTGACGAACCGCGCCCGGTCGCCGCGGCAGTCGTTCATCCCGCCATTCACCCCGGCCTTTGCCGGACTTGCCCGATCTTACCGGACGAGCGCTTCGGGCCGATCCATCTGCTGCTCGGCGATGCAGCGGTCGATCATCCGGCAGACGGCGTCGACGGTGCCCACCATGATGAGGCGCGACGGCCCGTGATAGACGCGCACCGGCGCGCGTTGGGCCGGTTCGCTGTTGAGGGCGCTATTGAGCGACACGCGCGCGAATGCGGGCTGGGCCGACGGCAGGGCCGGCATCGGCGCCGCTTCGGCGTCGAACAGCGAACCGGTGAACGACGGCTTCGAAACGTGAGCGCCGGCCGCGCGCATTGCGCAGGGCACGAGGCTGCGCAGATGGCGCAGGCGTCCGAAGGGGCGGAAGGGCAACAGGCGGGCAAGGCGTTCCATAAGGGGCTCCAGACGGCGTTCAGAATTCGGTCGGGCGAATGAGCCCGACCGCGATGCCTTCCAGCGCGAAATCCGCGCTGCCGGCCTCGACGAAGAGATTGTCGTAATCGGGGTTCTCGGCGATCAGCTCGATGCCGTCCGGCCGGCGCTTCAGGCGCTTGACCGTGACGTCGTCGCCGAGCCGGGCGACGACGATCTGCCCGTCCTTCGCCTCGCTCTTTTTCTGCACGGCGAGCAGGTCGCCGTCGAGAATGCCGGCGTCGCGCATCGAGAGGCCCCGTACCTTGAGCAGATAGTCGGGCTTGCCGGCGAAGAGTGCCGGGTCGCAGGCGTAATGCTGGGCGATGTGCTCCTGGGCGAGGATCGGGCTGCCGGCCGCCACCCGGCCGATGAGCGGCAGCGAGAGCTGCATCAGGCTCGCGTGCGGCAGCGTGAACTGGTGGGGCAACTCGTCGGGGCCCGGCACGAGGCGAATGCCGCGCGACGCGCCGGCCGCCAGCTCGATGACGCCCTTGCGCGCCAGCGCCCGCAGGTGTTCCTCGGCGGAGTTCGCCGAGCTGAAACCGAGCTCGGCGGCGATTTCGGCCCGGGTGGGCGGAAACCCGCTGCGCTCGATCGCGCGTCGGATCAGATCGAAAACCTGCTGCTGCCGTGCGGTGAGTTTGGTCATGTCGCCACTGTATGAATGAACAGGTGACTGTATTTTTATACAGTATCCGGCACTTTTCAAGTGCTGTTTTAAAGAGCGGTGCCTCGGACGCCCGTTTTCATCGGCCTTTAACACTTTCGGGTATTAAAGAATGAGGAACAATTATTTTTAATGATGATGCGGTCCGGCTAGACTGGCCCGATTGGACGTAACGATGCAGGACTGGACGGAAAGAACGGGGACGCGCGCCGATCGGGGTCGCGGCATCTGGCGGTTCCGCCGCACTGGAAGAGGGAGATCGGCAGCACATGGGCATCATCGTTCGCAACCTGCACAAGCGCTTCGGCGACTTCACCGCGCTCGACAACGTGTCGCTCGACTTCCCGGCGGGCGAACTCGTCGCGCTGCTCGGCCCGTCCGGCTGCGGCAAGACGACGTTGCTGCGCCTGATCGCCGGCCTCGAGTACGCGGATGCGGGCCAGGTGGTGCTGCAGGGCCTGGACGTCGGTTCGGTCGGCGCCCGCGAGCGGCAGGTCGGCTTCGTGTTCCAGCATTACGCGCTCTTCAGGCACATGACGGTGTTCGAGAACGTGGCGTTCGGGCTGCGCGTGAAGCCGCGCGGCGAGCGGCCGCCGGAGGCCGTGATCCGCGAGAAGGTGCATGAGCTGCTCAAGCTCGTGCAGCTCGACTGGCTCGCGCAGCGTTATCCCTCGGAGCTTTCGGGCGGCCAGCGGCAGCGCATCGCGCTCGCGCGCGCGCTTGCGGTCGAGCCGAAGGTGCTGCTGCTCGACGAGCCGTTCGGGGCGCTCGACGCGAAGGTGCGCAAGGAGTTGCGCAGCTGGCTGCGGCGGCTGCACGACGACCTGCACATTTCGACGCTGTTCGTGACGCACGACCAGGAGGAAGCGCTCGAGGTGGCCGACCGCATCGTCGTGATGAACCACGGCTGCGTCGAGCAGGCCGGCAGCCCGCAGGACGTCTACGACCACCCGCAGACGGCTTTCGTCTACGAGTTCCTCGGCGCTGCGAACCGGCTCAGCGGCCACGTGGCCGGCCAGGGCTTCGTCGCCGACGGCGCCGCGCAGCCGATCGCCGTCAGCGCGGCGTTCGAGGGGCCGGCGTTCGCCTACGTGCGCCCGCACGATCTCGTGCTCTATCCGCGGACGCAGGCGGCCGGTTCGGGCGAGGGCATCGTGGTCGGCGTGCGGCGCGTCGTGCCGCTCGGCGGGTCGGTGCGCGTCGAGCTGGAGGCGCGCGAGGGCGCCACGCTCGAGGCGCAGCTCGACCGCGAGGCCTGGCGCGCGCTGCGCCTCGAAGTCGGCGACGGCGCGACGGCCGTGCCGCGCGCGCTGCGCGTGTTCCCGGCGCATTGATGCGCGCATTGAGACAGGTCGGGGGGCCGGCGTCCGTCGGCAGTTCAGGAGATATAACAAAATGAATTTCCAGCAATTGCGCTTCGTGCGCGAAGCCGTGCGGCAGAACATGAATCTGACCGAGGTGGCGAACGTGCTCTACACGTCGCAGTCGGGCGTGTCGAAGCAGATCAAGGATCTGGAGGACGAGCTCGGCGTCGACATCTTCATTCGCCGCGGCAAGCGGCTCACCGGGCTGACCGAGCCGGGCAAGGCCGTTCACCAGCTCATCGAGCGCATGCTGCTCGATGCGGAGAACCTGCGCCGCGTCGCGCGCCAGTTCGCCGACCAGGACAGCGGCCACCTCGTCGTCGCGACGACGCACACGCAGGCCCGCTACGCGCTGCCGAAGGTCGTGCACCAGTTCACCGAGGTGTTCCCGCGCGTGCATCTCGCGCTGCGCCAGGGCAGCCCGCAGCAGATCGCGCAGATGATCATCAACGGCGAGGCCGACATCGGCATCTCGACCGAGGCGCTCGACCGCTATCCCGACATCGTCACGTTCCCGTGCTATTCGTGGCATCACGTCGTCGTCGTGCCGAAGACGCACCCGCTCGTGGGCCGCGCGAATCTCACGCTCGAGGAGGTGGCCGAATATCCCGTCATCACCTACGACCTCGACTTCACGGGTCGCTCGCACATCGACCAGGCGTTCGCGAAGGCGGGCGCGCTGCCCGACGTCGTGCTGACCGCGATCGACGCCGATGTCATCAAGACCTACGTCGAGCTCGGCATGGGCGTCGGCATCGTCGCGGCGATGGCCTACGATCCGAAGCGCGACACGGAGCTCGTGGCGCTCGATACCCAGCATCTGTTCGAGGCGAGTACGACGCGGGTCGGGCTGCGCAAGGGGGCGTTCCTGCGCCAGTACGCGTACCGGCTGATCGAAATGTTCGCGCCGCATCTGAACGAGGCGCAGATCGCGAGCCAGTTGCGCGAAGCCGTCTGAGTTTCGTCCGACGGCGGCTGGGGCGGCGGACCGGACGTTCGCGCGTCGCGGTCGCCTCGCGGCACGCGGCGGCGGGCAGGGTTGGGCCTTTGCCGCGCGTCATGGCGAGCCGGCCGGATCGCTTACAATCGCCGCCATGAACGCCTCCCTCTCGACCGTTTCTTCCCCGTCTACCCACCTGCCGTCGGCCTTGCCGCGCATCGCCGTGCTCGCGACGGGCGGCACGATCGCCGGCGCCGCGCCCGACGCGGCGAACACGGTTGGCTACCGGGCCGGCGTGATCGGCGTGGAACAATTGCTGACCGCCGTGCCGGGGCTGGCCGCGATCGCGCGGATCGAGGCGGAGCAGGTCGCGAGCCTCGACAGCAAGGACATGCCGCTCGCGTTCTGGACCGCGCTCGCGCAGCGCGCGAACGCGCTGCTCGCGCGCGACGACGTCGACGGCGTGGTGATCACGCACGGCACCGACACGCTCGAGGAGACGGTCTGGCTGCTGCATCTGACGGTGAAGAGCGCCAAGCCCGTGGTGCTGACGGCCGCGATGCGACCGGCGTCGGCGCTGTCGGCGGACGGTCCGCTGAACCTTCTCAACGCGGTGACGGTGGCGGCCAGCGCGGCTGCGGCGGGGCAGGGCGTGCTGCTCGCGTTCAACAACCGCATCCATTGCGCGCGCGACGTGACGAAGACGAGCACTTCCGCCGTCGACGCGTTCCAGTCGCCCGAGATCGGCGCGCTCGGCTGGGTGCAGGACGCCCGTATCGAGTTTCAGCGGCGCGCGACGCGCCCCCACACGGCCGATTCGGAATTCCTGATTCCGTCGGACTGGCCGCACGTCGAGATTGTGGCGAGTTACGCGGGCGTTTCGCGCATCGCGGTCGACGCGCTCGTGGCCGCCGGCGTGCGCGGTCTCGTGGTGGCCGGCACCGGCAACGGCTCGATTCACGCGGCGCTCGAGCGCGGGCTCGTCGACGCCGTGGCGCAGGGCGTCGCCGTCGTGCGTGCCTCGCGCACCGGATCGGGGCACGTCATGCGCAACGGCGCCGCGTCCGACGACGCGCTCGGTTTCGTCTCGGCCGGCACGCTCAACCCCTGGAAGGCGCGCGTGCTGCTCATGCTGGCGCTCGCGGCCGGCCGCGCGGGCTCGGCCGGACTGCAGCGCGTGTTCGACACTTACTGAATTCCGCCCGCGCCGGCCAGGGCGAGTCCCCAAGTTATTGAAAACAAAACCGATTCTGGGGTTTGGCACGCCAAAAACCTTGCGTTGCGCCGCCGGACGGGTTAAAATCGCCGGCTTCTCACTTGCCACACCGGATCAGACGCCCGGGTGGCTTTAATCCACAAGGAGTGTGTATGCGTCATTACGAAATCGTGTTCATCGTGCACCCGGACCAGAGCGAACAGGTGCCCGCGATGATCGAGCGTTACAAGTCGACGATCACGTCGCACGGCGGCCAGATCCACCGCATCGAGGACTGGGGCCGCCGCCAGTTGGCCTACATGATCGAAAAACTCGCGAAGGCTCACTACGTCTGTCTGAACATCGAATGCGACCAGACCACGCTCGACGAGCTGGAGCATGCGTTCAAGTTCAACGACGCCGTGCTGCGTCACCTCATCGTCAAGCAGAAGAAGGCCGAAACCGGCCCGTCGCCGATGATGAAGGAAGTGCAGCGCGAAGAAGCCCGGAAGGCGGCGACCCAGCCGTCCGAAGCGCAGGCTTGAGGAATTAGCCATCAGGTCGTTTTCGCGTCGTCATCCACGTTGATCACGGCAATCCGCGCCCGGTGAACAGGCTGCAACTCACGGCCAGCATCGTCGAACGCGAGCCGGTGCGCTACACCCCGGCCGGCGTTCCGATCGCGAGCTGTACGCTGCAGCACCGCGCCGAAGTCGTCGAGGCCGGCATTGCCCGGCAGGTCGAGTTGACGATGCCGGCGGTAGCCGCCGGCGAGGCGAGCGGCAGGCTGGAACGCTGCGAGATGGGCGTCGAGACGCTCTTCACCGGCTTCCTGGCGAAAAAGAACCGCAACGCGAGAACCCTGGTGTTTCACATCACAGAAATAGGAAAGGACTGATCATGGCCCGCCCGACTGGCAAGAAATTCGACAAGCGTCGTCAGCAACAGAACCCGCTCTTCAAGCGCAAGAAGTTTTGCCGCTTCACGGCCGCTGGCGTCGAACAGATCGACTACAAGGACATCGATACCCTGAAGGACTTCATCGGCGAGAACGGCAAGATCACGCCGGCGCGTCTGACGGGGACCAAGTCGCACTATCAGCGTCAACTGGACACGGCCATCAAGCGCGCGCGCTTCCTCGCGCTGATGCCGTACACCGACCAGCACAAGGCCTAACCCGACGACGCTACAAGGAGTATCCGAATGCAGATCATTCTTCTGGAAAAAGTCGTCAATCTGGGCAACCTCGGCGACATCGTCAAAGTGAAGGACGGTTACGCGCGTAACTTCCTGATCCCGCAAAAGCGCGCCCGCCGCGCCACGAAGGAGGCGATCGCCGAATTCGAAGTCCGCCGCGCGGAACTCGAAAAGGTCGCCGCCGAGAAGCTCGCCGCCGCGCAGGCACAAGGCGAGAAGCTGGCCGGCCTGACCGTCCAGATCGCCCAGAAGGCCGGCGTGGACGGCCGCCTGTTCGGCTCGGTCACGAATGCCGACATCGCCGGCGCGCTGGGCAAGCTCGGCTTCGGCGTGGAAAAGGCGCAGGTGCGCCTGGCGGAAGGTCCGCTCAAGATCGTCGGCGACCATCCGGTGCAGGTCTCGCTCCACACGGACGTCCTCGTCGACGTGACGGTGTCGGTGCTCGGCGAGCACGTCTAAGCTTCTTCGGGACGGGGCTTTTTTCTCGCCCGTGTCCTGAACGCCGGTCGCCCGGCGGGCACGACGACGCAAGGCAGAAATCCCGAGAGGGGTTTCTGCCTTTCTTTTTGGGCGGGCGCCGCCGCGCCCGCTGTCGGGCGCCTTTCGCGCGCCCGGCATTTGCCCGATAATGGCCCTCCATGAACGCTCCAAACGATCCCCAAATCGAGTCGCTGAAGGTTCCGCCTCATTCGATCGAGGCCGAGCAGTCGGTGCTCGGCGGCCTGCTGCTCGACAACGGCGCCTGGGACCGGATTGCCGACTTCCTCTCGCAGGGCGATTTCTACCGCTACGACCACCGGATCATCTACGAGCACATCGGCAAGCTGATCGCGGGGACGCGGCCGGCGGACGTGATCACCGTCTACGAGTCGCTCGGCACGGCCGGCAAGGCCGACGACGTGGGCGGGCTCGCCTATCTGAACGCGCTCGCGCAGAACACGCCGAGCGCGGCGAACATCCGCCGCTATGCCGAAATCGTGCGCGACCGCGCGGTGCTGCGCCGGCTCGTCTCGGTGGCCGACGAAATTTCGGCCGACGCGTTCAACCCGCAGGGCAAGGAAGTGCGCCAACTGCTCGACGAGGCCGAGGCGAAGGTGTTCTCGATCGCCGAGGACGGCGCGCGCGGCGCCCAGGGGTTCCTCGAAATCGGTCCGCTGCTCACGCAGGTCGTCGAGCGCATCGACACGCTCTATCACACCGAGAACCCGAGCGACGTGACGGGCACGCCGACCGGCTTCGTCGACCTCGACCGGATGACTTCGGGGATGCACGGCGGCGAACTCATCATCGTCGCGGGGCGGCCCTCGATGGGCAAGACGGCGCTCTCGATGAACATCGGCGAATACGTGGCCGTCGAGTACGGCCTGCCGGTCGCCGTGTTCTCGATGGAAATGCCGGGCACGCAGCTCATCATGCGGATGCTCGGCTCGGTGGGCCGGCTCGACCAGCACCGCATGCGGACCGGGCGCCTGACCGACGAGGACTGGCCCAAGCTCACGCACGCGGTGCAGAAAATGAGCGAGGCGCAGATTTTCATCGACGAGACGGGCGGCCTGAACCCGATGGAACTGCGCTCGCGCGCGCGCCGGCTGTCGAGGCAATGCGGCAAGCTCGGGCTCATCATCGTCGATTATCTGCAGCTCATGAGCGGCTCGTCGCAGGGCGAGAACCGGGCCACGGAAATCTCGGAAATTTCGCGCTCGCTCAAGAGTCTCGCCAAGGAGCTCGACGTGCCCGTGATCGCGCTTTCGCAGCTCAATCGCGGCCTCGAGCAGCGGCCGAACAAGCGGCCCGTGATGTCGGACCTGCGCGAGTCGGGCGCCATCGAGCAGGACGCCGACGTGATCCTCTTCATTTACCGCGACGAGGTCTACAACCCGGACAGTCCTGACAAGGGCACGGCCGAAGTCATCATCGGCAAACAGCGCAACGGCCCGATCGGGCCCGTGCGGCTGACCTTCCACGGCCAGTACACGAAGTTCGATAACTTCGCGGGCGCGCAGAATTTCTACGGCGAATAAAAAAATCCACCGGCGCTGATTTTTCCGGCTCCTGCTTCGGCCTGGCGCGACGTGCGCGGGCAAGGCACATCGCTTGCGGGCAACGCGTACCCCAACGAGGAGCGCGCCATGCCAACACATCGTCAACGATCCCATGCGGGCCAGCCGGCCGCCGACCCGAAATCGCAGGACCTTGAAACGTTTCGCGCCCGTGCCGACGGCGAAGCGTTGCGGACGAATCAGGGCGTGAAAATCGCCGACAACCAGAACACGCTGCGGGCCGGACCCCGCGGTCCTTCGCTGCTCGAAGATTTCATCATGCGCGAGAAGATCACGCATTTCGATCACGAGCGCATTCCCGAGCGTATCGTCCATGCGCGCGGCTCGGCCGCCCACGGCGTGTTCCAGGTCTACGAGTCGCAGGCCGAGCTCACGCGCGCGGCGTTTTTGCAGGACCCGAAGAAGGTCACGCCCGTCTACGTGCGTTTCTCGACGGTCCAGGGCCCGCGCGGTTCGGCCGACACCGTGCGCGACGTGCGCGGGTTCGCGACGAAGTTCTACACGGAGCAGGGCAATTTCGACCTCGTCGGCAACAACATGCCGGTGTTCTTCATCCAGGACGCGATCAAGTTTCCCGACTTCGTGCACGCCGTGAAGCCCGAGGCGCCCGACGAGATGCCGACCGGCGGCACGGCCCACGACACGTTCTGGGACTTCGTCTCGCTTGTGCCGGAAAGCGCGCACATGGTGCTGTGGGCAATGTCCGACCGCGCGATTCCGAAGAGCCTGCGCACCATGGAAGGCTTCGGCGTGCACACGTTTCGCCTCGTCAACGCGCAGGGCAAGGCGCGCTTCGTGAAATGGCACTGGCGTCCGGTGCTCGGTTCGTATTCGTTCGTCTGGGATGAGGCGCAGAAGATCGCCGGCAAGGACCCGGACTTTCACCGCCGGGACCTGTGGGAAGCGATCGCGCGCGGCGACTACCCGGAATACGAGTTCGGCGTGCAGATCGTCGAGGAAGAGGACGAGCACAAATTCGGCTTCGATCTGCTCGATCCGACGAAGCTGATTCCCGAAGAACTCGTGCCGGTCAAGCTGATCGGCAAGATGACGCTGAACCGCAACCCCGACAACTTCTTCGCGGAAACCGAGCAGGTGGCGTTCCATCCGGGCCATGTCGTGCCGGGCATCGATTTCACGAACGATCCGCTGCTGCAGGGACGCCTTTTCTCGTACACGGATACGCAAATCAGCCGGCTGGGCGGTCCGAATTTCCACGAGATTCCGATCAACCGGCCGGTATGTCCGTTCCAGAACAACCAGCGCGACGCGATGCACCGCCAGACGATCAACGTGGGGCAGGCCTCCTACGAGCCCAATTCCGTGGGCGACGGATGGCCGAAGGAAACGAAGCCCGCCGACGGCGGGTTCGAGAGCTACCAGGAGCATGTCGACGGTCACAAGATCCGCGTGCGCAGCGATTCGTTTGCCGATCACTTTTCGCAGGCGACGATGTTCTTCCGGAGCATGTCCGAACCGGAGAAGGCGCACATCGTCGCGGCGTATTCGTTCGAGCTCGGCAAGGTCACGAAACCCGAAATTCGCCGGCGCACCGTGGACGGGATTCTCGCGAACATCGACGCGGATCTGGCCGCCGGCGTGGCCGGGGCATTGGGTTTGCCGAAGCCGGCGCCGGGCAGCAAGCACGGCATGCCGAAGCCGGAATCGTCGCCGGCGCTGAGTCTGCTCAATCGCGTCAAGCCCGGCATCAAGACGCGCAAGATCGCGCTGCTCACCGCACCGGGCGCCGACGCGGGCGAACTGGCGAAGTTGCGCGACGCGTTCGCGAAGGAGGGCGCGACGGCGCTCGTCATCGCGCCGTCTCTCGCGCCGATCGGCGAGATCGTGCCGGACGCGACAATCGCCGGGATGCCGTCGGTCATGTTCGACGCCGTATTCGTGCCGGGCGGCGAACAGGCGAGCGCGACGCTCTCGCAGTCGGGCGACGCGCGGCATTTCGTGCTCGAGGCGTTCAAGCATCTGAAGGCGCTCGGCGCGCTCGGCGCCGGCCGCGACGTGCTCACCGCGGCGCATCTGCCGGCCAATGCGGACGGCGTCGCCGAAGGCGACGAGACGCAGTCGAAAGAGGTGCTCAAGCGCTTCATCGAGTCCGCGTCCCGACATCGTGTCTGGTCTCGCTCGGCGGCGGCGGAGTCGGTGCCGGCCTGAGGAAGCGGGGGCCGCGGCTTCGCGCGCGGCCCTTCCTCATGGCTCCTTGAGTCCGTTGTGTTTCTCCGAAAGCCGCCGTGCGGCGGCTACGTTGTCCGGACCGGGGCCGTCCGGTTGCCCTGGGTCGTCCTGGTTTGCCGGCGAGATCGTTGCAGCCGAAGTCGTCGTGAAGCGCCGGCCGATAACGCCGTCCGGCGCTTCGCCGGTCTTCTCCGCCTCTTCTCTGCTTCTCCTCTCCCTTATGCGGCTGTCTTCAGCACGACTTTGGTCCAGCCGTCGGTGCGCTCGTCGAAATGCCGGTAGCCGTCGGCCGCTTTCGCGAGCGGCAGTTCATGCGAGATGATCTGCGACGGCCGCACCCTGTCGGCTGCGATCAGGTCGCGCAGCTTGCGGTTGTACGCCTTCACGTTGGCCTGGCCGGTGGCGACGTGCTGGCCTTTCATCCATAGCTGTCCGAAGTCGAACGCGAGGCGACCCTCCTTCGCGAGCGCATCGGGCGAACCGGGGTCCCCGGCGACGAAGACGCCGACCACGCCGATGCCGCCGGTCGGCCGCACGGCCTTCACGAGGTTGTTCATGGTGAGATTCGGCACTTCCCGGCCGTGGCAACTGCATTGATACCCCACGCACTCGCAGCCGCGATCCGCGCCTTCGCCGCCGGTGAGCTCGAGGATCCGTTCGGCCGATTCGCCGTCGCTGTCGTCGACGGGGATCGCGCCGAGCTTTTCCGCGAGCCGCAGACGGTCGGCGTGCGTATCGACCACCATGATCTTGCTGGCGCCCTTGATCTGCGCGGAGAGCGCGGCCATCAGCCCGACCGGACCGGCGCCGTAGATCGCGACGCTGTCGCCGGCCTCGACGCCCGCGAGCACCGTTGCGTGATAGCCGGTCGGGAAGATGTCGGACAGCAGCACGTAATCGTTTTCCTTTTCCTCGGCGTCGGGCGGCAGCCGCAGGCAGTTGAAGTCGCCGAACGGCACGCGCAGGTATTCCGCCTGGCCGCCGCTGTACGGCCCCATGCCCGCGAAGCCGTAGGCGGCGCCCGCCGTGCCGGGATTCGTGCTCAGGCAGAAGCCCGTCAGGCCCTTCTCGCAGTTCTTGCAAAAACCGCAGGCAATATTGAAAGGCATACAGACGCGGTCGCCTTTCTTCACGCGCTCGACTGCCGAGCCGGTTTCCACGACCACGCCGAGGTTCTCGTGCCCGAGGATCCGTCCGGTCTCCATGTTCGTGCGGCCTTCGTACATGTGCAGGTCGGAGCCGCAGATGTTGGTGGTGGTGATCTTCACGAGTACGTCGGTCGGCTTTTCGATTCTGGCGTCGGGCATCTCCTTGACCGAGACGTTGCGAGGTCCTTCGTAGACGACAGCTTTCACGGCGATTCTCCTTGTGACGCGCCTGCCGGAGCGGCGCTCGCGGCAGGTACAGGCATGGGCATGGGGCAAGTTCGCCGGCGCCCGGTGGGGCAGCGGCGGTCCTCGGCGGCAGCGCGCGAACGTCGGCGCGCCGCCTGCGTCGGGACGTACGCACCGGCCATTCCCGGCATATTCCCCGGCATACCGGGGCGGCGGCGTCCGACGTATTGCCGCCGTCGGGGCCGGGTGCGTCCCGGCGGCGCCCTCGATCGCCGGCAGTTGGGGAGGGCTTTCCTATAAAATCGCGGTTGTCATGCAATCGTCACAAAATTCCGGGCGATGCACGGAATGTGCGGCACGACGTGGTGCAGGGGGAGTGGCGTCAATGCCATTGATTTTTGACGAGAAGCATTAACGGAAAGGCAAATGTTCGGTCGATTCATGCCCCGAGAGGGCAAGTTTTTCGAAATATTCAATGCGCACGCGAAGTGCATCGTCGACGGGAGCCGGGAGCTCGAACTGCTGATCGACAATCTCGCCGAAACCGAACGCCACAAGCAGAACGTCCAGGTCGCCGAAAAGGCCGCCGACCGTCTGACGCACGAGACGATCGACCTGCTGCACAAGACCTTCATCACGCCGCTCGATCGCGACGAAATCCACAAGCTGATCACGACGATGGACGACATCCTCGACCTCGTCGAGGACGTCGCCACGGCCGTCTCGCTCTACGACGTGCAGGCCGTCACGTCCGAGGCGAGCGAGCTCGCGCACATCTGCACGGCCTGCGCCGAGCGCGTGCAGGCGGCCGTCGCGATGCTCTCCGACATGGGCCAGGCCAGCCAGATCCTGAAGGCCTGCGAGGACATCGACCGGCTGGAGTCCGACGCGGACCGCCTGCTGCGCGCGGCGATCTCGAAGCTCTTTCGCGAAGAGGACGACGTCAAGACGCTCATCAAGCTGAAGGCCATCTACGAGCTGCTCGAGACGATCACCGACCGGTGCGAGGACGCGGCGAACATCATCGAAGGCATCGTGCTCGAAAACGCCTGAGCGGACGACAGCACGATGCAATCGATACAGCTCGCCATCTGGATCGTGGTGGCGCTCGTCGCCATTTCACTGGTGTTCGACTTCATGAACGGCTTTCACGACGCGGCGAACTCGATCGCCACGGTCGTCTCGACGGGCGTGCTCAAGCCGCAGCAGGCCGTCGCGTTCGCGGCGTTCTTCAACGTCGTCGCCTATTTCATCTTTCACCTGAAGGTCGCGCAGACGGTCGGCCGGGGCACGATCGACCCCGACATCGTCGATCACTACGTGGTGTTCGGCGCGCTTGTCGGCGCGATCGGCTGGAACGTCCTCACCTGGTACTACGGCATTCCGTCGAGCTCGTCGCATGCGCTGATCGGCGGGCTCGTCGGCGCGGCGCTCGCGAAGTCGGGGTGGGGCGCGCTCAACGTCGATGGCCTCATGAAAACGGTCGCGTTCATCTTCCTTTCGCCGCTGCTCGGTTTCGTGCTCGGCTCGTTCTTCATGCTCACAGTGTCGTGGCTTTACTTCCGCACGCCGCCGAGCCGCGTGGACCGCCGCTTCCGGCGGCTGCAGCTCGTCTCGGCGAGCCTTTACAGTCTCGGCCACGGCGGCAACGACGCGCAGAAGACCATCGGCATCATCTGGATGCTGCTGATCGCCACGGGCTATGCGTCGGCCGGCTCGGACGCCCCGCCGCTCTGGGTGATCGGCGGCTGCTATCTGTCGATGGGGCTCGGCACGCTGTTCGGCGGCTGGCGGATCGTGCGCACGATGGGGCAGAGGATCACGAAGCTCAAGCCCGTCGGCGGCTTTTGCGCCGAGGCCGGCGGCGCGCTGACGCTTTTTACCGCCTCGGCGCTCGGCATCCCGGTTTCGACGACGCACACGATCACGGGCGCGATCGTCGGCGTCGGCGCGACCCGCAAGCTCAGCGCCGTGCGCTGGGGCGTGGCGGGCAATATCGTGTGGGCGTGGATCCTGACGATTCCCGCTTCGGCCGCGCTGGCCGCGGCGGGCTGGTGGCTCGGCCACCGGCTGATGTAGCGCGCGGCCTCGTTCAGAGGCCGCGCCCGGTCGGATACGGTCAGATCAGCGGCGCGCCGCAGCCGTCCATCGGCACGATCGCGCCGGTGACGTAGCTGGCCCGGCGGCTCGCGAGAAAGAGCGCGACGTCGGCGATTTCCTCGGGTTTCGCATAGCGGCCGAGCGGCACCTTCGCCTCGCCACGCGCGAGCGCGGCGGCCGCATCGCCGCCGTCGCGGGTGGCCTCGAGCGCGAGCGCTTCCTGTAGCCGCTCCGTCAGCGTCGCGCCCGGGTTGATCGCGTTGATGCGGATGCCGTAGCGCGCGTGATAGTGCGCGAGGCCCACGGTCGCGAGCATCAGCGCGGCGTTGGCCGCGCCGCCCGCGATGTGGATGTCGCTCGCCACCTTGCCGCCCATCCCGATGATGTTGACGATCGTGCCCGGCTCGGTCGCCTTGCCGGACTTGACCCGCTCCACCATCCGGCGCAGCACTTCCTGCTGCGGGTACACGTAGGGAAAGTACTTCGCTTCCATCGTTTCCCTGAAGGCCTGCGCGTCGAGCGCTTCGGGGTCGAAGCGGCGCGCGGCGCCGGCGCTGTTCACGAGCACGTCGATGGGACCCAGCGCCGTGGCGACTTCCTCGACCACGTCCGCCGCGCTGTGGGGCTCGCTGAGATCGGCGCGAGTCAGATGTACGTGCAGCCCGTCCTTCACGAGCTGTTCGCGCGCCCGCGCGAGATTGGCCGCATCGCGCGAGACGATCGCGACGCGCGCGCCTTCCGTTGCGAACGCGCGGGCGCAGGCGAGCCCGATGCCCTTGCTGCCGCCCGTGATCAATACCACCTTGTTGCCGAGTCCGAGATCCATCGCTGCCTCGCTGTTCATGTCGTGAAGTCAGCGGAAACGATAACAGACGCCGACGACAGCGAAAACCGCGTCGCCGTCAGGGCTGTTCGGTGCTGTCGTCGCGCGAGCGGCGCTCAGGGCGCCTGGAAGTTGCCGTTGGCGAAGCGCGCGATCGGGTCGTCGTTGCTCGACCCCGAAGAGGGCGGCGGCAATTCACGTGCGCTCGTCGAGGCGCGAAGGATTTGCGGCGGTGCATCGGCGGGCGACGGCAGCGGCTCGATGGGCGACGGTTGCGCGGCTTGCGCCTCGGCCGCCTGGCGCGAAGCGGCCGAAGCCGATGGAGGCGGGGGCTCGTAGGCGTCGGCGGCGGCGTCGATGGCGTCGGGCGCGCTCGACGAGGCGGTTGACGGCGCGGTCTGCGCCGTTTGCGCGGCCGGGTTCCCGCTGGCCGGCGACACGGCATCCGCCTCGCGGGCCTGCACCTGCGCCGAACGCATCGAGTCGGGCGGCGGCTCGAACGGGTCGGTCGCGACGGCGGTCGGCGCGGCGCTTACGGTCGTCGCTTCGTCCGGCGGCAAGGCTTCGGCGACGGGTGTCTGTCCCGGCGGCGGCGTGTCGCTACGCGCGGGCGAGGGGGACGATGGCGCGACGGACGCCGTGGCAATGGCGGCGGCATCCGTGCCGGGTGGCGGCGATGGCGGCGCCGACGCCTCGTAAGTCGGCGCATCGAGTATCGACGGCGCGCGTTTCGGCGGGGCGACGCGGCGTATTCCGTTGAAGTGCCTCGCCCAATACGGATTGTTCAGATAGTCGAGCCGCACGGTGCCGCCCGTCGATGGCGCATCGACGAAGCGCAACTGGCCGACGTAAATGCCGACGTGCGAATACGGGCGTCCGTCGGTGTCGAAGAATACGAGGTCGCCGGCGGCGATCTCGTCGGGCTGGATCGCCACGCCGCTGTAGCGCATTTCGGACGTGGTGCGCGGCAGGTTGATCATGGCGGCGCGCGCGACGACGTATTTGACGAGGCCGCTGCAGTCGAAGCCGCTCTCGGGCGTGTTGCCGCCCCAGCGATAGGGGATGCCGACGAGGCCCATCGCCTCGATCGAGATTTCCTCGCGTCCGATGCTGTGATCGACGAAGTCGGGGAACCCGGGCGGGACGGTCCGGTAGGCGCGCGGCACCATGATGGACCCGTGGTCGCTGCCGCCGTTGTAAGCGACGCGCGGCGGCGCGCTTGAGCAGGCAGCGAGCAGCACGGTGAGCAGGAGCGGAAGCCAGAGTCGGCGCATGGGCTCGCGGGACGGACGCGCACGCCCGCCGGGAACAGGTAACGGGCCGATGGTAGCCCGCCCGGCGGGGCTTTCGCAAGAAAACTTGATAAATTACTTGAAGTGTGGGCCGAAGGTGTTGCGCATCGTGGACGGTGCAACACCGAGTGCGCGCGGAATTGTCAAGAAAAAACCGCATCCGGGGACGGATGCGGTTTTCGGTTCGGCCGTAGAAAGGACGATCGGGCGACGTCCCCGATGCCGCTCGCGGCTACAGGATTTCCGACGCGTAATCGGCGAGGCGGGAGCGTTCGCCGCGCGCGAGCGTGACGTGGCCGCTGTGCGCCCAGCCCTTGAAGCGGTCGACCACGTAGGTGAGCCCCGAGCTACCTTCGGTCAGGTAAGGCGTGTCGATCTGCGCGATGTTGCCGAGGCAGACGATCTTCGTGCCCGGACCCGCGCGCGTGACGAGCGTCTTCATCTGCTTGGGCGTGAGGTTCTGCGCCTCGTCGATGATCAGGTACTTGTCGACGAACGTGCGTCCGCGCATGAAGTTCATGCTCTTGACCTTGAGCCGCGAGCGGATCAACTCCTGGGTCGCCGCGCGGCCCCACTCGCCGGCCGCGTCGTCGGTTTTCTGCAGGACTTCGAGGTTGTCGTCGAAGGCGCCCATCCACGGCTGCATCTTCTCTTCCTCGGTGCCGGGCAGAAAGCCGATGTCCTCGCCGACCGGCACGGTCGCGCGCGTCACGATGATCTCGTTGTAGCGCTTGTCGTCGAGCACCTGTGCGAGGCCCGCCGCGAGCGCGACGAGCGTCTTGCCGGTGCCGGCCTGGCCGAGCAGCGTGACGAAGTCGATCTCGGGATTCATCAGCAGGTTCAGCGCGAAGTTTTGCTCGCGGTTGCGCGCCGTGATGCCCCACACGTTGTTCTTGTTGTGGCCGTAGTCGCGCAGCGTCTGCAGCAGCGCCGTCTTGCCGTTCAGTTCGCGCACGATCGCGTGGAACGCGGGCTCGCCGTTCTGCGGCTCGAGGTAGACGAACTCGTTGACGAGCAGCGACGCGCACAGCGGTCCCGTCACGCGATAGTAGGTCGTGCCGGTCTTGGTGTCCTGCCAGCTTTCCATGCCCTTCGCGTGCTTCGTCCAGAAGTCCTGGGGCAGCGCGCGAACGCCGGAGTAGAGCAGGTCCTTGTCCTCGAGCACCTGGTCGTTGAAGTAGTCCTCGGCGGGCAGGCCGAGCGCATGCGCCTTGATGCGCATGTTGATGTCCTTCGACACCAGCACTACCTGGCGGTCGCTCCGCTCGCGCTGCAGCGAGCGCACGACGCCGAGAATCTGGTTGTCGGCCTTGCCCTCCGGCAGTCCGTTGACGGGCTCGATCTGCGAGAGCTGCGTCTGGAAGTAGAGGCGCCCGAGCGCCTCGCGGCTGCCGAGCCGCGCGAGCGAAATGCCCTCGGAGATCGGCCCCGCGTCGGCGACGAGCGAATCGAGCGTGCGACTGACCTGACGCGCGTTGCGCGCGACCTCGGACATGCCCTTCTTGTGATTGTCGAGTTCCTCGAGCGTCATCATCGGCAGATAGACGTCGTGTTCCTCGAAGCGGAAGAGGCAAGTCGGATCGTGCATGAGCACGTTCGTGTCGAGGACGAACAGCTTGCGCACCTCGACGCCGTCGCCCGACTGAAGGCGCTTTTTCGCGGCGCCGCGCGTCGCCGCCGTGCCCGCCGCCGGCTTTTCGGCGGCCGGTTTGTCGTTGCGCGCGACGACCGGTTCCCCGGCCGAGGCCGGCCTGAGCGGCTGCAGCAGCGCGGCCGTCGGCTTGCGCTTGCGGGCGGTGGCGGGCGCGGGGGATTCGTCGGGTATCTCCGCGGACGGCGACACGGGGCGCAGCGTCGTCGCGGCGTTGGCGGCGGGCGTCATCGGCTCGGCCACGTTTGCTGCGCCGTACTCGGCCACTTCGACGGTTTCGCCTTCGGCGGCCGCCTTGCGCGCGCCGCGCGCCGGACGGGCACGGGTCTTGTATTCGTCGGGCGGCAGCAGGCTGCCGAGCTTGTTGGGCGGGGTAGGCAAAGGCATGGTGTCTCTCGAGAAAATCGGGTCGAGTAAGGTGCGCTCGCGATGCGTGGCCTGCGCCGCGTATCACACGATGGGCACGATGGCGCGCTCAGATCGGGAAATGCCGGTTCGCCTGGTTTTGGATAGGCTCCTTGGTCAAGACGCCGTGCCGGACGGGGGCGGGCGCGGCACAAACAAAAAAGCCGCCGTCCCGGTTGACGGGGCTGGCGGCCTGGCGATCGTCGTATTGTGCCTCGGGTCTTGCGCGCCGGCCATCTGGCGGCCGGCGGCGGGGCCGGTACAACGACGGGACGGACGATGAGGTGAAAGGGCAATCATTGCGGCCCAATATAACCCGCATCAAAGCGCTTGTACAGCCTCCAGCACCTCGTCGACGTGGCCCGGCACCCGCACGCCGCGCCATTCCCGGCGCAGTACGCCCTCGCGGTCGATGAGGAAGGTCGAGCGCTCGATGCCGCGCACTTCCTTGCCGTACATTTTCTTCATTTTGATGACGCCGAAGAGCGCGCAGACGGCCTCGTCGGCATCGGACACGAGCGGGAACGGCAACTCGAGTTTGGTCCTGAAGTTTTCGTGCGAACGCAGGCTGTCGCGCGAGACGCCGACGATCTGCGCGCCGGCCTTGACGAACTTCGGGTACAGGTCGCGGAAACGCAGGCCTTCGGTCGTGCAGCCCGGCGTGTTGTCTTTCGGGTAGAAGTACAGGACGACGGCGCTGCCCGCAAGGCTCGACAGCGTGAAGTCGCCGCCCGTGGCCGGGGCGGTGAAATCGGGAACGGCTTGGTCTACTGCGATGGGCACGTGGTTCTCCGGTTGTTATCGCGGACGCCGCGGGCCCCGCGCGAACGGCTTGCGCGAAAAGCCCCGCGGCGGCGCGGGAGGCCGGGCGCGCGGTTTGCCGCGCGCCCGGCGACGGAATATCTCAGTTGGGCTGGACGATCAGTTGGCCGGAACGGCCGGGAATTTCACCCCACGTAACAGGGTACGATGGCAGGGCTTCGGGGTCCAGCGTCGCATGGTAGTCGCCCATCGTGGCGAACGTGTGCCCCTGCGCGCGCCAGCCGGCAAGCAGCGTTTCGAACACGGGCGCGAGCTTCTGGCCTTCGAGTTCGGCGTGCAGCGTGAACACCTGGTCGCGCGGATCGTTCTCGGTGCGCTTCAGAAGCCAGGCGGCGACGTTGTCCGTGTCGACGCCGTCGACGCCGAGCACCTCGTCGAGCGTGGGCAGCGTGGTCGGCATCTGCACGTGCGAGAGCGTGCGGCCGCCGACCATGGGCCGGTACGGCGAGCGCCCGCGGCCGTCCGAGGCGAAGCGCATGCCCCAGGCGTCGATCTGCCCGAACGCCGCGTCGTTCATCTGCCAGCCCGCGGCGCCGTGCGTGACGGGCGGCGCGCCGAAGATTTGCGCGAAACGCTCGTGGCTGCGCCGCATCTGCGCGAGCGTCCAGTCGCGCGGGCGGCGGCGCACGTTGTCCTGCCAGTACACGTGGTCCCAGGTGTGGATGCCGCATTCGAAGCCGGCCGTCTGGATCGCGCGCATTTCGGCTGCCGCGCGCGCGCCGATGTCGGGGCCCGGCAGCAGCACGCCGTACATCAACTGCCGGATGCCGTAATGCTCGAGCACCGACGTGCGCGACACCTTGCGCAGGAAGCCCGGGCGCAGCACGCGGCGCAGCGCCCAGCCCGTGTGGTCCGGGCCGAGGCTGAAGAGAAACGTGGCGCGCGCCGAAAAGCGCTCGAAGATGCGTGCGAGATTCGGCACGCCTTCGCGGGTGCCGCGCAGCGTGTCGACGTCGATCTTCAGGACGATGCGGGCCAAGAGCGGTTCCTTCCTCGGACGGAAATGCCGGTTACTGCTGCTCGACGAGCGCGCGGGCGTCGGCCACGTGGCCGCGATAGGCCTCGAAGATCTTGCGCAGCGCTTCGTCGAACGACGACTTCGGCGCCCAGCCGAGCTCCTGCATCGTGTTGTCGATCTTCGGCACGCGGTTCTGCACGTCCTGGTAGCCCGAGCCGTAATAGGCGCCCGACGAAGTCTCGACGAGCTGCACGCGCTCGGCCGACGGCGCGTATTCGGAATATTCGGCGGCGAGCGCGAGCATCTTGTGCGCGAGTTCGCGCACCGAGAAGTTGTTGGTCGGATTGCCGATGTTGTAGATCTTGCCCGAGGCGATGCCGTCCCTGTTCTCGATGATCTTCATCAGCGCGTCGATGCCGTCGTCGATGTCGGTGAACGCGCGCTTCTGCGCGCCGCCGTCGACGAGGCTGATGTTCTCGCCGCGCACGATGTGGCCGAGGAACTGCGTGACCACGCGCGAACTGCCTTCCTTCGGCGTATAGATCGAGTCGAGGCCCGGCCCGATCCAGTTGAACGGGCGGAACAGCGTGAAATTCAGCCCTTCCTGCATGCCGTAGCCCCAGATCACGCGGTCCATCAACTGCTTCGAGCACGCGTAGATCCAGCGCGGCTTGTTGATCGGGCCGTAGATGAGCGGCGAGGCGTCCGGGTCGAATTGCTCGTCGGTGCACATGCCGTAGACCTCGGAGGTCGACGGAAACACGAGGTGCTTGCGGTACTTGACGGCCGAACGCACGATCGGCAGGTTCGCCTCGAAGTCGAGCTCGAACACGCGCAGCGGCTGCTGCACGTAGGTGGCGGGCGTGGCGATCGCGACGAGCGGCAGGATCACGTCGCACTTCTTCACGTGATACTCGACCCACTCCCGGTTGATCGTGATGTCGCCCTCGAAGAAGTGCATGCGTTCGTGATCGACGAGGCTGCCGAGCCGGTCGGTCTGCATGTCCATGCCGAAAACTTCCCAGTCGGTGGTTTCGAGAATGCGCTTGGACAGATGATGGCCGATGAAGCCGTTCACACCCAGAATCAGGACTTTTTTGGTGAAACCTTCGGTTTTCATGGACGGGGGGAGGATTGAGTGAGTTCGGTGAACGCGGCGGGCGTGACGACCGTCTCGATCGTCTCGCGCTCGCCGCCATTCCGGTGCCGGTGCCGCAATTCGTGGATCGCGATCGCGCGGCCGTCGCCGCAAACGCCGAAAAACGCATTATCGCTTACCGCGATGCCGGGGGGCAAATGAGCCGGCACGGCGCGGGGCGGGGCGAGGCGCGCGCGCGCCACGACGAAACGTTCGTCGCCGACGTCGGTGAACGCGCCCGGATACGGCGGCGCAACCGCGCGCACGAGGTTGTACACCTGCTGCGCGTCCTGACTCCAGTCGATGCGGCCGTCCTCGGGTTGGCGGCCGCCGTAGTAGCTGCCCTGCGAGAGGTCGTTGGGCAGATGCGGCGCCTCGCCGGCCAGCAGCGCGGGCAGCACGCGCCAGAGCGTCTGCTCGGCCGCGACCGTGACCTTGTCGAACACCTGCGCGGCCGTGTCGTCGGGCAGGATCGGCACCGGCGTCTGCGCGACGATCGCGCCGGCGTCGGGTTTCGCGGCCATCTCGTGCAGCGTCGCGCCGGTCTCGGTCTCGCCGTTGAGCACGGCCCAGTTCGTCGGCACGCGGCCGCGGTACTTCGGCAGCAGCGAGCCGTGCATGTTGTAGGCGCCGCGGGCGGCGAGGGCCAGCAGGTCGGTCGGCAGCATGTGCCGGTAGTAGAACGAGAAGATGAAGTCGGGCTGCGCGGCGGCGAGCGCCGCGCGCAGCGCCCCGTCTTTCGGATCGGCCGGCGTGACGAACGCAATGCCGTGCTCCGCCGCGACCGACTTCACGCTGCCGAACCAGATGTTCTCGGCGGGATTGTCCTCGTGCGTGACGACGAGCGCGACGTCCACGCCGCCCGCGAGCAGCACCTGGAGGCAGCGCACGCCGACGTTGTGATAGGCAAAGACGACGGCGCGCGGTTTCACGACCGCACTCCGGCGTCCGTGGCCGTGGCGGCCGCGTGCCGTTCCTCGCCCTGCACCGGCGGCGCGTGATTCGGTCGCGGCGCCGGCACGGCGCCGTGGCCGTCGCGCGCCTCGAGGATCGTCTGCACGAGATAGCGCGGCCGCGCGCGCACCTGCTGGTAGATCCGGCCGATGTACTCGCCGAGCAGCCCGAGCGCAAAGATGATGACGCCGAGCATGAAGAACGTGATGGCGAACAGCGTGAATACGCCCTGGACCTCGGCGCCGATGACGAAGCGGCGGATCATCAGCAGCAGGAACAGGCCGGCCGAGCCGAGCGAGAGGATCACGCCGATGAACGAGAGCCATTGCAGCGGCACGACCGAGAAGCCGGTCACGAGGTCGAAGTTCAGGCGAATGAGGCTGTAGAGCGAATACTTCGATTCGCCGGCGAAGCGCTCTTCGTGCGCGACCCCGATTTCGACGGGATTCTGCGCGAACGTGTAGGCAAGCGCCGGGATGAACGTGTTGATCTCGCCGCAGCGGTTGATGGTGTCGACGATGCGCCGGTCGTAGGCGCGCAGCATGCAGCCCTGGTCGGTCATGCGGATGCGCGTGATGCGCTCGCGCAGCCGGTTCATCATCTGCGAGGCCTTGCGGCGCCAGAGGCTGTCCTGGCGGTTCGTGCGGATCGTGCCGACGTAGTCGTGGCCCGCGCGCATCTGCTCGACGAGCTTGCGGATTTCCTCGGGCGGATTCTGCAGGTCGGCGTCGAGCGTGATGACGATCTGGCCGCGCGCCTCCTCGAACCCCGCGAGGATCGCCATGTGCTGGCCGTAGTTGCCGTTCAGCAGGATCACGCGGGTCGTGTCGGGGCGGACGCGGAACTGTTCGGCGAGCATCGCGGCCGAGCGGTCGCGGCTGCCGTCGTTGACGAAGATCACCTCCCAGGCTGCGCCGAGCGCGTCGAGGGCCGGGTAGAGCCGCGCGAAAAGCGCGGCGAGCCCGGCCTCCTCGTTGTAGACCGGAATGATGACCGAGACTTCCGGCGTGGCCGGCGTCGGGGCGCGAGGTTCCGTTTGACTCATCTGTACGTGTTTTCCGTTTTCGTATGGGTTCGTCCGGGCGCCGTGCGAGCGCCGCGGGACGGTCTGTTCTTGTCGGGCGGAGCCGCCGCCTTGTGCTTCGCGCTCCGCCGGTTTGCGTTCCCGCCGGCGCGCTAACGGCCGTGCCGCGCGCAGATCTCGTCGACGGCCCGGCACACGCGCGCCACGTCGTCCGCGCTCATCTGCGTGAAGAGCGGCAGCGTGACCGTGCTCGCGCCGAAGCGCTCGGCGTGCGGGAACATGCCGGCGCGAAAGCCGCGCTCGCGGTACAGCGTGAAGAGGTGAATGGCCGGATAGTGCACGCCCGAGCCGATTCCGCGCTCCTTCAACTGCGCCATGAAGCCTGAGCGGTCGAGGTCGAGCTTCTCGAGCGGCAGCGTGATCTGGAACATGTGCCAGTTGCCGTTCGCGAAGTCCGCGACCGGCAGGCCGACGCCGAGACGCACGGCCGGGCCGCCCTCGAAGCCGGCGAAATAGGCGCGGGCGAGCTCCCGGCGGCGCGCCGTGAAGCGCTCGATGTGCCGCAACTGGCCGAGCCCCACGCGGGCGGCGACGTCGGTGAGATTGTACTTGCCGCCGAGCACGTCGCAGTCCATGCCGTCGAAGCCCGTGCGCGTGATGCCCTGCAGCCGGTATTTCTGCGCGAGGACGGCCTCCTGCTCGTTGTTGAGCACGAGCGCGCCGCCCTCGATCGAGGTCAGGTTCTTGTTCGCGTGGAAGCTGAACGAGACGAGGTCGCCGAGCTTGCCGATGCGCTCGCCGTTCCAGCTCGAGCCGAACGCCTGCGCCGCGTCCTCGACGACGCGCAGCCCGTGCGCGCGCGCGATCCCGTAGAGCCGGTCCATGTCGACGGGGAGTCCGGCCAGATAGACGGGAATGATGGCCTTCGTGCGCGGCGTGATGGCGGCCTCGACGCGGTCGAGGTCGATGTTGCGCGTGACGGGGTCGATGTCGGCGAAGACCGGCGTGGCGCCCACTTCATAGATGACGTTGCTCGTCGAGACCCACGACGCCGGCGTGGTGATGACCTCGTCGCCCTGGCCGACGCCCGCGATGCGCAGCCCGATTTCGAGCGTGGCCGTCCCCGAGTTGAACGTGCGCACCGGCCGGCCGCCGCAGAATGCCGACAGCGCGGCCTCGAACGCCTGGTTCTGCGGACCCGTCGTGATCCAGCCGGAGCGCAGAACCTCGACGACGCCCTCGATGGTTTCCTCGTCGATTTCGGGACGAACGAAGGGCAGGAAAGGGGCGGATGGCTGACTCATGAATGCGGTGCTCGTCAGGAAAAGGAAAGGGCCGCGCGAAGGCGGCGTCAACGTTGCGGATGGCGGATATTAAAGCCGGACTCGGGCCGAGCCCGGGGGGCGGCCGTCCTCGCCCTGCCTTTCGACCGGATTTCAACCCGATGTACGCGATATTCACACGGGCGAAACCCGTCTGTCCAACGGCGCGGCCGGCGCTGTGGCGTCAGTGCGACCGGCATGGCCGCGCGGCAGCGCATCACGACTGCGGTTTTTCGACGATCACGCGCCGGGAGTCGCGCGCGACCACCTGCATCGGCAAGCCTTGGGCGACGAACTGCGCATAGCGCTGCGGCGGGATCAGCGCAAGCGCGTAGCGTTCGGACCGCCAGCGCTGTTCCCATTCGGCGATGGTCGGCACCCATTTTTGCGGCTCGACCGAGATGCCGAAGGCCAGCTCGTCGGGGTTCTGGACCATGATCGTCGTGTGGCCGACGTAGAACGGCAGCGTATGGTCGAGCACGCCGACCGAGTAGAACGGCGTGTCGGGCGGCAGCTTCGCGAGCGCGGCGCGCACGGCCGGCGCCAGCGGCGCGCCCGAGCTGAGCGTGCCGAACACGTCGTGGCCGGTGCCGGCGATCGTGCAGAACAGCAGCCAGGCCGCGCCGAACACGACGGCGACGGCCGGCTGGCCCGCGCGGCTGCGGCTCCGGTTCAGCCAGAGCGCGACGAGCGTGAGGACGAACGCCGTGCCGACGGCCGCGAACACCCAGACCTGGAATTCGCGGTACAGCGCGTTGGGATTGCGCGCGTCGCCGAGCCGGCTCAGGAACGTCGCGCCGATCGCGGCCACGACGAGGAACGCCGCGTAGCCGAGCAGATGGCGCCGCCACTGCGCACGGCTCATGAGCGGCAGGTAGAGCCCGATCACGAGCGCGAGCGCGGGCGCGACGGGCAGCGTGTACGAGACGAGCTTCGAGTGGGACGCGCTGAAGAACACGAAGATGAACGCGCTCCAGACGACGAGGAGCAGAACCGGCGCGAAGCCGTTGGGCTGGCGCGGTAGCCGCAGCGCGCGGCCCACGCTCTGGACGCTGGCCGACAGCCACGGCAGGAACCCCACGAGCAGCACCGGCACGAAATAGTAGAACGGGCCGGGCCGGTTCTGGGCGGGGGTCAGATAGCGCTGGAACTGCTGGACGATGAAGAAGAAATTGAGGAACTCGGGGTTGCGCTCCTGCACGAGCACGAACCAGGGCGTGGCGATCGCGAAGAAGACGATGAGCCCGCTTGCGAGGTAGAGGCGCCGCCAGAGCGCCCAGTCGCGCGAGACGAGCGTGTAGAGCACGAGGACGGCGCCGGGCAGGATCAACCCGATCAGGCCCTTCGAGAGCACGGCGAGCGCCATCGAGGCCCAGCAGACCCACATCCACCCCCGGACCCGACGCGCGGGCAGGTTGGGGCGCTGCGCGAGCAGCAGCGCGCACAGCGTGAGCTCCATCCAGAACGACAGGGCCATGTCGAGCGTGTTGAAGTGGCCCATCAGGATCCAGTACGGCGCGCAGGCGAGCACGAGGGCCGAAAAGAATCCCGTCGCCGCATTGAAGACGCGCGCGCCCGTGAAGCCGACGAGCAGCACGCCGGCGAAGCCCGTGAGCGCCGTGTAGAGCCGCGCCTGCCACGCGCCGATGCCGAACCACGCGAACGTGAGCGCGTTGGCCCAGGTTTGCAGCGGCGGCTTCTCGAAGTACTTGTAGCCGTTGTAGCGCGGCGTGATCCAGTCGCCTGTCACGAACATCTCGCGAGCCATTTCGGCGTAGCGTCCCTCGTCGCTCGGTAGCAGATGGCGCCAGCCGAGCGGCACGAACCAGATCACGGCGAGCGCTACGACGAGCAGCAGGATTGCGGTGCGATTGAGCGGTAGCCTCGACGGCGTATCGTTCATGAGTTCCAGCCTGTCTTGTTCAACGGATGAGTGGAGGGGCGGGGCGGCTTGCGCCCGGTTCCGGCGCTGCACGCCGTAACCGGCGACGCCGGACCGTGCGGCCCGGCGCGCAGTGTAAGGCATCGGGCGCCGCGCCGGGGCATGGGCGGGCTCAGGCTTCGATCAGGAGCGCGGCGGCGACGCGCCGGCCCTCGGCCATCAGGATGTTGTAGGTCCGGCAGGCGGCCTTGAAATCCATCGTTTCGACGCCGATGCGCCGCGCAGCGAGGGCGGCCGTCAGACGCGGATGGGGGAAGCGCAGCCGCTCGCCGCTGCCGAACACGACGACTTCGGGCGCCGGCGCGAGCAGCAGCTCGAAATGCTCGGGGCCGAGCGCGTCGAACGACGCGACCGGCCAGGCGATGACGGGCGAGTCGGGCAGGACGATGATGCTGCCGTCGTGACGTTCGAGATTGATTTCGACGTAATCGGCGCCGTAACCCGTGACGGTGTTGAGCGCGCCGCTCGAGTCCTGGTGTAGTTTCAAAACGGTATTTCCGGGTTGTCGCTTATCTGGCGTGCGCCGCGCGCCGGACGCGGTCCGGCGGCGCACGGGCCCTCCGGACTTTCGCGGATGGGCTGTGCCGCCGGGGGACGGAAGGCTCCGCCGGCGGATTGCCTGGCGGGGTGGGCGGGGTGGGCGAACCGGGCTTGCCGTTCCCTGTCGTCCCTCGTCGACGGCCAGCGGCGCATTGCGGAAGTGGGCCAAAATCCGCTAAATTATAACTTTTTAGCCGCCTTCGCGGCGCTTTGCGCTCGCGATCCGCT
This sequence comes from Burkholderia sp. WAC0059, assembly GCF_002870125.1. Classification (GTDB taxonomy): domain Bacteria; phylum Pseudomonadota; class Gammaproteobacteria; order Burkholderiales; family Burkholderiaceae; genus Paraburkholderia. The sequence continues at coordinate 167,323 of NZ_PNEO01000003.1, forward strand.
CCAGGACCGCCTGCGGTTCGCCCTGTACGTCCCCAGTCCGTCCCATTCGCTCGCCATTTCATGATCGAGGAGGCGTTCCGGACCCAGCCACGGCGGGCCCGGCCGGCCGCGCGTGCGCGAAGGCGCACGAAAGGCGGCTGATCCTTCCGTCCAACCCCCCTCTAGCCGATCGTCCGTGAATCCGATCCTCAAATCCAACAAGCTGCAAAACGTCTGCTACGACATCCGTGGGCCGGTACTCGAACACGCGAAGCGCCTCGAAGAGGAAGGGCATCGCATCATCAAGCTGAACATCGGCAACCTGGCGCCATTCGGTTTCGAGCCGCCCGACGAGGTCATCCAGGACATGATCCTGAACCTGCCGGGCTCGTCGGGCTATTCGGATTCGCGGGGCGTGTTCTCCGCGCGCAAGGCGATCATGCACTACGCGCAGCAAAAGGGCGTGCACGGCGTCGAACTCGACGACATCTACGTGGGCAACGGCGCGTCCGAGCTGATCGTGATGGCGATGCAGGCGCTCCTGAACGACGGCGACGAAGTGCTGCTGCCGGCGCCCGACTACCCGCTCTGGACCGCCGCCGTGAGCCTGTCGGGCGGCACGCCCGTGCACTATCTCTGCGACGAGTCGAACGCCTGGATGCCCGACCTCGACGACATCCGCGCGAAGATCACGCCGGCCACGCGCGCGCTCGTCGTCATCAACCCGAACAACCCGACGGGCGCGCTTTATTCGGACGAACTGCTGCTCGGGCTCGTCGCCATCGCGCGCGAGCATGGGCTCATCATTTTCGCCGACGAGGTGTACGACAAGATCATCTACGACGACAAGCAGCACACGGCGCTCGGCGCGCTCTCCGAGGACGTGCTGACGGTCACGTTCAACAGCCTCTCGAAGAGCTACCGCGCCTGCGGCTACCGCGCGGGCTGGATGTATCTCTCGGGCATGACGGGCGAGAACCGCCGCCGCGCGAAGGACTACTGCGAGGGGCTCGGCATTCTCGCCTCGATGCGCCTGTGCCCGAACGTGCCGGGCCAGTACGCGATCCAGACCGCGCTCGGCGGCTACCAGAGCATCAACGAGCTGATCGTGCCGGGCGGGCGCCTGTACCGCCAGCGCGAACTCGCCTATAACATGCTCACGGCGATTCCGGGCGTGACCTGCGTGAAGCCCGAGGCGGCGCTCTACATGTTCCCGCGCCTCGACCCGAAGCTCTACCCGATCGAGGACGACCAGCAGTTCATCCTCGACCTGCTGCTCGAGGAACGCGTACTGCTCGTGCAGGGCACCGGCTTCAACTGGAAGCAGCCGGACCACTTCCGCGTGGTGTTTCTGCCGAACGTCGACGACCTGACCGATTCGATCAACCGGATCGCGCGCTTCCTCGACGGCTACCGCAAACGCCACTCGGTCTGACCGGGACCGTTTTTTCAAGCTCAACATCACTCGACACACGCTGCATGGAACCGATCAAAGTTGGACTGCTGGGCTTCGGCACGGTAGGCAGCGGCACCGCCACGGTGCTGCGCCGCAATCAGGAAGAAATCCGGCGCCGCGCCGGCCGCGGCATCGAGATTGCGCGCATCGCCGTGCGCAACCCGCAGAAGGCGCGCACGGCGCTCGGCGCCGCGGTCGGCGAGTCCGACTTGCCCGAGGTGACGAGCGACTTCCACGCCGTGGTCGACGACCCGTCCATCGCGATCGTGGCCGAGATGATCGGCGGCACGGGCATCGCGCGCGAGCTCGTGCTGCGCGCGATCGCGAACGGCAAGCACGTCGTGACCGCGAACAAGGCGCTCCTCGCCGTGCACGGCACGGAAATCTTCGAGGCGGCGCGCGCGAAGGGCGTCATGGTCGCGTTCGAGGCGGCCGTCGCGGGCGGCATCCCGATCATCAAGGCGCTGCGCGAAGGGCTCACGGCCAACCGCATCCAGTACATCGCCGGCATCATCAACGGCACGACGAACTACATTCTCTCGGAGATGCGCGAGCGCGGCCTCGACTTCGAGACGGCGCTCAAGGCGGCCCAGGAACTCGGCTACGCGGAGGCCGATCCGACCTTCGACATCGAGGGCATCGACGCCGCGCACAAGGCGACCATCATGGGCGCGATCGCGTTCGGCGTGCCGGTGCAGTTCGAGCGGGCCTACGTCGAGGGCATCAGCCGGCTCGCCGCGCTCGACATCCGCTATGCCGAGGAGCTCGGCTACCGGATCAAGCTGCTCGGCATCGCGCGGCGCACCGAGCGCGGCATCGAGCTGCGCGTGCACCCGACGCTGATCCCGGCCAAGCGCCTGCTCGCGAACGTCGAGGGCGCGATGAACGCCGTCGTCGTGCACGGCGACGCGGTCGGCACGACGCTTTATTACGGCAAGGGCGCGGGCGCGGAGCCGACGGCCTCGGCCGTCGTCGCAGACCTCGTCGACGTGACGCGCCTGCACACGGCCGACCCCGAGCATCGCGTGCCGCATCTGGCGTTCCAGCCGGACAGCCTCTCGAACACGCCGATCCTGCCGATCGACGAGGTGACGAGCGGCTACTACCTGCGCCTGCGCGTGGCCGACGAGACGGGCGTGCTGGCCGACATCACGCGCATCCTCGCGGACCGCGGCATTTCGATCGACGCGCTGCTGCAGAAGGAGTCGGAGCATGTCGACCTGTCGCGCAAGGGCGAAACCGACATCATCCTGATCACGCACGAGACGGTCGAGAAGCACGTGAACGCGGCGATCCGGCAGATCGAGTCGCTCCCGACGGTGGTTTCGGCGGTCACGAAGCTGCGCATGGAAGCGCTGGACTGAGGCGGACTAACCGGACATTGCAGCGATGAACTATCTTTCCACGCGCGGCGCGGGCGCCGGCGAGCACCATTCTTTCTCCGACATCCTGCTGGGCGGCCTCGCGCGCGACGGCGGCCTTTATCTGCCGGCCGGGTATCCGCGCGTCGGCGCGGACGAGCTCGCGCGCTGGCGCGCGCTGCCGTACGCGGACCTCGCGTTCGAGATCCTCGCGAAGTTCGCGACCGACATCCCGGCCGACGACTTGCGCGCGATCGCGCGCCGCACCTACACGGCGGCAACCTACTGCAACACGCGCAACGGCACGAGCGCCGCCGATATCACGCCGCTGCGCGGGCTCGGCGTCGAGCACGGCGCGTCGCTCGCGCTGCTCGAGTTGTCGAACGGCCCGACGCTCGCGTTCAAGGACATGGCGATGCAGTTGCTCGGCAACCTGTTCGAATACGCGCTCGCGAAGGCCGGCGAAACGCTGAACATTCTCGGCGCGACCTCGGGCGACACCGGCAGCGCGGCCGAATACGCGATGCGCGGCAAGCGCGGCGTGCGCGTGTTCATGCTCTCGCCGCACCGCAAGATGAGCGCGTTCCAGACCGCGCAGATGTACAGCCTGCAGGATCCGAACATCTTCAACCTCGCCGTGGAAGGCGTGTTCGACGACTGCCAGGACATCGTCAAGGCCGTCTCGAACGATCACGCGTTCAAGGCGCGCTACCGGATCGGCACCGTCAACTCGATCAACTGGGCTCGCGTCGTCGCCCAGGTCGTCTACTACTTCGCCGGCTATTTCGCCGCGACGCAATCGAACGACGAACGCGTGTCGTTTGCGGTGCCGTCGGGCAACTTCGGCAACGTCTGCGCCGGCCACATCGCGCGAATGATGGGGCTGCCCATCGAGCGGCTCGTCGTCGCGACCAACGAGAACGACGTGCTCGACGAGTTCTTCCGCACGGGCGCCTACCGCGTGCGCGGCGCCGCCGAGACCTGGCACACGAGCAGCCCGAGTATGGACATCTCGAAGGCGTCGAACTTCGAGCGCTTCGTCTACGACCTGCTCGGGCGCGATCCGGCGCGCGTGCGGCAGCTTTTCGCCGACGTCGAGGAGAAGGGCGGCTTCGATCTGGCGGCGAGCGGCGATTTTGCCCGCGTGCGCGAATTCGGCTTCGTGTCCGGACGCAGCACGCACGCGGACCGCATCGCGACGATCCGCGACGTGTACGGCCGCTACGGCACGATGATCGACACGCACACGGCCGACGGCGTCAAGGTGGCGCGCGAGCATCTGCAGCCGGGCGTCCCGATGGTCGTGCTCGAAACGGCGCAGCCGGTGAAGTTCGGCGAAAGCATTCGCGAGGCGCTGCGGCGCGAGCCCGAGCGCCCGGCCGCGTTCGCCGGGCTCGAAGACCTGCCGCAGCGCTTCGAGGTCGTGCCGGCCGACGCGCGGCGCGTGAAGGACTACATCGCGGCCCACGTGGCCGACTGAGGCCGGGGCGGGCCGGTTCGCGCCCCCGGGCCGGCAGCCTTTCGCTGCCGGCCGCGCCAAGGGGTGCCCGCCGCTGCCCCTTGCGTGGCGTTCGGCCGCTACAATACCGGGAAAGACTGCTTCCGGACCGACAGCCGCCGCGCTGATTTTCCCGACCACCGATGTCCACGCCCCATTCCCCGTCTTCCGCTTCCGAGGCGCCGCGCGCGCCGATGATCTCGACCGCCGATGCCCTGGCGACACTGCTGGGCGCTGCCCGGCCCGTCGACGGCGTCGAAACCGTGGCCACGCTCGATGCGCTGAACCGCGTGCTGGCCGCCGACGTCGTTTCGCCGCTCGACGTCCCGCCGATGCGCACGAGCGCGATGGACGGCTATGCCGTGCGCGTGGCCGATCTCGCGCAGGGCCGGCGGCTGCCGGTTTCGCAGCGCATTCCGGCGGGCCACGTCCCGCAGCCGCTCGCGGCCGGCACGACGGCGCGCATCTTCACGGGCGCGACCGTGCCGCCGGGCGCCGACGCCGTGGTGATGCAGGAGCAGGTTGAGAACGCGGACGGCGCCGTCACGGTCGTGCATACGCCGAAGGCGGGCGAGTGGATCACGGCGCAGGGCGCGGACATCCGCGCGGGCTCGGTGATCCTGCCGGCCGGCACGCGCCTGTCGCCCCAGGCGCTCGGGCTGGCCGCCTCGGTGGGCTGCGCGGAACTCGCCGCAGCGCGGCGCGTGAAGGTGGCCGTGTTCTTCACCGGCGACGAGCTGACGATGCCCGGCGAGCCGCTGCGTCCCGGCGCGATCTACAACTCGAATCGCTTTACGCTGCGCGGGCTGCTCGCGAACTTCGGCTGCGACGTGACGGATTACGGCATCGTGCCGGACCAGCTCGACGCGACGCGTTCGACGCTGCGCGAGGCCGCCGCCGACCACGACCTGATCCTGACCTGCGGCGGCGTATCGGTGGGCGAGGAGGATCACGTGAAGCCGGCCGTCGAGGCCGAAGGCCGTCTGTCGATGTGGCAGATCGCGATGAAGCCGGGCAAGCCGCTCGCGTTCGGCGCCGTGCGCCGGCCGGCAACGGCGGGCGGCGGGGCGAGCGCGCCGGAGGCGTTCTTCATCGGATTGCCCGGCAATCCGGTGTCGAGCTTCGTCACGTTCCTGCTGTTCGTGCGACCGTTTCTGCTGCGGCTCGCCGGCGCGACGCACGTGAGCCCGCGCGCGCTGTCGTTGCGCGCCGATTTCACGCAGGCGAAGGGCGACCGGCGCAACGAGTTCCTGCGCGCGCGCGTGAATCCGGCGGGCGGGCTCGACCTGTTCACGAACCAGAGTTCGGCCGTGCTGACTTCGACGGTCTGGGGCGACGGCCTGATCGACAATCCGCCGAATCACGCGATCAGCGCCGGCGAGACGGTGCGGTTCATTCCGTTTTCGGAGCTGCTGGGCTGAGTGCCGTTGCGGCCAACGTTGACCTGATTGAGGGATGCCTGCCGTGCCCCGGGCGCGGCGAGCGAACGCAGATGAAGATTCAGTTGAAATATTTCGCGAGCGTCCGCGAGGCGCTCGACCTCTCGGACGAGACCGTGACGCTGCCCGACGGCATCGCCACGGTCGGCGACGTGCGCGGCTGGCTGCGCGCGCGCGGCGGCGTCTGGGCCGAGACGCTTGCCGAGGGCCGCGCCCTGCGCATGGCCTGCAATCACGTGATGACGGACGCGGGCACGCGGCTCACCGACGGTTGCGAAGTCGCGTTTTTCCCGCCCGTCACGGGCGGCTGAAGGGGATCGGCCATGCCCGTTCGCGTCCAGACCGAGGATTTCGACCTGACCACGGAGGTGGCGCGGCTGCGCGCCGGCAATCCGTCGGTGGGCGCCGTGGCCTGCTTTGTCGGCACCGTGCGAGACCTGAACGACGGCAGCACGGTCGGCGAAATGGAGCTCGAGCATTATCCGGGCATGACGGAAAAGGCGCTCGAGGCCATCGTCGTGGAGGCGCAGCGCCGCTGGCCCGGCATCGAGGTGTCGATCGTGCACCGCGTCGGCAAGCTCTATCCGCTCGACCAGATCGTGCTCGTTGCGACGACGTCCGCGCACCGCCGCGACGCGTTCGCGTCGTGCGAGTTCGTAATGGATTATCTGAAGACGCAGGCGCCGTTCTGGAAGAAGGAGATGACCGGGAACGGCGCGCGCTGGGTCGATGCGCGCGCGACCGACGATGCGGCGCTCGCGCGTTGGGGCATCGCCGGATCGGCGAACGCCCCGGACGCAGGCGGCACGGGCCGCCAATAGGCCAGGCGCTGTCGGGGTTCAGGCCTTGTCGCCGGCTGAGGCCCGATCAGGCGCCGCCAGATGGTTGCCCGACGATTTTCGCCGGAAACGGCTCGCCGGCGGAACGCTCCGGCCGCGCATGGACCTCGTGATCGTCGTCCGCCGGCCGGCGGCGCGGCGCGATGCGTTCGAGCAGCGCCTGCTGCTCCGCGGGAATCGCGTAGTCCCAGCCGTACCGGCTGAATTGCAGGCTTTGCGCGATGCGCAGCGCGGGCTCCATGAAACGCACGGCGGCGGCCGGCGTATAGCGCGATTCGACGGTGTCGAGAAACAGATACAGCCAGCGGCTGAAGTGCTGCGGCTCGATGCCTTCGAGCGGCTGGTGGGCCTGCACGAGATTGCCCTGATACGTTTTCGCGCCGAGCACGAGGCTGGCCCAGAACCGGCACATCTTCGGCAGATGGGTGTCCCAGCGGCCGGCCAGCGCGGCCTCGAACACCGGGCCGAGCGTCGCATCTTCGCGAACGCGGTCGTAGAACGTGTAGACCAACGCGCGGATGTTGGTTTCGTCGGGCTCGTCGTGCCGCGTTCCGGCGGCTGGAATGGCGGATTGGGTCATCGGTTCGGGTGGGAAAGATGGGCGGGGGTTTTGCTGCGGAGCTGGGGGCGGTAAGCGTCGCCTCGCGGTTTCCCGGCGGCACTTCTTCCGGACTGCGCAACATGCCGCACCGGGCACGTTCGCCGTGGCGGCGGGACAAACTGGGACACAATGATACCCGCGCGTGTCGGAGCGTACCGTGCGTCGTAAGGTCCGTCGCGACGACGAGGGGCCCGGCGTGGCGGCACGGGCCCCGTGCCGCGGCAACTGGCGATCGACGCTCCCCAATGAGACTGACCGATTACACCGACTATTCGCTGCGCACGCTGCTCTACCTCGCCGTCCGGCCCGACGGGTTCGCGACGGTGCAGGAGATTTCGGATGCCTATGGTATTTCGAAGAACCATCTCATGAAGGTCGTGCGGCGGCTGGGCGAGCTGGGCTGGGTCGAGACGGTCCGGGGCCGCAACGGCGGTCTGCGGCTTGCGGCGGGTTCGGTCGCGTTGAGCATTGGCGAAGTGGTGCGGGCGACGGAGAGCGATTTTGCGCTGGTCGGCTGTTTCCCCGACGAGCATGGCGCGCGACGCGGTTGCGTCATCGAATCGCAATGCCGGCTCAGACACGTGCTCGATGCGGCGCGCCGGGCTTTTCTTGCCGAGCTGGACCGGCATACGCTGGGCGACCTGGCGCAGCCGGCCGACGTGCTCGCGGAGCTGCTCGGCATGGCACGGCCGTTGCGGCCGGGCGCGCGCGTGCCGGCGGCCAGCCGGTCCGTCGACCCGGCGGATCCGGCCGCCGGCTGCTGAGCCCCGGCCGGGGCGGACCCGATTCGGGCCCGTCCGGACGAATGCCGGAATCGGCGGAAAAGTGCCGAATTCGCGCTTGAAACCGCCGCAGTCAACCTCAAATTTGGTGACAGTCAGCATACGGAGGTCTCGTTCCAGATGAGAATCGACAAACTCACCACCAAGTTCCAGGAAGCGCTGGCGGACGCGCAGAGTCTCGCGGTCGGCCACGACAACCAGTACATCGAGCCGGTCCACCTGCTCGCGGCGCTCGTCGCCCAGCAGGACGGCTCGGCGCGCTCGCTGCTCTCGCGCGCGGGCGTCCACGTGCAGGCGCTGCAAGGCGCGCTCGAGCAGGCAATCGGCCGTCTGCCGCAGGTGCAGGGCACCGACGGCAACGTGCAGGTCGGCCGCGACCTCGCCGGGCTGCTCAACCAGGCCGACAAGGAAGCGCAGAAGCTCAACGACACCTACATCGCCAGCGAAATGTTCCTGCTCGCCGTCGCCGACGACCGGAGCGACGCGGGCCGCATCGCGCGCGAGCACGGCCTGACGCGCAAGGCGCTCGAAGCTGCCATCGCCGCCGTACGCGGCGGCTCGCAGGTGCACAGCCAGGACGCGGAGAGCCAGCGCGAAGCGCTCAAGAAGTACACGGTCGACCTGACCGAGCGCGCGCGTTCGGGCAAGCTCGACCCCGTGATCGGCCGCGACGACGAAATTCGCCGCTCGATCCAGATCCTGCAGCGCCGCACCAAGAACAACCCGGTGCTGATCGGCGAGCCGGGCGTCGGCAAGACGGCGATCGTCGAGGGGCTCGCGCAGCGCATCGTCAACGGCGAGGTGCCCGAAACGCTCAAGGGCAAGCGCGTGCTCGCGCTCGACATGGCGGCGCTGCTTGCCGGCGCGAAGTATCGCGGCGAGTTCGAGGAGCGCCTGAAGGCCGTGCTCAACGACATCGCGAAGGACGAAGGGCAGACCATCGTCTTCATCGACGAAATCCACACGATGGTCGGCGCGGGCAAGGCCGAGGGCGCGATGGACGCCGGCAACATGCTCAAGCCGGCGCTCTCGCGCGGCGAGCTGCACTGCATCGGCGCGACCACGCTCGACGAATACCGCAAGTACATCGAGAAGGACGCGGCGCTCGAACGCCGCTTCCAGAAGGTGCTCGTCGACGAGCCGTCGGTCGAGGCGACCATCGCGATCCTGCGCGGTCTGCAGGAGAAGTACGAACTGCATCATGGTGTCGAGATTACCGACCCGGCCATTGTCGCGGCCGCGGAGCTTTCGCATCGCTACATCACCGACCGGTTCCTGCCCGACAAGGCGATCGACCTGATCGACGAGGCTGCCTCGAAGATCAAGATGGAAATCGATTCGAAGCCCGAGGAAATGGACCGGCTCGACCGCAGGCTCATCCAGTTGAAGATCGAGCGCGAGGCCGTCAGGAAGGAGAAGGACGAGGCGTCGCAAAAGCGTCTGCAACTGATCGAGGAGGAAATCGAGCGGCTGAATCGCGAGTATTCCGACCTCGAGGAAATCTGGACGGCCGAGAAGGCGGCCGTGCAGGGCAGCGCGCAACTGAAGGAAGAGATCGAGCGGACGCGTGCGGAAATCGCGCGTCTGCAGCGCGAGGGCAAGCTCGAGAAGGTCGCCGAACTTCAGTACGGCAAGCTGCCCCAGCTCGAGGCTCAGCTCAAACAGGTGACGCAGGCCGAGGCGAAGGAGCAGGGCAATCCGGGCCGGCCGCGTCTGTTGCGCACGCAGGTCGGCGCGGAGGAAATCGCCGAGGTCGTCTCGCGCGCGACGGGCATTCCCGTCTCGCGCATGATGCAGGGCGAGCGCGAAAAGCTGCTGCACATCGAGGAGAAGCTGCACGAGCGCGTGGTCGGCCAGAACGAGGCCATCGATGCGGTCGCCGACGCGATCCGCCGCTCGCGCGCCGGGCTGTCGGACCCGAACCGGCCGTACGGTTCGTTCCTGTTCCTTGGCCCGACGGGCGTGGGCAAGACCGAGCTCTGCAAGGCGCTCGCGGGCTTCCTGTTCGATTCGGAGGAGCATCTGATCCGCATCGACATGAGCGAGTTCATGGAGAAGCACAGCGTCGCGCGATTGATCGGCGCGCCGCCGGGCTACGTCGGCTACGAGGAGGGCGGCTACCTGACCGAGGCCGTGCGCCGCAAGCCGTATAGCGTGATTCTGCTCGACGAGATCGAGAAGGCGCACCCGGACGTGTTCAACGTGCTGCTGCAGGTGCTTGACGACGGCCGCATGACCGACGGGCAGGGACGCACGGTCGACTTCAAGAACACGGTGATCGTGATGACGTCGAACCTGGGTTCGCAACTGATCCAGTCGATGGCCGACGAGTCGCAGGAAGCGGTGAAGGACGCGGTGTGGGCCGAGGTGAAGCTGCATTTCCGGCCCGAGTTCCTGAACCGGATCGACGACGTCGTCGTGTTCCATTCGCTCGGTCGCGAGAACATCCAGTCGATCGCGAAGATCCAGCTACAGCGGCTGCACGACCGGCTGGCGAAGCTAGACATGCAGCTCGTGGTGTCGGACGAGGCGCTCGAGCAGATCGGCAAGGTCGGCTACGACCCGCTCTTCGGGGCGAGGCCGTTGCGGCGCGCGATTCAGCAGGAGATCGAGAACCCGGTCGCGAAGCTGATTCTCGCGGGCCGGTTCGGTCCGAAGGACGTGATTCCGGTCGACGTCCACGACGGCAAGTTCGTGTTCGAGCGCGTCGTGCACTGAATGCGTACCGGGCGCATGCCGCGCCCGGTACGACGTCACGAAAGCGGCGACGAAAAAAGCAACGAAGCAGGGCGACGAAGTGATTCGTCGCCCTGCTTTTTTTGCCGTCTCAGGAGGCGCTCTTGCCGCCGAACAGCGAGGAGGCCAGTCCGCCGAGCGAGCCCAGCACGTTCTCGCTGCCGAGCGTGCCGTCGGCCGGCGCCTGGCCGTCCGGCGTGGCCGCGTTGACGACGTGAGGCAGCACCTGCGATAGCAGGCCGCTCACCTGGTCCGGCTGCAGGCCGATCTTCTGCGCGATGCCGGATACGGCGTCGGAACCGAGCAGGTTCTGGAGCTGGTCGGCCCCGATCGGCTGGTTTTCGCCGTTGCCGATCCACGACTGGATGACGTCGCCCGCGCCGCCTTGCTGGAACTTCTCGACCAGGCCGTTCAGCCCGCCGGGCTGGTTGTTGACGAAGTCCATCGCGGCGGCGACGAGCGCCTCGTGGCCGCCCTGCGGCGACGGCGAGTTGGACGAATTGAGCAGGGAACCGAGGGTGTCTAGCAGGCTCATGACGATCTCACTTGAAGAAAGGCGCGACGGGCTTGCGCCGTCGCGACGACATGCGGGCCGGTCGATCCCGTCGGGCTCGTCCGGCGCCGCGGAGCCGGACGGGACGGCCTATCGTCGTCCCGCCCGAATGCTTGTGTGGGAACGCGGGTTTAGCCGCCCGATGCGGTAGCCGCCGAGGCCGCCTTGCCGTGGTGTCCGCGTCTCGAGCGCGAGGTCTTCGCGGACGAGGCTGCCGTCGGCGCGCTGGCCCCGGCAGCGTCCGTCGCCGATGCGGCGCTCGCGGCTGCGCTGTTCTTCCTGCCGCGGCGTCTCGTATGCGCGGACCTGGCCGACGACGCGGTGTCGGCTGTCGTCGTCGCTGCGGGCGAGGGCGTGGCCGTGTCGGCTGCAGCGGCCGCGGTGGTCGTCGTGCCGGCGCCGGCGATGGCGCTGCTCTTGCCGCCCTTGCCGGCCTTGCTGCCGGTGGGCGCTGCTGCCGAGCCGTTGATGGTGAGTCCGGCCGCCTCAAGATTCACGACTGATTTCGGACCGATGCCCTTGACCCGGGCGACGAGGTCGTCCGCGTTCCTGAAGGGTCCGTTCTTCGTCCGCTCGTCGATGATGGCCCTGGCGTGGGCCGGGCCGATACCCTTTACCGTTTCGAGCGCGGCTTCGTCCGCGGTGTTGACCTCGACGGCCGACGCCAGCGCGGCGCCGAGCGACAGGCCGACGACAATGCACAGCATCAACAGCTTTTTCAGCATGATGGTCACTCCATTGAGGGCAAAAAGCCGGCGCCGGGAACGGCGGCGGCATTCATCGGTTAGTGATGCTGCGTTTCGCGTGTAGTGCAAGTCCGGTGGTATACCGGAAATGGACGAACCGTGCTTTTTGCGTGCCGGGAGGCAGGGGAGATCGACGGTGAGCGCGGGCGGAGGCGTCCGCCCGGCCCAGGCTCAGGCGCGCGGCTGGGCGCCTTGCGCCCCGGGCGTTTCGCGAGCCTCGTGCAGCGTTCGCGCGCTCACGCGGGACAGATAGACGGCGAGCCCGACGCCCGCGATCACGAGGCTCGCCATGTTTGCGAACCAGAAGCCGCGCGCGCCCGTGAGGGCGGTGGGCGTCGCGCCGATCACGTCGAAGCCGAGCAGATAGCCGCCGCCGAGCCCGACGCCCCAGAGCGCGAGCGCGTAGATCACGGTCGGCACGACCACCACCTTGTAGGCGCGCAGCGCGAACACGGTGGTGATCTGCAGCGCGTCGAACAGGTGGTAGAACGTCACGATCGTGACGAGCGGCATCGCGGCCGCCGCAACGGCCGGGTTCGGCGTGTAGCCGCCGATGATCAGCGGTCGCAATGCCAGCACGATGGCCCCATAGCAGCAGGCGATGACGCAGGCCGTGGCGATGCCGTGGCGCGCGAGCAGCCGCGCCTCGGCCGGACGCTGCGCGCCGAGCGCCTGGGCGACGAGCGTCGAGGTGGCGACGCCGATCGACAGCGGCGTCATGTACAGCACCGCGCCGAGGTTGCTCGCGATCTGGTGGCCGGCGAGCGTCGTCGCGCCGAAGCGCGCGATGAAGAGCGCCATGAACGTGTAGGACGTGACCTCGATCAGGTACGAGAGCCCCATCGGCAGGCCGAGCTTGAGCAGTTCCGCCTGGCGGCGCCATTGCGGCCAGCCGGCGCGCCGGAAGATGCCGAACGGCGCGAACACGTCGAGCTTCGCCATCGCGACGACGGCCAGCACGGCGAGCGCCCAGTTGAGCGCGGTGCTCGCCAGCGCGCAGCCGGGGCCGCCGAGCGAGGGGATGCCGAAGCCGCCGAAAATCAGCCAGGTGTTGAGCGGCACCTTCAGCGCGAGCGCGCCGACCTGCAGGATCATCACGAGGCGCGGGCGGCCGACCGCGTTGGAGAGCGAGCTGTAGAGGCGGAACACGAGGCTGCCGGGCAGGCCGAACGAGAGCAGCCGCAGGTAGTCGAGCGTGCGCTCGCGCAGCGCGCCGTCCGCGTGGGCGAGGTCGAGCAGCGGGCCGGGAAAATAGAGGATCACGAAGCCGATCGCCATCAGCGCCAGCGCGAGCCACAACCCCTGGCGGACCTCCTCGCCGATCTCCTCGTCGCGCCGCGCGCCGTAGAGCTGCGCGGCGACGGGTTGCAGGGCGGTCAGAATGCCGGTCAGTCCGATGTACACGGACACGTAGATCGACGAGCCGAGCCCGAGCGCGGCGAGGTCGAGCGCGGAGTAGCGCCCGACCATCGCGGTGTCGATGACCCCGAACGCGATGATGGCGAGCTGACCGATCAGCACCGGCCACGCGAGGCCGGCGATCCTGCGCAGATGTTCGAACACGCGCGCGCCCTCAATCCGGGCGCTTGCGCCAGTAGTGATGCCGCACGGTCGGCGGCTTCGGCCGGTCGGTGCGCACGTACAGGCGGAAACGTTCGTCGCGGTCGGCGGCGCGGCGGCCTTCCCAGACCAGCTTCCAGACGAAGTTCGGCATCGCGCTCGGGTCGCTGAAGTCCTGGCTGTCCTGGCGCAGGATCACGTCGCAGTCTTCGTCGAACGAGAAGCGCATCTTGCCGAAATAGGCGAACGTCGCGATCTGCGCATCGCCGAGCCGCACCGGCGAGATGCAGGTGTAGTCCTCGGGCAGGTGGCTCGCGATCTGCTGCGCGACGTCCCGGTACGTACGGCTGTAGTTGACGACGGGCAGCCAGAGCGTCATCAGCAGCACCCACATCAGCGTGGTGCCGGCGCTCGACAGCACGACGCTGCGCCAGAGCACCTTCGGCTGGCGCGAGATGCGCCACTGCACGAGCGCGATCCAGCCGAGCGTGACGGCCAGCGCGCAGACGAACGACTCGATCCGGAATTGCGGCGCGAAGCCCGGCGCGAAACGCGCGAGATTGCGCGCGAGCGGCGCGGGAAAGCCCGTCAGGCTGGCGAGCCAGACGAGCCAGACGAACGAGCCGAGAATCGTGAAGCTCAGAACGGCGAACCAGTCGATGGCGTTGATCGCGCCGCGCTTGAGCGTCGGCAGCGCGAAGGCGGCGAGCGTCGAGAGCGCCGGCAGCAGCAGGATGAAGAGGCGGTTGCTCTCGTGGCTCTGCGCGATGACGAGGAGGAGCAGCGGCAGCGCGACCGCGAGCGGAATCGCGATGTGCGGCGCGCGCCGCAGGCCGGTCCAGCTAATCCATGCCCAGAGCGCGAGCGGCCAGGCGGGCCAGGTGAAAAGCGGCAGGTTCTTGGCCGCGTAGCCCAGCATCGAGCCCGGCGGCCCGGAGAAGGCGTCGACGCTGGCGCGCATCCACTGGTCGAGGAACCACGAGGCGTCGTCGGGGTAGGCGTGCAGCGCGACGAGCGGCCAGGAGAGCGCAAGCACCACGGCGACGGGCAGGCCGGCGAGGGCGAGCCAGCGCGTGCGGGTCTGGGGCGCGAGGACGAGCATCGCGAGCGTGCCCACGAGCAGCGCGCCGGCCAGCACCGGGCTGCTCGCCAGCATCATGATGCCGATGGCGAGTCCCCACCAGAGCGAGCCCTGGATCGGCTTGTCGACGGCGCGCACGAGCCCGTAGACGAGCATCGCGACGGCGACGAACTCCGTGAGTTGCGGCGTGGTTTCGTGGCCGCGCTCGGCGAGGCCGAAGCAGGCGAGCAGGATCAGCAGGGCGCCGTCGGCGAGCGTGCGGCCGTAGTCGCGCGGCTCGGGCTCGCCGCCGAACGCGTACTTGAACGGCTGTACCTCGGCGCGGCGGCCAAGCAGATAGGCGCTGTACCATACGAACGCGCAGGCGAGGCAGAACAGCACGCCCGTCGCCACGCGCGAGGCGTCGCTGGCGTCGAGCCACGGCCCGAAGATCCGGATGCAGGCCGCGCCGGGCCAATAGCCGAACGGGCCCTCGGTCGTCAGGTACTTGCCGACGAGATTGGGCAGCAGCCAGTCGTGCGCGGTGCCGTCCGCCATCGTCCACATCACGCCGAAGCCGGCCGCATCCTCGTTTTTCCACGGATCGCGGCCGAACAGGCCGAACGCCGCGTAGACGATGCAGATGGCGAGCAGCAGCCAGCGCGGCAATGCGCTGGTGGCGGAGGCAGTGAGGCGAAAAGCGACTGGCTTCATGCAATGCGAAGGTGTCGGGTGGGCGGACCCGCGCGCCGGTAGACGCGCTGCCGGGCCGGTGGGCGGGTCCGGAGCATCCGGCATTGTAGTCGTGCCGGCTGCGGCGCGTCACGACGCACCGCGGTCCGACAACGTTTGGGTCCGCACGGGAGACCCGGTTCATGCGCCGGTAAGTGCGCCGACGAAAAAGGGCAGCCGAGGCTGCCCTTTTCTCCGTGCGGGGAGACGGCTCGAGGCCGGCGTCGCGAAGCTTACTTCGCGGCCTTGCCCGTGGCGCGCACGCCGAACTTCTTGTTGAACTTTTCGACGCGGCCGGCCGTGTCCATGATCTTTTGCGTGCCCGTGTAGAACGGGTGCGATTCCGACGACACTTCGATCTTCGCGAGCGGATAGGTCTTGCCGTTGAATTCGGCGGTCTCGCGGGTCTGGATGGTCGAGCGGGTCACAAACCTGAAGTCGTTCGAAACGTCGATGAACAGAACTTCGCGGTAATCCGGATGGGTGTTCTCTTTCATGGTTTTTCCTGAAACGGACGGTAGCCAACCCGCGTGCCGCCCGTGCATGCGCCATGCGTTGCCTTGCACGGGCGGCGACTGAGAGCGATTGGGCGCGAGCCACTTGCCTGAGGTCGAAAAAAGGCGATTATGCCAGAAAATCAGCTACCTGGCGAGTTTCTCGAGGTTTTCCGTTCAGGTAATCGGGCCGGCGAGCGCGCCGACCTTTGCCGGGTCCTGCCGGTAATAGCGCGCGAGGAGCCGGTACAGTTCCGGATATTCGGCCTCGAACGCGTGCGGCTGCACGAACAGGGCTTCGCTGCAGACCGCGAAGAATTCAGACGGATGATCGGCCGCATAAGGGTCGATCAGCGATTCGCGCTCGAAGCGCGACCAGCGCCGCTGCGGGACCGCGTCCACTTTCGCGCAGAACTGGTCGTAGGCGTGGTCGTATACGTCGGCCCAGGCCGCCGCGTCGAGCGGCGCGTGCCAGCGGCGAAAGAGCGGTGGATGCCCGTCGGCGGCGCCGTTCAGCATGTCGATCTTGTGGGCGAATTCGTGGATCACGACGTTGTAGGCGTCGCGCTCGTCCGTCATCTGCGCGTCTTCCCACGACAGGATCACGGGACCGCCGTCCCAGGCCTCGCCGCTCGCGTCCTGCTCGACTTCGTGGACGACGCCGGCCTCGTCCTCGACCGTCTTGCGGATCACGAACTCGCCCGGATAAACGATGACGCCGACCCAGCCCCGGTAGAAGTCGAGGCTCAGGTTCAGCACCGGCAGCGCGGCCTGGGCCGCGATCGCCGTGACCATCTCGTCGGTCAGTTCGAGCGCGTGCGCCGTCGAAAACTCCTTCTGCGCGAGAAAGAGGCTCGTCAACTCCCGCAACCGGGCGAGGTCGGCGGTTTCGAGATGGGCGAGGAACGGCAGGCCGTCGAGCGTGCGTTGCCATAGCGCGTCGTCGACCGGATGGGTGCGCAGCGCGCGCGAGCGGCGTCGCGTGTCGAGCCAGTGTGCAAGTTTCGTCAGCATCGGGTGAGGGGCGGATGTCGATCCGTTACGCGAATGCGTCCTGATACACGCCGAACGATAGCAGCAAACTCCGGCCGGCAAACCGCGCAACGGCAGCGGCGCGTTCGTCGTCCGGCGAGACCGGGCAAGCGGCCCAACGAAAAACGCCCGCATGAGCGGGCGTCGGGCGTGAGCGAGAAGCCGGCAACCGGCAACCGGCGTCAGCCGCCGCGCCGCATCATCTCGAAGAACTCGGAATTGCTCTTGGTCTGGCGGACCTTGTCGAGCAGGAATTCCATGGATTCGACTTCGTCCATGTCATGGATGAACTTGCGCAGCACCCAGATCTTTTGCAGGATGTCCGGCTTGATCAGCAGCTCTTCGCGGCGCGTGCCCGACTTGTTCAGGTTGATCGAAGGGTAGACGCGCTTTTCCGCGAGACGCCGCTCGAGGTGCACTTCCATGTTGCCTGTGCCCTTGAACTCTTCGTAGATCACGTCGTCCATGCGGCTGCCCGTTTCGATCAGCGCGGTGCCGATGATCGTGAGCGAGCCGCCTTCCTCGATGTTGCGCGCCGCGCCGAAGAAGCGCTTCGGCCGCTGCAGCGCGTTCGCGTCGACACCACCCGTCAGCACTTTGCCCGAGGCCGGCACGACCGTGTTGTAGGCGCGCGCGAGACGCGTGATCGAATCGAGCAGGATCACGACGTCGTGCTTCATTTCGACGAGACGCTTGGCTTTCTCGATCACCATTTCGGCGACCTGCACGTGGCGCGCGGCCGGCTCGTCGAACGTCGAGGCGATCACTTCGCCCGCCACCGAGCGCTGCATTTCGGTCACTTCCTCGGGGCGTTCGTCGATGAGCAGCACGAACAGCACGACGTCGGGATGGTTCTGCTTGATCGCGTGCGCGATGTGCTGAAGCATGACCGTCTTGCCCGACTTCGGCGAGGCCACCAATAGGCCGCGCTGGCCCTTGCCGATCGGCGCGATCATGTCGATGATGCGGCCCGTCACGTTCTCCTCGCCGCGCATTTCGCGCTCGAGCAGCAGCACCTTGTTCGGGTGCAGCGGCGTGAGGTTCTCGAACATGATCTTGTGCTTCGAGGCCTCGGGCGGCTGGCCGTTGACCTTGTCGACCTTGACGAGCGCGAAGTAGCGCTCGCCGTCCTTCGGCGTGCGGACTTCGCCTTCTATCGTGTCGCCGGTGTGCAGATTGAAGCGGCGGATCTGCGAGGGGCTGATGTAGATGTCGTCCGTGCTCGCGAGGTACGAGGTTTCCGGCGAGCGCAAAAAGCCGAAGCCGTCCGGCAGCACTTCGAGCGTGCCGTCGCCGAAAATCGTTTCGCCGGTCTTGGCGCGCTTCTTGAGAATCGCGAACATCAACTCCTGCTTGCGCAGGCGGTTCGCACTTTCGATCTCGAGGCCGTTGGCCATCTCGATCAATTCGGACACGTGCAGAGACTTAAGCTCGGATAAATGCATACGGAGAACCCGCCGGGGAGGAGTGCGACGAATGAAATCTGGGAGGAGAAGTGAGCGGAACCGCTCGAAAGGCTTTATGCGTCTGTCCGACGCTTTATGAATTCTAGCATAGCACACGCGGCGGACCGCCGCCGTGGCTCGCGTGTTTTCGCGGAGCGTGTTGTCAGCCGACAACACGCTCCGGAAGCGGGCGCAGCATCGCTTTACAGATGGCTGTCGAGGAACGCGGTCAGTTGCGATTTGGAAAGCGCGCCGACCTTTTGCGCGGCCACGGCGCCGTTCTTGAACAGGATCAGCGTGGGGATGCCGCGCACGCCGAACTTGACCGGAATCGACTGATGCTCGTCCACGTTGATCTTCGCGATCTGCAGACGGTCACTGTAGTCCTTCGCCACTTCGTCGAGAATCGGCGCGATCATCTTGCACGGGCCGCACCATTCGGCCCAGAAGTCGAGCAGCACGGGCTTGTCGGATTTCACGACGTCCTGCTCGAACGACGCGTCGCTGATATGCTTGATTTGTTCGCTCATTGTGTGAATACCTCTTTGCATCGAGGCTGACTGAATTGCCCGCCACGATACACTAAAACTAAAAAAATATCCGGGCCGCCGTGGGGCTGGCGGCACTGCGAACGCATCCGATAAAAAAGATGTTCCGCGGCTGTGCCGGGACGAATGGTCAGGCCCCCGGGACAGTCCTTTATTCTCAGCGCCAGTGTAGCCTAAATCGCTATGCGTTGCCGGCAGGCGATAGCAGGCCTGCCGGCAGCAGGGTTTTGTGCGAACGGGCCGATCGGGCGGGCGTGTTGGCCGATGAACCGGCATCGATCCCGTGGCCGGCGCGAACCGTTTCGAGGCGTTTCGAAGATACGGATCGGCGCGATTTTCGTTTGCGGGCTGAGGTAGCGGTCGCATTGCCGCGCGAGCGATGTTAGAATGCACCGTGACGGGCCTCCTCGCATGGAGGCGCGGTCAACCTGGTCAGGTCGGGAACGAAGCAGCCACAGCCGTTTTCCGCCAGTGCCGAGGGTCAGGCTCGTCACCTTCCTTCCTCACCGTCTTTCCATTCCCGGGCAGTCGCTGGCTACATGCCGCACGCCGACTTTAAAAATCCCCAATCCGCCGATAGCGTTCTTATCGTTTTCTGACGAAATGAACATTCTCCAGGTGATTTAATTTGCCGTTTGGATCGGCCTGGAATGTGCCTCGCGTGATATGGCCGTTTTCAACGGCAGAACGCCGCTTGTCGTTTTTGAGCGTGCTTTGCGTTGCCTCGATGCCGGGTTGCCCCCATGTAAAAGTCGCCTTGGAGACTCCTTGGGGCGAATTGACTTGGGTCGGGATCCGTTTGCTACCGCTGCGGTGCTGATAACTGGTAGAAGTCGACGTGTACGGAGAAATACCCTGCAACTGTTGGCTGATCTGGCGGTTATCCCCCGAGCGCAGGCGCGTGTTGTTCGGAATATTCTGATTTTGTACCGGGCGATGGTTCTGGTCGGACTGGGCCCGGCCCGATCCGATTTCATGATGCCGCAGGTATTCATCCGAGGCATATTCGTTGCCGTTGCCGTGGTTGGTATATCGGGAAGAAACGGGATTGTTGCCCATGAGCGCGCTCCGTCAATATCTGAATTGGTCTGCTAATAATGGGCGGGAACAGGTTTTGTGCGGAGGTCGGCTGCGAAAAGACGGCCTTCGGGGCGAAGTTTTTACATTGGCCGTAACAGGAAAATAAACGGCCGGACTGCCTGGACTGCTGCTCGAATCGCTCGCTCTTCCGGCAGGGCGGCACCGTGCTCCGGTTGTTGCCCGCTTCGCCCGCCGTCGATCCGGTTTTTCGACCGGACGATGCTGATACAATTTCCGGATGACCTATCAAGTTCTCGCACGCAAGTGGCGGCCGAAGGATTTCGCTTCGCTCGTCGGACAGGAGCACGTGGTGCGCGCGCTCACGCATGCGCTCGACGGCGGGCGTCTGCATCACGCGTATCTGTTCACGGGTACGCGCGGCGTCGGCAAGACCACGCTGTCGCGGATCTTCGCGAAGGCGCTCAACTGCGAGACCGGCGTGAGCTCGACGCCGTGCGGCGTATGCCGGGCCTGCCGGGAAATCGACGAAGGGCGTTTCGTCGACTACGTCGAGATGGACGCGGCGAGCAACCGCGGCGTCGACGAGATGGCCGCGCTACTCGAGCGCGCCGTCTATGCGCCGGTGGATGCGCGCTTCAAGGTCTACATGATCGACGAAGTGCACATGCTCACGAACCACGCGTTCAACGCGATGCTGAAGACGCTCGAGGAGCCGCCGCAGCACGTCAAGTTCATTCTTGCGACTACCGATCCCCAGAAAATTCCGGTGACGGTGCTTTCGCGCTGCCTGCAGTTCAACCTGAAACAGATGCCGGCGGGACACATCGTGTCGCATCTGGAACGCATCCTCGGCGAGGAGCAGGTCGCGTTCGAGCCGCAGGCGCTGCGGCTGCTCGCGCGCGCGGCGGACGGCTCGATGCGCGATGCGCTTTCGCTGACCGACCAGGCGATCGCCTATTCGGCGAACCAGGTCAGCGAGGAGGCCGTGCGTGGCATGCTCGGCGCGCTCGACCAGAGCTATCTGATCCGGCTCATCGACGCGCTCGTGGCCGGCGACGGTCCGGCGGTGCTGGCGATCGCCGACGAGATGGCGCTGCGCAGCCTGTCGTTTTCCACGGCCCTGCAGGATCTGGCGAGCCTGTTCCATCGCATCGCCTGGGCGCAGTTCTCGCCGTCGTCGGTACTCGACGAATGGCCGGAAGCGGGTGACCTGCGCCGGTTCGCGCAGGGGATCGATCCGCAGCAGGTGCAGCTTTTCTATCAGATCGCGACGCTCGGACGTAGCGAACTGGGGCTGGCGCCCGACGAGTACGCCGGGTTCACGATGACGTTGCTGCGCATGCTGGCGTTCGAGCCTTCCGCCTCGGCGGGAGGCGGCAGCGGTAGCGGGCCGGTTTCGAAGCCGGCTCAGGCGACGGGCACGGGCGGCCGTTCGCCGGCGCCGGCGATGACGGCGGGGCAGGGAGCGGCAAGCGCGGCGGCGGCCGGCGTGGCGGTGCAGCCGAAGCCGGTGGTTCCGTCCGCGGAGGGGCTTGCCGGCACGACAGAATCTCCCGTCGTTGGCAAGACTGCGGACGAACCGTCTTCTTCTGTGCCGGAGGCGACGGACGTGCCGGCGCCTCAGCCGGTATCCGTCGAGTCTGCTTCCTCGAACTCCGTTGCCACGCTGCCTGAAGACAAGGCGGCGAATGTCGTCGAGGTCTCCACCGTCGATAGCCAGGGGCCGCAGGCGCTGCCGGCAAAAGAGGAGACCGAAAAAGCCGTATTGCCGGCACCCGGCGAAAACGCCGTAGCGACGGCGCCCGATGCCGCGCAACGTCGAGGCGGCGGCGCCAGCGCGGCGCTCGACGTGCTGCGCAACGCCGGCATGAAGATTTCGTCCGGTCGCGGGGCGCACGTCGTGCCGGCGGCTCCGTCAAAGCCGGCCGCGCCGCGCGCCGCCGTCGTCGTGCCGACGCCGGACCCGTCGCGTCGCGTCGCGTCGCAAGGCGCGCGGGCCGGCGTCGAAGCGCGCAACGGCGCGGCCCGGCAGGCGGGCGGAGCGAATAGGGCGGAAGCCGTTCCGCCCTGGGACGACGCGCCGCCGCCCGACGACTACGTGCCGGCGACGGCCGACGACGCCTGGTTCGCACCGCCCGACGACGGCTTCGTGCCCGTGTTCGATCACGATCCCGGCGAGTCGCCGCGACGCGGCGCGGCGGCGGAGCCGCCGGTCGAGGTCGTCGACGTGAGCCAGTTGCCGCCCGGCATCGCGCTCGACGCGCTCGGCTTTGCCGGCGACTGGCCCGAATTGGCGGCCGATCTGCCGCTCAAGGGCATTGCGTATCAGCTCGCGTTCAACAGCGAGCTGACCGCGCTCGACGGCGAGACGCTGCG
The DNA here is from genome assembly GCF_002870125.1 of Burkholderia sp. WAC0059. Taxonomy (GTDB): domain Bacteria; phylum Pseudomonadota; class Gammaproteobacteria; order Burkholderiales; family Burkholderiaceae; genus Paraburkholderia. The sequence continues at coordinate 189,601 of NZ_PNEO01000003.1, forward strand.
GCTCAACGTGCCCGTGCCGCAATACGCCGAAGCTTCCCAGGTGGCGAAGCTCAAGGCCGCGCTGGCCGGGAAGCTCGGCAGGCCGCTCGACGTGCAGGTCACGGTCGGTCCCGCGCGGCGCACGGCCGCCGTGCTCGATGCGGCTGCGCGGGCCGAGCGTCAGCGCGAGGCCGAGCGCGAGATCGGCGGCGATCCGTTCGTCCAGGCGCTGATCCGCGACTTCGGCGCGAGCATCGTGCCGGGTTCGGTCCGGCCGCTCGCGTCCGATGCGGGGCCCGGCGGCACGCAGACCGTCCATTGAATCGAAAATAACCGCGCGTCCCCGCACCGACGGGGCGTATGTCCCGAATTCCACCCGATCCTGAAGGAGCATGACGATGATGAAAGGCCAACTTGCCGGGCTGATGAAGCAGGCCCAGCAGATGCAGGAAAACATGAAGAAGATGCAGGAGCAACTCGCCGAGATCGAGGTGGAGGGGCAGTCCGGCGCGGGGCTTGTCACGGTGACGATGACCTGCCGCAACGACGTGCGCCGCGTCTCGATCGATCCGAGCCTGCTCGCGGACGACAAGGACATGCTCGAAGACCTCGTCGCGGCGGCGTTCAACGACGCGATCCGCAAGGCCGAGGCGACGAGCCAGGAAAAGATGGGCGGCATGACGGCGGGCCTGCCGCTGCCGCCGGGCTTCAAGCTGCCGTTCTGAGCGTTCCGGCACGAGGCCTTCCCGGGCGGACGAACGCCGCCTGGCGCCCATGGCAGGCGCGCTTCGCCTGCCGGACGAACGCCGCATTTTTCCTCCGCCGACTTGCCACGCCGACTCCGCATGAAACAGCCTTCCGCCCTGGCGGCCCTTGTCGAAGCGCTGCGCGCGCTGCCCGGCGTCGGGCCGAAGTCGGCGCAACGCATGGCCTATCATCTGATGCAGCACGATCGCGAGGGCGCCGAAAAGCTCGGCCGCGCGTTGCTGTTCGCGACCGGTAATCTGCAGCACTGCGAGAAGTGCAATACCTTCACCGAGGCGTCGATCTGCGAGGTCTGCCTCGACGAGACGCGCGACCCCACGCTGCTGTGCGTGGTCGAGACGCCGGCCGACCAGATCATGCTCGAGCAGACGATGACCTATCGCGGGCTGTATTTCGTGCTGATGGGGCGGCTGAGCCCGCTCGACGGCATCGGTCCGAAGGAGATCCACTTCGATCGCCTCGTGAAGCGCGCTACCGACGGCGTCGTGAAGGAGGTCGTGCTGGCCACCAACTTCACGAACGAGGGCGAGGCGACCGCGCACTATCTCGGTCAGACGCTCAAGGCGCGCGGCCTCGCGGTGACGCGGCTCGCCCGCGGCGTGCCGGTGGGCGGCGAGCTCGAATACGTCGACGCCGGCACGATCGCGCGCGCGATGCTCGACCGGCGCTCGCTCTAGCCGCCGGCACCGCTTCCGATACCGCCTCAGACGTTCGCCGGACGCCGCCCCGGCGGGCCCCGTTCCGGGGCGCTCGCACGTCGTTCGCGTGCCATCTTTCCTCGGTTACAATCCGCTGATGCGAATCCTGATCAGCAACGACGACGGCTATCTCGCGCCCGGCCTGAGCGCGCTTCACGACGCGCTCAGGCCGTTCGCCGAGGTCACGGTGATGGCGCCCGAGCAAAACTGCAGCGGCGCGTCGAATTCGCTCACGCTGTGGCGTCCGCTGTCGGTCCTGCGCTCGGCGAACGGATTCCATTACGTGAACGGCACGCCGACCGATTCGGTGCACATCGCCCTGACGGGCATGTTCGACGAGATGCCCGACCTCGTCGTCTCCGGCATCAACAACGGACAGAACATGGGCGAGGACACGCTGTATTCGGGCACCGTCGCGGCCGCGACCGAAGGCATCATGTTCGGCGTGCCGGCGATCGCCTTCTCGCTCGTCGACAAGGACTGGGTCCACCTCGACGCCGCCGCGCGCGTGGCGGCCGAGATCGTCGCGCACTACATCGCGCATCCGTTGCCCGGGCATCCGCTCCTGAACGTCAACATTCCGAACCTGCCTTACGACGAGATGGGCGAGTGGCGCGTGACGCGTCTCGGCAAGCGTCATCCGTCGCAGCCCGTGATCCGGCAGACCAACCCGCGCGGCGAGCCGATCTACTGGATCGGTCCGTCGGGAGGCGCGCGCGACGCGAGCGACGGGACGGATTTCCACGCGGTCTCGCAGGGGCACGTGTCGATCACGCCGCTGCAGCTCGACCTCACTCACACGCAGATGCTGTCGGCCACGCGCGAATGGGCGCGTGCCGGCGGCGGCGCTTCATGACCAGCGGCGCGCGTCCGAAGCGTTTTCCGCTGGGTCTCGCGGATCTCGAGCGCGAGCCGCGCCGGCGCGACGAGCGGCCCGGCGAGGCACGCGTGTCTCAGCCCGGCACGGGCAAGGGCGCCGTCGGCGCCGCGCGCCACAAGTCCGCGACGGCGGCGGGGGGCACCGCGACGGCGGCGGTGCCGGCCCGCGCGTCGTCCGCCGCGCCGGCCGGCATCACGAAGGTCGCGGGCGGACCGAAAGCCGTTGCCGCGACCGGCCCGGCGCGACATGCGGCCGGGCCGGCCGGCAAGCCGCCGGCCCGGCGCCCCGATTTTCCTCTCGCCGCCGCCCTCCCGCGCGCGAGTCTGCCGTCCGTCGGCGGCGCGCCCGCCGTCGCGCTGAACGGGGCGCTCGCGCTGACTTCGGAACGGGTGCGCGAGCGCATGGTCGAACGCCTGCGCGCGAACGGCGTAACCGACCCGCGCGTGCTGCAGGCGCTCGCGGGCGTGCCGCGCCACATGTTCGTCGATCCGGGGCTCGCCGCCCAGGCCTACGAAGATGCCGCCCTGCCGATCGGCCATCATCAGACGATCTCGAAGCCCTCGGTGGTGGCGCGCATGCTCGAACTCGCCGGCGCGGGCCGCGACCTCGACCGCGTGCTGGAAATCGGCACGGGCTGCGGCTATCAGGCCGCGGTGCTGAGCCGGATCGCGCGCGACGTGTATTCGATTGAGCGCATCAAGCCGTTATACGAGAGGGCCAAGACGAACCTGCGCCCCCTGCGCATTCCGAACATCCGGCTCCACTATGGCGACGGGCGGCTCGGCCTGCCGCCGGCGGCGCCGTTCGACGCGATCGTGATCGCGGCTGCGGGGCTCGACGTGCCGCAGGCGCTGCTTGAGCAGCTCGCCATCGGCGGCCGGCTGGTCGCGCCGGTGGCGGAGCAGGGCACGCCCGGCGAGGCCTCGCAGGTGCTTACGCTCGTCGAACGCACCGGGCCCGCGCAGTGGCGGGAGTCGCGGCTTGATCGCGTTTTCTTTGTCCCCTTAAAATCCGGAGTGATCTGAAACCGATGAGTATGTTGCGCGCGATGCAAAGAACCCGCCTCCCCGTCGACCTGACCGTGGCCCAGCGTAGCGTATGCGTGGTTGTGCTTTCCCTGCTGACGGCCTGTGCGACGCGGCTGGATCAGGCGCCGGTGGTCGATTACTCCACCCAGCCCGGTGCGATGGCGGCTCAGCCGCCCGCGCCGCTCGGCCCGCCCCCTCCGGGTTATTACCGGGTCAAGCCAGGCGATACGCTATATCGGATCGCGCTCGAAAACGGGCAGAATTATCGCGACATCGCGGCGTGGAACAATCTCTCGGATCCGAATCAGATCGAGGTCGATCAACTGCTGCGTGTCGTGCCGCCGGGCGCCAACGGCGCCGCCTACACGCCGGGCGTCGCGACGGCGCCGGTGGGCGGCGGGGCCGTGGAGAGCGCGCCGCTCGGCGCGCCGCCGCCGGCCGGCGCAATAGCGCCGGGCTCGGGCGCGCCGCCCGCCGGGGTTCCGCCGACCGCCATGGCGCCGCCGCCCGGCGCCACTGTGCCGCCGGGTGCCGGGGTTCCGCCGCCCGCTGCCGCCGTGCCGCCGACCTACGGTCCGGGCAGCACCGCGACGATGATTCCGCCGCAACCGCCCGGTGCGAGCGACACGACGGGCGCCGCCGCGCCGGGCTCGATCGATTTCGCCTGGCCGGCCCGCGGTCCGGTGCTCAACGGCTTCGACGATGCGCAGAACAAGGGCATCAATATCGGCGGGGCACCGGGCGATCCGGTGCGGGCGGCTGCGGACGGACGAGTGGTTTATGCGGGAAATGGGCTGCGCGGATACGGCAATCTCATTATCATCAAGCATGATGCGACGTTTCTCACGGCCTATGCACACAACCAGGCTTTGATGGTAAAAGAAGGGGACGTGGTGACGAAGGGGCAGCAGATCGCGCAGATGGGCAACACGGACTCGGACCGCGTGATGTTGCATTTCGAGGTACGCCGTGATGGCAAGCCTGTCGATCCGTTGAAGTATCTGCCGCCGCAATAAGCGAGCCGACCATGCCGAAATCGAAGCGCCGCCTGCAGAAAACCGAGTCTGACAGCCCAGCCGGCCCGGTTTCGGTCGACGAGGGCGGCGCGTCCGGCGACGACGACGGGCTCGCGGAGCTCGACGGCGGTCGCGATTTCGAGGGGCGCGACGGCGCCGCCGCGGAGGGCGGCGCCTCGCGCGAGGAAGGCTCGGGCGAGACGATTCCGGACGCCGACGATTTTCGCTCGCTGTTGCAAGCCGAGTTGACGGCCGACACGATCCAGCATTATCTGAACCGGATCAGCGTGAAGCCGCTCCTGACCGTCGAGGAGGAACAGCGCTACTCGCGGCTCGCGAGGGAGGGCGAGTTCGAGGCGCGGCAGGTGATGATCGAACGCAATCTGCGGCTCGTGGTCAGCATTGCGAAGGGCTATCTGAACCGGGGCGTGCCGCTGCTCGATCTGATCGAGGAGGGCAACCTCGGCCTCATGCACGCCATCGAGAAGTTCGACCCGTCGCGCGGCTTCCGTTTCTCGACCTACGCGACCTGGTGGATTCGCCAGAGCATCGAGCGCGCGATCATGAACCAGGCGCGCACGGTGCGTCTGCCGGTCCACGTGATCCGCGAGCTGAACCAGGTGCTGCGCGCGAAGCGCCATCTGGAAAAGAATTCGCTCAACGCCGGTCCGGCGGCCGAGCGGCGCGACGCCAGTATCGACGACATCGCCTATCTGACCGGCAAGACCACCGAGGAAGTGACCGACATCCTCGCCCTCAACGAGCACACGGCCTCGCTCGACGCGCCGCTCGACCTCGATCCCGCGAGCAGCCTGCTCGATCTGCTCTCCGACGACCAGAGCCAGTCGCCCGACGCCGAGGTCCAGCATCGCGAGCTCGAAACGCTCACGCGCGCCTGGCTGGCGCGCCTGTCGGACAAGCACCGGCACGTGATCGAGCGCCGTTTCGGCCTGAACCACATCGAACCCGCCACGCTCGAGGAACTCGCCGACGAGATGGGCCTGACGCGCGAGCGCGTGCGGCAGATCCAGCAGGAGGCGCTGGTGCGGCTCAAACGCTTTTTCGCCTCCAACGGCGTGCGCAAGGACGCCGTTCTGTAATTCATGACACCCGTACTCGTATTCGACATCGAAACGATTCCCGATGTCGACGGCATTCGCCGTCTCGACGACCTGCCCGCCACGCTGACCGACGCCGAGGTGGCCGAACACGCGTTCGCCGCCCGGCGTGAGAAGACCGGCAGCGATTTCCTGCCCCATCATCTGCAGCGCGTCGCGGCGATCTCGTGCGTGTTCCGCGACAACGGCGGGTTCCGCGTGCGCTCGCTCGGTTCGGGCGCCGACGGCGAGGCTTCGCTGATCCAGTCGTTCTACCGCACCATCGAGAAGTACACGCCTCAGCTCGTGTCGTGGAACGGCGGCGGCTTCGATCTGCCCGTGCTGCACTATCGCGGGCTGGTTCACGGCATCCGCGCGTCGCGCTACTGGGATCTCGGCGAGGACGATCGCGACTTCAGGTGGAACAATTACATCAGCCGCTATCACTCGCGCCATACCGACCTGATGGATCTGCTCGCCATGTACCAGGCGCGCGCGAACGCGCCGCTCGACGCGCTCGCGAAGCTCTGCGGCTTTCCGGGCAAGCTCGGCATGGACGGCGGCCAGGTCTGGGAGGCCTTCCGGGCGGGGCGTATCGACGAAATCCGCAACTACTGCGAAACCGACGTCGTCAACACCTACCTGCTTTACTGCCGCTTCCAGTTGATGCGCGGCGGTTTTTCTGCCGAGGAATACGAGGACGAAATCGCTCTCGTGAAACAGTCCCTCTCGATCGAGCCCGCGCCTCACTGGGCCGAGTATCTGGCGGCGTTTTCCGCCTGAGCGGTTTCCTGGCGCGATCCGGCACGGGCCGCCCGCGCGTCGGCGGGCGCCGCGGCGACATCGTCTACAATCTCGCCTTTCGCGGCGTTTCGCCGTCTCCGTTCATCGTCTGTCAGTCAGGAATTCGCTGGTGTCCCAAGTCGCTCCCGAACGTCACGCCCCGGTTCTCGAAATCGATTCGCTCGACATGGAGGCGCGCGGCGTCGGCCGTACCGTCACCGAAACGGGCGAGCCGGGCAAGGTGATCTTCGTCGAGGGCGCCTTGCCCGGCGAGCGCGTGATCTATTCGAGCTACCGAAAAAAGCCGAGCTTCGAGCAGGCCCAGGTGGTCGACGTGCTGCGCGAGAGCGTGACCCGCGCGCATCCGCGCTGCGCGTTCTTCGGGACCTGTGGCGGCTGCTCGATGCAGCATCTGGAGGTGCGCGCGCAGATCGCCGTCAAGCAGCGCGTGCTCGAGGACAACCTCGCGCATCTTGCGAAGGTACGCGCCGAAACGATGTTCCGGCCGATCCACGGTCCGTCGTGGGGCTATCGCTACCGCGCGCGCCTGACCGTGCGCCACGTGCCGAAAAAGGGCGGCGTGCTGGTCGGTTTTCACGAGCGCAAGAGCAGCTACGTCGCCGACATGACGAGCTGCGAAGTGCTGCCACCGCACGTTTCGGCGCTGCTCGTGCCGCTGCGCGAGCTCGTCGGGCAGTTGTCGATTCGCGATCGGCTGCCGCAGATCGAACTGGCCGTCGGCTCGACAGTGACGGCGCTCGTGCTGCGCATTCTCGAGCCGCTCGACGCGGCCGACGAGGCGCTGCTGCGGACCTTCGCCGACGCGCATCGCGTGCAGTTCTGGCTCCAGCCGAAGGGGCCGGACACCGTCGTGCCGTTCTATCCTCCCGACGCGCCGCTCGACTACACGCTGCCGGAGTTCGGCATCCGGATGCCGTTCAAGCCGACCGATTTCACCCAGGTCAATCACCCGATCAATCGTGTGCTCGTCGCCCGCGCGCTGCGGCTGCTCGCGCCCGGGCCCGGCGACCGCGTGCTCGACCTGTTCTGCGGGATCGGCAACTTCACGCTGCCGCTGGCGCGGCTCGCGCGCGAGGTGGTCGGCATCGAGGGCAGCGAGACGCTAACGGCGCGCGCGCTCGAGAACGCCCGCGCGAACGGCGTGGACGGCCATACCTCGTTCGCGTGCCGCAACCTGTTCGAGGTGAGCGCCGACGATCTGCGCGCGCTCGGCGCGTTCGACAAGTTCCTCGTCGATCCGCCCCGCGAGGGCGCGCTGGCCGTCGCGAAGGCGCTCGCGGAGATCGCGCAGGCCGGCGACGGGCCGTTGCCGGCGCGCATCGTCTACGTGTCGTGCAATCCGGCCACGCTCGCGCGCGACGCCGGATTGCTGGTCCACGAGGCCGGTTACCGGCTGCGCGGCGCCGGGGTCGTCAACATGTTTCCGCATACGTCGCACGTCGAATCGATCGCGCTGTTCGAGCGCGATTGAGCGTGCCCGAGCGCGCAGGCGCGGGGCCTCCCAGCCATAAAAAACGCCACGGCATGCCGTGGCGTTTTTGCTTGAGAGCCTTATCGGATCAGAACTGCCACCAGGGCCGTTTCGTCGCGTCCGGGCGCGGATGGCCGGTGATATACGGGCTGTCCGGGAACGTCGAGGCCAGAATGCGGCGCGTGTCGCTGGCGAGCTTCGGCTGGTCGAGCTGCTGGTAGGACAGGATCATGATGTGCAGCGCGTCCTCGATGGCCGGCGCGTTGCGGTAGTCCTGGATGGCGAGCTGCGCGCGGTTGATGGCCGCGACGTAGGCCCCGCGACGATAGTAATAGTCGGCCGCGTGCACTTCGTGCGAGGCCAGCGCGTTCACGATGTAGCGCATCCGTTGCGCCGAGTCGGGCGCATACTGGCTGTTCGGATACTTGTCGACGACGGTCTTGAACGCGTCGTACGATTCGCGCAGCGACTTCGGATCGCGTTCGCTCATGTCCTGGCCCGAGAAGCGGCCGAGAAACCCGAGGTCGTCGTTGAAGTTGATCATGCCCTTCAGGTAGTACGCGTAGGCGATGTCCGGATGATCCGGGTGCAGCTTGATGAAGCGGTCGATCGCGTCGTTGGCTTCGTCGTTTTCGTTGTTCTTCCAGTGGCAATAGGCGACGTCGATTTGCGCCTGCTGGGCGAAATGGCCGAACGGGTCGCGGCCCTCGAGTTCCTGGAAGTATTGCGCGCACTTGGTCCAGTCGCCGCTCGTGAGCGCGTCCTGAGCCTCCGTATATAATCTGTTGCCCGACCAGGTCGCCGTTTCGTCGGTCTTTTGCGGCAGACCGTGGCACGCGGCCACCATGGCGAGCGCGGCACCGCACGCGACGAGACGCAGCGCGTCGCGGAGCTTGCCGACAGTCATGCTTCCCGTCTTCGTTCGGGCCAGCGCACGTTGGGCCAGTTTCGTGATGGTGTTCAAGGCTCGCATTTTCCAGTTCAGCTTCAGGTCCAGGTAACCCGGACTCTCAGACTCGATGACCCGTTCAGTTCGTCCAGGTGCCGGCGTGGCCGGCGCCCAAAATATCGACAGGCATTATAGCCTGGGCACACCCCCCGGCGACGCACCGTCGGACGATGCCCTCGATGACGACCTCGCCGCCGACGCGTCGGACGGCGGCGCGCGCGCGGCGCCGGACGCCGCCGGCGGAACGCGGCGCGCGCAGGTGCCGGACGAGCTGGCCGGCGAGCGGCTCGACAAGGTGCTGGCGAAAGTCTTTCCCGAGTTCTCGCGCAGCCGCCTGCAGGGTTGGGTCGAGGCGCAGCGCGTGCGCGTCGACGGCGCGCCGGCCAGGGTGCGCCAGCCGGTGGCGCTCGGCGCGACGATCGAGCTCGAGCCCGACCTGCTGCCCGAGCAGCTCGCGTTCGCGCCCGAGCCCGTGCCACTCGCCGTGGTCTACGAGGACGACACGCTCGTCGTCGTCGACAAGCCGGCGGGCCTCGTCGTGCATCCCGCGGCCGGCAACTGGAGCGGGACGATCCTGAACGGTCTGCTGTACCGCTACGGCGACGCGGCGGCGGGGCTGCCGCGCGCGGGCATCGTGCACCGGCTCGACAAGGAAACCTCGGGCCTGATGGTCGTCGCCCGCACGCTCGAAGCGCAGACCGATCTTGTGCGCCAGTTGCAGGCGCGCACGGTCAAGCGCCGCTACCTCGCGCTCGTCTGGGGCAACATGCCCGACGAGGGCACGATCGACGCGCCGATCGGCCGCGACTCGCGCGAGCGCACGCGCATGGCCGTCGTGGCCGGCGCCGCGGGCAAGCCGGCGCGCACGCATTTCCGTCGCGTCGATGCGACCGTCTGGCAGGGCCAGCCGGTCAGCGCGATTCACTGCGATCTGGAGACGGGGCGCACGCACCAGATCCGCGTGCATTGTGCGCATACCGGCCATCCGCTGCTCGGCGATCCCGTCTACGGCCGCGCGCGCGGCAAGCGCTCGGTGGCGGCGTTGCCGGACGGTTTCGCGCGGCAGGCGCTGCACGCGTGGCGGCTCGGCCTCGTGCATCCGCGCACGAAGCGCGCCATGCAGTGGCGCGCGGACTTGCCCGACGACATGACGGCGCTGATCGCGGCGCTCGGCTTCGGCGGCCACGACGATTTCGACGCCGCCGATGCTGGCCATGACGGGGCGTTCGACCTGACGTGGGACGACGGCCGCGACGATGACGAATACGACGACGGAGACGAACCCGCATGACCCAGCCTGAACTGACGCCGGCCGATCTGCTGTACCCGGCGTGGAACGTCTCGCCGCGCGTGCGCGCGTTCGTGACGACGCGCAACGGCGGCGTGAGCGAGCCGCCGTTCGGCCGCTGGCGGTCGGGCGAGGGCCGGCCGGGCGGACTGAACCTCGGGCGCCGCTCGGGCGACGATCCCGCGTCCGTCGAGGCCAACCGCGCGCGGCTGCTGGCGTTCGCCGGCGTGCCGGCCGCGTGGCTCGAGCAGGTGCATGGCGCGGGCATCGCGGACGCTCACGAGGTGTTTGCGCGCGCGCAGGCCGGCGAGCCGCCCGTGCGCGCCGACGCGAGCGTGACCGATCGCGCCGGCGTGGCCTGCGTCGTGATGGTGGCCGACTGCATGCCCGTGCTGTTCTGCGACGGCGAGGGGCGCGCGGTCGGCGCGGCCCACGCAGGCTGGCGCGGGCTCGCGGCCGGCGTCGTGGAGCGGACCGCGGCGCGCGTCGCGGCGCTCGCGGGCGTGGGGGCCGACGCGCTGCATGCGTATCTCGGCCCGGCGATCGGTCTGACGGCGTTCGAAGTCGGCGCGGACGTCCTCGAGGCATTCCTGGACGGCGCCGGACACGCGGGCGCCGCCGAGCGCGAGGCGACCGCCGCCGCGTTCGCGGCGCGTCCCGACGCGCCGGGCAAGTATTTCGCCGATCTCGCGGCGCTGGCGCGGCTGCGGTTGCGGCGGCTCGGCATCGGGCGGATCAGCGGCGGCGATGCCTGCACGGCGACGCAGCCCGAGCGGTTCTATTCGTATCGGCGGGATCGCGTGACGGGGCGGATGGCGGCGCTGATCTGGATTGCGCCCTGACGTCGTGACAGGATGCCGGCCGCGTTTTTGCTGCGCCGCATCGACGTTTTCCGGGGACGGCGGCAGTGGCGTCGGGGAGTATTTTCAGCGCGAGGCCGAAACGGCAGTGCGCCGTCGCGATCGTATCCGCAGGGCATAAGGCGCGGGACGAAAAAGGCCGCCGACGGCGCGGGCGAAGCCGGTTCGAACGCGTTTTCGTCGTCCTGGAATCGTTACGCGAAAATTACATCGGGAAAACGATAATTAAAAAAATCTCGCGGTGCGGCAAAATCGGGGACAAGCATTGACATGCCTTCTGGCGGGGAGCAAGAATGTTCCTCACCGACCGGGCAGGGCGTGACAACGGACGCGAAGCAACGGCGCGTCCCTGCGCGGACAAGCCTGCCTCTAACCAGTCCCTCCCCGGGACGCATCGGCCTCAAGCAGGTATGACGGCATCACAACGCACCACGACTTCCGCGCGCCGGAGCGCTCCGGCCGGGGGAGCCGAGCAGCCGTATCGCGATGTCGCCGGAATGCAGCAGATGTTCGATGCGTGGGTTCGCGCATGGCAGTCCGTCGCGAATGCTGCGCAGCAAATCCCATCCCCGACAGCCGGAATCGCGCCGTTCGCCGCGCCGGCATCGGCGTGGCCGTGGAGTGCGGCGGCGAACGGCGCGGGCGCGCATTTCGCGCCGTTTCCGTCGGCGGTGCCGGGACAGGGGCGACACGGGCAACATGAACAACACGCTGCGACGGGCGCGTTCGGGCTGCCCGGCGCGGCGATCGATCCCGGGCGGCTGCAGAAACTCCAGGCCGAGTATTCCCGCGAGGCCGCCGCGCTGTTGCAGCAGGCCGCCGAGTCCGATCCCAGGCGGCCCGCGCTGACCGACCGGCGCTTCAGCGCCGGCGAATGGAAGGACACGCCGGCCTATGCGTTCACGGCCGCCTGGTATCTGCTCAACGCGCGCTATCTGCGCGAGCTCGTCGACGCCATCGACATCGATCCGAAAACCCGCGAGCGCATCCGCTTCGCGGTCGAGCAGTGGACGGCCGCCGCGTCGCCGAGCAATTTTCTCGCGCTCAATCCCGAAGCCCAGAAGGCCCTGCTCGACAGTCGCGGCGAAAGCCTGCGGCAGGGCGTGAGGAATCTGCTGGCCGATCTGCAGCGCGGCAAGATTTCCCAGACCGACGAATCGCGCTTCGTCGTCGGCCGTAATCTCGCGACGACGCCGGGCGCGGTCGTGTTCGAGAACGAGCTGTTCCAGTTGATCCAGTACCGGCCGCGCACGCCGACGGTCCGCGAGCGGCCGCTTCTGATCGTGCCGCCGTGCATCAACAAGTTCTACATCCTCGATCTGCAGCCCGGGAATTCGCTCGTCGGCTATGCGCTGGACTCGGGGCATCAGGTGTTCATGGTGTCGTGGCGCAACGCGGACGCGTCGATCGCGCACAAGACCTGGGACGACTACATCGACGAGGGTGTGCTGACCGCCATCGAGACGGTGAGCCGCATCAGCGGCCGCGAGCAGATCAACACGCTCGGCTTTTGCGTCGGCGGCACGATGCTCGCCACCGCGCTGGCCGTGGCCGCCGCGCGCGGCGAGCATCCGGCGGCCTCGATGACGCTGCTCACCGCGATGCTCGATTTTTCCGACACGGGCGTGCTCGACGTGTTCGTCGACGAGGCGCACGTGCAGATGCGCGAGCGGACCATCGGCGGCCAGGGCGGCGCGCGGCCCGGGGTGATGCGCGGCATCGAGTTCGCGAACACGTTCTCGTTCCTGCGTCCGAACGATCTCGTCTGGAACTACGTGGTCGACAACTACCTGAAGGGCCGCACGCCGGCGCCGTTCGACCTGCTCTACTGGAACAGCGACTCCACGAGCCTGCCCGGGCCGATGTATGCCTGGTATCTGCGCAACACCTATCTCGAGAACCGTCTGCGCGAGCCCGACGCGCTGATGGTCTGCGGCGAGCCGGTCGACCTGTCGCGCATCGACGTGCCCACGTTCGTCTACGGCTCTCGCGAGGACCACATCGTGCCGTGGCGCACGGCCTACGCGTCGATGCCGCTCCTCTCCGGGCCGCGCCGGTTCGTGCTGGGCGCGTCGGGTCACGTCGCCGGCGTGATCAATCCGCCGTCGAAGAACAAACGCAGCTACTGGCACGTCAAAGCGGAAGCGAAGCATTGGCCCGGGAGCGCCGACGACTGGCTCGCGCAGGCCGAGGAGCAACCCGGTAGCTGGTGGCCGGAATGGGCCGGCTGGCTCGATGCGCACGCGGGCCGCAAGGTCAGGCCGCGCGTGCACCCCGGCTCGGCCGCGTTTCCCGAAATCGAACCCGCGCCCGGCCGTTACGTGCAGCAGCGCGACTGAAGACGCGTTTCGCCTGGGACGGCGCAAACGGATGATCAACTCGATGGGCGCGCGTTCGCACGACGCCGCGTGGCCCGAAGGAACCGGAAATGACTGACATCGTGATCGTATCGGCCGCGCGGACCGCGGTCGGCAAGTTCGGCGGCTCGCTTGCGAAAATCGCCGCACCGGAACTCGGCGCCGTGGCCATTCGCGCCGCGCTGGCGCGCGCGGGCCTGAAGCCGGAGCAGGTGAGCGAAGTGGTGATGGGCCAGGTGCTGACGGCCGGCTCGGGCCAGAATCCGGCGCGCCAGGCCTCGATCCGGGCCGGCCTGCCGGCGGCCGTGCCGGCGATGACGATCAACAAGGTCTGCGGCTCGGGGCTCAAGGCCGTGATGCTGGCCGCCAACGCGATCATTGCGGGCGACGCGGAGATCGTCGTCGCGGGCGGGCAGGAAAACATGAGCGCGGCGCCGCACGTGCTGCCGGGCTCGCGCGACGGCTTCCGGATGGGCGACGCGAAGCTCGTCGACAGCATGATCGTCGACGGTCTCTGGGACGTCTACAACCAGTACCACATGGGCGTCACGGCCGAGAACGTCGCGCGGGAGTACGGCATTACGCGCGAGGAGCAGGACGCGTTCGCCGCCCAGTCGCAGAACAAGGCCGAGGCCGCGCAGAAGGCGGGCCGCTTCGACGCCGAGATCGTGCCCGTCGAGATTGCGCAGCGAAAGGGCGAGCCGCTCGCCTTCAGGACCGACGAATTCGTGCGCCACGGCGTGACGGCCGAGTCGCTGGCGAGCCTGAAGCCCGCATTCCAGAAGGACGGCACGGTGACGGCCGCGAACGCGTCGGGCCTCAACGACGGCGCGGCGGCCGTGGTCGTGATGTCGGCGAGCAAGGCCGCCGCGCTCGGCCTGGCGCCGCTCGCGCGGATCAGGTCCTACGCGAACGCCGGCGTCGATCCGAAGGTGATGGGCATGGGGCCTGTGCCGGCGTCGCGGCGCTGTCTCGAGCGCGCGGGCTGGACGCCGCAGGAGCTGGACCTGATGGAGATCAACGAGGCATTCGCGGCGCAGGCGCTTGCCGTGCATCGGCAGATGGGCTGGGACACCTCGAAGGTGAACGTGAACGGCGGCGCGATCGCGATCGGTCATCCGATCGGCGCGTCGGGCTGCCGGATTCTCGTGACGCTGCTGCACGAAATGCAGCTGCGCGACGCGAAGCGCGGTCTCGCCTCGCTGTGCATCGGCGGGGGGATGGGCGTGGCGCTCGCGGTCGAGCGGCCCTGACGGAGGAGAGCGCCGCGCTCGCGACAGCGGGCGCGGTCGGGGCGGCGGCCGGGGCCGCCCGAAAATGACGAGGGAGCAGGTTTATGTCACAACGTATTGCGTATGTAACGGGCGGCATGGGCGGCATCGGCACGAGCATCTGCCAGCGTCTGCACCGGCAGGACTTCAGGGTCGTGGCCGGGTGCGGACCGAATTCGCCGCGCCGCACGAAATGGCTCGAGGACCAGAAGGCGCTCGGCTTCGATTTCATCGCCTCGGAAGGCAACGTCGGCGACTGGGAGTCGACGCGCGAGGCGTTCGACCGGGTCAAGGCCGAGGTGGGCGAGATCGACGTGCTCGTGAACAACGCTGGCATCACGCGCGACGTGGTGTTCCGCAAGATGACGCACGAGGACTGGACGGCCGTCATCGACACCAACCTGACGAGCCTCTTCAACGTCACGAAGCAGGTCATCGACGGCATGGTCGAGCGCGGCTGGGGGCGCATCATCAACATCTCGTCGGTGAACGGCCAGAAGGGGCAGTTCGGGCAGACGAACTACTCGACGGCGAAGGCCGGCATTCACGGCTTCACGATGGCGCTGGCGCAGGAAGTGGCCACGAAGGGCGTGACGGTCAACACCGTGTCGCCGGGCTACATCGGCACGGACATGGTGAAGTCGATCCGCCAGGACGTGCTCGAGCGGATCGTCGCGACCATTCCGGTGCGGCGTCTCGGCGCGCCGGAGGAAATCGCCTCGATCGTGGCCTGGCTCGCCTCCGACGAGTCGGGTTTCGCGACGGGCGCCGATTTTTCGCTCAACGGCGGATTGCATATGGGCTGACCCGCGCGGGACGTTCGCGCGCTGGCGGCGGGCGTTTCGTACGGGTCGGCAACGGTGGCGGCCCACCGGGCGCGCGGGCGTTCGCCGGCGCGACGCTGGCGGGCCGCTTCTGCTTCACCGACGCATAAAAGGGCAAACAGGATGACGACTACAAAGAAAAACGCCGAACGACTGATCAAGAAGTATCCGAACCGTCGGCTGTACGACACCGAGACGAGCACCTACATCACCTTGAGCGACGTGAAGCAGCTCGTGCTCGAGCAGGAGGCGTTCAAGGTCATCGACGCGAAGTCGGGCGAGGACCTGACGCGCAGCATCCTGCTGCAGATCATTCTCGAGGAGGAGAGCGGCGGCCTGCCGATGTTCTCGTCGTCGATGCTCTCGCAGATCATCCGCTTCTACGGGCATGCGATGCAGGGCATGATGGGCACCTACCTCGAAAAAAACATCCAGGCGTTCATCGACATCCAGACCAAGCTGACCGACCAGTCGAAGAACCTTTACGAAGGTAACGCGATGAACCCGGAGGTCTGGTCGCAGTTCATGAACATGCAGGCGCCGATGATGCAGGGCATGATGACGAGCTACATCGAGCAATCGAAGAACATGTTCGTGCAGATGCAGGAGCAGATGCGCAACCAGGCGAAGTCGATGTTCAGCAGCTTCCCGTTCAAGCCGCCCGCGAGTCCCTCGCATCCCTCGCACGAGCAGCCCGGCGAGGGCGAGGAGAAAAAGTAAGTGAGGCTCGCCGGTTGCGCGTATCGCCGGCCGTATCGACGTTTTTCCTTTCCGCTTCCCGCCTGACACGCATGCGCATCGCCCCGATGCGCATGCCGTTCCTCCCGAGTTTCCCGCCCCGCCGATCCGCCTGCTCGCCGCTGCCGCCGGGCTTGCGCATGCCGATCGCGCCGGCACTCGGGTAAGCCCTGATTTCCTCGTCGCCGCCTGGCAAACTAGCATTCGGCCTGCGTTATTTCAGAACATCGTTCTGTCAGAAAGAACGATCGAACATCCGGACGGCTTTCCCCATGATTTCGCTTCCGCTTTCGGGCATCCGCGTGCTGGACCTGTCGAACGTGCTGTCGGGGCCGTTCTGCACCTATCAACTGGCGCTGCTCGGCGCCGACGTTCTCAAGATCGAGAACCCCGACGGCGGCGATCTCGCGCGGCGGCTCGGCGCCGATCCGCAGGCGTCCGCCCGCAACATGGGCGCGTCGTTCGTCGCGGTCAACGCGGGCAAGGAGTCGATGACGCTCAACCTCAAGCACGAGGCGGGCAAGGACATCCTGCGCAGGCTCGTGGCCGACGCCGACGTGCTCGTCGAGAACTTCCGCCCGGGCGTGATGGAGCGGCTCGGGCTCGGCGCGCCGTCGCTGCTCGAACGCAATCCGCGTCTCGTCTACTGCGCGATCTCGGGCTTCGGCAACGACGGCCCGCTCGCGCACCGGCCGGCCTACGACCAGATCATCCAGGGCATGTCGGGCGCGATGAGCGTGACGGGCGACGCCGACAGCGCGCCGCTGCGCGTCGGCTATCCCGTCTCGGACACGGTGGGCGGCATGAGCGCGGCGCTCGCGATCTGCGCGGCCGTGCTCGCCGCGCAGCGGACCGGCGAAGGCCGCATCGTCGACGTGTCGATGCTCGAGGCGACGCTCGCGACGATGGGCTGGGTGGTGTCCAACTACCTGAACGCCGGCGTTCGGCCGACGCCGATGGGCAACGAGAACTTCACCGCCGCGCCGTCGGGCACGTTCGCGTGCGGCGAGGGCAGGCTGAACATCGCGGCGAACGAGACGCGGCAGTTCGTAGCGCTGTGCGAGACCATCGGCCGCCCGGACCTGCCGCAGGACGAGCGCTTCGCCGACCGCAACACCCGCAAGCTGAACCGGGCCGAGCTGAAGCGCGAGATCGAGGCCGCGCTCGCCGCGGACAGCGCGGCCAACTGGGAGGCGCGTCTCGCCGAAGTCGGCGTGCCGGCCGGGCTCGTGCTGAGCGTGCCGGACGCGATCGACCAGCCGCAGATCGCCGGCCGCCAGTTCGTGCACGCGTTCGCCGACGGCGAGACGGTGCAGCGCGTGACCCGCGCGGGCTTCCGCTTCGCCGACGCGAAGGGCGAGACGCAGGACGGCCGCCCGGCGACGCGCGCGCCGCATCTTTCCGAGCACACGCAGGCGCGCCTCGAGCGGCTCGGCTTCGATCCGGCGACGATCGCGAAGCTCAAGGACGAAGGGGCGATCTGACGCCCGCCGACAACGATCAACGACTGGAGGAGTTCATGAGACAACCGTTTCCCGCGGCGCCGGTCGCGCCCGGGCACGCGAGTCCGTTGCAGGCCGTGCGCCGCGACGCCGATCCCGAGACGGTCGCGCGCAGCATCGTCGCGCGCCTCGACCGCCTGCCGGCCACGCGCTACGTCTGGACCATCGTCTTTCTGCTGTCGCTCGGCGGCTGCTTCGAGTTCTACGACCTGTTCATGACCGGTTACGTCGCGCCGGGCCTCATCGCGAGCGGCCTGTTCGCGAAGGCGTCGACGTCGATCTTCGCGATGGACAGCATCGCGTCGTTCGTCGCGGCCACGTTCATCGGCCTCTTCATCGGCACGATGGGGCTCGGTTTTCTCGCCGACCGCTTCGGCCGGCGCCGGATCTTCGTCGTCGCGCTGCTGGCCTATACGGCCGCGAGCATCGCGATGGCGTTCCAGCAGAGCGCGCTCGGCGTAAACCTGTTTCGTCTCCTGGCCGGGCTCGGCCTCGGCGTCGAGATGGTGACGATCAACACCTACGTCGCCGAGCTGATGCCGAAGGACCTGCGCGGCCGCGCGTTCATCATCACGCAGATCGTGCCGTATTGCGCCGTGCCCGTCGTCGCGCTGATGTCGTGGTGGCTCGTGCCGCAGCACCCGTTCGGCATCGACGGCTGGCGCTGCGTGGTGCTCGCGAGCGCGATCGGCGCGGCTTTCGTCTGGCTGATCCGCCTCGGCATTCCGGAAAGCCCGCGCTGGCTCGTCGCGCGGGGCCGGCTCGACGAGGCGCAGCGCGTCACGGAGCAGATCGAGCGCGTGGTCGAGCGCGAATACGGCGCCGCGCTGCCGCGGCCGGTGCCCAACGAGCACCGCGCGCCGACCACGGAGCGGCGCTTCGTCGACATCGTCCGCGCGCCGTACCTGAAGCGCACGATCATGATGTCGGTGTTCAACGCGGTTTCGGTGATCGGCTTCTACGGCTTCAGCAACTGGATCCCGTCGCTGCTCGCGAGCAAGGGCTTCGGCCTCGTCCACAGCCTGCAGTACTCGTTCCTGATGTCGATCGCGCTGCCGCTCGGGCCGGCCGTGTTCTTCTACTTCGCCGACCGGGTCGAGCGCAAGTGGAGCCTCGTCGGATCGTCGGGCGCCGTCGCGGTGTTCGGCCTGCTGTTCGCGGGGCAGACCGGTTCCGCGGGGCTCATCGTGTTCGGGTTCTGCATGAACCTCTCGCTGACGGTCATGACCTACTCGTTCCAGACCTATCAGTCCGAGCTGTATCCGACCGAAATCCGCGCGCGGGCGATCGGCTTCGTCTATTCGTGGAGCCGGCTGGCCGCGATCTTCTCGGGCTTTCTCGTCGCGTTCTTCCTGCGGGACTTCGGCGCGACCGGGGTCTTCTACATGATCAGCGGCTGCATGGTGTTCGTGATGCTGCTGATCGGCGTGATGGGGCCCGCGACGAAGGGGCGGGCGCTCGAAGACATCAACCGCTAAGACCGTACAACCGAGGGACATTCACCCATGACCAACCCACAGGATTTTCAGGCCCTCGCGGCCGACTACTGGAGCACGTCGATCATCGACATCCATCCGGGTTCGATCCGCGTGCGCGGCTATCCGATCGAGGAGCTCATCGGCGCGATCAGCTTTCCGCAGATGATCTGGCTGATGCTGCGCGGCGAGCTGCCCGGCACCGGCGAGGCGCGCCTGCTCGAGGCCGCGCTCGTCGCGTCCATCGACCACGGTCCGCACGCGCCCTCGATCGCGATCTCGCGCATGGCGGTGAGCTGCGGGCTGCCGTTGAACGGCGCGATGGCCTCGGCGCTGAACACGCTCGACGACGTGCACGGCGGCGCGGGGCAGCAGTCGGTCGAGCTGTTCCATCAGATCGAGCAGGCCATGGAGCGGGGCGCCGCGCTCGGAGCGGCCGTCGAGACCTGCGTCGACGCGTTCATTGCCGGGCACGGCAAGTATCTGCCGGGTTTCGGCCATCGCTTCCATCCCGTCGATCCGCGCGCGGGCCGCCTGCTGGCGATGGTCGACGAAGCGGTGGCCGCGGGCGTCGTGTCCGGCCGCTACGCGGCGATCGCGCGCGGCATCGAGGCGCTGCTGAAGGCGCGCAAGGATCGCCCGATCCCGATGAACATCGACGGCGCGACCGCCGTCATCTACGCGGAACTCGGTTTCGCGCCGGAACTGGCGCGCGGCATCTTCTGCCTGTCGCGCGCGGTCGGCATTCTCTCTCACGCCTGGGAGCAGCGCGGTCGCGCCGAACGCAACAAGGGACCGATGCCGCGCCAGATGCCCTACCGATACACGGGCGCGGCCGAGCGCCACTACGACGGAGAAGAACGATGAGCTGGACGCCTGCCCCGAAAATCATCGGCACGACCGTCTATGCGTCGATGCCCGACGCGCTGCGCAAGCATGGCGTGGTTTCCGAATGGTCGCGCGCCAACAAGGGCGGCGAGCCGATCGACTGCTTCATCGAGGGGCCGTGCTTCGATCCGCAGGGCAACCTGTACATCGTCGACATTCCGCACGGACGCATCTTCCGGATCACGCCCGCGCTGGAATGGAGCGTGGTGGCCGAGTACGACGGCGAACCGAATGGGCTCGCCTGGCATGCGCAGCACCACCTGATCATCGCGGATTACAAGAACGGCATTCTCAAGCTCGATCCGGCCGAAGGCCGGGTCCGGCCGCTGCTCGCGCGCCGCAACAGCGAGCGGTTTAAGGGCGTCAACGACCTGATCGTGGCGCGCAACGGCGACATCTATTTCACCGACCAGGGCCAGACGGGCCTGCACGATCCGACCGGCCGCGTGTTCCGCTTCGGCGCAGACGGACGGCTCGACTGCCTGATCGACAACGGCCCGAGCCCCAACGGGCTCGTGCTCGACGGCAAGGAGAAAGTGCTGTTCGTGGCGATGACGCGCGACAACTCGGTCTGGCGTCTGCCGTTGCTGCCGGACGGCAGCACGAGCAAGGTCGGGCGTTTCGCGCAGTTCTACGGCACGAGCGGCCCCGACGGACTGACGATCGACGCGGACGGCAATCTGTTCGTCGCGCATGCCTCGCTGGGCGCGGTGTTCGTGCTGAACGCGCACGGGGAGGGCATCGCGAAGATCGAGTCGTGCGCGGGACGCACGATCACCAACGTGACGTTCGGCGGTCCGCAGAAGAGCACGCTGTTCATCACGGATTCGAGCAGCGGGGCGGTGCTGAATGCCGAATGGGGCGTGCGCGGACTCGTTGCCTGACCCAATGCGGCCGAGCCGGCGATAGCGACGATCTGCGCCGTCTCGCCGGTACGCCGCTCCGATCTTGCCCTTTCAGGTCGTCACCCGGCCCGTTCGATAGGGTCGCATTTTTTCGCGGCGCGACGCCGCTTCGCGGACCAGGGTACACTCTCCAGCCGCCGGCAGCGGGCGCGCCCGCTGCCGGCGGCTGGCTTCCGCCCGTTCTTCATCGCTTCCCTTACGTTTTTCAGGCCCGCCCCACGACCGCGGGTCGCATCCCATGAGAACCCAGTGTCCGCGGGAGCAATGGCTCTCGAAACCGATCGGCAACATCCTGGCCGGCGTCACGTCGTCGTTCGCCCTCGTGCCGGAATGCATCGCCTTTGCGCTCGTCGCCCACCTCAATCCGCTGATGGGGCTCTACGGCGCATTCATCATCTGCGCGCTGACGGCTGCCTTCGGCGGGCGCCCGGGCATGATTTCCGGCGCAGCCGGATCGATGGCCGTGGTCATCGTCGCGCTGGTCGTGCAGCACGGCGTTCAGTACCTGCTCGCGACCGTCGTGCTGGGCGGTGCGATCATGATGCTGTTCGGTCTGCTGCGGCTCGGAAAGCTGATCCGCATGGTGCCGCATCCGGTGATGCTGGGCTTCGTCAACGGCCTTGCAATCATCATCGCGGCGGCCCAGTTGGAGCATTTCAAACAGGCTACGCCGGCCGGAGAGGTCTGGCTGCACGGCACGCCCTTGCTGATCATGGGCGGACTCGTCGTGCTCACGATGCTCATCGTCTATCTGCTGCCGCGCGTGACGAAGGCCCTGCCGCCGGCGCTCGTCGCGATCGTCTGCGTCGGCCTGCTCAGCGAATTCGCGCATGTGCCGACCCGCACGCTCGGCGACATGGCGCACATCGCCGGCGCGTTTCCCTCGTTCCGGATGCCGGGCGTTCCGCTCGACTTCGAGACGCTCCGGATCGTGCTGCCCTATGCCGGGCTCATGGCGACCGTCGGTTTGCTCGAAACGCTGCTGACGTTCAACCTGACCGACGAGATCACGGAAACGCGCGGCCGTCCGAATGCCGAGTGCCTGGCGCTCGGCGCGGCCAACGTCGTCTCGGGATTGTTCGGCGGCATGGGCGGATGCGCGATGATCGGCCAGACCATGATCAATCTGGGCTCCGGCGGCCGCAGTCGCGTTTCCGGCCTGACGAGCGGCGTGATGATCCTGCTGTACATCCTGTTCCTGTCGCCGCTCATCGAGCGGATTCCGCTCGCCGCGCTCGTCGGGGTGATGTTCGTCGTCGCGCAGCAGACCTTTTCGTGGGCCTCGCTGCGCGTGCTGCACAAGGTGCCGCGCAACGATGCGCTCGTGATCATCGCCGTCACGATCATCACCGTGTTCACGGACCTCGCCGTTGCCGTGCTCTGCGGCATCGTCATCGCGGCGTTGAATTTCGCCTGGCAGCACGCGCGCGAGATTCGGGCCGACGTGAGCGACGAAACGGCGGATACGCGCACCTACACGCTTTACGGCACGCTGTTTTTCGCTTCGACGGCGCATTTCCAGGCCCTGTTCCGACCGGGCGACGACCCGCGCAGCGTGATGATCGACTGCCGGCACTGTCGCATTGCCGACCACTCGGCGATCGCCGCACTCGAGACGCTTCAGGAGCGCTATCGGAAGGCGGGCAAGTACGTTACGTTCTCGCATCTGTCGTCGCGGTGCCGGCACGTTGTCGAGCGGGCGGGCGTTTCGGTCGCGGGCCGGTGATCGTCGGGCCGCGCTGTTGAAAGACGCCGCGCCCGGAAAAACGGCCGGGCGTTGTCGCGCGAAACGGCTCATCCTGGGGGAGGGACGGCAAATAGCGGTAATTCACGCTGATAGGCGCCGGCGCCTTGCGATCATCCAGCCGAAGGCAGCAATGACTGCCGTTAGTCCCCCGCTTTCCAGCATTCCCTGGCGAGTCAGATAGCGGTTGAACGGCACGCCTTGCCTGGCTAGCACGTCCAGTATTTCAGGAGACGAAAGCATCGAGAATATGCAGAGCAGCAGGAAGGCATTCGCTGCTGAAGCACACAGCATTCCTATCCCGACTGGCTTGAACCGGCTCGCAAAATTACCGATGGCAATGGCAATGCCGAACATGATCGCTGCAACGAGCAGAAATATTCTGGTCATCCATACTTTGGTGCCTTGACCGGGCAGGCTCAGGAGAGCGATCACTTCTCCATAAAAGACAAAGAGGCTTGCCAGACCATGCAGCACCATGCTGACCACTTTTCGCAGAAGGTTCATCCGGCGGCCCGACGAAAATAGGCATTGGCAGCAGGGCGGAACAGGATATAGCTGATCAGTGCAAGGATGACCAGCCCGGGAATCAGCATAGCCTTGTCCGGCGTGACAACGAAGGAAATCACAAGTCCAGTCACGGCTACGCCGACGTACAGTTTGCGTGCCCACGGATATCCCTTCAGTATGCCGAAGCCGACGACGAGATTCAGCAACGAAGTGACGATCTCGATCGCGACCGTTGCCCATAACGGCAATAGCGATAGCCTGGATAGTTCTGGCGAAATGGGGTTGTGTAGCAAGGTATGCAGATTCAGGAAATTAATTGCACAACTGACAATAAGAAACCATCCGGTAATACTGAGCGAAGTCGGTCTTTTCATCATGTTGGTCGTTTTATGTTTTTCGGATCGGCAGGGAAAGGTCTATGGAGCCCTGATGGCGCGGGGGCATTTATATTTCCGTCGCATGCGAGCGGCATAGGGCAATCCACAGATAAGCAGGCTGGTTATTTGCAGGAGCAAGTCGGCCCGTTAAATGCTTTCTTTCGTTCCGTTGCCTTGTTGTCGCCCGGCCAATGAAAGAGATAATCCCTTACATTTACGCCAACCATAGAGTCCCAAATTTGTTCTGTATAGCTGCAGCCAATCTATCCGGTTAAAACCGCCCCCGGATTTTTCGACCGCCTGGCTTCGTGCTCCGGCGCGGGCTGCTCGCGGCCCGCGCCGGTCTGACCACGGACCCGCCCCGACGTCCCACCTTTCCCGGGTCGCCCGAACCCAAATCGCTGTAAACTCACGCTTTTACCGAATTTCTCCGGCTCATCCATGTCCAGGTCGTACAGCGTAGGCATAGTTTCCCCCGGTTGCCCGAGGGCCGCTCAAAGTAACCCCGAGGTCATCGCATGAAAGGCGCGCCTCGTATAGGCATGATTTCCCTCGGCTGCCCGAAGGCCCTGGTCGATTCCGAGCAGATCATCACGCAGCTACGCGCCGAGGGGTACGAAATCTCCGGCACCTACGACGGGGCGGACCTCGTCGTGGTCAACACCTGCGGCTTCATCGACGAGGCGGTGCAGGAAAGTCTCGACGCCATCGGCGAGGCGCTGAACGAGAACGGCAAGGTGATTGTGACGGGCTGTCTCGGCGCGAAGAAGAGCGCGAGCGGCACGGGGCTCATCGAAGACGTGCATCCGAAGGTACTCGCCGTGACGGGCCCGCACGCAGTCGGCGAAGTCATGCAGGCCGTGCACAGCCATCTGCCGAAGCCGCACGATCCGTTCATCGATCTCGTGCCGGCCGCCGGCGTGAAGCTGACGCCGCGCCACTACGCCTATCTGAAGATTTCCGAAGGCTGCAATCATCGCTGCACGTTCTGCATCATTCCGTCGATGCGCGGCGATCTCGTGTCGCGTCCGGTCGCCGAGGTGATGCTCGAGGCCGAAAATCTCTTCAAGTCCGGCGTGAAGGAACTGCTCGTCATTTCGCAGGACACGAGCGCCTACGGCGTCGACGTGAAGTTCCGCATCGGCTTCTGGAACGGCCGGCCGCTGAAGACGCGCATGACCGAACTCGTCGGCGCGCTCGGCGAACTCGCGGCCCAGTACGGTGCCTGGGTACGCCTGCATTACGTCTACCCGTATCCGCACGTCGACGAGATCGTTCCGATGATGGCCGACGGCCCGTTCAGGGGCCACGTGCTGCCGTATCTCGACGTGCCGTTCCAGCACGCGCATCCCGAGGTGCTGCGGCGGATGAAGCGGCCGGCCAACGCGGAGAAAGTGCTCGAACGCGTGCAGGCATGGCGGGCCGCGTGTCCGGACCTGACGATCCGCAGCACGTTCATCGCGGGCTTTCCGGGCGAAACCGAGGCGCAGTTCGAGACGCTGCTCGACTTCATCCGCGAAGCGGAGCTCGACCGCGTGGGCTGCTTCGCCTATTCGCCGGTCGAAGGCGCGAGCGCCAACGAGCTCGACGGCGCGCTGCCCGACGAAGTGCGCGAGGCGCGCCGCGCGCGCTTCATGGAAGTGGCCGAAGCGGTGTCGGCGAAGCGGATCGGCCGCAAGGTCGGCAAGACGCTCAAGGTGCTCGTCGACGAGATCAACGAGGACGGCGGGATCGGCCGCACGGCGGCGGACGCGCCGGAAATCGACGGCGTCGTCTATGTCGCGCCGGCCACGAAGGCGTCGAAGCGCTACAAGGTCGGCGACTTCGTGTCGGTGAAGATTACCGGCGCGGACGGTCACGACCTCTGGGGCGAGGTTTGAGCACGCCGTCGCAGCGCGGCGATTCGAAGGCGCTCTCGCCCGCAGCGCGGGTGCTCGCGTTCGGCGAGGCGATGGTCGAGTTCAATCAGGTGTCGGCGGCCAAGCCCGAGTATCTGCAGGGGTTCGGCGGCGACACCTCGAATTTCTGCGTCGCGGCCGCGCGCCAGGGCGTACGCACGGGCTTCGTCTCGGCCGTCGGCGGCGACCGTTTCGGCCAACTGCTGCTCGACCTGTGGGCGCGCGAGGGCATCGATACCGCATGCGTGCGGATCGATCCCGAGGCGCCGACCGGCGTGTATTTCGTCTCGCACGGCCCGCAGGGCCACGTGTTCGATTACCTGCGCGCGGGTTCGGCCGCGAGCCGCTACGCGAGCGCGCATCTGCCGCTCGCGACGATCGCCTCGGCGGACGTGCTGCATCTGTCGGGCGTCAGCGTCGCCATTGGCGAGCGCGCGTGCGACGCGGGGCTGGCCGCGCTCGAACACGCCCGCGCGAACGGCGTGCGCGTGAGCTTCGATACGAACCTGCGGCTCAAGCTCTGGCCGCTCGCGCGCGCCCGTGCCGTCATGCTCGACGTGCTGCGTCGGACCGACATCTGCCTGCCGAGCTGGGACGACGTCACGGCCCTGACGGGACTGACCGATCGCGACGCCATCGTCGACTTTCTGCTCGCGCAGGGCGCAACGGTCGTGGCGCTCAAGCTCGGCCGCGAGGGCGTGTACGTCGCGACGCCCGGGACACGGCATCTCGTGCCCGGCCACGCGGTGCCGACCGTCGACGCGACCGGCGCCGGCGACTGCTTCGGCGGCGCCTTCGTCGCCCGGCTCGTCGCGGGCGACACGCCGTTCGCTGCCGCGCGCTATGCGAACGTCGCCGCTGCGCTGTCGACGCAAGGCTATGGCGCGGTCGCGCCGATTCCGCGGCGCGACGCGGTCGAGCGGGCACTCGCGAATGCCGTGGGCGCCGGAGCGGCAACGAAACAGGAAAACTGAAAGCAGGAGAGGAAGACGTCGATGTCGATACGGCATGTCCGTGCGGTCGTGTTCGCTGTCTCGGCGCTTGCCGTGCCGCCGGTCGCGTTCGCCCAGCAGGGGGCGCAGAGCACTCAACCTGCGCAGCCGGTGCGCCAGCGGCTCGAACCGAACCCCGAATTCGCGCATTTCCCGCGCTATGCCGGCACGCTCGGCAAGCGCCGGATCGTGCTGCGCCTCGGCCCGCAGACGCAAGCTGGCGATCCCGGCGGCCTGCGCGGCGAATACCAGTTCGTCGATACCGGCGAGGTTGTCCTGATCGCCGGCGATCGCGAGGGCGACACGCTCGAGGCCGAGGAATCGGACGACGGCACGAACATCGCCGGCAACTGGGTCGGCACGTTCGCGGCCGACGGCTCGCTGTCGGGCGACCGGATGAACGTGGACGACTCCGATCCGCAGCCGTTCGATTTGCACCCGCTCGCGGCCGGTACGCCCGTGCCCGCGGCAGGCGGGCCGGTGCCGCCGGATGCTGTGGCGCCCGGCGCGGCCGTACCCGCGACGGACGGGCAAGCGTCGCCGGCCGATGCGGCTCCCCGTGCGGTCGCGCCCGTCGATCCACCCGCCGCGAGTCCGCCTGCCAATCCAGTGCCGCCCGGCCCGCACCCGGTCGGCGGCGTCGGCAATCTGACCACGGACGACTGATTCGCGGTTGGGCCGCCCGGCCTGCCACGGCTCCGGTTATGCTTCCAGGTGCGCGGCGGCGCCCCGCACGCGCCGCTCCGATCAGCGTTTTCCTCGCTCCTCTTTCGACATGAACCATAAATCCGACCCCAGCCGCGCATTGCAGACGCGCATCGTGCATCCGCAGGACGACCTCGCGCCCGGCTTCGAATCGTTCTCGGTGCCCGTCGCGCGGGCCTCGACCGTGGTGTTTCCCGACGTCGCATCCGTGCACGCGCTCGACTGGCGCAACGACGCGCAATGGCGCTACGGGCTGCACGCCACGCCGACCTCAGCCGCGCTTGCGCAGCGGCTCGCGGCGATAGAGGGCGGGGAGCAGGCGCTGCTGTATCCGTCGGGGCTGGCGGCCATTTCGAACGTCTATTTCGGTCTGCTCAAGGCGGGCGACGACGTGCTGATTCCCGATAACGTCTACTCGCCCAACCGCGAGCACGGCGACTGGCTCGCGCGCGACTTCGGCCTGAGCGTGCGCTACTACGATCCGATGATCGGCGAGGGCATCGCGGAACTGATCCGCCCGGAAACGAGGCTGATCTGGCTGGAGGCGCCGGGCTCGGTGACGATGGAAGTGCCCGACGTGCGCGCGATCGCGGCCGCCGCGCGCGCGCGCAACGTCGTCACGGCCATCGACAACACCTGGTCGGCCGGGCTCGCGTTCCGGCCGTTCGAGCACGGCCTCGACATTTCGGTGCAGGCGCTGACGAAATACCAGTCGGGCGGCAGCGACGTGCTGATGGGCGCCGTCGTCACGCGCGAGCAGGAACTGCACCTGAAGCTCAAGCTCGCGCGCATGCGCATGGGCGTGGGCGTGTCTGCGGACGACTGCTCGCTCGTGCTGCGCAGCCTGGCCAGCATGAAGGCGCGCTTCGAGACGCACGACCGCAGCGCGCTCGCCATCGCGAAGTGGCTGAAAACGCGGCCCGAAATCGCGGCCGTGCTGCATCCCGCGTTGCCCGACTGCGCAGGGCATGCGTTCTTCGTGCGCGACTTCAGCGGGGCGGGCGGCCTGTTCTCGGTGGTGTTCGACGAGCGCTACAGCGCCGCGCAGATCGACGGGTTCTGCGAGTCGCTCGCGCTGTTCGCGCTCGGCTGGAGTTGGGGCGGCGCGCACAGTCTCGCGATGCCGTACAACATCCCGGCGATGCGCACGGCCGCGCGCTGGCCCTATCGCGGCACGCTCGTGCGCTTCTACATCGGTCTCGAGGACGAGGCCGATTTGCGCGCCGACATCGAGCGGGCACTCGCGACGCTGGGTTGAGCGTCGCGTTGTCGCCAGCGCACGAGGTCAGGCCGGCTGCGCCGGGCCGTTCCCGAAGAGCCTGAGCAGCCCGTCGAGCCCGACGAAATCGAACGAGACGCTCGCGGCTTCGCGCACGACGGGCTTCGCGCGGAACGCGACCGAAAGGCCGGCCCGGGCCATCATCTTCAGGTCGTTCGAGCCGTCGCCGAGCGCAATCGCGCGGGACGGCTCGATGCCGAGCCGCGCGCAGGTCTCGACGAGCGTGCGCGCCTTCACGTCGGCGTCGACGATCTCGCCGCTCACGCGGCCGGTCAGCTTGCCGTCGACGATCTCGAGCGTGTTCGCGTGCGCGTAGTCGAGGCCGAGCCGAGCCTTGAGCCGGTCGGTGAAGAACGTGAATCCGCCCGACACCAGCAGCGTATTCAGCCCGGCCGCCTTCGCGCCCGCGAGCATCTGCGTCGCGCCCGGCGAAAGCTGGAGCCGCTCTTCGTAGACGCGTTCGAGCGTTTGCGCGTCGAGCCCCTTGAGCAGCGCCACGCGGCGGGCCAGGCTCTCGTTGAAGTCCCGGATCTCGCCGCGCATCGACGCCTCGGTAATGGCCGCGACCTGCGGTTTTACCCCGCAGAAATCGGCGATCTCGTCGATGCACTCGATCGTGATGAGCGTCGAGTCCATGTCCATGACCACGAGCCCGAAGTCGGCCAGCGTGCGCCCGGCCTCGACGAACCCGTAGTCGAGCCGGTGCGTGCCGCAATAGGCGTCGAGGTCGCGGCGTTGCGCGGGATCGGCGTCCTCGATGCGGATGGCGTGCGCGTCGACGGCCGTGACGCGGCTACCGCGCGCGAGGGCCGCGAGCGGCTTGTGATGGGCAAAGGCAAGCGGCTCGGGGCTCTGGATGACGAGATTCATGGCTGAAGGTCGGGAGGGCGCGCGCCGGCGCGGGAAAAATCCGGCTATTGTAGCCTCAGGCGTGCTCGGGCCGGAGCGGCATCCCGGTACGACGGGTTGCCGAAAGGTTTGCCGGGACGATCGATAACGGCGAGCGTTTTGGACGGCGCGAACGCGCGGCGCGGGTAGAGGGATCGCCCAGATGAGAGAGGATCGACGCTCCGGCGGGCGAGTGGCGTCGAGTCCGATCGCACAGTGGGAGACCGGGTTTGACGCTGACCGCCTCGTCGTTCACTAAGGCGACATGTCCGCCCGGTTGAAGGCGAGATCGGCTTAGGCCTTCGACGCGAGAGGGGACTGGCCCAGTCGTCCGTTCGGGCTCGGGGCGGTTCGTCG
Organism: Burkholderia sp. WAC0059; assembly: GCF_002870125.1. Classification (GTDB taxonomy): domain Bacteria; phylum Pseudomonadota; class Gammaproteobacteria; order Burkholderiales; family Burkholderiaceae; genus Paraburkholderia. The sequence continues at coordinate 219,146 of NZ_PNEO01000003.1, forward strand.
TTCACGGTTCGTGGTTCGTTTCGCGGACCCGACGGCGAGGCCGGCGGCGCAGGCCGGGAACGACCAGGGCCGCACCGCGCAGCGCATCGCGGTGTACGATGGCGGCGCGGCCCGAATCGGGCACGTAAACTGCGGTCAACTGCAGTCGTAAGAGCGAAGAAAAACAACGGAGCCTGCATGACGTCCCAACGTCCTCAAGCGCGCCGTATCGGCCGAATCGTCGGCAAGAGCGTCGCGTGGTTTGTCTCGATCGTCGTTGTCCTGATCGCGGCGATCGTTGTGTTTGCCCTGACGTTCGACTGGAACCGTGCAAAGCCCTGGGTCGACGACAAGGTGAGCGTGGCCATCGGGCGGCCGTTCGCGATCGAGGGCGACCTGAAGATCGACTGGCGTCGTCCGGTCGGCGAGACGGGCTGGCGCGCATGGGTGCCGTGGCCGCGCTTTTCGGCGACCCGGATCGTCGTGGCCAATCCCGGCTGGGCGAAGCAGCCGCGCTTCGCGGGGCTCGACGAAATCGATTTCGAAGTCGAGGTGCTGCCGTTGCTCGCGCACGAGATCGCGATTCCGGCCATCGACCTCGTCAATCCGTCCGTCGATCTCGAGCGGCTCGCGGACGGACGCAACAACTGGACGTTCCCGACGCCCAGCTCGAGCGGGCCCTCGATCTGGCGGCTCGATCTGCACGACATCGCTTTCGCGAAGGGCAGCATCGGCTACGACGATGCGCAGGCCCACACGGACGTGCAGTTGACGCTCGATACGCTGGGCCAGGCCATTCCGATCGGCGAGGTGATGCAGCAGCAGGAAAACGCCTCGCGCAGCGGCTCGGCGCAGGTGGTCGGCCGCAGCGGCGCCGACCGGCTCGCTCGCCAGGCGAACGCAGTCGAGGCTTCCGAGGCGGCTTCGGCCTCGGCCGCCACGGCTGCTTCCGGGGCTTCGGGTGCTTCGGCGGCGAACGCGTCGTCTTCGGCAGAAGCTTCCGCCGCATCCGGCGCCCGCGCCGCGTCCGCCACGGCATCGGCGGCAAGCGTGGCCGGAGCCGTCCGTCCCGCCGCGCCGCTCTACTCGATCGGCTGGACGCTGAAGGGCACCTACAACCGCACGCCGGTATCGGGCAGCGGCCGGCTCGGCGGCGTGCTCGCGCTGCAGGACGCGAGCCGGCCGTTTCCGGTACAGGCGGACGTGCGGGCCGGCGACATGCACGTCGCGCTGGTCGGCACGCTGACCGACCCCGCCCATCTGGCGGCAATCGACTTGCGGCTCTGGCTGCAGGGCGTCAGCATGGCCCATCTCTACGGCCTGACCGGCGTGACGCTGCCCGAGACGCCGCCGTTCGCGACCGAAGGCCATCTGATCGGCGCGTTCCATCCGCACGCGAGCGAGTTCCGCTACGACCACTTCACGGGCCGCGTCGGCGGCAGCGACCTGAACGGCTCGCTCACCTATTTCCAGCGCGAGCCGCGACCGTTGCTCAAAGGCGACCTCGTGTCGAACCTGCTGCAGTTTTCCGACCTCGCGCCGATCATCGGCGCGGACAGCCAGGCGAGCAAGGTCAAGCGCGGCGACGCGGTGAAACAGCCCACCGGCCGCGTCTTGCCGGTCGAGGCATTCCATACGGATCGCTGGAAGGCCATCGACGCCGACGTGACCTTCACGGGTCGGCGCATCGTCAGGCAGGGCAGCCTGCCGATCAGCGATCTCTATACGCACGTGACGATGACGGACGGGGTGCTCTCGCTCGATCCGCTGCGCTTCGGCGTGGCCGGCGGCACGCTTGCCACGAACCTGCGGCTCGACGGCAGCGGCGCGCCGCTCAGGGCGCGCGGCACGGTCGAGGCGCGTCACCTGAAGCTCAGGCAGCTTTTCCCGCGCGCGAAGTCGATGCAGTCGGCGCTCGGCGAAATCAACGGCGACGCGGCGCTCTCGGCCACCGGCAACTCGCCGGCGGCGCTCGCTGGCACCTCGAACGGCGAGGTGAAGGGGCTCGTCACGCAGGGCACGATCAGCCGGCTCCTGATGGAAGCGGCGGGCCTGAACGTCGCGAACGTCGTGTACGAGAAGCTCTTCAGCAACAAGGACGTGCGGATCAACTGCGCTGCGGCGGACTTCGTCGTGACGAACGGTGTGCTCGACTCGCGCATATTCGCGCTCGACACCGACGACGCGGTCATCGACATCAACGGCAACGTCGATCTGCGCGACGAGTCGATGAACCTGAGCATCCATCCGCACACGAAGGGCTTCCGGGTTTTCTCGCTGCGCTCGCCGCTTTACGTGAAGGGCACGTTCGAGGCGCCGCACGTCGGCGTCGACGTCACGGCGCTCGCCCTGCGCGGCGGGGCGATGCTCGGCCTCGGGCTGATCAATCCGCTCGCCGCGTTGATCCCGCTGATCGCGCCGAGCAACAACCAGCCGCTGCCGTGCTCGACGCTGATCGCGCAGATGCGCGAGCAGCCTTCGGCCACGCCGCACGCGCCGGGTGCGCGGCAAACGCGCGGCCAGAGCGCTGCAAGGAGATCGGAAGGAAAGGGCGCGGCGGGAGAAAAAGGGGGCGCAGCGGGCGCGTCGTCCGGGGCGGCCATGCCACCGGGCGACGACACGTCGAACCTATACAGCCACGGATGAACTAACGCAGCGAGCGCGGCGCCGTATCGCTGGCCGGACTCTGGCGACGCGTATTGCGCCGCGTCGTGGTTCCGGCGGGGCCCGCCGCGCCGAACTCCTGGAGGATGCGGCCGCGCGCGCGGCTCGCGAAGACGAGGAAGCCGAAGCCGTCCGCCGCGTACCAGTAGCCGCCGTTCTCGAGCCCTTCGATCGGCTGCTCGAGCGCATGCGCGATCGATTCGATGCAGCGCCGGCGCAATTCGGCCGTGCCCGGATAGGGCGGCTGCGCACCGCGCACGCTGCACAGCAGGACGTCGAGCCCGGGCAGCACGTGCGCGTACAGCACGGGTTCGTCCTGTGCGCGAGCCCGCGCGATCTTGGTGTCGAGCTGACCGAACGGCCTGAAACGGGTCAATACGGCGAGAAACGATTCCTCGCTATCCGCTTTCACGCGCTTACGCTTTTTCGGGTAGGACATAAAAACTCGCCTGAAAAAGAATTGCAAAAAACGCAGCGTTCTCATGCGACCACTCCCGGCTGCGCGCGGCGCACGTCGATCTTTTATAGCACACGGACAAGCCGGATTCACGACGAGTGGCGGCTGCCGCCATTCCCGTGCGGGTCTCGCATGTCCCGTGCCAGACCGAAGGCCGCGCACGGTCTTGTGCTTGTGCGTCCTGGCTCTGTCTTCGTCTCAATAATAGACCCGTGAGCGCCGGCGGTGGTGCGCTTTTCCAGAAAAAAAGCCGGATAGCCGCGTATTTTTACGCGCAGCGCCCGCGTTGAAATCCCGCCGATTCGCGTCGATAATGAACTAATTCTTCTGGTTCATCTGGCGCGGTTCGCGCGGCGAGTGCGGCGTTGCTTGCCGTGACGCACCGTGACGCGAGCGTCGGCGTGGTCTCATGCAGGAACTTGCGCGAGGCGCTGTCCCGCGCGCCGGCGTGCCGCGCGCGTTTCGTCCGCCGGAACGGCAAGACTGCCATGTTCTGCATTTCGCCCGGAAACGGCGCATTGTCCCGCGCGGCCGCCTTTTGTTCATGCAGGCGGGCCGGCGGGTTCTTCGGAGGCAACATGACGGACGGTGAACGAGGCGGCGGGGCCGCCGCCCGGGGCGGCTGCGGATGGCCGGATCGCCTCGCGGCCGGCCGGCCGGAGGTCGCCCGCGCATGATCGGACGGATGCCGATGCTGGCGGAGGCTGGCGTGCTCGTCGTCGACGACGACCCGGCCGTTCTCGAACACACGCGTCTCTCGCTGGCGGGCGCGGGCGCCGCCGTGACGGGCTGCCCGAATCTCGACGACGCGATCGCGCTGCTCGGTGCGCAAACGCCGGACCTGCTCGTGCTCGACGACCAGCTCGGCGGCCCGGAGACGGGACTCGATTTCTTCGTCCGTCTGCGGGCGTCGGGCATGCGGATTCCGGCCATTCTCGTGACCGATTTCGCCGACGAATCGCGCGTGATCGCGGCGATGCGCGCGGGCGTGTCCGACGTCGTGCCGAAGTCGGGCGACTATCTCGGCTATCTGCCCGAGGCCGCGGCCCGCGTGCTGGCCCAGATCGACATGCAGCGCGCGTCCGCCGAGGCGTTGCTGCTGCGCGATCGTGAGGAACACTACCGGACGCTTTCGGAGGCGCTGCCGCACCTGGTGCTGACCTGCGGCGCGGACGGCAACTGCGATTTCGTCTCGACGCAATGGCTCGCCTACACGGGGCTCGACGAGGCGAGCTCGCTCGGGCTCGCGTGGCTCGACGCCGTCCATCCCGAGGACCGCGAAGAGATTCGCCACACGTGGCTGAGCGCGGTCGGCAGCGGCGCGACCGACTATCGGCACGAGCTGCGAATTCGTCGCCGCGACGGCATCTACCGCTGGTTCGACGTGCGCATCGTCGCGGTGCGCAACGCGCGCGGCGGAGTCAGCAAATGGTTCGGCAGTTGCACGGACATTCACTCGCAGCACGAGTCGATCGAGGATCGCGAGCGGCTGCTGACGTCGGAGCAGGCCGCGCGGCAAGCGGCCGAGGAAGCCAACCGCGCGAAGGACCGCTTTCTGGCGATGCTTTCGCACGAGCTGCGCACGCCGCTCACGCCGGTGTTGGCCGGCACGCGGCTGCTCGAGCAAATTCCGGGGCTGCCCGACGCGGCTCGCGCGGGCGTGCGGATGATCCGCCGCAACATCGAGCTCGAGGCGCGGCTCATCGACGATCTGCTCGACCTCACGCGCGTCGCCAACGGCAAGCTGAGCCTCGCGCTCGAAACGGTGGACGTGCACGAGGTCATCGACAGCGTGCTCGAGCTGTTCCATAGCGAGATCCAGGTGAAGCAGCAGGACGTCCGCCTCGATCTGCGCGCCGAGCGGCATCACGTGCGCGGCGACCGGGCGCGACTGCAGCAGATGCTCTGGAACCTCGTGCGCAACGCTGCGAAATTCACGCCCGACGGCGGCTATATCTTCGTGCGCACGCGCGACGACGAGACGGGACGGCTGCAGATCGAGGTCGAGGACACGGGCATCGGCATCGCGCCGGAGCAGATCGGCAAGCTGTTCAACGCGTTCGAGCAGGGCAGCCACAACATGACGCGCCAGTTCGGCGGACTGGGGCTCGGCCTCGCGGTGACGAAGGCGCTGACCGACGCGCACGGCGGCAGCGTGGTGGCGCGCAGCCCGGGGCCGCATTGCGGCGCGACGTTCTCGATCACGCTGCCCGCCACCCAGCCGCAGCCCGAGGCGCCCGCGCCGCCGGACCGGCCCGGTTCGAACCCGGCGGGCCCGCTGAACATCCTGCTGATCGAGGACCACGAAGATACCGCCGAGGTCATGGCCCAACTGATCCGCTCGCTGGGCCACGAGGTCAGCGTGGCGGGGCGCGTGGCCGACGCGCTGGCGCTCACGCAGACGACCGCGTTCGATCTCGTGCTGAGCGACGTCGGCCTGCCCGACGGCACGGGGCTCGACTTCATCGATGCGTTCCGCCGCCGCAGCGCGGTCCCCGCCATCGCGCTCACGGGCTTTGGCACCGACGAGGACGTTCGCCGCTGCATCGAGGCGGGCTTCAGCTCGCATTTGACGAAGCCCGTGAACTTCGCCCAGCTCGAGCAGTTGATCGAGCAGGCCGGCAGCGGCCGGCTGGGCGAGGAGGACGGGGCGGGCTGAGCCCGATGGCGCGTGATCGGCGCCTCGCGCCGTCGTTTCCGCAGGCCGGAGGGGCGTCGTCGCTCCCCGGAATTTCCAAAAGAATCGGGCCCGCGACGCAGAAGCGAGGCGGGCCCGATTTCCGGCGCATGGCCCGCGACGGGCCGTACACCGCGGCGGCGCGGTTTTAGCGCGGTGCGCTCTTGAGCGAATCGCGGATTTCGCGCAGCAGCAGGACGTCCTCGGGCGTCGGCGCCGGGGCGGCTTCTTCGGCCGGAGCCGGCTTGCGCAGTTTGTTGATGAACTTGACCATCAGGAAAATGATGAACGCCAGGATGATGAAGTTGATCAGCACCGTGATGAACGAGCCGTAACCGAATACGGCGACGCCCGCGGTTTGCAGGTCCTTGTACGAGTCGGGGTTGCCCTTGAAGCTGGCCGGAATGTCGCCGAGGCGGATGAACTTGTTCGAGAAGTCGAGGCCGCCGGTGACGACGCCGATGATCGGCATGATCAGATCCTTGACCACCGAATTCACGATGTTCGAGAACGCGCCGCCGATGATGACGCCGATGGCGAGATCCATCACGTTGCCCTTGACGGCGAATTCCTTGAATTCCTTGATTATGCTCATAGGCAGACTCTCCCTGTGAAATTTCATATTGGGCGACCGCAAATACGGGCGCGATGGCGCAATGATAGCGAACGCGGGGGAACAGCGGTAGCGACTTGAAGGTTCTTGACATCGTGGCGGCGGGATCCGCGCCCGCCGTCGCGCAATCTGGCGCGTCCCGGGTCGGTCAGGGCGCGCCCGTGCGCGAGCGCGCGAGCTGCGCGCCGAAGCTGACCGGATCGGTATTGGTGCCGCACAGGAGCACGCCGACGCGTTTGCCCTGGAGCGCATCGCGCAGCGGGCCGAGCAGGCCGGCCGTCGCGGCCGCGCAGGCCGGCTCCACGGCCAGTTTCAACTCGTCGAACAGCAGCCGCATCGCGATGCGCAGCGCATCGTCGGACACGGTGACGACCGCTTCGAGGTGCCGCCGGCACAACTCGTAGCTGTACTGCTCGGTGTGCGGCGACATCAGCGAATCGGCGATCGTCTGCATGTGGTCCATGCGCACCGTGCGATTGGCCGCGAAGCTGCGGCCCATCACGTCGGCGCCCTCGGGCTCGACGCCGTACACGCGCACGTGCGGGTTCGCGAGCCGCAGCGCCGTCGACACGCCCGCCGCGAGCCCGCCGCCGCCCACCGGCACGATCACGGCGTCGAGGTCGGGCGACTGCGTGGCCCACTCGTAGCCGAGCGTGGCCGTGCCGAGCACGGTCCGGTAGCCGTTGAACGGATGGACGAAATAACGGCCTTCCTCGGCCTCGATCCGGCGCACGATGTCGAACGCCTCGGCACTGTTGCGGGCCATCACCACTTCGGCGCGGTACTGCCGGCACTGCTCGACGCGCGCCGGGCTCGCCGTGTGGAACAGCACGACCTTGGCGCCGATGCCGAGCCGCATGGCCGCATAGGCGACCGCGATCGCATGGTTGCCGCCCGATACGCAGGTGACGCCCGCGCTGCGCTGCGCGGCGTCGAGCGAAAGCAGATGGGCGAAGGCGCCACGCACCTTGAAGCTGCCGCTCGCCTGCAGCAGTTCGAACTTGAAGTTGACGAGCGTGTCGTCGAGGCCGGGCAGGTCGTGGCGCTCGAAGACCGGCGTGCGCCGCACCCAGGGCGCAAGCGCGAAATGCTGGGCGGCGATGTCGTCGAGCGTGGGAATCGCTTCCCCGTCGATGGTCGGGCCTGCGTGCTGCGGCGAACCGGTGGACATGGCGGGAGCCGGTGGGCGACCTGGGCTTACTGACGCGGCAGCGCGTCCACCGACATGCCGTGAACGAACTTGCGCAGGAAATCCTCGCAGGCGCCCAGTTGCTCGAGGGCGACGAACTCGTTGGCCTTGTGCGCCTGCTGGATGTCGCCGGGCCCGCAGATCACGCTGGGAATGCCGGCGCGCGCGAACAGGCCCGCCTCGGTGCCGTAGGCGACCTTGCGGCGCGTGTCGTCGGCGGTCAGCGCGCGCACGAGTTGCGTGACGGCGGCCTGCTCGGTGGCGTCGAGCCCGGGCGCCGAGGCAAGCTTCGTGAACTCGATCGCGCCGACCGCGTGTTCGCGCTGCATCTTCGGCAGCAGCGTTTCGCGCGCGTATTGCTCGATGCGCGCGAAGATCGCGTCCGGGTCGAGCGTCGGCAGATTGCGGAATTCGAAGTCGAAACGGCACTCGGCCGGGACGGTGTTGATCGCGTTGCCGCCTTCGATCGTGCTCGTCTGCGCGGTCGTGAACGGCACGTCGAACAGCTCGTCGAACGGGCCCTGCGCGCGGAACTGATCGGCGAGGTCGCGGATGTGGCAGATGAGCCGTGCCGCGTATTCGATGGCATTCAGGCCGCGCGGCGTCAGCGACGAATGCGCGGCCTGGCCGCGCACGCAGCAGCGGTAGGTGTTGATGCCCTTGTGGGCGATGACGGGGCGCATGCTGGTCGGCTCGCCGACGATGCAGCCCTCGGGCGCGACGCCGCGCTTCACGAGTTCCTCGATCATCAGCGGCGCGCCGGCGCAGCCCACTTCCTCGTCGAACGAGAGCGCGAAATGAATGGGTTTCGCGAGTTTCGTCTGCTGCATGAGCGGCACGAGCGAGAGCGCCGCGCCGATGAAGCCCTTCATGTCGCAGGTGCCGCGACCGTAGAGCAGGCCATCGCGGATTTCGGGGCGAAACGGATCGCTGTCCCACTGCTGGCCGTCGACCGGCACGACGTCGGTGTGGCCCGACAGCACGATGCCGCCGTGCGTCGTGCCGTCGTGGGCGGGCAGCGTCGCGAACAGGTTCGCCCACTTGCCGCTCTGGTCATGCGTGATCGTCGTCTCGACGCCGCGGGCGCGCAGGTCGTCGCGCACGACTTCGATGAGCGCGAGGTTCGGGTTGCGGCTCACCGTATCCATCGAGACGAGGCGTTCGACCCAGGGCAGCGATGCGGGCAGGTCGGCGGAGGACGGTGTGGCGGTTTGCGCTGACGCGGCGGCGACGGACGACATGACGGAACTCCAGCGTGTGTGTCGTCCCATTATTACCCAAAAAGTCGCAGCCAACCAAAAGGCATACGGCGGGCATACGGCAGGTCGATCGCGGACCGACCGGTCCCGCCGCGCATGATGCATTGCAACATGCGCGGCGGCGAAGCCCGGAGCGACGCTCAGCGGAGCGCGGCGGCGGCCGTCGCGCGCGCTGGCGCGCCGAGCGCGCGCAGCGTTTCCTTCACCGTGGCGACGCGCACCGCGAAGTCGGGACTGCGCGCCTCGATGCGCAGCCGGTCCTGTCCCGCGAGCTTGATGTGCCGGTGCTTCTGCACCATCTCGATGATGCGCATGGCGTCGACGGGCGGATTCGGCACGAACTGCAGGCCGATGACGGCCTCGCCCGCGTCGATCTTCGAGATGCCGAGCGGCTTCGCGGCGAGCCGCAGCCGGTGTGTTTCGATCAGCGCCTGGGCCTGCGGCGGCATCTTGCCGAAACGGTCGATCAGCTCTTCCTGGATGGCGTCGATGGCGTCGTCGTGCTCGCAGTTGGCGAGCCGCTTGTAGAGCGACAGGCGCTCCTGGACGTCGCCGCAATAGTCGGCAGGCAGGATCGCCGGCGCGTGCAGATTGATTTCCGTCGTCGCCGCGAGCGGCGCGTTCAGGTCCGGCTCGCGGCCTTCCTTGAGCGCCTTCACGGCGTCGTTGAGCATGTCCGTGTAGAGCTGGAAGCCGATCTCGTGAATCTCGCCCGACTGCTTGTCGCCGAGCACTTCGCCCGTGCCGCGGATTTCGAGGTCGTGCATCGCCAGGTAGAAGCCCGCGCCGAGCTCCTCCATCTGCTGGATCGCCTCGAGCCGGCGCTGCGCCTGCTTCGTGAGCCCCTGCGGGTCGTGCACGAGCAGGTAGGCGTAGGCCTGGTGATGCGAGCGGCCGACGCGGCCGCGCAACTGGTGAAGCTGCGCGAGCCCGAACTTGTCCGAGCGATGGATCAGGATCGTGTTCGCGCTCGGCACGTCGATGCCGGTTTCGATGATCGTCGTGCAGAGCAGCACGTTCGCGCGCTGGGCGACGAAGTCGCGCATCACGCTCTCCAGCTCGCGCTCGTGCATCTGGCCGTGCGCGACCGCGATGCGCGCCTCGGGCACGAGCGCCTCGAGCATGGCGCGGCGGTTCTCGATGGTTTCGACCTCGTTGTGGAGGAAGTACACCTGGCCGCCGCGCTTCAGCTCGCGCAGCATCGCCTCGCGAATCACGCCGTCCTCCTCGCGCCGCACGAAGGTCTTGATCGCGAGGCGCTTCTGTGGCGCGGTCGCGATGACCGAGAAGTCGCGCAGGCCCTCGAGCGCCATGCCGAGCGTGCGCGGGATCGGCGTCGCGGTCAGCGTGAGCACGTCCACCTCGGCGCGCAACGCCTTGAGCGCCTCCTTCTGGCGTACGCCGAAGCGGTGTTCCTCGTCGATGATGACGAGCCCGAGCCGCTTGAACTGCACGTCCGACGAGAGCAGCTTGTGCGTGCCGATCACGATGTCGACGCTGCCTTCGTTGATCTGCTGGATGGCCGCGCCGATTTCTTTCGCGGACTTGAAGCGCGAAAGCTCGGCGATGCGCACCGGCCAGTCGGCGAAGCGGTTGGTGAAGGTCTGCGTGTGCTGCTCGGCGAGCAGCGTCGTCGGCGAGAGGATCGCCACCTGTTTGCCGCCCATCACCGCGATGAACGCGGCGCGCAGCGCCACCTCGGTCTTGCCGAAGCCGACGTCGCCGCAGACGAGCCGGTCCATCGGCTTGCCGCTCGTCATGTCGCCGATCACGGCCGCGATGGCGGCCGCCTGGTCGGGCGTTTCCTCGAAGCCGAAGCTCTCGGCGAACTTCACGTAGTCGCGCGGTTCGAGCATGAACGCGTGGCCCTCTCGCGCGGCCCGGCGCGCATAGAGATTCAGCAGCTCGGCGGCCGTGTCGCGAATCTGCTGGGCGGCCTTGCGGCGCGCCTTTTCCCACTGGCCGGAGCCGAGCGCGTGCAGCGGCGCGCTGTCGGGGTCCGCGCCGCTGTAGCGCGAGATGACGTGTAGTTGCGCGACCGGCACGTAGAGCTTGCTGCCGCCCGCGTATTCGAGGTGCAGGAACTCGGTCTCGCCCTCGCCGAGATCCATCGCGACGAGCCCGTGGTAGCGGCCGATGCCGTGTTGCGCGTGCACGACCGGGTCGCCGACTTTCAGCTCGGAGAGGTCGCGCACCATCGAGTCGACGCTGCTCGCCTGCTCCTGGCGGCGGCGTCCGGTGCGGCGCGCGAGCGGGCCGTACAGCTCGGTCTCGGTGACGACGGCGAGGCCCTCGGCGGGCAAGGCGAAGCCGCTCGAGAGCGGGGCGACGCACAGCGAGAAATGCGCGTCGGCGCGCAGCCAGTCCTCGTAGCTGTCGGCCGAAGCGGGTTTCATCCGATGCTCGGCGAAGAGCTGCGAGACGGTCTCGCGCCGTCCGGCCGATTCGACCGCGAACAGGACGCGGTTCGGCGTGGCGTCGAGCCAGGCGCGCAGCGCGGCGACGGGGTCGTCGGCATGGCGGTCGAGCGAGAGACTCGGCAGCCCCGTCGCCCAGCCGCCCGCGCCGGCCGGCAGGACGAGCCGCGCGAACGGTTTGGCGAGCGCGAAGAAGTCCTCGTCGCTGAGAAACAGGCGGTCCGGCTCGAGGATCGGCCGCTCGCGGTCGTGCGAGAGGAAGCTATGGCGCTGCTTCGTGTCGGCCGTGAAACGCCGGATGGCCGCCTCGAGGTCGCCGCAGAAGACGAGCTGCGCGTCCGGCGGCAGGTAGTGGAAGAGCGTCGCGGTTTCGTCGAAGAAGAGCGGCAGGTAGTATTCGATGCCCGCCGACGGCACGCCGTTGCCGATGTCCCGATAGATCGTCGCGCGGCTCGGGTCGCCCTCGAACACCTCGCGCCAGCGGCTGCGAAACGCCGTGCGCGCGGCCTCGTCGAACGGGAACTCGCGGCCCGGCAGCAGGCGCACGTCGCGCACCGGGTAGAGGCTGCGCTGCGAGTCCGGGTCGAACGCGCGGATCGAGTCGACCTGGTCGTCGAACAGGTCGATCCGGTAGGGCAGCGGCGAGCCCATCGGAAAGAGGTCGATGAGCGAGCCGCGCACGCAGTACTCGCCGGGCCGCACGACCTGGCTCACGTGTTCGTAGCCGGCCAGCGTCAGTTGCGCCTTGAGCTTCGCCTCGTCGAGCCGCTCGCCCTGCGAGAACGAGAACGTGTAGGCGGCGAGGAACGAGGCCGGCGGCATGCGGTAGAGCGCCGTCGTCGCGGGCACGAGCAGGATGTCGCAACGGTTCTCGCCGAGGTCGTGCAGCGTCGCGAGCCGCTCGGAGACGAGGTCCTGGTGCGGCGAAAACGTGTCGTACGGCAGCGTTTCCCAGTCGGGCAGCAGGCGTACGCGCGCCTCGGGGGCGAAGAACGGAATTTCCTGGGCGAGCCGTTGCGCGTCCACGGCGCTCGCGCAGACGACGGCGATGAGCGGCGCCCGCTCGCGCGAGGCCTCGCGGTAGCGGGCGATGAGGAGGGCATCGGACGAGCCGTGCGTGCCGTCGAACGCGAAGCGCTGGCCCGGCTTGACGAGGGCGACGGGCAGGGCGGACGCGACGGGTGACGGGGACTGCGACGGCGATGAAGCGGTGGTATCAGGCATGGGAAGCGGGAGGGCCTTTGGGGGCTCGAATACCGTAGACCTTATCCCGCCGACATGACATGGCCGGATACGCGGGTTGCCGGTCTACGGAGGAACGGCAAAGGACCTATTATAAAATCCGTCCCTTACTTTGACTTTTTCGGTTCGCGCCACCTTGAGTTCCCGTCTTTTCGCGCTGATTCCCTGTGCCGGCACCGGCAGCCGCTCGGGCTCGGCCATTCCGAAGCAGTATCGCACCGTTGCCGGCCGCGACTTGCTGCACTACACGCTCGCGGCGTTCGACGCCTGCAGCGAGTTCGCCCAGACGCTCGTGGTGATCGCGCCCGACGACACGCATTTCGACGCCCGCCGCTTCAGCGGTCTGCGCTTCGCCGTCCAGCGCTGCGGCGGCGCCTCGCGCCAGGCGTCGGTCCATAACGGGCTCGAGGCGCTTGCCGCGTTCGGCGCGCGCGACGACGATTGGGTGCTCGTCCACGACGCGGCCCGTCCCGGCATCACGCCCGCGCTGATCCGCTCGCTCGTCGACGCGCTGCGCGACGATCCGGTGGGCGGCATCGTCGCGCTGCCCGTGGCCGACACGCTCAAGCGCGCGGTACCCGGAGAGGGCGGCGCGCGCATCGCGCGGACCGAGGCGCGCGACGGGCTCTGGCAGGCGCAGACCCCGCAGATGTTCCGCATCGGCATGCTGCGCGGCGCGATCGAGCGGGCGCAGCAGGACGGCCACGACCTGACCGACGAGGCGAGCGCGATCGAGTGGCTCGGCCACTCGCCGCGCCTCGTGCAGGGCAGCCTGCGCAACTTCAAGGTCACGTACCCCGAAGACTTCGATCTCGCCGAGGCGTTTCTGCGGCGGCCCGATACGGATTGACATCGTCCCCGGCGGTTTGCCGCCGACGTTCCCCGCAACGCCCATTACACGGAACTCTTACGCATGGACATCAGAATCGGACAAGGCTACGACGTGCACGCCCTCGTGCCCGGACGGCCGCTCATCATCGGCGGCGTGACGATTCCCTACGACCGCGGCCTGCTCGGCCACTCGGATGCGGACGTACTGCTGCATGCCGTTACCGACGCGCTGTTCGGCGCGGCGGCGCTCGGCGACATCGGCCGGCACTTTCCCGATACCGATGCGCGCTTTTCCGGCGCGAACAGCCGCGTGTTGCTGCGCGAGTGCGCGGCGCGCATCGCCCAGGCGGGCTTCGCGATCAGCAACGTCGACAGCACGGTGATCGCCCAGGCGCCCAAGCTCGCGCCGTACATCGACGCGATGCGCGCCGCCATTTCGGAAGACTTGCAGCTTCCGGTCGAGCGCGTCAACGTGAAGGCCAAGACCAACGAAAAGCTCGGCTATCTGGGCCGCGGCGAAGGCATCGAGGCCCAGGCCGCGGTGCTGCTCACGCGTCCGTAACGGCGCACCCGGACTGCGCGTCGGCGAAGGACCGGATGGCGGGGCCAGGCCGATAAGGCGTCCGGCGCGAAGCGAGGCCGGAACGCGCGTTGCTCAGGCGCCTTTGGCGGGCGGAAATTCGATCGTCACTTCGAGCCCCGGGCCCGGCGAGCGGTTGCGCAGCCTCAGCGCGCCGCGATAGCGACCGACGAGCCGCTGGACGATCGCCATGCCGAGCCCGGTTCCGTTGGCCTGCGTGCGGGCCGTGTCGACGCGGTAGAACGGACGCGTGACGAGCGCGAGCTGGTCTTCCGGAATGCCCGGCCCCTCGTCGCTGACCGACAGCTCGATGCGCGAATGGGCCACGCGCGTTTCCAGCACGATGTGCGGAATGCCGTCCGTCTGGCTCGCGCCGTATTTGCGGGCATTCTCGATCAGGTTGCCGACGACGCGGCGCATGTCGGTGTCGTCCGCCTCGATGACGGCCGAGGGCGCGAGCCGCGTGACGAGCCGCATGCCGTCCTCGACGGCCATGCGGGCCGCGAGCTCGCTTGCGATCACCGAGAGATCGACGCGCTCGAGCATGCGCTGCACCGGCCGGGCGTAGTCGAGGAAGCGCCCGATGATCATGTCCATCTGCTCGATGTCGTCGATCATCGCTTCTTTCGTCGTCTGCTCGGACGGGCTCATCTCCGTTTCGAGGCGCAGCCGCGCGAGCGGCGTGCGTAAATCGTGCGAGATGCCCGCGAGCATCAGCGCGCGGTCCGCTTCGAGCTGCTCGAGGTCGCGGACCATCTGGTTGAAGCTGCGATTGGTTTCGGCGGCCACGCCCATGCCCTGATCGGGCAGCGGCTCGGGGAACTGCCCGGAGCCGACCCGCCGCGCGGCCAGCGCGAGCCGCGCGAACGGCCGGTTCACGAGGCTCGTGATGAACGCCGCGCCGAACAGCGAGAGCGCGAGCGCGAACACGCCCCATCCGACCCATTGCAGGCCCGTGACGTTGTCGAGCTGGTCGCGATCGAGCGCGACCCAGTAATCGTCGTCGTCGATCTTGAAGCTGATCCACACGCCCGGAATGCCGTTGACCGACTGCGCGATCACCGTGTCGTCGCCGAGCCGGCCGCGCACGTCGTGCTCGATGAGCTGGTTCAGCGATTCGTCGGGCTGGGGCTTGTACGTGTCGGCGTTCTCGCGCGGATAGACGCGCACGCCCTCGTTGCTCTCGAGATCCTGCAGCAAGGCGCGCCGCAGGTCGGGATCGGAATAGAGGAGCGCCGTGCGCGTGAGCTTGACGATGGCGACGAGCTGCAGCGCGACGCGCTGCGCGCGCGGTTCGCGCTCGATCACCTGGAAGCTCTGGAACCATGCGGCGAGACTGACGGCGATCAGCAGCGCGATCAGCAAAAACGTGCGCCAGAACAGGTCGCCAAAGGCAAACGTCAGGAGACGCCGGTCAAGCCGCATGGCCCCATCCTGTCAGAAGCCGCAGGACGCGCGGACCCCGCCCGTCAGGCCGCGCCATCGGGGATGAAGACGTAGCCGAGACCCCAGACTGTCTGGATGAAACGGGGGCTGCCCGGATCGGGCTCGATCAGTTTGCGCAGACGGGAAATCTGCACGTCGAGGCTGCGGTCGAACACCTCGTATTCGCGTCCGCGCGCGAGCTCCATGAGCTTTTCGCGCGAAAGCGGCTGGCGAGGATGGCGGGCGAACACCTTGAGCACGGAGAATTCGCCGGTCGTCAGCGGGATTTCCTGGCCGGCCTTGGTCAGGGTGCGGGTAGCGAGGTTCAGCGAGAACTCGCCGAATTCGAACAGTTCGGTCGTTTCCGAGGGCGCGCCGGGCAGCTCGGCGGGCGCCTGGCGGCGCAGCACGGCGTGGATGCGCGCGACCAGCTCGCGCGGATTGAACGGCTTGGGCAGATAGTCGTCGGCGCCCATCTCGAGGCCCACGATGCGATCCACGTCCTCGCCCTTGGCCGTGAGCATGATGATCGGCGTACGGTCGTTGCTGCCGCGCAGACGCCGGCAGATCGACAGGCCGTCCTCGCCCGGCAGCATGAGGTCGAGCACGAGCAGGTCGAAGCGCTCGCGCACCCACAGCTTGTTCATTGCGGGCGCGTTTTCGGCGACGTATACGTTGAAGCCCTGTTCGCCGAGATAGCGTCGCAGCAGATCGCGCAAACGCGGGTCGTCGTCGACGACGAGGATTTTCGAGGGGTTCTTGGTTTCCATGCCTGGCATCTTAGCGCGATTAGAAAACGGTGCGAGATGGCGTCAAATGACGAGTAACAGTCCGTTACAAAATTTACCCGCCCTCCGGCGTTGCGTAAAGCACCCGGGACTAGACTCCTTTACGGAATGCGGCTGTTCGGTGGATACTTCACCCGACTTAAACTCTTGCGCCCACTTCGCGTCGGGGCCGCACACGCATTCGAGGTAGCCGTTTGCCGCGTTACGAAGGGAACAAGATGAAGGGAGGGGTCAAGCCGACCGTGCGCCTCATCATGATCGGGTTGGCCACCGCCGGCACTGTCATGATTGCACTCGAGTCGGCCCCCGCCCGCGCATTGCCCTCCGCCGACAGGTTCCATTCCTCCCGCGCCGCCGCGCGCGCCATGCGCATGCGGCCTTTCCATCTTCCCTTCGACGATACGGGCCATCCCGCCTCCGATCTGAACATGCGTCCCGCCATTCCCCCCGACCTCGACGAACGCCGGCGTGACGGGCACATGACGCCCGAAGAGCGCCACTTGCTGCGTCAACACATTGAAGACGCGGTGCGTGAACTTTACAAGCGCTAGCGAGGCGCGGCGAGGGCGAAGCGGATGCGCCCCGCTCTGCAAGCTATAAAAGGAAGCAGTCACAAAATGATGAAGCGACGCGACTTTCTTGCCGCCATGCTGGCGGCAGGCGTGTCGCCGTGGTTGCCCGGGTCTGCGACGGCACAGACCGTCGCCGGGGGGCGCCCGGCACAGTCTTCCATTCGCGACGACAACCTGCTGATCCTCGTCGAGCTGAACGGCGGAAACGACGGCCTGAATACGGTCGTGCCGTTCGCCGATCCGCTTTACCGGATATTTCGCCCGAATATCGGATTGCCGCGCGAGCAACTGCTCCCAATCGATGCCCGCACGGCGCTGCATTCCGCACTCGCGCCGATGCTGCCGCTCTGGCAGGCCGGGCAGTTGGCGATCGTGCAGGGCGTCGGCTATGCGCAGCCGAATCTGTCGCACTACCGTTCGCGCGAAATCTGGGAAACCGCTTCGCCTGCCGACACGTATCTGCGCGAAGGCTGGCTCGCGCGCGCCTTCGCGGTCGAGCCGTCGCTCCGGGGCTTCGTGGCCGGCTCGGCCGAAATGGGGCCGTTCGACGGCAGCGGCAATCGCGTGACGGCATCGGCCTCGACGGCCCCGGGCGCAAACGTTACGTCTCCGGTTCCGCTGGAGATGCCGGTTCCCGACGGTCCGTTCGGCGCATCCGTCGAGGCCGCGATGCGCCTGCTCGCAGCGAACGGTCCGGCGCCGGGCGTCTCGGCAATCCGGCTGACGCTCGACGGGTTCGATACGCATGAAAATCAGCCCGAGCGGCACGCGGCGCTGCTGGCACAACTGGCGCAGGGATTCTCCGCCATGCGCGACGCGCTCGTCGGGATGGGGCGCTGGGCTCGCACCGTCGTGATGACTTATGCCGAATTCGGGCGGAGCGTGCGGGAAAATACCGGAAACGGGACCGACCACGGCACCGTCGCGCCGTGTTTCGTGGCGGGCGGGCGCGTATTGGGCGGGCTGTACGGCACGGCTCCCCAACTGGCCCAGCTCGACAGCGGCGGCCAGCTTCCGGTCGGCGTCGATTTCAGACGGCTTTATGCCACCGTCCTCGGCCCCTGGTGGGGGCTCGACGCGCAAACGGTCCTGCATCAGCATTTCGAGCCGCTGCCGCTGCTGCGCACGTGACGGCATCATGCCCGCGAATGTGCGGCAGGCCGCGTTGTCTCCCGGCAGGGATGTGGCAACAATCACGCAAGGAGAGGCGCACGCCAATCACCGGATCGGGACCACCATGAAGTCTGCCGGCAGCACCGGGTTCGAACGCTTGCTAACTTGTCGACTGCACGTGCTGAACAAACTGTCCGAGCGCGGCAGCGCGCTTCGGTATCGGGCGAAACTGGGCGTGACGCTATCCGAGGCGCGCGTGATCGCGGCGGTCGGTTCGTTCGGTCCGCTTTCGGTGATCGAGCTGGCGCGCCACGCGAATCTCGACAAAAGTCAGGCGAGCCGCGCGGCCGAGGCGGCGATGCAGCGCGGGCTCATTCGACGCGAGGCGAGCGACGACGACGGCCGCATCGTGTTGCTGTCGCTGGCGCCGTCGGGGCGGGCGCTCTACCGCAGGATCGTGCCGATCGCCTGTAACTGGGATGTCGAGCTGTTCGCCTGTCTCGACGGGGCGGAGCGTGCCGTGTTGTTGCGCATGCTGGACCGGGTCATCGCATCAGCGAAGACCGGCGGGATCTGAATCAGGCAAGGCGGATTCGCACGACGGTTTTCCGCCGGCCTTACCTCGTGCCTGAATCGTCGCTCCGAAAATTCAATTGATTCGGCATCCATATAATTGTGCGGATGAAGATCGGCACCCCGTCCGTCGGATGATGCCGGCGAAGCATCATGAAAAACGGGTGAAGGACGTACCGCCGCTTCGATATCGAAGCGCGGCCGAAACGGTTTGAATCGTCGTCTTATATCCGGTCGCCCGGTTTCGCGGCGTGCCCGCCGGGCGCGTATCCCGTAGCTGCCGGGCAATAACGATACCCATGCGCCTGGTTGGTGCGAGGAGCGGGACTCGAACCCGCACACCATTGCTGGCGTCAGGACCTAAACCTGGTGCGTCTACCAATTTCGCCATCCTCGCCGTCGGGTCGGAGCGCCGGGCGCGCGGCCATGAACGTCCGCACGCAACCCACCCGAAATCCGGCTCGCAACCGGGCTTTTTCATTCTGGATTGGCACCCCGGCCGCGTGAGCGCGAGATTCTAACCGATTGCCCTGTGCTTGTCTGCATTCGGTCAATATGACCCGATGATAGAATCGAAAGTCGGATGTCGTGCAGGTCTCCGCCCGGGAACGCCGACGATTCGATGAATACCCCCAGTGAGTACCGCCAGGTCGGATCGTATCCGCACCTTCCTTTTCCCCTGCATTGATCTCGTGGATTTCGACGACTACTGCCTGCAAAAGGCGGCCCCTCCCGGTTCATCGACCTACTACGCGCTTCGTCAGGCGCCGGCCGCGCGCCAGCCGTTGATCGCCGCGCTGTTCGCCCTGCGCTGCGAGTTCGAGGAAACGGCGCGAGAGCCTCGCGATCCGACGGTCGGCCGCACGCGGTACGCGTGGTGGCAAAAGGAACTCGCCGCGCTTGCGGCCGGTACGCCGTCGCATCCGGTGACGCGCGCGCTGGCGGCCCACCTCGGGGACGTGAACGCCGAATATCCGGTGCTGGAAGCGCTGCTCGCGGGATTCGGGATGGACCTCGAGCAGGCGCGCTACCTCGACTTTCCCAACTTGCAGCGCTACATGGGCGGCGTGGGCGGCGCGTTCGCGTCGCTGCTCGCGCGCGTGACGGCCCGCGAGCCGGCCGATGCCGCGCGATGGGCCGTGCCGCTCGGCAACGCGCTGATGCTCGCGCAACTCGTGCAGGAGGTCGGCAACGACGCGCGGCACGGCCGCATCTACATTCCGATCGACGAGTTGCAGCGCTATAACGTGACGGCGGCCGACCTGATCAATCGCCGCTATGGCGACGAGTTCACGGCGTTGATGACGTTTCAGACCGTCCGCTCGCGCGAGGCCGTGCACGCGGCGCTCGACGCGATGCCGGCCGCCGAACGCCGGACGCAGCGCACGCTGCGCGCGCAGGCCGCGCTCTCGCTCGCGCAGCTCGACGAAATCGAGCGCGAGGGGTTTCGGGTCCTGCACCAGCAGATCGCGCTCACGCCGATTCGCAAGCTCTGGATCGCCTGGCGCGCGGCGCGGCGCGCCTGACGGCGTTCAGCGCGTCGGGCGAACCGAGCCGTATTTCAGTCGGGTCAATTGTTCGGCCGCGTCCGAGAGCAGCGCGGCCGCGTCGCGGATCGCGGTTTCGAGCGTGATGGGTCCCGGGGCCGGCGAGAAGCAGCCGTCGAAATACGCGGAGAGCGGCGACAGGGCGGCGGGATCGATCGCGCCCGAGAGCAGCGTCGTGCTCACGCCCGCGACGGCGGCGTGGCGGCAGGCGATGAACGGGGCCTTGCCGTGCAGCGTCTGCGCGTCCGAGCGGCCTTCGCCCGTAATCAGCCAGTTCGCGCCCTGCAGGGCGGCGTCGAGCCCGATCTGGCGGGACACGACTTCCGCGCCCGGTTCGAAGCTCGCGCCGAGCATCCGCAACGCGAAGCCGAGACCGCCTGCCGCGCCGGCGCCCGGCTCGTGGCGCACCGAGAGGCCGAGCGCGGCTTCGAGCAGATCGGCGAAGCGTCCGAGCACGGCGTCGATGGGCGCGATCTGCTCCGGCGTCACGCCTTTTTGCGGGCCGAATATGGCCGTCGCGCCGTGCTCGCCGGTTAGCGGATTGTCGACGTCGGACATGCCGACGAACGACGCCTGCGAAAGCCGCGGGTCGAGCTCCGACACGTCGATGCGCGCCACGCAGGCGAGCGCCTCGGGCGTGGGGGCGAGTGGCCGGCCGGCGGCGTCGAAGAGCTTCATGCCGAGGCCGGCCAGCAGGCCGGCGCCGCCGTCGTTCGTGCTGCTGCCGCCGAGCGCGACGAAAAATTTGCGCACGCCTTCGTCGAGCAGTGCGCGGATCGCTTCTCCGAGGCCGCGCGTGCTGCGCGCCGACACCGGCACGCCCATGCCGACGGGATCGGTGATGCCGACGATCTGGGCCGATTCGATCATCGCGTGGCCGTTGCCGAGCAGACCGACGGCCGCGGTATGCGCGATGCCCGCCGCGCCTTCCACCGTCAGCGTGCGGCGCGTGCCGCCGCCGGAGAGCATCGCGTCGAGCGTGCCCTCGCCGCCGTCGGCCATCGGACAGATCCGGATGGTGGCGTCGGGCCGGGCGCGGCGGATTCCGGAAGCGATCGCGGCGGCGACGTCCTCCGCGCTGAGCGACCCCTTGAACGAGTCCGGCGCGATGACGACGATGGGGGACGGGGGCAGGCTGGACATGGAGTCTCGGGTCTCCGGATAAAGATCGTATGGGATCGTATGGTTATGGCGGCGGCCTCGCCGGCAACCACCGCAAAGGGCGCGTGCGGATCGCCGGCTGGCGCGGGCGTTAGCTTAGCAGCAGGCGGCGGTGCGCGCACCCCGCGCCGCTGCGATGGCCGGCCTGCGCGTGGCGAACCTGGGGCCACGCGGGCGCGCCGACCGCGCTCGCAACGCGGTAATCCCGGGGCGATCCGCTTGGGCGCCGAAATAATTTGCTAAAATAGCGGGCTCTTTTTGACGGAACCGCGCCGCAGGCGTCCGATCGGGTTGAAATCGGGCCGGGGCAAGCCGGGAACCAGGCTGGGAAGCAGGCTGGGAAGTGCCGGCCGGCCCCGGGTTCCACGTCAGCAAGGAGCCGCGCCCCGCAAGCGCAGGACCGGGCGGTCCGCCTCGTTGAAGCAGGGCGGCGCAGCACAGATTACCGATTCGCTCGAATAATTTTAGGACGATTGAAGCCATGGCTAACGTTGTTGAAAACCTCGGCAAGCTCGAACGCCGCGTGACGATTTCCCTGCCGAAGGATGCCGTGCAGAAAGAAGTGGATTCGCGTCTGCGTCAACTCGCGAAGAACGTGCGCATGCCGGGCTTCCGTCCGGGCAAGGTGCCGATGAAAATGGTCCAGCAGCAGTACTCGGGCCAGGTGCAGGCCGAAGTGCTGAGCGACAGGATCGGCAAGGAGTTCTCCGACATCAGCCGCACGGAGAACCTGCGCGTCGCGGGTCAGCCGAGCTTCAGCCCGAAGGGCGAGCCGGCCGAAGACGCCTACGCGTTCGACGCGACCTTCGAGGTCTATCCGGAAGTGACGCTCGGCGACGTCGCGAGCGCCGAAATCGAGCGCACGACGACGACCATCAGCGACGCCGAAGTCGACCGCACGCTCGACATCCTGCGCAAGCAGCGCGTGGTCTTCCACGTGCGCGGCGAAGCGGGCGAGCAGGGCGACGGCGGCGCGGACACCTCGGCGCAGAACGGCGACCGCGTGACGCTCGACTTCGTCGGCAAGATCGACGGCGTCGCGTTCCCGGGCGGCAGTGCGGAAGATTTCGCGTTCGTGCTCGGCGAGGGCCGCATGCTGCCGGAATTCGAAACGGCGTCGCTGGGCCTTACGGCCGGCCAATCGCGCGAGTTCGACCTCAAGTTCCCGGACGACTATCACGGCAAGGACGTCGCCGGCAAGACCGCGCAGTTCACCGTCACGATCCGCAAGGTCGAGTGGCCGCGCCTGCCGGACATCGACGCCGAGTTCGCGAAGTCGCTCGGCATCGCCGACGGCGATCTCGTGAAGATGCGCGCCGAGATCAAGGAGAACCTCGAGCGCGAAGCGAAGCGCCGTACCCAGGCCATCGTGAAGAACCAGGTGATGGACGCGCTGCTGAAGATCGCCGAGCTCGACGTGCCGAAGGCGCTCATCGAGCAGGACCAGCAGCGTCTCGTCGACATGGCGCGCCAGGACCTCGCGCAACGCGGCGTGCCCAACGCCAAGGACACGCCGATTCCGGCCGAGATGTTCCAGGAGCAGGCCGAACGCCGCGTGAAGCTGGGCCTCGTGCTGGCCGAACTCGTCAAGGTGAACGAACTCCAGGCGAAGCCCGAGCAGATTCGTGCCGAGGTGGACGAGTTCGCGCGTAGCTACGAGGACCCGAAGGAAGTCGTCCGCTGGTATTATTCGAACCAGCAGCGCCTCGCCGAAATGGAAGCCTTCGTCGTCGAATCGAACGTCGTCGACTTCGTGCTCGGCAAGGCGCGCGTCACGGACAAGGAAGTGAGCTTCGAGGAACTGGCCAGCGCGACCGCGCAGGCCTGACGCGTCGCGATAACGGCGTGCGGGCTGTCGAAGCGACGGCCCGCACGCCGTTTTTTTGTCCACGGCTTTGGCCATGCTGCGCGTGTGGTTGAATTGCACGAGGCTCGCCACCATCCGGTTAAACGAGACATTTTCCTGACAAGGATGCTTTGCATGACCATTCGAGCTCAATCGCTGGATACGTTGGCTTCCCGGGCCTCGCGGGACTTCGAGGCGCAGGCGCTCGGGCTCGTGCCGATCGTCGTGGAAACGAGTGGGCGCGGCGAGCGCTCGTACGACATCTACTCGCGTCTGCTCAAGGAGCGCGTGGTGTTCCTCGTCGGCGAGGTCAACGACCAGACGGCCAATCTCGTCGTCGCCCAGTTGCTGTTCCTCGAGAGCGAGAATCCCGACAAGGACATCAGCCTCTACATCAACAGCCCGGGCGGATCGGTATCGGCCGGCATGGCGATCTACGACACGATGCAGTTCATCAAGCCCGACGTTTCGACCCTTTGCATGGGGCTCGCGGCCAGCATGGGCGCGTTCCTGCTCGCGGCCGGCGCGAAGGAAAAGCGTTTCGCGTTGCCGAACGCGCGCGTGATGATTCACCAGCCGCTCGGCGGCGCACGCGGCCAGGCGTCGGACATCGAGATCCAGGCGCGCGAAATTCTCTACCTGAAGGAGCGCCTGAACAATCTGCTGGCCCAGCATACGGGCCAGCCGGTCGAGCGTATCGCGCGCGACACGGATCGCGACAACTTCATGTCCGGCGAGGACGCCCAGGCTTACGGGCTCGTCGACCAGGTGCTCCACAAGCGTCCGTAAGCGTGCCCGTCAGCACAGGGTGCGGCCCCGATACCGGGTTTCGGAAGCGGGGCCGGCGCTTGTGAAATAATCGGAAACGGACGCTACCTGGCCTGCGGCCAACCTGCCGTCCAGCAGGCGGTTCACGTCTTTCCCGCGCGGGCGGAGCGGCGGGAAAACGGCGTATCATGTAACAGAGTGTCCGGAGGCTCATCTATCCATGGCGGACAAAAAGAATTCTGGCGGCGAAAAGCTGCTGTATTGCTCGTTTTGCGGCAAGAGCCAGCATGAAGTGAAGAAGCTGATTGCGGGCCCGTCGGTGTTTATCTGCGACGAGTGCATCGACCTGTGCAACGAGATCATTCGCGACGAGGCAGCGAGCGCGGGCGTCGAGGCCGGGCTGTCTCGCTCGGACCTGCCGAGCCCGCAGGAAATTCGCGATATCCTCGATCAATACGTGATCGGCCAGGAGCGTGCGAAGAAGATTCTCGCGGTGGCGGTGTACAACCACTACAAGCGCCTCAAGCACCTGGACAGAAAGGACGAAATCGAACTTTCGAAGAGCAACATCCTGCTGATCGGGCCGACCGGCTCGGGCAAGACGCTGCTCGCGCAGACGCTCGCGCGCCTTCTGAACGTGCCGTTCGTGATCGCAGATGCCACGACGCTGACCGAGGCCGGCTACGTCGGCGAGGACGTCGAGAACATCATCCAGAAGCTGCTGCAGAACTGCAATTACGAGGTCGACAAGGCCCAGCGCGGGATCGTCTACATCGACGAGATCGACAAGATCAGCCGCAAGTCCGACAACCCGTCGATCACGCGGGACGTGTCGGGCGAGGGCGTGCAGCAGGCGCTTCTCAAGCTCGTCGAGGGCACGATGGCCTCGGTGCCGCCGCAAGGCGGTCGTAAGCATCCGAACCAGGATTTCATCCAGGTCGACACGACCAACATCCTGTTCATTTGCGGCGGCGCGTTCGACGGGCTCGAGAAGGTCATTACCGACCGCACCGAGAAGACCGGCATCGGCTTCGGCGCGAGCGTGAAGAGCAAGCAGGAACGCGACGCGGGCGAGGTGCTGCGCGAAGTCGAGCCGGAAGACCTCATCAAGTTCGGGCTGATCCCCGAGCTGATCGGTCGTCTGCCCGTCGTGGCGACGCTCGGCAAGCTCGACGAGACCGCGCTGATGAAGATTCTGGTCGAGCCGAAGAACGCGCTCGTGAAGCAGTACCACAAACTCTTCGCGATGGAGCGCGTCGAACTGGAAATCCGGCCGGCCGCGCTTCAGGCCGTGGCCCGCAAGGCAATCCGCCGCAAGACCGGCGCCCGCGGGTTGCGCTCGATCCTCGAACAGGCCCTGCTCGACGTGATGTACGAGCTGCCGACGATGAAAGGCGTCAGCAAGGTCATCATCGACGACAACGTGATCGACGGCGACGGCAAGCCGCTCCTGATCTACGAGGACG
This sequence comes from Burkholderia sp. WAC0059, assembly GCF_002870125.1. Taxonomy (GTDB): domain Bacteria; phylum Pseudomonadota; class Gammaproteobacteria; order Burkholderiales; family Burkholderiaceae; genus Paraburkholderia. Next base: position 244,313 of record NZ_PNEO01000003.1, read on the forward strand.
CGCCGAAGGTCGCCGGGTCGAATTGATGGTGATCGGCTAAAGAGTTCCGGGAAAAAGCCGTTCATACAGTGGATGAACGGCTTTTTCGTTTATCTTGTGGTCGATGGCGTACTTTTTTGGTGTCACTGAACTTTTCCCACACGCTTGAGGCTTGCAATCGTTGGCGCCGGCCTCATTTATCGAACGAACTGATTCCACTCATGGGGAAATGAAATGTCAGGAACCCAACTCCTCCCGCCGGAACGCATCACGCTCCCGCTGCTGCCGCTGCGGGACGTCGTCGTTTTCCCGCATATGGTGATTCCGCTTTTCGTGGGTCGGCCGAAATCGATTCGGGCCCTCGAAGTCGCGATGGAGGGCGGCAAGCACATCATGCTCGTCGCGCAGAAAACCGCCGCCAAGGACGAGCCGACCGAAAAAGACATGTACGAAGTGGGATGTATCGCCAACATCCTGCAGATGCTGAAGCTGCCCGACGGCACCGTGAAGGTGCTCGTCGAGGGCCTGCAGCGCGCGAAGACGCTGTCCATCGAGGAGCAGGAAACGCAGTTTTCCTGCGAGGTCATGCCGCTCGAGCCCGATCACGCGGACGGCGCCGAAACCGAGGCGCTGCGCCGGGCGATCGTTTCGCAGTTCGACCAGTACGTTAAGCTCAACAAGAAGATCCCGCCCGAGATCCTGACTTCGCTGTCGGGCATCGACGAGGCCGGGCGTCTTGCCGACACGATCGCGGCGCATCTGCCGCTCAAGCTCGACCAGAAGCAGCACATTCTCGAAATGTTCCCGGTCGTCGAGCGCCTCGAGCATCTGCTCGCGCAGCTCGAGGCCGAGATCGACATCCTGCAGGTCGAAAAGCGCATCCGCGGGCGCGTGAAGCGCCAGATGGAGAAGAGCCAGCGCGAGTACTACCTGAACGAGCAGGTCAAGGCGATCCAGAAGGAACTGGGCGAGGGCGAAGAGGGCGCCGATCTCGAGGAGCTCGAGAAGCGCATCACGGCCGCGCGCATGCCGAAGGAGGCGAAGAAGAAGGCCGACGCCGAGCTGAAGAAGCTCAAGCTGATGTCGCCGATGTCGGCCGAAGCGACGGTCGTGCGCAACTATATCGACACGCTGATCGGGCTGCCGTGGCGCAAGAAGAGCAAGGTCAACAACGACCTCGAGAACGCCGAGCGCGTGCTCGACGAGGACCACTACGGTCTCGAGAAGGTGAAGGAACGCATTCTCGAGTACCTCGCGGTCCAGCAGCGCGTGGACAAGGTGAAGGCGCCGATCCTGTGCCTCGTCGGGCCGCCGGGCGTGGGCAAGACCTCGCTCGGACAGTCGATCGCGCGCGCGACGAACCGCAAGTTCGTGCGCATGGCGTTGGGCGGCGTGCGTGACGAGGCCGAAATTCGCGGCCACCGTCGCACGTACATCGGGTCGATGCCGGGCAAGATCCTGCAGAGCCTCACGAAGGTCGGCGTGCGCAATCCGCTCTTCCTGCTCGACGAAGTCGACAAGATGGGCATGGATTTCCGCGGCGATCCTTCTTCGGCGCTGCTCGAAGTGCTCGATCCGGAGCAGAACCACACGTTCGCCGATCACTACATCGAGGTCGATTTCGATCTCTCGGACGTGATGTTCGTCGCGACGTCGAACTCGCTGAACATCCCGCCGCCGCTGCTCGACCGGATGGAAGTGATCCGCCTGTCGGGGTACACGGAGGAAGAGAAGGTCAGCATCGCGCTGCGCTATCTGCTGCCCAAGCAGAAGAAGAACAACGGCCTGAAGGCCGGCGAAATCGAGGTCACAGAAGGCGCGATCCGCGACATCATCCGCTACTACACGCGTGAGGCGGGGGTGCGTTCGCTCGAGCGCGAAGTGTCGAAGATCTGCCGCAAGGTCGTGAAGATGCTGCTGCTGAAGAAGGCGGAAGGCGCGGTGACGGTCGACGGCAGCAATCTCGACACGTTCCTCGGCGTGCGCAAGTACGACTTCGGCCTGGCCGCGAAGGAAAACCAGATCGGCCAGGTGACGGGACTCGCGTGGACCGAGGTCGGCGGCGATCTGCTGACGATCGAGGCGGCCGTGATGCCCGGCAAGGGCAACGTGATCCGCACGGGTTCGCTCGGCGACGTGATGAAGGAGTCGGTCGAGGCGGCGCGCTCGGTGGTGCGTTCGCGCTCGCGTCGCCTCGGCATCAAGGACGAGGCGTTCGAGAAGCAGGACACCCACATCCACGTGCCCGAAGGCGCGACGCCGAAGGACGGTCCGTCCGCCGGCATTGCGATGACGACGGCGCTCGTTTCGGTGCTGACTGGCATTCCGGTCCGTGCCGACGTGGCGATGACGGGCGAGATCACGCTGCGCGGCGAAGTGCTGCCGATCGGCGGGCTGAAGGAAAAGCTGCTGGCGGCCCATCGCGGCGGCATCAAGCTCGTGCTGATTCCGGAAGAAAACGTGAAGGACCTGGCGGAGATTCCGGACAACGTGAAGAACGCCATCGAGATCGTGCCGGTCCGCTGGATCGACAAGGTGCTCGAACTCGCGCTCGAACGCGTGCCGCAACCGCTGCCCGAGGAAGAGACGAAGGCCGACGCGCCGGTTGCCGCCGAACCGGCCAAGGACGCCGGCGCGACCGAGGTGGTCAAGCACTGACTCCCTGACCTGACGCCGGGCGGCTAAAACCGCCGGCAGACCGTACCGGGAAAAGCTCGCGACTCACGAGGTCGCGGGCTTTTTTATTGCGTGCGCCGTTGCCCGCCGGTCGCAGCCGTGCCGTTTCCGGCCGGCTTGACACGGGGCTTTCGGCCTCGTCTAATGAGCGGGCCCGGCTTTAGCCGGGTTCGTCTTTTCCTGGCGCGGTACGCGCGCCAACGTTTGCCAAACACATTCTCGGGGGCTGGAATGAATAAAACGGAATTGATCGATCACATCGCGCAGCAGGCCGACATTTCGAAAGCGGCGGCGGGACGGGCGCTCGACGCCCTGATCGGCGGGGTCAAGGGGACGTTGAAGAAGGGCGGCACGGTCACGCTGGTGGGCTTCGGCACGTTCGCCGTCGGCAAGCGCACGGCGCGCACGGGACGCAACCCGCGCACGGGCGCGGCCATCAAGATCAAGGCGGCAAAGGTGCCCAAGTTCCGGCCTGGAAAAGCGCTCAAAGATGCGCTAAACTAACGGGCTTCCTGCATCAGGGCCGCTATGGCTGCACCATGCAAGGCGGCGGAAAGCTGGGTGCTTAGCTCAGTTGGTAGAGCGGCGCCCTTACAAGGCGTAGGTCGGGAGTTCGAGCCTCTCAGCACCCACCACCAGCTTCCGTTCGCGGCCGTCGAAGCAGTCCGGAGAAGGACCGTGCAGTTCAGAAAACCCGCGTAGCCGGTCGGCTTCCGCGGGTTTTTCTTTTCTTGATCGCTTTTCGCGCCTTCCTTGCTCTTTTTCGCTCACTGCGCGGGGCTAACTCGACTTCGTCACGCGCCAGACCGCGTTGCCGGCATCGTCGGCGATGATGAGCGCACCATCCTTATCCTGGGCCAGTCCGACCGGTGCGCCGTAGAGCTCCTTTTCGTCGTCGGACACGAACCCGGAGACGACGGGCGTCGGCGCGCCGACGGGCTTGCCGTTCTGGAACGGGATGTAGGCGACCGCGTAGCCGCTTAGCGGCGAACGATCCCAACTGCCGTGCTCGCCGATGAAGGCGCCGCCCCGATACTGCGCCGGCAGGTTGTCGCCGGTATAGAAGAGCAGACCGAGCGGCGCGACGTGCGAGCCGATCGCATAGTCCGGGCTGATCGCCTTCGCGACAAGATCGGGGCGCTGCTGGTGGACGCGCCGGTCGACGTGCTGGCCGAAATAGCTGTATGGCCAGCCGTAGAAGCCGCCGTCCTTCACCGAGGTCAGATAGTCGGGGACGAGATCCGCGCCGATTTCGTCCCGCTCGTTCGCGATCGCCCAGAGCTGCCCCGTTTGCGGTTCCCATTGCAGTCCGGTCGGATTGCGTATCCCGGACGCGTAGATGCGGCTCGCGCCCGTCGCCACGTCGACTTCGAGGATGTCCGCGCGCCGGTATTCGACGTCGAGGCCGTTTTCTCCCACATTGCTGTTCGATCCGACGCCGACGTACAGCTTCTTGCCGTCGGGGCTCGCGAGCAGCGACTTGGTCCAGTGGTGATTGATCGTGTTCGGCAGATCGGCGAGCTCGACCCCGGGTTCGGAAATGCTCGTTTCGCCCGATTTATACGGGAATTTCAGGAGCGCATCGGTGTCGGCGACGTAGAGCGTGTCGCCGATCAACTGCATGCCGAACGGCGAATGCAGATGGTCGATGAACACGTACTGGTCCCAACCGCTGCCGTCGGCGCGCCGTCTCAGCAACGTGATGCGATTGGCGCCGCTGGCTTCCTTGCCCGAGCGCCGCTGGATCATGCCGGCGATCAACTGCTTCGGCGTGGTAACGGGTTCCGCGTTCGGGCTGCCCGATTCGGCCACGAGAATGTCGTCGTTGGGGAGCACGTAGACCTGGCGCGGATGCCGAAGCCCGGTCGCGATCCGTTCGATCTGCAGGCCCGCCACGACCCTCGGCGTCCTGCCGTTCTGCCAGCCGGCGTAGCTCGGCACCTGCATCGGCGGTTTGAGGAAGTTCTGCGCGCTCGGCAGCGGCGGATTCGGTCCGAACTGATGCGCGGCATCGTATTGGGCCTGCTTGTCGCATCCGCTGACGAAGGCCGTTGCGGCGATCGCAAGGACGCCGCACAGGGTGGACTTATTCATGGGCCACCTCCGCAAGAACGAACTTGTCGAACGCGAGCGCGATTTGCCCGACGCTCAGCAGGGCGACCGTGATCACCGAGAGAATCACGCTCATCGGGACCGTCGCATAGGCATCGCGACTGTGAACGAATGCGTTGACGATCGCGGCGAGAATGCCCACGAGGTTCAACCAGAAGTCGAGTTTTTCGATGTGCGTAACCGTATGGCGCGACGGAATCCAGACGTGGATGAGGTTGATCACGCGCGGGATGATGGCGAAGAACAGTCCTACCGTGACGAGCCATGCAGCCCCTTTCACCCAGAAAACGTTGGCCGTGATCGTGTAGACGATGTCGAAGATCAGCGTGCCGACGAAAAGGCCGTAGGGAACTGGATTCAGCAGATCGAAGACCGCCGTGGCCAATCTTGACTGATATTTCGGACTTGCTGGGGCCATGATATGTCCTTTTTTCAAGAGTTAACACCGCGATAACCGACACGCGGGAGCGGTCGGTCGGACCCTGACATTGACACCATCCGCCTGAATTATCTTTCGCGTTTTCATCGTCCGGAAATCGGGTTATGTACTTAAAGATTCATTTGGAATGTAGTCCTGAGATAAACTGGAATGCAGATTGAATTTTTCAGTCGAATGGGCCATTCGCCTTGCGCAATTCATGTGCCTGAATTTTTCCAGAGAAGAATTGGATAGCCGCGTTATCGGGCGATTTATATTTGTCGTGCATACCCGTCTGGCACGCCGCATGCTGGATTAGCAGGGGCGAAAAGCGCCTGGACGCCGCCCGGTGGTCGATTGCATAGCGGTGTCCGCCGAGTCGGCGATTCTTTCCGCCGCGCATGCCCGCCATTCCGTTTCGTGTCCTGATTTACCCTATATGAAGCCACGTTCTTTTTGCGGCAAAGTCCGGCTGTGCAAAAGCGGGCGCTGGGTGAGAATGGAGGAGGCCGTTAGTCGAATGAGTCGCTCGGGATAGCCGATGGGTGATTGCCAGTATTAAATAAAGGAACGACTGCCGTATCTCGTCGGCTTGCGGGCGGCGAGCGTAAAGACACATTGACCGGAGCAACGATGCTATCGACGAACAGGCCGTGTGAAGTCGTCTTGCCCAGGCATGCCTTCGAGATGACGGACCGGTCGTCTATCCGGCGCTCGCGGTGCATTCCGGTCCGCTTCTCATGAGCCGTCGCCGCCTTGTGCCGAGCGTCGGCCGCCTGGGCGGCCTCGTCCGTCTCGCGCCGCGGGCCTCCGCCGTTTTGACCGTGCTCGCGGCGCACGCCATGAACGCGCACGCGCAGAGTTCGGTCACGCTCTACGGCGTTTTCGACACGAGCATCGAAATCACCAACCCCGGCGCGGGCTGGGTCGAGCGCATGGACTCCGGCGCCTACCGCGGCTCGCGCGTGGGCCTGCGCGGCGTGGAAGACCTCGGCGACGGCGTGCAGATCCTGTTCGATCTCGAGAACGGCTTTGGCTCGACCGACGGCACGTTCTCGGTAGCCGATACGATCTTCAACCGCCAGGCGTGGATCGGCATTGCCTCGCCGCTCGGTACGATACGCGTAGGGCGCCAGTACTCGCCGATCTACATTCCGTTCAAGGGGCAACTCGATGCGTTCGGCGCGGGCACCATCGCATCGGGCCTCAACAATCTCTCGAAGATCACGCCTTACGAAAGCGACGCGATTACCTGGCTGTCGCCGGACATCTACGGCTTCTCGGTCACGCTGATGGCTTCGCTGCGCGATGGCGGCACGGCCGGCAACGGCCTTGGCGGCAGCATCGAAACGTTCACGTACCGCAACGGGCCGCTGGAACTCTCGTACGCGCATCAGCAGCAGAACGGCGACGGCGCGTTGCGCGCCAACCTGGGCGGCGTGTCGTACCAGTTCGGGCCGGTGACGGGTTTCCTCTCGTTTTTCAACGGCTACGGCGGCGGCACGCCGCTCTACGACGACGACGGCCTGTCGGTATCGGCGCGCTACGCGATCAGCGCGCGCTTTCGCGCGTCGCTCGGCTACACCTACGCGCGAGACCTCACCGGCGAAGGCAACGATGCCGACCAGTTCAGCGCGGCCTGCGAATACGACCTCTCGAAGACCGTCCTGCTCTATGCCAGTGCCGGCTGGCTGCGCAATCGCGGCGACGGGGAATTCACGCTGCGAGGCGTGAACGTGACGGGGCTTCCGCCCTCGTGGCCCGGCGCGACGGTTCGGGGCCTGCAATTCGGCGTGATCGAACGCTTCTAGCGCCGGCGGATTCGACACCGCCGCCGCAGTTCCCGTTCAAGCCGGCATGACATAGAGATGGGGCCCGGCGTTCTCGATGCGGCGCACGGGGAATTGAAAGCAGGTCTGCACATGGTCGGGCGTCAGCACGTCGTACGGCGTGCCGTGAGCAACGATGCGTCCGTTCGCGAGCAGGGCGATCGTGTCGGCATAACGCGACGCGAGGTTCAGGTCGTGCAGAATGGCCACGACGCCGATGCCCCAGGTTCGGGTCAACGTCTGCACGAGCGCGAGCATGCGATGCTGCTGGGCGATGTCGAGCGCCGCCGTGGGCTCGTCGAGCAGCAGGTAGCGGGACGCGTCGCCGGTCGCGGGAGTCGGCCGGGCCGGCCAGATCTGGACGAGGGCGCGAGCAAGCTGCACGCGCGCCAATTCCCCGCCCGACAGGGTCAGCACGTCGCGTCGCGCCAGCGTGTCGGTGCCGGTGAGCGTCATGGCCTCGGCGACGATCGCGCGGTCGCCGGCCGGATCGGCATCGCCGTACGGATAGCGGCCGAGCCGGACGGCGTCTTCGGCGCGGAAGGCGAACGAAAAGCTGGCGGCCTGCCGCAGCACGGCACGCCGCCGGGCCAGCCGGATCGGCGTGAGCCTGTGCAGGTCGAGGCCGTCCAGCGTGATCGATCCGTCGCCGGAGGACGGCGGGATATCGCCGTTCAGCGCGGCGAGCAGCGTGCTCTTGCCCGCCCCGTTGCAGCCGAGGAGCACGCACAGCTCGCCGGGGCGGACGGCGAGGGAGACGTCCGACAGCACTTCCCGTGTGCCGAACGATACGGAAATGCGGGTGGCGGCCAGCATCAGGCACTCCGGGGTGGACAGGCATCAGGCACCGAGGCGGTGGCGGTGACGCCAGACGAGGAACAGGAAAAACGGTGCGCCGATCAATGCGGTCAGGATGCCGAGCGGCACGTCGGCCGGCGCGGCAACGGTGCGCGCGGCGAGGTCGGCCAGGACCGCGAGCGATGCGCCGGCGAGCATCGACGCGGGCATCGCGCGGCGCAAGTCGGGTCCGCACAACAGCCGCGCGCAGTGCGGCGTGACGAGGCCGACGAAACCGATCAATCCCGAGCACGAAACCAGTGCCCCGACGCAGAGCGACACGCCGATCACGATCTCGCGCTTCAGCGCGTGCGTGGCCACGCCGAGATGGGCGGCTTCCGCTTCGCCGAGCTGCATCACGTTGAGCGCGCGCGTTCGTCGGACCAGCAGCGCGGCACCGAGCGCGACGAACGGCATTGCGATGCCGAGCATGCGCCATTGCGCGCCTCCGAGACTGCCGAGCGTCCAGAACGTCAGCGAGCGCAGTTGAGCGTCGTTCGCGAGATAGGTCAGGATGCCGATCGCGGCGACGGCGAGCGCGTTGACGGCGATGCCGCAGAGCAGCAGCGTCGGCGTGGCGAGCCGGCCGTCGACGGCCGCGAGCCGGTAGACGAGCGCAGCCGTGCCGAGCGCGCCGGCAAACGAAGCCAGCGGCACCAGCGCGCTGCTGCCCGCCATGAAGCGCTCGCCGACGACCAGCATCGATGCCGCGCCGAGCGCGGCGCCGCTCGACACGCCGATCAGTCCCGGGTCCGACAGCGGATTGCGCAGCAGGGCCTGCAGCGCGCAGCCGCAAAGGCCGAGACCGGCGCCGAGCGCGACGGCCAGCATCACGCGCGGCAGACGGATGTGCCAGAGCACGCTGGCGGCCTGGGCGGTGTCCGACAGTGAATCCGGGGCCCACAGACCGTGCACGGCCAGATGCCATAGCGTGGCAGGATCGATGCGGTAGGCGCCCGTCGACACGGCTGCGCCGATGCTGATCAGCAGCACTGCCGTCAGCGCGCCGATACGGACGATCTGCCGGAAGTCACGCATCGCGCAGCCGCCGATGAAGCTGCAGGACCGCATCGGGTAGACGCGGCCCGAAGCCGAGCAGGAACAGCGTGTCCATCGAGACGATGCGCTTCGCCCTGCCGGCCGGCGTGGCGGCGAAGCCGGGGCTGGCGAGGAGCGTCGCGGCGCCGTGGCCGGCGCGCAGCGTGTCGTCGGTCGTGAGGATGACGTCGGGCGCGCTGGCGACCAGCGCTTCGGCCGATAGCGGGCGATAACCGCGGACACCCTGCATCGCGTTGGCGGCGCCGGCGAACCAGATCATCGCATCCGCGGCCGTGGCTTCGCCGGACACCATCGCCTGGGTGCCGCTCTGGTTCAGCACGAAGATCACGCGCAGCGGTCCAGTCCTGCGCGCGAGCGGCGCGCGGGCGACCTGCTGTTCGGTCCGCCGCCAGTCGCGCACGAACGCGTCATGTAGCGCACGGCCTTTCTCCGTCTCGCCGAACGCCTTGGCCACGCCCCGGATCTTGGCCTCGACGGACGCCGCGTCGTGACCCTCGCCGAACGTCACGACGCGAACGCCGGCCCCGCGGATCTGCTCGAGTACCGACGGCGGTCCCGCTTCGGCCGACGAAACGAGCAGATCCGGGCGCAGCGAGAGAATGCCTTCGGCCGACAACGCGCGTTGATAGCCGACTTTCGGCAGACGGGCCGCTTCGGGCGGGTAGGTGCAGGTGGTGTCGGTCGCGACGAGGCGGGATGCGTTGCCGAGCCGGTAGACGATTTCGGCGAGCGCGCCGCCCACGACGACGACGCGCTCGCTGCCGGTCGCGGCGAATAGCATGGCCCGGGGCACGCACAGCGCGCCGACGCCTGTCGCGAGGGCGCGGTTGATCGCCCGGCGTTTCGCATCGAACGGACGGCGCGTCATGCGCGGGCTTCCTCCGATTCGGGCGGCAGAGACCCGGCGAGCGAGCGCCAGCCCGGCAGCTCGGGCGTGCCCGGCTTGCGCGCCCCGAACAGCAGCGCGATGTTCTCGCCGGCCTTGTCGAACAGTTCGACCGACGTGACGATGCCTTCGCGGGTCGGTTTCTTCACGACCCAGACGCTGTCGACGAGCGCGGTCTGCAGATGCAGGTTGAAATCGTCGTCGAGCACGTTGAGCCACGAACCCACGGTGTGAATTTTCTGCACGGGCCCGGTATGAATCTGGATCATGCCCGGATTGCCGACGAACACCATGATGGGAAGCGCGTCGCGCGCGGCCTGCCGCAGAACGGTTCCGATCGAGTCGCGCTCGACGCGGATCGCGTAATCGGGACCGGCCAGCCGCAGCGCCTGCGTGCGGGCCAACTGGAAACGGCGAAGCAGCGGGAAAAAGTCGTGCACGTCGTTCATCGCGTCCCAGGCGGCGCGCAGGCCCGTCACGTCTACCGCGTCGTCGGACGGCCGATCCTCGGCCGGCGCAGCGGGCGCCAGGTTCAGCCGGGCCGAGCGTTGGGGCACGGCCCATTCGGTGGCGAGCGCGTCGTAGGCCGCGTGGTCGCTCCGGGGGCGAAGGTAGACCTTGAAGACGGCCTGTCCGCGCGTATCGAAGAACTGGAGGCTCTTGCGTTCGCCGTCGGCAGCCGGCTCGCGCACGGCGAACGCGAATCCCCAGACGCGATGAAAGACGCGCAGATCGATCGCGCTGCCGAGGACGAGGCCGACCTGGTCTTCTTCCGAGACGCGCTCGAACCGGCCTTCCTTTTCGTGCACGGCGGCTTCGTTGCGCGTCAGCGTCAGCACGGGGCCGAGTCGCGGCAGTTGAGCGATCAGGTTCATGAAGTCGGGGCGCAGGCGCACGGCATGAACGCCGACGAAAGCCGCCACGGCCTGCGCTTCGCAGACGCGCATCGCATGGGCGGCTTCGCGCTGGCGTTCGCCGCGCTGTCGAACGGCGAGATAGGCGTCGCGCCAGCGGGCGAGCGCTTGAGGATCGTCGAAATCGGTCGGGAGGTGAGTTGTGGTCATAGGGGCAGCTCCTGCTGTCAGGGTGAGAGGTCAGAAGTCGAGCTTCATGCCGGCGTTGAACGTGCGGCCCGGGGCCGTCAACGCGTTGATCTTCGCGATGCCGTCGCTGTCGGCGAGGCCGCGGACGTCGTTCCACCGCCAGTACTTGCGGTCGAACACGTTGCCGATGCCGGCGGTCAGGCTGACGTGCTTCGCGACCCGATAGCCGGCGTGCAGGTCGAGGATCGTGTACGACGGAGTCGAGAAATAACTCGGGCTCGACATGTTCCGCTTGTCCTTGCGCGCGTTGTAGAGGGTGTCGGCCGCGACGAACCAGCGGTCGGCGAAGCGGTACTTCACGCCGAGCACGGCGGCCAGCGGCGGCACGCTGTCGAGCCCGGTCGTCACGCCGCTCTGCTCGGCCGTGCCCTTGATCCAGGCGAGGCCGGCGTTGATCTCGACGGCCTCGCCGACGAACCACTGCGCCTTTGCTTCGAGCCCCTTGATCGTGGCGCGGTCGTCGTTGACGTACTGGTACGTGTACGGATGGGTGGCGGACGTGAAGCTGCCGCCGACGACCTTCATGTCGATGAAGTCGCTATAGCGCCCGTAAAAGGCGGCGAGACCGTAGCGCACGCGATTCGCGCCGAGCGCGAGCCGGCCCCGCAGACCGAGCTCGACCGTGTTGCTGGTTTCGGGCTTGAGGTTAGGATTGCCGACCTGCTGGTAGTAGATTCCGTACGAGCCGTTCGCGCCGTAGTAGCTGTTGACCTGATAGGCCGACGGCGCGCGGAACCCGCGCGCGTACTGGACGTACGGCACGACGGCCGGATTGATCTCGTAGAGCAGCGCGACGCGCGGCGACAGCGCATTGCCCGACGACGACGTGGTGGCCTGGGTGGAGGCGGCCGACGCCGTGTCGTAGACGCTGTCGGTCTGCGGCGACATGCGGTAGTAATCGAAGCGCAGGCCGGGCACGAAGCTGAGCCGGTTCCAGCGGATCTCGTCCTGCACGTAGGCGCCGAGATTGAACTCCGAGGTCTTCGGGAACACTTCGGGATAACCGTCGGAGGAGGTCGAGGTCCATTCGCTGCCGGCCGAGCTGCGGGTGCTGTAGTGCGAAACGCTCGTGTCCAGCCCATAGGTCACGCGATGGTCGAAGCGTCCCGTCTTGAAGGCGCTTGCGGCGACGAGGCTGCCGCCGACGATGTTGTCGTCGTAATGATTGAGACGAGAGCGCCCGGCCGTGGCGCCCGAAGCCCTGGCGCCGGTGATGAAGAGCGCCTGGTCGGTAGCGGCGTTCCGGTAAAACACCGAGCCCTTGAAATGCTGCACCCAAGGGTTCGACGCGTCGTCGTGATCCCATTCGAGCTTCGCGCGGTGGCTCGTGACCTGGTTCGTCGTCACGTAGCCGTCGGCCGCGTAGCCGCTCCACGCATAGGCGCCGTCGAGCTGGGACAGGCCGTAGCCGGTGCTCGCGTTGTTCAGCGTTTCGGCCGTGAGTTTCAGCCTGTCCTGCGGGCTGATCCGGAAGACGAACTTGCCGAGCGCAGAGCGATTGTTGTAGGTCAGCGGGTCCGGCGTGGAGCGGCCGGCGCCGAGGCTGTTGTCCTTGCCCATGTTGTCCGTCTCGTGACCGTGCCGGCCCGAGAGGATGACCATGCCCTGCACCGTGTCGTTGCCGAACGCCGCCGCCGCGGTCGAGCCCCAACTGCGGTCCGTCGAGTCGTAATCGCCCTTGAGCGAGAAGTAGGTGGGCCGGCCGTAGAGGGCGAGCAGCTCGCCGGGATCCTTCGTGACGAAGTTCACCGCGCCGGTGAGGCCGTCGCTGCCGTACAGCACCGAGGCCGGGCCGCGCAGTACCTCGATGCGCGAGTAGAAGTCGGTGTTCAGATAGTCCGCGCGTCCGGCCGAGCCCGAGCCATAGCCGAACGATTGCGGCAGCGGGATGCCGTCCTCGAGCAGCAGCACCTGGTTGCCTTCGAGCCCCCGGATGTTGATGCCTTCGTTGCCGGCGCGGCCCGCCGTGCCGGTGATGCCGGCCGGGCGATAGGCCTGGCGGCGGACTTCGACGCCGGGCTCGTAACGCAGCGCGTCTTTCACGTCCTTGACGTTGTCGTCCTCCATCTCCTTCGAGGTGATCACCGAAACGGTTGCGGCCATACGGTCGACGTCGCTCGTCCCGATGCGGTTGGCGGTGACGGAGATCGTGTCGAGCTGCGGCGTCTCGCGGCCGGAGGCATGGGTTCCGGCTTCTGCTTTTGCCGGCGCGGCCGGTGTATCTGATGCGGCTACGGGCGCATCCGCGGCGGCGCTCTGCGCGAATGGAGACTGGGCGCAAGCCAGTTCTCCGATGATCATTGATATAAGGAATACTAATCTTTTACGACGAAGCGACATCATTTCCCCATTACCGTTACACGAGACGAATCCCTTGTGGCCGACGAATGCCTGTCCGGGACATTCGCTTCATCAAACGATAACAGGAATCATTCCTATTTGTATAGTTTTTGTAAGGATTGCGGGGAGCTATATCGTTCCGTTTAGTGAAGGGACGCGCCGCGCTCGTGTTCGGCAAGAGGAGGCGATATGTCGCAGCCAGGCTGCCTCGCGGGCCGAATTGCGCTCGTGGATGCCGATCCGAGCGTCCGCGTCGTATCGCAAGCGCACTGATCGGGGAGAAGTCGGAGCGACGATGGGCGCCTGCGACCTGCCAGGGACGGCGGGCCGCATACGGGTTACGGTCAGTCCGGCGAGGCCGGGCGCCGGCGGAGCCCCTTCGCTTCGAGCAGCGGCAGAACGTGCTCGCCGAAGAATTCGAGATCGGGCTTGAAATCGAAAAACGATAGCTGCACGCCGTCGCATCCGGCCCGATGCAGTTTCTCGATGCCGTCGGCCACCTGTTGCGGATCGCCGACGAGCTGCACGTTGCCGCCGACGATGCGGCCGACGATGCGGCCGCTGCGATCGTGCTTGCCCCACGCCTTGCTGTCCGCCAGGGCGAAGTGCCGGAAATAGCCGTCGACGGCTTCGTCGTCGGCCTCATGGACGATGTGCTCGTAGTATTCGCGCGCTTCCCGTTCGCTGGGCCTGCAGATCACCATCGGATTGATGAGCGCGCGAAGCCGCCGGCCCTCGCGCATCCCGGTCTGCTTGAGCGCGGCCACGTGCGCCGGCAGCGCGGCGAGCGCGTTGTCGATTTGCGCGCCCGCCGGGCTCGTGACGAACACGATGTCGGCATGGCGAGCCGCGTAGCCGAAGCCGGCGGGCGAGCCGGTCGCGCTGACGAGCACCGGGCGCCCGAACGTCGGCGCGGGGCTGACGAATGCCGATTCGAGCTTCCAGAACCGGCCGTCGAACGTCAGGTTTTCTTCGCGGCGCCAGAGCGCTTTCATGATCGTGACGAACTCGTCGGCCATGTCGTAACGCAGGTCGTGTTCCGCGCGCGTCTGGCCGAACATCGCGGCTTCGCGCACGGAGTGCCCGGTCACGACGTTGATGCCCCAGCGGCCCTGCGAAATATGGTCCAGCGTCGCGCCGAAGCGGGCCAGCAGCAGCGGATGCCAGCCGCCGTACAGCACGTGGACGGTCGAAATCAGCAGGATTCGTTGCGTGGCCGAGGCGAGCGCGGCCGTCGTGATGAACGGGTCGATCGAGTTTTCGCGGAAGCGGATTTTGCCGCCGTAGCCGCCTTTGCCGACCCATTCCGCCGGGCCGAACAGCAGATCGAAGCCGAGTTCTTCGGCGCGCCGGGCGAGTGCCGCGTTGTACGGATAGGTCCAGGTCGTCGTGCGGGGCGCGGCCGAGGGCGACCAGCCGCCGTCGTAGACCGGCAGGAACAGGCCGAGCATGAGCGGTTGCCCGAATGCCCGCGCGAGCGGGCTGTCCGGCGGCAGGTCGTCGTCAGGCGTGCGGCTCATGGCGAGACCACCTTGATGGCCGAGAGGTCGGGCGTTTTACCCGCGCGAATGTTCTGCTGCGCGCGCTCGATATAGGACGAATCCACGTACTGCTTCACGTCGATGCGCTGGGGCAGCAGCTTCTGTTGCACGAGGAAATCGATGACGGCCTGCGAACCGGCGATGGTCTGGTCGTCGATGCGGAAGTCGTACGTCTTGATGTCGGGCACCGGCGCGCGCAGATAGCGGTCGGACTGGTCCGCGATGGCAAGCAGACCCGGGTCGATGCCCGACGTTTTCGCGAACCAGGCGCGGGCCTGGTCCGGATGGTTCGAGGCCCACCATGCCGCCGTGACCCAGGCTTCGAGAAAGCGCACGGCCGCATCGTCGCCGTTCTTTTTCAGCCAGCTACCCGTGAGCCCGATCCAGCCGAAATTCTCGCCCGGCTTGCTGTCGTAGATCGAGCGATAGCCGAGCCGCAGCAGCTTTTCCTCCGTCGGGTCCCACGTGACCGTCGCGTCGATCTGTTTGGCCTGCAGCGATGCCGCGGCCTCGGGGATGTCCTGATTGATGATGTGAATCTGCTGGAACGGCTGGGCAATGCCGGCCGCGGTGATCTGGCGGATCGCGCGCGGAAATACCGTGGTGCCGAACAGGCCCGACAGCGTCTTGCCTTTCAGGTCCGTGATGCCGCCGTGAAAGTCGGGGCCGACGATGATGGCATAGCGCGAATCGTGCGAGCGCGCGAGCACTTTGGAGCCGGGCAGCCGGCTCGCGGCGCGCAGCACCGGCGCGTCGGCCGCGTAGAAATTGTCGACCGCGCCCGCGACGGCGGCCTCGCCGAGCGGCGGCCCCGACGTGAAGGTCTTGAACGTCGCGTCGAAGCCGTAGAGCTGCAGGATGTTGGTGTGCCGCAGCGTCTCGAAGATGTCGCCGCCGGACGCCCAGAGTGCCTGGTAGCCGAGAACGATCTTCGTCGGCTGCGCGGCCGACGCGGCCGGGACGAGCAGCAGCGCGGCCGTCGCGACGAGGGCCTGGCCGAGCAGACGCAGGGGCCCCGAGAAGGGAAAGGTAAGCCGGTTACGCATGGATATGTTTGCCTTATGGGATCGTCCGCGTGAAGCGTCCGGACGAGTGTGCCGGTATGGCCGGCGGGTTGCCGGGGAATGGCGGGGGGGAGTCAGGCGCCATCAGGCGCCGCGCGGCTGCCAGCGCGTGACGCGGCGTTCGATGGCGATCATCCCGAGGTTCATCAGAAAGCCGACTACGCCGATGACAACCATGCCGGCGAAGACCTGCTCCGTTTCGATCATCACGCGGGCGGTCTGGATCATGTATCCGAGCCCGGCCGTGGAAGCGATCATTTCGGCCGCGATCACGCACATCCAGCCGACGCCGAGCCCGATCCGGATGCCGGACAGCACGCCCGGCAGCGCCGCCGGCCACAGCACGCTGGCGAAGACCTGGCGGCGATTGAGCCCGAGCGTCTGCGCGGCCCGCAGGTAGACGGCCGGAATGTGCTTCATCGCGTCGTGCGTGTTCGTGAAGATCGGGAAGAACGCGCCGAGCCCGATGATGAACCATGCGGAACCGTCGCCGAGACCGAACCAGATGATGGCGACCGGAATCCAGGCGATGACCGAAATGGGGCGGATCAGTTCGATGGGCGCGTCCAGGTAGAAAGCCACGCGTTCGTAGCGCGCGCAGAGCGAGCCGAGCACGATGCCGGTCGCCGTCGCGGCGGCCACGCCGACGAACACCCGCGTGATGCTGCTCCAGAGGTTCGTTTCGAGGTCGCCCGAGATCGCCAGATCGACGATCGTGCGCGCGATCGTGACGGGCGCCGGGAACGCGGTCGTGTTGATCCAGCCGAAGCTCGAGCCGGCTTGCCACAGCAGCAGCACAGCGATGACGAGCGACCAGCGGTTCAGCAGGGCGAGGACCTGGCGCAGCGCCTGGGCCATTCCGGTTCGCGGCGTCGCGTGTCCTGGCGCGCTCGCTACGGCGGTGCGATTCGAGCCCGGCATCAGAGGCATCAGATTTCCCGGCGCAGGCTGGTGGCGAGGCGCTCGCGATAGGCGATGAACCCCGGATCGGCGCTGCGCATCGCCAGCGTGCGCGGACGCGGCAGGTCGATGTCGATGCATTCCTTGATGCGTCCCGGGCGGCGCGACATGACGAGAACGCGGTCGCTCATGAAGACCGCCTCGTCGATGCTGTGCGTGACGAGGATGACGGTTTTGCGCTCGCGCTCCCAGATCTTCAGGATTTCCTCCTGCATGACGTCGCGGGTCAGCGAGTCGAGCGCGGAGAACGGCTCGTCCATCAGGATGACGTCCGGCCCGGTGGCGAGGCAGCGCGCGATGCTGACGCGTTGCTTCATGCCGCCCGAGAGCTGGCCGGGGTAGTGATGCTCGAACCCGTCGAGCTGAACGAGGTCGAGATACGCACGCGCGATCGAGTCGCGCTCGCGGCGGGGGAGCTTTTTGGGTTTCAGTCCGAGCGCGACGTTCTCGAGCACCGTCTTCCAGGGGTAGAGCGCGTACTCCTGGAACATCACGGCGCGATCCGGGCCGGGGCGTTCGATGGCCCGGCCGTCTTTCAGGACCGTGCCGGTCGAGGGTTTCGTGAAGCCCGCGATCGTGTGCAGCAGGGTGCTCTTGCCGCATCCCGACGGCCCCACGATGCTGATGAACTCGCCCTCATCGACATCGAAGCTGATGCCGGTCAGTGCGGGCGCAGCCTGGCTGCGCCCGTCGGCGTAAGACTTCGAAACATCGGAAAGCTGGATCAGGGGCATGGCGGGACGCATCCCAACGCAGCAATGGATGCGGCTAGTCGAAAGCCAGACAGCATAAATTCGCCCATCCGGCCGGCAAACGAATTTTTCCTGCTAACTAAAGAAGGAAGGGAGCGCGGCAATCGATCGGCGGGGCGAGAGGCGACTCGCCGGGACGGGCGCGGGCGCGCCCGCTCGCGGTTGCCTCAAGCGCCGCCCGGCCGACCGGCGCTCGCCCAGCCCCAGTCGGGTAGAATACCGCCCTGTCGCGCCGGGGGCGCACGAGTCCGGGGCCCGCTTTCCGCCTGCCTCCCGGCAGGAAAGGCGAATTCCGGCTTTGCTTTCTACATTGCCCGCTGTTGTACTATCGGGCGTTCTGTTTTGGGCGGTCCGTCACGCATGCTCGATTTTTTCCGCAATCACAAACGGCTGATGATGTTCATGTTGCTCCTGGTGATCGTGCCGGGGCTCGGCTTCGTCGGTATTCAGGGTTTCCGGGGCTTTTTCGACGAGAGCGCGAACGTCGCCAGCGTAAACGGACACAAGATTCCCCGCGCGGAATTCGAGGACGCGCTCAATCAGCAGCTCGACCAGGCCCGCCAGGTGCTGGGCGCGCACTTCGACGCCAGCGTGATCGACACGCCGCAGCATCGCCGAGACATTCTCGACGGCCTGATCCAGCAGCAGGTGTTGACCGACGAAACGCAGCGTCTGCACCTCACGGCATCCGACGACGCGGTGCGCCGCGCGCTCCTGAGCGACCCGGTGATCGCGTCGCTGAAGCGGCCCGACGGCTCGATCGACCTCGACCGCTATAAAGAACTGCTCGCCATGCAGGGCATGACGCCCGAGCAGTACGACGAGCGCGTGCGCTACGGTCTCGCGCAGGACCAGTTGCCGGACTCGATTCTCAACAGCGCGTTCACGCCGAAAGCGCTGGCGCTGAATTTGACCGAGCTGTCCGAGCAGCAGCGCCAGGTCCAGGGCCTTGCGTTCCATCCGGCCGACTACGCCGCGAAGGCGCAGCCGACCGACGCCGAACTGCAGTCTTACTACGACGCCCATCGCAACGACTTCGCGACGCCCGCGACCGCGCAGATCCAGTACCTCGTGTTTTCGGCGGCTGCGCTGGCGGCCTCGGTCCAGCCCTCGGACGCCGACCTGCAGGCCTACTACCAGGACAACATCGCCCATTACCGCACCGACGAGCAGTTGCGCGTGAGTCACATCCTGATCGCCGTGCCGCAGAACGCGACCGCGGCCGTGCGCAACGCGGCGAAACAGAAGGCCGAGGCGATTCTCGCCGAGGTGAAGGCGCATCCCGACCAGTTCGCGCAGATCGCCAAAAAGGAATCGCAGGACCCGGGCTCGGCGCCGCGCGGCGGCGATCTCGGCTATCTGGGCAACGGCATGATCGCGGGCGGCACGGCGTTCAACAACGCCGTGTTCAAGCTGCACAAGGGCGAGATCAGCGACGTGATCCAGTCGGACTTCGGCTATCACATCGTCGAGGTGACCGACGTGAAGCCGGTCGTCACGCAGCCGTTCGATCAGGTGAAGGCGTCGATCGTGAACGCGGTCAAGGCCCAGCAGGCGGCGAAGCTGATGTCCGACGAGTCCGACGGCTTCTCGTCGACGGTGTACGAACAGGCGAAGAGCCTGCAGCCCGCCGCCGACAAGTACAAGCTGCCGATCCAGACCGCGACGGTCACGCCGACGCCGAACGCGGCGCTGCCGTCCGACAGCCCGCTCAACAATCCGAAGCTCCTCGCCGCCGTGTTCGCGAACGACTCGGTGACCGCGCACAACAACACGCAGGCTATCGACGTCGGCAACGGCACGCTTATCTCCGCGCGCGTGACGGGCTACAAGCCGGCCGCCGTGCCGGCCTTCGACGCCGTGAAGGCCGCGGTGCGCCAGAAGGTCGTGGCGCAGCAGGCGGCCGATCTTGCCCGCAAGGACGGCGCGGCGAAGCTCGCCGCGCTGCGGAAGTCGAAGTCGACCGAGGGTTTTTCGTCCGCGCTGACGGTCTCGCGCACCGACGCGCAGGGGTTGCCGCCCGACGCGTTGAGCGCCGTGTACAAGGTCGATCCGCACAGTCTGCCGGCCTACGTCGGCGTCGACCTGGGCCACGACGGCTACGCGATCTACCGTGTCGACGCCGTGGTGAACGGCACGCCGCCCGAGGGCTCGCGCCTTCTCGCATCCCAGCAGCAGCTCGCGCAGGTGAACGGCCAGTCGCAGTTGCAGGCCTATCTGGATTCGCTGCGCGCGCGTTCGAACGTGAAGTATTACGGTTCGCTGGCCGACAACGGCAATCAGGCAAGCGCCGACGACGACGGTCAGTAAGCCGTTTCGTTGTACCGGCTGGCCGAAGCGCGAGCCGTTCCGAAGGAAAAAGCCTCGCATTTGAACTGCGGGGCTTTTTCGTTGCCGGGCAATGTGCGCAATCGCGTGCCGAAGGCCGCGGACGGTTACGCGCGTTACGGAGCGCAAGGACGTAACGGGCGCGGCCAACGCGTAACGACCGCAACCGGCGCGAGGCTCAAAGACACCCGTTGACGTCGCCGGTGCCCGTCGCGCTGCCGCCGTTGCGCAGGCCCACCCAGGTCCGGTTGCTGGGGTTCCAGGCCGGACGCACCATCGCGGCCGAGCCGGACGGCGGCTGCTGGCCCGGCGCGTAGACGTCGAGCGCCTGATCGTTGGCCGTGACTACCTGCGAGGTGACCGGCTGTTGCGACTGGTTGGCCCATTTCTGCGCGATGCACTGTGCGACGGTTCCCACCGGCTGCTGGCTCTGTCCGACGGACTGAACGCCTGGCGGAACCTGGCTGGCGCAGGCGGAGACGGCCACCGTCACGACGATAAGCGATAGATATTTCACGTTATTCCCTCCGGTCAGGTTTGGGCGGAACCGGGCGTTCCGCACGAGACGGCGGGCATGGCGCGTCGACTGGCTGCGTGCTTTCGTTTTCGTCGCCGGCAGAGAGCCTGCCGGCGATGCGCCTGCCCGATTAGTGCGCCGAGACCGGGCCGAGCATCGGCTTGAGCGTCGGCCACACGTTGTCGAGCAGCAAGGGTTGTGCCTGCTGGGTCGGGTGGAGCTGGTCGGCCTGGAACAGGTCGGGGCGATTGACGAGTCCGGCGAGCAGGAACGGCACGAGCGGCACGTGCAGCTCCTTCGAAATCTGGCCGTAGAGACCGTGGAACTTTTGCGTGTAATCGGGGCCGTAATTGGGCGGCACGTACATGCCGATCAGTACCGGCGTCGCTTTCGCCTCGCGAATCTGCTCGATCATCGTGCGCAGATTCCGGTCGGTCGTGGCGAGCGGCACGCCGCGCAGCGCGTCGTTGCTGCCGAGCTCGACGATCACGATGGACGGCTTGAGTCGCTCCATGACGAGCGGCAGACGCGCGAGGCCGTCGCTTGTCGTGTCGCCGCTGATGCTCGCATTGGCGACGCTATAATCGAGCCGCTCGGAGGCGAGGCGCGCGCGCATCAGCGCGACCCAGCCGGTATCGCGCGGTAGTCCGTACTCGGCCGACAGGCTGTCGCCGAGCACGACGATCTCTGACCTGGGTGGCGCCTGTTCCGGTACGGCGGCGTTCGACACGCGCGGCAAGAAGGCGCCCACGGCGAGGACGATGCCGCAGAAAGCCGCGAGACGCGCGGCGCTGACTTTTAACCTGTGCTTCATCATGAGAATGAACGGCGATCCAGTTATCGAAGTGCGGGGAGTGTGCAAAAGCGTCCAGGACGCAACGGGCGAACTGACGATACTCGAAGACATCGATCTGAGCGTCGAGGCGGGCAGCAGTCTCGCCATCATCGGCGCGTCGGGTTCGGGCAAGTCGACGCTGCTCGGGCTCATGGCCGGCCTCGACAGCGCCACGAGCGGCTCGATCCAGCTGCTCGGCAACGAACTGACCGAGCTCGGCGAGGACGAGCGCGCCGCGCTGCGCAACGGCACAGTGGGTTTCGTGTTCCAGTCGTTCCAGTTGATGCCGCATCTTACTGCGCTCGAAAACGTCGCGTTGCCGCTCGAGCTGCGCGGCGGCCTGTCCTCGCGCGAGGCCTTCGCGCGGGCCGGCAAGCTGCTCGAACGCGTGGGGCTCGGCCAGCGTACGCGTCACTATCCCAGGCTGCTCTCGGGCGGCGAGCAGCAGCGCGTCGCGCTCGCCCGCGCGTTCGTCACGCATCCGGCCGTGCTGTTCGCGGACGAGCCGACCGGCAGCCTCGACGCGGCGACAGGCCATGCCGTCATCGACCTGATGTTCGAGATGAACCGCGGGAACGACGCGACGCTCGTGCTCGTCACGCACGACATCGAACTCGCGCGCCGCTGCGACGTCACCGTGACGATCGAGGCCGGCCGGCTCGTGCGCGGCGAGAGCGGCGTCGCGCTGAGCCGCTGACGCCGCGCCGCCGTAGTCCGTCGTCATCGCCGGCCCGGTTTCTCGACCCGGTGCCTTCGTTCAGCGCTTGAGCGCCGCGCGGGCGCGCGCGATCAGCGCCGCCGTGGACGAGTCGTGCGGCTTCACGTCGTGCGCCGGCGCGCCGAGGTCGGCCTCGACCACCTTGCCGAGCATCTTGCCGAGCTCGACGCCCCACTGGTCGAACGGATTGATGTTCCAGATCGACGCCTGAACCAGCACCTTGTGCTCGTAGAGCGCGATGAGCGCGCCGAGCGCGCGCGGCGTCAGCGCGTCGACGATGAGCGTCGTGGTCGGGCGATTGCCGGGGAACATCAGGTGCGGCACGAGGTCGGGCCGGTCGGGGCCGGCCACCTTGCGCGCTTCCTCTTCCGTGCGGCCGAGCATCAGCGCCTCGCTCTGCGCGAAGCAGTTCGCGAGCAGCTTCGGATGATGGCTCGCGAGCGGATGCTCGGGCGTGAGCACGGCGACGAAGTCGATCGGCACGAGCGTCGGCCCCTGGTGCAGCATCTGGAAGAACGCGTGCTGGCCGTTCGTGCCGGGCTCGCCCCAGGTCACGGCCGAGGTCGGGTAGTCGACGAGCGCGCCGTCGAGCCGCGCCGACTTGCCGTTGCTCTCCATTTCGAGCTGCTGGAGGTAGGCGGGCAGGAAGTGCAGCGCCTCCGAGTACGGCGCGACGAGGTAGCTCTGCGCGCCGAAGAAGTTCCGGTACCAGAGGCCGATCAGGCCGAGCAGCACGGGCAGGTTGCGCCCGAGCGGCGCGTCGCGGAAGTGCCGGTCCATCTCGCGCGCGCCCGCGAGCAGTTCGTCGAACTGCGCCGGGCCGACCGCGATCATGATCGACAGGCCGACCGCCGACCAGAGCGAGTAGCGGCCGCCGACCCAGTCCCACATCTCGAACACGTTCTCGCGCGCGATACCGAATTTGACGACCTCGGCCGGGTTCGCCGACACGCCGACGAAGTGGCGCGCGAGACCGCTTTCGGGGCAACCGTTCTGCACGAACCAGTCGCGCAGCGAGCGCGCGTTGGTCATCGTTTCGAGCGTCGTGAAGGTCTTCGACACGATGATCGCGAGCGTTTCCTCGGGATCGATCTGCTGGATCACGCGATAGAGATCGGCGCCGTCGACGTTCGAGACGAAATGCGTGCTCAGGTCCGGCGTCGCGACGTGGGCGAGGGCATGGACGGCCATCTTCGGCCCGAGGTCCGAGCCGCCGATGCCGATGTTCACCACGTGGCGAATCCGCTTGCCGCTGTAGCCGGTCCACGCGCCGCCGCGCACGGCCTCGGCGAACGCGGCCATCTTCGCGCGCTCCGCCACGACCTCGGCATGGAACGGCGCGTCCGGAGCGCTTGCGCGCAACGCCGTGTGCAGCGCCGCGCGCTGTTCCGTCGGGTTGACGATCTCGCCGGCGAACATCGCGTCGCGCTTCGCCTCGACGCCGGCCTCGCGCGCGAGCTGGACGAGCAACTGCAGCGTGGCGTCGGTGATGCGGTTCTTCGAGAAATCGGCGGCGAGGCCCGCGCCCGAGAGCGTGAAGCGCTCGGCGCGCGTCGGCGCGGGATCGTTGGCGGGATCGAACCAGTCGCGCAGCCGCGCATCGCGGATCTGTTCGTAGTGCGCCTGTAGCGCGGACCAGGCAGGGAGCGAATTCAGCGTCATAACGGCTCGTCTAACGATGGGCACGAAGGAATGGCGGCGCGCGGGACGGTCCGCCGGCAGGAAGGGCAACGCCGCGCGCCGCGGGGGCGACCAGGTCGGCAAGACTCGACGGCCCGTGGCGCGTTGCAATGAGTATAGCGGGGGCGCCGCGACACGCGCAGGCTTGCGCGCAGCCGCGTTTTATGCAGGGCGGCCGTGGCGCGGCGGGTTTTCGGCCGTCGCGATGCGACGGCGTGCGAATTTTGCCGACGAGTTGCGCGCGCCTCGAACCGCACTCGGGCGAGCCGCACGGCGCGTGCCCGATTCGCGCGAGGCCGCGGCGGCGCGTCAGCCCCGGCGCGGATAGAACCGCTCGTTCAGCAGCCGGCGCACGGCCGGCGCGAGCTCGCCGGCCGTCAGCCCGGCGGGACCGTTGCCCGCGTCGCAGAGCGTTTCGGCGGCGAGGCCGTGGAGATACGCGCCGGCCAGCGCGGCTTCGAACGGCGGCATGCGCTGCGCGAGCAGCGCGCCGATCAGGCCGCCGAGCACGTCGCCGGTGCCACCCGTCGCGAGTCCCGCGTTGCCGGTCGGGTTGACCGCGAGTCGCCCGTCCGGCGCGGCGATCACGGTGCCGCTGCCCTTGAGCACGGCGATGGCGGAAAAACGCGAGGCGAGCGCGCGCGCGGCCGCGAGGCGATCGTGCTGCACCTCGCGCGTCCCGGTGCCGAGAAGCCGGGCGGCTTCGAGCGGATGCGGCGTGAGCACGCGCGGCGCGCCCGATGCCGCGACGCGCGCGGCGAAAGTCGCGTCGCCGGCGACGAGGTTCAGCGCGTCGGCGTCGAACAGCACGGGCAGATCGAGCGGCAGGATGCGGTCGAGCAGGTGCCGGGCCGTGTCGCGGCCGCCCATGCCGCAGCCGACCGCGAGCGCATCCATCGCGTCGAGCGGCAACCGGTCCGCCGCGTCGAGCATCAGCTCGGGATGCGGCGCGTCGTAGGCCGGCGCGCCGCTGCCGACGAACGCGACGTGCACCTTGCCCGCGCCCGCGTGGAGCGCGGCCCGCGCCGCGAGGATCGGCGCGCCGCACATGCCGGTGTCGCCGCCCACCACGGCAAGCGAGCCGAACGTGCCCTTGTGGGTCGAAAAATCGCGAGCGGGCAGATGCGGGGCGAACGAGGCGGGCGCGTTGAGGCGGGCGGCCGAAGGAACCCAGCCGGCGAGGCGGTCTTCGGCGAGGCCGATCGGCGCGACGGCCGTCCGGCCCGCGTGGTCGCGCCCGGCGCCCGTGAAGAGTCCCGGTTTGGCCGCGATGAACGTGACGGTATGGGTCGCGCGCACGGCCGGTCCGTCGCCGACGGCATTGCCCGTATCGCTGTCGAGGCCGCTCGGCACGTCGAGCGCGAGGACGCGCCCGCCCGCGCGAGCGTGGTCCGACAGGCGCTGCGCGAGCGCGGCGAATACGCCGTCGAGCGCGCGCGCGAGCCCGATGCCGAAGAGCCCGTCCACGAGCCAGCCGCCGGCGTCGAACGAGGTGGGCACGGTCGCGCGGATCGGCACGCCGGCCGCGCGCGCGGCGTCGAGCGCCCAGCGGGCGTCGTCGGGCTTGACCTCGACGGGCATGCAAACTTCGACGGCGATGCCGGCGCGATGGAGCTCGGTCGCGGCGACGAGCGCGTCGCCGCCGTTGTTGCCGGGGCCGGCGGCGAACCAGACCGGCCGGCCGGTTGCGGAGGTCGTGGCGTGCGCGGCCCGCTCGATCAGGAAGCGGGCCGCCGCGGCGCCGGCCCGGGCCATCAGCGTGTGAGGCGGCAATGCCGCCATGGCCGCGCGTTCGCAGGTGCGTAGCTGTTCGACCGTGAGCAGCAGGAGCGGCCGGTCGCGCGGTTCGATCAGCGTCGTCGCGTCGTCGGACAGGGAAAGGCGGGAGGCGGTCATGGCGGCGGATCGCGAATGGGGAGATGGAGCGGGTCGACAGCCACAACGATACCCGAGCGGGCGTCGCGCGGCACGCGCCGCGCCAGAGCGGACTCCCGGCGAGTGCCCGGTAACGCCGCCGTTATCCTGTCCCCGTGCCCCTTGCCAGCCGCTAAGCCGCCGTCACCTCTCGCCGTGCGCCGGACTAGCGCTGCAGCCGGTCGGGCCGCAAGGCCGCGAGCGTGTCGTCGGGCAGGCTGGGCGCGACCCGGCCGATCAGCTCCGCGATCAGCCGGGCCGATCCAAGCGCCTGCGCCCAGCCGGCCGGGCCGTGCCCCGCGTTGATGAAAAGGCGCGGATGCACGGCGTTACCGACGACCGGCAGACCGTCGGACGAGAGCAGCTTGACGCCTTCCCACGGCAGGGCCGCCGAAATCTTCGCGGCGCCCGGCACCCAGTCGCGCGAAGCCTCGCCGAGCAGGGCGAGGGCCTCTTCGGTCAGCGCGGGCGTCAGCGGCTTCGCGGTTTCCTTCGCGTTGAGCAGCACGGCGCCGCCCGCCATGCGCAGGCGGTGGTTCATCTGCGTGATCGCGATCCGCTTGACGGCGTCGACGACGGTCGTGTGCGGCACGCATTCCTCGTGGGCGACGGGCGCGCTCAGCGTGTGCAGACGCACCGGATACAGCGGCAGGCGCAGGCCGAGCGGCGCGACGAGCGGCAGCGTGCCCGTGCCGGCGGCCACGACGACGGCGTCGGCCGAGATCACGTCCACCTGTTTCGCGCGCGCCGACGCCGGTTCGCGCGGCACGAGTTCGACGGCCGCGCGCTGGCTTTCGAGGCGAATCGCGCTCACGGCCCGGCCGATCTGGAATTGCACGCCGCCCTCGGTATCGAGCAGTTGCTTCAGTTGCTTGACGAAGAGCGGGCAGTTCGCGACGCGGCCGGCATCGAACCGCACGCCGCCGGCGAACGGCGGCTCGGCCGGCACCGCGTGCTCGAAGGCCGCGCATTCGGCGGCGCCGAGCACGTGGTGC
Organism: Burkholderia sp. WAC0059; assembly: GCF_002870125.1. Classification (GTDB taxonomy): domain Bacteria; phylum Pseudomonadota; class Gammaproteobacteria; order Burkholderiales; family Burkholderiaceae; genus Paraburkholderia. The sequence goes on from NZ_PNEO01000003.1 coordinate 270,856, forward strand.
GGCACCTCGAAGCGGCGCAGCAGTTCGAGCGCAGGTTGGGTCAGGGACCACTCGTCGCTCGTGCGCACGAGATAGAGCAGGCCGTCGCGCTGTTCGTACTCGAGACGAAAGCGGCTCTCGACCTCCGCGAGCGCATCGCGCGCCGACTCAACGAGCGGGCGCAGCAGCGCGTAACGCGCGGCGAAGGCCTCCGACGGCTGCAGCGCCGAGAGGCGCTTCACGAACGCGCGGGCCTCGCCGCCGAAACCGGTCTTGCTGATGACGCCGCTGCTCGCCGAGCGGCCGCTGCGCATGAATGTCGGGCCGAACCACACGTCGAGCGGCGTGGGTAGAGCGATGCCGCTATGGCCGTAGGTCGCGCCCTGCGCGACGGTGGCGTGGCGCTCGACCACGCAGACGCGGTGGCCGGCCGCGCGTAACTGATAGGCGGTGGCGACGCCGGCGATTCCGCCGCCGATGACGATGACATCCATGACGATTCGATCAGCAGGCAAGGCGCGCAACGTCGCGCGCTGCCGTAGGTAGGACCCGGCGGACGGTGCGCGTGCGGGCGCGCCGGCCGGGCAAACGCCGAATGATAGCAGCCAAACGTCACGGCCTGTGGCGGCGTCCGTCGCCGGCCGCGGCAGGCCTTACAGGTTATAATCGCGGTCTGTCTTTCGTCTCAGGTCGAGACCGGGCCGACGCCCCGCTGCTATCCGGCGCGACCGACGTCCGGCGCGGCCGATTGACGCAACTCTGGCAACTCCGGCAACTCCGACGCAACGTCCAGTCCATGGCCCACTTCTCGTGTTTTCCCGGCGCTTCGGCCCTTTCCGATTTCCGTCAAACCCGCCTGCTCGAAACGCTCGGGCGCATCGACGCGCAGATCGTCGGCGTGCGCGGCCAGTACCTGCATTTCGTCAGCGCGGAGCGCGCGCTGGCGGCGGAGGACGGCGCGAAGATCGAGGCGCTGATGCACTACGGCACGCCGTTCGAGGCGCGTGAGGCGCGCGGCGGCACGGTCACGTTCCTCGTCGTGCCACGCTTCGGCACGGTGTCGCCGTGGGCCAGCAAGGCGACCGAGATCGTCCGGCACTGCGGGCTCGGACACGTGCGCCGCATCGAGCGCGGCATCGAATACACGGTGGTGCTGAAGGCCGGCCTGCTCGGCGGGAAGAAGACGCTTTCCGACGAAGCGCGCGCGGCGCTCGCCGCGGCGCTGCACGACCGCATGACCGAGAGCGTCGTCGATTCGCGCGACGCGGCGCGGCATCTGTTCGACGAGCTGCCGGCGCGGCCCATGCAGACCGTCGACGTGCTCGGCCGCGGCCGGGCCGCGCTCGAGGTGGCCAACGGCGAGCTGGGCCTCGCGCTGGCCGACGACGAGATCGACTACCTCGTCGATGCGTTCGCGAAGCTCGGGCGCAACCCGACCGACGTCGAGCTCATGATGTTCGCCCAGGCCAACAGCGAGCACTGCCGCCACAAGATCTTCAACGCGCAGTGGACCATCGACGGCGTCGCGCAGGACATGTCGCTGTTCCAGATGATCCGCAACACGGAAAAGCTCAGCCCGCAGGGCACGATCGTCGCGTACTCGGACAACTCCTCGATCATGGAAGGCGCGGTGGCCGAGCGCTGGTTTCCGCGCCGTGGCGCGAATGCGGCGGCCGACGCGACCGGTCCGAAGGAAAAGTACGGCCGCCACACCGAGCTCACGCACACGCTGATGAAGGTGGAGACGCACAACCACCCGACCGCGATCTCGCCGTTTCCGGGCGCGGCCACGGGCGCGGGCGGCGAAATCCGCGACGAGGGCGCGACGGGGCGCGGTGCGCGTCCGAAGGCTGGCCTGACCGGCTTCACGGTGTCCAATCTGGATCTGCCCGGCGCGCGCGAGGCGTGGGAAAACGCGCTCGACGCGGCCGTGCCGCCCGGGCAACGCAACCCGGCCGACGCCGCGCGCGCGCGGCCTTACGGCCGCCCCGACCGCATCGCCTCGCCGCTGCAGATCATGGTGGACGGCCCGCTCGGCGGCGCCGCGTTCAACAACGAGTTCGGCCGGCCGAATCTCGGCGGCTACTTCCGCGTGTACGAGCAGAACGTGGCCGGCACCGTGCGCGGCTATCACAAGCCGATCATGATCGCGGGCGGCATCGGCAACATCAGCGCGCAGCACACGCACAAGCACGACCTGCCCGAAGGCTCGCTGCTGATCCAGATCGGCGGCCCCGGCATGCGCATCGGCATGGGCGGCGGCGCGGCCAGCTCGATGGCGACGGGCACGAACACGGCCGAGCTCGACTTCGACTCGGTGCAGCGCGGCAACCCGGAAATCGAGCGGCGCGCGCAGGAAGTCATCAACGCCTGCTGGCAGCGCGGCGAGGCGAACCCCATCCTGAGCATCCACGACGTCGGCGCGGGCGGGCTCTCGAACGCGTTCCCCGAACTCGTCGACGGCGCCGGCAAGGGCGCGCGTTTCGAGCTGCGCAAGATCCAGCTCGAAGAGTCGGGGCTTTCGCCGCGCGAGATCTGGTCGAACGAGGCCCAGGAGCGCTACGTATTGGCGATCGCGCCGGCCGACCTGGCCGAATTCGCGGCGATCAGCGCGCGCGAGCGCTGTCCGTTCGCCGTGGTCGGCGTCGCGACGGCCGAGCGCGAACTGAAGCTCATCGACGCCGACGAGCGCGCGCTCGCGGCGAACGGCGGACATCAGCCCGTCGACATGCCGATGGACATCCTGCTCGGCAAGCCGCCGCGCATGCATCGCGACGTCGCCCATGCGCGCACGGCGCTCGTTCCCGTCGACGTGACCGGGCTCGCGTTCGACGAAGTGGCGAAAAGCGTGCTGCGCCATCCGACGGTCGGCAGCAAGTCGTTTCTGATCACGATCGGCGACCGCTCGGTGGGCGGCACGAGCGTGCGCGACCAGATGGTCGGCCCGTGGCAGGTGCCCGTGGCCGACTGTGCGATCACCGCGCTCGACTACGCGGGTTTCGCCGGCGAGGCGATGACGATGGCCGAGCGCACGCCGCTCGCCGTCATCGACGCGCCGGCTTCCGGCCGCATGGCCGTGGGCGAGGCGATCACGAACATCGCCGCGGCGCCGATCCGCTCGCTCGACAAACTCAAGCTCTCGGCCAACTGGATGGCCGCCTGCGGCGCGCCCGGCGAGGACGCCGCGCTTTTCGACACGGTAAAGGCGATCGGCATGGAGCTGTGCCCGGCGCTCGGCATCGGCATTCCGGTCGGCAAGGATTCGCTCTCGATGCGCACGCGCTGGCAGGATGACGGCGTCGCGAAGGAGGTCGTCGCGCCCGTTTCGCTGATCATCTCGGCGTTCGCCCCCGTCGAAGACGTGCGCCGTCACCTGACGCCGCAACTGCGCCGCGTCGACGAGGCCGGCGAGGCCGGCAATCCGGTCCTCATCGCCATCGACCTCGGCCGCGGCCGCAACCGGCTCGGCGGCAGCATTCTCGCGCAGGTCACGCAACAGGTCGGCGACGCCGTGCCCGACGTCGACGACCCCGCCGACCTCAAGCGCTTCTTCGACGCGATCCAGGCGCTGAACGCGGCCGGCCGGCTGCTCGCTTATCACGACCGCTCGGACGGCGGCCTGTGGGCGACCGTCTGCGAGATGGCGTTCGCGGGCCACGTCGGCGTGTCGCTGAACGTGGACATGCTCACGCTCGACGCCAATCATGAATTCGATTACGGCGATGCCAAGGACTGGGCGAAGCAGACGAGCGGCCGCCGCGACGACCGCACGATCCGCACGCTCTTCTCGGAAGAGCTCGGCGCCGTGATCCAGGTGCGCGCGAGCGAGCGCGACGCGGTGCTCGGCGTGCTGCGCGAGCATGGGCTTTCGGCCTGCTCGCACGTGATCGGCCAGCTCAATCCGCGCGACACGATCGAAATCTACCGCGACGCGAAGAAGATCTACGAAGCGCCGCGCGCCGAGCTGCAACGGACCTGGAGCGAGGTGAGCTGGCGCCTCGCGCGGCTGCGCGACAACCCGGCCTGCGCGGACGCCGAATACGACGCGCTGCTCGACGCCGCCGATCCCGGCATGACGCCGCATCTGGGCTTCGATCCGGCCGAGGACGTCGCCGCGCCGTTCATCGCGACGGGTGCCCGGCCGCGCGTCGCGATCCTGCGCGAGCAGGGCGTGAACTCGCACCTCGAAACGGCGTACGCGTTCGATCGCGCCGGCTTCGACGCGCACGACGTGCACATGAGCGACCTGCTCGAAGGCCGCGCGACGCTCGCGGACTTCGCGGGCGCCGTGGCATGCGGCGGCTTCTCGTACGGCGACGTGCTCGGCGCGGGCGAAGGCTGGGCCAAGACGATCCGCTTCAACGCGAAGCTGGCCGACCTGTTCGCGGCGTTTTTCGCGCGCGGCGACACGTTCGCGCTTGGCATCTGCAACGGCTGCCAGATGCTGTCGAGCCTCGCCTCGATGATCCCGGGCGCCGACGCCTGGCCGAAGTTCACGCGTAACAAGTCCGAGCAGTTCGAGGCGCGCTTTTCGCTCGTTGAAGTGCAGGCCTCGCCGTCGATCTTCTTCGCCGGCATGGAAGGCTCGCGCATTCCGGTGGCCGTCGCGCACGGCGAGGGCTATGCCGACTTCTCGCAGCAGGGCGACGCTTCGCGCGTCGCCGTGGCGATGCGCTACGTCGATCATCGCGGCGAGGCGACCGAGCGTTATCCGTTCAACCCGAACGGCTCGCCCGGCGGCATCACGTCGGTCACGACGCCGGACGGCCGCTTCACCGTGTTGATGCCGCACACCGAGCGCGTGCATCGCACGGTGCAGATGAGCTGGCACCCCGAAGGCTGGCGCCGCGACGGCGACGACGCGAGCCCGTGGATGCGCGTGTTCCGCAACGCGCGTCGCTGGGTGGAGTGACGCAACGGTCCCGTTGTTGCGCTTGCCTACGGTTGCGTTTGCCTGCCGCGAGCCGAACGAAAAAGCCGCCCGAGGGCGGCTTTTTCGTTGTCCGGCGTTAGCCCAGGGCGTTACTGGATCTTCGCCTGCTTGCTGAGGTTTTCCTCGAACGCCTGCAGCTTTTCCTGCTCGATCTGCTGGACGATCTGCGCGCGCACCTGGCTGAGCGGCGGCGGCGTGATCGGGCGGATGTCGTCGACGCGAATGATGTGCCAGCCGAACTGCGTGTGCACCGGCGTATCGGTCATCTGGCCTTTCTGGAGTTTTTCGGCCGCGGCCGCGAATTCCGGCACGTAGGCGCGCGGATCGGACCAGTCGAGGTCGCCGCCGTTCTTGGCCGAGCCCGGGTCCTGCGAATACTGCTTCGCGAGATCTTCGAAGCTCGCGCCGGCCTTGATCTTCGCGATCAGTTGCTGCGCCTGCTGCTCGCTGTTCACGAGGATGTGGTGCAGGTGGTATTCGTTGCCGCTCTGGGCCTTCGCGAGCTGCTCGTAGCGGGCCTGAATTTCGGCGTCGGTCGGCTGGTTCTCTTTCACGAATTCGTCGATCATCGCGCGCAGCACGACGGCCTGATCGGCGAGGGCGACCTGCGCCTGCACGTCGGGATGCGTCGGCACACCGCGGCGAATCGCTTCCTGCATCAGGATTTCGCGGTTCACGAGTTCCTGGCGCACGGCGGCCTCGAGCTGCGGCGTGTCCTGCTGGCCCTGCTGGACGAGCTGGGCGACGAGGGCATCGGCGCGGGACTTGGGGATCGGGGTGCCGTTCACGACGGCGATGTTCTGTGCGAAGGCGGGAGCGGCCACGAACGCAGCCAGCAGTACCCAGGGACGGGTTTTTTTCAGGGTCATCGAAAAGTCCTAAGGAGCGACTAAATAGGCTACCGATGCAGCGAGGCGGTTTCTTCTGGCGTCAAGGCCGTGATCGCGAGCGCGTGGATGCCGGACTGCATGGCTTCGGCCAGCGCATCATACACCATGCGATGGCGCGCCACGCGGCTCGCCCCGGCGAACGCCGGCGCCACGACGACGACGCTGTAATGGCCGCCCGAGGCGGCGCCGGCATGGCCGGCGTGCTGCGCGCTGTCGTCGCCGACCTCGATCGAAACGACGGGCGCGAGCGCCTCGGCGAGGCGCGCCTCGATGAGCGCGACGCGCGCGGCGGCATCGGCCGCGAGGAACGCCTGCGCGAACGCCCGGGACGGCGCGCCGGTCATTCTTCTTCCTTCATGTAGCGCGCGAGCCAGAGGCTCTGGCCGACGATGAACACGACGAGCAGGCCCGTCGCGCCGAACAGCTTGAAGTCGACCCACGCGTCGGTCGAGAAGTGGTAGGCGACGAACAGGTTGACGAAGCCGAGCAGCACGAAAAAGATCGCCCAGACCACGTTCAACTGCCCCCAGACGCGCTGCGGCAGCACGATCTGCTTGCCCATCATCGCCTCGATGAGGTTCTTGCCGAAGCCGAGCTGCGAGGCGATCAGCGCGACCGAGAACGCCCAGTAGAGCACGGTCGGCTTCCACTTGATGAAGGTTTCGTCGTGCAGCACGAGCGTCGCGCCGCCGAACACCGTGACGATGGCGAGGCTCACCCAGAGCATCGGGTCCACCTTGCGATGGCGGAACGCGACCCACGCGATCTGCACGAGCGTCGCGACGATCGCAACGGCCGTTGCGGTGAAGATGCCCCACAGCTTGAACGCGACGAAAAACAGGAGGATAGGGAACAGATCGAACAGAAATTTCATTATCGGCCTGGGGAGTCCGGAAAAAGGGGGGCGCGGCGGCCGCGCGGAACCACGCCGCGCCGGCCCCGCGCCTACTTGGGCTCGAATTGTAGCGCAGCCGAATTGATGCAGTACCGAAGTCCCGTGGGCGCCGGGCCGTCCTCGAAAACGTGCCCGAGATGGGCGCCGCAGTGCTTGCAGCGCACCTCGATGCGCAGCATGCCGTGCGAGCGGTCGGTCTTCTCCTCGATCACCTCGCCGTCGATGGGCCGGAAGTAGCTCGGCCAGCCGCAGCCGGCGTCGAACTTCGTGTCGGACTCGAAGAGCGGCGTGCCGCAGCAGACGCAGTCGTAGACGCCGCGCGCCCAGTGGTCCCAGTAGCGCCCGGCAAACGGACGCTCGGTCGCGGCGCGGCGCGTGACCTGGTATTCGACCTCGGAGAGCTGCGCGCGCCATTCGGCGTCGTCCTTGTGGGCGGGGTAGGTGTCGGCGTTGTGGTCGTCCTGGCTCATGGCGGGTCCTCGTTTTCTGCGGATGAATCCGGATGGGGCGATTCGGTGTGGGTTGGTACACGCGGGGACGGCGGCGCGTCCGTGCCGTGGCGCTCGCCGCTGCCACGGACGCATCGCGGGCGTATCAGGCCGGCGTCACGACGAGCAACTGACCTCCAGCGAACCGGCCCACTCGGGCGGCAACGCCGCGTAGGCCGCATGTTCGGGCTGCTCGTCGAACGGGCGGCGCAGGACGGCCGCGAGCCGCTCGAGCTCCGAAAAGTCCTTCTGCGCGGCACGCTCGATGGCGGTCTGGGCCAGATGGTTGCGCAGGACGTACTTCGGGTTCACGCGGTTCATCGCGACCGCGCGCGCCGCGTCGTCGCGCGTCTCGCGCGCAAGGCGCGCCCGGTAGTCGGCGACCCAGGCGTCGAACGCCGCGCGATCGACGAACAGGTCGCGCACCGGCGACTCGCCGCGCGGGTTGTCGTCCGACGCTTGCCTCGCGATCTGCGCAAGCCCGCGAAACGTCAGCGTAAAGTCGGCGCGATTCTCGTGCATGACCGCGAACAGCCGGTCGGCAAGCGCGTCGTCGCCGTCCAGCGCGTGCTCGAGGCCGAGCTTCTCGCGCATACGCGCTTCGAAGGCCGGCCCGAAGCGCGGCTTGAAGCGTTCGAGCACGTTCTGCGCGTCGGCGATCGCGCGCTCTTCACGGCCGGCGTCGTCGCGCTGCGCGCCGAAGAGCGGCAGCAACGCCTGCGCGAGGCAGAAGAGGTTCCACCACGCAATTTGCGGCTGCATCCGGTAAGCGTAGCGGCCCTGCGTGTCCGAGTGGTTGCAGATATGGTGCGCGTCGAAGCCGTCCATGAAGCCGAACGGGCCGTAGTCGATCGTCAGCCCGAGGATCGACATGTTGTCCGTGTTCATCACGCCGTGACAGAAGCCGACCGCCTGCCACTGCACGAGCAGCGCGGCCGTCGATTTCACGGCCTCGTCGAGCAGGGCCAGATAGGGGTCGTCGGCGTCGCGGCAATGCGGATGAAAACGGTCGATCACGTGATCGGCGAGCTGGCGCAGCGCGTCGATCCGGTCGCCCGCCTGGAAGTGCTCGAAATGTCCGAAGCGCACGAAGCTCGGCGCGACGCGCGTGACGACCGCGGCCGTCTCGAGCGTCTCGCGCCGCACGGGCGCTTCGGAACCCGTCACGCAGAGCGCGCGCGTGGTCGGAATGCCGAGGTGGTGCATGGCCTCGGAGCAGAGAAACTCGCGGATCGACGAGCGCAGCACCGCGCGACCGTCTCCCATGCGCGAGTACGGCGTGAGGCCCGAGCCCTTGAGCTGGAGCTCGTAGCGTCTGCCGTCGTGCTCGATCTCGCCGAGCCCGAGCGCGCGGCCGTCGCCGAGCTGGCCGGCCCATACGCCAAACTGGTGGCCGGAGTAGACGGACGCGTAAGGCAATTCGGACGCCGGCCGCTCGCGCGTGAGGTTGCCGGAGAAATACTCGGTAAATGCGGGATCGGACGCGATACCGGCATCGAAGCCGAGCAGGGCGGCCGTTGCCGCGGAAAAGCCGACGAGGTAGGGCGCGGGCAAAGGCTGGGCGGGCTGGCGCGTGACGAACGCGGCGCCGAGTTGCGCGAAGGCGCCGCTGCGCGGCGCGGCGATCGCGGCCGCTATTTCCGGTAATGTTCCCGGGGCTGGCGCTGGCGCCGCGCGAGGATCGGCGCGCGATTCGGTCAGGTCCGACGAAAACGGCATGTTGAGCACCTGTGGATTAATCGATATTGTAAATCCGTGTCCGCCGGGCTGCTGGCCAGCGGATGGGGCGCGAGCGGCGCGGTTGGGCGAACGGGCTGGGCAAACAGGGCGGAAAGACATGAACGGCACGAGCGGCATGAGGAAAGACGGCAGCGAGGTGCTGCTGGCCATCGACCTGCAGAACGATTTCATGCCGGGCGGCGCGCTGGCCGTGACGGCGGGCGACGAGGTCGTGCCCGTCGTGAACCGGCTCGCGGGCGCGTTCGCCCATGTCGTGCTGACCCAGGACTGGCATCCGGCCGCGCACGTCTCGTTCGCGGCCAACCATCCGGGACGGCAACCCTTCGAAACGCTGACGTTGCCCTACGGCGAGCAGGTGCTCTGGCCCGTCCATTGCGTGCAGGGCACCGAAGGCGCTGCGCTGCATCGCGGGCTCGACGTACCGCACGCGCGGGCGCTGATCCGCAAGGGGCATCACGCGGACGTCGACAGTTACTCCGCGTTCCTCGAAGCCGATCGCAAAACGCCGACCGGTCTTGCCGGCTATCTGCGCGAGACGGGCGTCACGCGCGTCTACTGCTGCGGGCTCGCAACCGATTATTGCGTGGCGTGGTCGGCGCTCGACGCGCGCGCGGCCGGTTTCGAGGTGCGGCTCGTCGAGGACGCCTCGCGCGCGATCGACCTGAACGGCTCGCTCGCGGCGGCCTGGGCGCAACTGCAGGCGGCGGGCGTGCAGCGGGTGCAGTCCGGCGACGTGCTGGGCCGGTAGTTTCTTCTGTGGTTTTTCGATCGATTTCCGCCCGACCGCGCCGGGCCGGACGACGAGGTATCCACGCGGTCCGGCGCCTTGCGCGAAGGGCCGCACGGGTATCATGGCGAAATCGCGGCCAGGCGGGCACGCCCGAAGCCTGCCCGATCGATTCGCTGCCAACCGGACTGGGAGAGACGACGTTGATTCGCCATATCGTGACATGGACGCTGAAGGAAACGGCCGAGGGCGCGACGCGCGCCGAAACCGCGGCGAAGCTCAAAATGCCGCTCGAAGGCTACCGCCATCTCGTGCCGGGCATCCTGCCTCCCGAAGCCGGCGTCGTCTCGACCTTCGACGTCGCGCTGGTCTCCGATTTTGCCGACAAGGCCAACAAGGCCGCGCTCGACGCGTATCGGGACCATCCTGACCATCGGACCGTCAAGCGTTTCGTGGGCGCCGTGGCCGAAACGCGCCAGTGCGTCGGCTCTCTCGCGTGAGCGCGGCCATGTCCGACACGCACGACAGCGCGGCCACGCCGCGGCTCATCATCGAAAGTCCGTTCATCGAACATCTCGGCGCGCAGCTCGTGAGCGCCGCGAACGGTGCGAGCGAGCTGGTGCTGTCGCTCGCGGAACGTCATCTGAACACCTGGGACGTCGTGCACGGCGGCGTGACGATGACGCTCGCCGACGTCGCGCTGGCCATGGCCGCGCGCAGCCTCGCCACCGACGGCGCGGGCGTCGTCACGGTCGAGATGAAGGTCAATTTCATGCAGCCCGGCCGGGGCGAGCTGCGCGCGAGCGGCCGCGTGCTGCATCGCTCGACGACCATGGCGTACTGCGAGGGCGAGATCCGCGACAGCGAAGGCCACTTCGTCGCGAAGGCACTCGGCACCTTCAAGTACCTGCGGCGGCTCGCGGTCGGCCGCGACGTCGCGAGCCAGCGCCGGCGCGGCGAACCTTCCGTCACGCAGGCCACGTCGGCTGCGCCCGGGTCCGGCGGCGACTGACGCGATCGCGATGGGGGTTGCAATGGAGGCGGCTCCGGTCTCCCGACGCGCCGACTCCCGCACGACGCTCAATCCGAAAATCGTCCAGATGCTCGACATGGCGGCGCGCGCCGACCGGCCGCCGTACATCTGCTGACGCCGGCCGGGGCGCGCGGCCGACGAAAAGAGCGCGCCGACTCCCGAAATCGAAATCGCGCGGACGCCGATGCCTTCGGTCGATTTCACCGCTCAGCGCGGGACGACCTCGAATGCTTCGCGACGCTCGAAATGGCCCGGACGCTCGATCCGGTGCGAGCCGTCGTCGTCGCTGCGCTCGATCACGTCGATCGCGAAACGCCGCGCGCCGCGCGCGCTCACGCGCAGCGCCGTCGTACTGCGCGTGCCGTATCCGGGCGTCTCGATGAACGCCGCCGACAGCGCGCGCTCCCGTTCGAGCGGAATGCCCGTCGCGGGCAGTTCGTCGTCGCACGCCGGTTGCGGGTCGCGCATCATCTCGACAAGCGTTTCAAGCGGGACGGCAGGGTCGTTCGCCAGTTCACGCGCGAGCGTCGCGCGTTTGCACACGAGCTTCGGCCAGGGCGTGTCGAGCACCGCGTTCGAAATGCCGTGCGTGCCCCCGGCCAGCAATTCGGGCGAGCCGGCGCGGTTGCCGCGATTGCTGCGGTTGCAATACCAGCCGAGTTCGCGGCGCGTCCAGTCGCCGACGAGCAGGTTGAAGCCGTTATAGCGGTCGCCGTCGCGCGCGACCCGGTGCAGATATTCGAGCGGCGTCGCGCCCGGTTCGCCGGCGAGCCAGTCGGACACGAGCGTGCCGCGCGTGGGCGCGTCGGCCCGCGTTTCGTCGGGCGCGCGGTAGTTGGTGAGCGCGGCGAAGCGGCCGTCGCGCGTGAGCCCGAGCCAGGTGCCGCCGCCCACGAGATCGCGGCCGGCGAGCAGCCCCGGCTCGTCCTTCCACCAGTGCAGGGGCTCGGCCTCGCGCCGGAAGAACTCGTCGCGGTTCGCGACGAGCGTGAAGAGCGGGCCGTCGGTCTCGCGGGGACGCCAGTCGAAGACGATCAGGCACATCGCCGGCGTTTCCCGGTCGACGCGGTACGCCGACGGTTTTCGTGCAGGACGGACGTTCGCGGCAGCAAGGCCCGGGCAAACATGAGGCTCGCGATACGCGGCCGCGTGAACGGCAAGGCCGCGATCCCGCCGGGGCGGTCGATGCAGGCAGGCCGTCCGGGCAAGGCTTCAGCCCTCGGCCGGCAGCGCGTACGGCAGCGGCAGGAACGTCAGCGCGGGGCCGTCCGCCGCGCCCAGATGCACCGTGCCCGTTTCGAGCGCCGCGAGCTTGATTTCGGCCAGCAGGTCGATGCCGCCGTCGGGCGCCGCCGCCGCGTTGACCACCATGCCGCACGGCTGGCCGGGATCGCCGGAATGGAATAGCTCGGCGCCGGGCCGCGCCGCCTCGGGCGGCGCGCTCACGCTCGCAAGCGACATGCGCCGCTTGATCGTGCCGCGATACTGGCTGCGCGCCACGACTTCCTGGCCCGGATAGCAGCCCTTGCGGAAGTTGACGCCGCCGACCACGTCGAAATTGACCATCTGCGGCACGAACTGCTCGGCCACGGGCTGCGTGATGCGCGGCACGCCCGCGCGCACGTCGAGCCAGTCCCAGACGGCCGGCGAGACGCGCGCAAGCGCGGGGCCGGCCGCCGCGAGCCGCGCCTCGACGGCCGCCTGCGGCCCGACCAGCAGATAGCGCGGCTGGCCGGCCGCGTCGGTCAGCCGGACCAGCGTGCCGGCCGGCCCGTCGACCTTGCCGTACTCGACGTCGGGCAGCGTATCGAAGGCGCCCGCCAGCGCGTCGCGCACGTCGCCCGCGAAACCGGCGACCACGAGCGCTTCATTCGCGGCGTCGCCCGCGTCGACGAGTTTCGCCTTCGCGCGCAGCACGAACATCGACAGCCGCTTCTGCGCGGCGGCCTGGACGTCCTTCGCGACGACGAGCCGGATCGTCCCGCCGCCGGTCTTCCAGATCAGAAGCGACGCGAGCAGCCGTCCTTTCGGCGAACAATAGCCGGCGAGCCGCGCGAGCGTCGCGTCGAGATGTTCGACGTCGTTGGTGAGCTGGCCGTGCAGGAAGCTGGCGGCATCGTCGCCCTGCACGTCGATCACGCCGAATTGGGGCAGCACCGCGCAGGCGCCGCCGTTCAGCACGGCGTCGAAATCGGCGGAGGACGGCCGCGCGGCGGGCTGCGCCGACGCGGGCGAAGCGTGGGCGGCCGGGCCGTGCGAGGCGGCGGAGGAGGCGGGATCGAGCGGGACGTTCATGGATTCGTGCAGGAAGTCAACTCTGACTTTGGCGCAGGCAAGCAAGTATTATATGGGGTCCACCCGAGTCACGTTTCGCATGTCCCTCCTGAAGAAATGTCTTGCCTTTTGCGTCGCGCTGGCCGTTCTGGCCGTGCTCGTCGCAGGCGCCGCCGCCTGGCGCTGGGCAAGCACTCCGGTCAGCCTCGCCACCCCGCAGCTCGACGTCACCATCGCGCCGCGCAGCAGCGTGCGCAGCGTCACCGTGCAGTTGAACCGCGCCGGCGTGCCGGTCCGGTCCGACCTGTTCGTGCTGATGACGCGCCTGCTCGGCCGGCAGAGCCTGCTCAAATCGGGCAACTACGAATTCAGGCAGGGCGTGACGCCCTACGAACTGCTGCAGAAAATGTCGCTCGGCGACGTCGACGAGTCAGTGGCGACGATCGTTGAGGGCTGGACGTTCCGCCGGATGCGCGCGGAACTCGACGCAAACCCGGCGCTGCGCCACGACACGGCCGGCATGAGCGACGCCGAGCTGCTCACGGCCATCGGCGCGCCGGCCGCGCCGCTCGACAACGGCGAGGGGCTGTTCTTCCCGGACACCTATCTGTTCGACAAGGGGACGAGCGATCTGGACATCTACCTGCGCGCCTACCGGCTCATGCAGACGCGGCTGGCCGCGGCCTGGGCCGCGCGCGAGCCGGGGCTGCCGCTCGCGACGCCCTACGAGGCGCTCACGCTCGCCTCACTGGTCGAGAAGGAGACGGGCAAGGCCGGCGACCGGCCGCTCGTCGCCGCCGTGTTCGCGAACCGGCTGCGCGCCGGCATGCCGCTGCAGACCGATCCGGCCGTCATCTACGGGCTCGGCGACCGCTATGCGGGCCGGCTGCACCGACAGGATCTGCATAGCAACACGCCTTACAACACTTACCTGCGTCCGGGCCTGCCGCCGACGCCGATCGCACTGCCCGGCGATGCGTCGCTGCAGGCCGCGCTGAACCCGGCGGCCACGACCGCGCTGTATTTCGTGGCGCGCGGCGACGGCAGCAGCGTTTTTTCCGACACGCTCGACGAACACAACAAGGCCGTCGACAAATACATCCGGGGGCAATGATGGCGCAGGGCAAGTTCATCACGTTCGAAGGCATCGACGGCGCGGGCAAGACCACGCATCTCGCGTGGTTTCGCGACCGGCTGGAGAAGAAGGTCGCGCCGACGGGCCATGCCGTCGTCATGACGCGCGAGCCCGGCGGCACGCCGCTCGGCGAGGCGCTGCGCGAACTGCTGTTGCACGACGCGATGGACCTCGAGACCGAGGCGCTGCTGATGTTCGCCGCGCGCCGCGAGCATCTGGCCCGCGTGATCGAGCCCGCGCTCGCGCGCGGCGACTGGGTGCTTTCGGACCGGTTCACCGACGCGACGTTCGCCTACCAGGGCGGCGGCCGCGGGCTGCCGCGCGACAAGCTGGAGGCGCTGGAGCGCTGGGTGCAGGGCGGTTTCCAGCCCGATCTGACCGTGCTGTTCGACATCCCGCCCGACACGGCGAGCGCGCGGCGCAGTGCGGCGCGCGAGCCCGACCGCTTCGAAAGCGAGACCGATGCGTTCTTCACGCGCACCCGCGCGGAATACCTGCGGCGAGCCGAAGAGGCTCCGTACCGGTTCGCGATCGTCGACTCGACGCAGAGCATCGACGACATTCGGGTAAAGCTTGAGAATGTGATCTCAAGGCTTTGATTATTAATCCATATTAATGATTTTGATATCGGTCCAAAAATTCATGCAAAACCTCAATAACATTCGTTAAATTATTGATTTATAAAATGATCTATCCGTGGCAAACCGACGACTGGACGCGCCTGCAGCAACTGCGCGGGCATTGGCCCCACGCGCTGCTGCTGCACGGCCAGGCCGGCATCGGCAAGCTGCATTTCGCCCGGCACCTGGCGCAGGGGCTGCTCTGCGAGACGCCCCAGCCGAACGGCGAGCCGTGCGGCACCTGCCCGGCCTGCCGCTGGTTCTCGCAGGGCAATCATCCCGACTACCGCATCGTCGTGCCGGAGGCGCTGGCCGCCGAAGCAGGCCAGGGCGCGGGCGGCGACGAGCCGGCCGGCAAGGCCGCGGAGGCCGACGGCGACGAGGGCGGCAAGAAAGGCCGGGCGCCGAGCCGGGAAATCCGCATCGAGCAGGTGCGCTCGCTGCTCGATTTCAGCGGCGTCGGCTCGCATCGCGGCGGCATGCGCGTCGTCGTGCTGTATCCGGCCGAGGCGCTCAACGTCGCGGCGGCCAACGCGCTGCTGAAGACGCTCGAGGAACCGCCCGCCGGCGTCGTGTTCCTGCTCGTGTCGGCCCGTATCGACCGGCTGCTGCCGACCATCGTCAGCCGCTGCCGCCAGTGGCCGATGGGCTCGCCCTCGCCGCAGGCCGCCGAGGCCTGGCTGGTCGCGCAAGGCGTCGACGAGGCAGCGGCGCTGCTCGCCGAGGCCGGCGGCGCGCCGCTGGCCGCCCGTGCGCTCGCGCAGGACGAGAGCCGCGTGCTGCGCGACTGGACGCTCGGACAACTGGCGGCCGGCGCCGGCTGCGACGCGTTCGCCTGCGGCGAGGCGCTGCAAAAGCTGCCGGTGCCGCTCGTGCTCGGCTGGTTGCAGCGCTGGCTTTACGATCTGCTGGCCGAGCGCGCGGCCGGGCGGCCGCGCTATTTCCCGCACGCGGGCGCCTCGCTCGCGCGCTGCGCGCAACGGCTCGATCCGGCCGCGCTCGCAACCTTCATGCGGACCGTCACACGCCAGCGCGCCGTCGAAAACCATCCGCTCAACGCGCGGCTCGTTTTCGAGGCGCTGTTTCTCGGCTATCGTGAGCTGTTCGACTGACGCGCCCGGGCTCACGCCGATTTACGCCGACCCGCCCGCTTTTCCGGCCTGCCGCCTTCCGAAATCCGCCTCATTTTCCCGCACGCCATGAGCCTTGCCTTCCGCGACGCCACGCTCGACGACTTGCCCGCGATCGTCGAGATCTATAACGCCACGGTGCCGTCCCGGCAGGTGACGGCGGACCTCGAGCCCGTCAGCGTCGAGAGCCGTCTGCCGTGGTTTCGCGCGCACGGCCCGGACACGCGGCCGCTCTGGGTCGTCGAGGAGGCGGGGCGCGTCGTCGCCTGGCTGAGCTTTTCGGACTTCTACGGCCGCCCGGCCTACCGGCACACGGCCGAAGTCAGCATCTATCTGGCCGAGGCCGCGCGCGGCAAGGGGCTGGGGCGGCAACTGCTCGCCGCGGCGCTCGAGGCGGCGCCGCGCCTTCGCATCGACACGGTGCTCGGCTTCGTCTTCGGTCACAATGAGCCGAGCCTGCGGCTCTTTCGCCGCTTCGGCTTCGAGCCGTGGGGAACGCTGCCGCGCGTCGCGGTGCTCGACGGCGTGGAGCGCGATCTCGTGATTCTCGGCAAGCGCATGGCCGGCGCCGGACCCGCCTGAGCGGCCCCGCAGTTTCGCGCGCCCCTCGCGCCGGCCCGTTTCGTCATCAGCACTCGTTGCAGGATTTGTCCATGTTCGTCGACTCGCATTGCCACATCAACTTCGAAGGCCTCGCCGAGCGCCTGCCGCAGGTGCTCGAAAACATGCGCGAGCACGCCGTCACGCACGCGCTATGCGTGTCGGTCGATCTCGAAACGCTGCCGGCCGTGCTGGCCGTCGCCGAGGCCTGGGAGAACGTTTACGCGTCGGTCGGCGTGCATCCGGACCACGAGGACGCGAAGGAACCCAGCGTCGCCGAGCTCGTCGAGCTGGCCCGGCACCCGAAGGTCGTGGCGATCGGCGAAACGGGGCTCGATTACTACCGGCTGGGCGAGCGGACGATCGCCGACATGGAATGGCAGCGCGAGCGCTTCCGCACACACATCCGCGCCGCGCACGCGAGCGGCAAGCCGCTCATCATCCATACGCGCGCGTCGGCCGACGACACGCTGCGCATCATGGAAGAGGAGCGCGCCGGCGTGCCGGGCGGCGTGATGCACTGCTTCACCGAGCCCTGGCCCGTCGCCGAGCGGGCGCTCGCGCAGAATTTCCACATCTCGCTTTCGGGCATCGTCACGTTCAAGAGCGCGGCCGACGTGCAGGACGTCTCGCGCCGCGTGCCGCTCGCGCGGCTGCTGATCGAAACCGACTCGCCTTATCTCGCGCCCGTGCCTTATCGGGGCAAACCCAATGAACCTGCTTACGTCAGCCATGTCGGAAGATTCATTGCGCAGCAGCGCGGGCTGTCGGACACCGAGCTCGGCGATGCGACCACGCGGAATTTTTTCCGGTTGTTCCGGATTCCGGGCGCCGCGGCAGCCTAGTCTTTCTGCTTGCAATACTCAATATTATCAATAACATATTTGAATATTTTAAGGTAAAAAATGAGTTCAATTCCGGCATTCGGCATCGTTTTCCCGACTCGTTTCGCTTCTCCGCTGCGCCGCGCGCTCGCCGTGGCCGCGACGCTGGCCTGCGCCGCCGGCGCGCTGCTGGGGGCCGCGCCGGCCCACGCCGCGTCGCTCGATTCCTATGTGAAGGCCGTCACGTTCGACGACGATTCGGCCGTCCGCAAGGATCTCGCGGCCGGCATGGATCCGAACGCGGTCGACGAGCACGGCACGCCGGTGCTCGTGCTGGCCGCGCGCGACAAGTCGGACAAGGTCGCGGCGCTCCTGATCGCCGATCCGAAGATCAACCTCGAAGCCGGGGACAGCGCCGGCGAGACCGCGCTGATGTTCGCCGCGCTGAACGGCGACCTCACGCTTGCCCAGCTCCTCGTGGACAAGGGCGCCGAGGTGAACCGCAAGGGCTGGACGCCGCTGCACTACGCGGCGACGAACGGCCACGACGACGTGGCCCGCCTGCTGATCGACCATTCGGCCTACGTCGACGCGGGCTCGCCGAACGGCACGACCCCGCTGATGATGGCCGCGCGCGGCGACCACCTCTCGACCATCAGGCTGCTGCTCGACCACGGCGCGGACCTGAACGCGAAGAACCAGATCGGCCTGACGGCGCTCGATTTCGCGAAGCAGTACAAGGCGCCCGACGCGATCAAGGACCTCACTGCGCGCACGCAGCAGGCGCCGGCCGGAACGGAGGCGCAGTAAAACCGTGCAAAATGGCGGGACGACATTTCATGCGGCGCGCCGCGGCCCGGCCCGCGCGCCTCGCGCCCGGGCGTCCGCCCGGCCGCGCGCATCCATTCGTATCGAACAAGGGAAATCCATGCTGCGGATTCTGCTCGGCGTCGGCGTGCTCGCGCTGCCGCTCTCGGCCGCCGCGTTTACGGCGAGCGACCTCAACCGGATGTGCGCGAGGACGGACATCGCCTCGCGCAGCGCCTGCGCGGCCTACATCGAGGGCGCGGCCGACGGCGTGTTCAACACGATCGACGCGATCGGCGGCACGACGGGCCCGCTCGTCGGCCAGTATTTCTGCCTGCCGCCCGACGTGCGCTCGGCCCAACTGACCGACGCGGTACGCAAGTACATCGCCGACAACCCGAACATCGCCGGCTACAACGCGAGCACGGCCGTGTCGCTGGGGCTCGGCAAGGCGTATCCCTGTCGCGACGGCAGCTAGTCCCGGCCTCCCGGCCGGACGTGACCGGAGGCGGCCAGCGCCACCGGTCGTATCCGGCCGCCGCATCCCGTTCCGGCCCGGCCCGCGCGCGGCGCGCCGGAGCCGGTCGAACGGACGCCGTCGCGGACACTCCGCCCGCGACGCCTCACGAGGAGCAGGCTGCCGATGTTGACCGCCGACGATCTCGCCCGCTTCACCGACGCACCGCTTCATAGCTGGCCGGGCGTTTTCATCGCCACGGCCGTCGCGCTCGTCTTCGCGCTGGGCGTGCACCGCGTCGGCAGCCGGATCGTGCGACGCGTCGCGCGACCCTATCCGCTCATCAGCGTATTCGTGCGCAACGTCGAGCGGCCCGCGCTGGCCGTGCTCGTCGTTCTTGCGCTCGAAATCGTCTGGTGGGAGGCGCCCGACACGCTGCGCTTCGTCGCGAGCCTGCGCGACCTGACCGCGTTCGCGCTGATCGCGGCCATCACCTGGCTTTCCGTGCGCTGCGCGGCGGCCATCGGCGAGGCGATCATCGCCGCCCATCCGCTCGACATCGCCGACAACCTCCAGGCCCGCAGCATTCATACGCAGGCGCGCGTGCTGGCGCGCTCGGTGATGGTCGTGATCGTCATCGTCGGCCTCGGCGCCGCGCTGATGACCTTTCCGGACGTGCGCCAGTTCGGCGCGAGCCTGCTTGCGTCGGCGGGCGTGGCCGGCCTCGTCGCCGGGATCGCGGCACGCCCCGTGCTCGGCAATCTGATTGCCGGGCTGCAGATCGCGCTGTCGCAGCCGATCCGGCTCGACGACGTGGTCGTGATCGAGGGGGAGTGGGGCCGCATCGAGGAAATTACCGGTACTTACGTCTCGGTGCGGATCTGGGACCAGCGGCGGCTGATCGTGCCGTTGCAGTGGTTCATCGAGAATCCGTTCGCCAACTGGACCCGCAGCAACTCGCAGATCATCGGCACGGTGTTTCTGTGGGTGGACTACCGGATGCCGCTCGAACCGCTGCGCGAGGAGCTCGCGCGCGCCGTCGGGCAGGCGCCCGAGTGGGACGGGCGCGTGCAGGTGCTGCAGGTGACCGACATGAGCGAGCACGCGATGCAGCTACGCGCGCTGGTCAGCTCGCAGGACTCGGGGTTGAACTGGGACCTGCGTTGCCGCGTGCGCGAGGCGCTGCTCGACTTCATGAACCTGCGGTATCCGCAATTCCTGCCGCGCGCGCGGGCGGAGATTTCGACCGGGATCGAACCCAGCGCCGGCGAGCTGCCGGGCTGGCGGCGCGGTACTCATCCGCCGGCCGCGTCGAGCACAGCGGCCGATACCGAGGCCGATCCGGTGGCGGGCCGCGGGTTGCATGCGACGACGGTGCAGTCGCCTCAACCGCATCAATCGGCACCGTCGGCGGAGTCGGTTCGGTCGGCCGATTCCGCGCCGGACGCTGCCGAACGCGACAACCGCGACAACCGCGACGGACAGGGCGTCGAGGCGGCCGAACGGGCGCCGCGCGCCGGGTTCGAATCGAACTGACGAGGGGCGCTCGGACAGGAGAGCGCTCGACAGGAGGACATACGGAAATGGGCAGGCTGATTGTCGTGTCGAACCGGGTGACGACGCCCAGCGAGAAAGGCTCGGCCGGCGGGCTCGCCGTCGGCGTGTCCGGCGCGCTCAAGGATGCGGGCGGCGGCGTCTGGTTCGGCTGGAGCGGCGACGTCGTCAGCGAGACGGTGGCCAACGCGGGGCCGACGCTGGTGCAGGACGGTCCCGTCACGTTCGCGACCGTCGGGCTCACGCGCAAGGACTACGACCAGTATTACCGCGGCTTCTCGAACGCGACGCTGTGGCCGGTCTTTCACTACCGCAACGATCTGGCGCGCTACGAGCGCGACGAATACGCCGGCTATCGCCGCGTGAACGCGTGGCTCGCGCACAAGCTGATGCCGCTCATCGAGCCCGACGACATCATCTGGGTCCACGACTATCACCTGATTCCGTTCGCCGAGGCGCTGCGCGCCGAGGGCATCGCGAACCGGATCGGCTTTTTCCTGCATATTCCGTTTCCGGCGCCGCAGGTGCTCCTGACGATCCCGCCGCACGAGGAACTCGTCAAGTCGCTGTGCTGCTACGACCTGCTGGGCTTCCAGATCCGCAGCGACCAGGAGGCGTTTCACGATTACCTCACGCGCTATGCGCACGGCACCGTGCACCAGCAGGGCGAAGCGGGCGAGGCCGAGGCGTTCGGGCGCGCGCTGCGTACCGGCGTCTACCGGATCGGCGTGTTTCCGGACGAGATCGCGCGGCAGGCCGAGCGCTACGAAAGCCGCCAGCACGTGCTCGACCTGAAGCAGAGCCTCGAAGGCCGCAAGCTCATCATGAGCGTGGATCGGCTCGATTATTCGAAGGGGCTCGTCGAGCGTTTCCGCGCGTTCGAGCAACTGCTCGAACGCGCGCCGCAATGGCGCGGCAACGTCACGCTGGTGCAGATCGCGCCGCCGACGCGCTCGGACGTCGCGACCTACCAGGCGATTCGCGAGGAACTGGAGGGCGAGGCAGGACGCATCAACGGGCGCTACTCGGGCCTCGACTACACGCCGATCCGCTATCTGAGCCAGAGCTACGACCGCTGGAAGCTGATGTCGCTGTTTCGCGAGTCGCAGATCGGCTTCGTCACGCCGCTGCACGACGGCATGAATCTCGTCGCCAAGGAGTACGTGGCCGCGCAGAATCCCCTCGATCCGGGCGTGCTGGTGCTGTCGGTCTTCGCAGGCGCGGCGGCAGAGCTGAGCGGCGCGCTGCTCGTCAATCCGCACGACGCGCTCGGCATGTGCGAAGCGCTCCAGCAGGCCCTTTCGATGCCGCTCGAAGAACGCAAGGCGCGCTACGAAACGAACATGACGGCGCTGCGGCGCAACGACCTCGGCGTCTGGCGCGATACGTTCCTGCGGGATTTGCGCGGTACGCCGGGCAGGGAGGGCAGTACGTCGTCCTCCTGACGACAGCGCAACGCAGGGTTTGTATCCGCATGTAACAAGACGCAGAATTTGCAAGACATGCGGCGTTTGGGCCCGGTTTACCGAATAATCGGGCACCACCGCGCCGCGCGCGGCCTCACGGCGCACCTGCCAACCCGGTTTGCACCGCTGCCATACAATGTCCGTCTGACTGCCGCATGCCCCGGCTGCGCGCCTGTTCTGGATCGGACAGCTTCCTGCCGCGGCGAGCGCGTTGCATCTGGAGACTTCCATGAGAATTGCTCAGATCGCTCCGCTCACGGAGTCGGTGCCGCCGAGGCTGTACGGCGGCACCGAGCGGGCGGTGTCGTACATTACGGAAGCGCTGGTCGATCTCGGCCACGACGTGACGCTGTTCGCGAGCGGCGACTCGATCACGCGCGCGAAGCTCGAGGCCGTCTGGCCGCGCGCGCTGCGGCTCGACCCCGGCATCCGCGACCGGATCGCGCCGCACATGGTGCTGATGGAGACGGTACGTCGACAGGCCGACCAGTTCGATGTCCTGCACTTTCACATGGACTACCACTCGTTCTCCGTGTTCAAGCGCCAGGAAACGCCGTTCGTGACCACGATCCACGGCCGGCTCGACTTGCCGGAGCAGCAGCCGGTGTTCGAGACGTTCGCCACCATGCCGCTCGTGTCGATTTCGAACGCGCAGCGCCACCCGTTGCCGAAGGCGAAATGGCTGACCACGATCCATCACGGGCTGCCGGAACGGCTTTACGTGCCGCAGCCTGTCGAGCCGCGCTATCTCGCGTTTCTCGGCCGCATCTCGCCCGAAAAGCGCGTGGACCGCGCGATCGGCATTGCCCGGCGCTGCGGCCTGCCGATCCGCATTGCGGCAAAGGTCGACGAGGAGGATCGGGACTACTTCGAGCGCGAGATCCAGCCGATGCTCGATCAGGCCGACGTGGAATACATCGGCGAAATATCGGACGACGAGAAGGCCGAATTCCTCTCGGGCGCCCATGCGTTGCTGTTCCCGGTCGACTGGCCCGAGCCGTTCGGCCTCGTGATGATCGAGGCGATGGCCTGCGGCACGCCCGTCATCGCATTTAACCGCGGAGCCGTGCACGAGGTGGTGGAGGACGGCGTGACGGGTTTCATCGTCGAGGACGAGATCGGCGCGGTGGCGGCAGTGAACCGGCTGCACAAGATTACGCGCGAGGGCGTGCGCAGGCGATTCGAGGAGCGCTTCACCTCGAGCCGGATGGCGCAGCAATACGTCGAGGTCTACCAGAGCGTGATTCGCGCGCATCGCCGCGCGCGCTTGAGAGTGATCGACACGTCCGCGCACTGAGGCGGGTTCGAATCGCGGAAAAAAGCGAGGACAGGAAAAGACGGAAAAAATGGAGGGGCCGGGAGGCAGAACGACCGCCGATGCGGTGCTCCGCCTCCCGGCCCGTAGGCGGACCGGGGCCGCCGGGATCAGATGTTCAGGCGCGAAACCTTCGTGCCCGAGAGCGACAGGTCGCCCATCAGGCCGCTGTTGGTCAGCACGAAGACCTCTACCGGACTGGTGGCCGTCGTCGTGTCGATCGCGCCGTTGGCGCCGACCTTGACGATCGCGACCGACGCGTCGCCGCCCGCGGACCAGCCGTCGGAGCTGCGGAAGCGGGCGAGCGCGTCCTGCGTCATGAACAGGAAGATGATGGCCTTCGACTGGGCGCCGATTTGCGCGCCGAACGAGGCGGACGTGGTGCTGTAGTAGCCGACGGTGCCGCCGCCCACGCGCAGCGCGCCTTCGCCGTATTGCGCGCCGACCACGAAGCCCGCCTGCAGCACGGACGGGAACACGAGCACGCCGCGCGCCTTGCCGACCAGTTCCCGCGAGCCGGGCACGGTCTGATACAGGCGGGCCAGCGTGCTGTCGACGCTGGCGTTGATCGACTGACGCTTCGACGAATCGACCGCGTGATTGGCGGGCTGATCGGTCGTGGTCGTGCAGCCGGCCAGCGCGAGGCCGCCCAGTGCGAGTGCAGCGGAAGTGTTCAGGATGAACCTGCGTCTTTGCATTTTTTTCTCCGTTATGGTTTCCGGATTGGATACCGTGTTGCGTCGAAACGCGACCCGGCACGTTTTTGTTATATCACAGCGCCTGAACGGGACGCGTTGAGCGCGCGCAGCCCGACCTGGGGCAAAAACCCTTGTGCGGCGGGCATTTGCGCGATCGCCTGGACGACCTGCGCCGGATGCCGGACCGCTCGCGGGGCTGGGCGGGACCGCGCGTTCGCGGGCCGCAACGGCACCGGACGAGCGTCCCGGACAAGCCTGCGCACGTTCCGTTCCCGGGGCGGGAGGCGCCGCTGCCGGGCTGTGCGAAACGCGGAAAGGCAACGGGGCATGGCAATCCGCCCCTAAGGCGGGCGGCCTGCCATGCCCCGGAAAAAGACGGGATTGGTAAAGCAAGGAAAGCGGGTCAGCCCTTCGTGGACAGACACTGCTTCATGAATGCCTTGCGATCGTCGCCCGTCTTGCCGGCCGCCTGTCCATTGCAGGCCTTCATCCGTTGCTGCGGCGTCAACGCGGCCGGAGCGGGCGCGCCGCCCGACAGACACTGCTTCATGAACGCCTTGCGGTCGTCGCCTTTCTTGCCGGTAGCTTGCGCGTTGCAGGTCTTCATTCTGGACTGCTGGCTGTTGAGCGGCGCGGCAGTCTGCGCGAAGACCGGCGCGGCCAGCAGGCTGCCGAGCGCGGCGGCGGCGAGAGCGGATCGGATTTTCATGTGGAGCTCCATGGGATAGGGTCGTTCTGGTCGTCGTGCCGGC
This sequence comes from Burkholderia sp. WAC0059, assembly GCF_002870125.1. Taxonomy (GTDB): domain Bacteria; phylum Pseudomonadota; class Gammaproteobacteria; order Burkholderiales; family Burkholderiaceae; genus Paraburkholderia. Next base: position 295,173 of record NZ_PNEO01000003.1, read on the forward strand.
GGGCGCCAACGACTGCGCCCGTGGCCGCGGCCAATTATGGCAAAGCCGTAAGAAAAACGGGGCGACATTGACCTTGATTGACAGTGCCGCGCCGACCCCGAATGCGGAAGCGCCCCAGTGACGCCGGGCGTCAGCCGCCGGCGAGGGGCTTCGCGAGCGTGCTGCTCCGGGCGGCGGCCGGCTGCCGGCGACGCGTCAGCCAGGCCATGGCCGCCCGGTCGAGCGCGGTGCAGAGCACGAGATAGATGAAGGCGACGAACAGGAAGATGGGGATGGGGTACACCATCAGCCGGTTGTTCACCTGGGTGGCGACGAACGACAGCTCGCCGACGCCGACGATATAGGCGAGCGACGTGTCCTTCACGAGCGAGACCCACTGGTTCACGAACGACGGCGCCATGATGCGCAGCGCCTGCGGCAATACCACGTAGCGCAGCGACTGCCAGCGCGTGAGCCCGAGCGACAGCCCGGCCTGCCACTGCGCATGGCCGACGGCGCGGATGCCCGCGTGCACGGAATGCGAGAGATAGGCGCCACCGATCAGCGAGAGCGCGCAGACGACGGTCGCGAGTCCCGGCACGTCGATGTGGAAGAGCATCGGCAGCAGGAAGTACGTCCAGAAGATCAGCATCAGCACGGGAATGGCGCGGAAGAAGCCGATCACGAGCAACAGCGGCAGGCGGACGAGGCGGCCCGCCATTGCCAGCGCGATGCCGCCCGCGAGACCGAGCAGCCCGGACGCGGCGGCGGAGGCGAGCGCGAGCAGCAGCGTCAGCGCCGCGCCGCCGGGCGGACCGTCGGGAAACGCGCCGACGAGCAGGTAAGGCACGTTGGCGACAAAGACGGACCAGGGCATCATGCGCGCCTCCCGAGCCGGCGGTCGCGCGCCTGCACGACCAGGTGGGAGAACGCCTCGATGACCGCGATCGCGCCGATGTAGAGCAGGGTCGCGATGCCGAACGACTGGAACGTCATGAAGGTCTCGGTCTCGACCTGGCGCGACGCGTACGAAAGTTCGGCGAGCCCGATCGCCATGGTCAGCGAGGAGTTCTTCACGAGGTTCATGTACTGGCCGAAGAGCGGCGGCAGCGCGATGCGCACGGCCTGCGGCAGCACGACGTAGCGGAACGTCTGCAGCGGCGTGAGTCCGAGCGCGGCGCCGGCCTGCCGCTGCGCGGCCGCCACGCCGGCGATGCCGGCCTGGAACTCCTCGGCGATGAACGAGACCGTGTAGCAGGTGAGGCCGAGCCAGCCGGTGACGAATTCGAACGACGGCCAGTGCACGAGCCCGCCAGTTCGCGGCAGCACGTGCTGCGAGTTGAGCCACTGCATCAGCCCGGCGGGCAGCAGCGTGGCGATGCCGAAATACCAGAACAGCAGTTGGACGAGCAGCGGCGTGTTGCGGAACGCCAGCACATAGACGGCTGCGACCTGACGCACGGGACGCCAGCGCGCGTTGCGCACAAGCACGAGCAGCGCGCCGCCCGCCGTGGCCGACGCCGCGACGCAGAGCGAGAGCCCGACCGTGATGCCGAAGCCCTGCCAGAGCCACAGCAGGTATTGGGGAGCGAGCGAGGCGGCGAACATGGACGGGCCGGACAGACTGGGCGGACGGTTTCTGCAGCGGACGGCGGACGCAGCGGGCGCGCCCGTCGTCCGTCACGCAATGGCAATGGCAATGACGGCCGGGGATCGACCGCTCAGGTCCTGTCGCCGATCCTGAACGTGCGCGGCAGCGGCGTATTCGTGTTCGGGCCGAACCTGCGGTTGATGATCTGGTTGTTCGACGAATCGACGAAGCCGAACGGCCGGTTGCGGTCGAAGGTCGCGACGCGCAGCACACCGGCCTTTTTGATGTCGTCGAGCCGGCCGGCATGTGCGAGACCCGAGACGAGCGTGGTGACCAGCGTGACGAGCCAGAGGGCGAGGGTACGGAATTTCATTCGGATGAGCCTGCTGTCGTAGCGTTGTAGTCGTGGCGGAACGGAAGACGAACGGCGTGTCTGCACTCCGGGCGTGCACGGTATCACCGGCGCGGTGTCGGGAAAACCAAACTTTGATGCTGTACTAAGCGTGCATTCTGCTAAGTGTCGGGCTGATTTGCATACGCGTATTTCTCGGTTGGACGGCAACGCGCCGCTCGCTACGATGGATGCGCATGCCGCGGTCCGCGCTCGTGGGCTGCCGGCGCCGTTCCAGCGATCCCGACTGTCTGCCCGCGAGAATCCGACCATGTCCGAATCCGCTTGTTTCACGCCGCGCGTCATCGAGCCTGTCGCGACCAGCCAGCCCGACGGTCTCGGGCTCGCGCTCGAACTATGGCTGTCGCGCCCGATCGACGGCATCGCGGGCCGCGCGCTGCGCATTCATCTACGCAGCGGCGTGCGCATGGAGCAAGCCGAGGCGCTGCGCGATCTGCTCCACGCCTGCGGCACCGACATCGTCGTGGAATGAAACGGCCGGGCTAGAGCCCGCCCGGCGTGGGCGTCCACGCCACGGCTGCGGTTCGGGCGGCGAGAACGGCCCGGACGCCGGCGCGGCGGCAGTAGAGGCCGGGGAGGACCCGGGTAGGGGGAAAGCAGCGCGCCGCCGGCCCGTTCGCCGGGCACGCGGCGCCGACGACGTAGGCACCGCGGAGCGAGGCCCGGCCGCGCGTCCTGTCATGCCGGAGCCCCGGCCGCGGCACTGGCGGCATGCGCGTCGTGGCCCGTTGCCGTACCGACCGGCTGCACGCGCTGCGTCGCGAAGTTCCAGCGCAGCGCGAGCGCGGTGTTCACCGGAGCGGGAAGCAGCCCGGCCTTATAGAACGTGTCGGCGATCGTCTGCTGCTCGCCGAAATAACGCGCGTCGACGGCGCGCACCTCGTAGCTGCGCCGCGCGTTGGCCCGCTCGACCGTTGCGACGTCGAGCCCCCAGATCGGCGCGAGCAGTTGCGCGGCGTCGTGCGGATGGGCGCGAACCCAGTTGCCCGCGGCGACCAGTTGATCGAACACGATCCGGACGATTTCCGGATGCGCGGCCGCGAAGCCGCTCGACGCGAGGTAATAGCGCTGGTAGGACGCAAGGCCGTTGCCGCTCGCGAGCACGCGGACGTCGGGCTCCTCGTCGACCGAGGCGACGTAGGGGTCCCACGTCACCCATGCGTCGACGCTGCCGCGCTCGAACGCGGCGCGGCCGTCGGCGGGCACGAGATAGTCGATCTGCACGTCGGACGGCGCGAGGCCCGCGCGGGCCAGCGCCGCGAGCAGCAGATAGTGGCTGCCCGCCGCTTTCGTCACGGCAATGCGCCGGCCCTTGAGATCGGCGAGCGTATGCAGCGGCCCGTCGCGCTTCACGAGGATGGCCTGCGCATTGGGGGAGGGCGCCTCCTGGGCGACGTAGACGAAGTTCGCGCGCGCGGCCTGGGCGAAGATCGGCACGGTGTCGGCGACGTCGGCGCTGAAGTCGACCGCGTCGGCGTTGAGCGCCTCGGTCAGCGGCAGGCCGCTCGCGAACTCGTTCCACGACACGCGCACGCCGAGCGGCGCGAGCGCGCGTTCGAGCGATCCGCGCGCCTTCAGGACGGTAATCAGCGTCGAGGACTTCTGATAGCCGATCCGCAGTTCGACAGGCGCGGGCGTGGCCGCTTGCGCATGCGTGCCGGTGCCGGCCAGCATGCCGGACAGCGCGGCGAAGCACAGGCAGGCCATGCGCGCGGCACGGCGGAACGCGTGGAACGAGGGAAGCAGAGGGAGCGGGGAAAGCGTCACAGGCGGCCTTTTGTTCTGGTAAACGTTGGGGACTATGCCCGGCGAGTATCGTAACAACGGCCCGCGGCACCGCTAAATGATCGATTGAGCTATTCAATGCACGGATCGGCACAACGGCGTGCCGCGTGACGTTCCGTGCACGACCCGGTAGCTGCTTATTCGGACCGCTTATTCGGGCTGCGTTTCGAACAGCGCGTCGAGCAGGTTCGACGAAGGCCGCTCGGCCAGCCGCGTGAGCGATTCGATCATCTGCACCTGGCAGTCTTCGAGCGGGATGGTCCGGATGTGTCGCGATTCGCCGAATTCCGCGTGCGCGATCACGCCGACGCCCACGCCCTGCGCCACGGCCGTCTGCAGGGCCTCGCGTCCGTCCACATAAAGCACGGGCCGTACCTGAAGCCCCTTGCGCACGAGTTCGGACTCGAGCAGTTGCTGCGTGACCGACTGCGCCTCGCGAAACACCATCGGCTCCCGGGCCAGCGCCTCGTAGGTGAGCCGTCTGCGCCTGGCCACGGGGCTCGCGGCCGGCACGACGGCGACGAGCGGCTCGCGGCGCAGCACGCGCGCCTCGAGCCGGCTATGAACCTGCGGGGCCGCCGTGATCGCGGCGTCCACGCTGCTCGCCAGCACCCGCTGCATGCACTCGGCCGCGTTCGCGATCGAGAGCCGGACCACGACGCCCGGATAGCGGCGCCGGAACGCGCCGACGAGCTTGATGGCCAGATCGGGCGCGTCGGCCACGAGCGACAGCGTGCCCGATTCGAGCGCGCCGGCCGAGGCCAGCAGTTGCCGCGCGTCGCGCTCGCAGCTCGTCATCTGCCGTGTCACCGCGAACAGCCGCCGCCCCAGCTCGGTGAGCTCGACGCCACGCGCCGCGCGATCGAACAACTTCACGCCGAAGTCCTGTTCCAGACGCCGCACGTGGTCGGACACGGCGGGCTGCGTCAGCGACAGCGCGGCGGCCGCCTTCGAAAACCCGCCGTGCTCGGCGACCGCATGAAATGCCCGCAATTGTGCGTATTGCATCGCTCTTCCCGTAATCGGCATGAATAAGCTGAGGCTATAGGGACATCGATTATATTGATTTTACCGATGAACGACGTTTCGATACTGTGTCGATCAGGACCCGACGACGACCCTCGCCCCTCGAACCGTACCCATGACCCGCATCGACGACGCTATTCCGCCTTCGCCTGCCGCCCCCTGGCTCCTGACGCCCGGACCGCTCACCACGGCGGCCTCGACGAAGGCGGCGATGCTGCGCGACTGGGGCTCGTGGGACGACGACTTCCGCGCGCTGACCGCCAATCTGCGGCGCAGCCTGCTCGCCATCGCCGGCCAGACGGAAGAGGCGGGCGAGGGCGGCTACGATTGCGTGCCGCTGCAGGGCAGCGGCAGCTACTGCGTCGAGGCGATGCTCGGCAGCTTCGTGCCGCGCGACGGCCGCGTCCTCGTGCTAGCCAACGGCGCATACGGCAAGCGCATGGCCACGACGCTGCGCTACCTCGGCCGTGCCCACGTCGTGCTCGACAAGGGCGATTACCTGCCGCCTCGCGGCGACGAGGTCGCGCGGCTGCTCGATGCGCAGCCGGACATCACGCACGTCGCCGCCGTGCATTGCGAGACGAGCTCGGGCATCCTGAACCCGCTCGAGGAAATCGCGGCGGCCACCGCGAGTCACGGCCGCCGGCTGCTCGTCGATTCGATGAGCGCGTTCGGCGCGGTGCCGCTCGACGCGCGCGCGCTGCCGTGCGACGCCTTCGTTTCGTCGGCGAACAAGTGCATCGAGGGCGTGCCGGGTTTCGGCTTCGTGATCGCAAGGCGCGACGTGCTGCGCGAAGCGAAGGGCCGTAGCCATTCGCTGAGCCTTGATCTGCACGACCAGTGGGACGTGATGAACCGCACCGACCAGTGGAGGTTCACGCCGCCGACGCACACGGTGGCGGCGTTCGTCGAGGCACTGCGCCTGTACGCGCTCGAAGGCGGCCAGCCGGCCCGGCTTGCCCGCTACGCCGCCAATCGCGACGCGCTCGTGGCCGGCATGCGCTCGCTCGGCTTCGAGCCGCTGCTGACCGAACGCTGGCGCTCGCCCATCATCGTCACGTTCTTTTCGCCGGCCGACCCGGCGTTCGACTTCGGACGCTTCTACACGCTGATGAAAGAGCAGGGCTTCATCATCTATCCCGGCAAGCTGACGACGGTCGAGAGCTTCCGGATCGGCTGCATCGGCCAGGTGGATGCCGACGTGATGCGGCGCGTCGTCGAGGCCTGCGCGCAGGCACTGCGCGTGCTCGGCGTGCGCCGCGCGGCGCCGGATGCCGGAGCACTCGCCGGGCGCGAGACGCTGGCTGAGTGACGGCCCCGATGCCGCCGATGCCGCCGATGCCGCAATACGGGCCGGTCGTCACGAAAATGCCGCAAGCGCCGTTCGGAACTCGTTCAGGACTTCAGGACCATTGCAGATGAAACACCTCAAGGCCGTCATCTTCGACTGGGCCGGCACCGTGGTCGATTACGGATCGCGCGCGCCGATGGGCGCGTTCGTCGAAACGTTCGCGCAATTCGGCGTGCCGATCACGATCGACGAGGCGCGCGGGCCAATGGGCATGGCCAAGCGCCCGCACATCGCGGCGCTGCTCGCGTTGCCGCGCGTGGCGCAGGCTTGGGCCGGGCGGCATGGCCACGCGCCCGGCGAGGCGGACATCGACGCCGTGTACGACGCATTCGTGCCGAGGAACGTCGCCGTCGTCGCCCGCTACAGCGACCTGATTCCCGGCGCCGCCGACGTCGTCGCGGCGCTGCGCGCCGACGGTCTGCGCATCGGCACGACGACGGGCTACACGCGCGAGATCATCGAGCGGATCGTGCCGCAGGCGGCCGCCCAGGGGTTCGCGCCGGACAGTATCGTCTGCGCGGGCGAGACGCCCGAAGGGCGGCCTTCGCCATACATGATCTACCGGACATTGCCGCAGTTGGGCGTCTGGCGCGCGCGCGACGCGATCAAGGTCGACGACACCGAGGTCGGCATCGGGGAGGGGATCAACGGCGGAACGTGGGCCGTCGGCGTCGCGGTCAGCGGCAACGCGTTCGGCATGAGCGAGGAGGAGGCGAAGGCGCTCGCGCCCGCCGAATTCGCGCGCCGTCGTGCCACGGCCGCCCGGCGTCTGAGCGCGGCCGGCGCGCATTACGTGATCGACAGCGTCGCGGACCTGCTGCCGGTCGTCTACGACATAGAAGGCCGGCTCGCGCGCGGCGAGCGGCCGTAGGCAACCCGCGACGGGCGCCGCGGGCCGGCTCGGGGCTACGGTAACATGAGCGCCTTCGCCGCTCACCGCGCCCGCCCATGAAGACTGTCCTGCTGTTCGCCGTGACCGCGCTGGCCGAGATCGTCGGCTGCTATCTGCCGTACCGGTGGCTCAGGGAAGGGGCCAGCGCGTGGTGGCTGCTGCCGGCCGCCGCGTCGCTGGCGCTCTTCGCGTGGCTGCTGTCGCTGCACCCGTCGGCGGCCGGCCGGACGTATGCGGCTTACGGCGGCGTCTACATCGGCGTGGCGATACTCTGGCTCTGGGGCGTCGAGGGCATCCGGCCGACCGGCTGGGACTGGGCCGGCGTGGCGCTCACGCTGGCCGGCATGGCGCTCATCGCCTTCCAGCCCGGCCGCGTCTGAGCGCGGCCCGTTGCGCGCCGACCATGCTCACTCGATACGGTTCACGTCCGGAAAGCGCGCCAGAAACGCGGGCGGCATCGGCACGACCTGGTGCGTCCGGTAGTTGAAGAAGACGAAGCCGGACTTGGCCATCGCGATCAACCGGCCGTCGGCCGGACGCGTGATGCGGAAGATGATGTCGCCGCCGTAGCGGTTGAAGTCCATGACGCCGACCTCGAACAGCAGCACGTCGCGCGCATGCGCTTCGGCGCGATAGGTCGTGGCGAGATCGGTGACGATGATGCCGGTGCCGTCCTCGCGCAGATCCTCGATGCCCGCGTCGAACATGAAACGCCCGCGTGCTTCGGAAATCATCGAGATCATCGAGTCGTTGGCCAGATGGTTGGCCGCGTTGATGTCCGTGACGCGCACGGTCATGCGCGTGGCGTAGTAGTACTGGTTGTCGGGAAACTGTAGCTGGATGCGGGCCATGGCGACGGGCGGAAGGAGAACGTTCGGCGCGGCGCCGGCCTCGGAGCGGCGTCGCGGTGTCCGGCGATTTTAGCCCGGCCGCCCGAAGGCCGGGCCGGCATTGTCGTGCCGCCGCGCGGGTTGCCCGCTCAGCGCGGCGGCACGCCGACGCGCCAGGCGCGCCAGTTCGCGACGATGGACTGCACGAGCCCACGAGGAAATCGGTCTGCCGCAGATCGAACTGCGGTGCGAAGGCCAGCGCCGTCATCGAGGCCGCCGCGCTCGCGTGGCCCATGCCGTCGTCATCAATCCGACGCACATCAACTTGCCCGTCGCAAACGGGCAATATGCTTTCTGCCCCTCTCCCATAAGGATGAGCCCCTCACGCGACGCACAGTCGAGCACCCATTCGTATTCCAAAATTTTTATGATCAAGGATCTTGAATGCCAATTCCGGCTTACATGTGGCTGAAAGACGATGGTGGTTCCGATATCAAAGGCTCCGTCACCGTTCAGGGACGTGAAGGAAGTATCGAGGTGGTTGGCTTTAGTCATGGCCTGAATCTCCCCGTCGATAGCAATACCGGAAAAATTACCGATGCCCGCTCACATTCGCCAATGAGCATCGAGAAAGAATTCGATGCTGCAAGCCCTTACCTGTACAAAGCGGTAGCGAGAGGACAAACCCTGAAATCGGCTGAGCTGAAGTGGTACAGAATTAACCACGCGGGTCAGGAAGATGTGTACTTCATCATGCTGATCGAAGGGGTAAAGATCACCGGCGTGAACCCCGGCATGCCCAACACAAAAATCGCCGGAATGTCACAAGTCAACCACATGGAGGCGGTTTCGCTCATGTATGAGCGAATCACATGGCATTACACGGACGGCAACGTGAAGTTCACGGATACCTGGAACGAGCGGTCCTGATCATGCCACTACAGGGAAAATTTATCGTCAATAACGAGTCGTTCGAGCCACTAGTCATGTATGGCGTGGGCACATTCATGGCGTTTTCAGGGAATGATATTTATCGCAACCGGGGTGGATGCAGTGCTGTAAAAGATAAAGGCCCTATTCCTGCCGGGAAATATTGGATCGTGGACCGGCCTACGGGGGGACTTGCCTCTCGCGGGGAAGCGTGGGTGAAAGACACCCTGAATTCGGCATTGGGCAAACCCTCTCATCACGACGAGTGGTTTGCACTATATCGTGATGACGGCATGATCGATGACTGGACTTGGGTTAATGGCATCAAACGCGGCAATTTCCGCTTGCATCCTGTAGGTGGGCGGGGCGTCTCTCTTGGCTGTATAACGCTATGGAGTTATGTTGAGTTTCAGACGCTTCGCCGGGCACTATTGAACACAAAAACGGTTCCTGCCCGAAACTCGGGATTGAACGCCTATGGTTTGATAGAGATCGTCACCTATGGCAATACTTGCCCATAGCCTGAAGCTGATCTTCAGGCTACTTCTGCTTATTGGCATCTATGCGGTAACGCTTCGGTTTGTCCATACTTATCCGTTGGAGATGCCCCCTAATCAGCAGAAGATATTGTTCATACTATCTGATAAGCTGGGTATACGCGATCCTGATAATCTTTACATTTACGGGTTTGCTGTTTTTGACCTGATTATCGCCATCATTTTATATATGCTGATTACGAATCTATGGCGTCGTTGCCGGGCGAAGCGTCTAGATCCGCCCACGCATGAATAAGGAAACCCGCCCTCTGGCGAGGCATCACTTCCATACCGGCACCGCCGGCGCACATACCTCAAACGGGATACTGCGCGGGTTTTCCGGGATGCCCGGCGGCCGGAAAGCGCTTTCCTTCGCCGCGCAGTTGTAATACTTTGATGATTGCGCAATCGGCGACGGCAAGCCGCCGCGGCGCCCATAAGACAAAGCAAAGGAGACGACCCTTGAACTGGTATGCCGCGTTGAGCCGCAAGGAACGCACGACCTTTCATTCGGCCCTGGTCGGCTGGGTGCTCGATGCGTTCGATTTCATGGTGTTCACGTTCGTCGTGACCTCGCTGATGGCGCTCTGGGGGCTCGGCAAGGGGCAGATCGGCCTGCTCAGCACCGTCAGCCTGTTCTTCTCCGCGTTCGGCGGCTGGCTCGGCGGCATTCTCGCCGACCGCTACGGCCGCGTGCGGGTGCTGCAATGGGTCGTCCTCTGGTTTTCCGTCTTCACGTTTCTGATCGGCTGCGCGCAGAACGTCGGCCAGCTCTACGCGCTGCGCGCGCTGCAAGGCCTCGGCTTCGGCGGCGAATGGGCCGTCGGCGCGGTGCTGATCGGCGAGATCGTGCGGCCCGAGCATCGCGGCAAGACGGTCGGCGTCGTGCAAAGCGGCTGGGCGCTCGGCTGGGGACTGGCCGCGGTGCTCTACACGATCGTGTATTCGGTGCTACCGCAGGCGCTCGCGTGGCGCGCGATGTTCTGGGTCGGCATCCTGCCCGCGCTGCTCGTCTTCTACCTGCGCCGCCACGTCGACGAACCCGAGAGTTTCCGGCGCGCGCGCCGCGCGGCCGACGCGCCGTCGTTCCTGCGCATTTTCTCGCCGCGCATGCTGGGCACGACGCTCGGCACGGCGCTCATGTGCACGGGCGTGCAGGGCGGCTATTACGCGATCGCGACGTGGATTCCCGCATTCCTGCGCCTGGAACGCCATCTGTCGGTGATCGGCACGGGCAGCTATCTCGCCGTGCTGATCGTCGGCTCGTTCATCGGCTACGCGAGCGGCGGCTATCTGTCCGACCGCCTCGGGCGACGCGGCAACATGCTGCTGTTCGCGCTGCTCTCGGCAGTCTCCACGATCGTCTATACGAAGCTGCCGTTCACGAACGCGCAGATGCTCTACCTTGGGTTCCCGCTCGGCTTTTGCGCGTCGGGCATTTTCGGGGGCATCGGCGCGCATCTGACCGAGCTGTTTCCGGCCGCGCTGCGGGCCAACGGGCAGAGCTTCGCCTACAACTTCGGGCGCGGCATCGGCGCGCTGTTTCCGGCGGCCGTCGGCGCGATGAGCGTGAAAACCGGGCTCGGCAACGCGATTTGCCTGCTCGCGGTCGCGGCCAACGCGCTCGTGTTCGTCACCGTGCTGTTCCTGCCCGAGACGCGCGGCCGGCGGCTCGAAACGATCGACGCCGCCGATGAAGCGGGGGAGCCGCGGCACGAACGCTTGCAGCGCGGCGTTTGAGCAGACGGGGCGGGCCTCCTGTACATTCGTCGATGCCGCATTCGTCCGCATTCGTCCATAGGGGTCCGGCGAGCCGGGCCCGAGCGCCATTCCGGAGAGATGCCTGAGATGACCACGACTTCCGCCGACGGCCAGCCGCCGCTTTGTCCGCCGCCGCCCGCGACGCAGCGCGGGCCTTCCGCCTTCGCGATGCCGCCGGGCGCCGTCGATACGCACGCCCACGTGATCGGTTCGCCGCCGCGCGACCCGTGGATGCCCGATCGCAGCTATACGCCGTCGCCCGTCGCGCCGGAGCAATACCTCCGGATGCTCGACGACGTCGGCACGCAATACGGCGTGCTGGTCCAGGTGAGCGTGCATGGCCAGAACAACCGCCTGATGCTCGAGACGCTCGCCGCGCATCGCGACCGGCTGCGCGGCGTCGTGGTGCCGTCGCTCGGGCTGGCCGATGCCGAATATCGGGCGATGAAAGAGGCGGGGGCCGTCGGCCTGCGGGTCAACGTGCTGTTCGGCGGCGGTGGAATCGACTTCTCGCAACTGGCCGAGTACGACGCGCTGGCGCGGGACTGGGGCTGGCATCTGCAGTTTCTGCTCGACGCGCGGGAATTACCCACGCTCGCGCCGTCGCTTGCGCAGCTACGCTCGACGATCGTCATCGACCACATGGGCCATCTGCCGACGACGGCCGGCGTCGCTTCGCCGGGCTTCCGGCAGCTCGTCGGGCTCGTGCGCGACGGCGCGTGGGTCAAGCTCTCGGGCGCCTACCGGCTCAGCGATGCCGAGCCGCCATATGCCGACACGGTCGGCTACGCGCAGGCGCTGATCGAGGCGGCGCCGCAGCGCTGCGTCTGGGGTTCCGATTGGCCGCACGTCGCGCTGTGGCGCACGATGCCGACGGTGGGCCAGTTGCTCGATACGCTCGCGCTGTGGGCACCCGATCCGGCGGTACGGGATGCAATCCTGACGACGAACGCGCAGCAGTTGTATGGGTTTCGGTGAGGGTTGACCGCCAGGGGGCTCGATGTCGGCTCCGCGCGCCAATGTCAAAGCCATTCTCAAATGTCCGCTTTCCAGCCAGATAGAAATGTCCGGTTTTGCGGCAGTTTTGGTTCTGTTTCTTTTTATGTTTGTGGGGTGGGGCGGCGCAGCCGCCCCCCGTTCAGGCAGTGGGTTCTGCATGAGTTGACCGAGTGCCTCGTTGTAGTCGGCGAGTGAGATTTCCCGCTGCTTCTTCAGACCGATGAGCGCTTTCTTCGCGCGCACCGCTTCGCCAACATGTGTCCGCGAAGGCGAGCCTGCTGCGCGCCGATCGTCACGTATGTCCTGTAGCGAGCGTGCCACCGCCAGCGCATTCGCGAGCCGCTTGTTATCGACTTCCGCCCCCTGGTCAATGTTCGTGATCCGGTCATACTCGCGATACGGCAGGACGCGCCCATCGGCCTGTACTTCGATGCTGCCATCCGGATACTCGACGACTTCCACGTACTCATGGACCAGGCGACGATTGGCCAGTGTGTCCTCCAGCAGGTACATCACGCGGTCGTATTGCACGGTGAGCGAATGCGTGACCTTGCGTGGTACCCGGTACGCCAGAACCTGTCGCAGATCCTCATCCTCGCGTAGCTCACGATGGGCGTTGTGCCCGCTTGCGGGAGGTTTTGCAAAGCGCCGGTTGAAGTCCGCGATGAACGAGGGCGCATACGCATTGGCCGCCTCCCGCGTGCTGATGCCCCGCAGCCGCAACTCCTTCACCAGCCGGTCCTGCAACGTCAGGTTGGCCCGCTCCACACGACCCTTGGCCTGACTCGAGTTCGCACAGAACGTCTCGATGTTGAGCTCGTACAGCGCGCGGCCAAACTGCGTGACGCCTTTGCCCGCGGTCTCCGAGCGACCCCTCACGTAAAAGACGCTGGCCTTGTCGCTGTAGAACGCGACCGGCTTGCCATGCGCCACCAGATACTTCGACAGCGCCTCGAAATAGCTGAAGGTCGACCCGGTCGCCGTAAAGTACAGGGTCATCAGCCGACCCGTTGCATCGTCGATGAACACCAGCAGCGTGCAGGCTGGCGCCCGGTCCTCGAACCAGCGATGATCGCTACCATCGATCTGGATCAGTTCGCCCAGGCACGCACGGCGGTTACGCGGCTGGCAGACCTTCGGCGGCCGTTGCGCACGCGGCACCCAGAGTCCGGCGTCGTACATCCATTGCCGCACCGTTTCCTTCGCCAGCCGGATGCCGTGACACTCGCAGAGTTTCTCGCACGCCAGCGTCGGTCCGAAATCCGCATAGCGTTCCCGGATGATGGCCAGCACGCGGGCCCGCAGATTCATCGAAAACCGCCGGTTACTCGGCCTGCCACGTTTGGCCGAAACCAGACCGGCCGCCCCGGCGGCCTCGAAGCGGCGTCTCAGACGCGACACCTGACGCTCGCTCAGTCCCAGTTGCCCAGCGGCGCGCACGCCGCTCAGACGTCCTTCAACGACCGATTCGATGATCTTGACGCGTCGTAGCTCGTTCATGCTGATCGTCACCAGTCCTGGTTCGTTCATGGCAGGCTCCGCCGGATTGCGCGTCGACAGCATGCGCCCCGGGCAGGCCTGAACCGGACATTTCTAACTGGCTCAAACCGGACATTACTAAATAGCCATTACACCACTCAGGTTGATAATTTATATTATGTTAAATTTATGTTGCATATCAGATTCAGGCGTTACGGCGCGCCCGGGCCCTCGCAAGGCAGCCATTTGCGCCGCAGCGTCCTTATGCACGCTGCGGCGCATGTTCAATCCCTGTTGGCACCTTCCACCATGGCAGTCAATTCGTCCCACGAACTCACTTTCGCCGACAAGTAACCCCGTTGCAAATGCGTCTGGTTTTCTTTCAATAGCGTATCCAATGGGGCCTCGTCGATGCGGCGTATCTGGGCATTGATAAACCGGGCGGTTTCCGGACTGAACTCCGCGCTTTCGGTACCGGCTTCCCTGGCAAGATGCAGTATGGCAATGGCAGGCATCAGCGAGGTTTCCAGATAATTCGGGGCCTTGTAATCCTCAAGGTGGCGCTTTTCCTGCGACGTGAGTTTCGCCGGATCTTTTTCGCCGAGATGCCTATTCAAACCATTGCTTAAGGTCTGCAGTTGCAGCAGCGTGATTTCCTTATGTATCGAGGCAATGAACTCCTCGGGCGACGCCGGCTTGTCCAACGGTTCCGAGGTGATGCCGGATTGCGTTCGATAGCTCGTCGAAGTACTTTTGATTGCCTTGCCGGTATGCGCCAGTGTTAGCCCGGTCCCGGTATGCTGGCTGGTGTCGCCTACGCTGTGCGGCAGGTCGATCGGGTAATGCCGCACCTCGCCTTGTTTGAACATGGTCTGGCGGGTCAGCGGCATACCGACCGGCCCAATTTCGATAAATTTTTGTCTGGTTGCGTTCTTGGGAGTGGGTTCCAGTTTGTACTCGATAAGGACATCGGCGGAATCCACCTCGGAGGCCGGCAGCTTCTGATAGTTCCGGTTGGCAAAGCCGCCGGCCATGAAGGCCGACGCCAGTGTCCAGCGGTGGAAATGCTGCCGCTCTTCGGCCCCCTGCGCTCCCCCGCCCACGGAGTACAGATGCGACCGCAGGTTCCAGCCCTGCTCCTTGTTTTCCATGAGGTAAATTTTGGAAAACAGTGGAGAGACCGCGGATTTGATAGACGCAGCAGTACGACGCTCATCGTTGGTCGCGATGTGGCGCAGGATGCTAATCAAATCGCCGGAGGAAATGTCATCGATATTGCCGGTGAGGCCCTCCTTGCCGCCATGACCCAATTCGTTTTCCTGGGAAAACGCTTTATAGCGCTCCTGAATGGTCTCGTATACGCGTCGATAAGTCATTTCATCTACACGAGCCCTGAAGGCCGCTACATTCTGCGCCGCCATCACACGGTTCGCAGCCTGCTTGAGCGTGATCCTGGGTTTCTTTTCGGCAGAGCTGGCCGAGTCGCCCGCCTCGGGGGCATTCGTCCCGACAAGGCCGCTCAGTTGCGAAGAGGTGCCGGCTTTATCACGTGGCGGTTTCTTCTGTTCGACAGCAGCCGTATCTTCTTCGTCCGCGTCATGGAGAGGAACGTCCGACACATCGACGGGGGCAACAATCTTCATGCTGGATCCTCGAGCAGGTAAGTGAAGTGTGCAGCCGGGAAAAGCGGCTGGTCGTACCCATAGTCTGCCCAAACCGTCGGGATCAGTAAGTCACCGAACGAAGATTCCGATCGAAATGCGAAACTGGCCACCGTGTGCTCGAACACCGCTGTAGCGGACGCGGCGTAGCGCAAGCCTCCATACGTCGGACGTTAGCCGTCAGGAAGCGCGAAGCCACCGCGCGCCGGGAACAGCAAATCACTTTTGTCCGCCCTCTTTCCACTCCGCCGCCAGTTGCCGGACCAGATCGGCCGCCGGCAATTCGCGCGCGAGCGGCGCGCCCTGTCCGGCCCATTGCACGGCGAAGTCGTGCATGCCCTGTTTCGCGGCCGCGGCGTTCAGCCGTTTCGTTGCGTCGTAGGTTACCGGATAGGCCGGCGGCCGCGGGCCGACCTCCGCTTCGCCGTATTCGACGAGCCGGTTGACGATCCCGCGTGCCGGGCGGCCCGACAGCACCGTCGTCAGCCGGGTCCTGGCGGCGCGTTCGCTTTTCAGGCTTTCCCGGTAAGGACCGTTCGCCGCCGATTCGGGGCACAGCAGGAACGCCGTGCCGAGTTGCACGGCCGATGCGCCGAGGTCCAGCATCGCGCGGATGCCCTGTCCGTCCATCACGCCGCCGGCGGCGATCACGGGCAGCCTCGTCTGCCGGAGCAGCAGCCGGACGAGCACGGCCGTGCTCAGTTGCTCGTCGGGCGCGTCCGGATCGAACATGCCGCGATGGCCGCCCGCCTCGATGCCCTGCGCGACGATCGCGTCGATGCCGGCTGCTTCGATCGCCGCGGCCTCGCCGGGGTTGGTCGCGGTCGCGGCGGTCCTGATTCCCGCGTCCCGCAGCGCGCGAACATGCGCTTGCGGGGGCAGCCCGAAATGGAAGCTGACCACGGCGGGCCGCTCGTCGAGCAGCATTTGCAGGAAGGCGTCGTCGCCGACGAACGTCCTGTAGATCTCGTCGAGCGACGTCGGCGCATCGGCTTCGCACTCGGCGAAAAGCGGGTCGAGATACCAGAGCCAGGCTCGCTCGCGTTCGCCGTCGCGCTGCGCGGGCGCGTGACAGAAGACGTTCACGTTAAAGGGGCGAGCGGTCAGCGCGCGGGTGTCGCGAATCATCCGGCGCGCCTCGTCCGCCGTGCTCGCGCCGACGCCGAGCGAGCCGAGCCCGCCGGCGTCCGACACCGCCGCGGCCAGCTTCGGCGTGGACACGCCCGCCATCGGCGCCTGAATGATCGGGTACTCGATGCCCCACTGCGCCGCGAATCGACTGAATGCATTCATCGCCGTTTCTCTCCGATGATCGTTCCGGCCGGCTGCGAACCGGCCCATTGCCGAGCATGCCATTTCGATGCCGGCCATGCGCGCCGGGTGTCCGGCGTGCTCGAAAAGGCCTGAAAATACGGGCTACCGCGCGCTCAGCCGACCGGCGCCGCGAGCGGCGCGCCGAAAATCGCCCGTTGATAATCGGCCAGCAAGGCGGGTTCTTCGATCGACCCGTGATGATGAAGCTGCCGCCATACCCCGTCGATCTTCACGAACCAGCGCGTCGTGCGAATTCGCAGATCGAGCGTCGTGCCGCCGACCGTACACGTGCCCTTCTCGCGGCCGACGAACAGATGCCAGTCGTCGCCGCCGTCGCTCGTGAAATCGTAAAACGCCACGCTCACGCGTGCCGGTCCCTCGAAAAGCGTCCGATAGCCGTCGCGAATCGACGTCCAACCGCGACGAATGCCGCCGATCGGGTTGTTCATGCTGGGCCGCTCGCCGTCCGCCCAATTGCGCGCGAGCGCAACGAGATCCCGGTCGTTGAAAGCGCGGTAGAAGTCGATCAGCGCGTCTAGCGGACCGCCGTCGCCGGCCCGCGATTCGTCGCCGGTTATTTCGGAAAAGCGCGTCTCCATACCCTGTTTCCTCCTGTGCAATCTGTCTGCCCCGTCCCATTGCCCAGTCCCGCCGCCCTGCGACGAGAATCTTTCGTTCACGACGAAGCGCGATCGTCCGCCCGATACGCGAGCATCGCGACGATGTCGATGGCCAGCGCAGCCACCATCGCGGCCGTCCCGATGGCGAACAGCAGCCGGTAATCGCCGCCGCGCGAGAACACGAACGACAGCCCGTACGCGGCCACCGCCTGGAACAGCGCGAAGCCGACCGTCGCCGTTCTCCACGCCGGGCCCTGTTGCGCCGGATGGTGCGCGAGCAATTCGTGGATGCGCCCGAGCACGAGCGGAACCGTGCCGGTCACGAACGCGCCGACGACGACGCTCGACGCCATCAGCCAAAATGGCCCGAGCCCGAGTGCCGGGATGACGACGCCGCCGATCTCGAGCACGAACGCGACGCGCAGCGCCGGGCCGAAACCGGTCCGGTCGGCCAGCGCGCCGGCGAAGATCGGGCCGACCGTCGCGCCGATGCCGAACAGCACCCAGTATTCGGCGCCGACGGCCAGGCCCCGGCCGAGCCCGCGGGCGACGAAATCGACGAGAAATATCATGTGCGGCACCCAGCCGGCCGCATTCAGCGCGTATTCGACGTACAGCGCGCGCAGCGTCCCCGATTTCGGCGCGCGACCATGGTGGTGCGTCTGGGCAGGAGCGGCCGTCTCGCCCGGCCAGCCTTTCCATGCGATCGCCGTCAGCGCGGCGGACAACACGCCGAGTCCGACCCAGGTGTCGTGCAGACCGCGTTGCAGCAGCAGCGGAACGAGCGTGCCCGACGCAGCGACGCCGATGCCCACGCCCATGAAGATGACGCCGCCCGCGAGGCCGCGCCGGGCAGGCGGCACGTGCGGCAACACCGTCGGCGCAGCCAGCACCATCAATGCGCCGCCGGCCAGCCCGGCGAGAAATCGCCATGCGAAAAACCACGCGAACGACACCGGCCAGGCACACGCGAAGAACGCGATCGTCGCCAGCGCCATCATCGAGCGCAGCGTAACGGCGACCGTCGTGCGCGCCGCGATCGGGCGGCCGGTCAGCGCGCCGGCAAGATAGCCCGCCAGATTCGCCGCGCCGAGATAGGCCGCCATCGACGCGCCGAACCAGTGTGCGCTGACAATCGCAGGCAAGAGCGGCGTATAAGCAAAACGCGCGAGTCCGATCCCGACGAGACTTGCGCAGAAACCGGCCACGGTGGCCCATCCCGCATGTGCGGCCCGCGCTTCGCGGGCCTGCCGGCCGCGCGATTCCACGACCCTGTTCATGTGTATCACCCTTCACGCTATTCGATAGCTGAAGCCTACGCGCAATCTAGAATCATAAGAACTGAATTGATTTGATATCACCCATCTCCTATAACGATGAGTGTCATGCCGAAAAACCATGCGTCGGCGGCCTTGCCGCCCGATACAATCTTTCGGCCCTACCCGCACCGTTCTTACCGTACCGATCCACCATGGACGTCGCCGACCTGAAAACCTTCGAAGCCGTCGCCCGGCATGGCAGCATGAGCAAGGCCGCCGCCGAGCTGCACACCGTGCAGTCCAACATCACGGCGCGAATCCGCGCGCTGGAAGACGAGTTGGGGCTGCCGCTCTTCCAGCGTCACGCGCGCGGCGTCACCGTGACGCCGGCCGGACGGCGCATCCTGCCGTTCGTCGGAAAAATCGCGAGGCTGATCGAAGAGGTCCGGACGGCCGCGCGCGACGACGGCGCGCCGAGCGGCCCGCTGGTGCTCGGCAGTCTCGAGACGACGACCGCACTGCGTCTGTCGCCGCTGCTGACGGCGTTCACCCGTAGCTGGCCCGACGTCCGGCTCGTCGTCAGCACGGGGACGACCGCCCATCTTCTGCAGGACGTGGTCGAATGCCGGCTCGAGGGCGCGTTCGTCGCCGGGCCGATCGACCATCCGGACCTCCATCGGGAACTGGTCTTCACCGAGGAACTGGTACTGGTCACGAGCCCCGCCGTGCGGTCGCTGGCGGATCTGACGAAAACTCCCGATCTGAGGACGATCGTGTTCCAGTTCGGCTGCTCCTACCGGCAGCGGCTCGAGGCGTTTCTCGCCGGGCACGGCATCGTCGCGGCGAAGCCGCTCGAATTCGGCTCGCTCGATGCGATCGTCAGTTGCACGGCGGCCGGCGTCGGCGTGACGCTGCTGCCGAAAGGCGTCGTGGCGCCCGCGTTCGAAGCGGGCAAGGTCGCCGTCCACCGGCTGCCCAGGGAATTCGCGCTCGTGGACACGCTGTTCATCCGCCGCCACGACGGATACGTATCGAGCGCGCTGACGGCTTTTCTCGAGATGACGCGGCGCGCCTATGCGGCGCCGAAAGCCGGCCGGGCGGCCAAGGCAAAACCGGTGGCCGCGAAGAAGATGGCGGGTTCCCTGGCCGGCTGACGGCGAGCGTTTCTGACGGGCGGAACGGCGCGCCCCGCCAGAAGCTTCGGGAAATCGCGCCCGCGGCACGCTCCGAATGACCCATACGAGCCGTCAATGCCGGGGCGCTCAACCATTGCGCGTCCCGTCAGGACATGACAAGCGGCACCGGCCTCGCATGCGTCCGATAAAAAATCGGCGACGCGGCCGCTCGCGCCACAATATTTTCCTTGCCGAATCGTCAACACCGGTATGGAACCGCCGCCCACCCCGAGCCCGCTGACCGCGCAGGATCGCGAAATCGCCGATGCCGTGGCCCGCGAGCGCCCGAGGCTGCGCAATTTCATTCGCCGTCGGGTCATCGATCAGGACGAGGCCGAGGACATCCTCCAGGACGTTTTCGAGGAACTGGTCGAAGCCTACCGGCTGCCGGATTCCATCGAGCAGGTCGGCGCGTGGCTGTTTCGCGTCGCGAGAAACCGGATCGTCGACCGCTTCCGCAAAAGAAAGGAAGAGCCGCTGCCCGATCCGGTCGAGTCGAACGACGAATACCGGCTGGACCTAGCCCTGCCCTCGCCCGACGGCGGACCCGAGGCCGCTTATGCCCGCGCGGCGCTGCTCGACGCGCTGCGTTCCGCCCTCGACGAGCTGCCCGCGAGCCAGCGCGAGATTTTCGTCGCGCACGAACTCGACGGGCGAAGCTTCAGGGAAATGGCCGAAGCGACGGGGACAAGCATCAATACGCTGCTGGCCCGCAAACGATACGCCGTGCTGCATCTGCGCGAGCGCCTGAAGTCGGCGTACGACGGATTCGGGATTTGAATCGAAGGAGAACTGAATGAAGTTTCGCCGGAAATTTTTCGCCAAGGCACTGCTGCTGGTTGCGCTCGTCGCCCTGCTGGGGTGGATCGTCATGGGGCTGTGGAACTGGATCGTCCCGGGCCTCGTTACCGGTGCGCATGCGATCGGCTATCCGCGCGCGGTCGGCCTGCTCGTTCTCTGCCGGATCCTGTTCGGCGGATTCCGCAAGCATGGCGGCTGCCGCGAACGCATGCAATGGCACCGCTGGCAACGGATGACGCCGGAAGAACGCGACCAGTTCCGCCCTATGGCAACGCCCCCTTCGCGTCAAAACGAGGAGGCCGGCACATGACCCGCGACTCGACCTGCAGGCAGCCGCCCGGCATCATCGCGCCGTCCGTCGATTTCTCGCGCTGCGAAGGGAAAGCCGACTGCGCCGTCGTTTGCCCCGAGAACGTGTTCGAAATCCGCCGCATCGACAGAACGGACTACCAGACGCTCGGGCGCCTGCAGCGTTTCAGGTTGCGCGTGCACGGCATGAAAGTGGCCTATGCGCCACGCGCGGATGCGTGCCGTGCATGCGGGCTGTGCGTGTCGGCTTGCCCCGAGCACGCTGTCACGCTCGTCAGGATGCGCTGACCCGGTCGAGCCGGAAAGGCCGGGCCGGGTCCTCACCCCGACATCGCTCCACGCAAACGCGATCCAGAATCCGGGCCAAACGAGTCCGCCGGCCCCGATTGCAGCCGCGCCCCAGGGCGTCTACGGAAATGACCATGTTGAGCCCTCACGAATTGGCTACGCTGATGCTGGTCCGCCACGCGCCCGACCAGATCGACATGACGCGAACCGAGCTCGATACCCTGTTGGGTTGCCGGCTCATTTCGCTCGAACCACCCTGCGGAGAACGTCGCCGTCCGACGCTCACGCCCGCCGGCGCCTCCCTGCTGGACGCCGCCGCGCGGCTGGAGCGAAAGCGACGCCGGGAAGGCGCGATGCCGGGAGACGCGAGCCCGGGCTGATGTCAGGCAGGCGCCGGACCGTATCGATGGAAGACCCTCGATTCGCGGGACTGGCACAATCGACCCCCACCCTCATCGATCCGCCCCCCCCCCGGAAATCCCCATGCCAGGCCCTGTCCCCTCCTCGCCGCGTATCGGCCCGCTCGTCGCCCTGCTGCCGTTCCTGCGCCCCTATGCCGGACGCTGGGTGCTCGCGTTCCTCGCGCTCGTCACGTCGGCGAGCGCGACCCTCGTGTTGCCGGTGGCGTTCAAATACCTGATCGACCGCGGCTTCGCCGGCGGTGACCGGACACACATCGACCGCTATTTCCTCGCGCTATTCGTCGTTTCGCTGATATTGGCCGGCGCCACGGCGCTGCGTTTCTACCTGGTTTCGTGGCTGGGCGAGCGGGTGACCGCCGATTTGCGGCGCGCGGTCTACGGCCACGTGATGGAGATGAGCCCGCAGTTCTTCGAGACCACGCAGACCGGCGAGGTGCTGTCGCGGCTCACCACCGACACCACGTTGATCCAGGCGGTGGTCGGCACGAGCCTGTCGCTGGGATTGCGCAACGTCTTCCTGATGGTCGGCGGCGTGGCGATGCTGGTGGTGACGAGTCCCGTGCTGTCCGGCTACATCATCGCCACGCTGATCGTGGTGGTCGTGCCCATCGTCGTCTTCGGACGGCGCGTGCGGCGGCTTTCGCGCGCCAGCCAGGACAAGGTGGCCAACGCGAGCGCGCTGGCAGGCGAAGTGCTCAACGCCATGCCGACCGTACAGTCGTACACGCAGGAGGCCTTCGAGGCGCAGCGCTTTGGCGGCGCGGTGGAAGCCGCCTTCGGGACAGCGCTCACGCGCATCCGGGCGCGCGCCTGGCTGACCGCCGTGGTGATCGTGCTGGTGTTCGCCGCCGTCGTGTTCGTCCTCTGGCTCGGGGCGCAGGCGGTGCTGGCCGGGCGCATGACGGCAGGCCAGTTGTCCCAGTTCATCCTCTACGCGGTATTCACGGCCAGCGCCGCGGGGGCAGTGGCCGAGGTATGGGGCGACCTGCAGCGGGCCGCCGGCGCCACCGAGCGACTCTTGCAACTGCTGGCGGCGCGCTCGCCAGTGGTGGAGGCCGAAACCACCGTGCCGCTGCCGGCTCGCGGAGACGGCATCCGCTTCGACAACGTCAGCTTCTCCTATCCGTCCCGCCCCGGTATCGCGGCGCTCTCCGGCCTCTCGCTCGAGGTGCGCGAAGGGGAACACGTCGCGCTCGTCGGGCCGTCGGGTGCCGGCAAGACCACCCTGTTTCAACTGCTGCTGCGCTTCTACGACCCGCAGGCCGGCAGTATCCTGATCAACGGCGTCCCGACACGGCAGGTGCCGCTCTCCGGCTTGCGCCGGGCGATCGGCGTCGTGCTGCAGGAGTCCGTGATCTTTTCGGGCAGCGTGCTCGACAACATCCGCTACGGCGCGCCCGACGCCACGCTTGCGCAAGTGCAACGCGCTGCCGGCATGGCCGCAGCGGCCGGCTTTATCGAGGAATTGCCGCAAGGCTACGACACGTTTCTGGGCGAGCGCGGCGTGCGCTTGTCCGGCGGACAGCGTCAGCGCATCGCGATCGCCCGCGCGATCCTCAAGAACCCGCCCATCCTGCTGCTCGACGAAGCCACCAGCGCGCTCGACGCGGCCAGCGAACGGCTGGTGCAGCAGGCGCTCGATAATGCCGCGCAGAACCGCACCACGCTCGTCATCGCGCACCGTCTTGCCACGGTACAGCAGGCCGACCGCATTATCGTGCTGGAACAGGGCCGCATCGTCGCGCAGGGTCGTCACGCCGAACTGCTGCTGAGTTCGCCGCTTTATGCCCAGCTTGCGGCCCTGCAGTTCGGCGAGCCGCCAGGGTCGACGGTGGAACGCGAAGCGGCACGCGATCAGGTTGGCTCCCGCGTGTGACGAACGCGATCCGGACCAGGCGATGGCGCGTGACAGGACACCTCGAAGAACGGATTTCCCTTCCTGTCATACGGACCGTCGTGAGCGCCGGTTTCCGCGCAGTGCCCTTCGGCGAAACGGCCGGTGAGCGTTTTGCAATTGCGCTTGCATTGCCGGGCCAAAGAGCGCACTGTCATAAGGTTCGACGTACGGGGTCGCCGACGCTGCATCGACGCCGCCCGATTGTTTCGGTCAACGCGGCGCCCCGGAAAGTAACCCCATAACGATCCCGACGGAAAATATCGCGGCAACTCGTTTCGTGCGGTTTCGTGCCTCGGCGCCTTGTTCTGGCGATCCAGCGGTTTCCTTCACGGATTACGCCAATCGAACGATTTTCATGACCCGGTTGGCCGCACAACATTCTCCGCTCGCAAGAGCGCAAACCCGGGTAGCGTCGTGAAGCGGCTGCCGGCATTTCGAACAGTGAGCGAATGCCGGCGACAAGCCCGCCATTGGGGTCCTCCCAGGAGGCCCTTCTGAATTTTTTATGGAACCAGCATGTTCAAGCAAACCAGAGTGTATGCACCTTCGCCCGCGAGGCAAAGCGACTTCGTCAGCACGCAGAAGGCGCGTGCCGCCGCACTCGCGAAGGCGGAAAGCGAGCGTGCCCAGAAGCGGCGCGAGAATGACGCTCTCCTCGACGTCAACGCCAGCAAGTGGCGATATGACAGCCATTGGTAAGTCGATGGGGAAAGGCAATGCGGCGCTCAACTTTCCCAATCCCAGTCGAATCCACGACGCGTCCAGACATTGCGTGTGCTTCTGGGGTTACGACAATGCCCGCGAGATTGCCTTTCTGGTCGACGACGCACTGCTGACGAAGCTGAATTCCGGCATGGGTTCGGACGAGCCGACGTTGCTCGCGGTCTTCGACCGCAACCGCGACCGAATTCTGGGGCTGGCGAGAAGCCTGTACAAACGCGGCCCGCAGAACAGATACTCGATCTCGCATGATTGAGGGGGTCTCTCGGCATGAGGCCCGTGCAAACGTCTTCCTGGCAGAGCCGGGGCATCCGGCAGCGGCCGCAACAACGACATGCCGGGCCAGTGGTTCGAACGGACCGAGGGCGTCAGGCTCTGGCCGCCCACACCGGCTATCCGAAAATAGGTAGCGACAATTGCCGCCGGCACGCCCAGAATGGGCGACATGACAGTTGCTTCGCAACTGAAGAACCAGGAGAAGCATGATGGCAAAGGGTCAACTGCGCGGTAATCGCGAGGCGAAAAAGCCCAAGCAACCCAAGAAATTGCTGTCTCCTGCGGTAGAGGGGACATGGCCGGCAACGTCGAAAACCACCGTACCCAGCAAGCCGGCAAAGAAGAAATAGCGGACGCCCGATCGCATGACTGGAGTCCGTTTTCCTTCGCCGCAGGTCATGTAATTCGACGATCACCGCATCGGCGGTACGTGCCGGTTTTTAAGCCGCCCGGTTTTTAAGCGACCCATTCGCATTCCGGCATGAGGAGATTTTAGTCTCCCGGCCCATTCCCGTTCGACGCTTTCCGGCACCGGCCCCGCGCCGTTTTTCGCCTGGCCCGCCCGGCGGCCGGCATCATCCCCGCGTCGACGTCGGGCGCCGACCGTACCATTTCATCAACGGCTGTATCGAGATGCCGTGCGCGAAAATGGACGCTGAAACCACCGCGAGCGTCAACGTGGTCAACTGCTGGGCGAGGGGTTGGCCGACGCCGTGGCAAATCGCGAACATCAAATAAAACACGGAGCCGATTCCGCGTATTCCAAACCACGAAACCATCGTCCTCGCACGTCCCGTACCCGTCATGCCGAGCGTTCCAGCCACGACCGAGAGGGGGCGAACAAGGACGAACATCGTCGGAACGAACCACCATAGCGCGCTCCACGCGGTGGCATAAGGAAGAAGCGCGCCGACCAGCGAGACGACCGTCAGTTCTGCAAGGCGCTCCAGTTGAGCGTTGAACCCCAGCACCGCGTCGGTCATCACTGCGCTGGCATGATGAGAGTGCGTCGCGATCACCCCATACGCATGCCCTTGCGCGCCCGTGGCCGCGCCGAGAGACGCGGTTCCTTCCCGAGGCTTGTCCTGCACCCGCTGAAGCGCCAGGCCGGCGGCAAAAACGGCGAGGAACCCCGAGGCATGGCAGAGTTGTGCCGCGCCATAGGCAATGGCGATCAAGCCGAGCGACAGGAATTCGTCGAGGCCGACGGCCTGGGAATGCCGCGTACGCAGGTAAATGACAAGCCGGCCAATGAGGGCGCCGAACCCTGCTCCAACGAGCACGCCGCCCGCGCTGGCCCATATCAGGTCCAGCGCAAGCCAGCGCCAGATACTGAACGACGCGCCATCGTGCCGGGACAATAACGCCAGGCCCAATGTCACGAACGGATATGCCGTGCCGTCGTTCAACGCCCCTTCGCCGGCGAGACTGAAACGCAACTGATCCGGATCCCTCCCGCGTTCGGTCTGCACGCCGGAGGCCAGAACGGGGTCCGTGGGAGCGAGAATGCCGCCGAGGAGTACCGCCGCCCCCAACGGCAGCCCGAGCCCCCACATACCCACCGCCGCAATCAACCCCACCGTGATCGCCATCGAGATAAACGCGAGACGCAATGGAACGATCCATCTTCTGTCGAAAATCGGTACGCCCATGCGTAGCCCGACGGTGAACAGCGAAATCAGCAACGCCACCTCCGCCACCTGGCCGATCACATCAGCATAATGCAGCGGGTCCGGCGCGATCAGCCTCAGGCCGCCAGGACCGGCGAGGTAACCGACACATAGATAAATCGTCGCGCTGCTCAACAGCAGGCGAGCCAGCGGCGCACCCGCCAGCACCATGGTGATGAGCAGCAGGCCGGACAACAAATACCAGATGGGATCGGACATGGATTGCGGGCAGAAAGAGAGCGGAAGTTTTTCGCGAGCATGGCGTGCAATATGAATCGCTAGGCGCCGGGCTGCCAGATACGGCGCCGGGAACGGCCTGAAAAGAGCGTCGCGGCAATCCGTTCATCGCGAGGGATGACGTCTTCCTCGCAATGCAAGGCAGGCGTAACCGATATGGACAACGACGGCACCCTGCCCCCTCTGCGATCGATCGCGACCGTGCCCGGGATGGGGGCCATCACCGTTGCCATTCGCATCAGTACGATAGCGTGCAGACAGACAAATCCGGGCTGGACACAATCTTCTCCATCCGCTGGATCACCGCGCTGGGAGCATTGGCCATGCTGCATCATCAATTCGAAAAAGAGCTGACGCATCTCGAAGCGATCTTCCCGTCATTAGCGGGGGGCCGCGGCCCGTTCGCACTCTCATACTGGCGAAGCCGGGCAACGGCGCTGTTGACGTACCAGAGCGTCATCCCCTCGGGAGCGCGACGCATAATCTGGTTGCTCGATATGCTCGACAAGATCGAACAGCAAACCCGCATCGCACCCTCCCCACTGCGCAGAATTTATTCCCACGCAAAGACAGGCGCCGGTTCGCAAGGCCACCAGCCGTTCTGAATCAGCCTCGCGTGCCGCGAGCGACTGTCGTGTTGCCCGCACGCAATCCCTAAACGACAAAATGCCTTCCGCCGCAGCTATCCGACATCACGGCAGTCAATTTCGATTGACATGAATTCCAGCTTTCCATCGCGCCAGTACGCGAGCGTACCGACACCCGTTCTCGACAATCGAGGCGATGCCGGACAACCGGATGTTCGTCCGTGAATTGAACCCCTGGGTGGCGGCGCGCGACCTGAGCAAGACGTCACATTGACACCAGCACATCGGGTCACGAACATGCAGACGCTCTTCACCAGAAAGGACAATCCGCTCACCGGCGTCTGGACGCAGCCTCTACATCCGGCGCCTCCTCCGGCTTGAAATCGGCGGGCTCGCCCAACGTCACGGTCACCTGGTGACGTGCACGGTCGTCCACCAGTCGCACCGTCGTCCTGCCGGATTCGAGCGCGATGCCGTCCACCACGAGGCCATGCACGCCACGGCTGACCCCGTGCGGATTGTCCACCGCGATGTCGTACCGGGTCGCGCCGTAGCGAAACACCGCGGTAAAGCCCGGCCATCGCTTTGGCACGCAGGGGTCGATCAACAGTTCCGCGCCGTGCCGGCGCAGACCGAGCAGCCCCTCGATGCCGGCGCGATACATCCATCCCGCCGAGCCCGTGTACCACGTCCATCCGCCCCGCCCCACGTGGGGCGCGACCGAATAGACGTCGGCCGCCGCCACATAGGGCTCGACCTTGTAGCGGTTCGCGCCGCTGCGTGTTTCGCTGCGGTTGACCGGATTGAGCCACGCAAAGAGTTCTGCCGCGCGATCGCCGTCGCCCATCCGCACGAAGGCCAGCACCGACCACACCGCAGCATGTGTGTACTGCCCGCCGTTTTCGCGGATGCCCGGCGGATATCCCTTGATGTAGCCCGGATCGAGCGACGCACGATCGAACGGCGGCGTGAACAGCACCGCAAGGCCGTCCTCGCGGCGAATCAGCCTGGACTCCAGCTCCGCCATGGCACGTTCGGCCCGCGACGCGTCCGCCACGCCCGACAGTACGCTCCACGACTGCGCAATGGCATCGATCGAGCATTCATCGTTGCAGGACGATCCGAGCGGCGTGCCGTCGTCGAAGTAGCCTCGCCGATACCATTCGCCGTCCCATCCCGAGCTTTCGAGCGCCTCGCGCAGGGCTTCGGCACGCGCCAGCCAGCGGTCCGAGCGCTGGGCGTCGCCGCGCGCGCGCACGATCGGTGCGAACGCCGACAGCGTGGCGTGAAGAAACCAGCCGAGCCAGACGCTCTCGCCCCGCCCCGCTTCGCCGACCCGATTCATGCCGTCGTTCCAGTCGCCCGTGCCCATCAGCGGCAGGCCGTGCGCGCCGAATAGCCCGAGGCTTTGCTCCAGCGCTCGAACACAGTGTTCGTACAACGAATCGACTGCGTCCGACACGCCAGGCACGAAGTAAGCGTCGTGCTCGTTTTCAGCCAGAAGCCGGCCTTCGAGAAACGGCACCCGCGCGTCGAGAATCTCCCTGTCGCCCGTCACCTCGATGTATTGAGCCGTGGTGTAGGCCAGCCATGCGCGATCGTCCGAGATACGCGTATTGCAGCAGTTCGAGCGCGACTTCCCCGGCGGTATGCGCGAAGCGGCTGTAACCCTGGCCGTGATGCGCGACGTAAGGCGCCGCGCCCTGCGTGTCGTCGCGCACGGGGTTCGCCTGCGGTCCCCACAACGCGCCAGTATCTTCGTCGCGAACGAAAAACGCCTCCGCGGACGGATCGCTCACCGGATCGTTCGACCACGGGGTCAACTGATGTTCGCGGCTGTTCGACGCCCACGTATAGCCGCTGCCCTCGGCCGACACCAGAAAGCCGCACAGCGGATTGGCGATGACGTTGACCCACGGCATCGGCGTGCATTGCCCGGCCGCGAGGATCGTCACGTATTCCCTGCCGTCGTTCGAAAAACCGCCGAAACCGTTGAAGTATTCCAGCCCGGCGCCAGGCGGCTTCGGCTTCGGCATCGCCGGCACCGGCGCGGGCGCCGGCAAAGGACGTTGTCCGACGCGCGGCGCCGCGGGCGGCGGCGCGCTTGCCAGCCGCCGCAACTGGTCCAGCAAACGACCGTTGCGCGCCGCCAGCACCACGCGCGCCACCACCGGGAAAAGCGCACGCGCGGCAGCCGACATCAGGTCCGCGCGCAATACGAAGATGTTGCCGCGCGCGGTACCCGGGAGCGGCGGCCGCGCCTGGCCGGACCGCACCAGCATGTCGAGCGCGGCCTGCAAGTCCTGAACGTATGACGACGCGCGCTCATTGACGATGATGAGATCGACCGCGAGCCCTTTCATGCGCCAGTATTCGTGGGCATGCACCAGTTGCCGCACCAGCGCCATGTGCTCGATCTCGTCGATGCGCACCAGCAGGATCGGCAGGTCGCCCGACACGCCATGGGCCCAGAGCGGCGCGACGCCCACGCCGCCCGCCGCGGCCGCCGCGGCCATACCGCGCAGCAGCGCGTCGGAACCCGGCCGCAGCGAAGCATCGTTGTACAGCATGTACCCCGCCATCCGCTGGAACAGCGCCGCCTCGTCGGGACTCACTCCGTTATGGCGCAGTTGCACCTGAGCCTGGGTCCACGCCAGCATCGCCGCCCGCGCGAAGGACGCGCCGTCGCGATGCTTGTCCACCAGATCCAGCAACTGGGCGCGCGAGTCGGCGACGATGGTCCAGAACGCGACGCTGCCGGTCTCGCCCGGCTTGATGCGCAGGCGCCGGCGCAGCACGAACGCGGCGTCGAGCACCACGCCCGCCGAACCGCCGAGCGCGCGCGGGCTCGCGAGCCCCTGCGGCGAGTGCACGCTGTGCCCCCGGCCGATAAAGCGGGCGCGGTCGGTTTCGACTTCGGCGGCGCCGATGGCGTCCCCCGCGATTTCCGCCAGATGCGCGGCCCAGACCTCGGGCTCGTTCGTCTCGCGGCGGCGGCGCGTTGCCAGAAGGGTCGCCGATTCGGGCTGATACTCCGTCTCGACGAACAGCTTCGCGAACGCGGGATGCGCCAGGTCGGCGGCGGCCGGCGCAAGCACGATCTCCGCATAGGAGGTGAACTCGATCACACGCTCGCGCAGGCCGCCATTGGTCACCGACACTCGCCGCACCTCCGCGTCGTCTTCGGGCGATACCACCACGTCGAGCGAGGTCGTCAGCGTGCCGTCGCGCCGGACGAACTCCGCGCGATCCTCCGTGAAGCTGGCCTCGTAGCTGTCCGGCGCCGTTCCGGCAGGCTGCCATGCAGCCGACCACCATTCGCCGCTCGCGACGTCGCGCAGATACAGATAGCTGCCCCAGTCGTCGCAGGTGGCATCCTCGCGCCAGCGCGTAACAGCAAGATCGCCGCGGCGACTGTATCCGGAGCCGGCCGCCGTGATCATGACGGCGTAGTGCCCATTGGAGAGCAGATGGGTTGCGGGCGACGGATCATTCGCCGATAGCAGGCGCCGGCCGACGCCCGGCCCGGCACCGCGTATCGGCCCCGCGCCGCTGTTCTCGCCGACGCGCAGGGGCGCCGCCGCCACGCGACCCGGCATACGCTCCTGCAATAGCAGCTCGGTTGCCTGAATGGCGGGTTCCGCATGGAAGAATGCGCGAATGCGGCCGGCCAGCAACGCGTTGGCGATCGAGACGATCGACATGCCCTGGTGATGCGCCATGAACGCGCGTACCACCGCGACCTGCCGGCCTTCGGGTACGCGCGCGGGCGTATAGTCGAGCGCCTCGTAGAAGCCGAAACGGCCGCTCGCGTCTGCCGGGCAAAGGCGCTCGAAATTGCGCGCGGCGGCATCGGGCGCGATCATCGACGCCAGTGCGGTCGCATAAGGCGCGATCACGGCGTCGTGGCCGAGTCCGCGCTTGAGCCCCAGGTCCGGAATGCCGAAGCTCGAATACTGATAGGTGAACTCGAGATCGCGCGCGTTATAGGCGGATTCGGAGATGCCCCACGGCAAGCCGAGCGCGCCGCCGTAGTCGATCTGTTTGCGCACCACGAGGCTGGCGGTCCGCGCGATCAGGCTCTCGGCCGGCGCGCGCATCACCAGCGACGGCATCAGATACTCGAACATCGAACCGGACCAGGAAACCAGCACGGCGCCTCCCGCCACCGGCGTCGCGACGCGGCCCAACCGGAACCAGTGGCGCGCGGGAACGTCGCCCTTCGCGATGGCCACGAAGCTTGCCAGCCGCGCCTCGGACGCCAGCAGGTCGTAGCAGCCCGGATCGAGCCGCCCTTCGGCAACCGCGTAGCCGATCGACAGCAGGCCGCGCGCCGGACTCAGCAAAAAGCCGAATTCCATCGCATTGGCCGTTTGCAATGCGGTGTCGGCCAGCGCGTTCAGGCGCGCGGCGAGTGTCGCCCGTTCGGGCGCGCACGCGCTACCGCGGCAGTGACCGTGAATCGTGCGTTCGAGCGCCTCGACCCAGAACAGCACGTCGTCCCCCGCGCCGCCCGGCTCGCTGCGCGTTTCGTCGACCAGGGCGCGCGCGATGTCGGCCACCGTCGCGGCCAACGGCAGGATCGCCGACCACGCCGGTGCCGGTCCGGCAACGGCACTATTGGGCGCGACCGGGTCGTCATGCACCGCCAGGGCCGCCCGCAACGCCGACACGGCCTGATCGAACTCGCCATGCGGAGCTGCCTGCGAAGGCGGTCCCGTGCTTTTGTACACGGCTGCGTGAAGCAACGCCAGGCTGTCGCCCGCGCCCACGAACGCACACCGAAGCGTCACGGCGGGGCAGGCGCTCCAGGCCCGGCATGCATGGCCCAGGGCGATCAGGTGGCCGGCGAGATTGCCGCTGTCGACCGACGACACGTACCGGGGCTCCAGCGGCCGCAAATCCTGCGTGTCGTACCAGTTGTAGAAATGGCCGCGATAGCGCGGCAGGCGCTGCATCGTGGCCAGCGTGGCCTCCAGTCGCGCGACGGCGTCCGGCGTACCGAGCCAGCCGAACTCCCGCGCGCTAACCGTCGCGAGCAGATAGAGCCCGATGTTGGTCGGCGACGTGCGATGCGCGACGACCGGACGCGGATCCTCCTGAAAATTGTCCGGCGGCAGCATCTGGTCGGCGGCCGTGACGAAGGTCTCGAAATAGCGCCATGTGCGACGCGCATGAAGACGCAGTTGCCGCGCATCGTCCGGGGCGACGGCAAGATCGCCGGCCGATCGCGGCGCCGCGCTCGCCCAGAACGCAACCGCCGGCGACGCCAGCCAGCCGAGCACGAACGGCAATCCCGTCCACGCGCCATGACTGCCTGATCGCCACGCCATCCACGTACCGGCCGCCGCGCCGAACAGCGCAAGCGCGAGCCCGCCGCGCATCCGCACGAACGTCGCCCAGGGCGACGGACGCTCGCGCACCGCGGCTTCGGCTGCAGTCGTCCATTCGAGCAAATGCCGGTGACTGACCAGCACGCGAAACAGCGTGCACGCAATGGCGTCGCTCATCGACCACGCCTGCTGCGCCAGAAACACGAGCGACAAACCGGTGCGCGCCAGCGCGAGCTGGAGGTCGGCAAGCCAGACACGGAACAGGCTGCGCGTCGTCATCTTCACCTGCGCGCGGCTCCAGCGAGGCCTGAGCACACCCAATACGGGGAGCAGCACGGGCAACCCGATCGTCGCCACCACGAAGGCACTCCAGAGCAACGCAGCCGGCAGCGGCAAGGCCCAGCCGGCCAGCAGCGCGATAAAGCCCGCCGGCGCCGTGAGCGTCCGGCGCAGGTTGTCCAGCATTTTCCAGCGGCCCGTGGCCCGCAGCATCAGGTCGGGCCGCCGGTTCATCGAGAGCAGCCAGGGCAACAGTTGCCAGTCGCCGCGCGCCCAGCGATGCTGACGGGCCGCGCCGACGTCGTAGCGGGACGGAAACGCTTCGACTACTTCGATATCGGACGCAAGGCCCGCCCGCGCGAAAAGGCCTTCGAACAGATCGTGACTGAGCATCGTGTTGTCCGGCACCCGGCCGGCCAGGGCCCGCTCGAAGGCGTCGACGTCGTAGATTCCCTTGCCCGCGTACGAACCTTCTTCGAAGAGATCCTGATAAACGTCCGATACCGCGGCCGCATAAGGATCGATCCCGCTCGGGCTCGACGAAACGCGCTGAAACAGCGAGCCCTCCGCGCCGACCGGCAGCGACGGCGTCACGCGCGGTTGCAATACGCCATAGCCCTGGACGACGCGCCGGGTCACCGGATCGAACAGCGGCCGGTTGAGCGGATGAGCCATCTTTCCGATCAGGCGGCGTACCGTATCGCGCGGCAAACGGGTGTCCGCATCGAGCGTGACTACGTAGCGGACCTGCGCAGGGATGTCGGGCGGGCGTCCGCCGACGGCGACGAACGAAGTGTCCTGCGCGCCGCGCAAGAGCCGGTTCAGTTCGTGCAACTTGCCGCGCTTGCGCTCCCACCCCATCCATAACCCCTCCTCGGCATTCCAGGCGCGCCGGCGATGCAGCAGCAGGAACCGGGGGCTACCCGACGCGACCGGGTAGCGCCGATTCAGTGCCTCGACGGCGGCGGCGGCGGCCTCAAGCAGGGCATCGTCGCCGGCGGCCTTCGCGGCGGTGCAATCGGTCCAGTCGGACAGCAACGCGTAGTAAAGTTCGCCGCTCCCGCTCGCCAGATGATGAACCTCCAGCCGCTCGATCTGCGCGGCCAGTTCAGCCGCGGTGGTCAGCAGCGTCGGCACGGCCACCACGGTGCGCAACGCCGCGGGAACCCCGGCGCGCAGCGCGAGCCCCGGCAGCGCCGTCGCGCCGACGTCGCGCATCACCCACCGATTGACCATCGACACCGCCACGTCCACGGCGGGCAGCCAGCCGGCAAGACCCAGCCCGATCCACCACCACGACAGCGGAGCGAAACCGGCCAGTTCCACCAGCATGCCGGTCAACAGCAGCGCGGCGAGCACGAGGATACTGCCGACGTAGCCGCCAAGACCGGCACGGCGCGTGATGCGACGCAGCCATACCGCCGCCGGCGGCCGATAGCCGATCGCCGTCTCGAACGCATGACGGCCCGTTGCCAGCAAGTAATAGCCCGGATCGGCCGCGCGGTTCGGCGCCCCGCCGCCGGCCGATGCCGGGTCCGCCGCCTGCGCGGCGGCGACGGCCCGGCGCGCGATATCGGTTTCGCTGATCGACGAACCGCG
Organism: Burkholderia sp. WAC0059; assembly: GCF_002870125.1. Taxonomy (GTDB): domain Bacteria; phylum Pseudomonadota; class Gammaproteobacteria; order Burkholderiales; family Burkholderiaceae; genus Paraburkholderia. The sequence goes on from NZ_PNEO01000003.1 coordinate 329,191, forward strand.
TGCCAACGCTTCGATCGCGCCGCGGTACAGGTTGCGCGTCGGGAAGTCCATCTCGACGAAACCGGGATGCATGCGCAATATCCCGTCGACGGGACTGATGCGCTCGAACAGATCGCTCCAGTCCAGGTCGGAAATCAGACGCAGGCTCGTGATCACATTGCGCACCGTCAGGCTGGCCGCGCCCTGCTGCTGATGCACGGCGGTCACGATCCGCTCCGCCGTAGTGTGCTGCGCGGCGAGTTGCGCGCGTAGCCACACCACAGCCGGCGTCGCGTCCGGATCCTGATCGTGCAGCCGCTGGATCAATTGCACCGCAAAGGGGGCGCGCAACGTCGAGCGTCCATAGCGCGCCACGAGGACTTCGACGGACTCGGGGGCGTGGCCGCCCATGCCGAGCAGGCGATCGGCCATTGCGTCGGCGTCGAGGCGCGCGATACGTCCGTCGGTAATCTCGTCCGCGAGGCGCCGCAGATTCTCGATCAGCACGATGCGCAGCGTGATCGCCACGGCCCACAGTTCTCCGATCGTCAACGGCTGCACGGTTTGATAGGCGAGCACGAACCGGCACAGCAGATCGGGGTCGAAGCGACTGTCGGTATGCGCGACGAACGCCCACGCAAGACCGAATACGCGCGGATAGCCGGCAAACGGACCGGTGCTCAGCCTGGGCAGTTGCCGATAGTAGCTGGGCGGCAGGTCGTCGCGAATCTGCAGAGCCTGTTCTTCGACCAGGTGATAGTTGTCGAGCAGCCATTCCGCCGCCGGGGCGATCGCCTCGTCGTTGCCCGCCGCGATCACCGTCGCCTCGTAGGCCAGCAACAGACGATGCGCGTTGCCCTTGAGTCTCGCGGCAAGCGAGGGGCCGGCGGATGCCCGCCCTGCGATCGGCTGTGCGCCGGCGAGGCTGCGCGCATGTTGTGCCAGCCGCTCCTCGCCGAACAACTCCTCGCGTATCGGCGCGGTGCTGTTCCATGGGGAAGGCGTCGTGCGACGCCGGGCTCCGCGTGAGAACCGGATGATCGAAATATCTTTCTCCAGAGGAGCCGCCTTGACCTGCCCCGACGGCAAAAGAGAACAACCCGTCGTGCCGGCAACCTATCGCGCCAATCCGCCCCGGGTTGCGGCGTGGCCGTCTGCGGACGCAGAGCCGGAGTGGCCGGTTCCCGACTAACGGGTCGGCCCGCGCCCGTGCGCCAGCGCGTATCGGTAGCGGTATAGCGAAAAACCAAACATGATCGCCATTCCAATCACGATGCCCCATATTGCGGACGTCATACGTTGCCTTTTGTCGAGTGGTGAACCGGGCCTGCCCGGATACGAAATGCGCGCGGAACGGCGGCGGCAGGATTCCTCCGTCCGGGGGAGCGAAACGAAGGGAAGCCTCCGGTCAGCGGCAACCCGTGCCTGCCCGGTAGCCCGGTTCGGGAGGCTGGCGCCACGGACCCGCGATGCAGATCCGCTGCCTACGCGTTGCGCACCGATCCGGAAGGCCATGCAACAAGTGAAGTGGCGGCTGCCATACGGACATCATCGGTCTCACCGGGTCATGCGTCTGTACGGTAGAGGTTTGATCGGTGCCCGCCCCCGTCCGGACCGTGCAGCGCTACCGTCGTGAGCGCCCCCCGCGTGCCCTGTTGCCTTACGCGGCAGTCTTGAACGGGCTCGTCACGATGCCGCCAGTGGCGATATCGAGTTCGCGCCCTGCAACGGCAAGGGCAAGCGGCGGATTCAGGCTATCCACCATCGAAGTCGGCATGAGGATAGTCGCGCCGCGTTCCTTGGTCGTCTCGTAAATGATGTTCATCGCGCGCAGTTGGAGCGCTCCGGGATGATGCTCATAGATCCTCGCCGCCTCGACGAAATTCGCGGCAACCGCCGCTTCCGCCGAGCCCAAAATCACGCGCGCCTGCTTTTCGCGCTCGGCCTGCGCCTGACGGGACATCGCGTCCTGCAGCGCAACCGGAATCGCGACGTCCCGAATCTCCACGGAGCCGACCGCAATCCCCCATGCGGCCGTCTTCCCCGCAATCGCCTCCCGCAGATGCGCATCCGCGACGACCCGATCCGAAAGGAGCGTTGCCAGCATCGACGATCCGATCAGTTCGCGCAACGTGGTCTGGGACACGCGATCGATCGCCTGGCGATAATCGGTGATCGCTAACGCCGCCTTTTTCGCGTCCTGCACATGCCAGAAGATGATCGCATCGACGTTGACCGGCACCGTATCCTTCGTCAGCGCCTGTTCCGCATTGAACGATGTAGTCTGAATACGCTCGTCGATGACCGCGACCACATGGTCCAGAACCGGAACGATCATGAAAAATCCGGCGCCCTTGACGCTCTGTAGTTTCCCGAGTCTGAGAACCACGAATTTTTCCCACGCATTGGCCACCCTCACGGACAGCACGACCAGAATGCCGACGACGATTAACGGCGGCGCCAGATAGAGGCTGATCCATTGGCCGGCAGCAACCCCGGCCAGAATGAATACGGCGGACAGAAACAGGGTAATGGGATTCATGGCAGTTAGCCCCTTCTTGTGGACGACGAATGCCGATGACCGCAATCCGGAAAGATCGCACCGGGTCACCGCACAATCCTAAGCATCCCGAAATCAATGATTCCAGGCACAGAATCAGCGTGCCTCTTCCGCGAGCCCAAGTCGGTACGGTGGCGTACCGGGTTCCGGGCCAGACCATTGCCCTGTGGACCCGGCAAGCGCGTCGTTCAGTGCAAACCTGCTCCGTTCTCGCCGCCGATCACGCGGCGTCCCCGTCGAGGGTGCTTGCCATGTACCGCGCGATCGAATATCGGGGCCGCAAAATCGATGTTGAACTGGGTCCAGAAGCGCCCGGCACGTTCGATGTTTTCTTCCGTATACGGGGTGGCGCTTCGCCAGTTCTACGGCAAGGAAGGCGACTGGTCGCGTGGGGAGGCGGCGCTACCGCCGCGCTCCACCGATGAGACGGACAGATATGCCAAACACGGCGGGCGAGTCAACGTCCGCGCGTATCACGCGGCAGGCAGGCGAAGCTCAGCATGCCGGACCCTTTTGCGCTTCGTTTTCCGGCAGAGGGTCGTCACAATCCAATTCGGGAAAGATAACCCTGAGAATCCCCCGCAATTGAATCGCGCAGCGACGCGCCTCTTCGGGCGCATTCACGTCCATCGCCTCGAAAAGATTGACGAATACGCCGAGAAACGCGTCGCCGACCGGCGCTTCGCGACCCTGCTCCCGCAGGTAGGTGCAATGACCAAAGACGTGCCGGATGAATTCGATCTGCTGGGCGGCAAATTCATCGTCCTCGAGAGGCGAAGGCGTGACAGCGAGGAGCCGATCGGACAATCCGGCGGGAAGCCGGATGTATTGAGACGAGTCGTTCATGCTGCGACCTCACGAAGTGCACGAGCGCGGCATGAATGCGGAAAGGCGTAGCCCCCACGTCACGACAAGATGTGCGTATGCTATAAATGTCGAATAAATTTGACACGCAGGCGCCTCGATCAGTATTTCATGGCGACAGACAGACGTCAAATAAATTTGACGCCATTTGACCATAACGCCATGCAGTTCGACTGGTACGGGTTGTTCGATGAGTTGAAACGTCGAGGTCATTTCAACAGCGACGCGCAGTTGGCTGACAGCCTGATGCTCACGCGCGCGCAGATCTCCGCGTGGCGGAACGGCAAGAGCGAGCTCGGGACGCTCACCAAAATCAAGATCCTCGACGCGCTCGGCCACGACACGTTACGCTCGGCGGTGCTGAGCCTGTTGCCCGAGAAAAACCGGCAGGAGCAGATAGCGCATCACGAGCGCCTCATCGCGAGAGTCGAACGAAGCGCTCAGGGACTCGTAACCGGAAGCGCCGGCACGGCTGTAAGGCCGCCCGATGCGCCGACCATCGCGAATCATCTGCTGGCGGCGCTCCCTCGAGACGAACGCGAGCGCATCGCGCCGCACCTTTCGACGGTCGCCATGCCGTTGGGCCAGGTGGTGTACGAGTCGGGCGATCATCTCAGCCATATCTACCTTCCCACCACGGCCATCATATCGATGCTGTACGTGATGGAAAACGGGGCCTCTGCGGAAATTGCCGTTGTCGGCAAGGACGGACTTCTGGGCGTTGCGCTATTCATGGGCGGCGAAACCATGCCAAACCGCGCGATCGTGCAAAGCGCCGGCCATGCATTGCGCCTGAGCGGCTCCGTCGTGAAAGACGAGTTCGCCCGGGGCGGCGCGTTGCAGCGCATCTTCCTCCGTTATACGCAAGCACTCATCACGCAGATGGCGCAGACCGCTGTCTGCAACCGGCACCACTCCATATCCCAGCAATTTTGCCGCTGGTTGCTCCTGAGCCTCGATCGACTGGAATCCAACGAGGTACGGATGACCCAGGAACTGATTGCCAATATGCTTGGCGTACGCCGCGCAGGCGTGACGGAAACAGCCCACAAACTACAGGACAGCGGCATCATTCGTTATACGCGCGGCTTGATCGAGGTACTGGACCGCCGTGCGCTGGAAGCGCAGGTGTGCGAGTGCTACAAGGTCGTCAAGCGCGAAAGCGACCGGCTCCTCAGCGAGCCGTGATCCATCGTGATCCAGCCGGATTGAATCCGCACATACAGCCGCGGCCTTATCCCTCCCCCTGCCGCAACAAGGACATGACTCCGTCGGCGCCGTCCGTCATGCCACGGCGGCGCGAACGCCTCGGCGCCATATCAGGGCAACGCGGCGGGCAAGGACAAGCGACGGTCGACGTCTGGGCGTATCTGCCGGCGCCATTCCGCCTCCGTCGATTCCGCTCCCTTGATGCCAGACCTGCCTGCCCAGTGCCGACAATACGCCGCAACTGTGCTCCGCGTCGGCTTCCGTCCCGTCCATCGCCATATCGCCACCGGCCTGCTCCTGCGCCCTTTGCCTTTGCCCGATGCGGGCGGCAATCCGGTCATCGTGCGATCTTCCGGCATAGCTCTGAGTCATGTCTGGATTCCTATGCAATTTCGTCCCTTTCCCCGTTATTTCGCGCGCATGGTTCAACGGCTCGCTCAAGATACGGATGAGTCATGCATCCATCACATCCGTCGCCCCTGGTTTGATCCGTCTTCCCGATCGCCGCCGGCCTGCCCTCTGCGTTGCAGGCCCTCTGCCGCCATGGCCGAAGCGCTCTCGTCCTCTGGAATGTCGCCCTCACGAACCCATCATTGGGTCTGCAGGCCGGCGGGTCTGTACGGTGCGGGACAATTCAGGAGCCTGTCCGCGAGAAAGACTCGTGGCTCAATACGCCTGAAAGCAAACAGCCACATCGACGCGGAGTCGCCGCCCGCCCGTTCGTGCGAACCCGGTAAAGGATCGACGGTAGCCATGTGCGGGCATTGCTCAGGAATGGGCGAACGCCACCGTACAGACCCACTCCCGGGTATGTGAAATACTGTTTTCGAGTCCAGTCGCAATCGACATGGACGGGCTTGCTTCCGCTACTCGCCAGGCGTCGTCATTGCCAGACGCCGCGATACGAAACAGGACGATGAACCGCCCGGCCGGCGCGTGTCCTGATCACACTCCCCGTTGCCTGACGGTCGCCACAATCGCCGACAGCCCGCGAGCCGACCGCGCCGCGTAACGGCTTCGCTCCGCTCCGGCACATGTCGCGGGTGCCGAAGACGACTTCCCTGGCGGCAGCCCAATCCAGCTACGACATTGACGGGTGAAACATGGCATATGAGCAACGTATCAGCGGGAACCACCTTCTCTCGGTATTGCCCGAAGCCGAGTGGATTCGTATCTCTCCGCATCTGGTACTCGTCGATATGCCTCTGGGGCAGGTCGTCTACGAATCCGGGGATCTCCTCAATCACGTCTATTTTCCGACGACGTCGATCGTTTCGCTGCTGTACGTGATGGAAGACGGTGCATCGGGAGAAATCGCGATCGTGGGCAACGAAGGCATCGTGGGTATAGCCATCTTCATGGGAGGAAAAACCACGCCTAGCCGTGCGGTCGTGCAGAGCGCGGGCAACGCGTACCGACTCGATGCCCATCTGCTGAAGGAGGAGTTCCACCGGGGCGGCCCGATGCAGCGGCTGCTGCTGCGCTACACCCAGGCGCTGATCACGCAGATGGCCCAGACCGCCGTGTGCAACCGGCACCATTCGATCGATCAGCAACTGTGCCGCTGGCTCCTGCTGAGCATGGACCGACTGCCGTCCAATAAGCTGAAAATGACGCAGGAGCTCATAGCGAACATGCTGGGAGTGCGCAGACCCGGCGTCACCGAAGCCGCAACGAAATTGCAGGATGCAGGCTTGATCCGCTATAGCTACGGACACATCGAAGTCGTAGATCGCCCCGGGCTCGAAAAGCGGGTATGCGAATGCTATGCCGTGGTGAAGCGCGAATTCGACCGGTTGCTGCCCGATCTACAGGCGCTATGACGGAAGGAAAATGCAAGTGAAACGATGTCCGCGAATCGCGCCGATCGAAAACTTCCTCAGTGACGTCAAGGCCGCCGCGTTCCAGCCGGTGAGCGGCCTGTTGAAGGCCGCGCGCGGCATCGCCGGTAGCCCGGCCGGGGGCAGGATGCGCGACTAGTGGGCCGTCAGGACCATCAGGACATCGGCATACCACGCACTGTTGAGTCCGAGAGACTCGTCGATATGCACATCCCTGCCGCCCATATCGATGCGCGAAGAATGGACACCCAACAGCAGCCACGGCAGGTCGTCGCGCGTCCTGCCTTCCGATGGTGCGCTCAGTACCACAGGGGCTCCGCTGGTGCCGCGGTGGGTTCGTGCGTCCGTGACGAAACAGCCCTTCCCCTGGAAGCGCAAGCCGAATGACGATGCCAGCACGCCTTGCCGCACGACAGGCAAATGGTGCAGTGAATCATGGAACCCGAGCGGAAAGCCCACGATCAGCAGCGATGCCCCAATCGGCATCGCATCGTCCGGCCGCGGCAGATGATCGGGGCCGAATGCCCGGAATCTCGCGCCCGGCGGCAATGCAGCCCTGTCGAGCTCGACTACGGCCACATCGATCTCGCCGCCATCATCCATACCCTGACGCCAAAGAGGATGCCCCTCGGCGTATAGCGGAACGGACAACCACGCGGCGGCGGACAGGTTCTGCGCGTCGACATGAAACTCGATCTCCAGCCGGTCGGGAAAATGCTCGCCGTTAACGTCGATCATGACGTGCCGGCTGGTCACGAGAAACAGACGTACCCCATGCTGGAAAAAAAAGCCGCTTGCGTTAGTCAACTGCCGCTCCTGCGCGAACGTACAGACGCGCGTCACGGCAAGAAGCAGTGCGTCCGCGGCTTCCCGGGGCGGCGACTCCGAATGCCCGGCAGAACATGGGGGAGACGCATCGAACGCGCCGCGCGGCCGAACAGGGCCTCCACGGGGCGGAATGAGTTCGGCAAGCAGATCAAGCAGGGCGTCGTGCTCGGGTCCATGCCTCGCCGACGAGAGAAAGACGCTAACCGCGAGTTCCGATACGACGCCCCCCGATGCCACGCCCGGCACATGACGCACGACGGGCGCTTTACGCCCGCCACGGCACAGAAACCATCTATCGCCGTCGGAACTGCAATGGAACTCGAGTACATCCACGCCTGTTCCGGTTCCGGGCTCGCAATCTGTCCCGGTCGAGTGAGAATTCATGGGGATTTCTCCTGATGTAATCGTCAGCATGGGATACGTTGCCGTTTTGCCCCGCGGATTCAACCGACTCGTTCGCAACCACGAGCGAATCGCGGCTGCGGTCTACTCCGTCGGCGGCCCGCCTAAAGAGGCTCCCAGATTACACGGTTCGATCCGTCGCGATCGATCGGCATCCTGTCATCCGGTTTGCCGAGGCGAATCGACGTATCGAATCCCCCTTCAGCCACATGCCGCGCAGATCGTCTCCGGCGGCAATTCGATGTACGGCGTCACGAGGCGTCCGATCGCTCTCGCTGCGGAAAGCGCCCGCAAGACAGAGTCCGGTATCGCATTCAGTTCACGCCCGATCGCACGGACCTCATCGATATGCCGGTCAACCGGTACCTGCAACGGGCTATCCCGATCCGGGAAGAAGCAGTACACCGAGCCGATTGACGTCTGCGCCCGCACCGGTTTGACTGTCCTGCCCAAGGCAGGACAAAACTAGACGATTCCGCCTGGTTTGATAATAATAGACAACTTCGTCTAATTTTTACCGGCAGCGCCCGCGGAGCAACAGCGCTGCAGACACCGTGCGCCGCTATCATGCCGCGGCTGCGCCGATCGCCATTCCAGCCGCGCCGGCCATTAGCGCGAGTGAACCCTGCCGCAGATACATGGCTGCATGCCCACGAGCTGATCCCTTGTACCCTCTTCATACCCGATACGCGAAAGCCCCATCGCTCCCGCCGGAATCACCCCATGGATAAAATCTGCCGCCTCGCCGTTCTCCTCGCCCTGCTGGTGCCGCTCGGCCTGATGCCGGGAATCCTCTGGGCCGGCACGCCACCGGACGTGTCAACGGCAGCGGCCACGGATGCCACCACGGCCACGACTTTGAAAGCGCTGCAGGGCGAACTGGACCAGATCAGGCAGCAGGCCTCGACGGCAACGAGCAGCGGACAACTGGCCGATCTCGACGCGGCGACCCGGCAACTTGCCGACAACGTCGACAGCCTTCTGGCCAATGCGTTGCTGCCGGAGCGCGCCAGGCTACAAACCGAGCTGGACGTACTCGGGCCGCCGCCCGCGCCCGGCGCCGCGGCGGAAGCTCCCGCCGTGGTCCAGCAACGCGTCGCGCTCGCAGCCAGGCAGGCACAGCTCGATGCCGAACTGAAACAGGCGCAGGACGTCAGGGAAAACCTCGCCAACCTGGGCGAGCAACTTGCCAGGCTGCAGCACGACCAGTTGAAAGACCAGCTTGCCCTACGCTCCGGCAGCATCCTCGGCGTGCAGTTCTGGACCCCGCTCCTCCACCCCGACCCGACGGACCATCAGCGCGTGATGGCCTTTCTCGCGCAGATCGGCGGGCAACTGCAATCCGCCTGGCAACCGGCCTTGCGAGTCACGACCGCGTTGCTCGTGCTGTTCGCACTGGTGATCTGGACCGCGGGCAATCGTCTGCTCGAGCAGATACTGGCCTGGCTGAGCCTACGCCACCTTCCCGAGGGCCGGCTGCGACGCAGTGCGATAGCGCTGTCGACCACGCTCAGCAGCCTGCTGTCCACGGCCTGCGTCGTCCGGCTCATTGATCTTGCCCTGACCCGTCAGCGACCCCTGCCCTCCAGCCTGCAGGACTTCGCCGACGAACTGGTCAGGCTGGCGCTGACCTGTGCGCTGATCGCCGGCCTGGGCCGGGCACTGCTGAGCACTCACCACCCTTCGTGGCGCCTGCCGGTCATGGCCGATCCGGTCGCGCTCGCGATCAAGCCGTTCCCGCGAATCCTGGCGGGCCTGCTCCTGCTCTCGGGTGCCCTTGAGCAACTCAACCGGACCGTCGACACCAGCCTGCAGGTGACGCTCTTCGGACGCGGCATCGTGTCGATGGTCGTGGCCCTGACCATCGGCGCCGCACTGCTGCGGGCAAACCGGATACGCAGCGCACTGGCCGCGGCGGGGGAAGCCCCGGAAGCCCGCTCCACCCTTGCCGGCCTGATCCACGCCGCGATCAGTCTGACCGTGGTGTGCTCGCTGCTTGCATTGCTCGGCGGCTACATCACCATCGCACGATTCCTGACCTACGAACTCGTCTGGTTCGA